>CAXTVA010000008.1:0-42168 GCA_964247625.1 uncultured Acidobacteriaceae bacterium
TACGAAGCATCTCCAGCACCTTGATCTTGGCTCTCCTGCCGGTGGGATCTTCGAAGTAGAGGTGAATGACCTTGCCGATGTCTTCAAGGCTCAGACCAAGAGCTTTCAACTGATCGATCTTCTGAAGGCGTACAACAGTCTGTTCGGGGTAACGATGCTGGCCGGTGCCCTCGCGCTCTCCCCGAGGGATCAGTCCAAGGCCTTCGTAGTAGCGGACAGTGCGCGGAGTGACTTTTCCAAGCCTGGCGAGGTCTCCGATGCGCATCATCTGTTTCACAGGGTTGATCATAGCTGCCCGAACTACCGATCTTCCGGGTGAGTCTCCCTCACCCGCCAAAGTCAGCATGACTGCGCAAGCCAGTGCTGATCGGTGGGCTCGTCGAGGTCGACCACCGGCAAAAGCTCACTTGGCGATAGCAGGTCAATGCACTCATCGAACACGGCTTGAGCGACTAGGAAGATCGGTCCTGAGAGACACCGTTGTGGAAAGTTGAGACTGCCCACGTTTCCAGCCCGGGCCGGATTCGTTCCGAGATGCGACTTCGTGGTACTGATCGGAGGAGGCCACCCGCCGCTATAGATCGCATTGCCCATGACTCAACAGACGCAGCCGCCAAGCTCTGAACCTGGCTTTGCAGAGGAATGTGCGGGCAAGGTGCATCACGTGATCGGTCACGACTACATCCGCAGCTTCTAAGCGTTACTTCCTAGAAGCGCCGTTGCCATCAGTTGCGACAAGGTACGCCGTAGTTCGTCTGGCGCTTTGCTACGGGCTTGCTTAGAAAGAGTGTCTGGTTCCGTTGCTGCGAGGCGTGGCTGAGGCTGCGTTATGGGTTGCTGTTGGGGAGGGGTGGGGTGGTTTCTGGCGGTGGTGAGCTGGCGGTAGAGGCGCGGGCGATGAGGGTGGCGGTGTAGGCGGCGCCGAAGCCGTTATCAATGTTGACGACGGTGACGTTGGGGCTGCAGGAGTTGAGCATGCCGAGGAGGGCGGAGGCGCCGCTGAAGGAGGCTCCGTAGCCGACGGAGGTGGGGACGGCGATGACGGGGACGGCGACGAGGCCGCCGACGACCGAGGGCAGGGCGCCCTCCATGCCGGCGCAGACGATGACGGCGTGGGCAGCGAGGAGCTGGTCGCGGACGCTGAGCAGGCGGTGGAGGCCGGCGACGCCGACGTCGTAGAGGCGGGTGACGCGGCAGCCGAAGGTCTCGGCGGTGACGGCGGCCTCTTCGGCGGCGGGGAGGTCGCTGGTGCCGGCGCAGAGGACGGCGACGTGGGGCTGGGGGGCGGGTGACGGCTCGGCTGGAGCTTGCGTGGAGTGAGTCTCGGCAGGGATCTCTGAGTCCTGGATGGAGTGGGTCTCGGCAGTGATGGCGGGGTCCTGGGTGTGGTGGGTCTGGGCGGGGATGGCGGGGTGTTGGGGGGGCGCGGCTGGGGTGGGAGTGGTCTGGGGGCTACCGGTGCGGGTGGATGGGGTGGATGGGGTGCGGGTGGGCGGGGTCTGGCGGAGGGCGACGGTGCGGGCGGTGGGGTTGTGGGTGGCGGCGGGGTGCTGGGTGAGGATGGCGGCGGCGGTGGCGGGGTCGACGCGGGTGGCGAGGACGTCGACGCCGTCGCGGGCGAGGCTGGCGAAGATGGCGAGGGTCTGGTCGGGGGTCTTGCCGGCGGCGTAGATGACCTCGGGGAGGCCGGAGCGGAGGCTGCGGTGGTGGTCGACGCGGGTGTGGCCGAGGTCTTCGAAGGGGAGGGTGGCGAGGCGGGCGGCGGCGGCGGCGGGGGTGAGGGCGCCGCGTTCGACTTCGGCGAGGAGAGCGAGGAGGGCGGTGGGGGTCATGGGTGGCGGGTGTGGGGCCTAGCGGCGGAAGGCGGCGATGGCGGCCTGCTGAACGAGTTTGAGGGGGACGGCGTGCTGGGCGGCGGCGGTGCGGCAGTCCTCGAACTCGGGGGCGGCGTTGCGTTCTACGCCGGCGAGGGAGCCGATCTTGATGCGGATGGGGCCGTAGGGGGTGTGGACGGTGATGTGGGCGCGGTCGAGGCAGGAGCGGTGGTCGGTGCGGCGGCGGATGCCGAGGGTGGTGGTCTCGCGGAGGATGAGGTCTTCGAGGGCGGGGGTGTCGGCGGGGTTGGCGAGGACGGTGAGGAGGGTGCCGGGGCGGCCCTTCTTCATGATGACGGGGGTGAGCATGACGTCGAGGGCGCCGAGGGCGAGGGCGCGCTCGGCGACGGCGGCGAGGAGCTGGGGGGAGAGGTCGTCGAGGGCGGTCTCGAGGACGGTGACGGTGTCGGCTGGGTCGGGGGTGGAGTTGGGGGTGTCGGTGTCGCCGATGGAGAGGCGGAGGACGTTGGGGAAGCCGGCCGGGTTGCGGGTGCCGGCTCCGTAGCCGAGGTGGCTGACGCGCATGGCAGGCTGGGTGCCGAAGGTGGGATCGAGGGCGCGGATGAGGGCGGCGCCGGTGGGGGTGGTGAGCTCTTTTTCGAGGTGGGCGGCGTAGGTGGGCAGGCCGCGGAGGAGGCTGGCGGTGGCGGGCGCGGGGACGGGGAAGTTGCCGTGGGCGCACTGGACCATGCCGCTGCCGACGTTGAGGGCAGAGGCGTGCCAATGGAGGGGATGGCCGGTCTGATCGAGGGCCTGCTGGTTGAGGTGGTGGATGCCGGCGGAGGTGGCGACGATGTCGACGATGGCGTCGACGGCGCCGACCTCGTGGAAGTGGATCTGGTCGACCGGGACGTTGTGGACGCCGGCCTCGGCGTGGCCGAGGAGGTCGAAGGCGTGGAGGGCGAGGGCTTTGATGGGCTCGGCGAGGGTGGTGGCCTGGATGAGGGCGCGGATAGTCGTGAGGGAGCGGCCGTGGCTGTGGGCGGGTTCGTTCGGGTGCGTATGAGGCTCGTGGGTGTGGGGTTCGTGGGTGTGGGGTTCGTGGGTGTGGGGGTGGCCGGTCTTGTGTTGGTGCTGAGTCTTGGGATGGTGGGTGTGGGAGGGGATTTGCTGCTGGTCGAGAGGGTCGTGGGCGTCTCGAGGGGGTAAAGAGCTTTGAGGGCTGTGGGGGCGGTTGTCTGTGGCGGCCGGGGGTGAGGTGTGGGTTGCTGGCTGGGCGGTGTGGGAGGGATCTTCGGCGAGGTGGTCGCCCTCGAGGACATGAACTTTGGTGGCACGGATGCCGCTGCGGTCGACGATCTCGATCTGGAGGGTGGCGCCGAGGTGGAGCGCGGCGGTCGCGTCATGAAGGATGTGAGGCGGGACGCCGGCGTCGAGCAGGGCTCCGAGGAACATGTCGCCGGAGATGCCGGCGAAGCAGTCGAGGTAGGCGAGGCGCATGACGTGATTGTTTCACGCGGGGGTGAGCGGTTGAGCGGTGGAGCGATCGGACGCCTCGGGAGACGAAGCACCTGTCTGGGCACGGGATCTACTTCGGGGTGACTGCAGGCAGCGGCTGCCATAGCTCGATGGAGTTGCCTTCGGGGTCGTGCGTGCGTGCAAAGCGACCATAGGGATAAGTCGAAGGGTCTACTGTCACCGCGACGCCCGCGGCCTTGAGCTGCTCCACCATCCTGTCCAGGTCGCCTACGCGGAAGTTGATCATCCACTGCTTCGTCGCATCACCGATGTACGTGCTCTTCTCTGGGAAGGGCGAGAAGCTCGTCGGTCCGGCCTGCTGATTCCAGACTGGATCGTCGGCCGTCTGCGGGGTGACGAAGACCCCAAGGTGATCTTGATACCACTGAGCCAACGCCTTCGGATCCTGTGCGCGGAAGAACAGACCTCCGATACCGGTGACCCTCTCCTTCGGCAGATGGTTCGCGGCGGGCGCCTGCTCACCGGCCGCAAAGGATACTGGCAGCATTGCGGATCCGGCAGCGGCAGTGAGCACCCCGAGCACTTCACGACGTTGCATCTTCACGACGTCCCTCCATCTTTGCCCCAGATTCTACCGCCGCCGGTGCCACTCGCCGGTGTGAACTGTTGGAACGAACTCCAATGCAGCAACGTACAAGGGACTGGAGAGCTCTGTGGGTCTAGACAAGGGGAGGCCTGACTCGCACAGGCGCATCTCGCCTGCGGTTTCAATCATTGCGTGTTCCGTGGTGCTGGCTCACCTGTTGACCGCCGGTCGATACGGCATCTTTCGGGACGAGCTGTACTACATTGCCTGCGCCCGCCACCTCAGCGCCGGCTACGTCGATCATCCGCCGCTGATCGCATGGATTACCTGGGCGGTGCTGCACACGCTGGGATCGTCTCTTCTCGCGCTACGCCTTCTGCCTGCGTTGGCGAGCGGCGTGCTTGTCTGGATGACTGCCACGATCACCCGGGAGTGGGGAGGTGGTCGCTATGCCCAGATGCTCGCGGCGCTCTCCATCGCCCCGATCCCGATCTACCTGGTTCTGCAGCACTGGTTATCCATGAACGCCTTCGAGCCGCTGTGCTGGACGGGAGTTCTGTGGATGGTGTCGCGTATCGTTTTGCGCCGTGATCCTCGCTACTGGCTGGCGGCAGGGGTGCTGGTCGGGCTGAGCCTCGAAAACAAATACTCCATTCTCCTTCCTGTCACGGGACTGCTCCTCGGCCTCCTGCTCACGCCTGAACGGAAGTGGCTAAGGACGCCTTACTTCCTTGCCGCAGTCGTGATTGCGATGCTGCTGTTTACCCCGAACCTGCTCTGGCTGCTACAGCACGGATTTCCTTTTCTTGAGTTTGAGCGGCACTCCCGGCAGAGCGACTCGCGCATCCTTCGCGACCCAGTGTCGTTTCTCATCGATCAAGCACGGATCATGAATCCCGTGCTGACGCCGCTGTGGGTGGCTGGGCTTGCGTGGTTCTTCACGAAGAGAGGCAAGGGGCTTCGCTGTATCGGTCTTGCAGCAGCTTTTGTGATCGTGCTTCTCCTCGTGACCCAGGCGAAGAACTACTACGTTTCGCCCATCTATCCGGTTCTCCTGGCTGCTGGCGCGATCCTGCTGGAGCAGGGGTTCACGAGGCGTGCATGGCTGCGGGTTGGATACCCGGTCGCCATGATCGCCTCCGGGTGTGTGCTCGCTCCGCTGGTCATGCCGATTCTTTCCGTCCCGGAGTTTCTCGCGTATCACGCGAGGTGGCGCGGCTTCACTCCTGTTGTCTTTGAAGGCGAGCCCGAGCGGCCGCTACCGCAGTACTTCGCGGACGAGTTCGGGTGGGAGGCGATGACACAGAAGACGGCAGAGGTGTTTCACGGTCTTCCGCTTTCGGTTCAGGCGGAGACAGCCATCTTTGCCAATGACTACGGCGAGGCGGCAGCTATCGACTTCTTCGGCCCTCGCTACGGTCTGCCAGCGTCGATCAGTAAAGCTGAGACGTACTGGCTCTGGGGTCCACGCCAGTACGACGGCAAGAGCGTTCTTGTTCTTGGCAGCGACGGCCGAGGCGATCACGAGTTCTTCCGTTCGGTCGAAGCTGCCGAGCGTGTGACGGATGCGTATGCTCGCGCAGACGAACGGTTCACCATCCTTCTCTGCAGGGAGATGCATCCGCCTCTGGCGACCCTGTGGCCCCGCATCAAGGCCTGGTAGGGGTGGTGAGACACAGGTCAGCCGGGAATGTTGATCCCGCCACTGGCGTCTGTGCTCGAGGTGGAGCGTGCCGGGTACTTAGCGGGCGGCGGTGATGGCGGAGGCGGGGAGGACGGCGTTCATCGAGCCGGTGCGGTAGCCGATGGTGTCGAGGGTGATGTAGAGGAAGCCGAGGGGGCGGAGGGCGGCGGTGATCTGATCGAGGACGGGGAGGGCGAGGGCGCGGGGGAGGTCTTCGCGGGCGATCTCGATGCGGGCGAGGTCGCCGTGGTGGCGGACGCGGACGCGGGGGAAGCCGAGGTCGTGCAGGGCGGCTTCGGCGCGTTCCACCTGGGAGAGGCTTTCTGCGGTGACGGGGCGGCCGTACTCGATGCGGGAGGAGAGGCAGGCACTGGCGGGCTTGTCGGCGAGGGTGAGGCCGGCGGTGCGGGCGAGGGTGCGGATCTCGGGCTTGGTGAGGCCGGCGGTGACCAGGGGTGCAAGGGCGTGGTGGAGGGCAGCGGCCTGCTGGCCGGGGCGGAACTGGGCGAAGTCGGGGGCCTGGTCGTCGAGGTTCATGCCGAAGGCGATGTGAGCGAAGCCGAGCTGGGCGCGGGTGGCTTCCATCCGGGTGAAGAGCTCGTCTTTGCAGTGGAAGCAGCGGCTGGCGTCGTTGCGGATGTAGTCGGGTCTGGCGAGCTCGTGGGTGTGAAGGATGTGGGTCGGGATGGCGTGGTCGGCGGTGAAGGCGAGGGCGTCGGCGAGCTCGCGGCGCGGGAGGGAGGCGGAGTCGGCGATGACGGCGAGCATCTGGTCGCCGAGGGCCTGGTGGGCGGCGAAGGCGAGGAAGGCGGAGTCGGTGCCGCCGGAGTAGGCGACGAGGACGGAGCCGAGGGAGCGGAGGGTCTGGTCGAGGAGCGCGGACTTTTCGGTGAGGGTCATGGCGGGTTGCAGGATCGGTCTGGATGGTTGGATGCGGGGCTAGTGAACGAGCGGGGGGAGTTTGCTGCTGGTGCCGAAGAGGAAGATGGTGCCGATGACGAAGCTGTAGACGGCGGTGAGCGAGGTGACGATGGTCTGGAGGCGGGGGCGGTGCGTGCTGCCGGCGAAGATGCCGGAGGCGCTGGCGGTCATAAGAGTGTTCATGAGGAGGAGGCCGAGGATGAAGCTGAGCAGGCCGAGAAAGCCGCGGCTGGTGCCGCCGAGTTTGGCGGCGAGGAGAAAGAGGAGGAGCTGCGAAGGGGTCTCGGCGCCGAGACCGTGAATGATGCCGACGAGGAAGACGGAGCTCTGGTCGTAGCGGAAGCGGAAGTCGTCGGGGCGGGCGAGGGCGGGGTTGCGGAGGCGGCGGATGCGCCAGCTGGCGTAGCGGGCACCGGAGACGAGGAGGGCGATGCGGCTCTGCGGGAGGTGAGTATGGGCGGTGGCGCCGGGGGTGAGATCAGGGCGGCGGCGGAGGAAGCTGACGAGGACATAGATGGCGAGCACGATGAGGGTGGCGCCGACGAGACGCTCGCCGATGCTGTCGAGGTGCTCGGGCAGGGAGAGGTGGAGGAAGATGACGGCGGCGCCGAGGACGGCGACGGTGGCGGCGTGGCCGAGGGCGTAGAGGAGGCCGAGACGCATGCCCTCGCGCCAGCCGCGCTGGACGCTGGTGATGTCGGAGATGGCGGCGAGGTGGTCATAGTCGAAGCCGTGGCGGAGGCCGAGCAGGGCGCAGGAGACGAGGGCGAGCTGGAGCGAGGAGGACATGGTGGCACACCTAGGATATGCCCCGCAGTGCTTTACGGGCTCGCGAGGCAACGAGAGCGGGGAGAGCGGCGCAGGCCGCGGGAGTGTTCACGAAACGGGGGGTGTGGCGTGATTGTTTGACCGCATTGCACGGCGGAGGATGATTGCTGGACAAGGTGGGGCGGGTTGGCGCACGGTACACAGCGACACTCCGTTCCATTTCTGGCGAGGTATGCTGCAGCGCACGGGGCAGCGACACCGCTTCCTGTTCGGCTCCTGATCTTTCGCACGTCTGAGGTCTCTTCCATGTTGATTCGCCCACGCACGCTTGTCTTTCTGTTATTTCTCTTCGGCTCCGGAATGACGGCGAGCGCGCAGTCGACGCTGAGCTCGGTGACGGGCACGGTGCATGACGCGGGGGATGCGCTGGTGCCCGGGGCCCACGTCACGCTGCACGAGGTGGAGACGGGCGCGAACCGCGAGGTGGTCGCGGGGGCGGACGGAAGCTATAACGCATTGAACATCGAGCCGGGGCGATACACGATTACCGTGACCGCCGCCGGCTTTTCCGCGAAGACGAGCACGAATGTGGCGCTGGTCGCGCGGCAGCAGCTACGGCTGGATGTGGTGCTAACGCCGGCGGATGTGCAGGCGACGGTGAACGTGGACGCGTCGGACGCAGGCACGATCACGACGGATGACGCGTCGATCTCGGCGTCGCTCTCACCGCGCGATGTGCTGGACCTGCCGGCGAACTATCGGGGTGCAGGGTCGACGTCGCCGCTCAATGTGATTCAGACGCTGCCGGGGGTGCAGCCGGACTCGGGGAGCTATCCGCCGCAGCCCTCGGCGTCGCCGAACCCGAGCATCAAATTTTCGATTCAGGGCGGGCTGCCATCGCAGTCCGAGACGACGGTGGACGGGATCTCGGCGCAGAACCAGACCTCGAACAATATTCAGGCGGACGCGTTTCCCTCGGCGGAGTCGATCGCGGAGATCCGAGTGGACGGGGTGAACAACAACGCCGAGTACGGGCAGCCCGGAGAGATCACCACTGTAACCAAGTCTGGCACAAATGCGGTTCACGGGTCGGCGTTCTGGTACTTCCAGAATGGGGCGTTCGACGCGATTCCGTATGGGCTGACGAAGGCGACGAAGCCGCACAAGGTGGCGAACGACTTCGGGGGATCGGCGGGTGGGCCGGTGATGCTGCCGCACCTGTACAACGGCCACGACAAGACGTTCTTCTTCGCCACGTATGAGGGGCTGCGGTATCCGCAGACGCTCGGCGTACAGTATCTGGTGCCCACGGCGCGGATGAAGCGGGGCGACTTCTCGCAGGAGACGTCGACGCTGCGGAATCCGTTCACGGGCAGCACGTATGCCAATGCGACGCTGCCGGCGATCAATCCGAGCTCGGCGGCGTTTCTGTCGCTGTTTCCGGACCCGAATGTGAATCCGGATCAGTCGGTGCAGAGCGCGCTCGCGAGCCCGGGGTACAACTACGTTGGCACGCGACGCAACGACATCGACTCGAACCAGTACGACCTGCGCGGCGACCAGAGGTTCGGGCAGAAGGCGACGGTGTTCGCGCGGTACACGGGCAAGACGATCGACCAGGCACTGCCGAGCGAGCTGGCACTTCCGGTGGGCACGGCGTTCGCGCACTACAAGATTTTTGCGACGTCGTTGAACTATGTGGCGACGCCGCACCTGGCAAACGAGTTTCGCTTCGGCTTCACGCTCGAGGAGGACGGAAATTCAAATGCCTTCGACGGCGCGGCGCTGGTGAACAGCGCGAACTTCGACGGCATCAGCCGCAGCTTTCCGTTCAACGGCGTGAGTCATCTCGGGTTTACGCAGCTGACCAGTGTGGGTGACCGGCTGAACTCGAGTGAGCGATCGCGCCTGTTCCAGTATCTGGACAATGTGACGTGGCAGCGCGGAGGCCACACGCTGCGGTTCGGCGTCGACGTGCGGCACCTGGTCGCGTTCACGCCGCTCAGCTTTGCGCCGGCGGACAACTATGGCAACTTCTACTTCGAGCCGAATGGCGGTTATACCGGCCAGGAGTTTGCGGACTTTCTGATCGGCGCGCCGTACCAGGTGCAGACCGATAATGTGACCTCGGACAACAACGGCACGGCGACCGCCTACGCGGTGTATGCGCAGGACAACTGGAAGGCGACGCCGAACCTGAATCTGACGTTCGGGCTGCGATACGAGCTGCATCCAGCGTTCTCCTCGACGAACGGGAACATCGCGAACTTCGATCCGTCGGTGGCGAAGTCGGGGCGGCTGGTGTATCCGAACGGGTATGCGGGGCTGCTCTCGGTGCCGGAGCTGGCGAGTGTGAATGCGTGCCCGACGGCGGGGGTGGACAATCCGGACGCGACGGGTCTGCCGGTGAACGGAGCGCCGTGCACGCCGGTGCTCTCAAACTCGCAGGCGGGTCTGCCGGGCGGGCTGCGCACGACGCCGAAGCTGCGGTTTGAGCCAAGGTTCGGCTTTGCGTACCGGCCGTTCGGCAACGATCGCACGGCGCTGCGCGGAGGCGCGGGCTACTACAACATCACGACCTCGGGTGCGCTCTTCTATGCGCTGACGGGCACGCTGCAGTCCAATCTGCAGACGTTCAATAACTCGCTGACACCGACGGGACCGGCGTTTGTCTTTCCGAATGTGGCACCACCGGCGGCGAACGCGGCGAATGCCGGGCCGCAGTACGGGTCGACGACGTTTTACTCGGCGGTCGATACGAACTGGCACGATCCGTATTCGTTACAGACGAACCTATCGATCGATCACGACTTCGGTCACGGCTTCGGGCTGCGGGTCTCGTATGTGGGGCTGAAGACGTGGCACCTGGTGTGGCAGCCGGAGCTGAACCAGCTGCCGTACTCCTCGACGACGCCGGCCGCGAGCCAGCCGCGAAGCGCGTTTCCGTTCCCGAACTTCTACAGCATCTACAACCGGTCGACCTCGGCGCAGGCGAGCTACCACAGCGGGCAGGTGGAGCTGTCGCACCGGTTCTCGCGCGGCCTGTCGTTCGATAGTGCGTATACGCTGGCGAAGAACCTGGCCGACAACCAGGGCACGTATGGCGCGGCGTCGGCGCAGGGCACGCAGAGCTTTGTCGATGAGCAGGGCGGCTACGACGGCACGTACGCGTATGACCGGCATGTGGACTACGGCAATGTGACGGGAACACGGCGGAATCGCTGGCTCTCGAGCGGGGTGTATGAGCTGCCGGTAGGGCGGGGCAAGCGCTTCGGCGGCGGCATGGGACGCGTGGCCGATGCGGCGGTCGGCGGATGGCAGATCTCCAATATCTTTCTGTGGCAGTCGGGGCCGTTTCTGACGGCGTACCTGCCGAGCGGCAATGTGGACCCGTCGGGCACGGGGTCGGGGACGCTCTTTTTCCGGCAGCAGCGACCGGATCGGGTGGCGAACGGGAATCGCGGGCCACGCTCGCGCAACGGCTGGTTCAACAAGGCGGCGTTCACGTGTCCAGGCGGTGTGGATGCGGCCGGGAACACAGGGTATGCCTCGCTGGTGAGCGGGGCTTGCGTGGTGGGGGGCACGTATACCGATCCGAACACGCAGGTGGCGACGCCGGTCGCGCCGATCGGGCGGTTTGGGACGGAGTCGGTGGGAGATCTGCGCGGACCGGGGACGGTAAGCCTCTCGAGCGGCCTGAGTAAGTCGATCGTGATCGCGGAGGGCGTGCGGCTGCGGGCGGAGGGGACGTTTACGAACATCCTGAACCACACGAACCTGGCGGATCCGACGCTCGATGCGACGAGTCCGAGCTTTGGCGTGATCACGCAGGCGCGCGGTTCAGACTTCGGCGGGAACCGGACGGGACAGGTGTCCGTTAAGGTCGAGTTCTAGACGCGGAAAGCCGGAGTCGCGAGCTTGTGGCTGGCCCGCGGCTCCGGCTGTGTTTCGGTCAGGGGCAGGTCTGGGTGTCGCGTGCGGAGGTGAGCTTCAGGTTTGCAGAGGTGAGCTCGCGGTTGCTGCAGCCGGTGAGCAGATCCTGGCTGCTGTAGCTGGTGGCGCTGGCGAGGCCGGTGTAGCTGGCGACGCCGGCGGCGGAGACACTGATCGTGTCAGCGGAGTGCACGACTTCCTTAAAAGATGCGAGGGGAAGGGTGATGCCAGGAAGCAGCGGGACGGTGGTGTTGCTGAGTTTCTGCTGCACGCTTGAGACGGACTGGACGTAGGAGCCGTCGGCTGCCTGGGTGAAGGCGTAGCTGAGGGTGAGCGGGTAGCGAATGGCGCGCTGCTCGGTGGTTGCGATGAGGCCGGTTGTACGGGTGATGCTCTCGTAGACCTCGCCATCCTGCACGAGGCTTTGGTTATCGACGGAGAAGGTGTTCGCGTTGACTTTGACGACCTGCGCGTTGCGGAAGTTGACGCGGCCGACGATGTCGGTGGTGATGCGACCGGCGGAGGTGTCGACGTAGCCGGTGATGCGGTACGGGCGCGCGGCGGTGACGGCGATGGTGCCGGAGACGGTGCTGTCAGCGGCGGTGGTGAGGTTCTCGGTGACGGCGGGTTTGGGCGTGCCGGCGAGGGTGTCTTCCGTGACGGCTCCGGTTACGTTCTCGCGATTCGGGTCCGTGTAGAGCAGGAGTGTGGCGGTGACGTCGAAGCCGCTGTTGGCGTTGAAGACGCTCAGGCTTACGGTGTGCTGGTTGCCGTCGGAGAGCACGCCGGCAAAGGGCGAGAGGTCGACGCGGTAGGGCTTAAAGCTGAGCGTCTCGACGCCGGGCAGGGGCTCCCAGAGCGCGGGGTCGATGCCGCCGGTATAGATCCAGGGATATACGAGCGCGACGCCGGCGGGCCTGCCGTCGATGGTGATCTCGGTCTCGCGGAAGGCGGTGTTGCCGCTGGTGGCGAGCTCGCCGGCGACGTCGGACGGGGCACTCAGATACCAGAACTCGTCGCTGGACTGGCTCTGCGCAAAGACATCGAGGTAGGCGCGCTCGACGTTGCGGGGGAGGGTGAGGGTGTTGGCGAGGACGTCGGTGGAGCTGCTGAGGCGCGTGGTGTCGTTGGTGCCGGGGAGGGAGAGCACGGCGGAGGGCACGACGGGGGCGGGGTTGCGGGCGGAGGCGGGATAGAACTGAAGGGTCGCGGTGGCGTAGATCAGGCCGTTGTAGGTGACGCCACCTGAGACGCCGACGAAGTTGCCGAGGATGGCCTGGCCGGTCTGCGGGGCGTGGAAGAGGGCACTGAGGTCGGTAACGTCGCTCTCGACGTGCCAGGAGGGGCTGAGAGCGGCGCGGGGCTCGGCGGTGGTGCCGAAGTAGATGTTGGCGCCGCCGAGGAAGAACTTGGCGGTGCGGTCGAACTGGCGGCCTTCGGTGACGGTGAAGTCGGCGTTGAAGACGACCTTCGACCATGGACCGGGGCAGCTGCTCGGAGGCGTGTAACTGATCGGCTTGTTATTAAAGTCGGCAAACTCAAGATTGGTGAAGAGGGTGACGGTGCACGGGGTGGTGGTCGGGCGGACGATCGGGGGCTCGGCGGAGACGGGATTCGAGGAGCCGATCTGCGGTGTTACGGGAACCGGGACGACCTGAGCGAAGAGTGCGGGGACGAGCATCGCGCCGAGGAGAGTGGCGGCTGATCTGACGATGCGCGGGGTGACGGGACCTGGGCGGAAGACAGGGGTCTGCTGCAGGCGGGCGAACATGAGGAGCCTCCAAGGGAATGGCCGGAGTATACCCGCCGTGCGGGCTGGACGCAGCCGTGAGAGTCTCGCGCGCGGACGAGGGTTGGGTCCAGAGCATGTCTGACCGTGCGCGCCAGCAGCTGGCCGGCAGCTCGCTAGCAGACGGCGGTGGCTCGGCCTGCTCTGCCGGGGGCCGGTGAGGCGTGTCGAGGTGGTGCAGCGGCGTCGCATGCTCAGAGTGAGCCTGGATCGCTTTCAGGGCCGTCATGAGCCGAGCGGATGACGAGTGCGTGCGCCGCGCCGGAGCTCTGCGACGATTGCGCGGACGTCCTCGGCGCGGATGGTGGCCGGTACCTGGTCGAATGTGTCGATGGACGAGTCCGGTGCGGAGCGGGAGCGGAGGGAGCCGTGAAGGTGAGGGGCGCGGGTGCCGGCGGCGACGGCGGCGGCGTTCTCGCGACGCAGACCGCCTCCGGCGGCGATGGCGACGCGTCCGTGCGCCTGCTCGACCAATTCACGCAGTGTGGGCGTGCCGGTGACGATGTCGGGCGCGCCGCCAGAGGTGAGCACGCGATAACAGCCGGTGCGGATGACGTCTTCGAGCGCGTCGGCGAGTGATGGCGTGCGATCGAAGGCGCGATGGAAGGTGACCTCGCGGCCGGCCGCGAGCGCGACGAGCTCCTGTGTGCGGTCGATGTCGACGGTACCGTCGGAGTGGAGGACACCGAGGGCGAAGCCCGCGACGTCAAGGGAGAGCGCGTGCCGGAGATCTTCACGCATGATGGCGAACTCCTCCGGCGTGTAGACGAAGTCTCCAGCGCGCGGGCGGACTAGCACGTGAATGGGCAGTGCGGCGAGGCGCACGGCCTCGCGGGTCAGGCCGTGGCTGGGGGTGAGTCCGTCGAGTGCGAGGGCGGAGCAGAGCTCGATGCGGTCGGCGCCGCCGTGGCGGGCGGCGAGGCAGGCGGACAGGGTCTCGGCACAGAGCTCAAAGACCGGAGCGGCTCTGTCGGGACGTGAAGGGAGGACAGGTGCAGTGGAATGCATAGGCGTGTGAGAATGAGAATGTCATGCTTATCACACCGTTGGAACTGGAGAAGGAGCCGCTGGAGCTCGACGAGACGCTGCCGGCGGCGGTCATGGAGTACACCCCCGACGTCCGGCAGATGGGGCCGCTCGCGGTCCGTGGACGTGCCGACCTGCTGGTGGAGCATCGCGGCCCACGGGAGGTGGTTGCAGACATCCGGCTGCGGGCGAGCTACGAAGGGGAGTTTGAGCTGCTGTGCGCGCGTTGCGTGGAGCCGGTGCCGGAGCGGCTGCTCGGCGACTTTGACCTGATCTTCCGGCCGGAGGACGTGGACGCGAGTCAGGCCGAGCGATCAATCTCCGAGGAGGAGACCGAGATCGGGTATTATGCTAGTGGCGGGCTCGTGCTCGAGGACGTGGTGCGCGAGCAGGTCCTGTTGTCACTCCCGAGCCGTACGCTCTGCGAGCCTGAGTGCAAGGGTCTATGCCAGCACTGCGGGCAGAATTTGAACCAGGGTGCATGCGGGTGTGCCGAGGCAGTTGCGGATCCGCGATGGAATGCGCTTGCGAGTCTGGGCAAGAATCTGGAGTTGAAGCCGAGCCGCTGAGGCCACGCAGGTGGCCGGTCGTACCGAGAGATCAAGTTATGCTCGATTGGGTGCATGCGCTCTAGCAGCGCGGCGCCGGACGGGCGAGAAGAAGGGAACACCAGAATGCCTAATCCGAAACGGCGCCACTCCAAGCAACGGACTGCCAAGCGCCGCAGCCATGATTTTCTGACACCGACGGGACTCTCCGAGTGCCCGAACTGCCACGAGCGGAAGCTGCCGCATCGCGCCTGCCGTAAGTGCGGGATGTACAAGGGCCGCGACGTGCTGGCCGTAAAAGAAGCCAGTTAGCCGTACACTGCCGGTCCTTCAGACGCGAGATAATGCTCGAGAGACCTGCTCGCTGATGCCGACAGAGATCGTTCTCGACGGAATGGGATCCGACGCGGCACCCGGTGCGGAGGTTCGCGGAGCTATCGCTGCGTGCCGTGCGCTGGATGTGCGCATTCTTCTGGTCGGCCCTGAAGGGACCCTTCGGCCGGCGCTCAAAGAGGCTCTCGCAGGTGAAGATCTGCCCATCGAGGTCGTGCATGCGGCGGAGTGGATCAGCATGCATGACAAGGCCGCACAGGCTGTGCGGTCGAAGCGCGACTCATCGATGCGCGTCGGTCTGAAGCTGGTACGCGAGGGTGCGGCGGCCGGCTTCTTCACCGCGGGTAACACAGGCGCGGCGATGGCGACGGCGAAGATGGTGCTGGGCATGCTCGCGGGCGTGGACCGGCCTGCGTTGGCAACGATCCTTCCCACGATGAGCGGTTTGCCATCGCTGCTGCTGGACGTTGGGGCGAACGTCGACTCGGACCCGGAGAACCTGTTGCAGTTCGCCCTCATGGGCAACGTGTATGCCTGCCACGTGCTGAAGATCGAGCGGCCTCGCGTGGGTCTGCTGTCGATTGGCGAAGAGGAGTCCAAGGGCAACGCGCAGACACGGGAGACGCTGCCGCTGCTACGCGCCGCCAAGCTCAACTTTATTGGCAACGTGGAGGGCCGAGAGCTCTTCAATGGGCGAGCGGACGTGGTCGTCTGCGACGGATTTGTCGGCAACGTCGCGCTGAAGGCGAGTGAGGGCCTGGCGAAGCTGGTGAGTTCTTCCCTGCGCGAGAGTCTGAAGTCGACTGTGACCTCACAGATTGGCGCGCTGCTCTCGCAGAAGGCGTTTAAGAGCTTCAAGAAACGCCTGGACTACACGGAGTACGGAGGCGCGCCGCTGCTGGGGGTGCGCGGTGTCTGCATTATCGGGCACGGCTCGTCGAACGCGAACGCGATTATGAATGGCATACGTGTGACGGCGGAGTTTGCGCGCGCGCGTGTAAACGCGGGCATCGAAAGTGCTGTCGCGGGCGCTGGGCAGCAGCGGTTCCGCAAGACGCGGGCGAATGGCGCCGGTGAGCGTGAGGAGCCTCGAGAGGAGTTTCCGGATCTCACGCGGCCGAACTTTCCGACGACCTAGAGTGATGCAGCTAGGTGAGCGCGGCACTGACCTGCGGTGGCGGCCAACGACATGCACCACAGCAATTCCGTGTCGCATGTCCGGATGAGTGTCCGACGCGCGGCACGCTCACCGTGGCGTGACGGCGACGAAGCGGTTCTCACATCGGGTCGCGATCTTGCGCATCGAAGAGATTGACACAGATGAGGTGAACGGATGAGCAAGGGCTGGCAGGTCTCGCAGATTCCGTCACAGCAGGGCCGACGGGCCATCGTCACTGGCGGCAACAGTGGTATCGGGTATCCGACGGCGCTCGAGCTGGCGCGGGCTGGTGCCGACGTCCTCATCGCGACGCGAGATCGTGGACGGGGCGAGGAGGCGGTCGCTCGGGTGCGACATGAGGCGCCGGGCGCCAGAGTTGCGTTCGAGGAGCTCGACCTGGCCTCACTCGAGAGCGTGCGACGGTTTGCGGAGCGGGAGCTCGCGCGCGAGGCACCGCTTCATCTCTTGATCAACAACGCTGGAGTGACAGGGTTTGCTGAACGCCGCGAGACTCAAGATGGTTTTGAGCTGGTCTTCGGCACAAATGTTCTGGGACATTTTGCCCTGACCGGCCTTCTGTGGCCGGCGCTCACGCGAGCAGCCGATGATCTCGCGACGGCACCGCCTCGTGTGGTCACGATTGCGTCGCTTGTGCATAAGCTGGGCCAGCTTGACTTCGAGAACCTCCAGCTCGCCCGCGGATACTCGCTGACGCGCAGCTATAGCCAATCGAAGCTGGCGAACCTGATGTTGGCCCTCGAGCTTGATCGTCGACTTCGCGCTTGCGGAAGCCGGGTGCGCAGCGTCTCCGCGCATCCCGGGATGGCCAGTACCAACCTCGCCCAGGGAGCGCACTTCCACGCGGCCGAGCAGGCGGTCCGGCGCACAATGAACAAGGTCGTTTCGGCGGTGCTGAACACGGCCGCTGAGGGAGCTGTGCCGACGCTCTACGCCGCGACAGCGCCGGACGCCGAGGGTGGTGGATACTTCGGCCCGCAGAGCTTCTTTGAGACGCGAGGCGGTGATGCGGGAGCAGCGAAGATTGCAGGACGCGCGCGAGACGGGGCGGCTGCGGCGAGGCTGTGGAGTGTCTGCGAGGCACTCACCGGAGTGCGTCTGCTCGATGACGTGGCGGTCCATGGGTGAGCCGGTGCGGGCGCGATTGGCCTAGCTGGATCGGCGACGTAGCTGCCGCAGCAGCGTGGAGCCGGTGAGGCGGAGCACGACTGCGGCAAGCACGCCCCACACGGGGACGGCACAGGCTATCGCCAGAAGATCGGTGCGGTATGTCGCGGCGGAGGTCGCTGCATGCAGTGCCAGCGCGTGCAGGATGAGCGTCGCTCCGATTGTTCCGACGAGCGCTGCGAGTGCAGCGCGTGCGAGCTCTGCCCACTCAAGGCCGCCCAGGCGGACCCAGTCGCGGCGATGCAGGAGCCCGGCGAGCCCTGCACTTTGGAAGAGGATACCCAGATCCGACGCGTAGACAAGGCCCACGATGCCGCGAGCATGGAAGAGCATTGCGTAGATGGGAATGGAGACGATCGTTATGACGGTGCCGGCGATCGCGGGCGTGAGGGTGTTTCCGGCGGCGTAGAAGGCTCGCGCATAGATTGCCTGCGCGGTCCAGAGAAACAGCGACAGGGTGAAGATGCCGAAGTACCCTGCTGTGGCCTCCGCATCGAGGTGATGGAAGGAGCCACCGCGCAGCAGGAGGTCGACCAGCGGTCGCGCGAGTGCGAACATGGCGCCCGCGAGCAGCAACGATACCGCGACGATACGCGAGACGGAGCGATTGACAGACTGCGCGAACTCCACGCGCCGGTTCTGGCGCCAGAGGGAGGCAAAGAAGGGCAGCGAGGCAGCTCCTGCGGCCTGTCCCAAGATGCCCATGGGCGCGGTGAAGAGCGTCTTGGCGTAGGTGAGTCTCGTAATCGCGCCTCCATCCGCCGAAGCGAAGTAGCTTTGAATCCACTTGTCCGCCGTGACTAGGGAGGCTCCGGCCATCAACGGCAGCGAGAGCCGTAGCCACTCGCGGAAGGCGGGATGCCCAAGGCTCAGCACCGGCCGGTAGCGCAGGCCGCTGCGCAGCGCGGCGACCGCATTCAGTGCGAAGGGGCCGGCGACGACTCCGAGCAGAACGCCGACCGCAAGGGAGTAGACGCCGATGCGTCTCGAGAGCAGCAGGCCACCTGCGATGATGCCGGCGTTATAGATCAGTGGTGTGAGCGCCTGCCAGGTAAAGATCTTGCGCACCAGCAGTCGTGAACTCAGCACGCCGCCGGCAAAGAAGAAGAGCTGCGCCGGCAGGATAATACGGGTAAGCGCATTTGTGAGCGCAGCTTTGCCGTCGTGAAAGCCGGGAAATTTGTAACGCGTATAGAACGGGACGAGAACCTCGGCCAGTATCGTCGCAAGAGTCAGCACAACCAACATGCTGTTCAGGATCTGCGAGAGCGCGAGGTCTGCTCCGGCATCGTCGTCCGGTTCACCGTCGCGGTGGCGATACCGGTTCAGGATCGTGATCAGTGGAATGGAGGCGACGCCGCCGATCAGGAAGTAGTTGATCATGTCCGGCAGTTCGAACGCGGCGTTGTAGGCGTCGGCCTGCGACAGGGCGAAGGTGTACGCGATGTATTTGGTTCGCAGCAGGCCGAGCACGGCCGAGAGAAACGATGAGGCCATCAGCAGAAGCGTGGCCGAGAGATTGGTGTGGGTCGCCGAGGGCCGCAGCCACGCCGTGAGCCGACGACGGGGCGCCGGCCCGGGCTCCAGCGGCATAGAGGCCACGGCAGGATCGCTCGGCTGCACGCCGGGAGCGCCGGCCAGGTTCGCTGACTCAGGCCGTCGCGTCAGATCTGGCAAGGACTCCCCGCGTTTTGACGAGTCTCTGCGATGTGCGAGCTACCGAACACTGGACTGCGAGGTCGAGCGCTGCTTGTGGCGCACATGCGAGGGCACGGAGATGCCGGCCACGGTAAAGCTGACCATCTGCCGCTGGCTACAGCGGCGGCAGCGGACCGGATAGCGCATCATGAGCAGCTGCGGCAGATCCGCCGTGCGCAGGCGGGATCGGCGAAAGGAGCGGCCGACGCAGAACTGACACTGGATCGGAATGCCGCCGGTCAAGGCGGCATCGGCGTCGGCCTCCTGTGCGCGGGGCGTGCGTGCGCCAGGGCCTTCGATGTCCTGTTTCTGCGAACTGCTCATCGTTCGTTGGTCTCCTTGCCAGGCCGGTTCGGGTCGGCGAAGCGGAAAAGGTTCTCGGGCAACACGCGCGTGCGTCGCATGGACACTTCGCGTTTGGCCTGTTCGGGCGGACGCGAGAGCAGTGTGAGCAGATCGCGCATCTCGCGCGCGAGCTGTTGCAGCCGCTCGCGATCGGCACCCACCTGAGACTCTTCGACGGTGAGCGTCAGCTGCGGATCTTTCTGCCGCTGTTCGCTCTTGAGAAGCTGCCGCGCTCCGGGGATGGTGTACCCCTCATCGTAGAGCAAGTGCTTGATACGGAGCGCCATCTCGACATCGCGGCGGCGGAAGAGTCGCTGTCCGGTGCCGCCCTTGTTCGGTCGCAGCTGCGGAAACTCACTCTCCCAGAAGCGCAGCACATATGCGGGCACGTCGCACAGCCGAGCCACCTCGCCGATCCGGAAGTAGAGCTTGTCCGGAATGTCGCTGCTCGAGGCCGTGTGCTGTCGGATTGGCTGATGATGTGCCATGCCCATCCTCGCCCGTGCGGTATGCAGCGTCTCCGCTGCATCCGTGTTGCAAGTATAGGGGTTGCTGCGTGTTCCAGCCCACATCTTTCGCTCAGGTGCTGCCACGCTCGCCACGTCGGCGCTTGACTACACTGAAGAAGCGATCATGCCTGAGCTGCCTGAGGTCGAGACCGTCGCGAATGGTGTGGACGCGCGCGTGCGCGGACAGCGGATCCTCGGGGTGTGGACGAGCGGCAAAGCGCAGACGTTCAAGACTCCTGAGCCCGAGATCGTCCGGACGTTGACCGACGCGACGATCAGCCGCGTCCAGCGGGTCGGAAAGACGATCGTGATGCGGCTTGCGCTACCCGCGGCTCCTGACGCTGAACCGGGTACGGTCGAGTTCCTGGTTCACCTCGGGATGACGGGACGGCTGCTGGTGTCGGCCGCCACCGTTCCGCTGCCGCCACACACCCACGCCGTGCTCACGCTCGGCGACGGCCGCGAGATCCGTTTTGTCGATCCGCGACGCTTCGGCCGGCTCAGCCTCCTGCGTGAAGAGTATGCGGGCCCTGGTGTGGAGCCGCTCGCCGTCTCTGCGTCGGAGTTTGCCGTCCTCTTTCGAAGGCGTCGAACGCCCATCAAAGCCGCGCTGCTCAACCAGTCCATTCTCACCGGCATCGGCAACATCTATGCCGACGAAGCGCTCGCGCGTGCCGGGATCCGGCCGCGCCGGCAGGCCGCGCGACTCACCCTTGCGGAGCTTGGCCGTCTTCACACCGCTCTGGTGGCCGTGCTTCGGCATGCGATCGAGCTCGGCGGGTCTTCGGTCTCAGACTACGTGGACGCCGACGGCGTGCGCGGGTTCTTCCAGCTTGAACACCTGGTCTACGGACGCGGGGGCGAACCGTGCCGACGCTGCGGGACGCCGATCAAGCGAATCGTCGTTGGCGGGCGGGGGACGCACTTCTGTCCCAAGTGCCAGAGGTGAGGCACTCCTGTCACGCGGTCAGCGACGCGTGCGCTGGTTAAGGCTGTGGCACGTCGGAGAGTTTTCCGCAGGCTACACAGATCCGCACAGAGCAGTACGGGACAATAGAACCCTCAAACTTCTGGAATAGGAGATACCCGCATGGCCGCCTTTGCCGACATTCTGTCTGACCGTGGTCTGCCGGCCTCCGTGCAGGCCGAGCGTACGATCCTTGGCGCGATGATGCTGGACGCGGTTGCATTCAATGACGCCACGTCGAAGCTCACCGCAGACGACTTCTCTCTGGACTCGCATCGACGCATTTACAGCTGCATTACCGGCCTGGTGGACGTGGGCCGCGCCGTTGATGTGATGACGATCATCGACGAGCTCGACCGTCGAAAGGAGCTCCAGGCCATTGGTGATCGGCCTTATCTCTACTCGCTGTCGGAGGACCTGCCGCACCGCCTGAATGTCGAAGAGTACGTCCGCATCGTTAAGAATAAGTCGCTTCTACGGCAGGTCATGACGGTCTGTCAGACTGCGATGACGCTCGCCGCCGACCAGACGGAAGAGGCGATCAGTGTGCTGGACACGGTGCAGCAGCAGATGTCGGAGATCTCAGAGAAGGGCACGCCGCGCGGCTTTGCGGGCATTCAAGAGATCGTCGCCAACTCTTTCGGGTCGATTGATGCGCTCTACGAGCAAGGCCGTGAGATTACGGGTCTCGCGACGCACTACATCGAGTTCGACCGGATGACGAGCGGGCTGCAGGACTCCGAGCTGATCATCATCGCGGCGCGGCCCTCGATGGGAAAGACAGCGTGGGCGATCAATATTGCGCAGAATGCGGCGGTGCGCGACGGCAAGGTCGTCGCCGTATTTTCGCTCGAGATGTCGAAGGAGTCGCTGCTGCGGCGCATGCTCGCGAGCGAGGCGATGGTGAACTCACGAAAGATCCAGACGGGCTTTCTTCCGCGGGAGGACAAAGGTAAGCTGCTCGCCGGTCTCGAGCGGCTGATGGAGTCAAAGCTGTTCATCGATGACACGCCCGGTATCACGCTTGCCGAGATGCGGGCCAAGGCGCGCCAGCTCCAGCAGCGGGAGGGGCGGCTCGACCTTATCGTGATTGACTATCTGCAGTTGATGACGGGTCCGTCTGCGCCGGGCAAGCGCGGGTTTGAGAACCGCAATCAGGAGGTCTCGGCCGTATCGCGTGGTTTGAAGGCTCTCGCCAAGGAGCTGAGACTGCCGGTGATCGCGCTCTCGCAGCTCTCCCGCGCGAGCGAGCAGCGTGGCGGCGACAAGAAGCCCATGCTCTCGGACCTGCGCGAGTCCGGCTCGATCGAGCAGGACGCTGACGTGGTCGCGTTCATTCATCGGGAGAGCTACTACAACAAGACCGAGGACGGCGAGGAAGATCCGGAGACCAAGGGAAAGGCCGACATCATCATCGCCAAGCAGCGTAATGGGCCTACCGGGACGGTGCACCTTGCGTATCTTTCCGACTACACGCGCTTTGAGAATCTAGCCCCGGCCGGTGCGGAGTACTAGAGCGATACGATAGAAGCGATGCGTGGCAACAAGAGCTGGATCGAGGTCTCCGAGGGGGCATTGCGGGCGAACCTCGAGACCCTGCGCCGCGTTCTCTCATCCACTGAGTCGAAGGAGGAGAGCTGCGCAGAGGCAACCTCCTTGCTGGCGGTCATCAAGGCAGACGCGTATGGGCATGGTGCTACGGTCTGCGCACCCGCACTGGCGCGCGCCGGTGTGAGATGGCTCGGGGTGACCGATGCGGCAGAGGGCGCTGCGGTGCGTGACGCGCTTACCGCGGACGGGATCGCCGCAACGGCACAGCCGGAGGTGCTGGTGATGTGCGGCCTCGAGCGCGGAGACGCCGCCACCATCGTCGAGCACCGACTCACACCGGTGGTGTGGTTTGCTGCGCAGGTCGAGTGGCTTGCCCGGCACACGCGAGGGCGCACGCCGCTTCCGGTCCATGTTGAGGTGGACACCGGCATGGCGCGGCAGGGCGTTCTGCCTGGAAACGATCTCGACCGACTTCTGGAGCAGCTCGCGCGCACGCCGGAGCTGCGGCTTGATGGTGTCATGACGCACTTCGCGGCGGCCGAGGTCGCCGGTTCACCACTCACGCGCGTGCAGCAGCAGCGCTTCGATGGTGCACTCGACCAGGTGTGTCTTGCGGGTGTACATCCGCAGTGGCTGCACGCCGGGAATACGGCAACTCTTGACGAGCTGCATCTTCTCCCGTGGCTGGGTGAAGAGGCGGCACGCTGCGGAGCTCGCCTGCTTGCGCGCACTGGCCTCGCCCTTTATGGATATGCCTTACCGCTTGAAGGTGCGGTGAGTGCGCTCGGCGGTGGCTTACGAGCCGTAGGCGCCTGGAGGACGCACGTTATCGCGATGCGGGATCTGGCAGCGGGTGAAGCTGTCGGCTATAACGCGACCTTCGTGGCGTCCCAGCCGATGCGTCTTGCCCTGCTGCCGGTCGGCTACGCCGACGGTCTGCGCCGGGAGCTCTCCGGCACCGATCGCACTCCGGGCGGATGGGTGATGGTGCGCGGGCAGCCTGCCCCGATTGTGGGTCGCGTCTCCATGAATCTGACGACAGTGGACGTCTCGGCGATCTCGGATGCCGCGCTGGGCGATGAAGCAGAGCTGCTGGGAGAAGGGTTTACGGCCGACGATCATGCGCGAGTGGCGGGCACGATCGCCTACGACATCCTCTGTGCGATGCGTGGCACGCAACAGCTCGTTCCCTGACCGAGCGCACGCGGTTGCGCCTCGTCTCGCTCGACCGCTACCATCGAGGAGGAAACGAGGACATCTGATGGAAGCGAACCAGCCGAACGGCGCGCGCCGCACTGAAGACATTGCGCTCGACCTCTTGAAGTTTATTGCGACCGCCGCGCACATTGGCAACAAGGCTCCGGGATCGACGGGCTTCGGTGTCACCGCATCGAGCAAGCCGGAGGACCAGGTGACACAGCTGCTGATGCTCTATGGCCGTTGCCGCGAGGCGGTGGAGACACCTGTCGCCGCGGCCGCCAAGACAGCGAAGTAAGCCGACCGTGGCGCAAGACAAGCTGCGGGCGCTGGTCATTGGGGCCGGCGTCTTCGGGCGCAACCACCTGCGAGTGCTTCACACGCTCGCTCACGAGGGTGCGCCCGTTGCGCTTTCAGGGGTGATGGATCAGGACGAGGCCGCGGCGGCTCACGCGGCTGCGGAGTTCAGCGCGCCGGTCGTTGGCTCGATAGAGCAGGTGCTGCATTCTCCTGTGCGCCCGGATGTTGCTCTGGTGTGTGTGCCGACCAAATCTCACGCGAACGTGGCGGAGCCTTTGCTCCGGGCGGGGGTGCACTGTTTGGTTGAAAAGCCGCTCGCGGCGACGCTGGCGGATGCGGATCGAATGCTCGATGCCGCGCGCGAGGGCGGGGCTCTGCTGCAGACGGGTCATCTGGAGCGGTTCAATCCGGTCGTCATGGCGATTCGGGGGCATCTGACACGGCCTATGTTCTTCGAGGCGCACCGGCTCAGTGTCTTCACGCCGCGCTCTCTCGATGTGGACGTGGTGCTTGATCTGATGATTCACGATCTCGATATTGTGCTGAGTCTGGTGAGCTCGCCGGTGCGGGAGGTTCGTGCGGTGGGTCTGCCGGTGCTGTCTCCGCGGGTCGATATCGCGAACGTGCGTCTCGAGTTTGAGAACGGGTGTGTTGCGAACTTCACCGCGAGCCGGGTCAGCACGGAGCGGGTGCGCAAACTGCGCTTCTTTCAACCGCAGCAGTACCTTTCGCTGGACTTCGCCAGGCAGGACCTACTGCTGATCGACGTCTCCACAGCCGCCAGCGCAATTGCAGCAGCGGCAGGCGCGCGCGGCGGGTCTGCCGGAGCGGAATCCGCGATGACGGAAGAGCAGGCGGCAGCTCTGGGAGGGGCTCACCCGAGCGCCGGTCTCTTCCTGGCGAAGATACCTGTTACGCCTGGAGAGCCGCTCCGGTTGGAGATTGAATCATTCCTCCAGGCCGTCCGCACGAAGTCACGGCCGGTCGTCTCGGGCGAGGATGGCTATGCCGCGCTCGCAGTTGCGCTGGAGATCAACGAGGTCATCCGGGTGCACGCGCTGCGGGCGGGTCTCTGAGGGAAGCAGGTGCCTGCGCGGCTAGCTACTTCATCTGCTCGATGGGAACGCCGTCCGGGATCTTGAGTTCGAATTGATCGTCGTCGAGCTTCTCATTGAACGTCACTTTGAGGATGGTGAGTGTGAGGCTGTACTCGTCGAGCGGGCGCTCGATGCGGATCTTCTGGGGAAACGTGATCGAGCCGAAGTGGCCGTAGTTGCTGTAGAAGGCGCGGGTGACGATCTGGCCGGAGCTGTCGTAGACATCCTGCTGCACCGGGAGCAGGTTGGCGCGGCTGATGTGGATGACGCGCTCGGTGTGAGCGATCTCCGCCTCGGGGCGCGCCAGGATCTGCAGGTCGTAGTCCGGCTCTTCAATGAGGTCGGCGGAGGGCTTGCCGGGTGTCTGCGGGTCGGGGGTGAGAACGCGCGTGCTCTGGGTGAGAGAGATGATCTGGTTGGCTTCGAGGCCGCGCACCAGCAAGGAGTCCAGAAAGACGGGAGGCCGCAGGTTCTCGAGCCCGTTCTTTGAGGGCTGGGTGACGGTGTTGTTGCCGATAATGGCCTTATTGCGTGGCGGCGCGATGAGCAGCTTGAAGGTCGTGCCATCGCTCACCATGTCGATGGCTTTGGAGCGGAGGACGGGAAGCAGGAGAAGCACACGAAGATCTGCGGGCTTGCGGATGAAGATGTAGCCGGAGAGCGCGGTGTACTCTTTCACCTCGCCGGTTCGGCTGCCGCCGGTGCTGGCGGCGATCTCGACGGAGGCGTTCATCGTCTGAATGGCAGCATACTGCGTATTTACCCGGTTCACGAGTTGGTCGAGCGACGAGCCGAGCACGACATCGATGCGCCGTGTCTTGCGCACCATGTGAGTTCGCGAGATACATCCCGTGAGTGCCGGGAGCCAAAGTAAGCCCAGCAGGGTGATGGAAGACAACCGCCGATTCATCGTGAGCACGAACGTCCAGTATACCGAGGGTAAAGACGTGGTTTGGGAGCAAGAAGTTACGCGTCCCGCACCTCTTTCCATAGATGAGGACCGGCGAGCGATGATTCGCAGATATCGCCGACGTGTTTTGCATGGAGGCAGCCAGACTCCCGGGCCACAACAGGCGATGGTGTCGTTCTGCGAGAGGTCTGTCTAGGGCTGGGCCGACCGGCGATAGCTCTCCACGTTGGCGGCGTGCTGGCGGAGGTCGGTGGCAAAGCGCGTGTGTCCTGCGGCGTCGCTCACGAAGTAGAGATAGTCAGTGGCGGCAGGGTGGAGGGCCGCACGCAGCGACGCGAGGCCAGGGTTGGCGATTGGCCCGGGTGGGAGGCCGGTATGGCGATAGGTGTTGTAAGGCGAGGCTGCCGCGAGATCGGAGGCGTAGATGGTGCCGCGATAGCGCCCGTCAAGGAGCGCGGCGTAGATGACGGCCGGATCGGTCTGGAGCGGCATGGCGCGACGCAGCCGATTGCGGAAGACGCCGGCGACGAGGGGCCGCTCGGCTGGCTCCCGCACCTCCTTTTCAATGAGAGAGGCCATCGTGACGATGGCGTTCCAGTCGGGCGTGTCCACGGCTGTGGCGTTCGAGGCGGGAGCGGGCTCGTGTGGAGTGGAGGTGTAGGGCTCAAGCGGGGCGGTGAGAAAGAGCGGTTCGGCCGAGCGCTGCCACTGGCGCACCATCACGTTCAGCATGGCAAGGGGTGTGCTGTGGCGGCTGAAGTGATAGGTGTCAGGAAAGAGGAATCCTTCGAGGGAGGCGGCATGAGGGCTCCACTGCTGAATCAGCTCGGTGTGCGCGCGCTCCGCCACAAGGAAGTCGGCGCTCGACCCAAGACCCGCCGCTTCAACAGCACGAGCGATATCGAAGATCGAGAATCCCTCGGGAACGACGAGCGTGCGGGTATAGACGTCGCCGCGGCGCAAGCGACGGTAGACCGCGACCGCGGAGGCGGGATGATCGAAGCGGTACTCGCCAGCGAGCAGGCGTCCGCGCAGGACGAGTCGAAGCAGGTCAAAGCTGTAGCGGCTGCCCACGATGCCGTGCTGCTCGAGCAGGCGTGCCGTCGCCACGGTGCCGGTTCCGGACGGTATGTCGACGAAGGTCTCGCTATGGGGACCAAAGGGAGCGAGCGTCAGAAGGCCCAAAGCGGCGGCTCCAAGCACCAACAGCAGAGAGAGCACGCGAAGTACTCTCATCGGCGGCTCCATCGCGATCCGGTGTGCAGCATGGGCGTAGTTTACCGGGCGGGAACGGTTGCTATGGCGTGTAGCTCTCCGACCGCCAACCCCAAGGGTTCGTCCGGCTCGGCGGCGTAGACTTGCAGCGTGAGTGAGAGCTCTGTTGCAAGGATTGCTGGAGGCGAGTGGGCCCGCGTTCTGGCAGTTGATGTGGGCAATCGCCGGATAGGGCTGGCGATATCAGATGCTCTGGGTTTTGCTCACCCACTGCTTACGGTCTACCGATCGACGCCGCGGTCGGACGTGCGTTCCGTGGCTCGGCTGGTGCGCCGGCACGAAGTGCAGACCGTGGTGGTGGGCGACCCGCTGCATCTCTCTGGCGCGGTGAGCCCGCAGGCCGAGAAGGCCCGCGCATTCGCTTCCGCACTTCGGGACGAGATTGGAGACGCGACCCCTGTGACGATGGTCGATGAACGGCTGACCACGAGAGAGGCGCATGCTCTGCTGGACGAGACCGGTGGCCGGCGGCGGTCCGCGGCAGACCGGGCGACGCGGGCGGCGAAGATCGATCAAGTCGCTGCCGTGCTGATTCTTGAGGCCTATCTGAGCGCGGGGCGACCTGTGCTGCTGCCAGAGCCCCCGATCTGACGATCCGGGGCGACGACCCCGCTTATAATAGCGGTTTGACTCCCGGAGTCTGCGTTCACCGCGTTGGCGCTCGCAGACCAGCAAAGCAGAAACGACGATGCCTGAACACATCAAGAAGAAGCTGCAGGAAGAGATCGTGCAGCTCGAGTACGAACTGACGACAGAGTTACCCGCCGAGATCAAGAAGGCGGTCGCGCTCGGCGATCTGAGCGAAAATGCCGAGTATCACATGGCGAAGCAGCGCCAGGAGTTCGTCAACGCACGACTCGGACAGCTCAAGAAGCGCATGGGCGATCTCGCGCTGGTAAACCTGGCAAATATTCCGCACAACAAGGTCGGCTTTGGCTCGACGGTGGTGGTCTTCGACTCGACAAAGAATGAGGAGATTCGCTACAAGCTCGTGACGAGCGAAGAGTCTGATGTTACGCAGGGTTTGATCTCGACGACCTCGCCGATCGGTCGCTCTCTGGTCGGCAAGGAGATCGGCGACGTCGCAACGGTTGTGACGCCGAACGGCAAGCGTGAGCTCGAGGTACTCAAGCTCACGACGATTCACGACACGGCGGAGTAGATCAGCGCAGGCTGCTGGGCGGCACTGAGCGCCGGCGGCCCGCAGACTGCGGGCGTTTACGGATACACGATGACTTGGACGAGCGCTTTCGGCAAGGGCAGCGGCTGGCTGCTGCAGAAGATCGTCAATGGTCTGGCGCTCTCGCACATCTCGCCGAATACGCTCACGTTTATCGGGCTGCTGATCAACATTGTGGCCGCCATCTTCTTCGGATATGCGCGGGGCTCCGGCGCCGATCGCATGTTCGTCTACGCCGGCCTGGTCATTATCGGCGCCGGCATCTTCGACATGGTCGATGGCCGCGTTGCGCGGCAGACCAATCAGGTGTCTGTCTTCGGCGCGTTCTTCGATTCAGTTATCGACCGATACTCCGACGTAGCTCTCTTCTTTGGCCTGCTGGTCTACTACGCTCGGGGCAATCGTTTCTTCTATGTGGTGCTGGTTGCGTTTGTCATGACGGCATCGCTGATGGTGAGTTACACGCGAGCCCGCGCCGAGGCACTGATCGGGTCGTGCAAGGTCGGGTTTATGGAGCGGCCGGAGCGCGTCGTGCTCATCATCTTGGGCGCGCTCTTTAATCACTGGGGCGTGATGGCACCAGCGTTGTGGGTGCTGGCCTTCTTCTCGACCGTCACCGTGATTCACCGGATCCGGTTCACCTACCTTGAGACGCGGCGCCAGAAGCTGGAAGCCACCAACGGCCGGTCCGCGGCCTAGTTGAGCACAGGCATCTGGGGCTTGAAGCCGCGCCGGACGTAGATACGGTATCCCTTGGGCCACTGCGGGTGACGGCCTACCCACACGATGGGTTGCTGAGGCGCCCACTCGGTCTGAAGTGTGTAGTCGTGATCGAGTGTGGCACCGAACCCGGGCCAGAGTGCGAGTTTACGGTAGTTCTCAAGACCCACGAGGTGGAGGAAGCTCGAGACGATGATGACGTCGGGTGGGTCGGTTGCAAGCTTCGCCTCGAGTGTTGCACGCGCGGCGCGAACAGCTGGAAGCCGCTCCGGGCCGAAGAGAAGGAAGTCTGTAAGAACGCCGGTTGATGAGACCAGGTGCATGCGCAGAAGAGTGGTGTCGCAGCCGGAGACCCAGTCGATGCACTGCACCCGCCCGGAGAGACGATCGCCGCCAAGTTCATGAAGCCTGTGCTCGAGGGAGTCCTCGAACGGCGTCTGGCGCCACTCGTATCGATGCACGATGCGGGTGGAGACGGGTGCGATCACAAGTGCGGTGCCAGCCAAACCCAGGGCGGCCAGTGCTTGTGCTGCCCGGAGCCGTAGCGGATACGGGTGCGATGAGTCTCGGCCAAGTTGATGCGGCAGCGCTTCGGCCAGATCGAGTGCGGCCAGGGAGAGGAAGAAGATCAGGAGCGGGTAGCGATGATAAGGAAAGCCGCGGGCCTGAGCGAAGTAGGAGACGATGCCAAAGAGGACGCCCGCGAGGAGGATGGAGCGTTCCAGCCGCAGTGCCGGCCGGCGCAGGAACAGGACCCCGGTCCACACGGCTGCGAGCGGCACCACAGGTGAGAGACAGTGGGCGAGCAGGAAGCTGAGCGGACGATGGCCGAGGCTTGCGTAGAAGGGAAGGACATCCCGCAGCGTGGACCAGAAGGCCGCAACGGCATGCACGTGAATGAGCAGAACCAGCACCAGGAGAGGCACCGCCAGAGTGCTCGCGCCCACAGCGAAGATGCCCGCGCGCGAGAGTCTCACCCGACTTCGATGCACATGAAAGATGACGATCGAGCCGAGCAGAAGGGCGAAGAGGAGCGCCGTCGGCTTGATGGTGATGGCCAGGCCGAGGCTCAGGCCGCAGCCTGCACTCCACGCGAGGGCTGAGCGGGGCAGGCGAAGCGCACGGACAGCGCATGCGGCTGCCACGAGAAGCAGCACGGCGATCGTCAGATCGCGCTGGCCAGCCTGCTCCAGACCATCCAGCAGGTGGATGACCGCGAAGAGTGAGGCGGCAAAGACCCCTGCGAAGAGGTCTCCGGGGACGGTGAGCAGCACCATCGCGGCGGCGCCCGCGAGCAGCAGGAGAAGATCGAAGGCACGCCACGCACCTGCTCCCGGACCGAGTGTGTGGATCGCGCTCCACTCGACGAGGTATGCGCCGGGCATATTCATGTCTGGCAGATCACGATAGGGTGTTCGGCCCCGATCCATGAGTAAGCAGAGATAGTGCAGCAGCGAGGCGTCGCCGACCAGCGGCCAGTGGCGGCCCCACCACAGGACCAATGTGGCGCAGACAAGACATGCCAGTGCAAGCGAAGTGCGAAAGAGGAGGAGAGGCTTCGAGCTGGAGAGGACTTGCAAGCACGGGCAGTATACGGCGATGTTCAGGATTCGCGGTGCCGTAGGCTCCTGCGATCAAGGTGATCGGCGACTCGCTCCCTATGTCGATCTCGTACACTCAAAGACCATGCAGCGCGAGGCGGTTCTTCTAGTTCACGGCGGAGCATGGGCGATGCCGGACGATGCGGTTGCGGCGCACGAACGCGGGATCGCGGCAGCGCTCGAGGCGGGATGGGCCGTGCTCGAGCGCGGTGGGTCTTCCGTGGATGCCGTGGAGGTCGCCGTCGCGAGCATGGAAGACGATGACACCTTTGATGCGGGGCGCGGGTCCTTTCTCACGCGTGATGGCCGGGTGCAGCTCGACGCACTGCTGATGCAGGGATCGGACCTGCGGACAGGGGGCGTTGCCTGTGTCGAGCGGCTGCGCAACCCGATCCGTGCGGCGCGACTGGTTCTGGACCACTCGCCACACGTTTACTTCGTCGCTACAGGCGCGGAGCGATTCGCGCGCCAGCATGGCATGGCATTGATCGACAATACAGAGCTGATCGTGCCGCGCGAGCAGGAGCGATTGATGCGTTTTCAGGCGGCCGAGCTGGCCGGTGAGCGCGATACGACCTTCTCTGGCAACGCCGAGTTCACCGCATCGCCCGAGCAGGAGGCGGATCTCGCGATTGAGCACAGCGTGAGTGAGGCGGCACCGTTTGTGCCAGCAGCGGACGCGGTGCTGGACTCGCACGACACTGTCGGCGCGGTCGCGATCGACCGCGACGGCAACCTGGCCGCGGGTACGAGCACGGGCGGCACACTCTCGAAGGCGCCGGGGCGAGTGGGCGATTCATCGCTGATCGGTTGTGGCTGCTACGCCGATAATCAGTTGGCCGCGGTCTCGCTCACGGGTTGGGGGGAGCCGATCATGAAGCTCGTGCTGGGCAAGTGGGCGGTCGATCGCGTGGCTGCAGGTGCAGCGCCGCAGGCCGCCGCGGAGGCCGCGATCGTCTACCTGCAACAGCGCCTCGGTGGCCACGGCGGGATTATTTTGCTTGGGCCGGACGGTGCCGTCGGGCTCGCGCACAATACGCCGCGCATGGCGTGGGGCCTGCGCACCCCGGCCGGCGCGCAACTCGGCATCACACGCAATGCGTAGTCCTCAGCATCCAATGCCCCAGCATGCCGTCCGACTCTCTCTTCCCTGATACTCACCTTCCGCTGCCCCCGGTCGCGCCGCGCGACCCTGACCGCCTGCCGCACATCCACCGCCTTCTGCTCGGCCGCTACGGTGAGCCGCCCTTGCGCGACCGATGGGATCCGCTGACGCAGTTTATCTACTCGGTGCTCGCGGCACGAACGCGCACGGAGGCGACCTACGCGGCTCTCTATGCGCTTCAGGCGCGCTTCGCGGCGTGGGACGAGTTGCGTGATGCGCCCGTCGAGGTGATTGAGGCGACGATCGCAGGCGTGACCTTCCCAGAGGAGAAGGCGCCCCGGCTCAAGCTCGCCCTGCAGGAGATCACGGCGCGTGTGGGCGAGCTGCAGCTTGACTTCCTCGTGAAGTATCGGACCGAGAAGATCCGCAACTGGATCGAGCAGTTCCCCGGAGCGGGGCCGATGGTCTCGGCCGAGGTGGTGAACTTCTCGGTCCTGCGCCGGCCAGCGCTCGTCATGAACTCGCATCATCTTCGCGTCGCTCATCGACTCGGGCTTACCCCGAGAGGCGATGCGCGACGAACGGAGGAGCTGCTGATGCGGCTTGTACCCGAGACCTGGGACGCTGACATGCTGCAACAGCATCACGCGCTGGTGAAGCTGCATGGGCAGACGCTCTGCACCTTTGCCGAACCGCGCTGTGGCGAGTGCCCGTTGCTGAAGCTGTGCCCGCATGGGAGACGCGCTGTCGAGACAGTTTGAGCAGCTAGCGCACGAGCAGGCTTTGGTCGAGACCGTCGAGCAGCGCGCCGACGTCACGATAGACCGCGACACAGCCCGCATCGAGCAGCTCCTGCCGGCTCCATCCACCCGTTTCGACACCAATGGTGGCGATACCCGCGAGTCCTGCAGCTTCGGCGTCGTACGGCGTGTCGCCCAGCGCCATAACTTTCTTTGCAGGCAGCCCGAGCCGCTTCAGCGTCGCGGAGAAGATGTCGGGGTGAGGCTTTGAGTGCCGGGCATCGTTCGCGCTCGACTCCTCTTCGATGAGGTCCTCCATGCCGACGATGCGCTTGTAGATGGCGAGGTCGTCCGAGCTGGCAGAGGACGCGAGCGCTGGCCGGATGCCGAGCTCTTGAAGACGCACGAGCAGATCGCGCGCGTGAGGGAGTGCCTCAACACGCGGCAGGAACTCCGTGCGGAAGATGTGACTGCGAAGCTCCTTGAGCGGCTGCTCGACAATTGCGCGTCGCCACCACGGGACGAAGACAGGGATGAGTTCATCGCCGCCTTTGCCGATCTGGCGTCGCAGCGTCTCGACATCAAGCTCGATGCCGAGCTCATGGAACGCGGCCTGCCATGCTTCGGCGTGGAGCCAGTTGCTTTCAACGAGTGTGCCGTCGATATCGCAGAGCAGTGCTTCTATCATCAGGGACCTCTGGTTTCGGCACATGAACAATGCATGAGATGCAGCATCCGCGCTCTCTGCGAGCAGCCTGCGAGAGTGCATCTTTGTCTCATCACCAGAGCATCCGAGAGCGCATGAGAGCAAGTGAAGTGTCTGCGCAGGATCAGCAACAACCGTCTCCGGGGTTGGCAGTCAACAGGCGTGAGTTCCTCCGCGGCGCCGCAGGAGCGACTGCGCTGTTTGGAGCAAGCGCGGGGATGGCGCAGAGCCCGCAGAAGCCGAACCAGGGCAACGCTGTCGAACTGCCGCAACTCCACGCAACGAACGAGGAGAAAGAGAAGATTCCGGGGCCGTTTGAACCGATGCCGGACCGAGTGGGCTTCGCCGTGGTCGGCCTGGGCCGTCTCGCACTGGGAGAGATTCTGCCCGCGTTCGGCAAGAGCAAGTACTGCAAAGTGACTGCGCTGGTGAGTGGAGATCGTGCCAAGGCGAACAAGCTGGCGCAGCAGTATGGCGTTCCAGCGGACTCGATCTACGACTATGAGAGCTATGACAAGCTGGCGCAGAACCCCGCAGTGCAGGTGATCTACATCGTGCTGCCGAACAGCATGCATGCCGAGTTTGTCGAGCGGGGAGCGCGGGCGGGAAAGCACATTCTGTGCGAGAAGCCCATGGCCACCTCGGTACGCGACTGTGAGCGCATGATTGATGCGTGCAAGACGGCTCACGTCAAGCTGATGATCGCGTACCGGCAGCAGTACGAGCCGATGAATCGCGCGATCATCGCGATGCGGAAGGCGGGAAAGCTTGGCGCGCTCAAGAGCTTCGTCGCGACCAACGCACAGGATCAGGGCGACCCCGGCCAGTGGCGGCAGAACCTCAAGCTTGCTGGCGGTGGATGCCTGCCGGACGTGGGACTCTACTGCCTGAATGCCGCTCGCTTTCTGAGCGAGGAAGAGCCGGTTGAAGTATGGGGCCAGATGACACAGCCGAAGGACGATCCGCGCTTTCGTGAGGTGGAGGAGACATGCACCTTCGGGATGCGCTTCGCAAGCGGCATGCTGGCGGCGTGCTCAAGCGGATACGGCGCGCACCGGTCGCAGATGCTGCGGCTTGAGGGCGTGGACTCCTTTGCGGAGTTGAACCCGGCGTTCGGCTACACCGGCCTGCGGTTGCAGGTCGCTCGCGTCGAAGAGGGTCGCAACGTGAAGGTGGAGCCGTCGATCGAGGAGAAGGATCAGTTTGCTGCCGAGATGGATCACATGGCGGTTTGCGTTCAGCAGAACTTGGTGCCGCACACGCCAGGGGAAGAGGGTCTGCAGGATCAGCGTCTCATGGAGGCGATCTACGAGTCGGCACGCACGGGGAGGGCTGTGAAGGTGACACCGCCGGCTGCGCCGACTCGCGGACCGGAGCCGCTCGAGGCCTGAGGATGTCTGCACTCGTGGTCAGTACACCATGATGGACGAGATGCGATTGTTCCAGGTGTGACCGGGACGTGAAGGAGCCGAACGCAGATCGGCGATGCTTCGGCGGAACTGCTGGTTCGGCCCCTTGAAGTTGCGATCGTCAAAGACGCGCGCGCCGCCTCGACCAAAGACCTGAATGGACGAGATGTTGTCGCCGAAGTTGCCCGGTAGACGGGTAAGACGGTCTCCGGAGCGGACGCAGAAGTGATTGCCCCCGAAGTTGCGATCGGTAAAGAAGCAGGCACCGCTGCGTGGTGAGGGGCGATTGTTCCAGGAGCGATCCCAACTTCCTGGATCGCCGTTGCTATACGCCCAGGGGTCGCCGGCGCTGGACGGTGGTCCTCCGGGCCGGAACTGCGCGTGCAGTGGAGCGGCGATCAACGTTAGAGCGAACGCGACTGTGGTGAGGCGAAGCATGCAGACCTCCTGTGGCGATGCGGCGTCGGCCCCTCGCACCGTCTTCTCGGCAGGATTGTACGCCCGGGATGGAAATTGGCACGATCATCGGGGTGACCTGTCTGGCGAAGAAACGGCGAAGCCATGATTTACTCTGAAGCACGTGGCCGTGGCAGCTCAACCCGATCGCTTTGGATTTCTGCACATCGATCTGAACAGCTTCTTCGCGTCGGTCGAGCAGCAACTCCACCCCGAGTATCGGGGGCGACCTACGGCAGTGGTGCCGACGTTTGCCGATACGACCTGCTGCATCGCCGCGAGCTATGAGGCGAAGGCGCTCGGGATCAAGACGGGTACGCAGGTCGGCGAGGCCAAGCGCATCTGCCCCGAGATCATCCTGGTGCGCGGGGATCACAGTGTGTACGCGGAGTACTCGCACCGGATCGCGGCGGCGGTGGAACGGTGCTGCCCGGTCGCGCACACGCCCTCGATCGATGAGGTGGTGTGTCAGCTGATCGGCCGCGAGCAGGAGCCGCCGCGGGCGCGTGCGATTGCGCTCGCCATCAAGCAGGCGATCCGGGAGGACGTGGGCGAGACGCTGTGCTGCTCGATCGGCATGGCACCCAACCGGTATCTGGCGAAGATTGCGAGCGACATGCAGAAGCCGGATGGTCTGATCGGGCTGCTGCCAAGCCAGCTGCCCCGGGCGATCGCGCACCTGGAGCTGCGGGACCTGCCGGGGGTGGGCGCGAAGACGGAGGCACGGCTCAACCGGAAGAGCATCCACACCATGGCGGAGCTGCTGGCGCTCGATCGCACCGGGATGCATGCGCTGTGGGACTCGGTGTGGGGCGACCGGCTGTACCACTGGCTGCGCGGCGGTGCCACGGGCGATGACGGCGCGCCGCTGACGGGCGAGCTGCAGAAGTCGCTCGGGCACAGCCATGTGCTCGGGCCGGAGCACCGCACGGACGAGGGTGCGTGGGCGGTGGCGCACAAGCTGCTGCACAAGGCGGCGATGCGGCTGCGCATGGAGCGCTTCTTCGCGGCGACGATGCAGGTGACGATCAAGTACGCGTTGACGCGGGAGCAGGCGGCGACGACGAAGAAGCTGAAGCGGCACACGAGCGGGATCCAGCACTCGGGATGGAGCATGGAGGCTAAGTTTCACGAGGCGCAGGACACGCTGACGCTGCTCGAGGTGCTGCGGGGCAGCTGGGCGAAGCGGCCGCGGGGTGCGGCGTTCGATCGGCCGTTCTTCGTCGGCATTACGCTGCGCGGGCTGGTGCCGGAGGATGAGCGGCAGGCGGAGCTGTTTGCGGACACGGACCATCGCGCGCATCTCTCGGAGACGATGGACCGGCTGAATCTGAAGTTCGGCCACACGACGGTGCACTTCGCGGGGATGCTGCCGGCGCGGGACTCGGCGCCCACCCGGATCGCGTTCACGCAGATTCCGGTGCAGTACGGCGTGGAGTATATGTAACCGGCGACGGGCGCGGGAACATAGCTGAGCACGACCCTGAGTGGGGGCCGGCGCTAGACGCGAGGCGCGGGTTCTGCATCGCATGGGAGCGAGGAGATACCTATGACCCACTACAAGACTGGCGTTGCCGTGCGCGTGACCGCGACCACGGCTGTTCTGCTGCTCGCAGGCGCGGGCTGCAGCAAGAAGACCGACAACACGGCCAACTACAAGAGCGCGATCGACACGTACTACAGTGCGCGGCCGGCGTGCCTGTGGGACAGCGCGAAGAAGTTTCCGGTGCAGGCGGGCACGTCGGACGCGGGCAAGACGAGCGACTACGACGCGCTAGTCGACCAGGGTCTGCTGACGCGGACGACGGCGGAGAAGAAGGTGCTGATCATCGCGTCCAAGCAGGTGAACAACTACGATCTCTCCGACAAGGGCCGGGGGAGCTGGAAGGCAGACCCGAACCAGCCGGGGTACGGCAACTTCTGCTACGGCCACCGCAAGGTGGCGACCATCGTGAGCGCGTCGCCGACGACGAGCGACGTGGGCGCGACGACGCAGGTGAACTACGAGTACGCGATCGGCGACCCGGCGGACTGGGCGAAGGCGCCCGAGACGCAGACGGCGTATCCGCAGGTGAAGGCGGACCTGAACGGGCAGCAGACCGGGCAGGCGACGCTGACGAATACCAGCAACGGCTGGCAGGTGACGAGCGCGCCTGGGCCGCAGGCCTCGGCGGGGTCGAAGGCGGCGACGGCGGCGGACGGTAAGGTGGTGCAGTAGGCTACCCCCTTCCCCCCGTTTTTTGCGCAAAGTCTTCGAAAGACAGGAGTTAGGTCTGGACCTAGGACCTGCGCCACGTGGAAAAGTCCCATTTTCCGGGCACATCGGCGGTAAAGTCTTCAAAGACTTCGGGTTAACGCAGTCGAGGCCGAGGGGAGTGTCCCTCGGCCTCGATCTGTGTGTCTCTTTCCATGGTACGGGTTTCGGGGCAGTTCATGCGCCACGGCCGACTTTCTTTTGCTTGGCCGTCCGCAGCGGAGTGGCCTATGAAGGCGACCAAGCCTCGCTCCGCGGCTAAGGCCGGCGGCCGCGATGGGGGCGCAGGGCACGGCTAAGAGCCTGCCCTCCCGGGATGGGTGCAGCAGGGGTGAGGGCGGCAGCTTCCTGGATTCTGCCTCGGCTACTCGAGGTCCTGGTCGATCTCGGGTGCGGGGCCCTGGAGGATGGCCTGGGTTTCGGCAGTGGACTTCAGCTGGTAGTTGTCAGGCGGGAGGTTGCCGGCGAGGCAGCGGACGAAGTAGTCCCAACGGCGGCGCATCATGTAGGGGCCGGCGGCGCCGTAGCCGTGGTGGGCGTTGGGGATCATGAGGAGGTCGAAGGTCTTGTTGGCTTTGATGAGGGCGTCGACGAGAAGGAGGGTGTTGTTGGGTGGCACGTTGTCGTCCATGGTGCCGTGTGCGAGGAGGAGGTGGCCTTTGAGGTTTTTCGCGAAGTTGGCGTTGGCCTGGCTGTCGTAGTTGGAGGTGCCGTCGGGGTTGTTGACTTCGAGGCCGGCCCACTTTTCGGCCCAGTCGTCCTCGTAGTCGCGCTGGTCGTGGTTGCCGGACTCGGCGATGCCGACGGAGAAGAAGTCGGGGTGGTGAAGGAGGGCGGCTGCGGTGGCGTTGCCGCCACCGGAGTGCCCCCAGATGCCGACGCGGGTGAGGTCGATGAAGGGGAGACGACGGGCGAGCTGCTCGATGCCGGTGACCTGGTCGGGGATGGTGTTGTCGCCGAGGTCGCCGAAGTAGGCCTCGTGGAAGGCCTTGGAGCGGAGGTTGGTGCCCATACCGTCGATGCAGACGACGACGAAGCCGAGCTCGGCAAGGGCCTGGTTGTCGCCGTGGCTGGGGGAGAAGGCGCGGCTGCCGCAGGAGCCGGTCTGGGGGCCGGGGTAGACGTAGTTGACGATGGGGTATCTGCGGCCGGGCTCCATCGTGGTGGGGGTGAACAGGAAGCCGTAGAGGTCGGTGCTGCCGTCGCGGGCCTTGACGGTGACGGGGGTGAGGGGCTTCCAGCCGGCGGCCTTGAGGCGGGTGATGTCCTGGTGGGCGAGGGGCAGGAGCTCGCGGCCGTCGCGGTCGCGAATGACGGTGGTCTGGGGCTCGGTGGGGGTGGAGCTGACGTCGACGAAGAGGTGGGCGTCGGGAGAGAGGGTGACGGCGTGGTTGGTGTCGCCCGGGGTGAGGCGCTTGAGGTTCTTGCCGTCGAAGCCGACGGAGTAGAGCTGGACGAAGTACGGATCGAGACCGGGCTCGCGGCCGACGCCGAGGAAGAGCAGGGTGCGGCTCTGCTCGTCGACCGAGAGGACCTCTTTGACGTTGCCGTCGCCGGTGGTGATGGGGTTTTTGAGCTGGCCGGTGGCGAGGTTGTAGAGGTACATCTCGCCCCAGCCGGAGCGCTCGGAGAACCAGAGGAACTCGTTGGAGGCGGGGAGGTAGTGCCAGTTGACGCGCTCGTCGCCGGACTCGAAGAACTTGGGGGCGGACTCGTGGAAGACCTCGCGAACGTCGCCGGTGCGGGCGTCGGCGAGGCGGAGCCACTCGTCCCTGTGATCGCGGGAGGTGGAGACGAAGGCGAGGTGGGAGGCGTCGGGGGCCCACTGGACGTCGTCCCAGCCGCCGGAGCAGCTGACGTCGTCACAGATCGAAGAGCGGTGCTGGTCGGGGGGCATCTTGAGGCGGATGGTGGTGGGGGTGGCGGTCGAGAGGTCGAGGATGACGCGCTCGATCAGGGTGACGTCCTTGTCGCCGACGAGCGGGTACTTCCAGGCCTCGAGCTTGGGGTGGGAGTTGGTGACGGGCACGAGGTACATCTCGCCGGTCTTGCGCTGGTCCTGCTGGAAGGTGGCGATCTTTTTGGAGTCGGGCGACCAGACGAGGATGGCGCGATCGGAGTGGGTCCAGCCGGCGTTGTCGGTGGCGTAGCCGAAGTCTTCGACGCCGTCGTGGGTGAGCCGGGTCTCGGCGCCGGTGTGGATGTCGCGCAGCCAGAGGTTCCAGTCGCGGATGAAGGCGGCGCGGGTACCGTCGGGGGAGACGACGGCGTCGGCGGAGGGGCGGCGGCGGCGGGCGGGGGCGGCCGGGGTGGTGGAGGCGGTCTGAGGCGAGCAGACGGGCTGGCTCCCGGTCCGGGCGGCGAGGGTGCAGTGAAGGGCGGTGTCGTGGATGGTGAAGTCGACGGCGTCGGGGGTGAGGGAGACGTCCTGGAGGGGGAGGTGGCTGGGGTCGGGGGCGGGCTTGCCGGGGTTGGCGGCGGCGATGGCGCGGGCGAGGGCGGCGTTGTCGAAGGCGGGGTGGAGGGAGTGGTGGGCGGGGTCGGCGAGCTGCCAGGTGGTGCCGGCGGCGGAGCGGTCGCGGAACCAGACGCGGTCGCCGGCGATCCAGGTGGGGTCGGAGACGGTGTGGTCGACGAGCGGGGCGACGGAGTAGGAGAGGAAGGACTCGGCGCGGGCGTAGTCGGCGGGGGTGAGCTGGCGGGGCGGCGCGGCGGGAGCGGGGGGTTGCTGGGCGGCGGCGGGAGGGAGGACGGCGAGGGTTGCGGCGGAGAGGGCGAGGGTTGCGGCGAGGAGAACGAGCGGGGTCGGGCACGAGCGCATGCGGGTTTTTGTACCTTCCGTGGTGTTCTCCGTGGCGCGCTGTGCCGGTGGGTGCGGGGCCGGCGGGGAGTCGCCCCGGTAGAGGACCAGAGTAGCGTACCGGCGGCGAAGGCCGGCCGGCGGACGAACGGCGCATCCAACGGGGGATCGACAGGCGGCGGACGGCGACGGATGATGGGTGGGCAGAGTTGCAGGTGAAGAACTTACGGCGTCGATGCGGGTTTGCTCTGGGGCAGAGTTTAGGGCAGGGTGAGGTCAGGACAATGAAGACCAAGGGATGCAGGACGCTTCACGGGGCGGCGCTGGGATGGGTTATGGTGCTGGCCGGGGTTGCGGGCGTAACGGGATGCCGCAGGCCGGCGACGACGAATGCGTCGGTGGTGACGCCGATCGACAACAACGGGCCAGACCCGGCGGACGCTAATCTGGCGCCCGTGGATGGGTCGGCTGCGGTGGTGGCGACGCCGGGCGGGCCGCTGCAGGCGACGCCGAGCGGGGTACAGGGTGGGGCGGCGCCGCGGCAGCGGATCGTGAACGAGTCGCAGGCCGCGGCGGCGAACGCTGCCGTGACGGGACAGGCGCCGGCGCCGCAGGGCGCGGCGGCGAATGATCCGGGATATGCCGGCGGCGGGCAGGTGTATAGCGACGGCACGCCAGTGAGTAACGGGCAGGACGTGAACGGGCAGGGGTACAACGGCGGGGCGCCGGCCGGCGGGTCTGCGGCGCAGGGTGGGTCCGCGCCGGGCGGGGATCAGGGCGGGTACAACCAGGGATATGACGATGGCTACTCGGATGCGGTGACGCAGCAGGCGGAGCAGGCGCCGCCGCCGCAGCCGGAGTATGAGCAGCCGCCGGCGCCGGCGCCGAACTATCTGTGGACGCCGGGGTACTGGGGATATGCGCCGGCGGGCTACTACTGGGTGCCTGGGGTGTGGTGCGCGGCGCCGTTTGTGGGCGCGCTGTGGACGCCGGGGTACTGGGGCGCGTATCACGGGGGATACGGCTATCACCCGGGATTCTGGGGCAACCACATCGGCTACTACGGCGGGGTGCCGTACGGCTTTGGCTACTACGGGCACGGATACCAGGGCGGCTACTGGCGCGGGAACGACTTCAACTACAACCGCGCGGTGACGAACGTGAATGTGACGAACATCCACAACGTCTACAACCGGACGGTGATCGTGAACAACACGACGATCAACAACTCGGTGACGAACCGGTATGTGAATAACGTCGGGACGGTGAACCGGGCGAGCTACAACGGCCGGGGCGGGGTGGAGGCGCGGCCGATTCCGGCGGAGGTGGCGGCGTTCCGGGCGCCGCGCGTAGCGCCGATGACGTCGCAGGTGGCGTTGGCGCAGAGGGCGGCGACGAACCGGCAGCAGTTCTATACGGCGAATCGCGGGCAGCCGGTGGAGACGGCGGCGGCGCGGCCGGTGGCGGCGGACCGGAATATCGTGGCTCCGGCACGGACGGTGGCGCAGCCGGTCAGCCAGCCGCGGCCGGGGGTGATGCAGTCGCCACAGCCGCAGCGGGTGCAGACGCCCGGGTTTACGCAGCAGCAGCAGCGGCTGGCGGGGCAGCAGGGGGTGCAGGCGCAGCAGCAGCAGCGGCTGGCAGTACAGCAGGGCGCGGCGGCGCAGCAGCAGCAGCAACGGTCGCTGCAGGGGCAGCAGCAACAGCGGCTGGCTCAGCAGCAGGGAGCGGCGGCAGCCCAGCAGCAGCGTCTCGCCCAGCAGCAGCGGACGGCGCCAGCGAGTCAGCAGCAGCGCCTGGCGACGCAGCAGAGCACGGCGGCGGCACAGCAGCAGCGGCTGGCGCAGCAGCAGAGTACGGCAGCTACGCAGCAGCGGGGCCAGCAGGCGGCGGCACAGCAGCGGACGCAGCAGAGCGGCGCCGCGCAGCAGCAGCAACGGGATGGGGCGGCGCAGCAGCAGAGGCTCGCGCAGCAACAGAGCACGGCGGCGGCGGCGCAGCAGCAGAGCACGGCGGCCGCGCAGCAGCGGGCGACGCAGCAGGCGCAGCAGCGGGCCACGCAGCAGGCGGCGCAGCAGCGGGCCACGCAGCAGGCGGCGCAGCAGCGGGCCACGCAGCAGGCG
>CAXTVA010000008.1:42268-137915 GCA_964247625.1 uncultured Acidobacteriaceae bacterium
GCACAGCAACGGGCGCAGCAGCAGGCGGCGCAACAGAGAGCTCAGCAGCAGGCCGCGCAGCAGCAACAGCGGGCGCAGCAGCAGGTGCAGCAGCGGACGACGGAGGAGACGCAGCGCGGAACACCGCGATCTGAGCCGGCGGCGCGACCGGAGACGGCGCCGGCGCCGCGGCCGGAGGGGTCACCGCGGTCTGGTCCGGCGGAGCGGTCTGCGCCGGCACCGCGGTCTGAGCCTGCGCCGCACTCTGCTCCGGAACCGCGTGGAGAGCCTGCGCCTCGCGGCGACCACCACTGAGGGATGTCTCCGGGGGACATCGACGCGGCGCTGGGCGGTTGACGGAGAGGGCGGGGCGGCGGACGGAGTGGAGGCGGTCGATCCTGCCCGCACGGCCGACCCCGCCCGCACGGCCGACCCTCCCTCGAACGCACGGGCACCTCGGTCAGGAAGCGGCAAGTTCAACGACGCGTGCGGGGGATCTTCGATTGGAGACGGCGGGGCATGCGGTGGCGCCCGGGTCAGCGTTCAGAGGGGGCGACGGGGACGTCCGGGATCTCTCGATCGAGATGGCGTGAGACAGAGGGAGACTGCTTCGGGAGTGATTGCGAGGACGCGGGCGCCGGTTGTGGAGACAGGGTGGCTCGAGCTGCTCTAAAGGAGAGCTCTAAGCGCTCGAGAGGGCGCGCGGAAGGTACCGGTACCAGACGGGCGCATGCAGGGGTGAGCGGAGACAGGAGGCGAGGTGGCCGATGACGGAGGGGGCATGGCTGGCGTGGGCGCGGGAGCTGCAGGGCATCGCGCAGACGGGGCTGGAGTTCAGCCGCGACGCGTACGACCGGGAGCGGTATGAGGCGGTGCGCGCGCTGGCGTCGCAGATGATGGCGGCGGGCAGTGGAGAGCCGGCGGCGGTGATCGAGGGGCTGTTCGCGGGGGAGCAGGGGTACGCGACGCCCAAGGTGGATGTGCGCGGGGCGGTGGTCGACGGTGCGGGCCGGCTGCTGATGGTGCGAGAGATCGCGGACGGCGGGCGGTGGACGCTGCCTGGCGGATGGGCGGATGTGAACCTGACGGCGGCCGAGAACGTGGTGAAGGAGGTTCGCGAGGAGAGCGGGCTCGAGGTGCGCGTGCGTAAGCTGGCGGCGGTGTGGGATCGGACGCGGCAGGGGCATCCGGACCGGGTGTTTTCCTGTTACAAGCTTTTCTTTGTGTGCGAGGTGGTCGGTGGTGCGGCGATGACCGGTCCGGAGACGTCGGAGGTGGGCTGGTTCGGCGAGGACGCGCTGCCGGAGGATCTCTCGCTGGGGCGGGTGCTGCCGGCGCAGCTGCGGCGAATGTTTGTGCATGCGCGGGAGGCTGGGCTGGCGACGGACTTCGACTGAACGGCGCGGTCGTGCGTCGGGCGGGGAGCGCGGTCGGTGCGTGGCGGCGGGTGGGGATGCGATGTCTGGGGTGTCTGGGGTGTCTGGGGTGTCTGCAGTGTTTGGGGGTGAGCTGACGCTACACCCCCCGGAGACGCGTGCTGATCGCTGTGATCGGTCTAGGCGGGGGAGAAGAAGAGCTGGGCGACGAGGAGGACGTTGAGGGTGAGAATGATGGTGGTGACGGTCCAACCGGCGAGGCGGGTGCGGGTGGCGCTGCGGAAGTTGCCCATGACGTCGGCGCGGCTGGTGAGCAGGAGCAGGGGGATGAGGGCGGCGGGGAGGGTGAAGCTGAGCAGGACCTGGGAGTCGATGAGGATTTTGAGGGGGTCGCGGCCGAGGGCGATGACGATGAGGGCGGGGATGACGGTGATGAGGCGGCGAAGGAAGATAGGGAATTTGATCTCGAGGAAGCCCTCGATGATGACCTGACCGGCCATGACGCCGACGGTCGAGCTGGAGAGGCCGGAGCAGAGGAGGGCGACGGCGAAGACGGTGGCCGCGGCGGGACCGAGGAGGGGGCCGAGGGTGTGGTAGGCGTCCTGGATGGAGGGGGCCTCAAGGCCGGAGCGGGCCAGGGCGACGGCGGCCATGACGATCATGGCGGAGTTGATGAGCCAGGCGCCGTTCATGGCGATGAAGACGTCGATGAGCTCGAAGTGGAGGTACTGGCGGAGGATGCTGGGTTTGGGCTCGGTGGGGGGCGGGGCGAGCTGCTGCAGGCGGGGCTGGACGAGGGCGGAGTGGAGATAGATGACGTGGGGCATGACGGTGGCGCCGAGCATGCCGACGGCGGCGTAGACGGAGGCGCGGGTGCGGTGGGGGTCGAAGGTGGGAAGGAGGGTGGAGACGAAGGCGGTGTGCCAGTCGGGATGGACGAGGAAGACTTCAAAGCCGTAGCAGAGGCCGATGACGCCGACGAGGGCCATGATGCCGCGCTCGAGCCACTGGAAGCCGGCGAGGTCGAGCGCGAGGATGAGGAAGACGGCGACGGTGGCGACGAGGGCGGCGGCGAAGAGCGAGCCGGTGGGGGTGAGGCCGTGGCGCTGAAGGGCGGGACCGACGAGGAGGTCGAGGCCGAGGGCGGCGCCGAGGAACTCGGCGAGATCGGTGGCGACGGCGGAGATCTCGGCGGCGATCCAGAGCAGGATGGTGGTGGGGCGGCGGAAGTGGCGGCGGCAGTTCTGGGGAAGGGTGAGGCCGGTGACGATGCCGAGTTTGGCGGAGAGGTACTGGATGAGGATTGCCATGGCATTGGACCAGAGCAGGACCCAGAGGAGGCGATAGCCGAACTGCGAGCCGCCGAGGATGTTGGTGGCGAAGTTGCCGGGGTCGATGTAGGCGACGGAGGCGACGAAGGCGGGGCCGAAGTAGCGCCAGACCTCGGTGCGGCGGGAGGGGGGCTTCGGGCCGAGCGGAGGGAGCGAGCTGGTGGCGGCGGTCACGGCGGCGGGTGAGACTGCGGGGTCCGAGGAGAGGACGTGTGCGGCCTCTGCGGCGCCTCCGGCGCTGATGATTCGATGAAGATCCGCCATTGTGCTTCAGTATAGGGTGACGGACGCGGCCGGGAGGCGGCGGCCCGGGCGTCGCGGAGGTGAGGGACGGTGAAGGTGCTGGTGGTGGGTGGCGGAGGACGGGAGCACGCGCTGGTGTGGGGTCTGGTGCGGGGGCCGCGGGGTGGGGCGGCGGTCGAGGCGAGGTGCGAGGTGGTGTGCGCGCCGGGCAATGCGGGGATCGCGGCGCTGGCGCGGTGTGTGCCGCTCGAGGTGACGGATGTGGCGGCGACGGTGCGTCTGGCGGAGAGGGAGCGACCGGGGCTGGTGGTGATCGGGCCGGAGGTGCCGCTGGCGCTCGGGGTGGTGGATGCGTTGACGGAGCGGGGCTTTCGGGTGTTCGGGCCGACGGCGACGGCGGCGAAGCTGGAGAGCAGCAAGGGGTTCAGCAAGAGCTTCATGCAGCGGCATGAGATTGCGACGGCGGCGTACGCGCTATGCACGAGCATGGACGACGTGAGCCGGGAGATGCGGGAGTTTGCGGCGCCGGTGGTGGTGAAGGCAGATGGGCTGGCGGCGGGAAAGGGGGTCGTGATCTGCCGGACGCTGGCGGAGGCAGAGGCCGCGGCGGCGGCGATGTTTTCAGGTGAGCTGCTGGGCTCCGTGGTTGAGGAGATCGTGATTGAGGAGTTCCTGGCGGGGGAGGAGCTGAGTTTCTTTGCGCTGTGTGACGGGATGCGGGCGGTGCCGATCGCGGCGGCGCAGGACCACAAGCGGGTGGGAGAGGGAGACACGGGGCCGAATACGGGCGGGATGGGAGCGTACTCGACGGACTATCTGCTAGGTGCGCCGATGCGGGCGTGGCTGACCGAGAATGTGGCGCAGCGGGTGGTGGACGGCATGCGGGAGGAGGGCGCGTCGTTTCGGGGGGTGTTGTTCTGCGGGATGATGCTGGTGCCGCGCGGGGATGGGACGGTCGAGCCGATGGTTCTCGAGTTCAACACACGGTGGGGTGACCCGGAGACGGAGGCGATTGTGCTGCGGCTGGAGACGCCGCTGCTCGAGCTGCTGGAGGCGGCGGTGGACGGGATACAGGAGGAGTTTGCGGTGCGGCTGCGGCCGGAGGCGAGTGTGGCGGTGATCGCGGCGAGCGGGGGATATCCGGGAAGCTATGCGAAGGGTGAGGTGATCTCGGGGCTGGAGGACGTGCCGGAGGAGGTGGTGGTGTTTCACGCGGGGACGGCGGAGCGGGACGGGGAGATCGTCACGGCGGGGGGCCGGGTGCTGGCGGTGAGTGCGGCGTCGGCGATGGGGCTGGCGGATGCGCTGGGGAGGGTGTACGGGGCGATGGAGGGGATCGGGTTCAAGGGGATGCAGTATCGGCGGGATATCGGATGGCGGGCTCTGAAGAGCGGGCGATGACGAAGGGGGGACTCTCTGTGGCCGGCGTGGGGCGGAGGTCGGGCGGTTACATGCCGGCGATGAGGTGGGCCATCCTGTGCCACCAGGGGGTGGCGCCGAGGGCGAAGCGGAGCGGCGGGAAGGTTGCGAGGGCGAAGAGGCAGCCGTAGATGTAGACGGGGTGGATGCGCCGCCGGGTGAGGAGATCGTAGAGCGGCCCGGCGAAGAGGAACCCAAGATCGAGGAGGGCGATCGCGGGGACGGGTACACCGAAGCCGACGATGCGGCCGAGCGCGGGGCCGACGAGACCGGCGACGACGGCGAGGAGCATGAGCCGCTGGTGCGCTTCGCGGTCGCGACGGTAGCGGTAGCCCAGGATGAAGAAGAGGGCGAAGGTGATGAGGTCGAGGAGGCCGACGAGGAAGATGACCTCGGCATCCTGGGTCGGGCTGCCGTGATGGAGCCGCACGGCGCTGAAGGTGACGGCGAGGCCAAGGGCGATCATGGCCGATCCGAGCACCGCTCCGGTGAGCCCGAGCTTTCGGTGGAGGGCTGGGCGCTTGAGGCTGATCAAGGCGGTCTGGAGGACGAAGTAGAGCATCCAGGCGGTGTAGACGGCCCCGTGGAGATGCACGAGCGGGCTAAGCACGGGGGATGTGGGGTAGTGGAGCTTGAGGTAGTACGAGCGGCTGAACCCGTAGGTGATGAGCGCGGTCGAGGCGAGGGCCATGGCGAGGTAGAAGCGACGGTCGGCGGCCACGTGTTTGCGGACGGCGATGGAGGGTGCGGTCTGGGTGGACACGGGAACTCGCCTTGAGAGACGCGAGAGGAGCTGCTCGCGAGATGAGTTACAGGGCCCGGGGTGGAAGGTTCGCGGGCGCGGTGGGAGCGCGGCGCGTTTGCGCCTGAAGATATCACCGGCCAGCTCCGACAGCCGCAGCAGGGTGGTGCGCGCGACGGTACGAGCGGTACGGCGAGGTCTCGCGGGCGCACCGATCGCAAGTGACCGGCGGGTGTAGCGCGTGGTGCTCTTCTAGGAGAGAACGCGCGATCCATGCCGGGAAGGGCTCGCGGACTGCAGGTGCTTTTGACCGGTCAGGAGCCGATCGACTAAAGTTCGCGATATGTTGACGCGTGTACTCGGGATGGTTTCAGTGCTGGCGGCGGTGGCGGGAGCGGGATGGGGACAGGCGGTAACGCGGCCGGCGATCACGGGGTTTGCGTACGTCGAGTTCTACGAGAGCGATGTGCCGGCGGCGAAGAGCTTCTTTGCGGAGCGACTGGGGCTGCCGGCGACGGACGGGGCGAACGGGGTGACGAGCTTCGCGGTGGGGTTGAAGCAGCACATTGCGATTGCGCCGCTGCCCTCGCCCACGCCGGCGAGCCGGCTGGCGCGGGTCGGGTTTCTGACGCCGGATGTGCACGCGATGCAGCGCTATCTCCTGAGCAAGCAGGTGGCCGTCGAGACGGCGGGCGCGAACGAGATCCGGCTGCGTGATCCGGAGGGGAACGCGATCGCATTTGTCAGTGAGTCGAGAACGGCGCAGGAGCGGCCGACGAAGATGCTGGCGGCGGGGACGCCGGGCGCGGCGAGCTCGCGGCGGATCATCCACGCGGGCTGGGGTGTGCGCAGCGCGGCGGCCGAGGACGCGTTCTATCGCGAGGTGCTGGGGTTTCGGCCGTACTGGCACGGCGGGCCGAAGGACGACGGGAGGGTCGAGTGGTCGAGCCTGCAGGTGCCGGAGGGAACAGACTGGATCGAGTACATGCTGGCGTACTCGCCGAGTGACGGGCAGCGGCAGCTCGGGGTCCTGAACCATGTGAGCCTGGGTGTGAAGGACATCAACGACGCGACGGTGCAGCTGACGGCGAACGGGTGGACAGACGCCTCGACGCGCAAGGTGCAGATGGGACGCGACGGAAAGATGCAGCTGAATGTATTCGACCCGGACCAGTCGCGGGTGGAGTTCATGGAGTTCCAGCCGCGGACGAAGCCGTGCTGTTCGGCGTTCACGGCGGCGAGTCCGACGGGCGACGCGGAGTGAGCAGGGGAGCGCGCTGAGGCGGCGGCGGGGGCTGCGGGCTTGAACCTTGAGGGCGGTTGACGCGTATTCCTGGTGACGGGTGCACGTTGCCCGGAGGAACCGGCCATGATCTTCCTGACGCTCAGTTTTCTCTTGTACTTCGCTCCCGCGCTGCTGGCGACGAGCCGACAAAGCCCGAATGCCACGGCCATCTGGCTGACGAACCTGTTTGTGGGATGGACGGTGATTGGGTGGGTGGTGACGCTGGTGTGGGCGATGCACACGCCGGTGGTGGGCGGCGTGGGTCCGGCGGCGGGCTTTCCGGCGGCTGCCCCGTTTGCGGGGACGGTCTACCCGGCGCAGAGTGCCGGTGGAGCGGGTGCGGCGGGATGGCCGGGCGTGACGCCGACGTACGACGTGGCTGGGGATGGCGCGCGCACGTGCGTGGGATGCAGTCGGCCGCTGCCGGCAGATGCGCGATTCTGCCCGGCGTGCGGCTCGGTCGAGTCGCGACTGGGCTGAGTCCTCTAAGCTGCAGGGCTGTACGAGAGGGTGTGCGAGGCGCGGATCATCGATGAGGCATTTCTTCGGAGGGGACACGATCGTCGCGGTGAGTACGCCGCCGGGACGCGGGGGCATCGGTGTGGTGCGGGTGTCGGGCGCGGAGGCGCGGGCGATTGCGGCTCCGCTGCTGGCGCTGAGCTCGCCGCTGGTGGCGGGCAGGGCACGATTCGCGCGGATCGTCGATCCAGGCGTGGTGGACGCGAACGGGGCGGCGGCGACGATCGATGAGGCGGTGGTGACGTTCTTCGCGGCGCCGCACTCCGCGACGGGTGAGGACGTGGTGGAGATCAGCACGCATGGGTCGCCGGTGATTCTGGAGTACGTGGTGCGGTCGGCGGTGCGGAACGGCGCGCGGCTGGCGCGGCCGGGGGAGTTTACGGAGCGCGCCTTCCTCTCCGGGCGGCTGGACCTGACGCAGGCCGAGGCGGTGCATGACCTGGTCGCGGCGAGCACGCTCTACCAGGCACGGACGGCGGCGACGCAGCTGGGCGGATCGGTGGCGCGGGCGCTGGCTCCGGCGAAGGAGCGGCTGGTGCGGCTGATCGTGCAGATGGAGGGTGGGATCGACTTCGCCGAGGACGATATCGACCTGCTCGGGGATGAGACGATTCGCGCTGAGGCCGGTGCGGTGCGGGTGGCGCTTGAGGCGCTCGAGCGCACGTTCGGGTATGGGCGGATCGTGCGCGAGGGCGCGACGATGGCGATCGTGGGGCGACCGAACGCGGGCAAGTCGTCGCTCTTCAACGCGCTGCTCGAGCGGGAGCGCGCGATCGTGACGAGTGCGCCAGGGACGACGCGGGATCTGGTGACGGAGCGGCTGGCGATCGAGGGGATTCCGATCGAGCTGACGGACACGGCGGGGCTGCGCGAGGCTTCGGACGAGGCGGAGCGGATGGGCATTGCGCGATCGCGGGAGAGCCTGGCGGAGGCGTCGCTGGTGCTGCTGGTGGTTGATGCGACGATGCCGCTCGATGCGGAGGACCGGGCGGTGCTGGAGGGGCACGGAGGGCGTCCGCTCCTGGTGGCACGGAACAAGGTGGATCTGCTCGAGGCAGAGGCGCTGGCGGCGCTACCGGCGGGGGTGACGGTGGTTGCGACGTCGGCGCGGACCGGGGCCGGGATCCAGGAGCTGCGGCGGGCGATTCGCGGTGCACTGACGGCCGAACCGGAGGGCGGCACCAGCGGGGCGATGCTGACCAGTGTCCGTCAGCACGCGGCGATCGCGGAGGCGATTGCGGCGCTGGCGGCGGCGGAGCGGGGCGTCGCGGAGGGCCTGCCGCACGAGATGCTGCTGCTCGATCTTCACGCGGCACTTGGGGCGTTGGGGGAGTTGACGGGAGTAACGACGACAGAGGATCTGCTGCGGCTGATCTTTTCTACTTTCTGCATCGGCAAATAGAGCGCGGCTGCCTACTGCTTCTCTCGCCGCGACGGCCTGGGATGAGGGCGGCCTTCGCTGTGCCGGGTGACCGTGTGAGAGCACATCGACCGTTGAGGTCGGACGAGGATGCCGCACGGTGCGGAGTTGGCGGGTCTGACTAGGCGGAAGGCGTCGAGAGCCAGCGCTTGGCCAGTGCTTCGGCGCTGAGCACGGGAGAGACGCCGACTCCGTGCCGCGAGCCTGCGGACTTCGCAGAGGCGGAGGTGGACCGCGGCGTCAGCAGCTCTGCGCGCACGAAGACGGGGCGCGAGTGGGCGGATGGTCCGAGCGGTCCGGAGGGCTTCGGCTCGGTGGATTTCGGTGCAGCGGGCCGTGATCGTCTGGCGCGGCGGACCTGCTTGTCGGCACGAACGATCCCCGGTTCAGGCGCGGGCGCGGGCTCTGCCGGGGCCTCCGCCTGCACGACAGGAGCGCCCTTGTCGGGCGATACGGCGGCGCTGGCCGGCTTTGCCGAACGAGGCGCGCGCTCCTGTTTGGGCAGCTGTATCGGGTGAAGCGTCGACAGGATGGTGCGCGCGCGCTGCAAGCGCTCCAGCTCTTCATCGAGGAGAGCCACAATATGAGGGAAGTTCATCCTGTCTAGCGTACAAGGTGCCGCGCAGAACACTCAACAATCGCACGCGCACGATGACGAAGCTGATGTATGAGGCGGTGTTGTGTGTGCTGTCGAAGGTATTGGGTGGCGACCCTTGAAACAGGCGGAGCGGCTCCGGTCGTGAGGGGGGTGAGGGCGTGGAGCGCGGGCGTGGACAGAGGACTGTCCGGCGGCGTTTTATCGCGGTTAAGAAGGAGCCACCTCCTTGGCCGGGTCTCGCCGCGCTTCGCTTCCACCGGCGCCCGGCGGTGAGTCGATCGACGAGGTGGATCGACGAGGTCTGCCATGAAGAAGATCATCTACTGCGCGGATGGAACCTGGTGCCACCCGGATGGAGCTGCATCGGTAACCGATGCAGATACAAATGTCTACAAGCTCTCCACGATGTTCTCTGTGACCGCGACCCAGCTGCCGCACTATGACGACGGCATTGGTGCGACCGGGTCCTGGATCGAGCGGATCGTCGAGGGCGCCTTCGGCGAAGGCCTGTTTACGAAGATCAAGGAGGGCTACACGACGATCGCGCACGACTACGAGGACGGCGATGCGATCTCGCTGTTCGGCTTCAGCCGCGGCGCGTACACGGCACGCAGTATTGCGGGCATGATTGCCTGCGCGGGGCTGCCGACCCAAACGCCTCTTACGCAGAGCGCTCTGGATGATGCGTTTGCCGCGTATCGGCAGCCGGCTGACTCGCCGGAGCGCGAGGCCTCCGTGCAGGCACTTACGGCGAAGTACGGCAATCGACCGGTCGCGATCGAGATGATCGGCGTGTGGGACACGGTTGGCTCGCTGGGCATTCCGAGCATCTATGGCGGCGTTGATCCGCTGCGCTACGGATTTCTGAATGTGGGGCTCAGCCCGCGCGTGCACGCCGCGTATTAGGCGCTGGCCATCGACGAGCACCGCGCGGAGTTTCCACCGACGCTCTGGGACAGCGACATCGCGGCGGGACAGACGCTGGAGCAGGTCTGGTTTGTGGGAAGCCATAGCAACGTCGGGGGCGGCTGCGCCACGTCAAACCTCTTCGAGATCACGCTGAAGTGGATGGTGGACCGGTGTCTGCGGCATGGGCTGGAGCTTGATCCGGGCGTGTGCGCGCAGTATGCCAGTGTGAAGCCGGCGTGGACGCTCGACCCAATCGCCGCGCCGTGGGCCGGGTATGCGCTGCTGGCACTGCCGAAGCCGCGCACGATCGCCCCATGCGCGGCGATCGCGGACACCGTGGTGCAGCGCCTTGCGGGTGTGCCCGCGTACCTGCCGGCAAATCTCTCCCTCTGCTCCGGCCGCGTGCTCGCGAGCAGCTACCAGGTGACAGCCGTTTGATGAACCATGGAGTCGCGAGCCGGAGGCGTGCCTCGCGGCACAGTCACTCACGGTTGTGATCGCGACGCTTGCGGCGGCAGGAGGCGGGGCGATGTTGGTGTGATCGCCACGTCTGCGGAGCTTGCGGCTATAGGAGGACGGGGCGACGTTCTCGGGGCGCGATCCGGCGGTGTGTTCTACGGGGCGAGCTCGACGGTGGTCGACGCGCTGAGCTGGTGAATGGCCTGCCAGGTGGTGGCGTAGGCGTTGAGGGCGTCGGAGGTGGTGGAGCGGGCTTCGCGCAGGGCGTCGAGGTAGTCGATGAGGGCGAGGCCGCCGTGCTCGTAGGCGAAGCGTGAGGTGGTGAGGACGTCGCTGGACTCGTCGAGGAAGTGCTGGCCGAAGCGGTCGGAGAGCAGGCGGGCGCGGGTGTAGCCGACCCAGGCCTGGTCGACGTCGGAGATGACCTGATTACGGGCGGCGGTCTCGCTGAGGCGGTTGGCGTCGATGGTGAGGCGCGCGGTCTCCTTGTTGCCTTGATTGCGATCGAAGATGCGGAGGGGGAGGTTGACGTTGAAGCCAGCGGAGTTGTAGGTGCCGGAGCGGTCGTACTCGCCTTCGAGGGTGGGGTCGCTGGTTCCGTTGGCGACGGCGAGGCGGAAGGCGGCGGCGGCGACGGCGACGGCGGCGCGGGCGGCGGCGTAGTCCGGGCGGAGCGCGAGGGCCTGCTGGGTAAGCTCGGCCTGCGTCTCTGTGAGTACGGGCGGGATGATGTCGCCGGTGATGTCAAAGTCGGTGGTGGGGGTCTCGACGCCGAGCAGGGTCTGGATCTGGTCGGAGGCCTGCTGGAGGGAGATCTCGGCGTTGGCCTGGTCGGACTCGAAGTTGCCGAGCTGGAGGTCGATGCGTTCGAAGTCGAGCTTGCCGATGTCGCCGGCCTTGAAGCGATCGTTCGCGATCTCGACCTCACGGGAGAAGTCTTTGAGGTTGGCGCGTGCGAGCTCGAGGGCGACCTTGGCGACGAGCATGCGGGTGAAGGCCATTTTGACCTGCAAGACGGTCTGGCGGACGGTGTCGTCGAGCTGCGCCTGGGTCTGGGCGGTGGTGGAGCGGGCGTCTTCGAGGCGGTACTCGCGTTTGTTGCCGCGCTCGAAGAGGCGCGAGACCTGGACGGCGTAGGAGTAGGGGTTCGCCTGACTGCCGTTGGCGGGGAGGGTGACGTTGTTGGCGGCGACGCCGATGAAGGGGTTGGCGCGGACGCCGGCCTGGAGCTCCTGCGCGCGCACGGAGCGGAGGTTTTGCTCGGCGGCAAGAAGGACGGGATTCTTCTGGCGGGCGAGATCGACGACCTGGCGGAGCGTGAGTGCGCCGGGGCGGGCGGGCGGTGGTTTGCGCGGGTCGGGGCCGGGTCCGTTGAGGTTGCGGGTGTCGACGGTCGAGGGCTGCTGCGCGGCGGCGGCGGGTGCGTTCGCTGCAGGCGCAGCGCCGGCGGTCTGGGCTCGCGCGCACGGGACGAGTGCTGAAGAGAAGGCGAGCAGAGTGCCGGCGAGCAGCGTGCGGGTCGGGATGGGAGAAGGACGGCGCATCAGTTTTCGAACTCCGCTCCGCGTGCGGGCAGGATGTCGTTCGGGCGGGCGAACCAGACGTAGAGGGTGGGCAGAAGGAAGACGCCGATCATCAACGCGCCGATGAGACCGCCGACGATGACGATGGCGAAGGGCCGCTGCGAGTCCGAGCCGATGCCGTGGGAGAGTGCGGCGGGAAGGAGGCCGAGGATGGCGACGATCATCGTCATCATGATGGGCCGAAGGCGGAGCACGGCGCCTTCGAGCGCGGCCTCCATGATGGAGAGGCCGGTGGCGCGCATCTGGTTGATGCACTCGAGCATGATGATGCCGGTCTGGACGGAGACGCCAAAGAGGGCGAGAAAGCCGACGCCGGAGGAGACGCTGAGGTGGTTGCCGGTGAGAAAGAGCGCGACCAGGCCACCGACCGGCGCGATGGCGACGTTGGCCAAGACGAGCATCGCCCACTTGAAGGAGCTGAACATGCCGTAGAGGATCATGAAGATGATGAGGACGGTGATGGGGCCGACGATGGCCAGGCGACGCGAGCTGCGCTTCTGGCTCTCGTACTCGCCGGCCCAGTCGAGCCGGTAGCCGGAGGGAAGCGAGACCTGCTTGTCGACCTTCGAGATCGCCTCCTGCACGGTGGTGCCGAGGTCACGATTGCGCACGCTGTATTTGATGGCCACGTAGCGCAGGCCGTTTTCGCGGCCGATCGACTCGGCGCCATCCGCGATCTCGAGCTTTGTCAGCTGCGCGATTGAGACACGTTCCCCACTGGGCGCGAGCAGGCGGATGTCGGAGATGGCCTCAGGCGATGTGCGGAACTGAGGGCTGTAGCGGACGGTGACGTCGTAGCGCGCCTCGCCGTCGAGCACCTGGGTGACGGCGTTACCGCCGACGGCGGACTCGATCGCATCCTGGATGTCGGCAACGTTGATGCCGAAGCGGGCTGCGGCCGCGCGATCGACGACGTAGTTGAGATTGGGCTGGCCGATGACGCGGAAGAGGCCAAGATCGGCCACGCCCTGCACACCGCTCATCACCTGTACGATCTGGTCGCCTTTTTGCTCGAGGAGCTTGAGATCCGTGCCGTAGAGCTTGACGGCGAGCTCGCCCTTGACGCCGCTGACGGCCTCTTCGACGTTGTCGGAGATGGGCTGGGAGAAGTTCCAGACGACGCCTGGCATCTTTACGAGCTCGCGGTTCATGGCGGCGATGAGCTCGTCCTTGTTCTCTTTGAAGACGGGTCGCCAGTCCTTCTTCTGCTTGAGGTCGACGAAGAACTCTGTGTTGAAGAAGCCGGTGGTGTCGGTCCCGTCATCGGGGCGGCCGATCTGGCTGACGACCTGGGTGACCTCGGGGAAGGAGGCGAGAAGAACGCGGGCGCGGTCGGCGACGGCGCGGCTCTGCGTGGGGCCGGTGCTGGGCGCGAGCGAGCCGCGTACCCAGATGGCGCCCTCGTCCAGGTGGGGCAGAAACTCGGAGCCGATCGCTCCGCTGAAGAGCAGGAGGCCGCCGATGGCGAGCATGACCACCGCTGCGCCGAGCGGCACGATCTTGCGCTGGATCGCCCAGGTGGCGTCCTTGCGGTAGCGCTCGGTGAGCCAGCGCATGACGGGGTTCTCCCACTCGGTCGCGCCGCGCGGGAAGAGGAAGCTTGAGAGAACCGGGGCGACGAGCATGGAGAACAGAAGCGAGCCGAGCAGGGCGAAGGCGACCGTCCAGGCCATGGGCTTGAAGAGGCGACCCTCGACCGACTGCAGGGTGAAGATGGGCAGATAGGCGGTGATGATGATGGTGATGGCGTAGAAGACCGGTCGCTGGACCTCGTGCGCGGAGACACGGATCTGCTCCATGACGGTCGTGCTGGAGTCGCGTCGATGACTGAGATGGCGGACGATGTTCTCCACCATGACGACGGCGCCCTCGACGACCATGCCGAAGTCCAGCGCGCCGAGCGAGAGCAGGTTCGCGGGGATGTGACTGAGGTCGAGGCAGATGGAGGCGAAGAGGAGGGAGAAGGGGATGGTGATGGCGACGATGAGGGCGCCGCGCACGTTGCCGAGGAAGAGAAAGAGGATCACGGCAACCAGAAGGATGCCTTCGGTGAGGTTGTGCAGGACGGTCGTGGTGGTGAGCTTGAGCAGGGTGCTGCGGTCGAGAAAGGGAACGATCTGCACGCCCTTGGGCAGGATGTGCTCGTTCAGCTCCGCCATCTTGGCGTGGATGCCGTCGAGCACTTTGTCGGAGTCCTGCCCTTTCTGGAGCAGCACGACGCCTTCGACGACGTCCTCATCGTTGACCAGCTTGCCATCCTGACGGCGGAAGGCCTTGCCGACCTGGCCGAGCCGGATCTTCGGTCCCTGCTGCACGGTTGCGATGTCGGAGACGCGCAGAGCGGTGCCGCTCTGTGTCTTGAGGACGGTATTCGCGATGTCCGCGACGCTGGTGAAGAGGCCGACCTCGCGCACGTTGATCTGCTGCTCCCCCTGCTCGATGAAGCTGCCGCCGGCGTTGACGTTGTTGGCGGCGATCTGCTGCTTAACTTGTGAGAGGGAGAGGCCGTAGGAGACGAGTTTGCTGGGGTCGAGGATGACCTGGTACTCGCGCGTGATGCCGCCGAAGCTGGAGACGTCGACGACGCCGGGCACGGAGCGGAACTGCTTCTCGAGGATCCAGTCCTCGATGCTCTTGAGCGCCATGGTGTCGTACTGCGGATTGGAGCTTTTGAGGGTGTACCAGAAGATCTGGCCGACGGGACTCCAATCGGTGCCGATCTGGGGCTGGAGGCCGTTCGGCAGGGTGACCTGGGAGAGCCGCTCGAGGACCTTCTCGCGGTTCCAGTCATTGGCGCTCTCGTCATCGAAGATCATGGTGACGCTCGAGAGACCGGCGAGCGAGGTGGAGCGGAGATGCTCCATGTGGGGGATGCCGGCCATGCCGATCTCGAGCGGGATGGTGACCTGCTGCTCGACCTCCTCGGCGGCGCGGCCGGGCCACTGTGTGATGACGGTGACGTAGTTGTTGGCGACGTCGGGGTAGGCTTCGACGGGCAGGTTGTGGAACGAGATGGCGCCCCACCCGAAGAGGAGGATGGCCACGACGAGGATGATGAAGCGGTTATCGAGCGCGAAGTCGACGAGCTTGCGAATCATTACTGCGCCGCCGTGTTCTGCAGCTCCAGCGCGTTCGCGACGATCTGCTGCCCGGTGCTGAGACCAGAGAGGATCTCGATGGAGTTTCCATCGAGCGCCGCTCCCGCCTTGACCTGCACGCGATGGAAGTTACCCTGCGCGTCGGCGGAGGTGAAGACGAACTCGCGGTCATGCAGATGGAGCACGGCGGTCGCCGGCACGGCGACCCGTGTGACCGGTGTTCGGGCACGGAAGGTGGCGGTCGCGAACATGCCGATGCGCAGCGTGCTTCCGGGGTTCGCAACCTGGATGCGGACCTTGGCGGTGCGGATGGTCGGGTCGAGGATGGCGCCGATGTCGGAGATGGTGCCGGTGCGAACCACGCCAGGGAAGGCGCTGAGGCGAATCTCGGCCTGTTCTCCGAGGTGGACGGACGCGAGATCGTTCTCGTAGACATCGCAGACGACCCAGATGTGGGAGAGATCGGCGATGGTGAGTGAGCCGGCCGGCCCGGCGTAGGTGATGCCGGCGACGCCGGCGGCGGTAGTGCTCTGGCTGATGACGACGCCGGTGGTCGGGGAGTAGACGTGGAGGGTGTCGCTGGGATGACTCTTGTCGACGCCGAGGATGCGCAGCTGCTGCTCGGCGGCGACGAGCGCGGCGCGGGCGTCGTCTTCGCTGTTCTGCGCGATTTCGACCTGGCTCTCGGCGATCGCGCCCTTGCTGAAGAGGAGCTTGTCGCGGTCGAGCACGACCTGCGTGAGGTGTTCGTCGGAGACGGCTTTGAGATAGGCACCGAAGGCGGTGGCGACGTCAGGCGACTGCACGTCCATGACGAGCTGTCCCTTGCGCACGAAGTCGCCGAGGCCGACGTGGAGCGCGACGACGCGACCGTTCGCGAGGGAGAGCACGGGGATCTCGCGGGAGACGTCTGGGTTTACAGTGCCGGTGACGTTGAGCGAGGCGAAGGTCTGCCGTGTGACGGCCGAGGCGATCGCGAACTGCTGCGGATTGTCCACGTGTACGGCATCGGTCGAGCCGCTGGAGCCGCCTGCGATGACGGTGGGCGCGGCGGGCGGAGCCTCGGCCGCATCGTGATTGCTCTCGGCGTGCTGGCATCCGACGAGGAGCAGGCCGGCCAGCGTGAGACAGAGGGCCGCGTGTGCCCTGATTTGCCCTCTCTTCAACTGCATTCGATGTCCAGAAGATCCTTGGTGAGACTGCGACGGTGCGATTGCGCCCGATCTCGCAACGGCATCCTTCACAAGTGCGAGTATAGATGGGCTACTTGTAAGTTTTGCGTAAAGACACAGACGTAGCAGAGCGCGATTGGTTGCGCTCTGACCAGAAGAAACGCAGATCCGCAGCGAAAGTCGCGAAGGGAGCACGGGCCGTGACAGCTGACGGCGAACGGCAGAGAAGACGATGGCGGATAGCAGCGCTGCTGGCCGCGGGTGTGCTGGTCAACTACTTTGATCGCGTCAATCTGACGGTGTCGCAGGCAGCGCTCCATGCCAGCTTCGGCCTCTCTGATGTGACGTTCGGGTATCTCGCGGGCGCGTACAACTGGACGTATGCGCTGTGCCAGCTGCCGGTGGGCGTGCTGCTGGATCGCTTCGGCGTGCGGCGGGTTGGCCGGCTGAGCACGCTGGTGTGGAGTGTCGCCTCGTTTGCGGCGGCGCTGACGCCGAGCCTGGGAGGGTTCTTCGCGGCACGGCTGCTGCTTGGTGTGGGTGAGGCGCCGACGTTTCCCGCCAACGCGAAGGCGATCGGACTGTGGTTTCCGCCACGAGAGCGCAGCTTCAGTACGTCGCTGTTTGACGCGGCGGCGAAGTTCGCGTCGGCGATCGGTGTGCCGATCCTGGGTGTGCTGCTGCTGCGCGTGGGCTGGCGATGGAGCTTTGCGGCGACCGGTCTGATCAGCTTCAGTTACTTTCTTCTTTTCACGCGCGTGTATCGCGACCCGGCGGACGATGCGAGGCTGAGCGACGCCGAACGCAGGCACATCGCGTCGGGCCGCGAGATGGCGGATGAGAGGCGGGCAGCGGCGCCTACAGTGGGTGCGCTGCTGCGACAGCCGAAGGTGATCGGCCTCGCGCTTGGCTTCGGCTCGTACAACTACATCTTCTATCTGCTGCTGACGTGGCTGCCGCGCTATCTCTCGTTGACGCTGCACATCGACCTGCTGCACTCGTTTCTGTACACGGGCGTGCCATGGCTGTTTGCGACGGCGACGGATCTGGTGATCGGCGGGTGGCTGGCGGACGCGCTGATCGGTCGCGGGTGGAACGCGGACCGTGTGCGGCGGGTCATCCTGATCGGCGGGACGGCGTGCGGGCTGGGCATTCTGGGCGCGGCGCACGCGCACACGGCGCAGATGGCGCTGTTGTGGATCAGTCTCTCGATCGGCGGCCTGGCGGCGGCGGCTCCCGTGGGCTGGTCGATTCCCGCACTGATCACGCCGCGGGCCGGTGTGGGGACGGTGGGCGGGATCATCAACTTCTCCAACCAGGTCTCGGGCATCGCGGCGCCGATTCTTACGGGCTATCTGGTGACGGCGCGGCGCTCGTTCAGCATGGCGTTCGCGGTGGCCGCGATCTACCTGCTCTTCGGCATTGCGAGTTACCTGGTGCTGCTGGGGCGGATTGAACCAATGACGTTCGAGGAGCGCGGCGTGTAGTGCTTCGTGACGCCGGTGCGGTCGTTACGCACGTCGAAGCTGCCGTCGGGGCGTGCGGTGAGCTCGATGCCGTATGCGGCGTCGGCTCCGGGAAGGTTGGCGATGAAGGCGGCGGGCGCGTTGTGGGCGGTGCCGGCTTCTTCGGAGGAGTGAAGCTGCCAGAGCGTCTCGAGGCCGGGGCTCGAGGCGAGTGTCTCGAAGGTGGGGACGGAGCCGCCCTTGGTCGCACCGTTGTCCATGATGGCGATGCGCGGTGCGATGGCGTGGACGAACTCGGGGCTTGAGCTCTGGTACCAACCGTGGTGCGAGACGATGTAGATGTCGATGGGGCCGAGCTTGTTGGCGGGGCACATGAGCGCGTGCTCCTTGTCGGCGGTGAGGTCGCCGAGGTCGAGGATGCGGAGTTTTCCGAAGTTGATCTCGACGCCAAGGGAGCGCGCGTTTTCGGTCTGGTCGGGTGTTCTGGCGGGCTTGCCGGCGCACTGCGGGTTTGCCTCACCGGCCCCGGGCAGTGGGGTGGCGATGAGGTTCCCGTCGGCGCTGATGACGGTGGCGGTGAGGCCGGAGAGGGGGAGGAGGTCGCCGGGTCGGGCGACGATGTGTCTGGCGTGGGTCGTCGCCAGGACTTGCTGATAGGCGGCGTAGCCGTGCTCGGTGACGCCGTGGTCGAGCTCGCGGTTGGGGCCGTGGTCGATAAAGGCGCCGATGGGAATACGGGCGGCGAGCTGGGGGACGCCGCCGACGTGGTCGTCGTGGAAGTGCGTGAGGAGGACGAAGTCGATGCGGCTGAGGCCGGCCTGCTTCGCGGCGGCCAGGATGCGGTCGGCGTCGCGGCCGTTGTTGCCGGGCCATCCGGTGTCGATGAGCAGGGACTGACCGGCGGGGGTGACGACGAGGGTGGCCTGGCCGCCCTCGACGTCGATGAAGGCGATATGGAGGGTTCCGGTGGCCGGTGGTGGCTGTGCCGGCGCGAGCGCGCTCGAGGCCGCAAGAAGGAGTGCGAGGAGGACGACGCGCGAGGTCTGAAGACGGCGGTGCATGGCTACTCCTGCGGGAGGTGGGGTGGCGGAGGTGGCTCGACGGTGGCGCGGGTGGCGCCCGTGGAGATTCCGCCATCGACGAGCAGCGTCTGCCCGGTGATATAGCGGCTGGCCTCGGAGGCGAGGAAGACGATGGGACCGTCGAGGTCGGCGGCGGCGCCGGGGCGCTTGAGCGGGATGCGATCGACGAGGTAGCGGACCCACTCGGGATTGTCGTAGAGGACTCTATTCTGCTCGGTGCGGAACCAGCCAGGGGCGAGGCAGTTGACGGTGACGCCGTGGCGTCCCCAGTCGTCGGCGAGGCTCATGGTCATCTGGCGGACGCCGCCGCGGCTGGCGCCGTAGGGCGCGAGGCCGGCGTAGCCGAAGACGCTGGTGACGGAGCCGATATTGACGATGCGGCCGTAGCCGTGCGCGATCATGCTGCGGGCGATGGTCTGCGCGACGAAGAAGCTGCCGCGGAGGTTGGTGTCGAGCACGAGGTTCCAGTCGTCCCAGGAGACGTCGAGCGCGGGCCGGCGGACGTTGCAGCCGGCGTTGTTGACGAGGATGTGGACCTGCGGGGCGGCCTGGGAGGCGGCGTGCGCCATGGCTTCGATGCTGGCGTGGTCGCGCACATCGAGGGCGAGCGGTGTGGCGCGGCGGCCGAGCGCGGCGATCTCGGCGACGAAGGAAGCGAGGTCGGCCGGGTGGCGGCTGGTGACGACGAGATCGGCGCCGGCCTGCGCGAGGGCGCGGGCGAAGCGCTGGCCGAGGCCGCGGCTGGCGCCGGTGACGAGAGCGGTCTGGCCGGTGAGGTCGAAGAGGCCGGTGGCTGCGGTTCCGGCGTCAGGCATGGGCGTCGTCCGCGGACTCGCGCGGGTGCGAGTCGGTGGCCAGGTCTGGGCTCGAGTGCGGGTGCAGGCCGTCACGCGGGTCGAGGACGACCTTCATCAAGTTGGGCTCACGGGCGTGCAGGCGGGCGAACCAATCCGGGCCGGTGGCGAGGGGGGCGACGGCGGTGATGAGGGGAGCGACGGTGATTCTGCCGGTGGCGAGCAGGTCGATGGCCTGGGGGTACTCGCCGGCGGAGGCGCAGGAGCCCTGGAGGCGGATCTGGCGGGTGACGACTCTCTGCAGCGGGATGGTGACGGTGGGCGCGATGTTGCCGACGAGGGTGACGGTGCCGCCCTTGCGCACGGCGGCGATGGCGGCGTTGACGGTCTCGTCGCGGCCGACGGCTTCGAGGGCAAGGTCGACGCCGTGGCCGCCGGTCTCGGCGAGGATCTCTGCGAGCAGGGCGTCCCCGGTGGCGTTGAGGGTGCGGTCGGCGCCGAGCTCTTCGGCGAGACGAAGGCGGGTGGGGTCGACGTCGGCGACGAGGATGCGGGTGCAGCCGGCGACGCGCGCGGCTTGTAGAAGCAAGAGGCCGATCATGCCGGCGCCGAGGACGAGCGCGGTCTCGCCGCCACGGACCTCGGAGAGGTGGATGGCGTGGAGCGCGACGGAGACGGCTTCGAGCATGGCGGCCTCGGCGAAGGAGAGGCCGGCCGGCAGAGGGACGACGATGCGCGCCGGAACGGTGACGAACTCGGCGAAGGCGCCGGCGCGGCGGTACTCGTCGGTAGAGACGCCGACGACCTGGCGGTGGTCGCAGAGGTTGACCTGCCCGCGGCGGCAGAAGGCGCACTCGCCACAGAAGACGGTGGAGTCGAAGGTGACGCGATCGCCGACTGCGAGGCCGGAGACGCCGGAGCCGAGGGCGGCGATCGTGCCGGCGGCCTCGTGACCCATGACGACGGGAGGGATGCGGCGGCCGGAGGAGCCGTCGTAGCCGTGCACGTCGCTGCCGCAGATGCCGCAGGCGGCGACTTCGATGAGGACCTCGCCGGGGCCGGGGGTGGGCGTGGGCAGATCGGCGAGCTCGAGGTGGCTGTAGCGGGAGAGCAGGAGCGCGTTCATGACGGTCTCGATGTTAGCCGAGCCACTTTGGGTTGGCGGCGGTGCCGTCGAAGTGGGGCGTGGTCTTGAAGAGCTCGTACTTGCCCTCGCTGGCGGCGAGCTCGGTCTTGCTGAGCAGCGTCTTCTGCTCGGCCTCGGTCATGGGTTTGAAGGTGCGGACGGCGGAGATGGCCTGGTCGAGGATGGGCATGGAGTCGATGCCGGTGATGACGACCGAGACGGGCTGAGAGAGGCCGTAGTGAAGAGCCTCAACCGGCTGGACGGTGTTGCTCGAGAGGATGAAGTTGTCGCCGAAGGTCTTCATGGCGAGGACGCCGATGCCCTGTTTATCGGCGACGGGAATGACCTGGCGGGTGAAGGAGCGGAAGTGCGCGTCCATGACGTTGACGGGCATCTGCACGGTGTCGAAGTGGAAGTTGTGCTTCTGGGCGACCTCGAGCATGCGCAGATGGACGAGGGGGTCCTTGTGGCCGGTGAAGCCGATGTAGCGGATCTTGCCGGCCTGGCGGGCGGCGATGGCGGCCTCGAGGGCGCCACCCTCGGCGAAGATGCGGTCGGGGTCTTCCATGCGGATGACCTCGTGAAACTGGACGAGATCGATGACGTCCGTCTGCAGCCGGCCCATGGACTGCTCAAGCTGCTTTGAGTACTCGCTGGCGGTGCGGCCGTCGATCTTGGTCATGAGAAAGACCTTCTGGCGGTAGCCGCCGGTCTTGAGGGCCTGGCCCATGCGGACCTCGGAGATGCCGTCGTTATAGTCCCAGCAGTTGTCGAGGAAGGTGATGCCCTGGTCGACGCCGGCGTGAATGAGACGGATACTCTCGGCGGGGTCCTTCTGTTTGCCGATGTGGAAGCCGCCCATGCCGATGGCGGAGACGCGCTCGCCGGTGGTACCGAGGATGCGGTACTGCATGTCGGGGGACTCGGGGCGCTTGGTGGCGGCGGTGGTGGACTGGGCGGCGGCGTTCGCGCCGGTGGCCGCGGCGACGCCGGCGACGGTGACGGACTTAAGAAACTCTCTGCGTTCCATGCTGTGTGCTCTCCGGGGACGGGCTCTCTCGAGATGAGATGCACGGCGAGCGACGGCTGCGTGGATGTGCTGGTCTTCCGGACGAGAACGCGCGTCGAACGGGATATCCCCCACCCCTACCGAAGTGTGTCAAAGTCTTCGAACGATAAGGTTTACGTCTGGACCTAGGGTATCGGTCCGGGAGCGTCGGTGCGGGTCGCCCTGAGGGCGTCCGACCGGGGAGCGCTATTTCCAGTGTACGTCTTGGGGCGGGGTGGATGCGCCAACGTTGGAGGGCTTCCTCCAGAGCCCTTCCGGGTGCGGCCTGCGTGTCTGCGCAATGTGTGCGGCTCGTGGCGCGACAACGATCGCTCGTAATTCCTCGGTGTGGATGTTACATAGACGACATAGGCGATGGCAGAGGGACAGCGTTGGGGAGGGCCTGGCGGACGGCGGGGGCGAGGTCGTGGCCGAGGAGCTCGGTGGCGTGGAGGAGTCTGGCGTGAGGGAGGGCGGCGACGCTCATCTGAAAGCTGATGCGACTGATGCCGCCGAGGGCGTTGCTCATCTCGAGGAGCTTGGGGGTGACGGTGGCGGGACTGCCGACGAGCAGGGCGCCGGTGGGGCCGAGGAGCGCGTTGAACTGGCGGCGGGTGACGGGGGGCCAGCCGCGCTCCTGGCCGATCTTGGTAAAAGCGGCGGCGTAGCCGGGGAAGAAGTCGTCGGCGGCCTGAGCGTCGGTGTCGGCGAGGTAGCCGAGGGCGTGGATGCCGACGGGGAGCTGGTCGGGGGTGTGGCCGGCGCGGCGGCCGGCCTCGCGGTAGAGGTCGATGAGGGGGCGGAAGCGATGGGGCTCGCCGCCGATGATGGCGACCATGAGCGGCAGGCCGAGGGCGCCGGCGCGGGCGAACGAGGCGGGGGTGCCGCCGACGCCGAGCCAGACGGGGATGGGGTTCTGGAGGGGTCGTGGAAAGACGCCCTGGCCGGTGAGCGCGGGGCGGTGCTGGCCGGACCAGTGGGGATGGGTCTGGTCGCGGAGGGTGAGCAGGAGATCGAGCTTTTCGGCGAAGAGCGAGTCGTAGTCCTCGAGGGCGAGGCCGAAGAGGGGGAAGGACTCGACGAAGGAGCCGCGGCCGACGACCATCTCCGCGCGGCCACCGGAGAGGAGGTCGAGGGTGGCGAACTGCTGGAAGACGCGGACGGGGTCGGCGGCGGAGAGGACGGTGACGGCCGAGGTGAGGCGAATGCGGGTGGTGCGGGCGGCGGCGGCGGCGAGGATGACGGCGGGGGCGGAGTCGAGGTACTCCTCACGGTGGTGCTCGCCGAGGCCGAAGTGATCGAGGCCGACCTGGTCGGCGAGCACGATCTCCTCGAGGAGGTGGTTCATACGCTCGGCGGCGGAGACGATGTAGCCGGTGAGCGGGTCGGGGACGAGGGCGGCGAAGCTGTCGATGCCGATCTGCATGGAGGATGGATGCGTTCGCGAGTGAGTGGACTCAGGTGCTGGTCTCGAGGAGAGGGGCGAGGACCTGCTCCGGGTCGAGACGAAGAGCGCAGATTCGTCTCCCGGGGAGGACAGGCGAGAGGCGGATCCCGCTCGGGAAGACGAGCAAGGCACAGGATGGGGAGTGAGGCGGGGAGGGGCTAGGCGGGGACGGCGGCGGTGGCGGGAAGGATCTCTTTGACGTCGACCCACTGGGTGGGGTAGTGGCCGGTGTAGCAGGCGCTGCAGAAGGACTGGGGGGTGAGGCCGTTGCGGGGTTCGCCGAGGGTGCAGGAGTGGATGAGGCCGTCGAGGGAGAGGTAGGCGAGGGAGTCGGCTTCGATGAAGTCGCAGATCTCCTGGATGGACTTGTTGGCGGCGATGAGGTCTTTGGCGGAGGGGGTGTCGACACCGTAGAAGCAGGGGGAGATGGTGGGGGGGCAGGAGATGCGCATGTGGACCTCGGCGGCGCCGGCGGAGCGGCACATGCGGACGATCTTGCGGGAGGTGGTGCCGCGGATGATGGAATCATCGACGAGGATGATGCGCTTGCCCTCGAGCAGGGCGCGGACGGGGTTGAGCTTCATGCGCACGCCGAAGTCACGCACGCGCTGCTCTGGCTGGATGAAGGTACGGCCGACGTAGTGGTTGCGGATGAGGCCGAAGTTGAAGGGGATGGCGGACTCGGCGGCGTAGCCGAGGGCGGCGGTGACGCCGGAGTCGGGGACGGGGACGACGAGGTCGGCGTCGACGTGGGACTCGCGGGCGAGCTGGCGGCCCATCTCGTCGCGGGACTTCTGGACGGGGCGGCCGAAGATGCGGGAGTCGGGGCGGGCGAAGTAGACGTGCTCGAAGATGCAGGACGCCTGCTGCGTCTCGCGGTTGAAGTAGCGCGAGGTGACGCCGTCTTCGGAGACCATGACGAGCTCGCCGGGTTCGACGTCGCGCTCGTATTTGGCGTGAAGGAGGTCGAAGGCGCAGGTCTCGCTGGCGAAGACGAAGGTATCGGGGGCGCCGTGGCGGCCTTCGATGCGGCCCATGGAGAGGGGGCGGAAGCCGTGCGGATCGCGGGCGGCGAAGATGCGGTTGCGCGTCATCATGACGATGGAGAAGGCGCCGTCGACTTCGGCGAGGGCGTCGGCGATGCAGTCGATGAGGGTGTTCTTGCTGCAGTGCGCGATGAGCTGGACGATGATCTCGGAGTCGGAGGTGGTCTGAAAGACGGCGCCGGCGCGCTCGAGGCGCTCGCGCGAGGTGCCGAGGTTGACCAGGTTGCCGTTGTGCGCGATGGCGATGAGGCCCTTGGTGGACTCGACGGAGATGGGCTGGGCGTTGAGCAGGGCGGAGTCGCCGGTGGTGGAGTAGCGGGTGTGGCCGATGGCGAGGTGGCCGGGAAGGCGGGCGAGGACGGGGTCGGTAAAGATCTCGGAGACGAGGCCCATGCCTTTGAAGTCGGTAATGTGGCTGCCGTCGGCGGTAGCGATGCCGGCGGACTCCTGCCCGCGATGCTGGAGGGCGTAGAGGCCCCAGTAGGTGAGGCGGGCGGCGTCGGTGTGGTTGTAGATGGCCATGACGCCGCACTCTTCGCGGAGTTTGTCGAAGGGGGTGGGGTCGTCGTGGTCGGCTTCGAACTGCCGCTGTAGCTGCGAGATAGGAACGAGATCGGATTCGATGACGCGTTTGAAGTCAGCGGCTGTGTCGGCGAGGTCGAGTAGATCGACGAAGTAAGGCAGATCGGATTCGAGGAAATCCTGCTTCAGATCGAGATAGAGATCGAGAGACAACGGCTCATCGCCACCGATGGCAAGATCGAGGTCGGAGCGTCGGCGCGCCCTGTTCTTGGTGCGAGACCCGAACGCCCAAACACTGCGACCGGGAATACGCGCTTGGAGGACATCGAGGATGATGCGGGCCTCGTCGGGTTCAATCGTGATCGGAAGGTGGGTCACTTCGTTACCCTTTCCCGAAGTTGCGCCAGCAAAAACTGCACTTCACGCTCGAAGTCTGGCGCCAGTGCAGCCACAGTATCTGCTTTGGCGCGATTGTAGGTGTGACTGGTCAGATTTCTTGCGTGCCGGTAGGACTTCCATTTGCCGATGGGAGAGAGCAGCAGCCGATGCTCATCGGCTACGCGGATCAGTTCCTCAAAAACATTGAGATCATGCTTTTCCGGCACGGACGCGTGCTCTCTGAGGTAGCGGGTCATCGTCAGGACGGCCAGTCCGTAGGTGTATTCGAACGCCTGAATGAGACCCCTCTGCATCAGCAGATTGATTGGCTCTGAAAATTGGCCTTTGGTCTCCTCGATGAGAGCAACAGATTCGGTCAAGGTTGCGACGGCATCCTGCATGGGCCGAAGTTCGATCATGCGGTGACGACCTCGGCGGCTAGCTGGGAGGGGAGGGTTTGGGTGTAGGCGGTGCGGAGGTCAGCGATGGAGACGACAATCTCGTGATATCCGTCACTTGCCTCCGACTCTGGTCCCCATGGATTCCGGTTTGAGATCGAGAGCTCTTTATCGGAAGTGACCGTACCGCCGGGCGTGCATGGAATTCCAGCCTGTTTTGCGAGATGGATTACCGCGCCGATATTTGTTGCGGTACCGGTCACAAGCGCCATGGAGCTGTGTTCGCCGAAGAGAGCACATTCGGTTGCGATACCGTCGCGAGGAGTTTGCGACAGTTCCGAGGATCCAGACATCGACCATGCAAGGCCGGATATGTTGGCGGTGATGCCCCGACCACTTCCGATGCAGATTTTGGCCAGAGCTACAGCGATCCCTCCACTTGATACGTCCTGGGCAGAACCGATCAAGCCAGATGCCGCAAGCGTTTGAAGAAAGGTTTGAAGTTGCTGTTCCTTGTGGAGGTCCAGCGCAGACGGTACGCCCCAAGAGCTATTCAGCACGGTGTTGGCGAATTCAGAAGAGCCTAGTTCTTGCTGGAGGCGTTCCACTGACTGCGTCGGTGAAGTGCCGAGTATAAGGACGAGTTCATCTCCGCTCTGCAGATTGGAGGGCACAGCTTTGGTTACATCCTCGAGGATGCCGACGACGCCGAGGACGGCGGTGGGGTAGATGCCTTCGCCGCGGGTCTCGTTGTAGAGGCTGACGTTGCCGCCGGTGATCGGGGTGTTGAGGGCGGTGCAGGCCTCGGCGATGCCGTCGATGGCGGCGGAGAGCTGGGCCATGATCTCGGGCTTTTCGGGGTTGCCGAAGTTGAGGCAGTTCGTGGCCGCCACAGGGGTGGCGCCGGTGCAGGCGACCTTGCGGGCGGCTTCGGCGACGGCGTGCATGGCGCCGAGTTTGGGGTCGAGGTAGCACCAGCGGCCGTTGCCCGCGAGGGCCATGGCGAGGCCGCGCTCGTGACGGGTGCCGTCGGGGTCGACTGTGCCGGTTCCCTTGATGCGGATGACGCCGGCCTCGAAGCCGGGGCCCTGGACGGTGTTGGTCTGGACCATGGAGTCGTACTGCTCGTAGATGTAGCGCTTGTCGCAGAGGTTGGGGCTGGCGAGGAGCTGGAGCAGGTCGGCGGTGTAGTCGCGAGGCTTTTGTAACTCTTTGAGGACCCAATCGGGCGGGTCTTTGGGCACGGGCGCCTGCCATGTTCCGACGGGCCGGTGGTAGAGGGGGGCGTCGTCGGTGAGGGCGGGGTTGGGGATCTCGGCGACGAGCTCGCCGTGGTGCGAGACGCGCATGACGTCGTCGGCGGTGACGAGGCCGACTTCCGCGCAGTCGAGGCCCCAGCGGGTGAAGACGTCGATGACCTCCTGTTCGCGGCCTTTTTCGGCGACGAGGAGCATGCGCTCCTGGGACTCCGACAGCATGATCTCGTAGCTGGACATGCCGGTCTCGCGCTGGGGGACGCGGTCGAGCTCGATGGAGACGCCGAGCTGGCCGCGCGCGCCCATCTCGCAGGTGGAGCAGGTGAGGCCGGCGGCGCCCATGTCCTGGATGCCGAGGACGGCGCCGGTCTTCATGGCTTCGAGGCAGGCTTCGAGGAGGAGTTTTTCGAGGAAGGGGTCGCCCATCTGGACGTTGGGGCGCTTCTGCTCGGAGCCTTCGGTGAACTCTTCGGAGGCCATGGTGGCGCCGTGGATGCCGTCGCGGCCGGTCTTGGCGCCGACGTAGAAGACGGGGTTGCCGACGCCGGTGGCCTTGGCGTAGAAGATCTCGTCGTGGCGGACGAGGCCGAGAGCGAAGGCGTTGAGCAGCGGGTTGCCGGAGTAGCAGGGCTCGAAGCGGGTCTCGCCGCCGAGGTTGGGGACGCCGAAGCAGTTGCCGTAGCCGGCGACACCGGCGACGACGCCGTTGGCGACCTGGTGGTTCTTGGCGTAGTCGGTGAGGTCTGGGGGTGGTGTCTCGGGTGAAGCAGGTCCTGCCTCCACTTCGCTGCGCTCCGGCCGGGAGGACAGGGTGGGGGGTGGGGTGAGGGGGCCGAAGCGGAGGGAGTCCATGACGGCGAGCGGGCGGGCGCCCATGGTGAAGATGTCGCGGAGGATGCCGCCGACGCCGGTGGCGGCGCCCTGGTAGGGCTCGATGTAGCTGGGGTGGTTGTGGGACTCGATCTTGAAGGCGCAGGCCCAGCCGTCGCCGACGTCGATGATGCCGGCGTTTTCACCGGGGCCCTGGACCACCGCTCCCGGTCCAGAGACGCGTGTGCCTTTGGTGGGGAGGCGGCGGAGGTGCACGCGCGAGCTCTTGTAGGAGCAGTGCTCGGACCACATGACGGAGAAGATGCCGAGCTCGGTAAGGGACGGGGTGCGGCCGAGGAGCTCGAGGAGGCGGGCGTACTCGTCCGGGGTGATGGAGTGCTGCTTGAGCAGCGCGGGGGAGATGGTGCAGGGGGTCGGAACGGAGTTCGGAGGAGAGGCCGCCGGGGTCTGGGCTTGCTGGGTGGGCATGGCTCGCGTACCCCGATTGTCGCATGGGCGGCACGGGCCCGGGCGCGGGGTCTCAGCGAAGGAGACTGCGCGTTCCTGCGGACGGTTGGGTGAGAGCAGCCGATCACCTTTGTGGAGAGGCGGACGGGGAAGGTTCCGCGGGGGACGAGGCGTGGTTCGGCTGGGCGGTGGTGTGCGCCGTCGCGGCAGGCGTTGGCGAAGTGAAGCGGGAGCGAGGAGTTTTGTGGTGTCGCGGAGCGGCTGGCGCGGCGGTCAGGAGGCAGACTGAGGTCGTAGCATCAGATGGGGTCTATGCCAGATGCAGATGAGAACGCGGGAGAGGGGACGATGCTACCTGTAACAACCCGGGGTATGGGAGAGCCGGCGCTGGTGATGATGCCGTTTCTGGGCGGAAGTCATCGCGAGTGGGCGGCGGTGGTGGATCGGCTGCGGGATCGGTTCCGGTGCCTTGGCGTGGACCTGCCGGGGTTTGGCGATGCGGTCGAGATGCCCGGCTACACGGTCGAGGAGATGGCCGAGGCGGTGACGCGGACGCTGCGCGAGCTTGATCTGCGGCGGTTTGTGCTGGTCGGACACAGCATGGCGGGCAAGGTCGCGGCGGTGCTGGCGCGGCTGCGGGCGGAGGGCGAGGCGCGGCTGCGGGGGTTAGAGGGGCTGGTGCTGGTGGCGCCGTCGCCGCCGTGTCCGGAGCCGATGACGGAGCGCAAGCGGAGCGCGATGCTGGCGAGCCTGGGACAGGTGTCGGCGAAAGACCACGCGCACGCGACACAGTACATTCGCGAGAACTCGGCGGAGGACGTGCCGGCGGAGGTGATGGAGGTGCTGGTCGCGGATGTGCAGCGCATGAATCGCACGGCGTGGCGGGCGTGGCTCGAGCATGGAAGCCGGGAGGACTGGGCGGCGCGGGTGGGGCTGCTAGGGCTGCCGGTGCTGGTGGTTGCGGGGGACAAGGACGGGGCGCTGGGGCCGGACGTGCAGCGGATGGTGTCGATGCCGCACTGGCCGAACGGGCGGTTGGCGACGCTGCACGCGAATCACCTGATTCCGGCGGAGAAGCCGATGGAGCTGGCGCGGCTGATCGGGGAGTTTGCCGGGCAGCTGGGAGATCCGGAGGCGCCGCGGCCGGCGCGGCGGGAGATCGAGGTGGAGCCGAAGTACCAGGCGCTGATCCGGTCGGAGCGGGTGAGTGCGGCGACGCGGACGGTGCTGGAGAGGCGGGCGGAGCCGGATGATCCGCTGCGGGCGCCGCAGGCGCTGACGCTGGCGGAGCTGACGACGCTGCGCGCGCTGGTGGATCGCATTGTGCCGCAGCGACGGCCGTCGATCGATCTTGCGGCGCGCATCGACCGGGACCTGGCGGAGGGTAACGGCGACGGCTGGCGATATGCGGTGCTGCCGGACGATGCGGACGCGTACCGGGCGGGGCTCGCGACGCTGGACTGGCACGCCGAGCGAAGGGCTGGCCGGAGCTTTCTGACGCTCGAGGCGGATGACAAGGACGACCTGCTGCGGGAGGCGGCGGCGGGCGAGCTTGGGCAGGGTCTGCTGGTGCGGATCGAGGCGGCGGTTCGGTTGACGTCGGACGTTCCGGCGCTCGATGCCGAGAGGATGCAGCGCTGGTTTGAGGATGTGCGGGCGGATGCCACGCGGCAGTATGTGGCGCATCCGGCGACGCTGGCAACGATGGGCTACAGCGGGATCGCGGACGGCGGCGAGACGGCTTCGATGAAGGGGTTTGTGCAGCTGGGTCCGGGCGCGGTGGAGCGGTGGGAGCCGCGGGAGAAGACGACACGATGAAGCTGGACGGGATGCGGCGGTATGGAGCCGACGAGGTGGTGGACGCGGTCGTGATCGGTACGGGCGCCGGGGGTGCGCCGCTGCTGGCGCGGCTGGCGGCGGCGGGTCTGCGGGTGGTGGCGCTCGAGGCGGGACGGAACTGGTCGCCGGGGGAGGAGTTTGCGACGGATGAGATCGCGGCGTCGAGTCTCTACTGGCTGGGCGAGCGGCTGAGCGCGGGGGAGACGCCGACGGCGTTCGGGCCGAACAACAGCGGCACGGGGGTGGGTGGATCGACGCTGCACTGGGGGGCGTATGTGCCGCGGGTGGACGCGCGCGACCTGGCAATACGGACGGAGTTCGGCGTGGGGATGGACTGGCCATTCGGGCTGGACGAGCTGCGGCCGTACTACGAGCGGGTGGAGCAGTATCTGGGGGTCTCGGGACCGGAGAGTTATCCATGGGATGCGGAGCGGCGGTATCCGCTGCCGCCGGTGGCGCTGAACGGACCGGCGCAGGTGATGCAGTACGGCTGCGCGGAGATCGGGGTGCGGACGAGCGAGGCGCCGATTGCGGCGGTCTCGCGCACCTACCAGGTGACGGCGACGGCGGAGATGGGCGGCTACGCGGAGCGCCACGGGTGCGTGAATCGCGGGTACTGTCACCAGGGCTGCCGTAACGGCGCAAAGGCGAGCATGGATGTGACGTATCTGCCGGCGGCGGTGGCGATGGGGGCGGAGATCCGGCCGAACTGCACTGTGCACGGCTTCGAGCGCGACGGCGCGGGGCGCATTACGGGAGTCGCCCACTGCCGTACGGAGGCGCACGGAACGGCGGACGCGCTCGCGCGGGCGGACGGCGGCGGCGCGGGCGGTAACGGCGCGGCAGGCAGCGGTCGGGGCGTGAACGCGCTGCAGCGGTGCCGGGCGGTGTTTGTGTGCGCGGGGGCGATCGAGACGCCGCGGCTGCTGCTGCACGCGGGAGTCGCGAACGGCAACGGACAGGTGGGCCGGAACTTCATGGCGCACGTGGCGACGCAGGTGTGGGGGACGTTCGAGCAGGAGATGCGGCCGAACAAGGGGTTTCCCGCGTCGCTGATCACGGAGGACATGATCCGGCCGAAGGGGGTGAAGTTCGCGGGCGGGTACCTGGTGCAGCCGCTGGGGATCGTGCCGATCACGTGGTCGATCCAGGTGGCGCGCGGGCGCGGGCTGTGGGGCGAGCCGCTGGTGGACTATCTGCAGCGGTACAACCACGTCGCGGGGATCGGGATCAACGGGGACTGCCTGCCGGATGCGCGGAACTTTCTCGAGCTCTCAGACGAGGTGGACGCGCACGGTGTGCCGAAGCCGCGGGTGCACTTCAGCTACGGCAAGAACGAGACGGCGATGAGCGAGCACGCGGACAAGATGATGCGTTCGGTGTGGGCGGCGGCGGGGGCGCGGGATGTGTGGACGTTTCAGCGGTCGGCGCACACGGTGGGCACGTGCCGGATGGGCAAGGACGCGGAGAGCTCGGTGGTGAACGAGGCGGGGCGGAGCCATGAGATTCCGAATCTTTGGATCTCGGACAACTCGACGTTTCCGAGTGCGCTGCCGGCGAATCCGGCGCTGACCATCATGGCGCTGTCGCTGCGGACGGCGGACCGCTTCCTGGCGGAGGGGTAAGGACGGGGGGTCGGCGGGGCGGCGACTAGAATCGCGGGCATGGGGCGCTGGGCGGCGGTGGGGCGATGGATGCGCGGCGGCCCGGCGGGGGTGCGGGCGCCGTGGCGCGTGTTCTGGGTGGCGCTGGCGCTGCGGCTTCTGTACATGACGCTGGCGCACCAGTACCGGATCCGGGCGACGGACGATCACTTTCAGTTTGGGTGGGAGACAGGGCGGATCGCGAAGGCGCTGGCGACGGGGCGCGGGTTTGCCGACCCGTTCGCGCAGGCGACGATGCCGCACACGGGACCGACGGCCTGGCTGCCGCCGTTGTATCCGCTGCTGGTCGCGGGGGTGTTTCGGGTTTTTGGGGTGTATACGGCGGCGTCGGCGTGGGTGGTGCTGGCGATCAACTGCGTGTTCTCGGCATGGACGGCGATGCTGGTGTGGGAGATGGGGGCGCGGTGCTTCGGGCGGCGGGTGGGGGTGTGGTCGGGGTGGCTGTGGGCGGCGTACCCGGCGGCGATGCAGTATGCCGTGCACTGGGTGTGGGAGATGTCGGTGACGACGGCGCTGTTCGCGGCGGTGATCGTGCTGGCGCTGCGGATGCGCGGGGTGGGGGAGACGACTGGGTCGACGGGTGGCGCGAGTGGGCGGCGATGGGCGGGGTTCGGGCTGCTGTGGGGGCTGATCGGTCTGTCGAACTCATCGCTGCTGCTGTTTCTACCGGTGTGTGGCGGATGGGTGTGGTGGGGGCAGGCGCGACGGGTGCAGGCGACGCGGGGGGCGGTGCTGGCGGCGATCGTGTTTGTCGCGTGTGTCGGGCCGTGGACGTGGCGGAACCGGGAGGTGTTTCACGCGTGGGTGCCGATGCGCGGCAATCTCGGGGTAGAGGCGTACCTGGGCAATGGGCCGGGGGCGACGGGGCTGCTGATGGAGTACGACCACCCGTACCAGGCGCAGGATCAGCTGCGGCTGTACGCGGCGATGGGCGAGGTGCGGTATGCGCGGATGCGGGGCGCGATGGCAGAAGCGGCGGTGCGGGCGGACCGCGGGCGGTTCTGGGCCAATGTGGCGAAGCGGGTGTACTTCTACTGGGCGAGTGTGCCGCATCCGGAGGACGGGCGGCCGGTGAGCGAGTGGTTCCGGGTGGCGAACTTCAGCTTCCTGAGCCTGGCGGGGTGGCTGGGACTGGCGGTCGCGCTCGGGCGGCGGAGGCCGGGGGCGGGTCTGATGCTGGGGGCGTTTCTGCTGCTCCCGCTGCCTTACTATCTGGTGACGGTGCACGCGCGCTTCCGGCATCCGCTGGAGCCGCTGATCTGCTGCTTGGGGGTGTACCTGTTTCGGGCAGCGGCGCGGCGGAGCGGGCGTCCTGCCGTCCGCGAGTAAGCATCCGGTATCCCGGGGCTGGTAGCGGATCTGGGGCTGGCACGTCGGTGTCGCGGGCCGCGGACGTCTGCGCGCTGGAGGGCTGTACGGTTCGGTCGGAGTTCAGGGATAGGGGTACTGCCAGGGCAGGGGTACTGTCGAAGGCGAGAGCCGTTATGCGAGACAAGGAGGTCAGTGATGGGAGAGCAGAGCGCTTCGGTCCTCGAAGACAGGAGAGTGGACGTCAAGTTGAAGCTGTTCGCCTTGTGGTCTTCTGTTCTTTCCTTTTACATCTACGGAGACTACTTTGAGCTCTATCAGCCGGGCCAGCTCCAGGACATGCTGTCGGGGAGAACGGTCTTCGGTGCGACGTCGCAGAGGATCCTGCTGGGGATGTCCGCAAGTACGATTCTGGCGAGCCTGATGCCGTTTCTGTGTCTCGCCCTGCCGGCGCGGGTGAATCGCTGGGTGAATCTTGTGTCTGGCGTGCTGTACACGCTGGTGATGGTGCTGGCGATCAGGGGCAGCTGGCACTTCTATGTCGTCTACGGTGCGATTGAGATCGCACTTACGGGGCTGATCGTCTGGTTTGCGTGGAGATGGCCGAAGCAGAGCGGTGTCTCCGCGTCGCCGCGAGCGTGAGAGCGTTGACCCTGCGGCTGTGGCGGGGTACACTTCTGAGGTTTGGCACTGCTTCCGGTCTGGCTGGAGCGGGCCGAGAGTCTGGCGGCTGATCGCGCGTGCTGCGTGGCTGGCGGCCGAGGCTGGTAGGCGTGAGCGCCCACACGATACTCTGAGAAGAAGTGCGAGCGCGGCGACGACCGCGACCGTGCGGATGAGGTTTTGGCATATGTACGCAGTGATTCGCACAGGTGGTAAGCAGTACCGGGTTCAGCCCGGCGATACGCTGCGCGTGGAGACGACGGCGCACGAGAACGGCGCGGTCGAGTTTGCGGACGTGCTAGCGGTGTCGGGTGAGCAGGGGCAGTTCGAGCAGGAGCTGGGCGGCGCGAAGGTGCTGGCGTCGGTCGTCGGCGAGGGACGCGGGGAGAAGATCCTGGTCTTCAAGCTGAAGCGCAAGAAGCAGTACAAGAAGATGCAGGGGCACCGGCAGAACTACGTCGAGGTTCGCATCAACGAGATTCAGGTGAACGGGAAGAGCTTCACGACGGCGCAGGGCTAGAGCGGGCGCTGGCCGGATCAGATTTCGATTGGCGCAGAGGCCTGCGGGCGGCGCGGAAGAGGTAGAGAGATGGCACACAAAAAAGGGCTTGGATCCTCAAAGAACGGCCGCGACTCAAACGCGCAGCGGCTGGGCGTGAAGCGGTTTGGCGGTGAGACGGTGACGGGTGGGTCGATCCTGGTACGGCAGCGCGGAACGCCGCTGAAGCCGGGGCTGAACGTGGGCCGCGGCAAGGACGACACGCTGTTTGCCAAGATCGATGGCGTGGTGCGCTTTCAGGATCGGGGCCAGCGGGGACGGTTCGTGTCGGTCGATGCGGTGTCGGCGCAGGCCTAAGTCTCTTGTACGGGTTGGTTAAAGGCTCCGCTACGGCGGAGCCTTTGTGCGCGTGGTCGGCTCGGCGTCGCGATCTGCAGGTGGTGCTTGGCGGAGGGGTCCGTGCGCCTGGCGATCCGGCTTGGCGAGGATCGGAGCGGACCTGACAGGGGGTGCCGACACGTGGGCCGCGTTGGTGCACCGACGCAACGGCGTCCCCCCATCGAAGCTGCCGGCTAGGACGCCATTGAGCCGACCGGCTGCTTATGCTCTGTGGAGGGCTGGCCGTTGGCGGCGGCCTGACGCTCGGCCGTGACGGCGTGCTGCTGCAGCTGAAAGCACTGACGGCAGAGGACCGGCCGTCCCTGAGTGGGCTTGAACGGGACGGTGGTCTCAACATTGCAGGCGGAGCAGACAGTGCGGGTCTCCGTGCGCGAGAGGCCGGCGGCGGCGGGGCCGGAGCCGGGCTGCGCGGAGGCGTTGGCGCGTCGCGACTTGCAGGGTTTGCAGCGCTTGGGATCGTTGCGGAACTGTTTGTCGAAGAAGAACAGCTGCTCGCCTGCGGTGAAGACAAAGCTCTGCCCGCAGTCGGCGCACATCAGGATGCGGTCGATGAAATCCATGTTACCTCTCCCATACGACTGGAAAAAGCACAGATGGCCCGGAGGTGCGGTGGTCGAAGTGCTGGGTGAACCGGGAGACCGATCGCGCGATGGGGATCGAATCCGGTGCCGTGCGACGGGGAGGTGTCAGCGACAGCAGGTGAGGTACCGGCTGGACCACCGGCTTGAGGCCAGGCGGTCCAGCGAACGGGTTGTTGCGAACCGGAGAGCTTAGTCCTGCTCCTTGCGGATCTTCTTGCGGTTGCGCTTGCGTGCCAGTGCTTCCTTGACACGTTTCTTTTCCCCGGGTTTCAGGTAAAAAGAGTGACGCTTCACTTCCTTGATGATGTCTTCGGTCTGCACCTTGCGCTTGAAGCGGCGCAGGGCGTTTTCAAGCGGTTCGCCTTCCTGTACTCGAACCTCTGCCAAGCGGATACACCTCCAAACGACCCTGGCGAGGGCAACTGTCAGGATACTAGGAGACGCGCCACTTCGCGACAAAAAGTATGCAATGAAGACGATTTTCCTGTGAATGGAAGGGTTTGCCAGGGGTGAGGCGATCTCGTGCGGAGCCATGTACCGCGCAGGTGAGGCCGGATCGTCTCGGGCTCTAGGGAGGGCTGAATCGGGGGGGCGAGGTCGGGCTGCGGGAGACGCCATGCTGTTGACCGCATCGAACCAGAGACATCGAGATTACCGTGGGAACAGGAGGCGGCATGAAGGTTCTGGTCATTGGAGCGGCAGGGAAGAGCGGCGCGGCGTTGGTGCAGCAGGCGATGGCCGAGGGCCACGAGGTGACGGCGTTTGTACACGATCCGAGTGAGTACCACCAGACGGGCGTGCACGTGATCGCGGGCGATGTGCTCGATGCGGCGAAGGTGGAGGAGGCGGTAGCGGGGCAGGATGCGGTGCTGGACGCGCTCGGCGGAAAGACGCCGTACAAGGAGACCACGCTCGAGACGAATGCGGCGCGCCATGTGGTGAATGCGATGCGCAAGCACGGGGTGCGGCGGCTGGTGGTGATCTCGGTGATGGGCGAGGGGGAGAGCCGGGAGAGCGCAGGCTTCTTCTACGAGCACGTGCTGATGCCGACCTTTCTGCGCGGGGCGCTGAAGGATAAGGCGGGCATGGAGGCGGAGGTGGAGGCGAGCGATCTGGACTGGGTGCTGGTACGGCCGCCGATGCTGACGGACGGCGAGGCGACCGGGACGGTGAGGGTGGTGAGCAAGGGGAGTGGGGAGAAGGCGCACAAGATCTCTCGCGCAGACCTGGCGGAGTTCATGCTGCACCAGTTGACCGGGGACGAGTACCTTGGGCAGGCGGTGACGGTGGCGACCAGCTAAGCGTGCTCCCGGAGCAGGCGGGCGGACGAGGACAGATCCTGCGGCTGGCGGAGCGAGGGGAGGGTGTAAGCTGTCGGCGAAGCAACAGGGCCCCTCAAGGAGTACCTCGATGCTGATCCCTCTCTCATCTTCTTCGCGCCGCAGCTTTCTTCGCGGCTCAGCTGCGTTTGGGGCGCTCTCGGCCGCGGTTCCGCTCTTCGCCCAGAGTGCCGCCTCCAGCCTCTCCACGCCGGCCCAGACCCCTGCGGCGCCGCCGCCCCCCAAACGGCCGCTGCCGCGAACCGCGCCTCCTTACGACAAAGCCACGATCAACCTGATCGGTCCCAAGGCGGGCTACAGTCCGCAGGTGGGCACCCTGGTCTCGATGCTGACCTGGATGCAGCTGGCGGTGCTGGGACCGACGCGCACGCTGACGCAGCCGCAGCTCGACTTTCTGATGGACAAGAACGCCAACACGATCGGCGCGCTGATGCTCCATCTCGCCGCGACCGAGGTGCTCTACCAGCGCATCACCTTTCATGGCGAGAACTTCGACAAGTTCCCCGCCGACTACGACGCGAAGTGGGGGCCGGCGATGAACCTGGGCGATGCGGGCCGGGCGACGATCAAGGGCCACGACATCGCGTTCTACCAGGAGACGATGCGCGAGGTGCGCGAGCAGACACTGGCCGAGTTCGCCAAACACGACGACACGTGGCTGCTCACGGTCGACAAGGAGCCGGGCTGGGGAGGCGGTCCGATCAACAACTACTGCCTGTGGTTTCACGTCTGCGAGCACATCTCGCATCACGCGGGGCAGATCGACCTGCTGATGAAGCGGGTGCCGGGGGCGCCGGCGGAGGGGTCGGCGGGCTAGACCCTTCCCTCTGGTGTTTGAATGGTGGCCGTTCTGTCCGTCATGGGGTGGCGAAGACGGGTTCGATGGCGGGGGGTGAAGGAACGGTGGCGGCAGATGGCCTGGCTGAGATGGCGGCGGTGAGGACGGCGGTGATCTGAGCGAGCCCCCAGTCGAGGTCGTCGCGGGTGATCACAAGGGGCGGGGCGATGCGGATGATGGTCTCATGGGTCTCTTTGCAGAGGACGCCGCGGTCGCGCAGGGCCTCGCAGAGGGGGCGCGCGGGAATGCTGAGCTCGATGCCCAGCCAGAGGCCGCGGCCGCGAACCTCGCGGATGATGGGCGAGTCGAGGCGCTTGAGGGTGGCGAGGGCATGGGCGCCAAGCTCGGCGGAGCGGGCGGCGAGGTCTTCATCGACGAGGACACGGAGGGCGGCACGGGCGACGGCGCAGGCGAGCGGGTTGCCGCCGAAGGTCGAGCCGTGGTCGCCGGGGGCGAAGACGCCGAGAACCTCGCGCGAGCTGAGGACGGCGGAGACGGGGTAGAAGCCGCCGGAGAGTGCCTTGCCGAGGATGACGACGTCGGGGGTGATGTCCTCGTGCTGATAGGCGAAGAGGCGGCCGGTGCGGCCGAGGCCGGATTGGATCTCGTCAGCGATGAGGAGGACGTTGTGCTCGCGGCAGAGGCGGGCGGCGGCGGCGAGGTAGCCGGGGGGCGGGAGGATGATGCCGGCCTCGCCCTGGATGGGCTCGACGAGGAAGGCACAGGTGTTCGGGGTGATGGCGCGGCGAAGGGCGTCGAGGTCGCCGAAGGGGACGGAGCGAAAGCCGGCGGGAAAGGGGCCGAAGCCGGCGCGGTACTGGGCGTCGGAGGAGAAGCCGACGATGGAGATGGTTCGGCCGTGGAAGTTGTTGCCGCAGACGAGGATCTCCGCGTGGCCGGCGGGGATACCTTTGCGGGTCTCTCCCCATTTGCGGGCGGCTTTAAGCGCGGTCTCGACGGCCTCGGCGCCGGAGTTCATGGGCAGCGCCATGGCGAAGCCGGTGAGCTCGTGGAGGCCGCGCAGAAGGAGGGGGAGCTGGTCGTTGCGGAAGGCGCGCGAGGTGAGGGTGACCTTGCCGGCCTGCTCGACGAGGGCGCGCAGGATGGCGGGGTGGCAGTGGCCCTGGTTGACGGCGGAGTAGGCGGCGAGGAAGTCGAGGTAGCGGCGGCCATCGACGTCGGTGACCCAGGCACCGGAGGCACGCTCGATGACGACGTCGAGGGGGTGGTAGTTGTGCGCGCCGAAGCGCTCCTCGAGGGCGATGAGGCCAGCGGCCGAGGCCGGCGAGGTCGCAGTCGTCATACGGCCTCCACGGTGGTTGCAACGGTCGTGAGAGGGATGGGGATGGCGGGCAGGTCGAGGGTGACGGCGGGTGCGTCGATGGTGAGTGCGGGAGCGTGGTCGGGGTGGAGCGCCGGGTTGAGGCGCATGACGAGGCACTTGGCGGCGCCGCCGGCCTTGAGGAACTCGTCGAGCAGGACCTCGATGACGGTGAAGCCGTGACTCTCGAGGCGATGGCGCAGGTCGGCGCTGACGGTGTTGAGGAGGATGGTGGAGCCGACGTTGACGGCGTTGCAGGCGAAGCGGAGGGCGTCGGCGTCGGAGACGGGGATGCGCTGCTCGGGCGGGTAGAAGGCCTCGATGCGAGCGAGGGAGGCGGCGTCGAAGGCGGCCGGGTAGTAGAGCAAGGCGCCGCTGGAGAGCGGGGCGAAGCAGGTATCGAGGTGGTAGAAGCGGGGATCGACGAGGTGGAGGCTGGCGATCTCGACGCTGGGCCAGGCGGAGCGGAGGAGGGTATGGCTGGCGACGGCGGTGCGCGGGCCGTGACCGATCCAGAGGCGGGTGCCGTCGACGGAGAAGAGGGCGTCGCCCTCGCCTTCGAAGGGCGTGTCGGGGGGGAGCTCGACGAGGGTGTAGCTGAGGGCGGAGAACCAGCGGCGGAAGTGCGGCTCCTCGCCTTGGCGCTCGGGGTGGAAGAAGCGGCTGATGGCAACGGTGCGGCCGTGCACGAGGCCGGCGTTCGCGGTGAAGACCATGTCCGGGGAGCCGGCGACGGGCTCGATGAGGAAGACGCGGGCGATGCGGGAGAGCTCGGTGTGGAGGTCGCGCCACTGGGCGTGGGCACGGTCACGGGAGGAGCGGTGCAGGTTGCCCTCCATCCACGGATTGATGACGTAGTGAACGTCGTAGAGGTCAGGCGCGCACATCAGGAAGGCGGGGCTGGAGCTGTGAGCGCTGGGCAGGGAAGACATAGTAGATCCTCAGCGTGGAGCATGGCAGTCGCGCGTACCCGCGTCAACGCTAATGATTATGCGGTTCCGGGTGCATAAGGATGCAGTGCCGCTGCGGGCCGGGTGGACGGTGGGTACGACTTCTGTGGGAGGGTGTCGCGCGTCGGGCGTGATGACCGCGGGGGTGGCTGCGTGGTGCTGTGAGAGGCATGGTGTGCCTGCGTCGCCTGCTCCTTATTGCCGGTCTGGTTGGTTGGTTGGGTGTTTCCTTTGTGCACGGCGCTGCGGGGCAGAGCGCACCGGCGGCTGCGGGCGCGCCGGTGAAGGCTGCGGGCGCCGCAGAGGCAAAGGCCGCGGGCGCCGCGGGGGCGAGGGCGGCGGACTCGTATGCGCGCGAGAGCCTGGTGGTCGAGAGGCTCGCGAGTGTCTACCGGTACGCCAAGGATGGGACGGGATCGCGCGAGCTGAGCGCGGTGACGCGCCTGCAGAGCGATGCAGCAGCGCAGCAGTACTCGGTGCTGCGGATTCCGTTCGCGGGCGCGAGCGAGCATGTGGAGGTCCAGTATGTGCGGGTGCGCAAGGCAGACGGGACGGTGGTCGAGACGCCGGCGACGGACGCGCAGGAGCTGCCGCAGGAGGTGACACGGCAGGCACCGTTCTACAGTGACCTGAAAGAGTTACAGATTCCGGTGCGGAGTCTGCGCGGGGGCGACCGGCTGGAGTATGCGGTGCGCGTGCTGCGCACGGCGGCGGAGGCACCGGGGCAGATCTGGGGGCAGGACAGCTTCAGCACGACGGCGGTGGCGCTGGACGAGGTGATCGAGCTGCATGTGCCGGCGGAGATGTATGTGAAGGTATGGAGTCCGCAGCATGCGCCGGTGAAGACGACGACCGGGGGCGAGACGGTGTATCGCTGGACGGGCGCGCAGACGGAGGCGACGGTGGGCGCGGACGGCAAGCCGCGGGACGCGCCGGAGATGGATCCGCAGGGTGTGCTGCCGGATATCGCGTGGACGAGCTTTCACAGCTGGGCGGAGGTGGGCGCGTGGTATCGCGGGATGGAGGGCGAGCGGGTGCACGCGGACGCGGAGGTGCGCGCGAAGGTCGCGGAGCTGGTGGCGGGCAAGACGGCGCCCGCGGAGAAGATCCAGGCGCTCTACAGCTACGTGGCGACGGAGGTGCGGTACATCGGGGTGGCGTTCGGGACGGGGCGGTACCAGCCGCATCCGGCGAGTGACGTGCTTCGGAACCAATATGGCGACTGCAAGGACAAGCACACGCTGCTGGCGGCGATGCTGGACGCGGCGGGGATACCGGCGGATGCGGTGCTGATCGGGGCGGGGCTGCGCATGAACGAGGAGGTGCCGTCGCCGAGCGCGTTCAACCACCTGATCACGGCGGTGCCGATGGGCAGCGGGACGGTGTGGCTGGACGCGACGGCGGAGGTGGCGCCGTACCGCATGCTGTTGCTGCCGCTGCGCGACAAGCGGGCGCTGCGGGTTCCGGACCATGGCGAGGCCGCGCTGGCGCGGACACCGGCGGAGCTGCCGTTTCCTGCGTTCAGCAACTTTGTTGTGAAGGGGACGCTGAGCACGGCGGGGACGGCAACGACGCACATCGTCTACACGACGCGGGGCGACGACGAGGTCGTGCTCCGGGCGCTGTTGCGGCAGGTGCCACCGACGCAGTGGGGCGAGCTGACGCAGAACATCTCACGGCAGCTGGGATTCACGGGCACGGTGAGTCACACGGAGGTGGCGAAGCCTGAGGCGACGGTGGCGCCGGAGCGGCTGGAGTACGACTACGAGCGTGAGAAGCTGGGGGACTGGGACAACTACCGGATCGTGACGATGTTTCCGCAGGTGTACCTGCCGCCAGTGGATGAGAAGAGGCCGCCGAAGTACGCGATCGTGCTGGGTGCGCCGCGGGTGGACACGGCGATAACGGAGCTGAGGCTGCCGGCCGGCTGGGGCGCGGAGCTGCCGGAGGCGGTGCACCAGGAGACGCCGTTCCTGACGTTTCGGAAGACGTACCGGATCGTGGATGGAGCCCTGGTGGCGGAGCGGCGGATCGAGGTGCTGCGGCCGGAGGTTCCAGCGGCGGAGTGGAGCGCCTACAAGAGATTCCTGGACGCGACGCTCGAGCCGGGAGAGCCGTATGTGCAGCTGACGCGCACAGATCACAAGGCCGCGGCGAGCGAGGCGGGGCCGCCGATCGATCCTGGAGGGACGACGGAGGGAGCGCGGCTGGTGCGCGAGGCGGCGGTCGCGATGCAGCGGCAGGAGTTCGACGAGGCTGAACGCCTGCTAGAGCAGGCGAAGGCGGCGAGTCCGGAGCAGTCCGGTGTGTGGAGTGGGCTCGCGTATGTGGCGCTCCACCGGCTGAAGCTGGACGAGGCGGTCGTGGACTTCGAGAAGGAGGTTGCGGGGCACCCGCAGATGGGACCGGTCTATCTCGCGCTGGCGCAGACGCAGGCCTCGCTGGGGCGCCAGGCGGACGCGGACACGACGTTGCGCAAGCTACTGACGGCGGTGCCGACGAGCACAGCAGGGGCGTCGATGCTGGCGAAGCGACTGCAGGCGCGGGGCGAGGATGCGGCGGCGCTCGAGGTGCTGCGGACGGTTCTGAAGATGAGCGCGGTGGAGCAGCGGACGCCGATGCTGCGGGCGCAGGTGGCGGCTGCGGAGGTCAAGGTCGGGAACCGGGAACCGGGCAAGGAGGTGCTGGAGTCGCTGGCGCGGGAGTCGAGCGACGCGTACGTGCTGAACGCGGTGGCGTGGGGGCTGGCGGAGGCGGGATTCGATCTGGCAGTGGCAGAGACGGCGAGCCGCAAGGGGCTGGCGGTGCTGGCGACGGAGAGCGAGCAGTGGCACGCGGGGGAGATCGGACCGCAGGAGATGGCGCGGGGGTCGCTGGTGATGGCCTCCTGGGACACGCTGGCGTGGGTGCTGTTTCAGGAGGGCAAGCTGGCGGAGGCGGAGCGATACGCGCAGGCGGCGTGGCGCAATCAGCCGTCGCCGGTGATTGGGCTGCACTTGGGGCGGGTGGAGGAGGCGCGCGGAGACATGCGGGCGTCGCAGGTGGACTACGAGCTGGCGCGACTGACGGGGCACCAAAACGTGCAGGGTGGGGCGGGCAACGCGGTCGAGGAGGATGCGGTGATGCGGGAGCTCAAGCAGCGGGCGGATGCGCTCTGGCAGCGGGGGCTGCGGCCGGCCTACAAGGACGGGCGCGAGGAGCTGCAGCGGCTGCGCACGGTGCGCCTGGGGGAGAGCAAGGGGCAGAACGGCGTGGGGGAGTTCGATCTCATGCTGGGCAAGGGCGCGGTGATCGAGGCGGGGGCGGCGCGCGAGGGGCACAACGCCCTGCCGCAGGGCGACAGCCTGCTGCGCGCGGCGAAGGTGCCGGAGTGGACGCCAGGGGACGCGGTGCGGCTGCCGCGGCGGGGAATGCTGAACTGCCACAGTGACGGGTGCGAGTTCATCTTTTTCCCGTTGTAGAGGGCGGCCTGGCCCGAGCTTTCGAGACGGGAGAAGCAAATTGACGGACGGGCCGGGGAGCTTTGGATAGACTGAAGTAATGGCGATGATTTTGAAGGTGCGCGGCACACGCGATCTGCTGCCACCGGAGACGGAGCTGTGGAACCGTGTGGAGACGACGGCGCGCGCTGTCTTCCGGCGGTACGGCTTCGGCGAGATCCGCACCCCGATCTTCGAAGACACGCAGCTGTTTGCGCGCGGGGTGGGCGAGGAGACGGACATTGTCTCGAAGGAGATGTACACGTTTACGCCGGGGGACGATGTGGGCCGGCGCGTGCCGGGCGAGGAGCCGCTGCGGCGCGATCCGGAGCGGACGCAGAGCCTGACGCTGCGGCCGGAGAACACGGCGGGCGTGGTGCGGGCGTATATCGAGCACAAGCTGGGGGACGCGGGCACGCTGCAGAAGCTGTTTTACATCGGGCCGCAGTTCCGGCGGGAGCGGCCGCAACGGGGGCGGTACCGGCAGTTCTGGCAGATCGGCGCGGAGGTGCTGGGGCCGGCGTGGTCGGGCGCAGAGGGTGCGCTGCGGGATGCGGAGGTGCTGGAGATGCTGGCGGCGCTGCTGGATGAGCTGGGTGTGCGCGGGTGGCAGCTGCTGCTGAACTCAGTGGGGTCAGCGGCGGATCGCGTGCGGTACGGGGCGGCGCTGCGCGAGGCGCTCGAGCCGGTGAAGGCGGGCATGTGCTCGAACTGCCAGCGGCGGGCGGAGACCAATCCGCTGCGGGTGCTGGACTGCAAGGAGCCGGCGGACCAGGCGACGATCGATGGGCTGCCGAAGATCGCGGAGTTTCTGGACGAGGCCTCGGCGCGGCACTTCGCCGAGGTGAGGGAGGCGCTTGATGCGGTGGGCGTGCCGTACACGCTGGCGCCGCGGCTGGTGCGAGGGCTGGACTACTACACGCGCACGACCTTCGAGTTTACGGTGCCGGACGGCAGCGGGCTGGGGACACAGAATGCCTTGCTGGGCGGCGGGCGGTATGACGGGCTGAGCGAGATGCTGGGCGGACCGAAGGCGCCGGGGATCGGGTTTGCGATCGGGGAGGACCGTCTGGTGCTGGCGCTCGAGGCACAGGCGGAGCAGGAGCCGGGCGAGGCGACGAAGCTGGACGCGTTTATCGCGCCGATGGGCGTGGCGCAGAACGCGGCGGCGCTGCGGCTGGCGCGGGAGATGCGTCTGGCGGGGCTGGCGGTCGAGGTGGGAGATGGTGTGTTCCGGCTGAAGCGATCGTTTGAGACAGCGGACAAGCTGGCGTCTCGCATGGTGATTGTGGGCGAGGACGAGGTGGCGGCGGACAGCTTCACGGTCAAGTACTTTGCCGCGGGCGCGCAGAGCCGGGTGCCGCGCGGAGAGCTCGCGGCGGCGCTGCGGCTGAACCAGCCGCCAGTGGCTGCATCACCGGCAGACGGAGAGTAGAGCGATATGCATCCGGATCTGGAGCGCATGATTCCCCTGCAGGGTGTGGACCTGGAGCTGAAGCGGCTGCGGGAGGAGCTGGCGGCGCTGCCGCGGCATGTGGCGGGGCTGGCGGCGCTCTCGGCGGCGGGACAGGCGGCGGTGCTGCGACTGGACGAGCAGCTGGCGGCGGAGGAGAAGTTGCGGCGATCGCTCGAGAGCGATATTGCGGACCGGAGGGCGAAGGGTGCGCGGGCACGGCGGCAGATGGATGCGGCGACGACGGCCGTGCAGATCACGGCGCTCGAGCACGAGATCGGGTTTTCGCTGAGCGAGGTGACACGGCTCGAGGATCTCGAGCTCGAAAGCATGGTGCGGACGGAGACGCTGACGGTCGAGCGGGGGCGGGCGGCCGAGGACGCGGCAGCGGCGGAGGCGCGGCTGGAGCGGGAGCGGATGCGCGCGGCGGAGACGATCGAGCGCGACCAGGTGGCGGTGGTGCGGCTCGAGGGCGAGCGCACGGAGCTGCGAGCGGGGGTCAGCGAGGGCTCGCTCGCGATGTACGACCGGGTGCAGAAGGGCCGGGGGACGGCGCTGGCGGAGGGTGTGGAGGGCAAGTGCTCGGCGTGCCAGATGATGGTGCGGCCACAGAAGTGGAACGATCTGCGGGACCGGAGTGATCACGAGTCGATGATCACGTGCGAGACGTGCGGGCGGCTGCTGTGGTGGGATCCGGCGCGAGATGCACCGCAGCGCAAGGGGCCGGCGGCGGTCGAGGGCGGGACGACGCGCGAGGCGGGCAGCCGGTGAGCGGCGGTCGGCGCGGGACGGACCGGGAGCGGATTTGCATCGACATGGATGAGGTGATCGCGGACGCGGTGACCGAGCATCTGCGACGCTACAACACGGCCTTCGGCGAGCGGCTGACGAAGGAAGATCTTGAGGGCAAGTGGATGTGGGAGGCGGTGCCGCGGGACCGGCACGAGCAGCTCGAGGAGTTTCTGCGATCGGCGGATTTCTTTGGTGTGCTGCCGGTGATGCCGGAGGCGCAGCGCGTGATCGGCCGCCTGCAGAGCCGGTACGACGTGTTTATCGCGTCGGCGGCGATGGAGGTGCCGACCTCGTTCATGGCGAAGTATGTGTGGCTGGAGCGGCACTTTCCGACGATCGAGCCGGCGCACATTGTGTTCTGCGGCGACAAGGGAATTCTGGATGCGGAGTACCTGATCGACGACAATCCGCGGCAGCTGCGGCGGTTTCGCGGCGAGGGCATTCTGTATACGGCGCCGCACAATGTGCGCTGTCAGGAGTTCCGGCGGGTGGATGACTGGCTGGCAGTCGAGCGGATGTTTCTGGGGTAGGTCGTCGCGGCGCACGCAGAGCCGAGGTGCAGACGTCCTTTTGCAGGGCACCGCTCGAAGACAGAGGGCCAGGGTGCGGTAGAGCGGATGCCCAAGGGCTCGGGTCAGACGTAGAGGGAGGTTTCGAAGCGTTGCAGGGCTTCGTCGCTCCAGGCGTGGGTGCCTTTGCGCCAGGTGTCGCCCTGTTGCTCGAGGAAGTTGGGGAAGTTGGAGCGGCAGTAGCCGCAGTGGGCGTTGAAGTCGAAGAGGGCCTGGGCGGTGCCGTCGAGGTAGAGGACGGCCTGAAGGCCGTCGCGGGACCACTCGACGGCGGCGAGGCGTTGGCGATCGGGGGTGGCGGAGGAGTCGCGGTCAGGGTCGGTGGGGGTGACGCGACCGGAGGTGGTGATCTCGGCCTGGGTGAGGGCGGCCACGTTGTAGATGAGCATGGCGTCGAGGATGCTCTCCTCCTGGGTCTCGCGCGAGCGGTCGCAGGCGTAGAAGTAGGCGGCGATGCCCTCGTCCTCGAAGACGACGGTCCACGGAACCACGGAGGAGTTTGATGAGAGGAAGGCGCGGCCCGGGGTGAATTGAAGCGACTCCATAGGCCTCACGATACACTTTGAGTGGCAGCCGGAGCAGCGGTGCGGGCTCGCCGCGACGGGTGGGCTGCCGCGGAGACGACGGTGGGACGCCAGTGAGGACAGCGCGGGCACGATGAGAGTTCCCCGATTCCGAGTTGGCCGGCCGCAGCGGCTGGCGGCGCTGATGCTGCTGGTGTTTCTGGGGGAGTGCCTCTGGGTGATCGGCCGCGAGCAGCTCTCGTCGGCTGACTACCGGTATGCGCAGTGCGGGCGCGAGATGTGGGAGCGGCCGTCGCCACTGGCGGGGTACTTCACCACGTGCGGCAATCTGCAGGGCGACGGGACATTCGCGTACCGGTTGGCGGGGTTTCCGCTGACGATGGAGCGATTCGTGCTGCTGGGCGCGGATCACCTGCGGCGGCCGGAGGACCGGCTCTACACGGGCGGGCGCCTGAGCGGGTCGATGTGGGAGGAGCGGCACGAGTTTCGTGCGGTGGTGTATCTGCTGCACCTGCCGTTTGCGATCTTCGCGGCGTGGCTGGGGGCGGGGCTGTGGTGGGTGTCGCGCCGGCTCTTCGGCAATGAGGGAGCGGCGTTGGCGCTGGGGCTCTATGTCTTCTGCCCGGCGGTGGTCGCGTACGCGGTGCGGCCGAACAATGAGGTGCTGGCCATGTGGGGGCTGTATGGGCTGGTGTATACGGCGATCGGGGTCGCGCACGCGATGCAAGGGCCGCGGCGGCGATGGCGTCCGCGGCTGGTGCTGCTGACGGCGGCGCTGGGGCTGACGGCGGCGGCTCACCTGCTGGCGGCGATGCTGGGGTTTGTGGCGGCGGCGGTGCTGATGCTGTACCTAGCGGAGCGGCGGCGGTCGTATGTAATGCAGATCCTCATCTTTTCGGCGATGGGAGCGCTGGTGATGGTGCTGGCATCGTTCGCGTTCCGGCTGCCGGCGTTCCTCTACGTGTTTACGGGGGGAAGCGCGCGGTTCTGGTTCTCGCTGCGGGCGGCGCGGGGATTTTTTGAAGGCGCGGCGGAGTGGCCGATCGCGGTGGCGCTGGTGGTGTCGCTGCTGCTGTGGGTGGGGCAGCGGCGGTCGCGGTACTTCGGCAACACGGTTCCGCTGGTGGTGGGGCTCGCGCTGCTGCCGGTGGTGACGACGCAGACGATGACGGCGCCGTGGCTGTGGGCGCTGCCGTTTCTGCTGACGTTTGTGGGCGGAGCGTTTGCGGACGCGCTCGAGAGCCGGCAGCGACGGATGTTTCAGGTGCTGGGCGGCGGGATCCTGGTGACGCAAGCGGTAGCCTGCCTGGCGACGCTGCCGGGGTTGGTGCAGCCGTAGCGGCGGGCGAGGCCGTCTACTGGACGCGGCCGTGCTGCGTGTATATATGAGCAAGGAACGGGGAAGATTCGAGGGCGGTCAGGTCTGATGGGGAGCGGCAGGATCGGTCTGGGATTCAGTCTGGGATTCGGTTTGGGGTCAAGGTGCAGACGCGGCTGGGGCGGCGCCGGTCTGATGGCGCTGGTGGCGCTGGCGGCGGTCGGGGGCTGCCGGCGGGCGAAGCAGGCGCTCGAAGGGCCGGAGAAGCCGCCTTATCAGGACGCGATGACGCCGCTGATAACGGCGAAGCAGCTGCCGTTTCAGCGCTGGTCGAATGTGGCTGACTTTCAGCCGAGTGTCGAGAGCTTCTACAAGAGCCGGGCGTACGAGCCGGCGTGGACGCACGATGGCAGGCTGACCGAGGCGGCGAAGGGCTTTCTCGCGGCGTTTCCCAAGGCGGACGAGAAGGGGCTAATGCCGGAGGATTACGACGCCTCGCGCTGGGAGGCGCGGCAGCAGTGGCTGGCGACGAAGGACAAGAACGACATCGCCCGATTCGATGTGGCGATGACGGTGGACACGATGCGGTACCTGTCGGATCTGCACTCGGGTCGGGTGAGCCCGCAGCACTTCAACTTCGAGATTGACGCGCAGTCGAAACGGCTGGATCTGCCGAAGTTTCTGATGGACGAGGCGATCGTGTCGAGCGACGTGCCGAAGCTGCTGACGTCGGTCGAGCCGGATGCGGAGGGGTATCGGAGGCTCGAAGAGGCGTTGCCGAAGTACCTGGAGGCGGCGAAGGCGGAGACGAGTCCGCTGCCGATGGTGGGGTCGCCGATCGCACCGGGGCAGGCGTATGCAGGGGAGGCGGCGCTCGAGGGGCGGCTGGCGGCGGAGGGCGATGGCGAGTTCGCGGAGGGGAGAGCGGAGACGCGCTTCACGGCGGAGGCGTCGGATGCTTTGAGGAGCTATCAGCAGCGGCATGGGCTGACAGCGGACGGCAGGCTGACGCCGGCGACGGTGAAGAGCCTGAACGTGCCGGTGGCGGACCGGGTGCGACAGATCGACGACTCGCTCGAGCGGTGGCGGTGGCTACCGGCGCCGTATCTTGAGCCGCGGCTGATGGTGAATCTGCCGGAGTTTGTGGTGCGCGGCTACTCGCCGGAGCACGAGCGCGAGTTTACGATGCGGGTGGTGAGCGGGCAGATGAAGGACGAGCACCGGACGCCGGTGTTCACGCACATGATGAAGTATCTGGTGTTCCGGCCGTACTGGAATGTGCCGGTGGATATCGCGAAGAAGGAGCTGGTGCCGCACATGGAGGCGTCGCCGGGGTATCTCGAGGCGAAGAACTACGAGACGACGAACCGTGCGGGTAAGGTACTGGCGGGATCGTCGGCGAACGATGTGGCGCATGGGCGGGTGCTGGTGCGGGAGAAGCCGGGGCCGGGGAACTCGCTCGGTCTGGTGAAGTTCATGTTTCCGAATCAGTACGACATCTACCTGCACTCGACACCGGCGATGAGCCTGTTCCAGAGGTCGCGGCGGGACCTCAGCCATGGCTGTGTGCGGGTGCAGCACGCGGACGACCTGGCGGTGTGGGTGCTGCGCGGGCAGGAGGCCAAAGATCACGAGGAGTGGGACCTAGACCACGTGCACGACGCGATGAACGATGAGGACGGCAACAACAAGACGATCGGGCTGAAGACGCAGCTGCCCATCGTGATCTTTTACGCGACGGCGAACATCGGCGACGACGGCAAGCTGGACTTCTTCGACGACGTGTACGAGTATGACGCGGAGATGGATGCGGTGCTGAAGAAGGGGCCGCCCTATCCGACGAAGCCGGAGCCGGTGAAGCCGAAGACGAAGCCGGGGGACACGGTCTAAGGCGGGACGGTTGTGCGAGGAGGACGGACGATGGCCGATCGGAGAGCGATGGTTGATGCCTACATTGCAGGGGCGGCGCCGTTTGCACAGCCGATCCTGCGGCATCTGCGGGAGCTGGTGCACGCGTCGTGTCCGGAGACGCAGGAGGCGGTCAAGTGGTCGATGCCGTTCTTCCTGCATGGCGACGCGATGCTGTGCAATATGGCCGCGTTCCGGGCGCACTGCGCGTTCGGCTTCTGGGATCGGCGCATGACGCCGCTGCTCCTCGAGCGCGGGGTTCTGTGCGGGACGGCGATGGGATCGCTGGGACGGCTGCGTTCGGTGGCGGACCTGCCGGATGACGCGACGATGTGTGCCCTGCTGGGGCAGACTGTGGCGTTCGCGAGCGAGGGTCGGAACGGCCGGCAGGGGATTGCGCGGCCGCCGCGGCCGGAGGTGGTACCGCCGCCGGACCTGGTGGCGGCGCTCGATGCGCGAGAGGGTGCGGCGGACCGCTTTGCGGCGATGTCGGCGAGCTGCCGGCGTGAGTATGTGGAGTGGATCCTGGAGGCGAGGCGGGCGGAGACGCGGGCACGGCGGACGATAGAGGCGGCGGCACGGATCGCCGAGGGCAAGACGCGGCTCTAGCCGGCGGTGTGGGGGAGCAGTTGGATCGGGGCTCATGTTTGCGCGATCCGTGCCGATAAGACCTGAGTCGGCCGATATGCTCCGGTCCCGAGTACCATCTGTGCGGGTATGGTCGGCTGGAACGACGAGCAGAGACGGATGTGGGGTGGGGACGTGGTGCAGGAACGGAGGCGAGGGGAGGAAGAGCAGGCGGTCGAGGCGGTCTGGGCGGTGGACACGTCACGCTTTCGGCGATTGCTGATGCGGTGGTATCGCGAGCATGCGCGGGCGCTGCCGTGGCGCGGGGCCGCGGATCCGTATCACATCTGGGTCTCGGAGGTGATGCTCCAGCAGACGCGGGTGGCCGCGGTGCTCGAGCACTATGCGACTTTTTTGCAGCGGTTTCCGACCATTGTGGCGCTCGCGTTGGCGGGGGAGGCGGAGGTGCTGGCAGCGTGGTCGGGGCTGGGGTACTACCGCCGCGCGCGCATGCTGCATCGCGCGGCGCAGTTCATCACGCGGGAGCTGAGCGGGGTGCTGCCGACGACGGCGGTGGAGCTGCGAACGCTGCCGGGCGTGGGCGAGTACACGTGTGCGGCGATCGCGAGCATCGCATTCGGCGAGAGCGTGGCGGTGGTCGACGGCAATGTGGAGCGGGTGCTGCTGCGCGTGAGCGGGCGACCGGAGGAGGCGACGGCCGCGGCGCGGGCGGAGACGCAGCGCGAGGCGACGGCACTGCTGCCTGGGCGAGTGCGGCGCGCAGACCGGGCCGCAGGCGGGAACGGGAAGCGGGTCGCGGGGACGGCGGCGGGCGATCACAACCAGGCGATGATGGAGCTGGGGGCGACGATCTGCCTGCCGCGCGCGCCACTCTGCCTGAACTGCCCGGTCTATGAGCTGTGCGCGACGCGCGGCGAGCACGTGACACCGAAGCGCGCGGCGACGCGCTCGCGGCCGGTGGCGTATCTGTTGAGCCTGCGCAAGAGCGGCACGGCGACCGAGGTGTTGCTGGAGCAGCGCGCGGAGGAGATGACGCTGATGCCGGGGATGTATGAGCTGCCATCGCTGCCCGAGGATGTGCTGGAGGGACGCGAGCCGGTGCTGCGTCTGCGGCACGCGATCACGAACACCAACTACTATGTCCGGATCTTCTCTGCGCGCGGGCTGGCGGACACGTCGTTGCGGGACGCGGTACCGGCGAACCGCCGCACGCTCTCGTGGGTGCGCACGAGCACGCTCGACACGGTGCCGCTGACCGGTCTGGCGCGCAAGGTTCTGCAGCGGCTGGACGTGATGGCGGTGAAGCTTGCGTGAGCTCGGTTTCGCTGCAGGCGAGGCTGGTGCGGGGATGCGCCCTATACTTGGTTTCGCGCGATTGTCAGATAACGGCGCGAGGGTGCGAAGGCGAGGTGTGATGGTGCGTGGTGAGCGGCAGCTTTGGCGGCGAGTGGCGTGTTTCGGTTTATTGGCGATCTCCGCCGCGAGTGCAGCAGGCAGGGCGCAGGGAGCCCCGGCACAGCTGAAGGCGGCTGAGAGCTCGATCGATCCGGAGAAGATTCGCGCGCATGTGCGCTTTCTGGCGGACGACCTGCTGGAGGGGCGCGGGCCGGGGCTGCGCGGCAGTGAGCTGGCGGCAAAGTACATTGCGACCGAGTTCGCCCTCGACGGGCTGAAGCCGGGCGGCGACAACGGAACGTATCTGCAGGAGGTCAAGTTTGTCGGCATGAACGCAAAGCCGGCGGCCACGAGCGTTGCGTTTGAGCCGGCGAAGGGGTCAGCGATCCAACTGGCATATGGCGACGACTACACGGTGAGCAACCGGCGGCTGACGGAGGTCGCGGAGATCGACGCGCCGATCGTCTTTGTGGGATTTGGGGCGGTGGCGCCGGAGTTCGGCTGGAATGACTATGCGGGCGTGGATGTGAAGGGCAAGGTGGTGCTGTGCATCGTCGGCGATCCGCCGTCGGACGATCCGGCGTTCTTTGGTGGAAAGGCGCTGACGTACTACGGGCGGTGGACGTACAAGTTCGAAGAGGCGGCGCGGCAGGGCGCGGTGGGCGCGCTGATCATCCATCGCACCGACCTTGCGAGCTATGGGTGGGACGTGGTGAAGAACTCGAACACGAGCGAGAAGACGTATCTGGCGGAGGACAAGAATCCGCAGCTGGAGGCGGCGAGCTGGGTGCAGCTGGAGGTGGCCAAGAAGCTCTTCGCGGCGGCGGGCATGGACGGCGAGGCGGAGATCGCGGCGGCAGGCAAGCGCGGATTCAAGGCCGTCGAGCTGCCGGTGAAGTTGAAGGCACACATCGAGAGCACGGTGCGACCGTTCGAGTCGCCGAACGTGGTTGGCGTTCTGCCGGGGACGGATACGGGGCCTCAGCAAGCGGTGATGTACACGGCGCACTTCGACCATCTTGGCTTTCGCGCAGGGATGCCCGGAGACAACGTATATAACGGCGCGGTCGACAACGGCACGGGCTGCGGGATTCTGCTTGAGGAGGCGCGCGCATGGGCACAGAGCGGTCTGAAGCCGCCGCACGATGTGATCTTCGCGTCCGTGACGGCGGAGGAGCAGGGGCTGCTGGGGAGCGAGTACCTGGGACAGCATCCGCCGGTGCCGGCCGGGCAGATCACGCTCGACATCAACTACGACGCGATTCTGCCGATCGGAATACCGCTCGAGACCAATGTGAACGGGGCGCAGCGAACGACGTTCTTTCCGGAGGTGCAGGCGACGGCGAAGCGGTTTGATCTGGCCATTGTGCCGGACCCGCGGCCGGAGGCGGGCAGCTACTATCGCTCCGACCACTTCAGCCTATCGCGGGTAGGGATTCCGGCGTTCTCGATCGAGGCGGGGTCGCTCTTTCAGGGGCACGATCGCGCGTGGGGCGAGGCACAGGAGAAGGACTATAACGACCATCGCTACCACAACTTCACCGACAACTACACGCCAGAGATGGACTTCGACGGCGACGCGAAGCTGGCGCGGTTCGGCATGGAGCTGGGGTGGGAGGCCGTGACGGCGAAGACGGCCATCGCGTGGAAGCCCGGGGACGAGTTCGAGGCGGCGCGCAAGGCGAGTCTGCGGTGAGCGAAGATCCTGGCGCGTCGCCGGGACCTGGTCGGGGCTTTGATTCGCGGGTGCACCGGCTGCGAGACAGTCTGCGGCATCTCTCGCGGCCGATTGCGCTGCTGGGGCTGGTGCTGACCTGCGTGCTCTCGCTGAGCGTGCACGTGGTCATGCTGCAGGTCTTCCACGTGCCGTATCCGGAGGGATATCCGACGACGGGGTGGTCCTCGTTCCTGAGCCTTGCGCTGAGTGCGTTCGCGCTGTTTTATTTTTACGACCTGTCGCGTGACGAGTTCCAGCGGTTCTCGCCTTTGGTGCGTTGCCTGCTGCTCTTCGTGCTGGTCGCGATGGTGCGGGAGGCGCTGATACGCAAGCCGGTGATGGATGGCTTTGCGACGACCGCGTGGAGGTACTCCATTATTGACAACCTTCCCCGGCTACTGACGGTTCTGCTGCTCTGTTCCATGGTGATCGTAGCTGCACCGTGGGCGAGACGGCTATGGCAGCGACTGCTGGGAGCGGTTGTGATCGGTGCGGTGCTTGAGGTGGTGTTCCGCCCGGGGATCGCGAAGATCTTTGAGCACATTATGGCGTCGATCGCCTACCTGAGCCACGACGCGGTCTACACCGTGCCGTATGGCTGGCAGATCGAGGTACCTGCGTACCTCACATATATGGAACCGGTCCTGGCATGTTTTGTGATGGTGGCGCTGATCTGGGACAGGATGGCGCGCGGTCTTCTAAGAAGGACCGCGTGGTTTGTTCTGCTGATCCTGATGATTACCGGATCGCTGACGCGACCGTTCGCCTATCTGGTCTACTCGCGCTTCCGGCCGATGGTCGCGCTGCTGAGCATGGGCCAGTTCTTTCTGGAGGTGGTGGTGCTGGCGCTGCTGACGACGGTGACGTGGCGGATGTGCCAGAGGCCTGCGGCAGGGGCAACTCCTGCCATGCAGACTTCCATGTAAGTCGGGTGGCTGGCGAACAGAGGTAGTGACCTCCTGTCGCTGTCGTCGAGACGGCCGGCCGGCGCTTACCTGGGTGAGGTGGCTGCGGCGTTCGCCTTCTCACTGTCCTGCACGGACTTGTCCTGGTCCTTCTTGGACTTGGACTGATCTTTCGCGACCTTGGCTTGGTCTTTAGCTGCCTTCTCTTCTCTCTTCTGCTGCTTGCGCTGTGCCTTCTGCGCCGACTTGCTCACGGTCGCAGTGCTGTCTGTGGTCGCGTTCGGGGCGGTGTTAGTGGGCGAGACCTGGGTCGAGGGCGCGTCCTGCGCACTGAGCGGGAGAGCGGGCGCCAAGAGCGTGCCGGCGAGCATCAGAGCGGCGAGGTGCGTGCGGCGGCGGTTGCGATCCGGTGTGGGTGTGTCTTGAACGTGCATGGAGACCTCCTCGGAGCCGGCTGTCCGCCGCGACTTCCAGGAGATAGATGACGCAGACGGCGCGCTCGATGCCTCCAGGAGCGTGCGGAAGGGTGTCGGGCTTTGCTGGTGTCTGACTGCACGTGGCTTGCATCTGAGGAGGGAGCGGGACGGTTCGGCTCCGGCATGAGGCCGGAAGCCGGGAGGCCGTCCGCGACGAGGAGAGAGACAGCATGGATCGCACAGCGGACGCCGTCTGGCACGGCAGCTTGAAAGAGGGTCAAGGCACCCTTTCCACCCAGAGCGGCGTGCTCAAGGAGACACAGTACAGCTTCAACACGCGCTTTGAGAACGGGGTAGGGACGAATCCTGAGGAGCTGATCGCGGCGGCGCACGCGGGCTGCTTCACGATGGCGCTGAGCGCACAGTTAACGGACGCGAAGCTGGTGCCGGAGAGCCTGGAGACGAAGGCGACGGTGACGATGGAGAAGACCGACGACGGCCCGACGGTGACGAAGATCCACTTGAGGACCAAAGCGAAGGTGCCAGGCGCAGAGAAGGAGGTGTTTGACGAGCTGGCGAAGAAGGCCAAGGAGGGCTGTCCGATCTCGCGGCTGCTGAAGGCGGCGGATATCACGCTGGAGGCGACGCTCGACTAGGCCCTGCGGGCGGGTTGTGGGCGACTGGTCGCGTGAAATCTCTGTAACGGGGGCAACGGAGACAGCGTCTCAATAGCCATGACACGCGTTTTTTCTGACGCCCGTTCGGCTCTGCCAGCGCCCGGTACGACTGGCCTGTCTGGAAGCACTCTGCTGCGGGCGGCGGCAGTGGGAACCATCATCGGTCTGCCGATATGGCTGCTACTCCGGCGGTGGACGGCAGCGCCGAGGCAGAGCGAGCCTGAGGGGCTGGCGGCGAGGCCGTCTGCGTCCGTTGCGGGCGGGCGTCTGGACGGCGGAGCTGTCCGTGCTGGGCGATTGGATGGAGCGCGAGCGGGTAGTGGGCTGCTGGCGGTACCGCGGCGCGCTGTCCGAAGTGGACCGCATCCGGTCAGCGGCCGAACGGACTGGCTGCCTGAGATGGAGCCAGTCCGGCGACAGACGACGGCCTACCCGGAGCCGCCGCCGGCGGTTACCGCCCAGGAGGGTGCCGCTGCCTCTGCGGCGGGGCTGGATCTGGGCAAGAGCTGGCAGCCGGAGATGGGCAAGGATCACCAGCAGACCACGGCCTACCCCGTGCCACCGCCACGGTACGACGAGTAGCGCGGCGGCGGAACGGAGCCAGGCACGCTAGTGGTGATGGTGGTGACCGGGGCCGTGATGGTGGTGGGCGTGCGCGCCGGTGATTTCAAGCTCCGGCGGAGCGCTGCAGCCGTGAGTCGTCTCGCAGCCGGTAGTCTCGATCTGGATGGTGGTGTGATGGATGCGGAAGCGGTCGCGTAGGGCGCGGTTGATGCCGTCGCGAATTCCCTCGCACTCAGAGACCGGCATCTCCGAGATGGTGACGTGGCTGGCGAGCGCATGGGAGTTGGAGCCGAGGCTCCAGATGTGCAGGTCGTGCACGTTGAGGACGCCGGCGACGGACTGCATGACGCCGCGGACCTCGGTCAGTTCGAGGCTGCGCGGCGTGCCTTCGAGGAGGATGTTGAGCGTCTCGCGCACGATGCCGTACGAGCTCCAGAGGATCATGGCCGCGATCGCGATCGAAAGCGCGGGGTCGATCCACGTCAGCCCGGTCATCGCGATGACGGCGCCGCCGACGATGACGGCGGCGGTCGAGAGGGTGTCGCCCAGCATATGAAGGAAGACGGAGCGGATGTTGACGTCTCCGGAGAAGCGCCAGAGCAGACCGGCGATCAGCCCGTTCATGACGACCCCGCCGGCCGCGACGATCATCATCAGGCGCGGCTGGACGACGATGGGCGCGCTAAGACGATGGATCGCGGCGACGGCGATCCAAAGCGCGAGCACGATGAGGGTGAGGGCGTTGACGAAGGCCGCGAGCACGCCGGCGCGACCGTAGCCGAAGGTCTTCTGCTCGGTCGCGGGGCGGGACTGAAAGTAGACGGCGACGAACGAGAGCACGATGGCGAGCAGGTCGGAGACGTTATGGCCGGCCTCAGAGACCAGGGCGAGCGAGTGGGCGCGCAGGCCGAAGAAGAGCGTCGCAAAGACGTACAGCAGGGTGGCTACCATCGAAAACTGCAGGACACGCTGCATCTTTCGATTCGATGTGGCGACCATGTGCATGCTTTAAGTGTAGGCCCCAGGGCGGAGGGTCGCAACGGGGGTCGCCGAGGCGGGATTCACATAGCTTCCGTACTGGAGAGCGGCATGCTGCTGTGCGCAGGATCGAGCCGGAGGCCGCTCCACCCTTCGGCGACGACGATGGAGTCACCGGGGTTGCGCTGGTCGAAGCGGACCTGGACGGGGAGGTCGATGCGCAGGTGGCGCACGAGCTGGGGCAGGTGAAAGACGTCCTGCGCGCACTCGTAGGTGACGCCGGCGATGCGATAGCGATAGACGATGGTGGCGGGTGTGGGGTCGGCGGTGTCGGTGCGCCAGTGGGCCTCGGTGATGGTGCCGTCGATAAGCCGGCCGGAGGCGGCGAGGAAGTCACGGCGCTCGCGCTCGAGCTCTTCGGCGGAGGGCTCGACGCGGGTCATGTTGTACCAGACGAAGCTTGCCACCGTGGCCGCGCCGACGCCCATGAGAGCCAGCGTGCGCGGCGACCGGAGCGCCTGCCATCCATGCGAGACGAACGAAGAGACCATAGCGCTAGCTGAGGATAGCGTACCGCGTCTGCGGCGGCGCGGTAGGCGGGCGAGGGGAGCCGCCCACTATACTGAGAGATACGACCTATGACGACAGCGTTGCGGAAGAGAACAGAGGCGGAGCGCACGGCAGGCAGCGGTGTGCGACGCAGAGGGCAGGCAGACAAGGCGACAGGGGGCCATCCGCTTGACCTTGGAGATGGCCGGCGCATTCGATCGACGACGGTGATCTGCGTGCGACGCGGAGACGCGGTGGTGATGGCGGCCGACGGGCAGGTGTCCCTGGGCGCGACGGTGATGAAGCACTCGGCGCGCAAGATTCGCAAGCTCTATCAGGACAAGGTGCTGGCGGGATTTGCGGGATCGACGGCGGACGCGTTTTCGCTCTTTGCGCGCTTCGAGACGAAGCTGGAGCAGTATGCGGGCAACCTGGGCCGCGCGGCGGTCGAGCTGGCGAAGGACTGGCGCACGGACAAGATGCTGCGGCAGCTCGAGGCGCTGCTGATCGTGACGGATTCGAAGCAGACGTTTCTGCTGAGCGGCACGGGGGACGTGATCGATCCGGACGAGGGCATCGCCGTGATTGGATCGGGCGGCAGCTATGCCCTGGCTGCGGCGCGCGCACTAATGGACAACACTGAGATGGGCGCGCGAGAGATTGCGGAGAAGAGCCTGCTGATCGCGGGGCAGATCTGCCTGTACACCAATGACCGGATCACGATTGAAGAGCTGAAGGCGGAGTAAGTGCTCCGCAACACGAAGGAAGAGTCATGGCGATTTACCTGCCGGGAACGGCTGAGGACCAGGCGCTGGCGCTCGATGAGATGACGCCGCGCGAGATTGTAACCGAGTTGGATAAGTATGTGGTCGGGCAGCAGGCGGCGAAGCGCGCGGTCGCGATCGCGCTGCGCAATCGCATGCGGCGGCAGAAGCTCGCGCCGGAGCTGGCGGACGAGATCATGCCGAAGAACATCATCATGATCGGGCCGACGGGCGTGGGGAAGACGGAGATCGCGCGACGGCTGGCGAAGCTGACGAACTCGCCGTTTCTGAAGGTGGAGGCTTCGAAGTTCACCGAGGTCGGCTACGTGGGGCGTGATGTGGAGTCGATCGTGCGCGACCTGGTCGAGATCGCGATCGACATGGTGCGCGAGGAGAAGCTCGAGGAGGTCGAGGACAAAGCGGAGATTGCAGCGGAGGATCGACTGCTCGACCTGCTGCTGCCGCCAACGCCCTCGGCTGCGGCCGCGGTGAATGCGGCCAACGCCAAGCAGGAGCCGGGCAGCAATGTGATCCAGCTGCCGGCGTCGATGGACGTGGCGGCCGCTGCGCATGTGCCGACGACCGAGGAGACGGGGCAGGAGGACAGCACACATCGCACGCGGGAGAAGCTGCGGCAGCAGTTCCGCGAGGGCAAGCTGGACGAGCGCATCGTCGAGATTGATGTGCGCGACCGGCACCAGGCGAGCTTCGAGGTTATCAGCAGCCAGGGCTCGGACGAGGTCGACATGTCGAATCTGAAGGACATGCTGCCGGGGCTGTTTGGGCAGCGGACCAAAAGGCGCAAGATGAAGGTGGTCGACGCGTTCGAGTATCTGGTCTCGGAGGAGGAGGGCCGGCTGATCGACATGGACCAGGTGACTCGGCTCGCGGTTGAGCGCGTGGAGGACTCGGGCATGGTCTTCCTCGACGAGATCGATAAGATCGCCGGGCGCGAGGGCGGCCACGGGCCGGATGTGAGCCGGGAGGGCGTCCAGCGCGACATTCTGCCGATCGTCGAAGGCACGACGGTGAACACAAAGTACGGCATGGTCTCGACAGACCACATCTTGTTTATCGCGGCGGGCGCGTTTCATGTCTCGAAGCCGAGCGATCTCATCCCGGAGCTGCAGGGTCGATTTCCCATTCGTGTCGAGCTGCAATCGCTCACGGTCGAGGACTTCGTGCGCATTTTGACGGAGCCGAAGTCGTCGCTGGTGAAACAGTCGACGGCACTGCTTGAGACCGAGGGACTCAAGCTCGAGTTCACGAAAGAGGCGATTCAGGAGATGGCGCAGTTTGCGTTTCGGGTGAACGAGACGACGGAGAACATCGGCGCGCGGCGGCTGCACACGATCCTCGAGCGCGTGCTCGACGAGATCAGTTTTCAGGCGCCGGATCTCTTCAAAAGCCCACGGGTGGAGGCGACGCAGGAGGGCGTGATCGCGGAGATCGGCGCCTCCGAGCCGCTGACGCGCGAGCCGCAGGCGCCCCTGCCGCCGCTGCCCGTGATCGAGCGGCAGACGGCGACCGGGACGGAGAAGGTGATCGTGGTCGATCCGGAGTATGTGCGGCAACAGGTCGCCTCGATCGTGAAAGATCAGGACCTGAGCCGGTACATCCTGTAGACCTCGCGCAGAGATATGCCGAGGGTGGCCGCGAGGCTGCGGCTGCCCCTGCAATAATTCCTCGATGGAACGTTTGGGGTTGAAAGCCTGGCCGGGGTACCTGGTCCTGTGCCTGGCAGGCGCGCTGGGCTACGCGCGTTATCTGCCGTACGAGATGGATGGCGACAGCGTCTCGTTTATGGATATCGCCGACGCACTCCGGACGCACCACTGGGGTCTCGCGGTCAACGCGTACTGGAACCCGCTCTATCCCGCTCTGCTGGCACTGGTGCAGATCGTGGCGCACCCCTCGCGATGGAACGAAGTACAGGCATATGCCTTGCTGAACCTGGTGGTCTTTGCGGGATGCCTGGGCGCCACGGTGTACCTGGTGCGCGGGCTCGTGGGAATGCAGCAAGCCGCCAATCCGCGGGGGCTTGCGGAGGCTGCCGTGTCACCCATGGCGCTTCGATATGCCGCGGCTGGTCTCCTGTTCTTTTCGTTTCAGCGTGAACTGGCCTTCGACTTCATGCGTTCGGACTCGCTGCTGCTGTTCTTCTTTCTCTTGGCTGCCGGGCTGCTGCTGCGACTTCAGACGACCGGACGGCTGTGGCTCTATCCTGCCCTCGGCGCCACCCTTGGTCTCGCGTATCTCACGAAGTCGTTTGCCTTTCTGCCGTCGGCATGTCTCTTTCTCGGGATCCTGGTGGTGGCCCTCATCCGCAGCGGAGTGCAACGGAGGCGCATCGCCGGGGGCGCGATTGCGGCGGCCGCTGTCTTTCTGCTGATCGCCGGTCCGTATATCGCTCTCATCTCGCGGCAGGTGGGACATGTGACGACGGGCGAGTCCGCGCGCATGAACTACGCGTTCTTTGTCGATGAGACGCCGCGGTGGCATGAGTGGGCGCACCACGACCTCGGTCACGCACGCGGCGTCTTTGTCCACCCGGAGATTCAGCTGCTGGCGTCGCCACCGGTCTTCTCGTATCGCAATCACGCGCTCGGCGAACTTCCGCTGTGGTTTGACCCGGCCTACTTCACCGCGGGTCTGAAGCCGAGGATCTGGCTCCCAGGTCATGTGAAGCGGCTGGTCCGATGCACGCAGCTCAGCATTCTCTGGCTCGCGAACCATCCTGAGGGTTGGCTGCTGCTTACTGTTCTGCTGGCGGCGGGGGCGACGCTGGGGCGGCCGCGAGCGCAGTGGTGGCCGTGGCTCGCCGTTCCTGGCTGGGGTCTGCTGATGATCGGCATCTACTTCCCGATCGACATCCAGGAGCGTTACATGACGACGATGCTGCTGCTGCTGGTGCTGCCGCTGCTCGCCATGCTGCGGAGGCCTGTGGGGGAGAGCGGCACGATCACAGCCGTCGCAAATGGCGCGGCGGTGCTACTCGCACTGCTCGCGGTTGCCGGCTCACTGCATGACGTGCTGAACCTGCGACGGCAGATCCGGTTGATCGGCCGATCCGCCGGTCTCTACTCGGCGGAGGTGGATGGGGCCGCTCGCGGTCTGGATGCGCTTGGTGTGCGGGCTGGTGAGGGCGTGGCGTGCATGGGCGGCAAAGCGTGCTACCTCGACCCTTACTGGGCACGACTGGCGAAGGTTCAGATTGCAGGCGAGGTCGAGGTGCCGGACGAAGTATCGACGGACGAGGCGTGGGCGAGCTTCAGAGAGAAAGAGGCGATCTACGCCGCGCTGCGATCGCAGGATATCCGGTTTGTGGTGACGGTCATGCCGCGAAGGGCCGCCGTTCCCGAAGGTTGGCAGCAGCTGGGAGCGAGCAGCTTCTTTGCCTTCCGCATCCCGGGCGCACCGTAGCGCTACGGCTGCGGCCGACTACGAGGGAGGGCGTTGCGGGGCGGGGATCGCGAGGTAGACCATGCGTTTGGCTTCGCGGCGGCCGCGCGCGACCGAGTCGAGGATCAGCCCGGAGAACAGAGACAGAAACGAGAGCAGCATAATCCCGGTGGCGAGGATCGCGGTGGGAAAGCGAGGGACAAGGTGCGTGCGGTGGTACTCGACGAAGATGGGGATGCTTGCGCCTGCCGCCGTCAGGAAGAGGAGCGCGGCGACGGCGGAGAAGAACTGCAGCGGCTTCTCCTCTTTCACGAGTTGAACGATGGTCGCCAGGATGCGCGCGCCGTCTCGATAGGTATTGAGCTTGGAGGCGCTGCCGGCCATGCGATCGCGGTACGGCGTGTTCATCTCACCGAGCGGCATCTTGAGCTCGAGGGCATGGATGGTGAGCTCGGTCTCGGTTTCGAAGCCGGAAGAGAGCGCCGGAAAGCTCTTGACGAAGCGGCGACTGAAGACGCGGTAGCCGGAGAGCATGTCCGTAATGCGGTCGCCGAAGATGAAGGCGACGATACCGGTGAGCATGACGTTGCCGAAGCGATGTCCGCGGCGGTAGGCGGCTTCGATCTCGGTGATGCGCGTTCCGGTCACCATATCGAGCGAGTCTGTCTCGAGCAGGTCAATCATGTGCGGAGCAGTCGCTGCCTCGTAGGTGTCGTCGCCATCGACGAGCACGTAGATATCGGCTTCGATATCCGAGAACATGCGGCGCACGACGTTGCCTTTGCCCTGGAGCGGCTCCCGGCTAACGCGCGCCCCGGCGGCGATGGCCAGCTCGATCGTGCGATCGGTGGAGTTGTTATCGAAGACGAAGAGCTGCGCGGCGGGGAGTGCTGCGCGAAAGTCCGCGATGACCTTGCGGATGGAGGTTTCTTCGTTGTGACAGGGAATGAGAACGGCGACGCGCGGCACGGGGGAGAGAGTCTGCATGGTGTCATGGCCCGTGTCGACGAGCACGGCCTTCAGGCTACTACGAGTGCCTTGCCAGTGCCGCGCCCAACGGGAGCTTCGCGATGGAGCGGAGCGACGGAGCCATCAAGGTGCAAAGAGGGCCGGCGGTGTGCCGGCCCTCGCGATGCATGCGTTCTTCTGAAGACTTACCGAGCTCCGACGGGCTCCTGCTTGAGCTCGGAGACGCGCTTGGCGAGAAGCTGCTCGAGGTCTTCGAGGGCTTTTGAGAAGCCTTCGATGCCCTCCTTCAGCTTGTCGTGCGCCATGCGATCTTCGGCGTGCATCTTCTCGAAGGTCTCCTTGTCGATGGTGAGCTTCTTGATCTCCATCGTCTGCGACTTGGCGGGATCGAGCTTGCGCTCGAGCTTGGCGTCGTCCTTGTCGAGCTCGGCGAGCAGCTTGGGCGAGATGGTGAGGAGGTCGCAGCCGGCGAGCTCTTTGATCTCACCAGTGTTGCGGAAGCTTGCGCCCATGACCTGCGTCTTATAGCCGAACTTCTTAAAGTAGTTGTAGATCGCATCGACGGACTGCACGCCGGGGTCGTCGGCACCCTGATAGTCCTTACCGGTGTCCTTCTTGTACCAGTCGAGGATGCGGCCGACGAACGGCGAGATGAGGGTGACCTTGGCCTCGGCGCAGGCGACAGCCTGATGCAGGCCGAAGAGAAGGGTGAGGTTGCAGTGGATGCCCTCTTTTTCCAGCTGCTCGGCGGCTTTGATGCCCTCCCACGTAGAGGCGATCTTGATGAGGACGCGATCGCGCGAGATGCCGGCCTTGTCGTACTGCTGAATGATGTCGTGCGCCTGATCCATCGTCTTCTGGCTGTCGTAGGAGAGGCGGGCGTCGACCTCGGTGGAGACGCGGCCGGGGACGATGTCGAGGATCTTGCGGCCGAAGGCGACGGCGAGCGTCTTGAAGGCCTGTGCGGCCGCATCCTTATCGGAGGCGTTCTCGCCGACCTCGCTGCGGGCGGTTTTGAGCACGTCGTCGACGATGGACTGATATTCGCTCTTTTCTGCCGCGGCCTGCAGCAGGGAGGGGTTGGTCGTCGAGTCCTGGGGGCGGAACTCCTTGATGGAGTTGATGTCGCCAGTGTCGGCGACGACGGTGGTCATGCTGCGAAGCTGTTCGAGAACGGAAGGCATGGCGGAGATCCTCGCTTTTCCCAGAATGGTATCAAGCGCGTGGTGTGAGCGCGTGTTTCGGGGCATTTCTCCACATTGGATGCGTGGCGGAGGGGGAGCGATGGTGTGAGTGGAGGGTCGTTTCTGGTGTGCACGAGAGGCGTTTTAAGCGGCTTTGCGTGCCACGGGACGCACTTTAGGGGCTACGCGGCGGCGGAACGAGGGTGATGCGGGTTTCGGGACCGGGGGCGCTGCGATTTCCGGCGCGGTCGACGGCGAGGACGCGATAGCGGTAGGCGATGCCGGGGCGGGCGGTGGGGTCGTCGAAGGCGGGAACGGTGAGGGGCGTGGGGGTGAGACTCTGCCATCCGTCCGCGGGGGGTGCAGCGGCTGGAGCTGGCGAGGTACCGGTCGGGGAGGGAGAGTTCGAGTCCTCTGTACGGTAAACGACATAGCCGGCGAGATCGAGTTCGATATTGGGCTGCCAGGAGAGGTCGACGGCGGGGCCGGTCGAGGACGTGCCATCGACGGCGAGGAGGCCGGTGGGGGGGGGGGGGGGGAAGGTGTCGGTGAGGGTGGCGGTGAGTGGCGGCGCGGGATCGCTGCGCAGGGTGAGAGGGAGGCCGGCGAGGGTGACGGTACGGACGCGCTCGGCGCGCCAGGTGAGCGGGGTGTCGAGGGGGGCGGTGAGGTCGAGGGTGCCGCCGAGGTCGGCGCTGCCGGCGGGGGCGGCGAGGAGATGAACCTCCACCGTGCCGGAGGCGCGTGGCGCGGGAGCCGGACCGGTCGAATGAGTGCGGGATCGGCCGTGACGGTGGTTTGGCGGGGGCGGGGCTGCGGGTGGCGCCGGCGATGCTGGGGACTCGGTGGGTGGCGCGGAGGTCGCGGGGGCTTCGCCGGCCGGTGACGGGGTTCGGGCGGGGCGGGGCTGGGTGCGGGTGAGCTGAACGGTGGTGGCGGGGGTGGGGTCGGGCTGCCAGTTGAGCTGGGCGCCGGTGGGGCGTGGGGTGAGGTGGAGGGCGGCGACGGTGGGGGGTGCAGCGCCGGCGGCGGCGAAGGCCGGTGGCGAGGGCTCGGCGGCGCGGCCGGCGCTGTTCTCGAGACGGACGGTGTAGCTGAGCAGGCGTGGCGGATCGGCGATGAGCGAGGATGGGCGGCCGGGGCTGGGTGAGGAGGGACCGGGCGCGGGAGGGCTCCCGGTGGTCGAAGTGTTCTGGCTTGCGATGGACTGGGTGGGGGTGGTCAGGGGGTCGGTGGCGGTGGTGGCGCCGGGGGAGACTGGAGTGCGAAGGCTCCAGGTGCAGGGGACGGGCGGCGCGGCCGGGGCAGCGACGGCGGCGGGAGCGGGTGCGGCGTAGGCGGTGCCCGTGGGCGAGGCGAGGGCGGATGGGGAGGGGGCGCCGGAGCGGGTGGCGGACTTCGGACGACGGGTGGGCGAGGTGGGCGCGGGAGTGGTGATGCGGGCGGGTTCCGTGCGGCAGAGGACGGCAGTGATAGGGCCGCGAAGGGGGCGGTCGTCGGTGGTGTCGATGGGCGTGGTCCAGGAGAGGTGGACGGCGTCGCCGATGCGGTCGGCGCGAAGGTCGGAGATGGGGGTGGGAAGGTTGAGGGACGGGGGCCGCGGCGGGCCGGGGTTGGCGCAGCCGGTGAGCAGGAGGGCGGCGAAGAGGGTGAGTGCTGCATGGGGTGTCGCAGATGCGCGGGAGGGAGGGGGTGTCGCCGGGGCGACGAGCTGGAGGGATGCTGCAGAGGGGACGGGCCGGAGGGGTGTCGCGGGGGGGACGGGCCTGAGGGGTGTCGCAGGGTGCACGGCGGGAGTGGAGCGGGACGGGTGGATGGAAGGCGAGGTGGGCACGACGAAGTTCAGGCTATCGCATCGCGGGTCGCTGGGTCTGGGTCTCTGGGTCTGGGTCTCTGGGTCTGGGTCTCTGGGTCTGGGTCGCTGGGGACGCGCTGGTCGCGGAGTGCTGGTCCCGGGTCCCGGGGGTCGCCGGTCGGCGTCGCTGGTCGCGGGGCGCTGTAGCCAGGGTCGCCGGGGGTGCCGGTCGCCGAGGTGGCGGGGTCGATGGTTGCTAGTTGCGGGTGCCGGGTTGCCGGTCGAGGTCGAGGTTGCAGTTGGGGTTGCGGTGCGAGTTTTCGGTCTCTGATTCCCTGGTCTGTGGAGTGTTCGAAGGGGCTGCGGATGCGTGGAGTTGGAGGCGCGTCTCCGGGATGTGCAGGCTGTCCCGGAGACGGCCGGTTGGGAGTCAGGCGTTTGTTCCGCCATCCACGGTCAGGTTCGCACCGGTGATGTAGGCCGCCTCGGGGCTGGCTACGAACGCCACCAGCGAGGCGACCTCGTCGACGCGGCCGTACCGGTGAAGCGCGGTCACGGCCAGCTGCGGCTCGGCCCAGTCCCCGGCTGCGGGGTTGAGGTCCGTGTCGATCGGGCCCGGCTGGATGTTGTTGACGGTGATCCTGCGCGGGCCGACCTCTCGCGCGAGACTCTGCGTGAACATCTTCACGGCGCCTTTGGTTGCCGCATAGGCGGTCAGGCCGGGGGTCAGATTCCGCTCGCCCACGCATGAGCCGATGGAGATGATGCGGCCGCCATCCGGCATGTGTTTGAGGGCGGCCTGGGTGGCGACCAGGACACCGCGCAGGTTGATGTCGATGACGCGATCCATCTCCTCGAGGGTGGCCTCTTCGAAGGGCTTGGGGATCGCCGTGCCGGCGTTGTTGACCAAGACATCGATGTGACCGAAGGCCGCCGCTGTCTGCTCGACGGCCGTCTTGACGGCGTCCGGGTTCGCAGCATCGGCCTGCACGGCGAGGGCTTTGCGGCCCCCAGCCTCGATCGCTTTAACGACGGCGTCGGCGGCCTTGGCATCTTTGGCGTAGGTGATGGCGACGTTCGCGCCATCCGCGGCGAGCCGCTTCGCGACGGCCGCACCGATGCCGCGAGACGCGCCCGTGACCAGAACCACTTTGTCGCTCAGGGTTGGCATTGTTTCTCTCCTCCGGGGTTCGCCCGTATGGCGAATCTGATGACATGGTGCAGGATCGGTTCTGGCGGCCGGAGGAATAGGATCTATTCCGGACGGGAATCGATCGGGGGCCGGTGCCCACTGTCTTCTCGTGGATGGACCTCCAGGCGCGTCTTCGCGGGCCTGAAGGCAGGCTCCGGGCTCTTTTGCTGGCAAGGAGGTCTCTCATGGATCGTCTCGGGGCGATGGAAGTCTTTGTACGCGTGGCGGAGACGGGAAGCTTCTCCGCGGTGGCGAAGGAGCGTGGCATCGGGCAGCCGGCGGTGAGCAAGCAGATCTCAGCGCTCGAGGCGGAGCTCGGCACGGTTCTGCTGCACCGCAGTACGCGCTTCATCACGCTGACCGAGCCTGGCCGCGAGTTCTACCAGACGGCGCAGAAGCTGCTGGAGGACTTCGAGGCGGCGACCTCTCGCATCGGCCGCGGGCAGATGGCGCCCAGGGGTCTGGTCCGGGTGGCGGTGCCGCCTGCCTTCGCGCGTCTGCACATGGTCAGCAAGCTGGCGGCGTTTCTGGAGCGGTATCCGGAGATCACTGTGGAGTTTGGCACGTCGCAGAGCCCTGCCTCGCTGATCCACGACGGATTCGACCTGGCGATCCACTCGGGCGATCTACCGGACTCGGGTCTGGTGGCGCGCCGCTTTGCACAGACGCTCACGATCCTGGTTGCCACGCCGCAGTTCCTGGCGAGGCATGGCCTGCCGCAGACGATGGAGGAGCTGGCTTTGCTGCCCGCCATTCCGTGGATGGAGCACGGGGCGGTGCAGCCGTGGGAGTTCGGGTCTGGCCTACGGATGACGCCGGCGGGGGTGTTTCGCACGGGCGATCTGGAACAGCTGCGCATCGGCGTTCTGGAGGGGCTGGGCCTGGCACAGGCTCCCGCGTGGCTGTTTGCGGCGGAGCTGCGGGAGGGTACGGTGCTGCGGCTCCTCACGCCGCAGGAACGATCTGTCCCCATCTCCGCGGTTCGGCCGGCGACACGGCGCGCGCCGGCCCGGGTCCGGGTGCTGGTGCAACACCTCGAGGAGAGCTTCGCCGCCTGTACGCAGTTCAACCCACGGCCTGCGGCGAGCTGAGCGGTATCGAGACTGGGTCAGGATAGGGCGGTCGGTGGCGGCGGCGGAGTCGGGGCGTGTGGTCAGGCGGTGTACTGCGCGTCGGTGACGTGTTCGAGCCAGTCGACGGTGCGGCCGTCGAACTTCTCCTGGATGGCGATGTGGATCATGGCGGTGGTGGGGGAGGCGCCGTGCCAGTGTTTTTCGAAGGGCGGGATCCAGAGGACGTCGCCGGGGCGTATCTCCTCTACCGGGCCGCCTTCGCACTGGGCGCGGCCGAGGCCGGCGGTGACGACGAGGATCTGACCGAGGGGATGGGTGTGCCAGGCGGTGCGGGCGCCGGGCTCGAAGGTGACGGTGGCGGTGTGGACGCGGGCGGGCTCGGGAGGCTGAAGGAGCGGATCGATGCGGACGGTGCCGGTGAACCAATCGGCGGGGCCTGGGGCGGAGGGTTGGGAGCCGTTGCGCTTAATGTCCATTTTTCGACGATACGGCAGGCGAGAAGCGTCGGCTGCACGACGGTCGCAGGTGGATTTCGCACAGTGTTTCGATTATCGAACATGATCTTTCTTGCCCAGAAATCTTTTCAGCGCGTGAATGCGTCTGTTGATGTACTGACAACAGAATCGCCACACTACTGAAAGGAGCCGGGATGAACGAACAGATGATCGTTGACACAGCTATGCCACCTATGCCGCCGATGGAGGAGATGGAGCAGCAAGCTGCCGTGACGGAGATGCCGCGGATCGAAGTCCCGGTGGAGTCCTTACAGATCCAGAGCGAGGCAGCGGAGGCGTTCATCTGCGAGAAGCGGATCGGCGAGCGAATCAAGCACCTGCGGCTGCGGAAGTCCATGGGATTAGTGGAGCTGGGGCGGCATACGGGACTCTCGGCGAGCTTTCTGTCGCAGCTGGAGACTGGACGGGTGGTGCCGACGCTGCGTAACCTGGCGCGGATCGCGATGGTGTTCTCGAAGGATCTGAGCTACTTCTTTGAGCCAGAGCCGCAGAAGCTCTTTCGGGTGCACCGGTCCAAGGACCGGGTGCGGCTTCCGCAGAGCGGAGTCGAGGACCCGGCGTACTTCTTTGAGAGCCTTGGATACTTGGTGCCGGACCGGCAGCTGGATCCGTACTACGCGGAGTTTCTGCCGCGCAAGGAGGGTCGCGAGGTGCGGGCGCATCAGCACGCAGGGTACGAGTTCCTGTACCTGCTCTCGGGCGAGCTGGACCTGCAGCACGGAGACGCGCTGCACCACGTGTGTACGGGTGACGCGATCTACTTCGACGCAATGGTGAAGCACAGCTACGTGTCGAACACGGACGAGCCGGCGACGGCGCTGATCGTGACGCTGCAGCAGCCGGCGGGCCTGATGGGCACCGGGGCGATGCGGCTGGGCGCGGCCGGAGGTGCGCCGGTCGGGGCCAAGCGACTGGCGGCGCAGCGGGCGTTTGCGCCGATGGCGGAGAACGCCGGGGTGCAGCCGCAGAAGCCGGTGCGGAAGGCGTCGTAGCTGAGTCGCTTTTTTACGATGGAGAGAGCAGCGGCCTGATGGCCGTTGTTCTTTTTTGGGGTCTCGTCAGATCCCGGCGCTCTCTGGTGATCTGGCGATCTGTGGGTAGAAGAGACACGCACCTGTTGTTGCGGTCAGGGCAGGTTGCGTGTTGAATGACCGATATGCGTCGCGTTCTTGCTGCCGTGCTGCTGCTGGTACTGGGTGTGATCCCGGTGGTGCCGGCGTTTGCGCCCGGTGATGCCGGGGAGGCGGGGCTGCCAGCGTGCTGCCGGCGGGATGGGCGGCACCACTGCGCGATGAGCGGGATGGTGGTGGCGTCGGCGCAGGGCGAGGCTGGCGGGGTTGGGCGTGCGGTGGTGGCGCGATCGCCCCGGGAGCGGTGTCCGTATAGCTCGCCTGCTGCTGTGAACGGAGCGGTGCGGGCGGCAGTGGGGTGGGCGGTCGCGGGTGATCTGCTGCCAATGGTGAGTCATCCGGCGGGCGTGGTGCAGACGGAGTCGCGGTGGCGCATGGCGCGGGAGCGAGCTCGAGGCAAGCGTGGGCCTCCGGCGGGGTACGTTCTGGGCGTGGGTGCTGCGGCGGAGAGCGTCTGAGATGCCGATTCGCGGTTCGGATCGCGGATAGCGGCTGATCGGTGGTCCGGCTCTTCCGCGGCACACTCTTTTCTTTGGACAGCGTGGGAGTGGCGGGGCGCGATGGTGCGTCGTCAGGCCGGGTTCCATGCCATGCAGGAGACCGTCTGCGGACGGGAGGGTGTGCGGTATGTGGCGATCTCTTCGCTGTTTGCTGGTCTTGGGATGTCTGGTCCCGGCAGGTGCGAAGCGCGGGTGGGCGACGGATCTGGGGCAGATGCAAGGGGTGGTGCATGATGCGCAGCACCGGCCGGTGGCGGGAGCGCGGGTGGAGGTGCGGGCGGTGGGATCGGAGGTGGCGATCGCGGTCGAGACGGATGCGGAGGGTGGGTTTCGGGTGCCGCCGGCGGCGCTAGGGAGGTACACGATAACGGTGACGGCGGCGGGGTTTCGCGGGCTGGAGCAGGAGGTCACGCTGGCGGCGGCGACCTCGCCCATGCTGCACCTGCAGCTGGAGGTGGGCCGCGTTACCGAGACGGTGACGGTGATGGCGCGGGAGCAGCGGGCGACGGTTGAGACGGTGACGCCGACGACGCTGGTGAGCCGGGCCGAGATCGCAGAGACGCCCGGGGCGGACCGGACGAACGGGCTCGAGGCGATCACGGACGTCGTGCCGGGGGCGTATGTGACTCACGATCAGTTACATCTTCGGGGCGGTCACCAGGTGAGCTGGCTGATCGACGGGGTAGAGATTCCGAATACCAACATCGCGAGCAATCTGGGGGCGCAGATCGATCCGAAGGACGTTGCGTATCTGGAGGTGGAGCGGGGGAGCTATGAGGCAGGGGTGGGCGACCGGACGTACGGGGTGTTCGACGTGGTGCCGCGGTCGGGGTTTGACCGGAGCCGCGAGGGAGAGGTGGTGGCGACGGCGGGGAGCTTCGGGCAGACGAACGACCAAGTGAATATGGGCAGCCACACAGAGCGGGCGGCGTACTACGCGAGCGTGAACGGGAACCGGAGCGGATATGGGCTCTCGACGCCGGTGGAGACGGTGCTGCACGATACGGCGTTCGGCTATGGAGGGTTCGGGTCGGTGCTATACAACCGATCGCCGGAGGACCAGTTTCGGTTGGTCACGCAGCTACGTACCGATCGGTTTCAGATTCCATACGACCCGGATCCGCGGAGCGCGGAGAACCAGATGTACGACTCGAGCGGTCTGCGGGACGCGCAGCACGAGACGGACGGACTGGTGGCGGGGACGTGGGCACGGACGATGAGCGGGACTGACAGCGGGCGGACGACGCTGGTCGAGGTGTCGCCGTTCTACCATAGCAACCGCGCGGCGTATGAGCCGAGTGTTGGTGATCTGCCGGTCGCGACGACATCGGAGCGGACGTCGCAGTACGGGGGGTTGCAGGCGTCGGTGACGCAGACGGTGCGGCGAAATACGGTGGAGGCGGGGATCTACGGATTTGGGCAGCACGACCGGTATGCGTATGGGTCGGTCTTCAACGACGGGAGCTTTGCGAACTTCCTGGTGCGGGAGACGGCGACGGGCGGGGTGGTGGAGGGGTTTGTCTCCGACAGCTACAAACCGGCGGAGTGGCTGATGCTGACGGCGGGGGTGCGGGCGACACACTTTGCAGGGGCGTTTGCAGAGGATGTGGTGGCGCCCCGATTTGGGGCGGCGGTGCGGGTGCCGCGGCTGGGCTGGGTCTTTCGCGGGTTCTATGGGCGGTTCTACCAGCCGCCGCCGCTCGAGACGGCGGCGGGGCCGATTGTGGCATATGCGAACAGCCAGAACACGGCGTTCGCGCCGCTGCACGGAGAGCGGGATGAAGAGCACCAGATCGGGATGCAGATTCCGCTGGGCGGGTGGCTGGTCGATGCGGACACATTTAGGACGCGGGCGAACAACTTTCTGGACCACTCGAATCTCGGGGAGTCGAGTCTGTATTACCCGGTGACGATCGACGGGGCGCTGATCCGCGGGTGGGAGCTGACGCTGACGTCGCCGCGGATGTGGCGGGGCGGACGGGCGCACCTGGCGTACTCCAACCAGATCGCGGAGCAGCGAGGGGCGATCACGGGCGGGCTGGTGTGTTTTCCGGCAGGGTCGGCGGCGTGCGATGCGGGATTTGTGTATGTGCCGCTCGACCATGACCAGAGGAACACGCTGAGTGCGGGGTACAGCACGGCGCTGCCGTGGCGAGTGACGGCGTCGACTACTGTGGCGTATGGGTCGGGGTTCACGAATGGATCGCCGAGTGCGCAGTATCCCGGGGCGTATCTGCCGGCGCACACGTCGTGGGATCTGACGGTGGGGCGTGCGTTGGGGGAGCGGACGACGATCTCGGTGAGTGGGCTGAATGTCCTGGATCAACGGCGGTTGCTCGACAACAGCCTGACGTTCGGGGGATTTCACACGAGTGATCCGCGGCAGGTGTATGGGGAGGTGCGATGGCGGTTCGGGTACTAGGGAGTGACGGGGTCGCGTCTAGCGCGATTGCGCGGCTGATGCTCAGGATGATCTTTTTAGGCCTCGTTTGTTGCCCCGATGCAGTGTCGGTAAGGGCGGAGTGTGGGAAACAGCTAGACTCAGGAGAAACGCACGATGTACTGAGAGCCGTCAGGCACGCGCTTTGGTGCTTCGTGTGAGCGAAGCCAGCTCGGTGTGCTGGAACCCCGTCGGTCGACCTAGATTGATGCGAAGAGTGTGCAAATGAGACGGGAGTCGTGTGGAGCCATCAGCAACGAGGTCTCGCTTCTATCTGCCGCAGCTTGATGCTCTGCGTTTCTTCGCGTTTCTGGCTGTTTTTTCCCTGCATATCAGTCCCTCAGCGGTGCCGAGCGCCCACACGGGTGTCGCGCGCGTTCTTGCCGTGGTCGAGCATGGAGTGCAGAACGCGGGGAACTATGGCGTGCCGCTCTTCTTTCTCCTGAGCTCTTTTCTGATCACGAGGCTGCTAACGGCGGAACGAGAGCGAACGGGGAGCATTCACCTCCAGAAGTTCTATGTGCGGCGAGGTCTGCGCATTCTGCCGCTGTACTTTCTTGTGATCCTGATCGGCCTGCTGCTGCCGCTGTGGATCGCGTCTGTCCCCAGGCTGGGAGCGCCGCGTCTCGCTGCGGCCTGCCTGTTTCTGCTGAACTGGTACGTGGCGCTGCACGGGTTTGTGTGGAACCCGACGTTTCCTCTGTGGACGGTATCGTGCGAGGAGCAGTTTTACGTCGTCTGGCCGCTACTGATGCGATCGATCTCGGGACGGCAGATGCGGCGCGCCTGCCTAATCGCGGCGGGATTGATTCTGGCGATCGCATTCTGGCCACACGGAGTCTTCGAGCAGCGTCTTGGTCCCTATACCGCGGCCATCTTCGTCTACTTTCCGATCGGGGGTCTGCTGGCGATAAACTCCTTCCGGATCGTCTCGCGATGGCAGGTCTCGACGACGGTGGCGGCCGCCACGGGTGGTTTGGTGCTCTGGTTCGCCGGCGCGAGCGTTGATCTTTGGCCCGCAATGCAGAGGCGCCCGATGTGGCTGGCGTTTATCTCGCTGGTCTTTGTCGTGCCGGGCTCTGTTCTGCTGTTCCACGCATGGTACCGGTCGGGCATACGCTGGCCGAAGCCAGTGATCTACCTGGGAAAGATCTCGTACGGCCTCTATGTCTTTCACGTGCCGTGCATGCTGATCATCTCGCGGCTGCTGGCACACACGCCGCTCGTGATGCGCACGGGGCAGGGGCACTCCTCGGCAAACCTGGTGCTCTTACTTGGCGCAAGAGCGCCGCTCAGCCTGGGCCTGACGATCCTGGTCTCGGTGTTGTCGTACCAGATCTTCGAGACACCGTTCCTTCGGCTAAAGGACCGCTTTGCGCTGGTGCAAACCCGCCCCGTGTGAGGCGGAGGGAAGTTAGCCGGGCCCGAGCGTTACGCGGCGGGTCCCGCGGCGCTGTCGACCGCTTTACAGCGCGGGGGTGGCCTGCTGGGGGACGGTGATCGTGGTGAGTTGGGCGGTGGGACGGGCGCGGGGCTGCCAGGTGGGGTAGGCGAGGTCGGGCATGGGGCTGGACTTGAAGATGCGGCTGGCCTGGCGGGCGATGAAGCGGGCAGTGGTCTTGCTCTTCTTGCGGCGGGCGCTGTCGGTGGAGATGCCGGTGCCAGCGTACATCTGGCGGTAGAGCTTGGAGAGGAGAAAGAAGGCGGCGCGGGCGCGCAGGGTGGGGGTGCAGGCGGAGCGGCGCCAGATGTCACGGGTCTCGTAGAAGCGGTCCCAGACCTTCTGGGTACGCTGGCTGATCTCGGCGGAGCTCATGGAGGGGTGAGGGGTGAACATCTTGGGGCGGATGGCGGTGGGGATGAGCCAGTAGCGGGTGATAGGGGTGCCTTCGACGGTCTCGGGGGCGACGGCCTGCTCCTTCTCCCAGCGGTTGAAGTCGACGGTACCGGGGAAGGGGGTCATCATGACGAACTGGGCGAAGGTGACGCCGGCCTTTAAGGCGAGGTCGACGGTGGCGGTGAAGGTCGAGGGCTTGTCGGTGGGGAGGCCGAAGATGAATGAGCCGAGGACGTGGACACCGTGCTTGCGGAAGGTCTGAAGCTGCTGGACGAGGCGGTCGCCGGAGTAGTTGAAGTCCTTATAGACGGCTTTGAGGCCTTCGGGGGTAACGGCTTCGACGCCGACGAGGGCGCCCTTGATGTTGGCCTTGCGCATGGCGTCGAGGTAGTCGGTGTCCTCGGCAGACTCCATGGTGATCTGGGTGAAGAAGACCATGTCCTTAGGGAGCTTGGCGAGCTCGGCCATGAGGAGGAAGCGCTCGTTGCGGGTGGCGGTGAGGGCGGCGACGCGCTCGTGGTTGTTCTGTTCGCGGGCGAGGCGGAGATCGGTGAGGGTGACGGGGTAGAAGTTGTCGTCGGCGAGGGCGATGAAGCGGAAGCCGAGGCGGCGGAGGGAGATGATCTCGTCGATGACGCTCTCGAAGGCGCGCTGCCGGGGCTTCTGGCCGTCGGTGCGCCAGACGGAGCAGAAGGAGCAGTGCTTGGGGCAGCCGCGGATGGTCTGGACGGAGGCCCACATGTACTTGTCGGCCTGCATGAGGTCCCAGCGGGCGGCGAGGAACTGGTCGCCTTCGATGCGGCCGCCATCGTAGACGCGCTGGGCGCGGCCGGCCTGGTGGTCGCGCAGGAAGTTGCCCCAGGCGACGTCGCCGTCTCCTTTGACGATGGCGTCGGCGTGGCCACGCTCGAAGGGCTCGTCGGGAAAGAGGGTGGCGTGGATGCCGCCGTAACAGACGGTGGCGCCGCGCTCGTGCGCGATGCGGCCGACCTCGTAGCCGCGAAGGGCGTTGCCCGTGTGAACGCTGATGCCGACGACGTCACCGGCGGCGATGGTCTCGGGATTCAGCTGTTCGATGGACTCATCGACCAGGATCGGGTCACCGAACGACCGGGGGGTGGCGGCGGCGAGGACAAAGAGCCAGCGCGGGGTGATGACGGCGGTACCAAAGGCATTGTCGCTGGGATTAACCAGGTGAACGGACACAGGCAGGTGCTCCCGATCGGTTCTCTCTGGGCCCGATGGGAACTCGGGCGATCTCCCGGAGAGGTGAAAGCCGCATCTGCGTACGCCATGACGGCAGACCGAGTCTGCGCGAATGCCTCTTGATTCTACAGACCGAGTGGATCGCTTGGTCGGCTGGCGAACAATATAGGGGTAATTTGTAAATGTGTTGTGGCGTGCTGCAAAGGGATGTCGGGTGATGTTGTGATCAGCAGGTGCCGGATCTCGGTCGGGGTGTATGCCCGCGGGTCTCGGTGGTGACGCTGGCGGGGCTGTGCCGGGTGGGCGAGCGCCAGAGGTGACGGAAGAGGGTGTCGAGCTCGGCGTGCGCGGGGTCTGCGGGGGTAAAGACCCGGTGGCCCTGACCGAGGGTGTCGACGATGTGGTGGAGGAGGGTGAGGCGGGCGGGGAGGACGGGTGCGGCGGGGCCGAAGTAGCGGAAGTCGCGGCTGAGCAGGGTTCGGCCGTTGCGGTAGAAGGGGTAGCTGCCGAGGTCCCGGTCGCGGTAGGCGGGATCGGCGTGGAGGGGTGTGTTTCCGCGATGGTCGATGGTGCCGAGGTCACGGTGGAACTGGTAGATGCAGTCGGGGCGGGAGCGGAAGGGGCTGCGCTCGGCGAAGTAGGCGCGGGCGTCGTGGGTCTCGTCCACGATGGCGGCGTAGATGACGGCGGCGAGGGGGTAGCCGTCGGAGTGGGCGAGGGCGTGGCTGGAGAGGCCGAGGAGGCGATCGCCGGGCTGCGCGGTGCGGCGGATGGCGGGCTTGCAGATGGAGAGGGTGAGCAGATGCGGCTGGCCGGCGCTTGGAGGCGGGGCGCAAGGGGCGCCGCCGCGGTCGCTGGTGAGCTTGTAGAGGTAGGTGCGGGGTGGCACGGGGTGGCGGGTCCTGAGGTCAGTGTAGGACAAGGAGTTCGGGGCTGACGTTCGGGAGGCGTCTTCGGGAGCGTCGCGGGCCGTGGCCTGAACGGTTCCGGATGGCGAGGAGGTCTTGTCGGAGGTCGTCATGGGGGAGTTAAGGGAGGACGACGTCCTGGGTGATGGTGCCGTTGCTGTCGGCGATGCAGACGCGGCGGCCCTCGGGGGCGGTGGCGAGCTCGGTCTTGAGGTAGTGGTAGCTGGCGAGGGCGCGGCGGAGGACGTCGGCCTTGGTGGTCGTTCCCTGGGCGAGCTCGGCGAGGGTCTGGTTGAACTTGTCGTCGACGTCGATGGTGAATCGAGGCATGCGGTGGGCCTCCGGCTGAGGGTAGTGTAGCCGTCTTGGCGCGGATGCGAGGAACCGTGTGCAGGGCCGGGCGATGTTGATCCCCTGCGCTGACCACCTGCGGGTCGACGCGACGTGGTAGCTGCGGTGAGCGCGATTTTTCTGTGATCACGAGAAAGCTGCGTGCGGTGGTATCCCGGCTGCCGGCGCGGTAGATGGAGGTGGCGGGTGAGCGTAGAGTATGGGGCAGCGGAGGGCGACGACGATGCGGCGACGAGGGTTCCTGGGGACGGGGTTGCGGGCGGCGGGGGCGGCGTGGATGGGGTGGTCGGGGCTGGCGCGGGCGGCGACGATGACGTCGGCGCGGGCGGCGCTGATCGATCCGGAGCCGCTGGGACGGCGGCATGGGGCGCAGGATGAGGTGGTGCTGGGGAAGACAGGCATCCGGACGAGCCGGCTGGCGATGGGGACGGGGACGATTGGGTACGCGGGGCGGTCGAACCAGACACGGCTGGGGACGAGTCCGCTGGTGCGGCTGCTGGCGGATGGATACCACGACAACGGGCTGCGGTTCTTCGACGCGGCGGACTCGTATGGAAGCCATCCGTATGTGCGGGAGGCGCTGAAGGGGCTGCCGCGAGACAAGGTGACGGTGCTGACGAAGACGGACACGCGCGATCCGGCGGGGGTGCGGGCGGACCTGGACCGGTTCAAGCGCGAGCTGGGTGTGGACTACATCGATGTGGTGCTGATCCACTGCGTGACGGAGGCGGACTGGACGACGCGGTATCGCGGGGCGATGGATGTGCTGTCGGAGGCGAAGGCGAAGGGCGAGATCCGGGCGCACGGGGTCTCGTGCCACAGCTTGAAGGCGCTGCGGGCGGCGGCGGCCTCGCCGTGGGTGGAGGTGGACCTGGTGCGGCTGAATCCGATCGGGTCGCACATGGACGCGGACCCGGAGACGGTGATCGGTGTGATCCGGGAGATGCGGGCGCAGGGCAAGGGGATCGTGGGGATGAAGATTCTGGGGCAGGGCGACCTGCGGGAGAAGCCGTCGGAGGCGATCCGGTATGCGCTCGGGACGGGGGTGCTGGACGCGATGACGATCGGGGCGGAGTCCAGGGGGGAGCAGGACGACCTGGTGCGGCGGGTAGCGGCGGCGTAGCCAGACGGTCGGGACGGGCTCACGGGTCGGCGCGAGCGGCCGAGTGACGATACGACAGGAGCGGTCGAGGTGGGGAGAGCCGTGGCGAGGTGGGGCGTGTGGGCCGTCACGGCCGTGTTGGTCATGGTGTGTGCGGGGGAGGCGCGAGGGGATCAGCACTACTCGCGCGAGGTGTTCTTTGAGAACAGCCTGGCGCCGGGATCGTATCCGTACAGCCGGGGGATGGTCTCGGGGGCGAGCGCGCTGAAGCTGGTCGACGGCAAGGTGCCGGTTGAGACGCGCCAGACGGTGAGTGGGCCGAATGCGCTGGAGCTGAGCTGGCGGTCGGCAGCGGGCGGTGGGTGGACGGCGCGGCTGATGCTGTATCGCTGGCGCAATCGAGAGGCGGGGTTTGTGGGGGACTCGCTGTTTCTATGGCTGTGGAGTGAGGAGGGCATTACGGCGGCGGACCTGCCGCGGATCACGCTGATGGACGAGGATGGGCGGCAGACGGCGGAGATGCCGCTCGGTGCCTTCACGACGAAGGTGAAGGCGCGGCGATGGACGCGGGTGGGGATTCCGTTTGCGCGGCTTCGCGGGGGTGCGGCGGGAGCGTTCGCGCCGGGGAGGCTGGCCACGATCGTGTTGTCGCAGGGAGGGGCGGACGGGCGGCCGCACACGCTGTACCTCGATGAGATTCGGACCGGTGAGGCGGCAGTGGTGAGGCGGACGCCGGGGGCGCCGACAGGCCTGGAGGCGCGCGGGTATGAGCGGCACGTGGACCTGCGATGGCGGGACGCGGACGACGAGACGATTGCACAGTATGTGGTGTACCGGGCTCTAAACGGGGGTGCGTGGCGGGCGATCGGGGTGCAGCGGGCCGGGGTGGGGCGGTACGCGGATTATGTGGGTGACGCGCCTGCGCGGGCGAGGTACCGGGTGTCGGCGCGGACGGCGGAGATGGCGGAGTCGGCCACGTCGAACGAGGTGATGGCGGCGACGCACGCGATGGCGGACGATGAGCTGCTGACGATGGTGGAGGAGGCGAGCTTTCGCTACTACTGGGAGGCGGCGGAGCCGGTGTCGGGGATGGCGCGGGAGTCGCAGCCGGGGGCGGATGACGTGATCGCGCTGGGGGCGAGCGGATTCGGCGTGATGGCGATGGTGGTCGCGGCGGAGCGGGGGTTTATCTCGCGCGAGGCGGCGGTGGCGCGAATGCTTCAGATCACGCGATTTCTCGAGCGGGCGGACCGATTTCACGGGGCGTGGCCGCACTTCCTCAGCGGCCGGACGGGGCATGTAGTGGCGCTCTTCGGGAGGTACGACGACGGCGCGGATCTGGTCGAGACGTCGTTCCTGATGGAGGGTCTGCTGACGGCGCGGCAGTATTACACGTGCGATGACGCGGGGGAGCGCGAGCTGCGGGAGCGGATCACGGCGCTATGGCGCGGGGTCGAGTGGGACTGGTTTCGCGCGACGCCCAAGCGGGACGCGCTCTACTGGCACTGGTCGCCGGACTATGGATTTCATATCGCAAACCGGCTGGAGGGCTGGAACGAGGTGATGATCACCTATCTGCTGGCGATTGCGTCGCCGACGCATGGGGTGCCGCCGAGCCTCTACCGGACGGGGTATGAGCGCGAGGGGACGGGTGGACCGTATGGGACGAAGCAGACGTACTTTGGGATTCCGCTCGAGCAGGGGTACGTGGACGGGTCGCCAGGGCCGCTATTCTTCACGCAGTACTCGTACATGGGGTACGACGCGCGAGGGGTGCGGGACCGGTATACGAACTACTTTCGCAACAATCACAACGAGGCTCTGGTGAGCCGGGCGTATGCGGCGGCGAATCCGGGGCACTTCAGGGGCTACGGGGCGGACAGCTGGGGGCTGACGGCAGTGGATGGGCCGGACGATCACTATCACGAGTACAAGCCATTTGTAACCGACGATGGAACGATTGCGCCGACCGGGGCGGTTGGATCGATGGCGTACACGCCGGAGGCGTCGCTGGCGGCGGTCAGGCACTGGTATCGGGATCTAGGGGCGGAGGTGTGGGGGATCTACGGGTTTCGCGACGCGTTCAACGAACAGGTGAACTGGGCGTCGGGGATCACGATGGGTCTGAACCAAGCGCCGCAGACGGTGATGGTCGAGAATGCGAGGACGGGGCTGGTGTGGCGGTGCTTCATGGCGAACCCGGAGATGCGGCCGATGCAGCGGGCGATCGGGCTGGTGGCGGAGGGGCAGTGAGGATGGGGACTCTTCCGTGGAAGCGCGGTGCGGGTGGTCCTCCCCGGTCGTTGTAGAGGTTTTGGCGGGCGGCTGTGCGATGCTGTCGCGAATGGAGACGGATGCGGGAGATTTATACGATCGGGCACTCCGCGCACACGGCGGAGCACTTCTGTGCGCTGTTGGGACGGCACGCGATTGCGGTGCTGGTCGACACGCGGTCGGCGCCACGGTCGAAGTTCGCGCCGCAGTTCGATCAGGAGAGTCTGCGGGCGTTGGTGATGAGGGCTGGGGTGCAGTACCGGTATCTCGGCGATGTGGTCGGCGGGCGCCCTGGCGATGAGGGACAGTATGACGGCCGCGGCCGGGTTCTGTACGGCGCCGTTGCGGCCGGCGAGCCGTTTCAAGAGGCGATTGCGCGACTGGAGCGAGGGGCGGAGCGGGTGCGGGTGGCGCTGCTGTGCGCGGAGGAGGATCCGGCGCACTGTCATCGGCGGCTGCTGGTGGGTAAGGTGCTGATGAAGCGAGGGGCGACGCTGCGGCATATTCGCGGTGACGGCAGGCTGGACGACGAGGCGGCGATCGAGGCGAGCTCCGGGAAGGCGCTGTTCGCGTTGCAGGCTTCGCTGTTCGAGGAGATGGACGAGGAGCGATGGAGATCTACAGCATCGGTTTTACGCAAAGGAGCGCCGAGGCGTTCTTCGGGGCGTTGACGGAGGCGAGAGGCGGCTGCTGGAGGTGCGGCTCTCGCTGCTGGAGGTGCGGCTTTCGCTGCTGGAGGTGCGGCTTTCGCTGCTGGAGGTGCGGCTCTCTCTGAGAGTGATGCGCTTGTGGAGGCGGGCAGAGAGACGCGGCTGGTACTGAGCCTGTTTGTAACTGGCCGTCAGGCTGGCCGCGAGGGATGCGGGGCGGCGAGGGATGGGTGCGGCGTGGCCCGTGATCGCGGCGGATCACGGGGCGGGCTATTTGCTGGGAGCGCCAGGGCGCTGGGCGTTGGGATCGAGGCGTGTGGCGCTCTGAAAGGGGAGCATCCAGCCGGGGTACTCCGGAGGAAGGGCGCTGATGTCGTCGAGCCGCTTGATCTCATCCGGTGAGAGGGTCAGATCGACGGCGGCGAGGTTGTCGTCGAGCTGGTCGCGGCGCTTCGCGCCGATGATGACGGAGGTGACGGCCGGCTTGGTGAGGAGCCAGGCGAGGGCGACGCGGGCGGGTGAGCAGCTGTGGGCGTTGGCGATGGGCTGCATGACGTCGAGGATGCGCCAGGTGCGTTCCTTGTCGACGATGGGGAAGTCGAATGCGGAGCGGCGGGTGCCCTCGGGCTTCTGATTGTCGCGGGAGAACTTGCCGGAGAGCAGGCCGCCGGCGAGGGGGCTCCAGACGAGCAGGCCGGTGCGCTCGGCTTCGAGCAGGGGGATGATCTCGCGCTCGAGGTCGCGGCCGGCGATGGAGTAGTAGGCCTGCAGAGTGTCGAAGCGGGCGAGGTTCTTGAACTCGGAGATGCCGAGAGCCTTCATGATCTTCCAGGCCTGCCAGTTAGAGCAGCCGAGGTAACGAACTTTGCCCTGCTGGACGAGGTGGTCAAGCGCACGCAGAGTCTCTTCGACGGGTGTGACGCTGTCATTAGCGTGGATCTGGTAGAGGTCGATGTGGTCGGTCTGGAGGCGGGTGAGGGAGGCCTCGACAGCGTCCATGATGTGACCGCGGGAGGCGCCCATATCATTGCGGCCGGGGCCCATGCGGCTGAAGACCTTGGTGGCGAGGACGACGTCTTTGCGGGCGATGTTGAGGTTGCGGAGGGACTGGCCGAGGGTCTTCTCGCTCTCGCCCTCGGAGTAGACGTCGGCGGTGTCGAAGAAGTTGATGCCGCTGTCGATCGAGGCGCCGACGAGGTCGTCGGCGCCGGCTTGGTCGACGCTGCCGACGGCGCGGAAGAGGCCGGCGCCGCCGTGAAAGGTCATCGTACCGAAGCAGAGCGTAGAGACGAGGAGGCCGGTGTTGCCGAGGGGCTTGTACTGCATGGGTGAGGTCCTGTGTCGAAGGCGTCGACCGCGATTGGACGCCTCGGTGCGGGGCTGTGACTCAGAAAGTGGCGCTATAGTCGTGCGATATGGGACGACTTGGGATGCGGGTGGCGGCGGCGGTGCTGCTGTGCGGGGCGACGACGTGGGGGCAGGCGACGACGGCGGCGGGGACGCTCACGGGCAAGATGACGGTGACGAGCCGGATCTATGACGGAATGGTCTCGGAGTACTGGGTCTATGCGCCGGCGGGCTATGACGCGACAGTTCCGGCGCCGCTGATGGTGTTTCAAGACGGGGAGGGATACCTGGACCGCGCGGGGGATCACGCGGCGCTGAATGTGCTCGACCGGCTGATTGCGGAGCGGAAGATTCCGTTGATGCTTGCGGTGTTCGTGAACCCGGGAGATATCTCGGCGCAGGCAGGGACGCCGACCTATCAGTTTGTCGAGGCATACGGGAAGAAGTGGTCGCGGACGCTCAAGGACGCGATGCGCTCGACGGAGTACGACACGGTCTCGGACCGGTATGCCCGGTTCCTGCGCAATGAGCTGCTGCCGGCGGTGTACGCGAAGTACAACGTACGGCGCGATGCGTATAGCCGGGCGATCACGGGCCTGTCGTCGGGCGGCATCTGCTCGTTCAACGCGGCATGGCAGCAGCCGGAGCAGTTCTCGCGAGTGATCTCGTGGATTGGAAGTTTCACGGCGATCCAGTGGCATGAGGATCCGGCGGTCGAGGATGGCGGGCAGGACTATCCGGAGAAGGTGCTGCGGGAGCCGCACCGGAACCTGCGAGTGTGGATCGAGGACGGCAATCACGACATGGAGAACGACCGGTACGGGTCGTGGCCGATGGCGAACCTGCGGATGGCGAATGCGCTGAAGCTGAAGGGGTATGATGTGCGGTTCTCGTTTGGGACAGGGCCGCACAGCGCGGCGCACGGAGGCGCGGAGTTTTCCGAGGAGATGACGTGGCTGTGGCGAGGCTATGACCCGGCGAAGACGGACGAGACGTACATGCAGGATGCGGCGGAGAAGGAGCGACCGCCGTTTCGCGTGGCGATCACGAACCGGGAGCCTTAGGTGCGACCGAGGACACGCCTGTAAGGGTGCGAGATGAGCGTAGGCAGCATGCTTGGACGGAGAGTGCAGGATGGCTGATCCAGATTCGGCGAGCGTGATCCGGCTTCGATTGGGTGGTGCTTGCCGAAAACTTTCTTTAGGAGATCGAGATGGATCCCAGAACTCAATGCATCTACGAAGACCACCAGAAGAAGCGATGTCCGAACGATGCGCTGCCGAACAGCAACTACTGTGCGACACACTCGCCGGACAAACGGAGTACGGGCGGGGGAGGAGGCGGAGGAGGACGAGGCGTGCTGTACAAGCAGCGCGACTAGATCAGCCGAGGTGCTCCCGATTGCACGGCCGCAGGGATCGCTCTAGACTCGCCCTCAATGGATAGTCAGCGACAAGAGGCCAAGAACGGCTCGCACAGTGAGGCGAGGCGAGGGACAAAGGCGGCGGAGGCGGAGCGGCTGGTCGCTGCCGGACGCGTGGAAGAGGATGACGCGTTCGAGCTGAAGCTGCGGCCGCACTGGCTGCGGGAGTTCATCGGACAGGAGCGGGCGAAGGAGCAGCTGGCCATCGCGCTCGAAGCGGCGAAGAGCCGGGGGGAGGCGCTCGACCACGTGCTGCTGTTTGGGCCGCCGGGGCTGGGCAAGACGACGCTGGCGACGATCATCGCCAACGAGCTGGGGGTCGGATTTCAGCAGACGAGCGGGCCGGCACTGCAGATCGCGGGTGATCTGACGGCGATCCTCACCAATGTGCGGGAGCGGCAGGTGCTGTTTCTGGACGAGATTCACCGGTTGCAGACGGTGCTCGAAGAGAAGCTGTACACGGCGCTTGAAGACTACAAGCTGGACATCATGATCGGGCAGGGGCCGGCGGCGCGAACACACGTCATGGAGTTGAAGCCGTTCACCTTTGTGGCGGCGACGACACGACCGGGGCTGCTCTCGAGCCCGCTGCGGTCGCGATTCGGGATCCTGCTGCGGCTGGAGTTTTACACCGACGATGAGCTGCGGTTTGTGGTGGAGCGCTCGGCCGAGGTGATGGGGGTGCCGATCGACCGGGACGGAGCGGCGGAGATCGCGATGCGAAGCCGGGGGACGCCGCGGATCGCGAACCGGCTGCTACGCCGTGTGCGGGACTACGCGCAGGTGCGTGCGGGCGGGGTGATCGACCGACCGACGGCAGAGGCCGCGCTGAAGCTGCTGGAGGTGGATGCGCACGGCTTTGACGAGCTGGACCGGCGGCTGCTGCGAACCATCATCGAAAAGTACGACGGGGGACCGGTGGGTCTGAATACGCTGGCGGCGGCGCTCGCCGAGGAGCAGGACGCGCTGGAGGAGGTCTATGAGCCATTTCTGATCCAGATTGGGTTTCTGGACCGAACGCCGCGCGGCCGGGTGGCGACGCGGCTGGCCTATGAGCACCTCGGGATCGAGCCTCCGCGGAGGATGGGTAATCTCTTTGGCTAGCGCGTGGCGGGCGAAAGGGGGCGAATCAGGGCAGGAGGGGCCAACTCCGCCGTAAGTGACATTTTTGTGGTGACGAAAGATTAGAGAAAGGGTGTAATTCTCTTCGGAGGTAATCCATAAGTAATACACAATGTGTTATTTCTGATTGACAAACGAAAACTTCTTTGCATGACACACGGGTACGTCTTAGGCTGAGTACGCGCCAATGCGCCCAGGAGATTCTCCCATGCAGAAGTCTTTCCGCACCCTCGTTGCCGTCGCCGTTCTCTCGCTCGTTGCTGCTCCCTCGATGCTGGCAGAGACCATGGGCTGCAATCCTCGTCCGAAGTCGAACGTGACTGCGCCGGTATCGCCTGTGGAGACCTTTGCGTACACTGTTATGGCTCTTCTAGGGGTCTAGATCCCCGCTGAGGTGTAGGCCATGAACTCCGCGTCGTTGGAGAACTTTTTGTGGGCGGCGAGCTTTGTGGGGCACGCCGCCCTCCTAATCGTTTTGCTGGTACGGCGGAGATGGCGCGGCACCCCGGTGTTTACGGCAGCGATCTGTTATCAGCTGCTGGAGTCTGCACTGCTGTTCGTCCTCTCGCGGCATGCGGCAGCGCACACCTACTATGTGGCGTACTGGACGCTTGCAGTCGGGGACTACGGGCTGCAAGTCGCTTTGATCTTTGAACTTGCGCGCATCGTTCTCCGGCCGGTGGGGATGTGGGTTCGGGATGCGCGGCGGGGCTTTCTGGCGTGGTCTGCGGCGGGAACCCTGCTCGCGGCGGGACTGGCGATGACGGTTGCGCCGCCGGCGATGAAGGGAGTCGATCTGTGGGATGCGCGCGCGCTTGTCTTCACTTCCCTGCTGACCTGCGAGCTGTTTCTGGCGATGTCGGCGTCGGCCAATCGTCTTGGACTGGCGTGGCGAAGTCACGTGATGGCGATCGGGCAGGGGTTGACGGTGTGGGCGGCCATTGCGTTGCTGGGCGATCTGGGTCACGTCGTGCTCGGACCGGGAAAGAGCTTCGTGATGCTCGACGATCTGCGGGAGTTTGCGTATCTCGGGGTGCTGGCCTTCTGGACGGTGAGCCTATGGTTACCAGAGAAGGCACGGGCGCCACTTTCCCCCGATATGCAGGAATATTTGGTTGCACTGCATCGAAAGGTGCAATACGATCTCGAGAGAACCCATACCGCTGATAAGCCGCTGCTATGACTTCTGTGATTCTGCTTACAGGTACTGTTGTGCTTCTCGTGATCGGTCTATACCGGTCGCAGCGTGTAGCTGCGCGTGTCTCGACGCAGAGCTGGGAGAGTTTGGTGGGGCGTCTGGCGCCCGTCTCCAGGGACGGCATCACCGCGGTGGCGATGGAGTATCTGAATCCGACGAAGTCGCAGCTCGGGATGGAGCCGAGCGAGCTGTGGACGGCCATCGGCGGTGCGAACGGGCTGACGAGCATGCGGCGGAACGCCGAGGTGCTGCTGGCGCTGGCGGCGTATGCGCAGCGATGGAACTTTCACGAGGGCGTGATTGTTGCGGAGCGGATGCGGCATGATGCGTTGGCGCTGAAGCGGGCGGCGACGCGGATCACACTGGGGCTGACGTGGGGCTTCGGCAAGGCGCGCGGCGCGTTTTATGTTCACGAGGCGGCGAGCTCGTACTACCTGATGCGGCAGCGGCTGTTGGCTCTCTATGAGACGAGTCATGCGGGGCGGTACCCGATGCTGGCGGACGTGCTCTAGAGCGATTCGCCTGTGTGGTTCGGCCCTCGGGCTGAGATCTCTGGATAAATGCTTCTTATGGCAGGGTGTCTTCGCGTCCGGTCTCACCTGTGCTCTGTCGCGTGCTCCGCTGACACCTTCCGCTCTTTTTCCGCACGCCCCATCGATCGACTTGGGCAGAGGTTATGGGGATGGTGGCATGTCGTTGCCGTAGGTGGCGAAGGGAACGGGCTCAGTGCTCGTCGAGATCGTGGCGAGGGTGGCGAGGTCATGCTGGACCATAGCCCACAGCCGGGGGTCTTTTCTGGTGGTGATGGGAGCATTGGGGTCGGCGTAGTAGGCGAGTATGTCGGCTTTAGTGCCGGGTGGGATGCTCTGGGTGGGGTGCAGGGCGAGGCGGTGGAGGAGGTCGGCATAGGTGCTGTCCGTAAGGCGGTAGCCGCCGGGCTGGACGGGGCTGCCGGTGTCGAGATCGAGGTTGGGCAGGGGATGGCTTGCGTCGGGGGACGCGCGGGGTACGTCCTGGCTAGCCTCGGGGCGGGGGTGGGTGTCGATGCCGGGCGGGGGTTGGGAGCGGGTGTCTGCGGCGGCTGCCTCATAGGCGGAGGGACGGGTTGTGGGAGGCGGGGTGAAGCGGGCGAGGGTGCGGCTGAGCTGGCCGGTTGAGCGGGCGACGGAGTGGATGTAGTCGGCTTCGGTCGCGGGGGTCGGGCCCTTGATGGCGGCGAGTGTGATGGGGCCGACTTTGGGCAGCATCCAGAGCAGAAGGGCCAGAGAGTAGGTCCCGATGCCGGGGGCGCGGCGGTAGTCGTCCCAGTTGTTGGCCTGAGCGACGACGGCGATCTCGCGCTCAACGCGCTGGAGGTCAGGATCTGCGGGGTCGTCGGTGGCGGAGCGAAGGAGCTGCTTCCGATGGAGGACGGTGACGGCGTAGGCGATGCGCGGGATGAAGGAGCGAGTGGCGAAGCGATAGCCACGAACGTTGATGCGTCGGCCGCGACCGGCGGTGAAGTCTTCGCGAAGCCCGTAGGTCTGGTAGAAGGCGAGGGCGAGCTGCCGCGTGGGGACCTCGAGGCCGATGTGGCGAAGATAGTGGACGGGGGCGAAGCGCTGGCGGGCGATCTCGTTGATGTCGAAGGCGAACTCGGTCCGGACGTGCTGGTGCTCGCCTTCGGCATAGCTGACAGAGCTACCGTACTCTGCGCGGAGCTTGGGGAACTCGAGAGGAACGGCGCGATTGGTCGCCTGGGGGTGGCCGACGGAGTCGCCAATGTAGTGCGAGAGGGCGCCGACGGCGAAGGCGAGCTCGTCGGCGTTTCCAGCGTTGCGAAAGAGGTTGACGACGAAGTCGCCGGAGCGGACGTAGTGGGTGAGGTCGGAGAAGAACGCGTCGCCGAAGGGGTAGTAGCCGATGTCCTGAATGACGCAGCCGCCGTAGGCGTAGGCGCGCGCGTGATCGAGCTGGGCGGACGTGAGGGTGGGATACCGGCTAAGCAGGAGGGCAACGATGGAGGGCTGCCAGGTGAGGTCGATGAGCTGCTCGTGGGTGAGCAGGGAGTAGGCGCGGGCGTGGGGTGCAGCGAACAGCACAAGGAGGAGAAGTCCGTGCAGGAGGGAGCGCTTGCCGGGCTGGGGCATGGGACACAGTATCGCAACGCATGCGATGGGGTCGATGGGAGGGTAGTACGTGTGTGTGGTGACGCTGCGTGGTGTGGCAGCAGGGAGGCGCGCAGGGCGCATCTGAGACGCAAGGAGGATTCTGATGCCGTATATCGGGACGCAGGATGGGACGGAGATCTTTTATCGCGATCTGGGCCAGGGTACACCGGTGGTGCTGATCCATGGCTGGCCGCTGAGCGGGGATATGTGGGACAAGCAGCTGACGTACCTGGCGGAGCATGGCGTGCGGGCGATCGCCTATGACCGGCGCGGATTTGGCCGATCGGACCAGCCGTGGACGGGGTACGACTATGACACGCTGGCGAGCGATCTGAACGATCTGCTGGAGGAGCTGGATGTGCGCGGGGCGATGCTGGTCGGCTTCTCGATGGGTGGCGGCGAGGTGGTGCGCTACCTAAGCCGGTATGGCACGGCGCGCGTGAACAAGGCGGTGCTGGTGTCGGCGGTGACGCCGTTCCTGATGAAGACGGACGACAACCCGGAGGGGGTTGATGCCAAGGTGTTCGCGACGAACGAGGAGCAGATCCGGAAGGACCGGCCGGCGTTTATGAAGGAGTTCGGGCCAAAGTTCTATGGGCGGACGGTGGTGCACCACACGGTCTCTGAGCCGGAGCTGGAGTGGACGCAGGGCATGGCGCTGACGGGGTCGACGCGGTCGACGCTGGCGACGGCGGCCTCGTGGTCGGCGACGGACTTCCGCAAGGATCTTGCGGCGATCACGATTCCGGTGCTGGTGATCCATGGCACGAGCGATGGAACGGTGCCGATCGACGTCTCGGGGCGGCGGACGGTGAAGCTGCTGGCCAATGCGACGCTGAGTGAGTATGACGGCGAGCCGCATGGGCTGTTTCTGACGGCGGCGGACCGGCTGAGTGAGGAGCTGGTGCAGTTTGTGGGCGGGGCACGCGAGCCGATCAGTGCGCCGGTGTTGAGCTAGGACGGTTGGCGGAAGGCGCGGATGTCCGTCTGGTGAGCGGGCATCCGCAGTCTCCGGAACACAGTTTGGAGAGGCTGGTGAGCTGGGCACGCGCACGGTTTGCGGCTGCAGATCAGAGCTTCAGGGCGTCGCGAAGGATGCCGTTGGCTCTCTTGAGGCGAGCGGTGGCGGCGGCGTAGGGCAGCGCGAGACGCTGCATCAGGATAGCGGTCTTGACGTCACCGGCCTCACGCAGGAGCTGGGCGGCGCGGGCGGGCTCGCAGCCGGTGGCGGCGACGATGATGCGCTGGGCGCGGTCGGCGAGCTTTTGGTTGGTGGGGCGGAGGTTGACCATGAGGTTGCCGAAGGTGGCACCGGTGCGGATCATGACGCCGGTCGAGAGCATGTTGAGAACGAGCTTGGTGGCGGTGCCGGCCTTGAGGCGGGTGGAGCCGGTGAGGACCTCGGGGCCGGTGGCGGGGGCGATGCTGATCTCTCCGGTGAGCGCGACAGGAGAGCCGGGGACGCAGGTGAGGGCGATGGTGAGGGCGCCGCGGTTGCGGGCGTGGGCGAGGGCGCCAAGGACGTAGGGGGTGCGGCCGCTTGCGGCGATGCCGACGACGGTGTCCTCCGGTGTGAGGGTGTGGCTCGGGTCGGGATGACCGGCAGATGCATCGGCTGCATTCAGGTGGTCGAGGTCGCGTGCCCCTTCGCCGGGTGAGTCCTCGGAGTGCTCACTCGAGAGGCGGAGTGCGCGGTCGCCACCGGCGATGATGCCTTGAATGAGCGTGGGCGGGACGGAGAAGGTGGGCGGGCACTCACTCGCGTCGAGCACGCCGAGGCGGCCGCTGGTGCCGGCGCCGATGTAAAGAAGCCGGCCGCCGCGCTGAAGGCGCTCGGCGATGGCGTCGACAGCGCGGGCGATCCCGGGGAGTTCGGCGCGGACGGCGGCGGCGACCAGGGCGTCCTCGTCGTTGATGACGCGGAGCATGTCGAGGGTGGGGAGCTCGTCGATATGCGCGGAGCGGGGATTCGGGGTCTCCGTCGGGAGACTGCCGAGATCGGCGGTGAGCTTGGAGGGCATTGCGATCAGGGTAGCAAGATGGCAGACGGCGACTGAATCAAGGTTGATGCGGACAGGAGAGCCGCGACATGTGCCACGTCCGGTGAGGGCGGCAAGACCAGCGAGAGAGACGCGTCACTTACCAGAGGACCAGACGCAAGCAGGATCGGTGCGAGAGATCTCTCAAGGGTACGCCTAGTCCAGTAGTGGTCGGAGCATGAGCCTGAAGCAGCGACATCGCGATGGCTGGAGTTGATGTGCTCCGGTCCGAATCGGCGCGGCTCCGGTTCAAGGAGCTGGCCCTTCTCATAGAATGGAGGTAGTTCATAGAGAGGAACTTGCGATGACGGCTGGTGCGATAGCAGGGCAGGCGGCACAGGTGATGGCGGCGGCGCGGGTGGTTGGCCTGGAGGCGACGGAGGCGGCGGCCGGAACGGACTTTGCCGGGCAGGCGACGACGCGCTATGAGCTGCGGCGGCCGGGGGACGCGACGCGGTCGCAGATGCTTGAGCTCAGCACTGCCTTTGACGCGGCGGAGCGGCCGGAGCTGATGCAGCAGATGGAGATCTATCTGGCTGAGGTGTCAAAGCGGCTGCGCAATCCGCGGCCGGACTGCCTGTTGACGATGGGCGGGCTGCCGCTGAGCTTCGGCAGGTTCGCGTGGCCGTTCCATCGGTCGACGAGCGGGGCGGACACCTACCTGGTGCATGGCGAGGTGCGGCTTGAGACGGGGGTGGAGAGCGTGTTGCATGCCAAGATTGCGGCGTCGATGACGGTGACCTTCAAGGAGGTGGTCGCGGCGATGGAGCAGCCGTTCGCCGAGGGATTCCTGTATAACGCCGTGCGCAAGACGATGGATCAGGGGCAGCTGGAGCTGGTGAAGAGCGGCAACCGGCAGCCGGTGCCGGTGACGACGCGCTACTACAGCGCGAAGCAGGGCAAGTTCATCTTCAACGATACCGATGAGGCGCAGCGGAGCGAGTATCTCGCGGCCAAGGTGTACTGGATGTCGGGCGTGCTGGGGGGCGGAGCGGCGGTGTGGCTGCTGGATCCGCGGGATGCGCAGTACCTGAACACGACGCCGGCGGAGCTGCGTAAGACGGTCGAGGCGCTGGCCGCCGAGGGCGTGCTGCGGCTGGCGCAGGACACGGAGTTCGGGACACCGACCGAGGCACTGATGGGACACGCGGCGAAGTACGCGGCGGAGGTTCAGGAGGCGTTGACGTTTATCAAACCGAGCTTCAACGAAGAGATGCGCGGCGGCCACACAAACATGTAACTACGGGAGGTCATCGGGCGTGAGGGCCTGCGTCGCAGGACCGAACCCGTCTCTCCTGTCTCAAGGATCGATCGAAGCGAAACATGTGTGTTGATATAGGGTTCACTCTGAGCGAAGGATCGAGCCGAGAAGGTGTCGGTCCATCGAGTCGAAGCATCGAAGTACTGTGTTTGGACTACCAGGAGAATGACTATGACCAGCTACACGCGTCTTGCAGCGATTGCTCTCGCAGTTTCGTTTGCCGTGCCGGCCGGTGCGGTGTTTGCGCAGTATGGTCCCGCCCCGGTGCGGGCAGCCTACGGTCAAGAGGGTGGATGGGATGCGCCTCCGGCAGAGTTTCGGGATGCGCAGCGGCAGGGATTTCACGACGGCATTGAAGGTGCGAGGAAGGACTTTGACAACCACCGTCAGCCGAACGTGAACAATCGGGATGAGTTCCGGCACCCGAACGTAGCCCATGATCTGAGGCGGGACTACCGGGATGGATTCCGGCGCGGCTATCAGGTTGCGGTTGACCATCTGTATCACGGACGCCCGTAGGGAGCTGTGGTTCGTCAGTAGAATTGGCCTGCGAGGCGATGGCTTCGCAGGCCAACTCTTTTGGCGCGAGGTCAGCTCGGCGTGACAGGAACGGCTCGGCGGTGGTGCGTCGTTTTTCTTGCGATGGCGATGGTGGGCATGCGTACGGCCGCGGCTCAGGCGACCGCCGCGGGGCCGGAGAGGCCGGCAGGTTCAGGCGCTGGGCAGGCGCCGATACGACCGGAGGGTGATACCAGCGACGGAGCGCCGAAGCCAGGGCGAGTCGAGGCTCCGGTGCCCGGGATGACGCGGCGGGATGCGAACACGGTCGCGGTTGCGCTCGAGGCGGCGGCGACAGCAGGGGAGACGCGACGGCTCCGCGAGGTGTTGTTGCACGGCTTCAGCTTCGAGGGCGATGCGGTGACGACGAACAAGCTGCACTTCCGCCAGCTGGCACCGGGGGTGGTGGAGGTGACGAGCCTGGCGTACTCGCTGGGAGAGTGGCAGTTTGCGGTGCACGACCGGGGAAGCTACTACGGGCTGGGCGAGCGATTCGACGGTCTGAACCACGCACACACGGTGGTGCGGAACAGCTCAATGGACAACGGTGATACGAAGGGAGTGTCGACGTATAAGCCGATTCCGTTCTACATGAGCACAAGCGGCTACGGCCTGTGGGTGGACACATCGGCGGAGGCGGTCTTCGATCTGAACACGGCGCAGCTGGACGAGGTGCAGGTGACGGTGCCGGCCGTCAAGCTGCGGCTGGTGATCTTCACTCACCGACAGTTTCCGCGCATGCTGGAGGCGTTTACCAACCTGACGCAGCGCGCGGTGGTGCCGCCGATGTGGGCGTTCGCGCCGTGGATGGGGCGCAGCTTTGCGGGTGGGGACGCGGCCGTGCGAGAGACCGTGGACAAGGCGCGCGCGCTGGGGCTGCCAGGCAGCGTGCTGCTGATGGATGAGCCGTGGGAAACGGCCTTCAACACGTACACGTTCAACCCGAAGCAGTTTGCGGACGCGCCGGGGGATGTGAAGCATGTGCACGATATGGCCTACAAGCTGGTGCTGTGGCACACGCCGTGGGTGAACGCGAAGTCTGATCCGCCCGGGCATCCGGAGCTGGTGGGCAAGACGAACCTGCACGCGGAGAGCTACGACGAGGCGGCGGCGAACCACTACTTTGTGCGGCGGCCGGACGGCACGCCGTGGGTGGGGCGATGGTGGATGGGCGAGGGATCGCTGGTCGATTTTACGAGCCCGTCGGCAAAGCTGTGGTGGCAGGATCAGCTGCGCGGCGCGATCAAAGCTGGTGCGGATGGCTTCAAGGACGACGATGCGGAGGGGAACTTTCAGGGGGATGTGCGGTTCGCCGACGGCACGTCGAAGGAGCTGATGCGGAACCGATATGCGGTGCTCTATCAGAACGCGGTCGAAGAGGTGATTCAGAAGGATCTGAAGGGAAATGGGGTGCTCTTCGGGCGGAGTACGACGACGGGGGCGAACGGGCTCGGGTTTCTGTGGGGCGGGGACAACGAGTCGAGCTTCAGCCGCGAGAATGGGCTGCCCACGGTCGTGACGGCGGGGTTGAGTGCGGGCATGAGCGGGATTCCGCTGTGGACGGCGGACATCGGCGGCTACATCGATTCGCCGACGGCACACGATGCGACGTTGCTGGCGCGGTGGACGGAGTTCGGCGCATTTACGCCGGTGATGGAAGTCTTCTCGAGCACAAATGCGCTGCCGTGGGAGTGGCCCCCGGCGGCCTTTGCGGTCTATCGCAGGTATGCAGCGCTGCACATGAGCCTGTTCCCCTACCGCTACGCGGCAGCGCAGGAGGCGGCCGCGACGGGCATGCCGATTCTGCGAGCGCTGCCGCTGCTCTACCAAGACGATGCGATGGCGCGGCAGGCGCGGGATGAGTACATGTTCGGGCCATCGCTGCTGGTGGCGCCGGTGACGGACGAGAACACGAGGCGGCCGGTGTATCTGCCGGCGGGGCAGTGGGTAGACTACTGGACGGGAGCGGCGGTGAGCGGGGGGCAGACGGTGGTGGTAGACGCGCCGCTTGATGTCGTTCCGGTATATGCGCGGGCCGGTGCCGTGATCGCGAAGCTTCCGGACGATGTGCTGACGCTGGTGCCGGCGGAAGAGAGCGGCAGTACAGCGGTGAAGACGATCGACGACCGGCGTGTCTTTGAGGTGGTGGCAGGGATGCCCGCCGGGCCGGTGAGCTGGACGGACTTCGAGGGCCGTGCGATGCGGCGCGATGGAGCGACGTTGCAGATTGGAGCGGCGAAGAGTGCGGCCCAGGTAACGGTGACGTGGCGCTCAGAGCATCCGGGGTCGGTGACCGTGGACGGCAAGGCGGTGAGTGCAACCGCGGCGGGCGCGGGAAGCGCAGTTGTCTTCGCCGTACCGGCGGGAAGAGAGACGATTGTGACGTGGAAGTGACACGGATGTGCGACCAGTGTTGTCGCGATTTTCACGGACGACTTCCGGTGATACGCTCGCAGCAATCAAAGGGGCGTGGGCAACACGGATCGTGTGGCTCCCCTCCTATGAGGGACAGTATGAGGAGGAAGCGATGCTCTCAGTTCATGACGGACAGTGCGGTCTGTGCTCTCACTTTGGTGAGACCCATCCCAAGACGGATGTGATGGTGACCATCATCACGAGCAAGCAGGCGAACGCTGATCTGCTGGACGCGTGTGGGCACCCGAAGCATGCGGCGCTGCACCTGAAGGTCTCGCCGATCAGTGGCTGCGACGGGTTCTCGGCGGCTGCTCAGGCGTAGGGAGCTGCTCTTTTGTAAGGTGGGTTCTGATCCGTGCGCGTGGATCTACTACGACCGCTAGAGGCACGTCGATGACGTGCCTCTAGCGGTATGTTGCCCTGATTCGCGCGGCGACATCATAGGCGAGCTGGTCGTTGTAGCGCCGGACGCGGCCCGGGAGAAAGAAGCACTCCACGAAGGCGATGAGGTGGGGGATGAAGGTCCAGCAGAAGAGGAGATAGAGGATCCCCCAACCGGTCTCGCCGAGGTAGAAGCGGTGCGCGCCGAAGCTTCCCAGAAAGAACGCGAGCAGAACTGCGGAGACTTCGCTCTTGCGGGAGGCGTTCATCTCGTTCGTAAAGAGGAGTCGCTGGTGCTGGTCCAGAGACTGCATCGCTTCCATTTCACTCATAAGATCTGCTCCGGGACGTGGCGTTGACGGCTTTGGAGAGAGATGCTGCAGGCAAGGGAGAGGCCGCGACGACTCGCGGCCTCTCGCCTTTGATCGATGGGCGAACCAGTTACATCTCTTTAACGCCGTCGACGAAGGCCTTGAGCTTGCGGCTGCGGCTGGGGTGCCGCAATTTGCGCAGGGCCTTGGCTTCGATCTGGCGGATGCGCTCGCGGGTGACCTGGAAGGACTGGCCGACCTCTTCGAGGGTGTGCTCGGAGCCGTCTTCGAGGCCGAAGCGCATCTTGATGACGCGCTCTTCGCGCGGGGTCAGGGTGCGGAGGACCTGCGAGGTGTACTCCTTCAGGTTGACCGAGATGACGGCGTCGGACGGGCTGACGGCCATGCGGTCTTCGATGAAGTCGCCGAGATGCGAATCTTCCTCTTCGCCGATCGGAGTCTCGAGCGAGATGGGCTCCTGGGCGATCTTGAGGACCTTGCGGACCTTGGCGACCGGGATATCCATGCGCTTGGCAATCTCTTCTGACGAGGCCTCGCGACCGAGCTCCTGCACTAGCTGACGCGAGGTGCGGATGAGCTTGTTGATGGTCTCGATCATGTGGACCGGGATGCGGATGGTGCGGGCCTGATCCGCGATGGCGCGGGTGATGGCCTGACGGATCCACCAGGTGGCGTAGGTCGAGAATTTGTAACCGCGGCGGTACTCGAACTTGTCGACGGCCTTCATGAGGCCGATGTTGCCCTCCTGAATGAGGTCGAGGAACTGAAGGCCGCGATTGGTGTACTTCTTGGCGATCGAGACGACGAGGCGCAGGTTGGCTTCGATGAGCTCGCGCTTGGCCTTTTCGGCGTCCATGTCGCCCTGGATCATCTCGCGCTGGGTGCGCTTGAGATCTTCGAGCGGGATGCCGGCGTCCTGTT
>CAXTVA010000009.1:0-118062 GCA_964247625.1 uncultured Acidobacteriaceae bacterium
AGGCATCGGAGTCCGGAAAAAGCATCGGTAAAGTCATCATTCATCTCGACTAGAAACACGCTTTCGCAGCCACAACACCAGTTGGCTACTTTGTCCCAAAAAAGTTCTACGTTGGGTTCGACCAACGCGTGTCGGCAGGGATTAATTTGAATTGGCGGTAAATCGCCAATGCACTCACCGACACCCGATCAGTAACGATAAGTCGGCTTCTCGGTAGCAATGGCCCGTTTACTCTCCGCGGGGGCGGATCTGTCGTGATTGGGACTCAAAAGAGACCAACCGATGAGCTGTGCCTTACGGAGCGAATGCTGCTGCCCGCTACCATAGCAGCATGGACGCGCACCTCTCCCCCGCCGCTCTTCGCTTCCTCCGCGCCCTCAAACGCAACAACGACCGCACCTGGTTCAACGAGCGCAAGCCGGCCTACGAGGCCGAGCTCAAAGCGCCGATGCTCCAGCTCATCGCTGTCATCAACCAGGCCATGCTCGCCTGGGCCCCCGAGCACGTGCGCGCCCCCGAGAAGGTCCTCATGCGCATCTACCGCGACATCCGCTTCAGCCCCGACAAGCGGCCCTACAAGACCCACGTCTCCGCCTGGTGGGCGCGCGCCGGCATGGAGAAGACCTCCGGCGCCGGCTTCTACCTGCAGGTCAGCGGAGTCGAGGTCCTCATCGCCGCTGGCATCTACATGCCCGACCGCGACCAGCTGCTCAAACTCCGTCGCCACCTCGTCGACCACCACGCCCAGGTCCGCGCGCTCCTCGGCGCGAGCAAGCTGCAGCGCCTCGGCATGACCGCCATGCCGGGTAACCCGCTCACCCGTCCTCCCAAGGGCTTCGCCGCCACGTCCGCCGACCACACTGCCGCCATGGACCTCCTCGTCCAGCGGGAGTGGGGCGTCGCCGGTACCCTTCCCGCGGAGGCCGCTATCGCTCCCGGTTTCGGCGGCGAAGTCATCCGCCGCTTCGCCGCGGCGGCGCCGCTTGTCGACCAGCTCAACCATCCGCTCATCACGGCGCCAAAACGTGCGTTCGTGGCATTCAAAGGCCTCTAAACGTCACTTCGTGCACACCACGTTTCTCCGTATGGCGGTTGCAAGTGCCCGTCGTTTACAGAGAGAAAGGTGCCAAATATGGCAACAAATCGCATAAAACCGGAATAAAACCTGTGGAAACCGGGCATTAACGGTTGACAAAGCCCCGCGAAGGGCTGAAGGTGAAGTGCGGTGCGGTACAAAAACCCGCATGAACACTGGTGATTTACACAAAACAACAGAGGAGCACGACATGGCAAAAGGAATGACGAAGACTGCACTGATCCGCGCAATGGCCGAAAAACTAGAACTCACCAACCGTCAATCCGCCACCTTCTTTGAGACGCTGGCCGAGACTGCGGTGAAAGAAACGAAGAAGAATGGCGAGTTTACGATTCCCGGCATTGGCAAGCTTGTAAAGGCAGAGCGCAAGGCACGTTTGGGACGGAATCCGCAGACGGGGGAGACGATCAAGATCAAGGCGAAGACGGTGGTGAAGTTCCGCGTCGCTAAAGTTGCGAAGGACACAATCGCGCCAGTTAAGAAGTAACAAGTGAGTGCGCTCGCTGATGCATCGATCGCCGAGAAGTACTGAACGTTCGCTGCGGTCCTTACATGGGGTGCGAGGAGCGACCGATGCTAGAGCTTCGCGGCTTGCACGGTCGCTCCGGAGAGAGTCTTACGACGTGGAACGAAGGCTCGCGCGATGAGGGATACGCCGAGAGATATGAGTACGCCCTTGATAACGAGCAGTGAGTTGTAGCGCCAGCCAAGTGTGAGAAGGCTGGCTGCACTGCCGATCACGAAGAGTTCCGAAGCGGCACCAAGTAGGAGATGGGACGGATCTCCGGCCGCGGGTACCCGTGGTCGGAGGCTTGCCCAGATGCGTGGAACAGCGATGCAATACGTAGCGTACGTAGGTCCGAGCGTGGCAGAGAGAGATCGCTCTTCTGCGCCGATCAAACGTAGCTGCAGCAAAAAGATTGTGACGATAGCAAAGATCGCTCCCGTAGGCGGCATCAGCAGGGTGAGGGCAAGCGCGTTGAGAGACGTGCCAAGGGAGAGAGGGTTCCGGAGATGGCGGTAGGGACCGTTCGCGAGCACGCTTTCGTCATGGGACTGGACGACGGCGGTCCCGGAATACGACGCTCCCCAGACGCGAAGAGCAGCACCGAAGCAGGCGAGTGCACCACCGAAAACTAGAAGAAGTTGTGATGCAGCCGTAAAGCTGAGCCACTGCTGACGCGCGATGATGGCCGCCAGGGTGAGCCACGTCGTTGTCTGCCCAAGAGTATTTGTCGTGTATCGCTCCCAAGGTGCGATAAAGCCAAGCACGTAAAGAACAGCGTAGAGTGCGTAATGGAATCGGTACTCGAACGAGTAAGCCTTCATCATAGGTGTGGAACATCGAAAGCTCTGTCTAAGCCGACCTTATTTGTAACCAAACTCGGTCGAGTTCGTGCTCGTCGGAGAAACATAAAGAAAGATAAACTGTTACAGTTAGGGACTTGGATATGCGGCGGCCCCTATTCGGTGTCGGAGCTCGGGACAAAGGCGCTTAAGATTCTGTCAAAGTCTTCAAGGCCGCTGTACTCAATGACGACGCGACCGCGACCGCGTTTGTCTTCGATGTGCACTTTGAGCCCAAGCGCACGGCGGAGACGCTCTTCCGCATCGAGTACGTTTGGATCTCCTTTGTCTAAAGGGACTGGCGTCTTCGCGCGTGACTCGGGGTTGAGCAGGCCATGAACAAACGATTCCGCTTGGCGAACGGATAGAGAGAGGGAGCGTATGCGCTGTGCTGCCGCGAGAATGCGGTCCTCTGATTCGAGCGCAAGCAGTGTTCTGGCGTGCCCAAAGGAGAGCTCACCGGCCTCTACGTTCTGCTGGACGGCCTCAGGAAGGCGAAGAAGTCGAAGAAAGTTGGAGACGCTGGCACGATCTTTGCCCGTGCGCGTCGCCATCTGCTCTTGCGTCATATGGAAGTCACGACTCAGGCGCTGATACGCCCGCGCTTGCTCCATCGGATTGAGGTCGGCACGCTGAAGATTTTCGACGATGGTCATCTCCATCGCTTGCTCATCCGAGGCCGAACGAAGGATCGCCGGAATAGTCGTCTTTGCCGCTAGTCTGGAGGCGAGGAGGCGTCGCTCTCCCGTAATTAGTTGATAGCGGTCTTCTCCTATGGACCGAACGACAATCGGCTGGATGACGCCATTCGCCGCTATCGACTGCGCCAACTCCGACAGCTTCTCTTCGTCGAAGCGCGTTCTCGTTTGGAAGGGGTTGCGCTCGATCTGTCCCAATGGGATCTCGAGCGGAGTGCCCGCGAGCTCTGACTGCTGAGTAGTCGGGGGTGGATTGCTGGGCAGCGGGCGCGATGGGAGAAGGGACTCGAGCCCTCGGCCAAGTGCACGGCGCTTTTCGGAGACGGTGTTCGAAGGAGGCATGGCTGTTGTGAGAGTGTCGAAGACTACTTGTTATAAGGCCAAAAGCGGATTTTGCGCGTCTCAACTTTGCTGGTGAGCTGTTCCTCGTCTGAAGAAGGTGCCGGGTTTCTCGCCGCCGAAATGCCGTGTCGCTTCAGGATCTCGAAGGCGAGCTCGCGGTACGCCTCAGCTCCCCTGGAACGAGCGTCGTAGAGCGCAGCAGGTTTGCCGTGACTCGGAGCCTCCGCCAGGCGGACGTTACGAGGGATCGTGCTCGCGAAGAGCTTGTCAGTAAAGAAGTCGCGCAGGTTCGCGGAGACCTGTTGCGAAAGATTTGTTCTGTCGTCGTACATCGTAAGGAGAACACCCTCGAGGGAGAGCGCGGGATTGAAGGTGTGGACGACGCGATCCAGGGTGTTCATGAGCTCAGAGATTCCCTCGAGTGCGAAGTACTCTGCCTGCATCGGAACCAGCAGGCCGTCGGCGGCTACGAGAGCGTTGAGCGTGAGTAGATCTAGTGCAGGTGGGCAGTCCAGGATAATAAAGCGATAGCTGGATAAAGCGGGTGCAAGCGCGTCACGGAGGCGGAACTCTCGGCGCGGCTGCGAGACAAGTTCCAGGTTAGAGCCGATGAGATTCTTGCTTCCGGGTACGAGGCTCAGCTTTGGAATCTCTGTCTCTACGACTGTCTCCTTGACCGTCGTTCCTGACATGAGGAGGTCGTAGACGCTCGCACGCGAACTATCGCGCTGCACGCCAAGCCCACTCGTGGCATTTGCCTGAGGGTCGCAGTCGATCAGCAGCGTGGAGATGCCCTCGAGCGCCAGAGAAGCAGCAACGTTGATGGCAGTGGTGGTCTTTCCCACGCCCCCTTTCTGATTCACGATTGCGATGACGTGGGCCTTACGAGCAGCAGGATCGGATACCTTGGAAGGCCGGGTCGCGGTCGCCGACTCTTCTTGCGAGGGAATGCTACCGTTCTCCGGTACTAAGGAGCGTTTTGCTGAAGTCACTGGCATGCGCTCACTTCAAGGTATCCCGTGTATCTCGACAGCGCAAGGATCTGTTCCACGTGGAACACTGCCAGCGAAGTTTCACGTGGAACATTCGAAGTGGGCTCGCTTACGCGCGAGGAGGAGAGTTGTCTGGGCACTATTTGGGATAGGAAACGAGACAACATCGAATGAGCCTGCCTCGCTCCACCTACTACACCCCCCTACACCACTCAACACACATAGGTGAGTCGAAAGTTTGGCCGCAGCGCGAAGAGCTTCTTCCATCTTGTCAACGGCTCGCAACGCCACCACATCGAAGTGTGTGCCTGGGGGAAGAGCCTCGACCCGTTTTGGCCAAACATGACAGGGAAGACCCAGAACGCGACCCACTTCGGAGAGAAATGCAGCCTTCTTTCCCTGCGACTCAGCAAGGGTGATCTTTCGTTGCGGGTGAACGAGTTGGATCGGAATACCCGGAAATCCCGCGCCTGACCCAAAGTCCAGCAACGTTCCCAGCGGGGTGAGATGAGTCGCCGCAAAGAGGCTCTCTCCAAAATGCCGTTGAACGATAGCAGTTGGATCTCTAATCGCCGAAAGATTTGTCCTGCCATTCCAGCGAAGCAGCAAAGCCAGAAAGGTTGATAGCTGATCGATCAGCAAAGGCGTGAGCACCTCGGCTGAAGCGTATGGCAACAGGAGGGTACGGATGCACTCCTTTGAGAGAGTGGGCTTCGGCATTTATCCTCTAGCTTCACTGATAAAGCGATCAAAGAGAGCGCGCGAAGCGGGAGACTGGTCATAGGAGCGCTCTGGATGCCACTGAACGCCAAGCGTGAAGGGAGCGGTCGTGCTTGGGCTCTGAGACTCGATTGCCTCAATCACCCCATCTTGTGAACTTAGAGCCGACGGGTAAAGCCCATCTCCGGGCGAAGCCACGGCCTGATGGTGACTGGAGTTGATTGAGATTCGAAGCGGAGCGCCTTCCGCTGCATTTGACTCTGGATCGATAACGGAGGCGAGCAGAGATCCTGGATGGAGCAGAGCCGTGTGCGCGACCGCCACAGCCGCGCCGGCGGCGTGGTTTACGGGAAAGGTCGCGAGATGCTGTAAGAGTGATCCGCCACGCCAGACATTGAGCATCTGCAGACCGTAACAGATACAGAAGACCGGCTTGCTGTGTCGTTCGGCCTCTTCGAGAAGGACACAATCGGTGCTCTCTCGAGACGGATCCGATGATCCGCAGTCCTCGCTTGCTGCTTGTCCATAGCGCAAGGGAGACACGTCGGCCAGGCTTCCAGGGAGGAGAACTCCGGCACAGCGTGCGGCGACTGAAGCTGCACTTCCATCCAGGGGTACCGTCACAGGACACCCGCCGGAACGCTCGATCGCGTTAAAGTACAGCGGCAGGCATCGCCTGTTGTAGTCCAAGTCGATGCTGGTTGGAGATGGGATCGCGATTCGTGGTCGGGAGCTCATGCCTGCATTGATGGTACTCTGCAGCCCGATACGAATCAGACTGTGTGGGCAAGGTACGTCCTGGTGATGATAGTGAACAGCGTTTGGGTGAGGTCGTCGGCATCACGCGTGGTGAGGCCCACAGTTGAGATCGGATCGCCGATGACGAGGAGCACGGGTCGGGGCTTCAGGTGGTAGGTGTGTATCGGCATGAGCTCGTACGTTCCGATAATCGTGAGCGGAACAAGAGGGACTTGCGCGCGGATTGCCATGAAGGCTGCGCCTGAGAGCAGGGGTTTAGTCTGCCCAGTCTCCGAACGCCCTCCTTCAGGGAAGATAAGCAGCGGCATTCCTTGTCTCAGCGCATGAACGCCCCGGTTTAAGCTAGCAATACTGGAACGAGCGCTTGACTGATCTACGGGGACCTGGCCGGATCGGTTCAGATGCCATCCGATAAATGGAATTTTCCAAAGCCCCTGCTTCGCGAGGATACGAAACTGAAAGGGAAGTCTCGCGAAGAGAACCGGCGTGTCCATGTAGGAGAGGTGATTGCATGCGAGGACAGCGACCCGGTGTGTCTGAAGACGCTCTCTACCGATGACGCGAACGGGAGAAAACGTGACCCTCAGCAAAGCACGAGCCCAAATCTGCGCGATGCGGTGCTGGACGCCTCCGGAGACATCCCATAAAGACGCGGTAAGGGACAGGCAGCCAAAGAAAGCAGTTGCCAAGGCGAACAGCGGAAAGAAGAGCAGGTATGTGAGCCAACGTATGGCGGAGACGTCTGATGATCCGACGCTCTGAGTGCAGGTGAGGGACTCCTGCAGGCGAGCAGAATTGTCCGGTGTTGTCGACGTCTCGGAACCATGAGAACACGACTGCGTCTTCTGTACACGTTGCTTCAAGGATTGGCACCAGTCGCAGCATGATGGGTCCGGTCTAGAGTCTGGCCGTTCTGGAGGCGCATGCCATCGATAAGGGTGAGCACGCCGCCTATCAGATAAACGGAGCCGGTGGCGATGATGAGCCCTCCGGGAGGAGTGACGGCAATCGCCTGCGAGAGAGCAGAGGCGAGGTCGGATGCCGCGGAGGCCGGGATGTCGAGCGTCTGCGCAGCAGCAAGCATCTCCTCGCTCGAGGCAGCCCGTGCATTGGCAAGGGGCGCGAGAACGATGTGATCACGCTGGCGATTCGGGTCGGTGTCAGATCCATCGAACAGTGGAAAGAGGATCTGCGACATCTCCCTCAAATTTTTGTCTCGCAGACAGGAGAAGAGCAGAGTTCGTGGCATATCCGGGCGGAGCTGGGCGATAGCCGATCGAAGCGTCCATGCACCGGCGGGGTTGTGAGCAACATCAAGCAGCATTCCGTGATGCGCAAGTCTCACGGATTGCAGACGACCCTGCCACACAGTCTCGCGCACACCGGTCGAGATCGCCTCCGGCCCAATATTGTAACCATGATTGTTACGTAACTCTCGAGCCGCAGTGATCGCCAGAGCGAGGTTACGTTGCTGATGCGAACCGGCGAGAGGCGAGTCAATGACAAGTTCTTGTCCAGCGAACGAGACGAAGTATCGGTTTCGTTCGATGCCGTCTTCGCCGAGCGAAGGTGAGAACGGCCGTTGGTTCGGCTCTACCGGGAACCGTTGTACGGCGGGCATGAGATCAGCTGCACTAATGGCGCGCAGGTTGGGTAGAGTGGCAGCAACCTCTCCCAAAGCCTGATTTGCCTCCGGATGTTGTGGCAGGGTGATAAGCGTACCGCCATCACGCAGAATACCGGCCTTCTCCCAGGTAATTGCTGCGATCGTGTTGCCCAGATAGTCCTGATGATCAAGCGCGATGTCGGTGATAACGGAGAGCAGCGGCTCAACGATATTTGTCGCATCAAGTCGACCTCCCAACCCTACTTCCAAGATGACGATCTCGGCACGGCGCTCTTGAAAATAGAGAAAAGCGACCGCGGTGAGACGCTCGAAGAAGCTTGGTGAGTGGGGGAGAATACCGTTCGCGGCAAGGTGGTCGGCAGTCGAATCAACCAGAAAGTAGAGACGCGCGAAGTCATCGTCAGCGATAGGCGTCATCTGCGATGGACCCGCGCTGCCGAGGACATCAACGGATGAGTACTCGGTAGGAGCAACAGGGGTACTGAGCTGGATTCTCTCGTTGACTCGTTGGAGGTGGGGTGAGGTGTAAAGACCAGTACGGTATCCGGCTGCTGCAAGGATGGACGCGAGCGTCGCTGCGGTCGAACCCTTACCGTTTGTGCCTGCGATCAGCACCGCGGGTGTAGCACGTTCAGGATGGCCAAGCGCCGCAGTCAATGCACGCATGTGAGCCAGATCGAACTTTCGACGTGGCTCGCCTGGAGCTGGCGGCGCAAGCTCCTGGACTAAAGCGTGAAGGTGATCAACCGCTGCAGTGTAGGACATAGCTCTAGTTTAGGCGATGCCGAAAGTAAGGACGGCAGCCGGGTAAGTCGCTGGGTCTCATCCGCAGGCGTAGCAGTCCATAGCGCGAAGGTTGCAGTGAGGTTAGCGCAGGGTGGGATAGGGCACAACTGTCGCTGGGGGCGATAGTTGGTTCACGGCAGAACCCCGGAGCGGACGGCTCCAGGAGTAGCCGGCGAGCATACGACTCAGTCAGGTCGTAGTCGAGGAGAAGAGCAATGCATGTAGCACTGGCAGTTGCATTTGGTTCGGTTGTGGTGGCGCCCTTCGTTGGACGGTGGCGCGCGAACGTTTGGTTAGCGGCGAAGCAGCGAGAGCAGGCAGAGGCGACGCGACGCCCAAGGCCTAGCAATGTCATCGAGATTGCCTAAAGAGTTGTGCTTTGGGTCGCACCGCTCTTTCGGTGCGACCCTTTGCTTCGTGGGGACGACGAGCGCGCAGAATGCGCTGTGAAGCACACTCACCGGTGCGCCTCGTCGAGACTAGCTGGCTGACGCGGCGGCACGCACCTCGTTCTGGAATGGGGCGAGAAAGTCGCCGAGAGAGACCTTTCCTTGCGAGATGCCGGAGGTTCCTCCTGCGCGCACAAACGTGACATCCGTAATACCGATGAAACCGAGGAGGTTGCGGAGATAGGGAGTCTCTTGGTCATAGCCGTCGATAGGAGTTCCGGCGTAAACGCCCCCGCTACTCAGGATGACAAACGCCTTCTTGTTCTGGAGCAGGCCGCTGTACGCTCCCTGAGGCGACACACTGAAGGTCTTCCCGACACGAACGACGTGATCGATCCACGCCTTTAGTACGGCAGGAGTCGAGAAGTTGTACATCGGGGCGGTGATGAGGATGTGATCGGCAGCCTGCAGCTCCGCAATCAGCTCGTCAGAAACTCGAAGAGCTGCTTTGTGCTCCTGGTTCTGTTGATCAGGTGGTGTATACGCACCGGCGATCCATTGTGTGTTAACAAAGGGCAGCGACGTAGAAGCCAGATCGCGAGTGACTACGCTACCGCCGTTGTGGGCCTGCTGCCATTCGCGGGCAAATTGATTGCCGAGTTGACGAGAGACGGACTGATCTCCACGGGGACTACTGTCAATCTTCAAAAGTGTTGGCATAAGGTGAAGTCTCCAGGCTGCGCTCGAAGGGAACGGCCAGCTCTTCGGATGTCGAGGAGCGACGTTAGTTGCAGTGTTTATCGCGAGACTTGCTTCGTGACTACGCCACATCCGATGGCCTCGAGGAGGCTACAGGCGCATAGAGCGCATCTGAACGTTGAGGAGGTGACATGAATCTTCTAAAGACGACGGTTGTAGGCGCGGCTGCTGTGGCGATGTCTCTATTGGCTTCCACGGCCGCCCATGCGCAGAGCGCGGTTCTCGGCAAACACCCGGCCTATATTCACGCCATGAGTGATCTCCGGGATGCGCGCGCATATCTGGACGACAAAGCCGCGCCGCTGGACGTCCGTAAACAGGACGAGAAAGCGATTCGCGAGATCGATGCGGCCTTGACGGAGATACGAAATGCATCGATCGACGACGGCAAATCGCTGAACGATCACACACCAATTGACGCGTCGATCAAGACGCAGGGGCGCTTTGCACGAGCCAATGAGCTATTGGCCAAGGCTCATCAAGATGTCGCCGGCGCGGAGGATGTTCCAGAATCGCGCGGTCTCCGGGACCGGGCACTTGGGCAGATCAGTGCGGCCGAGTCGACGGTACACACAGCCATCGAAACCAATAAGACCGGCAGATAGAGATCCTGGAGTATGCCGAGTGGTAAGAGCCTCACGGACCGAGGGCGGAAGGACGCTGTGCACTCTGCCGCGTCCCTCCGGGTCTCACTTCCGAGCGCGGCGTTGGCGTAGCAACTCTTCTTCGTCTCGGGTGGGGATGAGCGGATTAGCAGCGCTCAGGCGAGAAGAGGCTATCCTGTCAACCAGTCAGTTGACAGGATGAGACGATGACTAACGAGATGATCCAGATTGAGTTGCCGGACGGCAGTGTGCGCGCGGTTGCGCGGGGAACGACGCCGAAAGAGGTCGCGATGTCGATCTCTCCGCGCCTGGCGGCAGCTGTTGTCATCGCACGTATACGACCGCTCACTGGACGCGCGGACGAAGGGGTGGCGGAGGACGAGTCAGCCGTAAGCGAGGCGTCCATGTATGCGGCTGCGGGTGGAGCAGGTGAGCGACTCGTCGACCTCGCGGCACCGCTGCACGAAGATGTCGCGCTCGAGCTCCTCAAGGAGGGCGATGATGCCTCGCTCAAGGTGATGCGGCACTCGGCAGCACACGTGATGGCGACGGCGATTCTTGAGCTCTTTCCCGAGACCAAGCTCGGGCACGGACCTGCAACGGACAACGGCTTCTTCTATGACGTCTACCGGGAGACGCCGCTTTCGGAGTCCGACCTGCGCGCCATCGAAGCACGTATGGCAGAGGTCGTGGGTCGGGATGAGCCGTTCGTACGGGAGGAGGAGTCGCGCGAGAAGGGACTGCTGGACTTTGAGCGCGCCGAAGAGTTCATGAAGGTGCACTTCATCGAGCGCTTCACACGGCCGGGTGAGGAGATTTCGCTCTATCGCAATGGATCCTTTACGGACTTCTGTCGCGGACCTCACGTGCCATCGACAAAATGGGTCAAGGCTTTCAAAGTAACGACGGTAGCCGGCGCTTACTGGCTGGGCGACGAGAAGAACCAACAGCTGCAGCGTGTCCACGGCACAGCGTTCTTTTCACAAAAGGATTTGGACGCGCATTTCAGGAGATTGGAGGAGATCAAAGCGCGGGATCACCGCGTACTAGGCAGACAGCTTGACCTCTTTTCGATTGAAGAGGTTGCGGGCTCAGGCCTGATCTTCTGGCACCCGAAGGGGGGCCTTATCCGCAAGCTGATGGAAGACTGGATGCGCGATGAGTGTATCCGTCGTGGCTACGACATGGTCTTTACGCCTCACATCATGCGGCGGGAGCTATGGCAGATCTCGGGTCACGAAGGCTTCTATGGGCAGAATATGTACCCTCCGATGGAGCTAGATGATGCGGAGTACCGGCTAAAGCCGATGAACTGTCCCGGCCACATTCTCATCTACAAGAGCAAGCCGAAGAGCTACCGCGACCTGCCTGTGCGCTACGCGGAGTTGGGCAACGTATATCGGTATGAGCGGTCCGGCACGATGCATGGACTTCTCCGGGTGCGCGGTTTCACACAGGACGACGCGCACATCTTCTGCACGCCAGAGCAGATTGAGAATGAAGTCGTGGCATGCATTGAATTTGCTCAGGCGGTACTGGAGACGTTTGGATTCGAAGATTTTAAGGTGGAGCTCTCGACGTGGGATCCGAAGGATATGAAGAGCTACACAGGCTCTGCGCAGAATTGGGCGTTGGCGGTTGACTCGCTCAAGAACGCACTTTTGCGAAAGGGCATTCCTTACAAGGAGATACCTGGGGAGGCCGCCTTCTATGGACCGAAGATTGATATTAAGCTGGTGGATGTTTTAGGGCGGTTGTGGCAGCTGTCGACGGTGCAGTTTGACTTCGGTTTGCCCGAGCGTTTTGCGCTCGAATACACCGGTGAGGACGGGGAAAAGCACCGCCCAGTGATGGTTCACCGGGCACTCTTTGGGTCGGTCGAGCGCTTTTTTGGAGTGCTCATCGAACACTTTGCCGGCGCCTTTCCGATGTGGCTTGCCCCGGTACAGGTAGGCCTGGTACCAATCTCCGAAAAGCATGCGGAGTACGCCTTGACGGTGAAGACGGAGCTTGAGGCCGCTGGGCTGCGAGTAGAGCTTGATGGGCGCAATGAGAAGATGAACGCCAAGATTCGAGAGTTTGGGTTACAGAAGGTGCCTTTTGTGCTGGTCTTGGGAGATAAGGAAGCAGCTACTGGTGCTGTGAGCGTGCGCGTTCGCGCCAAGGGCGATGAGGGAGTCGTCGCGATAGCATCATTCATCGATCGCGCAACCAGACTCGTGCGTGCGCATGCCATGGAGCTTTGACGCAAGCACTGAGGCTGCATTCTCAACAGACGGCGGAGCTTCGATTCTCACGATGCCGGAGGACGATTCTGGCAGATCGGCTGCGGTCCCGCGACACGTTTCGCTTGCTGCTATCGCGCTTACGCGAGGCGGCCGCAGAGGGTGGTCTGCTCTCGTGTTAGAGCGGAGGCAAGCTTTGAGGCGAGAACCGGCACTGGTACCGCTGCGAAGCAGACGCGATCTTTACCAGAGGTCTTCGCGCGGTACATTGCTTCGTCCGCTGACCGCATGAGTTGATCGGCTGTCTGCGCGATCTCGGGGTACACGCTGACACCGATGCTGGCTGAGTAGCGGAGTGGCAGGCCATTGATGATCATTGGCTGGTGCGTGGCGGCAAGGACCCGCTCGGCAACACCCACAGCCTCCTCGGAGGTGCAGTTGGGAAGTAAAACGGTGAACTCGTCACCTCCGACGCGGGCGGCGAGATCATCGCGACGAAGAGACTGCGTGATGCGCTCCGCGGCGGCGCGAAGAAAGAGGTCGCCCACCTTATGGGAGTGCCGGTCATTGATCTGCTTGAATCCATCGAGGTCAATGTAGAGCATCGCGATGCGGGTGCGGTCGATCTGAGCCTGATCGAAGGAGGCGTTCAGGGCCTCGTTCATACAAAGGCGGTTAGGCAGACCGGTGAGGCAGTCCTGATATGCCGCAATGGAGAGTTCGTAGTTGTCAGAGATCTGCTGTTCGTAGAGGCAGTTGAGCTTCCAACCCTGGGCAAGGTTATACGCAAAGATAGCGGCAGGCGCCAGGAGATAGCTGAGCGAACAAGCAGCTCCGGAGAGGAGTTCACCAAGGGCGACGGGCACAAGCAGGAGGCTCAGAGTGGCCACAATGAGGGTGCGGTCGTGGACGAGAAGATGCACCATGCCAAAGGTGATCAGGGCGTGGTAGAGCAGCAGCATAAGGACATCGCGATCCGCATAGCCAAACTGAAAGAGAGCGCTCCCTGAGATGGCGCCCCAGGTCGCGGCACAGGAGAGCAGCAGACCGACATGGACGCGATGCCAGTGGGGTTGCTCCGGCCGGTCGGAGAGGGCGAGGCATCGAAGCACAGCCCAACGAAGAACAGCTTGCAGAATGGTTCCCATGGTGATCAGTCCGACGAGCATGGGCGATCGGTGTAGCAGGCCTGTGCTCGTCAAGACCACAATGATGCAAAGGGGCTGTGCCCAGAGACCTTGTTTGGATCGTTCCGCGAGGTCTTGCCGGACACGAGAGGAGAGTTTGGCCTGCTTGTTGAGCGCCTTCATGCTGCTTGTATCGGCTGTCGGGTAGAGAACTTTAGGGAGATTTGCAGATATGTACGGGAGGGCGTTCGGTGGAGCAGGGCACTCTTATTCGTTGATCCGCCAAACGAGTTCATCCAGACGACGGCTGAGTTGTGATTGGATCAACTGAGGTGAGTGCTGATGCATGTTGTGAGGGATAGTGCGGTGATCGCAGCGCCGGTCGAGCGTTGTTTTCTGCTCTCCACGTCAATCGAGCTCGTACAGCGAACGCTTGGGATGCGGCCGATGGCATTCGAATCCAAGAAGGTACGCGGGCACGTGGAAGCAGGGGATCAGCTCGTCTGGCGGGGATGGAAGTTTGGTCTTCCGCAGATGCACGAGACGCTGATCACAGGGTATGAACCACCGCGCTTCTTTCAGGACACAATGGGCCGGGGGCGCTTTGCCCACTTCCAGCACGATCATGCCCTTCGCGCGGAGGGTGGGATGACAGTGCTGGAGGACGAGGTTCGATTTGCAATGCCCTTCGGTTGGGCGGGTGCTCTGGTGGGGCGGGCAGTCATGGTGCCACATGTTCGCGGGCTGGTGCGACGACGGTTCGCCTTGCTGAAGCGGGTCGCGGAGGGTGAGGAGTGGCGACGCTACCTTCAGGGCGCGACAGGATCGGTCAGCGCACGCTGACGAACATGGCCGCGAGTGGCATCTTATAAGGACGGAGGACACGCTCATGTGGGCAGTCGTGCTGGGAGAGTACGGAGGCGTGGATAAGCTGCACTGGAAGCAGGTGGAGGATCCACGGCCGGGCGAGGGTGAGGTACTCGTGAGCTTGGCAGCGACGAGTGTGAATCCAGTGGATTGGAAGATGCGCAGTGGCGCCGCGAAGGAACGATTCCCGCTGGAGTTTCCGGCGATTCTTGGAAGGGATGTCTCTGGTGTCGTTCGAGAGGTCGGGCCGGGTGCTGAGGGGTTTGTGGCGGGCGACCGTGTGATGGCGATGACACAAAAGACCTATGCGGAGCTGGTCGTCGTGAAGGCGGCAGACTTGGCGCGGGTACCCGACAATCTCGACCTGGTCGAGGCTGGCTCGCTGCCCCTGGTGACTCTCACGGGCGAGCAGCTTATCACCCGCGGTGCGAAGCTCGAGCGGGGCCAGACGGTGTTGGTGACGGGCGCGCTTGGCAGCGTAGGGCGGGCGGCGGTGCACGTGGCAAAGAAGCTGGGTGCCACAGTGATCGCCGGCGTACGTGAGAAGCAGCGGACACAGGCCGGAGAACTAGGTGCGGCGGAGATTCTTGAGCTCGATAGTAAGAGCGCGCTGGCAGGCTTAGGGTTTCTGGATGCGATTGCGGACACGATCGGCGGGTCAACAAGTGAGACGCTGCTTGGGAAGGTGAAGCAGGGGGGAGTCTTCGCCTCCGTCGTCGCAGCGCCGGGCAACGCGACGCTACATCCGACGGTCAGGGTGAGCCGCCTGATGGCACAGCCAGATGTGAAGATCCTTGAGGAGCTGGCGGGGGACGCGGCAGCGAAGCGCTTAAGAATTCCAATAGATCGAATGGTGCCGTTGCGAGAGGCGGCAGCAGCGCAGGGGGCGGCAGAGAAGGGCGGCATCGGAGGGAAGGTTTTACTCTTGGCATAGACATGCAGACGATCCGCATGACGACGATGATTGCGGCTCCTGTGGAGCGATGCTTTCAGCTCTCGCTCTCCATCGACCTGGAGGCCGCTGTGATGGCGCGGTGGGGGGTGCGTGCGATTGAGGGTGTAACGTGCGGGATCATCGGCGATAGGCAGCAGGTGACGTGGCAGGGGTGGCAGTTCGGTCTTCCACATCGGCACACACTGATGGTCAGCGGCCTACGCGCACCCACGTACTTTCGTGAGGTGATGGAGCGAGGAAGTTTCGCGAGCTTTGTGCATGAACATCACTTCGCCACCATGAATGATGGCACACGCATGCGCGATGAGCTACGATTCGCACTTCCCCTGGGCTTTGCAGGCCAACTGGCGGAGCGACTGGTGCAGCGACGGCTAGAGCAGATGCTAGGGGCACGCAGGGAGCGAATCCGGCGCGCAGCAGAGAGCGAACAATGGCGGCGGTATCTCGCGGCGGAACCGGCGCCTGCGGCGTAGGCGCTACCGTTTACGGAAGCGCTCGCGAATGGCGCGAACCCGCTCATCCTGTGATTGCTCGAAAGAGCCTTCCACTGAGTCGGATACGCTCCGCGGCTGCATATCAGGATCGCGCGAGGAGATCATCCGAGTCCGGTCGAGCGGGACGGAACGGTCGTGCGGCGGCGATGCTGGGCGACCTGAGGTCGCTGCAACGAGGCGGTGAGGTGGGGCTTCGCGACGGAGACGAGAAGCGTATGGAAGCGAGGGAGGCGGAGTCTGGCCAGGCGGATAGAGCACGACTGAGCGGCTGGGGCCCTCGCCGGCAGAGGCTGTCTGCAGGCCGGAAGAGGCCAGGGCAAGGTGAAGGAGACGGCGCTCACGGGAGTTCATCGGAGCAAAGCTGAAAGGCGTACCGGTAGAGCGGACCTGAGCGACAGCGTCAGAGGCGGCGCGCTCGAGGGAGCGGGCGCGCTCTGCACGTAGGTTACCGGCATCGAAGATGAGCCGGTGATGCTCGGTGCGGTCAAGGCGAAGGATAGACGCAGCGACGATCTCAATCGCGTGGAGGAGTTCGGCATCGCGGGTCGTGAGGAGGGGGACGTCGCTGCCGGTGAAGTGAATGGAGAGCGCGGGCTTTACAGGTGCGGATGCACTGTGGTCAGGTATGCCGCTTGAGGCCTGGATCTCCAGCTCGTGCATTGGACTCTGGATCTCGAGGGTGTATTCGAGAGCAAAGCCGCTGGCCTGCAGCAGGTGGTCGAGGTAGGTCTTGATGATCTGTGCGGCAGAGCCCGGTTCCATCATTGCGAAAGCCATCCAGTAACAGTACGACGCTAGCGTCTTCCCTGGATGGTGGGTGCGGCGATGCCGGCCTTGCGGCGGGCACGTTTGGCAGCGATCTCACGCATCTCCCGTCCAAGCGAAGTGCGGTTCATGACAGCTTGCTGCGCGATGCCAATCAGATTGCCGACGGACCAGTAGAGCGCGAGACCGGAGGCATAGTTCCACGTCATATACCCGGAGAAGGCCGGCATCATGAACGCCATCATCTTCTGCTGCTGCGGGTCGACACCTGGTGAGGGCGTGTAGAACTGCACGAGAAACTGCGAGAGCACCATGACGATGGGCAGGATGTGATATGGGTCGGCGGCGGTCAGATCGGGCAGCCAGTACCAGTGCGCCTGACGAAGTTCAACGACCTTCGGCAACATGGAAAAGAAGGCGAAGAGCAGCGGAAGCTGGATCAGGGTCGGGATGCAGCCGCCGAACATGTTCACCCCGTTGTCCTTTTGCAGCTTCATGATCTCGGCATTCATCTCGTTGCGCTTAGGGTCGGTCGCCTTGTACTTCTTGTAGCGCTCCTTGATGGCATCCATCTGCGGCTGAATGCGCTGCATCTTGAGACCAGACTGCATGGTCTTGATGCGCAGAGGCAAGATGATGAGATTGATCAGAATTGTAAGGATGACGATCGCCCAGCCCCAGTTCGAGGCGATATGAGCATGAATGAACTGCAACGCGAGAAAGAGGTATTTGCCGATGATGCCGAAGAAGCCGAAGTCGAGCAGGGGCTCGAGGGTCACGGCGGGGTTGGCAGCATGGATGTTTTTGAGGATCTCAACGGCCTTGGGACCGGCGTAAAGGCGAATCGAAGTCTTGCCGCTCGTGTCGCCGACGGCGGCGCCCAGAATGGGCACGTTTAGGGTTGCGCCCTTACTGGCGTCTTTGGCGGGCACACCTTGACCCAGGCCATTCTTGCGGAAGTCCTTTGCGACGGTGAGCTCATCGCGCAGGGTGGCGATAGTCGCGGTCTCCGGATTATTCGGCAGGAAGATCGCGGCGAAGTACATGTCGCTGACACCGGCCCAGTCAAAGGGTCCGTTCAGGGTCTGACCGCCGATGATCTTCTTGGGTGCCTGATGCTGCTCTCTGCCGTTGGTGCTCGAGTCCAACTGCATGCTGCCGTATGCCTGCGCGTTCTCCTGGTCCCCGAAGCCGCCAGGCCATGAGAGCAGGGTTCGGACAGGCGTGCCGTTGTGAGTGGCTTCAATGTCGACGTGAATCACATACGTCTCATCAAAGGAGAAGCTCTTTGTGACGTGATTGGAGCCGTCGGAGAACTCAAACTTGAGGGTGGTGGGCGCGGAGATCGCGCCAGTGGCGGACGGGACGAACATCGCTTGGCGAAGCCCCGTCGTCAGCTGCGAATCGTAGGTGTATAGCGAAAGAGGAAAGCCAAACTTCTGCGCAGCTTGCTGGTGGACAAGGTCGAGCGGCATGCCGGTGGAGTCTTTCTGCCGCTTGAGGATCCAGCTGCGCACCTCGGCACCGCGATTCGAAAAGGTGATCCGATAGAGCTCGTTCTCGACTGTGGTTGTGGCCTCGGCAGGCGCAATGATGGTCGGGGCCGCGGTCGAGCCAGGCGCGGCGGGCGTGATGCCGCTTGAGCGGAGGAGGTCTCCTGAAGGTTGAGTGATGCCAGGGGCGGCTTGACCTGCAGACGCGGCCGGATTCGACGGCGTGGTCTGGCCCGCAGAAGTAGTCTGACTTGGGGACGCCGTCTGAGGATTATGCCTGCCACGGACATACTGCAGACCGAAGAAGACGGCCACCATCACGAGCATCATGACCAGCAGAGAGTTATTGCCCTCCCGGCCAGACTGATTTGGGTTCTTGAACTCTGCCAAGCGAGACTTCCTCTTCTGCGCGGCGCATGGGCGCGGCGGGGACGGCCTTGAGTCTTAGGACCGTTTCTCCATGGTAAATGGTCTGGGCTGCTGGGCGCCGAACAGAAGGCGACCCTGCACTCAGCGGCGTGGGTGGAAGGGACCGGGCGGTACCGGGTCAAGCCCGCCTGCAGAAAAGGGATGACATCGGACGAGGCGGCGCAGCGCGAGCCAGGAGCCGCGTGCCAGGCCAAAGCGGGCGGTGGCGACGTAGGCGTACTCAGAGCAGGTTGGCAGGAAACGACACTGGGACGGACTCAGCGTGTGGACGAGCGGCGAGATGGCGTGGCGGTACAGCACGAGTAGAAGTCGAGCCGGAAGGGGGGGAACGGCTGACTCTGGCGGAAACGACAGCTCCGTCTGCGATGTGGCTGGGAGGGACTGACGGAGCGGGCTCATATGGAGGAAGAGGAGTGCGGCAGCGTCGCAGGCGATCGCCGGACGAGCCGGTCGACGGTGCGAAAGATGTGGACGACCTCGCGCTCCAGTACCGGAGAGGGCAGATTGAGAACACTGCGCCGCGGGTGCAGGATCAGGTCGACCTCGAGCTGCAGCAGAGGCAGGTTATGCCGGATAGCCTCGCGCAGGCGCCGCTTAATCCGATTTCGATCGACGGCTTTCCCCATCACCTTTCCGACCGTGAGACCAATCCGCGGCACGCCGGGGGAGGTGTTTCGGAGGGGACGGCCATCGGCACCGGCGGCAGGTCGAAGAGCGAAGAAGAAGCTCATCTGCTTCGCAAACTGCTTGCGGCCAGTGACGTAGACGCGCTGATAATCGCTGTGCCTGCGAAGTCGAAAGTTGGTTGGGGCGGCCGGCGGCATACGCTGTTACCCAAGCTGCTCGGCGAGTGACCGGGTGAGCGGGGTGTGCTCTCCGCCGCTATGGAGAGTGGCCACGGGCTCAACAAGGGCAAGGAGGCACTCCTCATCCACAGACGTCGATGTATTGTGGCGTACACCGCGGGGAACGACAAAGAACTCCCCGACACGGATCTCCACCGGCCCACCATCTTCCTCGCGGCGGCCAAGATGGAGCGTGCCCTTGAGGACGAGGAAGAGTTCATCCTCCTCATCATGAACATGCCAGGGAAACTCGCCTTGAACGCGAACGACCTTGATAAGGTGATCGTTGAGACGACCGACGACGCGTGGGGACCAGAGCTCAAGGAGCGCCGACGCGGCCTTGATCAATGAGACGGGAGTCTGCTGCGCACGCGCCGCCTGAGACATGGTGCCCTGCCTAATCGCGGAAGCCGGCAGAGACGGCAATCTTGTGTCGGCCTTTGGCACGACGGCGATTGAGTACAGCGGCGCCCGCTTTGGTCTTCATGCGAGTGAGAAAGCCATGAGTCTTGGCGCGGTGACGGCGGTTGGGCTGAAAGGTGCGCTTCGGCATAAGAGGGTCTCCGGTGGACCGGGGTCAGACCCAGTCAGCAAATGGATGTAGCAACAACCCCTGAGTATACCCGAGAGGGACATGATGACCAAGAAGTCTACCTAACGCCTAAGCATGGCTGCCTGTGGAGCCTTCAGCAGCAGCCAAGGCTACGGGAGGCACATTCGTCGCGCGACTTTCGTGCAAACTTTCAGAGCAGCCGGATCAGGAACGCGCGCATCCAGCATCCGATACCTGGCCACTTTTCCTCTCTGCTCGTTAAAAAATTCTCGGTTCAGTGAACCTCACTCAGCTTCCGGCAGAGGAGCGCAATGACCTTTCACCGGGAATGGTGCAATGCACTTTTTCTCATCCCACAGCACAGAAAGACTCTGGTTTCTCGTGCTACCATCAAACCCGTTTCGCAGGATTCTTTCTGGTGCGTTCGTCACTCGTTGCAGCACGTTTTGCCTGATTGAAAGACCGCTCCGCTGGCGCTGTGGTGACCGCGGGCCTTCTCTCCAAAGTTCGGATTCCACACCTGCTCTTGGTGGGCGGGAGGGAAGTCGTCTTTGCTTTTTCCGGACTGTGTGGTTCGCATCCGCTCTGCTGTCCTGCCCGAGTGCGCCAGTGTCCGCCAGGCACGAGTTCAGACAAGGAAAGCACGAATGTCTTTTGTTCCAACGGCGTCGACGGTCATCAATCACTGGGTACGCATCCTGGGTGCGCTCGAGAAGAAGATCAACCGGCAGTCGTACGAGACTTGGCTGAAGCCGACGCGATTTGCGCGCGTGGTCGAACGGACGATGTTCGTGCGAATCCCATCGAAAGACTTTGCGCATGTAGGCGATCGGTATGGCGATCTGATTCAGGAGGCGATCGAAAACCTTGGTCTTGATATCGATGCGGTAGCGTTCGAGACGCCAGCGCAGGATCCTGCGGCGCCTCGTGTGCGCGAGGATGGTGGATTTGCTCCGCTACCCAGCCATAGTCCGAATGCGCCGCGTATGAGCGGTATGCGAGCGTCGACCGTCAACGGCATCGGGCCGGAGCAGGCTCGTTTTGACTGGAACACGGCGGCGCAGTTGAACCCCCGATATCAGTTCGACGCCTTTGTGATCGGCTCAGGAAATCAGTTCGCGATGGCAGCCGCGCAGGCCGTGGCGGAGCGGCCGTCAAAGGCGTATAACCCGCTCTTTCTGTATGGCGGCGTGGGTATGGGCAAGACGCACCTGATGCACGCGATCGGTCACGACGTGAAGCGGCGGCAGCCACACGCGACCATCAGCTACGTAAGCGGCGAGAAGTTCACGAACGACATGATCAACGCGGTGCGCAACGGACATGATCGGATGACAGGCTTCCGCGATCGCTTTCGAACGGTCGATGTGCTTCTGATCGACGACATTCAGTTCCTGGCAGGTAAGGAGCGCACGCAGGAGGAGTTCTTTCACACCTTCAACGCGCTGCACGAGGGCATGAAGCAGATCGTCATCGCGAGCGACCGTCCGCCAAAGGAGCTGGCGGACTTTGAGGATCGGCTTCGCTCACGCTTCGAGTGGGGCTTGATCGCGGATATCCAGCCACCGGACCTGGAGACGAAGGTCGCGATTCTGCAGAAAAAAGCGGAGAACGAGCACGCGGTGCTGCCGACAGACGTGGCGATGTTTATCGCATCGAACGTGCGCACGAATGTGCGCGAGCTCGAAGGCGCGCTGGTGCGGCTCATTGCGTGGACCTCAATGCAGGGCGTGGACGTCTCGCTGGCAGTCGCGCAACAGTGCCTGAAACAGTTTATCGACACCCAGGTACGCAAGATCACCATCGAGACGATCCAGCGTACCGTCGCCGAACAGTTCGGCATGCGGGTGGCGGAGCTCAAGCAGAAGAACAACTCGCGCCAGATCGTGGTGCCCCGGCAGATCGCGATGTATTTGGCCAAGCAACTGACCGAGGCGAGCTTGCCGGAGATCGGTCGTCAGTTCGGCGGGAAGCATCACACGACGGTGATGCACTCGATCAACAAGATTGACGAGCAGCGGCGGACGGACAAAGACCTGAATCGCACTCTAAATAAGCTCCTTGAGACGCTGAGCTAGCAGGGCTGGCGTTGCGGGCTTCTACCAGAGTCATGGATACGCTGTTTGTCTCTGTTGTACTGCGATGGGCTGCAGCCACGAACACCCGGAGGCTCCAGGGGCCGGAGTCGGACTCGATTACGGGTGCGCCTGGAGTAACTCACGATGCGTGGAAAAAAGGAGATCCTCGCGCAGATCAGCGCCTACAGCGGAGCCACGCGCGCGCTCGAACTCCTGCCCAGCAAAGCGAATCTGCTCATCCTGAACTACCACCGCATCGGAGACGCAGAACGAACGCCGTACGACTCTGGCACGTTCTCGGCCACAGTGTCAGAGTTCGACTGGCAGGTCAGCTTCCTCAAACGCCACTTTCCGATTGTGACCTTACCGCAGGCCGTTGCGATCGTGCATGGTCGAGTGACACCTACGCGTCCCGCTCTCTTGCTTACCTTCGATGACGGATATCGAGACAACTTCGATAACGCGTTTCCCGTGCTTCTAGGCCATGGTGTCTCTGCAACCTTTTTTCTTCCCACTGCGTTTGTGGGAACGAACACTTTGCCGTGGTGGGATGTGATTGCATACCTCGTGAAGCAGTCGGCGGCGAAGCGCCTACGGCTCAGCTATCCGGAGGACGTGGTGTTTGATCTCGCTCCGGCTTCTCGCGCCCGGTCGATCATGATGATTCTCCAACTCTTCAAGCGGCCGTCCGTTACCGACCCGGCGCGCTTCATGGTTGAGCTTGAGGCCGCCTGCAGGACGATGCGACCGACAGAAGAGGCAGAGCGATGCTTCATGAGCTGGGAGGAAGCACGAGTGATGCAGCGAGGCGGGATGTGCTTCGGCTCCCATACGCACACTCACGAGATCCTGAGCAAGCTGCCCGAAGCGAAACAGCTTGAGGAGGTGCGGGTGTCGCGCGCCATCATGGAACGCGAGCTTGACTGCACGATCGACACGCTCGCTTACCCGGTCGGACGACCCGAGAGCTTCTCGCCAGCAACCTTTGCGGCACTCACCACAGCAGGGTATGGCACAGCATTCTCCTTCTACTCCGGCGTAAACCGGCCTGGACACATTGAGCCACTTAATGTGCTGCGGGGCGGCGTCGATGGCGAGAGCCGCTCCATCTTTCGGCTACGAACGGCGCTTCTCGCGGCGATCGGTCGTGCTGCTCTCTGAGCAGCACGCAGATCTTAGATCCCGGTACACGACAGCGCACCGTGCGAATTACGAGGTAAGGCTTGGAACGCGGCTGCAGTCTTCGGCTATCAGCTGAGTGATAAGACTCAACGGCGTCCGCAAACGAGCGTGATCTCTTGCCAAGCTCTGATGGAGGCCCTGTTGGATGGGGATGCGGAACTTCGCGTCGGCTACGGGGGCATCGTGAAGGCCTCAAGTCATGTCTTCGGGTCGAGCGAAGTGACTCTCACGCCGTTTCTGCGCACCGCGACTTCTCCGATATAACCTGATTGACAAAGCGGAGCGGATTTCCGCGTGCGGGAGCGAAGACTGTGAGAAATCAGCACTATGCAAGTTACTCAATCAAAATCACTTAGCCACGCCATTCACGGTAGAGCTCCAGATGTCCTGGAAGTGTGACCCTGGCGGTGTTGAAGATTGGGAAGAAGTGGGAAGAGGGAGCGAGCATCATCCCACGATCTCCGCTATCTCCATGCGCTGCTGCTGTGTTTCTGAAATCGGGGACTATTGCAGGTGATTGTCAGATCTAGGCTTACGCTGGATGTCCACATCTCAAGCGCGAACGACGGCTACTTCTAGCTTTTCTCTTTGTAACTCTCTTCTTCTTAGAGACCTCTCGCGCATTGCACTGTTGGCAGTCGAGGCAGGCTCTAGTTCCAGGAGAGAGTATGGCGGGAACGTCATCGCACAGAGTGCGTGCGTGTTTCCACAGGCGAAAGAACTCGCACGGAGGGCGGCGCGCCCCTAAAATCGGCACAGGCCGCGGCGGGTCTATATCGCGAGCATGGCTTCGGTATAGAGTTGCTGAACGGCCGAGACGTGCATTCACGCAGCCATGGAGACGATTGTGACCAGCGCGACCCAGGAACCCGAGACGATGAGTGCCGCCACAGCCTCTGTAGGAAACCTCGAGATCACAGTCTCGCGTGCGGAGTTGCTGCGTGAGTTGACGGCCGCGCAGAGCGTGGTCGAGCGCAAGACGACGATCCCGATTCTCTCGAACTTTCTCTTCGAGGCGACCACAGATGGGGACGGCGCAGGGCGGCTGATGATCACCGCGACGGACCTGGACCAGAGTCTTCGAACGAGCTGCGCGGCGAAGGTGAAGAAGGCGGGCGCGTGCACGATCCCGGCGCGCAAGCTGTACGACTACATCCGCCTGCTGCCGGATGGTGAGATCTCGATCAAGCTGATGGACAATCACTGGGTGCAGATCCGCGCCGGACGATCAAACACGAAGATGGTAGGAATGGCGCGTGCGAACTTTCCGCAGGTCGCCGAGTTTCCGGCGAGCGGCGGCGTAAGTATCTCGGTCGCGAGCCTGCGCGCGATGGTCTCGAAGACGATCTTTGCGATCTCGAATGAGGAGAGCCGGTACACGCTGAACGGCGCGCTTCTGGTTCTCAAGAGTGAGTCGATGGCGATGGTCGCGACGGATGGTCATCGGCTGGCGCACATCGAGAAGACGGGCGAGTCGCTCGAGGGCGTCTCCGGCGAGAAGAAGACGCTCATTCCACGGAAGGCACTGAGTGAGCTGCAGGGTCTCCTGGGTGCCACAGAGGCCGAGGCGCTGGACTTCGCCGACGATGAGCAGACGCTGTTCTTCCGTCTGGGTGGCCGCGTGCTGACCAGCCGGAAGCTCACGGGTCAGTTCCCTAACTACGAGGCTGTGCTCCCGCGCGAGAACAACAAGTTCGTGATCGTGAAGAGCGAGGATCTGCTGAGCTCGATTCAGCGAGTTGCGCAGTTTGCCGATGAGCGGTCGGGCGCGATCAAGATCCGCCTGGAGCAGAACGAGCTGAAGCTCTCTTCCTCTTCGACCGACTCCGGTGAATCAGAGGACACGATCGAGACCCCGTACAACTACGATCCGCTCATCGTCGGCTTCAATAGCTCCTACCTTATCGATTTCCTGAAAGCGATCGGAAACACAGGCGAGGTGCGGCTGGAGTTCAAAGACGCGCAGTCGGCTGGTCAGATGCGGCCGGAGGATGGCGTTGAGGATGTGAAGTACCGATATATCCTGATGCCGATGCGGATCTGAAGAGACGGCGGGGGATCCCCCCCCGTACTTGTTGCGCAAAATATTCAAAGACAAAGGGTTAAGGTTGTACCTCCGCATGGCTCATCACTGCCTCCTGCCCAGGTAGATTGCCGCAGTCACTGTGGAGCCACTTCACAGCTCGGCTGTGACTGTTTCGCGTCGGACCTGTAGGAGTTGCTATCTCAACGATAGCGAACTGCAGACCCTAGCTACGCCAAGTTTGGCAACCAGCGCTCCACTTCGTCGAGAGTATTCCGCCTGGGACCCTGCCCGCGTTGAGTCGCCGGGCTGGGGAGACCTACTGGCGGAGGTCGACAACGGTAGCGCCCTGGCCGCCCTCGTTATGCGGCGGCTCGGTGATATTGGTGACGTGGGGATGCGTGCGCAGGAAATCGCGTAGGGTGCGGCGGAGGACGCCCATTCCGGTGCCATGGACGATACGGACGCGAGGAAGGCCTGCGAGGAAGGCCTGATCAATGTACCGGGCGACGTCGTCCTCGGCCTCCTCAGCGCGGCGGCCGATGACGTTGAGCTCCATAGGAACGTAGTCGCTGGTCTGCGTGGTCTGGACGGTGATGTTGCCGCGCCGGCGGGTGGCATCGGCAGGTTTGAGGACAGCAACGGGAGTGGTCTCGGCGACATCGGTCAGGGGAACGCGCATCTTCATGGCACCGATCTCGACCTCCAGGGTACGGGGATCCACGATGCGGGCGACACGAGCCTCGCGACCGAGAGAGCGGAGGCGGACGAGGTCGCCGGGCTGGGTGGGTCGCGGCGCGGACTTGCGGTGCGGACCCGCGTTGGGATCCTGGTCAGCGCGGTTGGTGTGGGCGAGGACAGTGCCCTTGAACTGATCGGAGAACTCGCGGCGCAGGCGGGACATGCGCAGAGCGGAGTCGCGCGCGATCTTCTGCGCCACAGTCTTATCGTCGATGGCTTTGACGGTGTCCTTGAGCTGGACGTCGAAGTCGTCGAGAAGGCTCTCGAGCTTCTGTTCAAGCTCACGGGTGCGCTGCTTCTGTTCGAGGCGGCCTTCGCGGTCGAGTCGTTCGCGCTCCAGGCGAAGTTCGTGCTCGCGGCGGCGAAGCGTGGCACGTTCCGTTGTGGCCTCTGCGAGCTGGGCGTGAAGCTGGTCAAGAAAGGCGCCGATGTCGGCGGTCTGCGTGGTGAGCTGAGCGCGAGCGTCGGCGACGATGTCGGGATCGAGGCCAAGGCGTGCAGCGATGTTCAGGCCAGCCGAGGCGCCAGGAACGCCGAGGCGAAGCTGGTAGGTAGGGGCGAGGGTGGCGGTATCGAAGCCGACAGCGGCGTTCGCGACGCCGGGGTGGTTAGCGGCAAAGACCTTAAGAGACGTGAGATGGGTGGTGATGACGGTCCAGGCATTAAGGGTGAGGAAGCGGCCGGCGATTGCGACGGCGAGGGCAGCTCCCTCTTCGGGGTCCGTCGCCGAGCCAAGCTCGTCAAGCAGCACAAGCGAGGTGGGAGTGGCGTTGCGCGTAATGCGGTCGAGATTGACGATGTGGGCCGAGAAGCTGGAGAGGTTTCGCTCGATCGATTGCGCGTCGCCAATGTCGGCGAAGACGGACGTGACGAGGGGCAGGGTGGCGTGGGCGGCAGGAACCGGGATGCCCGCCTGGGCCATTAGCGTGAGCAGGCCGAGAGTCTTGAGCGAAACCGTCTTTCCGCCGGTATTTGGCCCCGAGATGATGAGTTCGCGTGCGCTGCCGGCAAGGCGGAGGGTTAAGGGGACGGGAGTCGGAGGCGCCGCGCTGGTCTGCTCCGCAGATGCAAGCAGGTCTTCAGGAGGCGCACTCCGGGTCTCATCCGGGTTGACTGTATCGCGAGGCCTCCCAGAGCGCATGTCGGTTCGCATGCGGAGTTCAAGCAAGGGGTGGCGGGCCTCTTCGAGAACGAGCTCGGTCAAGCTTTCTCCGGAAATAGCAGGGAAGAAGGCAGGCCGGGTGCAGTGCAGGTCGCGGGAGAACTTGGCGCGGGCAAAGTGCGACTCGACTTCAGCAAGGATTGAGGTGCCAAGGGCGAGAGTGTCGGCCTCTGCCGCGACGGCGCGGGTGAGAGCGACGAGGATCCGGTGAATCTCGGCCTGCTCTTCGTCGAGGAGACGGACGAGCTCGTTATTCTGCTCGATGGTCTCGAGCGGCTCTACAAACACAGTCTGGCCGGTCGAGGAGGAGCCGTGGACAACGCCCGGGACGCGTCGCTTCCATTCGGCCTTGACCGGGATGACGAAGCGCTCGCCACGGATGGTAATCGTGTCGGTGTCCTGCTGGGTGGCACCTTCATCGCGCAAGGAGCGGGCGGCGCGGCGGAGGCTCTCTTCAATGGTGCGGTGCTGCCGCTCCATGGCGCGTCGGATGCGGCGGAGCTCAGGGCTTGCATCGTCTGCGAGTCCGCCGTCGGGCTCGATCTTGCCGCGGAGCGCGCGCAGCAGCGGGGCAAGATCTCTGTCGAGAAGCGAGGCCGAGAGAGTGGCAATGGCGGGCAGGTCGGTGCGGGCACGCTGAGGATCGCGGGCGGCGGCAGCGTCGGGTGCGAGCAGAGCACGCCAGGCTGCCACGCGCTCGGCGACGGCGAGCAGGGCGAGAAGCTCGAGCGCCTCGAGGGCGGCGCCTTCCACGCGAGCCTTTTCCAGCAGGTCGGTTGCGTCGAAGAGGCCATGAAAGGAGAAGGAGCCGCCACCCTCGAGGAGGCGAACGATCTCGGCGGTTCGATCGTGCTGGGCGGTGATCCAGGCAAGGTCGGCAGAGGGCTCAAGGGCGAGCACCCAGGCGCGGCCGAGGGGCGATATGGTGCGGCCCGCAAGGTGCTCTCGCAGCCGGGGCCACTCGAGAGGGAGAGCGCCGGTCTCGGCGAGTTGGACGGGGATGCTGGGAAGCAGGGAAGGCAGAGTCACGCCTGTTATGGTACTGGGCACGCAGGGAACCGGTGCTCCGGGAAGTGCGTAATTGCGATCAGACTGCAATCGGCGGGTGAGCGTGGTATGGGAGAGGAGAGTTCGCTATGAGTTGCGCGACATGCGGTGCATCCGTTGATGCAGGGGTGCGGTTTTGCTCGCGGTGCGGAACGATGGTGCCATCGCAGCCGGCGGGCGCGAGCCCAGGTGTGACCCAGGGCCAGTCCACGGGACAGTTTGTCTATGCGCGTCCTGGCGTGATCGCTCCCGAGGCGCGGGTGCTGCGGCATCTGCGAACCCTGGCGACCCTGTGGGCGGTGCTTGGTGCATGGCACCTGATCGGCGGTCTCTTGGGCGTCTTCTTCATGACGGCGGTGACGCGTCATGGTCTGGGCTCGTGGGGCATTCCGTTCCCCGGAGAGCATGGCTTTCCGCAGGCCTGGATGGGCTTTATGGTTCCGGTGATCGCGGGAGCGACGGTGATCTCGGCGGGACTTGCGTTTGCAACCGCCTATGGTCTCTTCCAGCGGACGCGTTGGGGTCGACTGGTAGCGATCATCGCAGCGATTCTGGCGCTGTTCAAGTTTCCTTTCGGCACCGCCCTTGGGATCTACACGCTATGGGTGCTGGCCCCGGGAACATCGGCGGCGGAGTACGACTACTTGGCGGCGACGAGCGGAAACTGACTCGGGCCGGACGCGTGTGGCACGAGCGCTGGCCGTTAGACTGAAGCGATGGAGTTTCCTGCGGTACGACTGCGGCGCACGCGCCGGACAGAGGCGCTGCGCGGCCTGGTCCGTGAGACGCGGCTGAAGCCAGGGCAGCTGATCTATCCCTTGTTCCTATGTCCGGGCGAGGGAGTAAGGCGCGAGATCGGATCGATGCCGGGAGTCTTCAATCTCTCACTGGATGAGGCCGAACGTGAGGCGGAACGGTGCGCCGGGTTGGGGCTAGGCGGCTTGTTGCTCTTCGGTCTGCCTGCGGAGAAGGACGAGGAGGCGACGGGTGCCTGGTCGGCGGAGGGCATCGTGCAAGAGGGGCTGCGGCGCTTCAAGCGGAATCGCGCGCTGGATGGTCTGGTGCAGATTGCAGACGTGTGTCTATGCGAGTACACCAGCCATGGACACTGCGGGATCGTGGCGCGCGATGGCGAGGGTGTCGGCGCGACGTACGAGATTCGCAACGACGCGAGCGTCGCCGTGCTGGCGAAGGTAGCGGTGTCGCTCGCCCAGGCCGGCGCCGACATTGTGGCGCCGAGCGACATGATGGACGGACGGGTCGCAGAGATGCGGGCGGCACTGGATGGGTGTGGGCTGGAGAACACGCCCATTCTGAGCTACGCGTCGAAGTTTGCAAGCGCCTTCTATGGACCGTTTCGCGAAGCAGCGGACTCGGCGCCGCAGTTTGGCGATCGGCGCAGCTATCAGATGGATGGCGCGAACCGGCGCGAGGCGATGCGAGAGATCGAGCAGGACCTGGTGGAGGGTGCAGACATGATCCTGATGAAGCCGGCGATGCCGTATCTCGACATCATCCGCGAGGCACGGGAGCGCTTCGATGTACCAGTGGGCGCCTACCAGGTGTCAGGCGAGTACGCCATGCTGCAGGCGGCGTTCGCACGCGGGTGGCTCGAGCCGGAACGGGCCATGCTCGAGTCGCTCGTTGGGATCAGGCGAGCCGGGGCAGACTTCATTGTGACGTACTTCGCTATGGAGGCGGCAACGCGACTTGGGTAGAGCCGCGGAGACCTCTCCCGACGGTTCGAATGGACTTGGTTTCGCTGCTCGACCCGAGTGGAATGAAGACTGCGTGGCGCACGCTCGGCGGGTACGCTCGGCTACGCCCGCGGGGACGAGGTATGAAACTGCGGTTAGACCGTTCAGGCGCAAAGCACGGGATTCTTCGATGAAACGGAAGGCTGTGCCGGAGGCCTTGCTACGAAACACGACCAACTCCATCCAATAGAATGTAGAGGCGTTGAGGAGAGAGACTCTTGGCAGAGACGGTGTTTGATCTGGCGGTGGTCGGCGGCGGGCCGGCGGGATATACGTGTGCGATTCGCGCGGCGCAGTATGGGTTGAAGGTAGCGCTGCTGGAAAAGACGGACAAGTTGGGCGGAACCTGCCTGCACTGGGGCTGCATCCCGACGAAGTCGATGCTCTTCTCCGCCGAGCTTTGGGATCACCTGAAGCATGCGGACCGGTATGGCATTAATGTGGGCGACGTCAAGGTGAACTGGCAAGGTGTGCTTGCGCGCAAGGATGACGTGATCACCAAGCATACGAAAGGCCTTGATTTCCTGATGAAGAAGAACAAGATCACGACCTTCCAAGGCTACGGGCGGCTCGCCGGTGGCGCGAAGGATGGCGTGTTCACGATCGACGTCGATCAGAGCGGTAAGAAGGATGCCGTCAAGGCAAAGAAGGTGGTCATCGCCACGGGCTCGGATGCGCGAATGCTGCCCGGATATACGCCAGATCAGACGATCATGACGAATATGGAGATTCTGACCATTCCGAGTATTCCGAAGTCCATGGTTGTGATTGGCTCTGGCGCAGTGGGCGTGGAGTTTGCATCGGTCTTCAAGAGCTTCGGCTCGGAGGTCACCATCATCGAGGCGCTGCCACGTATGGTTCCGGTTGAGGACGAAGATGTCTCGAAGGAGCTGCTGCGAAGCTATAAGAAGCGTGGAATCGACGTGCATCTTTCAGCGAAGGTAGACAAGATCGAGAAGACCGTTGCAGGCGCGAAGGTTCATTTTACGAAGTCGGACGGCAAGGGCGAGGTGAAAGAGGCCGAGAAGGTTCTGGTAGCGGTGGGCCGCGCGCCGCGAACGACCGACATCGGGCTGGAGTCGACGAAGGTCGCGACGGATCGCGGCTTCATCACGACGAACGAGTGGATGGAGACAACCGAGCCCGGCGTGTATGCGATCGGCGACGTCGTGGCGGGGCTGCCGCAGCTGGCCCATGTCGGCGCGATGAGCGGGCTCGTGGTCGCGGCGAAACTCGCCGGCAAGTATGCGCGGCCAGTACGGCGCGATCGCATTCCGGGATGCACGTACTGCGATCCGCAGATCGGGTCTGTTGGTCTTACGGAGAAGCAGGCGAAGGATAAAGGACTTCAAGTGAAGGTCGGGAAGTTTCCGTTTGTCGGCAACTCGAAGGCGACCATCCTCGACTCGCATGATGGATTCGTGAAGGTGGTCTCAGACGCGAAGTATGGTGAGGTGCTTGGTGTTCACATCATTGGGCCGAACGCAACCGAGCTGATCGCCGAGAGTGTAACCGCTATGGAGCTGGAGGCCACGATCGAGGAGCTCATGTTCACAATCCATGCACACCCCACACTCGCCGAGAGCATGCTTGATGGATTCGCGAGTGTCGAGGGCATGGCGGTGAATGTGTAGGCACCAGCCTGAAGCCGTTGTTCGGCAGTATGCACATCAATCTTCTCCATCTCGGGCGTGTGCCCTTTGCCGAAGCGCTCGCGTTACAGCGGCGGCTTGTGCTGGCGCGCCAGGCGGGCGCTCTCGGCGACACGCTTGTTCTGCTCGAGCATCCACCCGTGCTCACGCTTGGGCGCAACGCGACGCGCGCCAATATCGTCGCTTCGGAGGAGTTCCTTGCCTCACGCGGTGTTGCAGTTCACGAGATCAATCGCGGCGGCGATGTGACCTATCACGGCCCCGGCCAGCTTGTGGGCTATCCCATCGTCGATCTGCGAGGTGATCTGCCCGGCAAGCGCGGACCTCACCTCGGTCCAGTTGACTTTGTGCGGCTGCTTGAAGAGGTATTGATTCGCACCTGCCGCGAGTTTGGCGTGCAGACGCAGCGTATCTGCAAGCGCACCGGCGTCTGGACACTCGCTGGCGGCTCCATCGCTGAGCGCAAGATCGCCGCTATCGGCATTCATGTCTCGCGCGCCATTACATCTCATGGCTTTGCGCTTAACGTGACGACTGATCTGCGAGAGTTTGAGTGGATCGTACCCTGCGGCATCTTCGACCGCGAAGTTACCTCCCTTGAGATCGAAGCGGACGCGATCCCTTCCCCTACGCTCGCCGAGGCCGCCGATACCGTCTCGCGCAACTTTGGTGACGTTTTCGGTTGCCAGATGCTCGCCTCGGCTTCTCTTTCCGATCTCCTGGGCGAGGCCAGCGTTCCTCAACCGGACGTATAATCCTGTGTTGCACGGACGTTTGCCGCAGCCGTGCCAGCAGTCTTCCGGACAAAGGACATTCATGCCGACCGAAGTCGTTATGCCCCAAATGGGCGAGAGCATCACCGAAGGCACGATTACCAAGTGGCTTAAGCAGCCTGGCGAGACCGTGGAGCGCGACGAGCCGCTGTTCGAGATCTCGACGGATAAGGTCGATGCCGAGATTCCATCGCCGGCCGGTGGCACGCTGCAGGAGATTAAGACGCCTGAGGGATCGACCGTACAGATCAACACCGTTGTCGCTGTGATCGGGGAGGCAATCGCTGCGAACGGCGCATCTCGGGACAAACCTGCCACCCAGGACACCTCTGAAACCGCCGCCGCCCCGGCCGCCAACTCGGCCGAACCTGCCGCCGTGAGCTCGCCTGCGACCTCCGCCGGCAACCCAGCGGCTGTTCCTGGCACGGAGAGTCATACGCCGGAGCAGGCTGGTGCGACTGCACCGGAACCGGCCGTAGCCGGCACGGACGTGCTGATGCCGCAGATGGGTGAGTCCATTACCGAGGGAACGATTACAAAATGGCTGAAGAAGGTCGGTGACACTGTTCAACGAGATGAACCGATCTTCGAGATCTCTACCGACAAGGTCGATGCTGAGATCCCCTCGCCGGTCGCGGGAAAGCTCCTCGAGATCAAGGTCGGCGAAGGCAAGACCGTCACGATCAACACGGTTGTTGCAGTCGTCGGCTCGGGCTCAGCTACGGGGAAGCCCACACCAGTGGCCAGTGCCAGCGTTCCCGCTGCTGCCCCGGCGGCTCAGCAGAATGGTAAGCCATCTGCCGTCTCCGCCCCCGGCCCATCCGGCGTCTCCGCAGGTGGCTCTGCAACACAGGGTGAACATCCTCGCTCCTCGCCGCTTGTCCGCAAGATGGCACGCGAGAACGACATCGATCTGGCCCAGGTTAATGGCAGTGGCGCCTCCGGCCGCATCACCAAATCCGACATCCTTGGGCATCTCGAGGGCTCCGCTGCGCAGGGTGGAAGCCAGCCCGCACCCGTGCTCCCGCCCGGTGCCGCCACTGCACCCGCCGGGAGCCCCACGCCAAATGCCCCCGCGACGCCGACCTACACGCAGGCTACGTCCGCAAAGGCAACGACCTCGCCCGCGCAGGCAGCGACGCAGCCCACGGCGATGCCTGGTGAGCTCGTTCCCATGTCGAAGATGCGCTCCATCATCGCCAAGCGCATGGTCGAGTCCAAGCACACCGCCGCGCACGTCCACACAGTCTTCAAAGTCGACATGACGCGCATCGTTCGCATGCGCGAAAAGGAGAAGTCGAAGTACGAGCAGCGTAACGGCGTCAAGCTTACCTACATGCCGTTTATCACCCGCGCTGCCGTCGCCGCCCTACGCAAGCATCCCATTGTCAACGCCGCGACCGAGGGCGACGCCATTCGATATAACCGAAACATTAACATTGGGATCGCCGTCGCGCTTGAGTGGGGTCTTATCGTCCCTGTGATCAAGCAGGCGGAGGAGCGAAGCTTTCTCGGGGTCGCCCGGTCTATTGTTGATCTTGCCGATCGCGCGCGCTCGAAGAAGCTTGCCCCGGACGATGTCGCTGGCGGTACCTTCACGATCACCAACGCCGGCATCTTCGGCGAGCAGTTTGGCACGCCTATCATCGCTCAGCCGCAGTCCGCCATCCTCGGCATCGGCGGCCTGAACAAGGAACCTCTGGTCCTCACCGATGCAGACGGCAACGACACCATTGCGATCCGTTCTACCCAGCGCTTTACCCTTGGCTTTGATCACCGCATCATCGATGGAGCTGACGCAGGCAGGTTCATGTCCGACTTCAAGAGCTACCTCGAGAACTGGTCGGAGGATATTGGCTGAGAGGGTGACACACGTGCCGCCGACGCGATAGAGTCAAACCCCGCGACGGCTCTAGGGAAAAGGAGGCTGCCTCGGCAGCGACGTTCTGAGCCCGGAACGCTCCCTTCGTGAGGTGAGCTACGGTGTAAGTGCAGGTTGAACCTGCATCTTCCTAAATGCGGTCTTCACGTCCTCGGCTGTTCGCACGACCAGAATCTCTGCCACCGTTCCCGCTCGTGCCCCAAGACACACCGCTAGGCCACTCTCTGGACAGACATCGAGGCATTCGACGGGAAGGACACACAGCCCGCTATCCTCTGCCGCATACTTGGCGAGCGACTCGCGTAACTGGCCGGCTTGTCGGAACCTGCCTCGTTCGAGCATCCGCCGTTCGCACTTAGCACACACTAGAAGCCCCAGACCCTGTTGTCGCCCGGCAACGATCGGGCTACTCCGCATTCCACGGCTCGCCCGCAGTCTCTCCAGCGACTCCCGTCCCAACGTTCTCCCCCTGGCCTAGAGCCTGGCCAGGGCCGCTTGCACCCGCTTGACCGCCTCGTCGGCACTCGCCCCCACCGCGCTCAGATGACCCATCTTGCGCCCTCGCCGCGGTTGAAGCTTCTCATATAGATGCAGGCGCACTCCTGGCGTCGCAAGTGCCTCATCGAACCGCGGCTCGCGCGCCGATCCATCGCCGTCCATCCACACATCGCCCAGCAGGTTCGCAATCGCAGCTGGCTGCACCACATCCACATCACCCAGCGGAAGATTACACACTGCGCGGATCGCCTGCTCAAACTGACTTGTTACACACGCCCGTTCGCTCTCGTGATAGCTGTTGTGCGGCCGCGGTGCGAGTTCGTTGATCAGTAGTCGTCCGTCACGCGTGCAGAACATCTCGACGGCCAGCAGTCCTTCAAGCCCAAAAATCTCCGCAATTTCGCCCGCGATTCGCCGCGCCTCCTGTTCCAAGTCCGCAGGAATCGCCGCTGGAATAACACTCCATGCCAAGATCTGATTTTCATGGTGATTCCAGGCCGCCGGGTAAACCTTCACCTCACCGCGCGGGTTCCGCGCCACCATCACGCTGATCTCTCGCTCGAGCATAACCGCCTGCTCCACGACCCCCTCTGCCTCACCAAGCGCCTCCCACGCCCCGCGCACCTCATCTTCCTGGGAGGAACCCTCGCGAAAACCCACCTTCCCTTGCCCGCGTCCGTCGTAGCCCCCTTTTGCGCTCTTCGCAAAGACCTTCCCGCCCAGCTCCTCGACGGCTATCCGCACCTCCACCAGCGATCGCACTGCCCGGTACGGCCCTACCGGAAAGCCATTCCGCCGAAGCCAGTCCTTCTGCTCGATCCGGTTCTGGATAACTGCCAGCATCGCCCCTCCCGGCCTCACCGGGCAGAAGTTTGCTGCCGCCTCCATGCTGCGCGCGCCGATCTGCTCAATCTCAAGCGTCACCACATCGCAGCCGCGCGCCAGGTTTGCCGCCCCGCGCGCATCATCCCAACTTGCCTCGATGCACCCGTCCACCACAAAGCGCGCCGGGCATCCCGGATCAGGATCAAGCACCAGAATCCGGTAGCCCATGCCGCGTGCTGCCATCGCCATCATGCGTCCCAGTTGTCCGCCGCCAAAGATCCCGATCGTCGCTCCCGGCAACAGCACCTTTGCCACTGTCTGTTCCGACGCGTGCTGTAGAGGTCCGGCGCTCACTGGCTTCCCGCCTCACCCAGCTCCTGCTCTAACACCTCTGCCGTTCGCGCCGCGCGCCACGCTATCAGGCGCTCGTGCAGCAGCGGGTCTGTTGTCGCCAGCATGGCCACTGCCAACAGACCCGCGTTCAGGGCCCCTGGGGAACCAATCGCGAGTGTTCCAACCGGCACGCCCTTTGGCATCTGTACGATTGCGAGCAGCGCGTCTATGCCTTGCAGGGCCGTCGCGGCAATGGGCACACCCAAGACCGGCACTACTGTCTTTGCCGCCAGCATTCCTGGCAAGTGCGCCGCCCCACCTGCCCCTGCGATAATCACCCGCAACCCGCGCGCGCTCGCCCCCTCTGCATACTGGAAGAGAAGATCCGGCGTCCGGTGCGCCGAAACGACCCGCGCCTCGTGCGGGATCGCAAACTCCTCCAGTATCTCCACAGCGCTACGCATCACCGCAAAGTCGCTGCGGCTACCCATGACCACGCCCACCAACGGCCCCGCATCCATCGCCCGATTATAGCGATCGATGCCGTGCCGTCTGTCCGCTTCCATCGTCTCAAGCGCCTCCTCAGTGCTTTCGGAAGTAGTCGATCGCCAGGTGCACCAGCGCCATTGCTCCACCCGCTGCGCCCGCCATGCCTTTCATCCGCTGCATGCCTCGCTCATGCCGCTGCACCCGCTCCTCCAGCTGCACCAGCCGGCCTGGCTCACCGATGCCCATCAGTTGCCGCATCTGTGCCTTCAGCACGCTCAAGTCCGCCAAAACCTGCCCCTCAAACTCCGTCATTGTCCTCACCTCCCCTCGTAGCTTCCGTCGTCAGCTCACTGGTACGTGTGTCAGGATCGCGCTCGAGACCGCTGAGTACTGCGCCACGGCCGACCCGTCATACATGCGCACATACAGCTGCTCCGTCTGCGCCACCCGTGGAATGGAAAAGCCACGTACTGGACTCCGCAGCACCAGGTCCGGAGCGATTCCAGGACCAAACGTCCAGTCCTGCCGCCGCACCTCGAACCCACCCCCCGTCGGCGGCGCCACACCCGCATCCACCTGGATCGCCGTCCCCGACACACTCACCACCGTCATCGTTTGCAGATTTGCCGGCAGCGATCCCGCAGCAGACCCAATCGGCTGCGGCAGCGGCACATCACTCGCCAGATGCGGCGATGTCCGTATCGCAAGCTCCTTCGCCCAGTCGTTCGCAAAGGTGATGCGATACACCGCGACCTCCGGGAATGAGAGCTGATCGTCAACCACCACCTGCCGCACCATTACCGGCACCGTCGGTTCACCGCTCGTCAACTCCAGCTGCAGCAGATCGCCCGGCCAAATATCCTCACAGTTCTCCGCTACGTATGTGCCCTCAAAGGCTGCTGTCCGGCTCGTCGAGCCTAGCAGCAACGCCGCCGCCGCGTTCGCGCAATCCGTCGAGCACCGGGCCACGGGTTCGAGTACCTGCCCTGCCCAGGCCGCCACGCCTGGTAAGTTCGCGGCACCCTCCGCCTCTACACTCGCCGCACTCTCAAGCCGTGCTACGGCCCGCTGACTGCTCCGGTACATAACACGCACTGTCTCGCCCGACGCTGGCACTCGTCCTGCATAGAACAGCAGACGGCCTTCACTCGTCACCTCACAGTCCGTTCCAGTTCCCGGCGAGCCCTGCAGCCGCGTCCACGTCGTCCCGGAGCTGCTCGTACTTGTGACCCACAACGGTCCGTTGCGCGTAATCCGCGCCGTTGCAATCGATCCCGTCAGCTGCACGCTGTTGATCGCCGCGAAGCTGCAACTCGCCGCCGTCACACCTAATGTTCCGTCAAAGAGCACCGTCGCAGGCGTGTTCGACGAGAGCCCCATGTCGGCAAACTCGAACACCGCGTCCACTGCAGCTGGCACCAGCCCCCCGCCGAACCCATGGACCTGTCCATCCACCATCGTGTAGAAGGTCTGCTCGACCCGTACCATCTCCACCGCGTGCAGCCGCAGTCGCAGCACATACTGATGCCCACTCGCGAGCGTCGCCGTGACCCCCGTAGCCGCTCCGTTCACCAGCGGCGTCACCGTCGTCGCCCCACTACTCTGCCCCACGTTGAAGCCTGCTACACAGTTCGCTCGACTCACGGAGCCGCTATACACGCCGCACAGCACTCCGTCGCTTCCCGCCTCTAGCACCACTCCACCCGCTTCAAGCACCAGCGAACCACCCATCTCGACTGCGTTCAGCGCCATGAGCGTTGTCTGCCCATCCAGCCCCGTTCCGCCGCTAAGTGTTAGCCCCGCCCCGCTTCCCGAAAAGCTGAAGTGCGACCCCGGATCGGTCACCTGCCAGACCGCCGCATCGAACCCGGCACCTTGAAAAGTCTCATTAAGCGGCAGCTTCGCCCCGCGGCCGACTGGCTGGAACGGCCGCCCGCTCAGCAAGAACTCGGTCGTCGTTCCATCCCCTGAGAAGATCTCCGTCACATAGGCCGCCGGCTCTCGTTCGCCCGAGAGTGTCACGTCGTTCACCAGCGCTCGGGGCGACCGCAGCTCCAGCATCGTCGGGCTCAGCGAGCCGTCCGTCCGCACCAGCGTGTGCGTCACCGCCCCGCCTGGCTGGAGCTCCACCACCCCGCCTACCACCCGATATGCCGCATAGCTGCCATTCGCCACACTCGCCGCATTCACCGACCACGGTCGAGATACATCGGGCGCAAAGAGTCCCAGAGACCGGATCACTCCCACACTTCTTGTCTCAAACCGCGTCGGATCGGTCCGGCTCGTCAGCATGCCCAGCAGCGCGTCCCCGGTCAGCCCAAACCCCGACCCGCCCGGCGCCGACTCGTGCTGATCCAGCAGCCAATCGTCGCTCTCTGCCGTCAGCAGTAGCAGGCCGGTCTCGCCCGAAGAACCCGCACCCACACACCGGGCCTCTGGCTCGCCCGGAAGGTAGCCTGTAAACATCACCGTCCCATCATCCCGCGTGACCACCATACGTCCTCGCCGAACGGGCGCCTTCAGCGTGGGAACTGCCGTGAGATCCAGGCTCACCCGGCAGGTCGAAGGCATGTTCAGCGTACGCTCGATCCTCAACGGTCCCTCCGCTGCCATTACCGCGCTGTAGTTCACCGCTCCTGCGCCGTCTAGGTTGTCGATCAGCAGCCGCATGTCGTCACCGCCGCTCCATCTGCAGCCGCACCTGTCGCTGCAATTGGTCCCAGTCCCCGCGTCCGTCGCACCTCATCTACTGTCAACACGCCTGCTTGCAGGAGCTGTACTTGCATCTCAACCTCCTCCGCCTCGCTTCGTGTCTCCAAGTCGTTGAAGTGAAACTCAAACTCGCGCCACCCAAGCTTCTTTACGAAGAGATCACGTGAGATGTGCTCCGCCACCAGCTTCGCCACTGGCACGATCGCCGTCTGGAATGCCTCGTCGGCCATCTCACTCGCCGTCGACTTATTGACATCTTGCTGCAGTCCCAGCAACATCGGAGGCAGGTCAAAGGCGTTGGCCACCATTCGCAGCAGAAACTCCTGCCACTGGAGCCGCAGGTCCGCATCCGTTCCGCCAGCAAAGCGCAGTACCTCCGGCTTCTGCTCGCAACTCAACACGGGCACTCGTCCCGTACCTTCAATCTCATCCTGCCACCACCGGATCAGCCGGTCGTGCTGCTCGGGCGAGGCCTCCGGTAGCCACAACGCGTACTGCACTACCGAGTTTGAAGCCAGCCGTCCCGCATACCGGTTTGCACTTAGAAACTGGTTCACCGTCTCAAACGCTACCTCCAGCTTGCCCAGCCCAAACAGCGTATGTGACCTTGGGTTAAGGCGGAGATAGATCAGCTCGTCGTCGAGCAGGGAAATAAGCCCTTCAGGCCCGGGCTGACCGGTAACCTGCGCATATCGTGGTCTGCCAGGGTCGCCTGTCCACGTCGGGTCGATCTGAATCGTTGCTCCGTCAACCGGCCACAGACGGAGTGGCCGGTCAGCCTCCCCGGTCGCCTCGACCTCGACTGCCCCAAACCCACCGACCAGCATGTCCTCAAGCACCTGCTCCCATAGCACTCGGAAGCTATCCACAGCGTTCGGCTCTTCAAGCGACCGCCGAAGCGCCTGCATCCGCGCCTCCGCATCCGGCACCTCAGCCGCCGTGTAGCCGCGACGCAGCCGCACCTGCCAATCCATGCTCGCGATGCGATCCTTCACCACGTTGATCGCTCGCCGAACCACCGGGGTCTCCGCGAAGCGCCGCAGATTCGCTGCGGTCGGCTTCGGCAAGGCCATCTGCGCCCTCCGCGCTGCGCTATACGGTGTCAAAATCGACGGCAGCGCCGCCGTCTTTCGTCTGCCCGGCTCCGCCGGACTCTCTTCGGCAGCCTCGATCCCCGTCCACCACTCCCACATGCCCTTCGCCGCCGCCGCCAGTACGCTCATCCCTTACCTCCAGAACCTCGTCATTACCGCAATGAAAAGGGCAGAGCCGTGAGGCTCTGCCCAAGTCGAAAATCACTGCACTCACACCCGCAGCTCCCGCCGCGCCGTCTCTGCCATGCGTGGCAAGTCGGTCGTGGTCATCACCCGTACCCGTTCGCTTTGAAGTAGTCCCACCGCAAAGTCATACCGCTCCTCTATGTCCGGCAGTTGCGCCCTTGGCTCGATCACCGCCGTCAGCTCTAACTCCGCCGCCTCGATGCGCAGCACGCCCGCTCGCAGCGCCGCCACCGAAAAAGCTAATCCCTTCACCACATCCAAATCCCCGTCGAGCGCGACCGCCTGAAACATTCGCACCACACCATTCGGCCTGTACCCGCAGTCGATCCGCAGCGGATCTCCCGCCGCGGTATACGTCTCCGCTGCGATCCCTCTGCGCATCAGCGCCCACGCGCCTACCCTTTCGAACTCCCGTCGCATCGTGGCTGCGATCGCTGTTCTCCCCCGCAATCGTCTCTGCCGCCCCTCGCGCACAGGCTCAACATACATCCGCAGCAGCGCCTCCATCTCTTCCGCGAGGCTCTCCGCCAGGCACCCTTGTGGCTCCGTCATCTGCACGGCATTGGAGAGCGAGTCCTCAAGCAACTCAATCACCGGCGTAGCTTCGTTCGCCCGCATGCGCGCCCCAAGCTCGACCTCCATTGCCTCCAGCATCGCCGTGTCCACGTCCGCATCGAGGCACCGCACCCGGCTCCAGTTGCGCGTCAGCCGTAGGATCGCTGTCTCCGGCCGGCCTACCTCACCGAGCACCAAACCGATGTTCGCGAACTCGCCGCGCACGGGATGAGGAGCATACCGAAGTAACCGAAACTCACACCGCAACCGCTCCCGCACACGCCCTCCTGTCCCCAGCAATGCACGCGCTTTGCCACACCTTAGATCACCCTAAGCCTAGCGTTTGCCTCGCCTCGTTCCGGTCCACCCCCATCGTTAGTGCTCCATTTCGGGAATGGTCCTCGCTCGGAGTCCCGAAACGAAACGATCATCTCCCGTATGCGACTCCGGCGGCGAAGCATCGTCTGCATTAGCCGCTCCATCTCTTCAAGCTCGTTGTCGTACCACTCTGGTGGAACTGCCTCCGCTATCTCCCAGAAAGTCTCCGCTGAGATCGCCTCTGCCCGGCTCAACCATGGCTCGAAGCTCTGCCATCCCGTCACCCCGGCGTAGACCATGTCTCGCGAGAACACGCCGCGAAGCGGCGAGTCTGGAAAGCTCCACTCTCCCGCGTTGAAGCAGAATCCCTGATCGATAAAGACCGCGCTATATCTCCGCTCGCGCGGTCTGCGCACGTACACCGCCTGTCGCCCATTACAGTTGCCCGTCCATTTGTCCAGCACCAGCATCCCGGCAAACTCGTCTAGATTGCGCAGCCTTAACATCTGCTCCTCCGGTAAGTAGTCGACCACCTGGCCCGGCATGAGCCCGCCCGCGTATCGACTCCCAAAGGCGAGTCCCGCTGCACACCGCTCCCGTTCTCCTCGCCCGCGGTCCACCATCATCTCAGGCGAATGCCTCACCAGCCACTCCGAGACTTCGAGGACCTCCGTCTTCGGCACCGTCAGACCCATGGCCTCCGCCAGTCGCGTCGCCATCAGCTCGTTCGCCAGTACCCTCCGGTGCTGCGGATTATTCTGGAACTTCACCACCCACAGCTCACCGTCGGCTCCCAGCATTAGCTGACTCTGCGCCCCACCACGCATCCTCCGGATTGCCTGCACCGCGACCACCGCCAACGACCCAGCCCTCCACTTCGCCAGTCGACCTCTTCTCCGACCTGAGCATACGCTCCAGAGCCTCCGTACCTCGCCCTTTCGTCCGGTCACGCCCCGATTCGCGCTCCAGCAACTCGGCCCGTACCGCGTGTGCGACTGCCATCGCCATCACGCAATCATCGTGCGCCCCCGATGCGGCGCCTGTTCCGCCGCCCGCCAGCGTCACATAACTCCGGCACTCGCGCAGAAACCGGCGACTACGAAAAAGCCACGGTGTCTCCGTTAGTAGCGCGCCCAGCCGGCTCACCATCGCCGGCTTGGTCATTGCCGTCGTCGGCCAGCCTGTCACCCTATTCGTCTCGTAGATCAGCGGATACCGCTCCCGGCTGTCAAGATAAGCCAGCACGCCCGCACCATGATTGTTCCTCTCCACCACCACCATCGCGCGGCCATACTCCCGTCCGAGCGCGGCAGCCCTCTCTGCCGTCTCGAGCGTTCCCATCCGGCGCTGCACCTCCGCGCACTGCAGTCCTGTCTGGAGCTCGACGACCTGAATCACCGCATAATCTCCCTCTGCGCCCCCGCCCGCTGCGTCCACCGCCACGAGGTAGTGTCGGCCATTAACAGGCGGTAGCCACACCAACTCTGCGCCGCCATGCCGCACTGCGATCGGCTCCTCCAGGTGCTCCATCCGTTGCTCAATCGCCACTACGTCGAAGCACGCCTCGCCACTCGTTCGGAAGCATGTCTCCGCATTCTCGGCGAACTCTTGCGACCGCATTCCTCGATAGGCGCGCTCCAGCTCCCGCCGGAACCCGATCTGCGACCGGCTTAGACCATGCTGTTTCACCAGCCCACGCTCTTCCTCTGTCAGCTCCTTGACCGGGACCCCAACATAGGCGGGTTCCATCCACCACGGAAAAAAGTGCCGTTGCACGCCTCGCTCCTCCGCCGCCCGCCACTCGTCGTGAAAGCACCCGTACGCCCCATTTGGGGTTGACTCTATGACCAGCTCGCCTGCGGGCGACATCGCCGCTCGCAAACCTGCCATCGTCAACTCAGGCTCGCCTGTCCACCGGCTCGTCTCGCTCAGGTGTAGATTGGTGATCGTCAAACCTCGTCCTGCGTTCTCATCGCCCGCGCTCAGCACACGAAACTCACTATCGAGTCCCGCAAATCGCATCTGCCCCGCATTCGAACGACTCAGTCGCAGCGCTCCCTCCCGTAGATCCTCTGGCAGGCACTCCCAAAACCGCTGTACCACCCGAAAGATCGACTCCGCCGCATCTCGTGTGTGTGCCACCTGCACCGTCAGCACTCCCGGTTGCGTGATCGTTTTTAGGAAGAACCGCCCTGCCACCCAGGTGGTCATTCCCATCTGGCGTGCCTTTAGAACGATGTTCTTTGCCGTCCGCTGTCGCTCGAACTCCCGCTGTACCGCATTAGCGCGCAGCGATCGCTCTTCGCCCATCCGGTCCCGCACCCGCAGCAGCGCATCGGACATCCACATCGCAACACTCACGCCGCCCAGCGACTGTGGGCGCTCGTCCAGCATCTTGCCCAACCCCAGCAGATCGTCGATGTCCCATCGCATCCCTTTCATCCACTCACCCAGGCCTTCGCAAATCAGCAGCACTGCAATGCAGAGACGAGGGGCAAGTCCAGCCCCTATCCGCTACTCGATCACCCGCACGTTATACGTCTTCGCCGCCGGTGTTCCTGCCGCAACGGCACACACCTGGACTGTCACCTGACCCGCCGTCGTGACTGCCCCGCTCAGCAGCGTTGTCCCGCTCGGCAGGCTGCCGTCCGACGCGCTCACCACCACCGGTGTCCCAACGACCGCCCCGACTACGGACACCGTCCCGCTCGCGCATACTCCGGCCGCCAGCGCCGCACCACCAATCGTTCCGGTTCGTCCCGAGAGTACGCCAGTGAAGTTGGCCGCCGTCACTCCACCGGCAAACTGGCAGCCGGCCCCGCTATGACACGTCATAGCCGCAGTCCCAGTCACGCGATCGAGCAACACCGCGTCTGAGCTGTTCGGCTGCATCTGCAGTGACCAGCCCGTATTCCCGGTAGGTCCCGTTACCAGATCCAGCGACGCATAGTTCTCGGCATTTGCGCGGCTGATAAACACCCCAGCGTTGTTACCCGGACTGCTCACGGCCTGCACATACGCTTCACTTCCCGGCCCGCTCAGCAGGGGAGTGCCGCTGCCGAACACCGTACCACCCCCGGAGAAGACCGAGCTCCCCGCCGTCCTCACCCCGCCCGCGTTGACCGTCGCAACATTGAGGGTTGTGGCTCCTACGGTACCCGCCGTCAAACCTGCCGGCCCAAACCCAAACGTCGCTCCGCCGAGCCGCATAGAGTAGTTGTTCGTCTGGGGCTCGTAGTGGAAGACATCCACGCCAGTGTTCGAGTCCATCTCGAAGAGGTCGTATCCTGAGTTCCATCGCCCGCACCCGTGCGAGTTACAGTGCAGATAGAACGCCGCGACATCCCCGGCCTGCGCCTCAAATGTTCGCTGCCACACTCCCAGCGCTTCATACGCGATGTCCGGTGCCCAATGCGTCCCACCGTTACCAAGATAGTTCTGGGGCGGCACTGCATTCTGGATCGTCCACCCGCGCATCCCTGGCCCCAGTTCGCGCTCATACACCAGCCCTGCTCGCCCCGTCTCTGTTGGGCGCGGCACAATCTGCCCGATATACTCCTGGTCCGGCGAGACCTGCTCTTGGAAGTAATGCGGCTCCTCTACAGGATCGTTCGCGGCCCAGGGCACTGTGTTCGGTGCCAGCGTCATCGTTCCGTCCAGTGAGTTGTTCGCCGCGTCCAGTACACCCAGCACCTCAGCCATCGGGTACAGCGCGAAGGCTCCTGTCACCACCCCGATCGTTCCTCCGCTGCTCGATCCGTCGCTACCCGTGTTCGCATACGTCAGCGTGTTCGACCCCGTTGCTGTCACAACGAAGTTGCCATCAAAGCTCGCGTCGCTTACTCCGGCGACCGTCAGGGTCAAACCGGTCAGGTCAGCCTGAAAGTTCGTCGCCGTGGTCACTGTCGTTAACCCGCTCGCCCGTACCACCGACGCGATCGACGCAGACATATTCAGGTACCCGCTCGACTGAAACATCTGCCCAACCAGAGACGTAAGGTGACCTGCATAGTAAAGACTCGTCGGCGAGATCGACCCAATCACCGGAAACACCTGCCGGATGCCGGCTTGCGTGTCCACCTTCTGCTCCAGGCCATATCCGCACAGGCCGCCTGCTGCAATCGTCGCTCCCGACGCGTGCACCTTGTTCAGTGTCATTCGTATATGTGTCGCGTCCACTACCGTATAGGGCGCCATCTCGTAGTTGGTCGGGTTATAGCTATTTGGCTGATCTGCGAGACACGCCACGCCACTCGCCGCCGGCAGCGCCGCTGTGCTCGTCGCGAATCCGCTCGGCACACCGCTCGCTAGGACTCCCAACGTCACTGTACCCGGCGCCATCGTATGCGGCTGCGAGAGTGCTGTGTTCGTCGTCTGCAGAAAGACACTTACAGGAAAGTTGGTTCCGGCAAAGATCGCCGTTGGTCCCGCGTTCCCCGGTACCACCATCGCACCGCCCGTCAGCGTTCCCGTTGTGATCGCATCTGCTGTATTCAGATCTAGGAGATATCGCCCCTCACCCTGTGTGCCAGCATTTGCCGTCACGTTCACCATCACTTGTGTCGAGCCGACCGTACATCCCGTCGCACACGTTCCCTGAAACACCTTTGTGTCTTCTTGGATCTGCAGATCGAACGGGTGCGCTCCCTCATCCGCTTCGTCACGAAATCCGCCCGAAGCCGTCAAGAACTGGGATCCCGCGAGACAGTCACCTACCCCATAGCAGTTGATGAAGTGCGACGACAGCACGTGCTGTCCCATCGTGTTGTAGCTGCCGTTGACACTCTCAGCCACGTAGTTGCTCTTGAAATACGGCGGATTACTCTCAATGCTCGCTGGAAAGAGATTCGATCCTCCCGTTAATCCCACGTGATCGACCTGTAGCACCCCCGACGATGGTCCCTCAGACCCAGTTACCTGAGCTACACTCGCCGCGCTCCGCGAGCTGAATACAGTGAAGATCTGACCCACATCATCGCCCAGCGTCAATTGATTCCGCGGATTGAAAAAAATGTCCTTTTTGCCCCCGCCGCGCAGGTCTTCGTAATGCGTTCCACTTACTGCACTGCTCTTCCATTTGGAGATGTCATAACTCTCCGGCGAGTTATATGTTGTGTCCACCTTCAAGTCGCATCCGGCTGCGCAATCCGTCGTTCCAGCGGCGTTCGCGATCCCGTTATTGCCTTGGCCGCTCGCGTACTGGCTCACGTAAAGCGATCCGTTGAGGTGATTCGTCTGCAGTTGTGTGCCCACCGGCTGCGTAACCACCTGCGTCGTTGCGGGTGTCGTCGAAACCTGACTTGCGATACCACTCGCGACTGCCGCCGCGCTCGCATCCACGTAGCGCTTCGTCGCCGCCTGTGTCGCTGCGGATGGGTCCCCCGCTAGGGTCAGAGGCCCTGTCATTGTGTCGCCCGTCTTCGCCACAAACGGAATCGTTCCCCCCGGTGTCACCCCCGCCAGAGCCGCCGCCACTGTGGTGTCTACATAGCTCTTCGTCACCGTCTGCAGCGCCACTGCAGCCGGCAGCACCGAGGCGCGAATGGAACTGATCGTCACGGGGACCGCGCTCGACGGCACCATCCAGTACTCCCGGCTCACACTTCCATCGTCAAGGTGATACACCGCCGTGTAATACGTTCCTACCGGCGTCGCCCCCACATTTGGTGCCAGGCTGACCTGCAGCCCTCCCCCTGCCGCAATGGTCGCCGAGACGCTCCCGCTCGGAACCGCGCTTCCTCCCGCCGTTGTAAACGCCTGCCAGCTCACGATGACTAGGCCCGTCGCCGTTGTCCCATCCGCGTGGTAGACCGTGTCCGCGATCGTCGTCGTCGCCACGCTCACCGCCGCGCGCGCCCACACTCCTGCGAGCATCCACACCAGCACCAGCACCCAGCCTTGCAGTCCTCGTCGCATCTCCATCCCCTCCTGCCCTTTACCCATCTGCCCGAGTGGCGCCTGCGTCATCTGACCACCGCCGCGGAGCCTCACCTCATCAGAACGCAGAAATCTCACACCGCCCGCATTGGTCCAGGGAGATAACTCCGGAAGCAAACCACCATCGCGCCATCGTTCGTATCCACCACCGGCAACGCCCGGAACGATCCCGCTAGCCTGATCTTTGCCAACCCGCTCGACAGCGCCGCCTCCGACTCCGTCGAGCTCTCCATCGCTTGCAGCCGCGGATAGTGGTAGATCACTCGATCCCCCTCCTCTCCATCCACACAGAAGAGTCCCGACCACTCCGCAAAGAAGCGACCACCCTCGCGATCTACATAGCCCGCAGCCCGACTCACCTTCATAGCTGCAGTGGGTAATCCCGCCGGTAACGCCGTCCCCAGCGTCAGCACTCCGTTCCCTATCCCAATCACACGACCCACGTTCAGCGTCACTCGTCGCACATAGTTGATGTCATTCGCCGCATCGGTGACGCTACGCACATAGGCGCCGCTGACACCGGTACCTACAAACCCTGTCTGCTCCGCATAGTCCACGTCCACCGCAACCAGGTCACCAATGACAAACCCCGCAGCTGCCGTGGATCCCACTATCAGGGAGGTCGCCGTAGACCCTGTCACCAGCGGCACTGCCGTTGCCGCCGTTCCGCCACTCCCGTTCAGCACCGCGCCTGCTCCTGGTATCAGCAGGTTCATCTGCTCGGAACCCGAGCAGATCGCCATCTGCAGCTTGCCCCAGCTCTCAAAAGCGATCGAGACCGTCGCCCCAACGCTCGCCCGGGTCTGCCCCGTCGCCGTCAGAGGTGCTCCTGTCCGCAGCACGTTCACGCCCGCCTCCGCCTTTCGCGTAAATCCCGTGCACCATCCCAGATCGACCCAGGGCGCCGGCGGGGAGTCCAGCGCAAACCCGCCATCGACCGCCGCATCGAAGATCGTCGGCTGCCCTGTTGCCCGGTTAACCGGCGCAAAGAACGCCCGCACCCGCCGCATCACCGGCGCCGTCGCCGCAACCAGTCCCGCACCTGCAGCCCCAGTGCTCATTGCTCACCCGCCTCCTGATAGCTCCACACCTGAACCTTGGCCGTCCGTCCCATCCGTCCCGCTGTCGTCAGCGCTGCAGCCGGTATCGGCTCACTCCAGAACACCATCGTGCCCATCGCAGTCGGTGGCTCGACTGCAAAGTTCATCTTCACGACGCGCTGCGGCTCCGCTACAAGTGCATTGATCAACTCCGCATCCATCTCCGCGAGCAGCCGTCCGCGATCCATCCCGCCCGTACCCGCGCTGCCCGCCGTCTCGTATTGGATATTGCACTCCATCATCACCAGCGGCAGCGGCCCGTTCGCATCGGCTGCCAATCCCACCCAATGCAACACAAAAACATCCGTCGGCACCGCGGCCGACACCAGCTCGTTCTCCTCCACCAACACACCCGGCCGCGATACACCCCGGATCACGACCGTTCGCCCTGCATTGCCCGCCGCGACCCGATCCCGCAGCATCGCGTAAAACGTGTCCTTCGCACTCTGCATCGCCGCCTCTCTCCCTCTAACTGTTCCTAAAGCGACGTCGCTGCCCCACGCAGCTGAAGTCGATAGACATATGGCACCCCCGCTACATTCGAAGCGCTCGCTGACTCGATCTCCAGCAGCGCTCCGTCCACCACCACACCTGCGGCCACCCCGATCGCGGCCAGCACCGTCGTAGCTTCCGCTGTCCCAACCGACTCCGCCATCGCGGTCGCCGAGACCAGCAGCTCCCAGCTCTCCGCACCCTTTGTGTTTACCGTCGGCTGCACCTGTCGGAAGATCACGGGCGATAGCTCCGTATCCACAAACTCCGGCATCGCCGCACCCAGCTGTTCGGTGATGTCGCCCACCACTGCCGGCACTGTCATCCTTAGTAGGACAGATCGTCCGCCAACGGCCCGTAGCAGCACATCTGCCGCTCGCCGAGCCGCATCCCCTCTTCGAGCTAAATCTGCCATATCTAGCCCACCCTTTGCGCCAGATATGGCCGAAGCAGAGTCTGCACCTGCTCATCCAGCAGTGATGAGCTGAAGTACTGCATCTGCAGTGTGTCCATTCGGCTGCCCTTTACGTTCAGAGCCGGCGTAGCCTGCGCATTGCGCACGATCTGAGCACAGGCCACCTTCATTGCCGGTGTCGCCGCCACCACACCTGCTGTGTACGTCGCCTCGACCTCGTTGTAGTTCAACCCAAGCAAGTTCCACGGCAGTGTTAGCTCGCCCGTCGCAGCGTTCACATCCACATCCGCCGCGTTCAGCGTCGTCCAGCTTCCCACAATCCCGAACGTGGCCGCGATCTGCTCCTGGAATGGTTCCACCGACTCGCCCCGCCGTGGCCGTCCGAACCGCGTCCGCACCATTGTCAACGGCGAGCTCACGCCGTCGCTGGAGGTCAGAGGCAGGTAACTCACCCGAACACTCTGCGCCCCCGGCCTGACCCGCATCCGCTCCGTGTAGCTCGTGACCAGCAGTGACGGCCGCCGGCAAAACCCCTCCATGATCGAGCTCGCCAGCGTGATCCAATCGTCGCTCGTCTCCGCCGTTAAGCCGTACTGCACATACTCCGTCGGCAACAGATATCCCATTGCTCACGCCCTCTCTTTAGTCAAATGCCCCCACATGACGTCGAAAATAGGGAGAGGACAGCCCGAACCTTCGCTCGCAGCTGCCCTCTCCGTCTCCCAAGCCCCACAATGCATCCGTCCTGCAAACCTGTCGCCAGCAGCCCCAAACAAGCCGCGTATACCTCACACGCACTGCCCATAAGAAACGGCGGCCCTGACGTTCTCAGAGCTCCACTTTTTATAGGAGCCAAGTTCTTGGTGCGCAGGAGGCGGCAGCCGAAGAGCGGCTTAGCACTGAGATAAGTGACGAGGAGGCAGTATTCCAGCCTCTTTGAACTTCACTCACCCCACCCAGCGTGTGACGTTGCCCTAGCGATCCACCAGCACCTGGTAGTGTGCATAGCTTGCACCCTTCACCACCAGGCCGCCGAACTTGACCACAACATACTGGCTCGCGAGAGAGCCCGGAACGCCGAGCTGAAAAATTCGGGGGTTCGGATCGCTCAACCAGTGGTACTCGATCAGGTCCTCTGTCACGATGTACGCCGGCAGCACTGCCGATCCCGATCCGGGCGTTCCCGTATATGGCAGGGTCCACTCAGGAATAAGCGGCAGATCGCCTGCCTGCGTGCTCAGCGTCTTCACCGTAAAGCCGCTCGTGATCTCGCGCGTGTTCAGCACCACATTGAACTCGCTCTTCATCTCGCGATCGATCAGATCCAGCAGCACCGGGTTGGCATAGATCGCCGTTGGCCGTACGCCGAATGAGCTATTCGAGACCATCTGCGCCACCGTCGACTTCAGCCCGTCCACAATGCTCTGCGTCGCGCCTATCGTTACCGTGTTGCCGCCCGCCGCGATCTGTCCGCCCGCGCCGAAATACTGCGCCGTCGTCGGCGAGCTCAGGCTTGTGTCCGTGCCGTTCCACAGCGCAACGTCATGCGTCCGAAGAACGCCATCGACCGTATCCGCCAGATCCTTCGCCTGCAGATAGGCAAACTGGCTCTGCTGTACGCCGAGCTCGATATCGAACAGGTTGTAGTTGATCTGCGCCACGAGAGCCTTCAGCGGAACACTGCGCTCTACCCGCGTCGGACTCACCAGCGGAGCGACAATGTTCCGTGGATCCACAAAGCCGGTCCCCGCCGCCGGCGAGGGAATCTCCGTCTCCTCAAAAAACCGCGATGGATGACCCGTTGCCGGAACCTGCTTGATCCGCTGCCCAAAGATCCCTCGTCGCCGGACGATATCCGTGATCTCTGTCTGATACAGCGGAACTTCAATCGCGCCCGGCCCTAGAAAGTCCGCAGCCGCATTGATATCTGTAAACTTCGCGTTCATCATTTGTCCTCTTCTCATTACGGATAAAAGGAACGCAGCCTTGCCGCGTCCCATCAAACCCACTGCTGCCATCAAGACCCGCTGGGGCTCACAGCTCGACCCTAGAAAACTCCATCAAAGGACCGAGCCCGGCCCTAACCGAGTACCCCCGTTCGCATCAGCTGCGCTTTCACCGCAATCCGCTGCTCCAGGCTCAGACTTGCCAGCGCTGCATCAAGCGCCCCCGCCTGTATCGACTCACCCCCCATTGCCTCCAGCTGAACTCCCTGCTTGGCCAGCAGATGGGTAACGGAGGCCGGCACAGTCTTGCGTGCGGTCACCTTCGTCTCGCTCCGTACCCCCCCATCGCCTGCAAGCGTGGCCAGCCTCAACTCCGCCGCCATCAGTCTCCGCTCCAGCTCAGCTTCTCCAGTTGCCGTGACCGTCTCTGTCCGGTTCAGCCGCTCCGTCACTTGCTCGAGCGCTACCACAAGCCGCTCCAGCGTTGACCGCAGCCCCTCATCCGCCGTCGCATGCATATGTTCGGCCGTCGCAGCCTCAAGACCCTGTCCGTCTACCATCTCCATCTCCATCGCACTCCCTCCAAACATCGTTCCGGCTCGCCACCCACAGCGACTCGCGTCTTTATGTCCGGCGTCCGCTTGCACACTTGGCCGGTCGGCACACACGGAAGCTCGTCCCCCGATACGCCGCCTTCTCTCGCAGCAGGATCGCCGCCCCGGTAAACGTGGCCTTCGTCAACGTCCATACAGAAGCCCGCATATCGGCAACGTGAGCATCAGCTAGCTCGTAGCTCATGCCCATCGCACCCTCGCGAGTCATCTCTGCCGCCATCTCCGTTCCAAACTCCGGAAAATCACGCGCAAACACGAACCCGCTCACCGTCAGTTGCCGCCCATCCAGCTCAGCTGCCGTAATAATTCCGCACTTCTGCCGCGCATCGTGCCCGTCCCAGCCCGTCTTGTATCCAACGGCCATCCCTAGCAGACTCGGCAGCGCCGTCTCCGCAGCCGCCCGCGTTAGCACCACTCGGTGCCCCCGCGAGCCGCTCGGCGCCTTATCGCTCGCTACATCCACCAGCGTCAGTACACCCTCAAACGGCAGTCGATTCGGATGCCCGTGCACCTCCGGAAACGCAACCGCCATAGCCCGCAGCTCGACTCGTCCCAGCGCTCCGGCCCGCAAACGCTCGGAGCTCAGCCCAGCCACGCCCCTCGTTCCAGCCCGCAAAGCCGTTCGCCGCGCGGTCGGCGACCCGTCCACCGCATCCGGCATCGTCACACCTCGTTCCATTGCACCTCCCATAGCAGCGTCCTCTCGTGTGTACTTCACCGGTCCTCGCCGAGCTCCGTGCCATGGCCGGTACTTAGCTCTGGCGTTCGCTCCGCCAACTGCCGCGCCTCCACCTCCGCCTGCGTCTTCTTCAACTCGCGCATTAGCAGCTTCGAAACGCTTATGCCCCTCCGCCCTCGAGGCTGATATGCCTCCTCCTTATCGAAGCCGCTCAACCCGATCAGTGCCTTCAGCGCCGCCACATCGCCGCCAAGTGCGTCCTCTGCGAAGCGGTCTACGATCCCTGGCAGCTCCTCTGCGAACCGCCTTCGCGCGTACTGCCGGCAGAGATGCGGCCGCGGCCCCCGTCGTGTTACTATCTCCGCCGGCTTTCCTTCCTTGGCGGTCTTGGTCGCGCTCTTCTCTGTGGCGTGTGACGCCTCAATACTTCGCCTCGCCCGCTTTCGTGCCCCCGTTCGCCCCTCCACCTCGCCTCACCTCGCCACCCACTCGCAGTGCCCCGAAAAGCAAGACGGGAGCGGCCTCATCGGCTTCGCTCCCGTCTCTTTGCTACCTCTCTAGAATAGCGCGTTGCACAAACCAAGTACGCCATTTGCTCTGCTCAGAAAACCCGCGCCAGACGCGGATTTTCTGCCACTCTCACATGAGATCCCCTTGACATCTCTTTGTCGGTTCGAGCAGTCCCGACTCAAGAAAAAGCACGGTCAGCGCATCCACCGCCTCAGCATACCGGCGCGTGACCGTGCGCAAGCTCATGCCCAGCAACCCCGCCGCCCTCCCCTGTGTGTGCTCCTGCAACCCGATCCGCTCAATCAGCGCTCGCTGCATGTCGGTCAAACGCCCGAGACACCGCTCCACGTCGTGCACGAAGATCACTGCATCATCGAATCCGCGGATGCGGTAGCTCGTCACCCGTCCACGAAACATCTCGCGACCCATGAGAGACGGCACCCGGCCTGCCTCCATGGAAAGCCTCAGGTAACGCCGCAGCATACCCTCCGTGTAGCTTCGATAGAGGTGCACCTCCGGCGGCACATCTCTCCCATGTCCCGCCGCCTTCACGTCCACCGTCGCCCACACGATGGGTAAGATTGCCTGCGCCGCGCTCATCGTGTACCCCCTGTCGCGCGGGCGCTCGCGCATCCCGTCCGCTGCCGCAGAGCCCGCTTCGTCGTCGTCGTCCGTCGTCGTCTCGGTGCTGGAAACTCCGCCAGCCGTACCGTACACCCCCGGCAGTACACCTCCCCACTTGAGCTCGGGCGAAGCCATAGTGCTCCACACCCCTCACACACCTTCAGATCCACGCGCAGATAGTTCATCTCGTCCCCTTTCAAAGCGCAAACCTCTCCTGCGCGAGCCTCAGTGTCAACGGTCGGAGGGGCTCGCCGGAGTTCCTGCCTGGGAGCTATCCATCGCTCGTTCTCACCGCTCTCTGGCAGCGTCCGCGCGCTCGGGCTAGCTCGGGTTGTCGTCTGTCGCGAAGCCCGTCCGGGGAGACGTCAGGGCGATCGCATCCTAAGATTCTCGCCTGCCTCTGGCTCCGGCGCGATACTCCGAAGAGCTCTCGCCCGCCATTTGGCGCGGTGAAGTTTTATGGTTATAGCTTGCAACAATGGTCCTGTCAACGTCTTGCGCTCGCTTGGAGAAAGCTCCCTCCGATACTCAGACGCTGCCTCATTTAAGTGACGTTAGTTGTTGCGTAAAGCTAAGTTTTCGCCTAATGTTCGTCTTGCGGAAAGACATGGAAGCGACCCTCGCCCCTTTGACTTAGTGCCGTTCCCCGCTGTCCTTCGCCCTTCTCCTCTGAGACCCTGTCCGCATGAACTTCGCCGACCTTCATGAACTCCTCCGGCTGGAACTCGTACGGCGCATCGATGCTGGCACCCTCACCGGAACCCGCCTTGCGCAACAGACCGGCTTTCGTCAGGCCCACATCTCCAACTTCCTTAATCGCAAACGTGCCCTCTCCCTCGACGGCCTCGATCGCGTCCTTGAGGCTCAGCGCCTCTCGGTGGATCAGATCCTCCCCCTCGCCCTTGAGAGCAGCACCACTCCCGTGTCGCCCGTCGATGGCCCGATCGAATCAATCCCCCTCGTCTCACCTTCGGTCGCGATGGACCACCCCCGCATCGCACCTGCAGCCGTTCTCGATTCACTCCCTCTCGCGGCTGAACGTCTCTATCACGTGCGGCCCCGCGGCTCGGCCGGTCGCTCCACCTGGCAGCGCTTTGTCGCCATCCGCGTTGACTCGCAGCAGGCCGCCGCCATGTCTCCATCCCTGCCGACCGGCGCCCTGGCTGTTCTCGACCGGCACTCTCTCTCACTTGCACCGGATCATGCCCCGGAGCCCGCCATCTTCGCCGTCCGCTCCGGTTCGGCCCTGCTCCTGCGCTTCGTTGAGCTTGATGACGATCGCCTCATCCTTCGGCCCGCCGCCCTCGCAACTCCCATCCAGCTCGTCCCTCTTGCGCCTGGCCAGCCCCCGTCGAGCCTCCTTGTCGGCCGCCTCATCCTCGTTCTCGTCACGCTCTGACCGCGGTTGTGGCGTTCGCTTGGTATTCTGATTCAATGCTCTCTGAGCGTTATGCAAAGTGGATGATCGCCTGGGAGACAGCTCTCACCACCCGCGATACCAATCGCATTGTGCGACCGCTCGAGTGGGGATTCGATTGGCTGGAAGACACCGGCGGTTTTCCTTCGGTGCACATGCCAGCCGCCGTCTCCGATCTCGATCGCATGGTCGCTCTGAACGAACATCTCGTCTCTAATGCGGACAGCTTCTTCGAGTACACAACGCCAACGGACTTCCGTCTTGAGACGCGTCACCCTGAGCTCTTCCCCACCAACGTTCGCCCGGAGACCCTCGCCCTCGCCGCCCGTCTGAGCGAACAGGCCTACGCCGGCGAGCTCGAGCGCGCCACCTTCCTCCGCTTCACTTCACCCGTCCATACCCGCTTTCCCGACAATGACATCGTCAATGCTCGCTGGTACCCGGCCCCCAGCCACGAGGACCGTGACCGCCCCAGGCAGGCGATCATCGTCATGCCGCAATGGAACGCCGACGCCTTCTCTCATAACGCCCTCTGCTCGCTCTTCAATCGCTTTGGCGTCTCCGCACTTCGCCTCTCGAAACCCTTCCACGACGTCCGCCGGCCTGCCGAGCTCGAGCGCTCCGACTACGCCGTCTCTGCCAACATCGGCCGCACTATCGTCGCTTGCCGTCAGGCAGTCGTCGACATCCGGTCCTGCCTCGACTGGCTTGAGCAGCAGGGCTACGCCCAGTTCGGTGTCCTTGGCACCTCCCTCGGCTCTTGCTACGCCTTCATCGCCGCCGCAATGGATCCTCGTCTCGAGATCTGCGCTTTTAACCACGTCTCAAGCTCCTTCGGCGACGTGCTCTGGTGCGGCCAGAGCACGCGTCACATCCGCGCAGCTTTTGAAGTAGCCGGGCTCACCCAGGAGCAGGTGCGTCAGCTCCTAGCCGCGGTCAGCCCCGCCTCTCACGTCGAGCGCTTCGTTGTCAGCTCACCTCGCCGCCGATCGCTCCTCGTCTACGCAACTCACGACCTCACCTTTCCCCTCGAAGGCTCCCTCGAAGCAGTGCGCGGCCTCGAGCAGTACCACGCCGACCTCACCATCCGCGTCCTTCCCTGTGGTCACTACACCACCGGTGAGTTCCCCTACAAGTACATCGATGGCTGGTATCTCGGCTCCTTCATCCACGACGCGTTCAAACGACGACGCAGTCTGCCGGAGTAGCACGCCAGCGGACCTTCGCGTATCGCACCGACCCTAACCTGGTCTGCGGCATAAAATAAGGGTATGCCCATCGACCTCGAAGCCCCCCTCACCGTGTCCGATCCGGAGATAGCCGAGCAGGTCCACAATGAGGTTCTCCGCCAGCACGAGGGCCTCGAGATGATCGCCTCCGAGAACTTCGTCTCCCGTGCCGTCCTTGAGGCTGCAGGCACCGTCTTTACCAACAAGTACGCGGAGGGCTACCCCGGCAAGCGCTACTACGGCGGTTGCGAGTTTGCTGATGTCGTCGAGAATCTCGCTCGCGATCGAGCGCGTCAGCTCTTCGGTGCCGAACACGCCAACGTCCAGCCCCACTCCGGCTCCCAGGCCAATGCCGCCGCATTCATGACGCTGCTTAACCCTGGCGACACGATCCTCGGGCTCGACCTCGCGCATGGCGGTCACCTCACGCACGGCCACAAGCTGAACTTCTCAGGGAAGCTCTACCGCATCGTCGGCTACCAGGTCCGCCGCGACACTGAGGTTCTCGACTACGACGAGCTCGAGTCGATTGCCGTTCGCGAGCAGCCTAAACTCATCATTGGCGGTGGCTCTGCGTACCCGCGTCAGTTCAACTTCACCCGCATGCGTGAGATCGCCGATAAGGTAGGCGCCAGGTTGCTCATCGACATGGCCCACTTTGCCGGGCTCGTCGCCGGCCACGCTCATCCCTCGCCTGTTCCGCACGCTCACGTCGTCACGACAACGACGCACAAGACCCTGCGTGGTCCCCGCTCCGGTCTCATCCTCTGTGAGCAGCAGTTCGCCGCAGGCATCGATCGCTCCGTCTTCCCCGGCCAGCAGGGTGGCCCGCTTATCCACGTCGTCGCCGCCAAGGCCGTCGCCTTCCGCGAGGCACTTCAGCCCGACTTCGCCGCCTACGCCCACCAGATCGTCAAGAACGCGCAGATCTTGGCTGCCTGTCTCGCTGAGAAGGGTTTTCGCATCATCTCCGGCGGAACGGACACTCACCTGATGCTCATCGACGTCTTTGCCAAGGGGATGCTTGGCTCCGAAGCCGAAAACGCTCTGCACGCCGCTGGGATCACCGTGAACAAGAACGCCATCCCCTATGACACCAATCCACCGATGAAGCCCTCCGGCATTCGCATCGGTACGCCCGCCCTTACGACTCGCGGCATGCGCGAGGCCGAGATGCGCCAAATCTCGACCTGGATCGCAGACGCTCTTGAGCATCGTGCCGACCCCGTCCGCCTCTCTGGCATTCGTGCCGAGGTCCTCGACCTCGCCAAGCAATTTCCCCTCTATAGCTGGCTTCGCGTCTGACCTGCGCGCCCGCTCACTCTCAAGGAGGCAACGCTGTCAAACTCCACTCAACGCGAACGCGCTTGATCGATCGGGTGGACCACAGCACTCGGAAGGACAGCCGGTCGTAATGTTACGGCCTAACTCACTGGAGATCTTTGCCTAATGGCGATGTCAATTCTCTCTTGGCTGCTCGCAATCCCAATGCTTGGGATTAGCACTGGCATGCGAGCCATGACGCCCATCGCCGCCATCTGCTGGTTCAGTTGGCTTGGGCAGCTACCCACGCAGGGAACCTGGGCCTTTTGGACCGCCAAGCCTGTCTCGGTCATCATCTTTACTCTTCTTGCCTGTGGCGAGTACATCGGTGACAAGCTTCCCAGGACACCTCCCCGCATCGATCTCTTTCCGTTGCTCTCTCGCCTGGCCTTCGGCGCGGTCACTGGCGCCATCATCGCTACGGCGCTTAAGGGCTCGTTGCTTGAGGGCATCATCCTCGCTGTCATCAACGCCTTCCTCGGTGCCTTCGGCGGCTACTTCGTGCGCCGCATGCTGGGCGAGCGAACCAGCTGGCCCGATGTTCAAGTCGCGTTTGCGGAAGACGCCCTTGCCATCCTGTCTGCCATACTCGCGCTACGAATCGTCACCGGCTGAACTTGTCGCGTCACAGCCCGGTACAATCAGTCGATACCCCGTACACCGAAGCCCATGACCTGGTTCAAACGCGAAGACAACGAGATCGTCACTGACGAGCAGAAGACCGTTCGCACGGAAGGCCTTTGGATTCGCTGTCCCACCTGTCGGCAGACCATCTTCAAGGCCGAACTCGAAGCAAACCTGCAGGTCTGCCCCAAGTGCGGCCATCACTTCCGCCTGGATGCCCGCACCCGCATCAGCAGCCTTCTCGAACCCGGGTTTGACCTCGTTGACCTCGAGCTGCGCTCGACGGACCCGCTCCACTTCGTCGACCTCAAACCCTACAAGCGTCGCTTGGCCGAAGCTCAGGCCAAGACCGGCCTCAACGATGCCATCCTCAATTCCATCGGCAACCTCGGCTCTCACGCAGTTGTCCTCAGCGTGATGGAGTACGCGTTCATCGGCGGCAGCATGGGTGCGGTCGTCGGCGAGACGATTGCGCGTGCTATCGACCGCTCTCTTGCCACGCGCAAGCCGCTCATCATCGTTGCTTCCTCTGGCGGCGCGCGCATGATGGAGGGCATTGCCTCGCTGATGCAGCTGGCCAAGATCTCCGCCGGCCTCGCTCGCCTCGACGACGCGCGCATTCCGTACATCTCGGTCATGACTGATCCCACCACTGGCGGCGTCACCGCGTCTTTTGCGATGCTGGGCGACCTCAACATCGCCGAACCCGGCGCCCTCATCGGCTTCGCCGGTCCCCGCGTCATTGAGCAGACGATCCGGCAGAAGCTGCCTGAGGGATTTCAGCGCTCCGAGTTCCTCCTCGAGCACGGCTTTCTGGACAGCATCGTGGAACGTAAAGACCTCAAGGCATACCTCGCTCAGGCCCTCGGCTGGATGGCGGAGTCTCAGCGCGAAGCAGAGGGCAGAGAGGCCCCGGGGCATCAGTGATGCAGTTCGCTGCAAGCACGCTCGAGCAGATCGACGGTGTCGCGGCGCTGTTGCAGGAGTCATTTCACGTTACGAGCGACGCTCCCTCGTTGAATCGGGCCTATCTCGAATGGAAGTACTATGCGGAGGTGCCGCCGTGGCCAGGGTCACGGTCCTTCGTGATGATCGATGGCTCTCAGATTGTGGCGCATGCGGCCATCACCCCGGTCCGGCTTCGTCTCGCGGGAGGTGTTCGCGAGGGCATTGGCTTTCAAGACTGGGTCTCGAGCGAGGCGCATCGTGGTGCAGGCCTACTGTTGTTGCGCAAGCTTGTGGCGCTCTCCTCCTTCGTTCTCGTGACGGGCGGTGCCCCTGTCACCCGTCAGATCCTTCCGCGTGCGGGCTTTGTCTCCTGGGCAGACCGGCGGCTCTTCGTGCGCATCCTACGCCCTCTCCGACAGCTGCAGACGCGCGTTCTCACCCTGGGCTGGAAAGAACCGCTTCGCCTGGCGCGCAACGCAGCGTGGAGCATGCGCCCCCTCGCACCGGTACGAGGCTGGACAGCCGAGCCCGCAGTGCCGGACGAAACGATTCTTGCCACCGTCGAAGGACAGCTGGGAACCATGCATACCGTCGCATCGTTGGAGCATCTTCTACGCTGCCCGACCGTGCGCTTCGAGTTCCTCCGACTTCAGCGCGATGCGCAAACCCTCGGCTATAGCGTACTCAGCACCGTCGGCGGTCAGGCGCGCATCGCTGATCTCAGGATCGCTTCAACCTCCGCCGAGGACTGGAGAGAAGCCGTAAGTGCTGTACTGCGGCGTATCCGGTCTGACCGGAGTGTGTGCGAGGTATCGACGTTCGGCTCGGTTCCACACGTTGACCAGGCTCTCGTGGCTAATGGGTTCATTGCGCGCGACCGTCTGCCGCTCGTCGTCTTTGATACTCAGGGTCAACTCGCACAGCAGCCCTTGCCACAGCTCGGTATGCTTGAAGATGATGCGAGCGCACTCTACGATCCGGCGTCGCCCTATCGGACCTGAAGTCGCCCAAGCCCGTTCGTGAGAGAGCAGGCTCACGCTACGCGTAAATCTGATGCTGAGGATGATAAGCCCATGTCACTGGATGCAGCGAATAAAGCCGAGTTCTTTCGTAAACTTGAGAAGCTCCTGGTCACGCCAGCGGGCTCACTCGAAGGCGATCAGAGACTGAAGGACCTGAAAAGCTGGGACTCGCTTGCCATCCTCGAGTTCATGATGCTTGCCTCGTCAGAGTACGGCACCGAGGTTCAGCCCGCCGACGTGACCTCTGCCGAGACTGTGGACGACCTCGCCCGGCTAGTCTCGGCGGACGGCGTCTCCGCAAGATGAGGACATGCGCATGCAGTCTGTTATTCGGTCGATTACAAGCTATCTGCCGGGTCCGGCTATAACCAACGCGGACCTGTCCCGATCTTTTCCCGAGTGGAGCGTCGATCGCATCGCGGAGAAGACCGGCATTCATGAGCGCCATATTGCCGGCGCGAGTGAGTGCTCCTCCGACCTGGCGTTTGAGGCAGCTCAGAAGCTCTTCGCCACCGGTGTCTGCAAGCCCGGCGACATCGACTATGTACTCCTCTGCACCCAGAGTCCGGACTACTTCCTGCCCACTACGGCCTGCCTTCTCCAGCAGCGGCTCGGCATCCCGAAGCAGGCGGGCGCTCTCGACTTCAACCTGGGATGTTCCGGGTATGTGTACGGCCTCGGTCTAGCACACGGGCTGGTCAGCACCGGCCAGGCGTCTTGCATTCTCTTCCTCACCGGCGAGACCTACAGCAAATTCATCGAACCCAGCGACAAGAGCTCGCTGACCATCTTTGGCGACGGTGGCACGGCGACGCTCATCGAGGCTGACGCGCAGGATCAATCTCTACGCCGCGCCGCATACGTATACGGGACCGACGGAGCTGGGGCAGACCAGCTCATCATTCGCAGCGGTGGCATGCGCCAGCGAACTCCGGTGGGTCCCGGCGAGAACAGCCAACCCTCGCGAGCGGACTTCCTTTGGATGAACGGTCCAGAGGTCTTTCACTTCGCTCTCGCAGTGGTCCCGGGTTGCGTCCGCAAGCTTCTCGAGCAGAGCGGTCTCCACATGGAAGACATCGATCTCTTTGTCTTCCACCAGGCAAATCGCTACATGCTCGACCATCTCCGTTCGCGTCTTGGCATCGCTGAGGAGAAGTTCTACGTCTCGCTCTCCTCATGTGGGAACACCGTCTCTGGAACCATCCCGCTCGCACTCGAGAGCGCCCTCGCCGACAGCCGACTGCGGCCTGGCATGACCGTCATGCTGGTCGGCTTCGGCGTCGGGCTCTCATGGGGAGCTACCCTGCTGTCCTGGCCCTACCTTGGTGCGCCGCTGCCTACAGCGAGCGCCGGGGCACAGGTGTGATCGAGACATCATCAACTAGGGCACATGGCCCGCGTAGCTGTGCCCTGCTCTCACAGGCGTGTCGTCTACCTCAATTCGATGTTGGCTAGACCGTCACGCACGGCTCTTCGCGTCGCCTTACGTCGCGCCGCGCACCAGCTCGTCGATCACGATCCGCTGGTCTTTACCGACCCGCTCGCCGTCTCACTGCTCGGTCGAGCCCACACCGAGGAACTGCGCCGAACCCCCACCCATCCTGATCGCCTTCACTCCAGGGCTCTCCGCGCCTGGATCGTCGCTCGCAGTCGTTTCGCCGAAGACACCCTTGCCACCGCCGTGGCGAGCGGCGTCACCCAATATGTCCTCCTCGGCGCCGGTCTTGATACCTTTGGCCATCGCAATCCATACCCCAGGCTTCATGTCTTTGAGGTCGACCATCCGGCAACCCAGCAGTGGAAGCGAAATCTGCTTGTCGCCGCTGCGATCTCTTCTCCCGCTCGTCTCACCTGCGTCCCTGTCGACTTCGAGCAGAACGATCTGGTTTGCGAGCTCACGTGCGCTGGCTTCGATACGACGCGCCAGACGCTCTTTGCCTGCCTCGGTGTTGTCCCCTACCTCACCTTGCCGGCCTTTCGCGCAACGATGGACTTCGTAGCTGGCCAACCACACGGAAGCGGCATCCTCTTCGACTACGGCCAGCCGCGCTCCGCTCTTCCTCCGCTCGAACAGCTCGAGCACGACTCGCTCGCGGAGCGGGTGGCTCTCGCAGGTGAGCCATTCCAACTCTTCTTTACTCCGGATACGCTTCGCGCCGAGCTCACAGCCTTCGCTCACATCCAGGACCTCGGGCGCGAGGAGATCAACGCCCTTTACTTCAATGGCCGCAGCGACCAGCTGCGCATCCTCGGCACAGCGGGCCGCCTGGTCAAAGCTGTCCTCTAGGACAGAGAGAAGAGCCGAGCCGGGCCGGCTCGGCTCTCTCTTTCCCCATCACGCAGCCCTACATTGAAGGCTTTGCCTCCGGCTTTCCCGCGTCCGGAACAGGTACGGCATTCGGGTAGACATTCGGCAATGGAGCCGTCAGCCGCTTCTCGTCCTCTGGATGTGGGAACGCCTTTCGCGGCATCATCACCTCTCGCTCCGACGTGTTGTAGAGAAAGATCGCCTCCACCACGGCCGCCTGTTCGAGATCGAAGGCGTGCAGCCGGTCGACTGTGTCCATGTCCGAGTGATGGGTTCGCGTCTCGTAGTCCATCGGATCCTGAATGAACTGAAATCCTGGAAGCCCGATCGCGTCGAACGACAGGTGGTCCGTTCCACCCGTGTTCTGGTAGCTGATCGTCGAGACGCCAAGGTCAGCGAGCGGGGCGATCCACTGCTTGAAGATCGGACCAATGGCCGAGTTCTCCTGCGTGTACACACCGCGGATCTTGCCCGTGCCATTGTCCAGGTTGTAGTACGCATCCAGGGTCTCCCACTCACGGGTCGTCTTCAACGGTCCATGGTTGCGAAGGAAGGCTGGCACATTCGGATCCTGGTTCGGCGGATCGTCAAAGGCGCCGAAGTGCTGCTTGACATACCCTTGCGAGCCGAAAAGCCCTTGCTCCTCGCCACTCCATAGCGCAATGCGAATCGTGCGCCGGGGCTTCACCCCCAGCGTCTTCAGGATCCGCACCGCCTCCATCGCCACGACAGAGCCCGCGCCGTTATCCGTCGCGCCGGTTCCGGAGATCCAGCTGTCCAGATGGCCGCCCACAATGACGACTTCATTCTTCAGCTTCGGGTCGGTGCCCGGAATCTCCGCAACCGTGTCGAATCCGTGCTCGTTGTCTCCCGTGAACTTGGTTTCGATATTCAGCTCTAGCTGCACAGGCACATGGTTTTCAAGAAGCCGGCCGAGCCGGTTGTAGTGCTCGATCATCATGACTGCGTTCGGGATCGTGACCGCGTTCTCCCGCTTCTGCGCATCACGCGTCAGGTTCGCTCCGTTGTCATCGAAGATGATGCCTGTGCCGCCGCCTCCGCCACCATCCCGGCTCGGCGTCAGGATCGCGACCACGCCCTCCTGCACCATCATCGCGAGCGCCGCCTTGCGCAGCTTCAACAGACGAGCACGCTCCGCCAGCCGCTGTTCGATCGTCATCGGTGCTGGCGCGCCCGCGGCTCGCGGCTTGTCCTGTGCTCCCGGATAGCTCTCAAGATCACGCAGCTCCTCCGCTGTGTATCGGCGGAAGAGCGGCTCTGTGACATCAGGAGTCGCACGCATCGCGCCGAAGAGCACGATCTTGCCGCCAAGCTTGCCCTTGTACTTCGCCAGATCGTCCTCACTGTTGATCGCGACCAGCACCGCCTCTCCCGAAACCGTCCCCTTTGTCGCCGGCGACCATGGCGCTGCCTGTGCCCACAGCGGCTCTTGATCTGGCGAAACCAGGCGCACCCAGGTATTGATCTGCTGCCAACCCATCCCGAACTCACCCCAGTCCTCCAGGTGCGCGTTCTCAAGACCGATCGAGGTCAGCGTATCCCGCGTCCATGCATTTGCCTTTGCCATGTTTGGTGAGCCCGTGAGGCGCGGTCCAATGCCGTCGTTCAGCGCGCCCGCAAACTGCATCACATGCGAGTGCTTCAGACCCTCCTCGCGAATTCGCGCATACATCGCGAGGTCAAGGCTCTCAGTCGCTGGTTGCGGCCCTGCAAACGACGGATCGCTCTTCTTCTCAGCGGCAACCGAGACGAGTGACACTCCGCCGGTCAGCAGGAGTAAGGCGCACAGGCGCGCAAGCGTACGGGGCAACAGCATGAAGAGTGTCCTCCAGAGGGTTGTAGTGTTCACAGAACATCACAGACGCGCTGCATTCGCACGAACTTTAATCGCCGAGCATTCCCTTTGCTCTCTCGCGCATGCCCGCGTCGCTCAGGCGCGGCGCAGTTTACGGCGCACCCACAGGCTGCCGAGATAGCCGAGCGCCACAATCATGACGAGCACACCCACCGGAAGTCCCACTCGCGTGTACGTCCGCGCAAAGTCCACCGCTCGGTGCGTCGCTGTGCTGTAAGTAAGAAAGCCGATGATCGCGAGAAAGGTCGCGAGAAAAAACGCGGCAAACCCGATCGCCACCCCCATCAACAGGCTGGTGAACCAGCCCAGATCGCCCATCGGCACGCCAAACAACGTTCCTGAACCCGAGACCCGCGATGCGTGCCCCACCTTCGTCACTCGCCTCTCGCTAGAGTCCCTCACCATACCGAGTAGAATACTCCTCTCATGTCAGATACCGTCCATGTCGCGCTGGTCCAGGCCGAGCAGGTTGCGCGCGAGACCAGCACCCACCGGGCCGCCAATGGCGTTGCCTACGCCTCCTTCGGCGATACTCGCCTCGTCACTGCCGAGCTCGACCGCATGGTTCAGGCTGTGCCTATCACCATCGCCGCTGCGCTGCGCGGCACCGCCTACTACTTCGTCCCACTCGCGATCGGCGAACGTCGCGCCTCCGAGGTCACCCATTCGCGCCATGAAGCAACGATGGTCGCGCCTACCTTCACTGCAGACCTGGGTGAGCAGGCCATCTGTCATCGCAACGTGCTCCTTGGCGAGATCGATGCAGTCTTCATCTCAACGCGTCTGCTCAATGATCGCTTCGCTCTCTCCTTCGAGTTCTTCATCAACGTCGGTCACGCCTTCGTTGAGAGCGCGGGCGTCGCGGCAGACTTCGCCGACCTCGCCTGGAAGCAGGTTGAAGGCGACATCCGCGGCGAGACCAGTCAGGATGCCTGGGAGCACCGCAGCGCCGCCCTAACCGCAACCCGCGAGGGTTCACCTCGCACCGTCGATGAGAAAGCACGAAACAACTATCTGGCTTCAGCCTTCGCGGACAGTATCGCGATCTATTTGCTGTCGCTCTCTGTCGAGTTCGACTACTCCGAGCTGCGCGAGCGCGAGTACCCGCTGCTCGCTCCGCAGGCCCTCGCCGATCGGCTGCGCGTAGTCGCCCGGCTCTTTCCCCCAAACGAGGGCTATGAGTTCGCTATTCGCTACCGGCGTCGAGCCTAGAACTCGATACCCCGCTGCGCAAGTATTCCCCTCTGGTACGCGTGCTTGACCTCACGCATCTCCGTCACAGTATCAGCAAGCTCCACCAGCACGGGATGCGCGTTGCGGCCGGTAAGTATGACGTGCACCATCTCTGGACGCGCCCGCAAGACCTCGGCCACTCGCTCCGGATCCAGCATCTTGTAGCCAATCGCGTAGTTGATCTCGTCTAGGACCACCAGGTCCCAATCACCCGACGAGATCGCGGCGCTCGCCTCTGCCCAAGCCTCTTCGACCATCCGGATGTCCTCTGGGTCCGTCTCCGCCCCGCCCACCTTTACGAATCCCCGCCCCATCTGCTTCAGAAGAAAGTGCTCGCCAAAGAGCTTCGCCGCGTCGAGCTCGCCGTAGTGCCACGACCCCTTGAGAAACTGCAGAATCAACACGCGCATGCCGTTTCCAGCTGCTCGCATCGCAGTCCCCAGGGCCGCTGTCGTCTTTCCTTTGCCTGGTCCCGTGTGAATGATGACTAGCCCTGTTCGTGCCCCTGTTGCATCTTCCATGTGTCACCTTCCGCACACAAGTGCGCGCGAGTTGCTTGTACTAATGTCCGCAGTGGTAAGGATGGCCGGCGAGAATCGTCAACGCCCGGTAGACCTGCTCTGCCAGAATGACCTGAGCCAGCCGATGCGGCAACGTAAGCGGCCCAAACGACAGCACCATGTCTGCCCGAGCCAGTGTATCCCGCGTCCATCCGTCCGCTGGACCGATCGCGGCCACGAGAGCCTGCACACCGCTCTCCTGCAACCGTCCTATGCGTGTGGCGAAAGCGTCCGATCTCAGCATCTCGCCTGTGCTGTCGAGCAGGAGCAGGCGCGTCGCTTGTCGCCGCCGCCCCACCTCCACAGCTTCAAGGAGGGCAGTCTCTGCCCGGTATAGGGCCAACTCGCACGGTTGATAACGGGAGGCCCGATCTCGATAGCTTTCAACGAGCACAGCTTCTGGATCTGTGGTGCGCCCTCGAGAGTCTTTGCCGATGCTCGCCAGTACCAGTCGCATCACCTCTCCCACCTCCCGAAATCGATAGATCGCCCGCAAATTCTCCAAAACTTCATAGGGAACGGTCAACGAACCCACACACAGTGAGGACCATCCCGATGGAAAGGCAGTGACTCTGTGCTGTAAGTCACGTCAGACGGGAGTTTTTCCAGTGTCCCGCAGTCTGGTGGCTGAATTGCACAGGGGTTTGACACCACTGCACTGCTCGTCGATTTCTGTCCGGGAAAGTCCTCGGGCTAAGCCGCCTCGCAAGTGTTGTGCACGACTGGGGAGAGATCTGGATGAAGAGGCTACTCGGGCTTGTCTTACTGGTTTTAGCATTCACCATCACGGGCTTCGGCCAGGCAATCTCGGTCAACGGCGGCTCGATTCAGGGAACCATCACCGATTCTACCGGCGCAGCTGTTCCCAACGCGCCGATCAACATCACTGGGATCGATACTGGATCAGTCAAAGATCTCAGGGCGGATGGTGCCGGCTTCTACTCGGTGGGCCCGCTGAATCCAGGAACTTACCGCGTCACGGTCGCGGTCCCCGGCTTCCAGAAGCTCGAAGTCACGACAGTGGTTCGTACCGGAACGGCCACCAGCGGCAACTTCAAGTTGACGGTCGGACAATCCTCAGAGGTCATCGAGGTGAGCGCAGGTGCGCTCCAGGTCAATACAGAACAGGTCGGGGTTTCAGCTGTTATCACGCAGAAGCAGCTTGATTCGCTCCCTGTGAATGGACGCAACTTCCTCGCCTATGCACAGCTGCAGCCGGGTGTTCAGCTGCAAAATGCGGACTCGGGTGCGGTGGGTGGATTCGATCCAACCAAGGCGGGTTACTCCGCCCTTTCGTTCAGTGGCATCTCGGGACGGACGACGCGTATTCTGCTCGACGGTCAGGACATCACGGATGAGACCGTCGGATCGACCATCTTCAACGTCACCTCCGGCTCGGTGGGCGAGTTCCAGGTCAATCGAGCAACGCAGGATCCCTCGGTGGATATCACCTCGACGGGGTCGGTCATCGCATCAACGCGCAGTGGAACGAATGGTTACCATGGACAGCTCTTCTATAACTTCCAGGATCACAGCGTAGGCTTCGCCGAAGTTCTCGGAGCAGATGTTCCTTTTCAAAGAAATCAGTTTGGTGGAGAGATCGGTGGGCCGATCATCAAAGACAAGCTCTTCTTCTTTGCCAACTCTGAACGCATTAAACAGGATCAATCGTCTCCAAGCCCGATTCTTACGGGGAGTTCTGCTCTCTTCGAGACAATCCGAAATCAGTATTCCACCGTGGCCGCGCCCGCGCGGGATACCTACTCGACGGGACGACTCGACTATAGCGGCCCGAAGGGCGTTCACTTCTTCGCACGCATCAACTACGAAGCCAACACGTTCGACACCGGAAATTACCAACTGTATGGAAATCGTGACAACGCGCCCGGTATAGCGGGCGGTGCCGACTTCGTGACGGGCAGATTTACGCATAGCTTCCGTGGGAGCTACGAGAAGTTCCATAACCTGATCGCTGATGCGACGACCGGCAACAACTCAATCTACAACCCTATCCAGGGCTTTGGGATCAACTACGATGCCCAGGACCTCCACACCGGGCCAAACGACAATGCTCCACAGGGAACCTTCCAGAGTGACAAGCAGCTTCGCTACGACGGCAGCACAACCGTCGGCAGACACGATATTCGATTTGGGGCGAGCGTGAACCGGATTTTGGGCGGCGGCTTCGCGAGCTTCTTCGGAGCAGGCCCCTTTAGTGCGATCCGCGCGAGCACCCTGATTCCTGGCGCCGATCCCAGTGATCCAATCAATAGCTACACCCCGTACTACGTCTACGTCGGCAACGGTCAGGGCAACTTTACCGAGATTCCGCAGTTTGGATTTCCGGGTGGCGGCCAGGGAGATTGGCGACTTGGCTTCTATGTCAATGACTCCATCAAACTGACACCGACCTTCACACTGAGTCTTGGCGCTCGATACGATCGAGACACCGGCCGTTCAGACTCTGACCTCGCGCCGATACCCTGCTCCCAAATCGATGCAAGCGCCTTCACTTCGGTGCCGTGCTCCGGCAACTCACCCCTGCTCGACCAATTTGGTCCTGGCCTGGGCGGACGCATCTCGCAGCCCAACAGAAACGTTGGCCCCCAGATCGGTTTCACGTACTCGCCCGCTGCTCTGAAGAACAAGACGGTCTTTCGTGGCGGTCTTGGCGTTTACTACGAGACTTCGGTCTTCAACAACGTCCTCTTTGATCGGCCTGGCAAGCTGGCGAGCGGTCACTTCAACTCGTACACCGCCCTGTGCGTTGGAGGACTGTATAAGCTCAATGTCCCCGGTGAGGGTCAGATCACGCAGAACAGCGCAGGTCAGTCGATTCAAACGCTCTGCGGGGAGCCGCTCGCGCAGGCTGCAGCTGGCTTTCTGACCTTAGAGAACGATTTCAAGATGGCGTCCGCGACTAACGTAACACCGAACGCGAACTACGTCGGTAACGTGCTGGCGGTCAATGAAGGCAACCAATTCCTTGCTCCAAACTACCGAAGCCCTTATGCGATTAACATTAACTTCGGTGTGCAGCATGAACTCTTCCACGGAGCGATTCTCTCCGCGGACTATGTCCACGTAGCTACCCTCCACATCGCGCAGACCATTGACGCAAATCATGTGGGCGACTCACGATACTTCAACCTTGCTGCGGCCCAAGCAGCTGTTGCAGCTACAACCGCCGCTGCCGGTTGCGTCGGGGGGTTCAGTCAAGCTGCGATAACGTGTGCCATCGCTTCGGGAGATACAATTGCGAGCTTTGCCCAGAACGGCCTGGATTCAGGGGTAAATTACCTGGGAGGAACACCAGCGTCCTTCAACAATCTCACACCGGCTACAGGAGCGGCTTTTGCTGGCGCGAACCCAGCAGTCGGTCAGGGACTATTTCAGTTCCCGACGGGCAAGTCTGCCTATGACGGACTGCAGCTCAACTTCCGCGAGCAGCGGGCTCACCCTGTGCGAGGCCTCTCCGACAGTAACGTGGAAGTGTCCTATGCGTACTCTCGTGTGATCTCGACGACTGGCGGCGTCAACTCTTCAGACACCTTCTTCTCTGCAACGGCGCAGGACTACAGGAATGCGACTCAATATATCGGTTACGGAAGTCTAGATCGCACTCACCAGCTCTCGATCGGCGGATCTGTGACCGTGGCCCGTGGTCCGCAGCTTGCATTCCTTGCGCACTTCAACTCGTCATTGCCGACATCGCTCACGCTCGACAACACGGAGCTTGGCGGCGCCGCCGAGATCTTCCGTACCGACGTCACGGGTGATGGCACGACGGGAGATCTGTTGCCAGGAACAAACCAGGGCGCCTATCAGCGGAAGATCAAACCAAATCAGCTCAATGGTGCGATCAGCACTTACAACGCGACGCAGGCAGGATCCTTGACTCCCGCCGGGCAAACCCTAGTTGCCTCCGGTCTTTTCACGGCGGCACAGCTTGCGGCGGCTAAGGGCGTGGTTCCTAACTTGGCTCCCGTTCCGACCGCCGGGGCATTTGGCAACAGTCCCTACCGGCAGCTTGATCTGATCGCCTCTTACCCCGTGCACATACCCCGCCTTCCTGAGTTGATTACTCTGGAGCCGGCGGTGGCCATGTACAACGTTCTCAATCTGGCGAACTTTGACGGCCCAAGTGGGCAGTTGCTGACACCGGCAGATGAGACGACCGGCAGCGCGAACTCTCCGTATAACGGCTTCGACACGAAGAACTCGTACCGCCAGACCCGGGGAATCGGAACCTTCTCTCAAGGTTCGCCGCGTTCCACTGAATTCCAGCTCAAGCTAAACTTCTAACTCAAGCGCCGGGCCGAGCCGAAAGACTCGTCCCGGCGTCCTCTTACCTACCAATACCGCGTCCGCTTTCAAGGTGCTACCTGGAAACACCTTTCGCCGGAACTCTGGCGGAGCCTGAGCCCACTCTCTTCGAGGCAGCTTCTTGCTTCTTGACACCTGTTCTCTTGACGGAAGTTTTCTCCGTTTCAGGTGCAGTCTTCGCTCTGCTTTTGGGTGCGGAGGCAGCTACCTTCGGCAATTTGATCGACCTAGTGCTCACCACATCCTTCGTGCTGTTCGCGTTCGTCGATCTCTTTTCCTTGATAGGCTTCCGCTCGCGCGCTGAAGTAATCGCGGCCTTTAGCTCGCTGCTTAGGTCGTCGATGCTCATCGACGTCGCCGACTTACGCAGTCGTTCCAAGCCATAGTAGGCGCGCTTCTCCGGAGAGAAGACGTGCACGATGAAGTCGACATAGTCCATGAGGACCCACTCGCCTTGGCGCCGGCCCTCGACCGAGTTCGGGTACGTGGCGAACTCTCGCTTCAGCCGTATCTCGATCTCGTCGGTGATGGCCACGTTCTGCCGATCGTTCGTGCCGTTACAGATGAGGAAGTAATCCGCAAGTCCGCTCTCTGCGGGATCGAGCGCCAAAATGCGCACGTCCTCGGCCTTCTTGTCTTCACACGCCGCCGCTGCGGCGAGCAACATCTGGTAGCTTTCAATCGACGGCATAGTCTCCCTTGGGTCTCTATCGTAGTGCAGGTTCGGTGGTCCGTGGCAACGATCGTCTTACCGCGCGAGAAAGCACACCGTCAGCCAAGGTAGAGGCTGTGGCGTTTGATGTACTGCGCGACCGCCTCCGGAATCATGGTTTGCGTTAGTTCGGCTGCGGCGAGTGCTGTCCGGACAGCCGTGGCCGAGACCTCCTCGTGAACCGTCTTAAGCAGATGGATGCGGGCCCGCTGCGCAGCCGTGAGAGGAAGGCTGGTGAGGTCGGCAAGGAGGAAGCCTGGCCGGCTGACGACGATCCACTCCGCCAAAGAGAGCAGGGCCTCCGGCTCGCGCCACCGGGGAAACTCAAGGAAGCTGTCCGCGCCGGAGAGGGCATAAAGCTTGGCCTCTGGTCGTCGTTTCGTAAGATCCCGCAGGAGGTCGACGGTGTAGTTCGGACTGCCATCCGGATGCGGTGCATCGAGCTCCGAGATGGCGAAGCGGGCATCGACAGAGGCGACAAGCTGCAGCATGGCGATGCGGTCGCGAAAGCTGGCGCGGGGGCCGGCGGGTTTGAGCGGCTGACGGCCCGTTGGTACAAAGAGGACCGTCGCCAGAGAAAACTGGTCGGCCGCCGCCTGTGCGACTGCGACATGGCCGAGGTGCGGCGGGTCGAAGCTGCCACCGAAGACGCCCACGCGCATCATGCCGGGCGACGCCTCAAGTGGAGCGGCCACGGACGGAGCTTGGGGGCGGGGGGTGGCTGGGGCCGACGACGGTGGCGGGCTCCTCGGTCGGGGGCAGCGGGCGATGGGTCGAGACGAGGTCAGCAAGGGCGTACTTCAGCTTGTCGACCCCCTCGCCGGTGACGGCGGAGATAGTGAAGAAGGGGAGCTTGCGGCGCTTGGCCATGGCGGCGAGGCGCTTGAGCCGGGCCGGGTCGGCGACATCGGCTTTGGCGGCGACGACCACCATTGGCCGCTCGACCAGGGCAGGGTCGAAGCTGCGGAGCTCCTCCGTGATGACCTTAAAGTCGGCCACAGGGTCGGGGCGGCCGCTCATCTCAGAGACGTCGACCAGGTGGACGATGACGCTGGTGCGCTCGATGTGGCGGAGGAACTGGACGCCAAGGCCGGCGCCGAGGTGGGCCCCCTCGATGAGGCCGGGCAGGTCAGCGACGACGAAGGACTGCTCGTGCGGCCAGTCGCCGACCGAGACGACGCCCAGGTTGGGCTCGAGCGTAGTGAAGGCGTAGTTGGCGATCTTGGGTTTCGCGGCGGAGAGGCGCGAGATCAGGGTCGACTTGCCCACGTTGGGGTAGCCGACGAGTCCTGCATCGGCTAGCAGACGGAGCTCGAGACGAAAGGCGCGCTCCTCGCCGGCGCGGCCGAGCTCGTGCTCGCGGGGGGCCTGGTGGGTGCTGGTGGCGAAGTGCTGGTTGCCGCGGCCGCCTCTACCGCCCTTGGCGATGAGGAAGGTCTCGCCGACGCGGGAGAAGTCGTGGATGAGCTCGCCGGTGAGGTCGTCGTAGAGCAGGGTGCCCACGGGCACCTGCAGTGTCGTGGTCTCGCCGGCGAAGCCGGAGCAGTTGGAGCCGAGGCCGTGGCCCCCGCGCTGCGCCTTGTGCTCGGGATTGAAGCGGAAGTGGACGAGGGTGTTGTGGCTCAGGGACGAGGTCATGAGGACGTCGCCGCCGTGGCCGCCGTCGCCGCCAGACGGGCCGCCGCGCGGGACGAACTTCTCTCGCCGGAAGGCCATGCAGCCATTGCCGCCGTCACCCGCCTTGACGCGGATGCGTGCTTCATCGATGAACATCCCTACCCCTTACACCTATTCTAGTCCGGGTAGTGGCGGGGCTCGCTTCCGGGGTCTCCCCCCTCCCCCCAACTCTTGCGCAAAGTCTTCAAAAAAGTGAACTTAGGTCTGGACTTGAGGCCGACATCGCGTGCAATGTCCTGAAAAGACGCGATCGTTTTCGCTAAAGTCTTGCAATCAAGGGACTTGAATGCTTGAGGCTCTTGAGCCCGTGGACGTTGGTCGCTGCTTTCAGTGTACGTGGACGGCCGGGGTGGTTGCGCCAGAGCCGCCGGCCTGGCGTCTTCCACGAAGGCATCCGTTGGGTGTGAGCTGAGCGGCACCACCAGGAGGTGGTGCGTCCGCGCGATAGGGCGAGGGTGCGTGGTGGGGATGGCGAGGAGGGCGGCTGTCATCTTCACGTTGAGTTCATCTGGCCGTGCGACGGTGTCCTTGTTCGCCTGAAGCCAAGCCAATGACAAGGGTGTTTCCCCGCACACGGGCCCTCCGGCCCTGCGCCGGCGCACGCCTTGGGAACGGCGCGGCTTGTGCGTGCGAGTCGAGGTTTGGGGCGCTGCCCTCCGCGACGGCTCGCGGCGGATCTCGCGATCTTCGCGAGCTCAGACTCTCCGGGAGACCTGGTGCTAATGGCGATGCTGCGACGTTCTGAAGGTGCCGTGCTCTGTGCCGGCGTGTTGACTCTGGCCGCCTGCACTGGGCTTGGCGCACAGACGGCGGTCGACGGTGCGGTTGGGGGCACGGTCGAGGACAAGACGGGCGCGGTCGTCTCCGGGGCGAGCATAAAGCTCCACAACAACGGAACCGATGCGGAGCAGACGGCGACCGCAGACGGGTCGGGCGCCTTTCGGGTGCTGCATCTGCAGCCGGGGGTGTACACGGTGATGGTCTCCGCGCCGGGGTTTGAGGCGTACCGGTCGGAGAATGTGACGGTGACGGTGGGTTCGCTGACTAATGTGCAGCCGAGCCTGACGACCGGCTCGCTGACGGAGACGGTCGAGATCACGAGCGAGACGCCGGCGATCAATACGATCAATAACGACTTCACGAACACGATCGACCTGACGATCCTGAACGATCTGCCAGTGAACAACTACCGGTGGTCGGCGTATGCGCTGCAGGCTCCGGGCGTGGTCGAGTCGGGCGGGTTCGGGCTGCTGAGCTTCCGCGGGCAGAGCACGCTGCTGAACAACATCACGATCGACGGCGCGGACGATAACCAGGCCTTCTTCTCGGAGGAGCGCGGCCGAACCAACATCGGGTACTCGACGCCGAAGTCGGCGATCCAGGAGTTTCAGATCAACACGTCGAACTACTCGACCGAGTATGGGCGAGCGGCCGGCGGCGTAGTGAACGCGGTGACGAAGAGCGGCACCAACCAGCTGCACGGCGAGGGGTACTTCCTCGATCGCGACTCCGCGCTGGCGGCGTACAACGACTACGCGACGGAGAACATCCGGCAGCCGAGCGGCAGCTTCGTCTCGACGCCGATCAAGCCGACGGACATTCGCAAGCAGGAGGGCTTTGCGGTGGGCGGCCCGCTGCTGCGCGACCGGCTCTTCTTCTTCTTTGCGCTCGACCGCTTCTATCGCGACTTTCCGATTGTGACGGTGCCGAGCTCGCCGGCGAACTTCTACACGACGCCCTCGGGCACGCTGCCGGCAGGGGCGACGTGCATCAACACGGGGGCGACGTCGATCTCGAACACGAAGACGAGCGCGTACTATGACGCGAACTACTTTGCCGACGCGGGCGCGTGCACGCTGCAGGCGAACCTGGGGCTCGCGAGCTATGCGGCCGGCGCAACGCAGTACACGAACGGCATCAACGGCGTGAACGGGCAGGGCGGCCTGAACAGTCTGCTGGGGCAGGCGGGACGCTTCGCCGACCAGACCCTCTTCTTTCCGAAGCTGGACTGGCAGATCAACGAGCGTAACCACCTGAGCGGCGAGGTTAACCGGCTGCGCTTCATCTCACCCTCAGGCCAGCAGACGAACGTGACGGCGCAGTATGGGACGCAGAGCATCGGCAACGTCTACGCGCGCGATACGTGGGGCGTGGCGCGGCTGGACACGTTTCTGACGCCGGCGCTGAGCAACGAGGTGCGATACCAGTACGGGCGGGACTTCGAGTTTGCCGGGGTGGAGACGCCGACCGCGTACGAGCAGAGCACGCTGGTGAACACGGCCGCGGGGTATGCGAACCCGAACGGGGTGCCGGCGAATGTGAATATTACGGGCGCGTTCCAGTTCGGCGCGGCGACGTTCTATCCGCGGCCGGCGTATCCGGATGAGCGGCGATGGCAGATCTCGGATACAGCGGCGTGGGTGCACGGCAATCACGCGGTGAAGTTTGGCATCGACTACATCCACACCAACGACCTGAGCGAGAACATCTCGAACTTCTACGGGGCGTTCAGCTACGGCACGACGACGAGCGCGCCGAACGCGACGGCGAACTACCTGACGGACTTCTACCTGGCGCAGAGTCCGACGACGGCGGCGCAGGCGGCGCACTACACGGGATATCAGCAGGGCTTTGGACCGCTTGGGTTCGAGTTCCAGACGGAAGACTACGCGGGCTTTGTGCAGGACGAGTGGAAGGTGACGCCGCGGCTGAACCTGACGCTCGGTCTGCGCTACGAGTACGAGCAGACGCCGAACGCGCAGCTGCCGAATCCGAACCTTCCGCAGACGGCGGCGTTTCCGAGTGACACAAACAACATCGCGCCGCGCGTCGGGTTTGCGTGGGATCCGTTCGGCGCGGGCAAGACGGTGGTGCGCGGGGGCTACGGGATCTTCAACGCGCGGCTGATCAACTCCACGATCTATAACGCGATCGCGCAGACGGGCAATCCGGCGAGCCAGTTCCAGACGCCGACGCTGCTGCCGGGACAGGCGGGCGCGCCGCTGTTTCCGCAGCTGATTGCGAACGCGACGAACTCGAGTATCGCGCCCAACGTCATCTTCTTCGACAAGAACTTCCAGCTGCCGCAGATTCACCAGGCCGATCTGACGGTGGATCAGGATGTGGGGTGGAATACAGTGCTGAGCGTGAGCTGGCTGGGCTCGTTCGGGCGAGAGCTGCCGGACTTCACGGATACGAATCTGCCAGCGCCGGTGAATCTGACGTACACGGTGGCGACGGCGGCGGGGCCGCTGCCGAACGGGGCGCAGTACACGTCGCGGTTCTACGGGTTCAACTCGAACAGCCGCGGTGTGCCGGCGGCGGGGGTGGCGAACTTTGGCCGGCCGGATACGCGATATGCGGCGAAGACGGACATCTTCAGCGGGATCAACTCGAGCTATAACGCGCTGGTGGCGCAGGTGCAACACAGGCTGACGCGCGGGATCGAGTTCCAGGGAAGCTACACGTGGTCGCATGTGCTGGACTACAACGAGAACAACACGACGTTCTCGAACACGAGCAGTGTGCTGGATCCGCTGAACTTCCAGGGGGAGTACGGCAACGGGGCGCAGAATGTGCCGAACCGGCTGATCGGGACCGCAGTGCTGCAGACGCCGTGGAAGGCGACGGGGTGGAAGAGCTACCTGGTGAACGGGTACGAGCTCGCGCCGAGTGTTGCGGGGCAGAACGGGCTGCCGTACTCGGTGACGATCAGCGGCAGCAACCAGGGGCTGGTGAGCGCGAGCAGTCCGACGGGCTTTGTCACCGGAACGAGCACGGGGTATACGGGGTCGGGTGGATCGACACGGATTCCGGGGCTGGAGCGGAACACGTTTCAGCAGCCGCGGACGATTGTGCTTGATCTGCGCGGGTCCAAGCGGTTTACGGTGCGCGAGAGATACAACCTGGAGTTTCTGGCGGAGTCGTTCAACCTGGCGAACCACCAGAACGTCACGGCGGTCAATATGAGCGCGTACAACTTCGGGACGCAGACGGTGAACGGGCAGTCGCAGAATATTCTGTCGCAGTTCGTGGGGGCGCCGTTGTTTGCGCCGACCAACTCCAATAACAACAACATCTATACGCCGCGGCAGATTCAGCTGGGGGTCCGGCTGCTGTTCTAAGGGCGGCGCTCCCGAAAGCGGCGTACCGCGAAGGTGGTACTGACGGGCGGGTCGGGCGGCGATAGTGTTGCCTGAGTACGTCCGCAGCGAACCTGCGGCGCGCGCGTGAGGCTGTGCGCAGCCCTCCCCTGAGCTTCTTTTCCGCTCAGCTCACGCGCGCGCCGCGATTTCCTTCGCGGGACGGCACGAGAGTCGCCCCCTTTGCCGAGTTTGCGCGAGCTCACGATAGGTTGTCGCCGGTGTCGGCTGTGGCTCGCCGCGGTGTGGCTGGTGCTGGCCATGGCGGAGAGAACCGTCGCGGGGCAGAGCGCGGTGGATGGCGCGATGCGGGGGGCGGTGGCGGATGCGACCGGGCGCGCGGTGGTGGGGGGCGCGGTCGAGATTACAAACGAGAGCACGGGGACGCGGGTGAGGGCGCGAACGGGTGCCGAGGGCGAGTTCCTGGCGGCACAGCTCGCGCCGGGGTCGTACCGGGTGGTGGTGCGGGCGATGGGGTTTGCGGAGGCGGTGACGGCGGGGGTGCCGGTCGAGGTCGGCGGCGTTGCGGAGGTCGCGGAGCGGCTGGCGGTGGGAGCGGTGGCGGAGCAGGTGACGGTGACGGCGGAGGACACGCCGGGGGCGGCGACGAGTGGACGCGTGATCTCGTCGCTCGAGCTGGGCGAGCTGCCGGTGGATGGGCGGCGATGGCAGAGCCTGGCGGCGCTGCTGCCGCAGGTGAGCCCGGATGTGGAGTCGGCGGAGACGGGGCTGGTGAGCTTTCGCGGGCTGGCGCCGACCCAGAACAGCAGTCAGATCGACGGGGTCTCAGGCGACCAGAGCTACAACGCGACGCCCGCAGGCAGCGGCGAAGACACGAGCAGCGACGCGGACGAGGACGGCGAGACGGAGACATTGCGCAGCTTCAGCGCGGGGGCGGACCGCGGGCGAAAGCCGGGCGCGGCGTACACGTTCACGGAGTCGGCGGTGCGGGAGTTCCGGGTGACGGGGCAGAACGGCTCGGCGCTCGAGGGACATGCGGCGGGCGGGGTGATCACGACGGTGTCGCGCTCGGGGGGCAATGCGCTGCACGGGACGGGGTTCTTCCTGCTACGAGAGAGTGCGTGGGCGGCGACGAATCCGTTTGCGACGGTGACGACGTTTCGCGATGGCGTCGTGAACACGGTGTACGCGAAGCCGCATGATCTGCGGCAGCAGTTCGGGGGGAGCGTGGGCGGGCCGGTACGGCACGACCGGCTGTTCTTCTTCTATGCGTTCGACGACCAGCGGCGGGGGTTTCCGGCGATCTCGAGCCCCGAGGACCCGAACTTCTATGCGCTGACGCCGACGCAGACGGCACTGCTGGGCAACCGCGGGGTGCGGGCGAGTGCGGTAACGGCGGCGCTGACCTACCTGGACAGCCTGACGGGGGTGGTGGCGCGGCGGGCGGACCAGACGGTGAACTTTGCCAAGCTGGACTGGACGCCGCGAGCGACGCAGCGGTTCAGCGTGGAGGAGAACCGAGCGCGATCGAGCTCGCCGGCGGGGCTGCGGACGGCTCCGGTGGTCAATCGCGGGCGGGCGAGCTTTGGGGACAGCACGATCAAGGTGGACTCGCTGGTGGGGCGATGGGCGTGGCTGAGGTCGGCGCGCGTGAGCAACGAGATGCGGGTGCAGTATGGGCGGGACCTGCACGAGGAGCGGCCGGAAGCGCCGCTGGCGCAAGAGCCGGCGATCTCGCCGGGGGGATTTGCGCCGGAGGTGGACATCGGACCGCTGGGGCTGATCTTCGGGACGCCGGCATCGATCGCACAGGGACCGGCGCCGGACGAGCGGCGGGTGCAGGTGACGGAGACGGCGACGCTCGCGCTGGAGCACCATTTGCTGCAGATCGGGGCGGACTACAGCCATGTGCACGACGAGGTGAAGCTGCTGCCCGACGCGGAGGGGCTGTTCCACTACGACAGCGGGGTGACGGGCGGGCACGCGGGCGGTCTGGTGGACTGGATCACGGACTACACGTTCGGGGTGAACAGCTATCCGAACGGCGGCTGCCCGAGCATCACGGCGGCGGTGCACTACAGCTGCTTTCGCAGCTTCACGCAGAGCTTTGGGAGCGGGGGAACGGCGTTCGGCACGGCGGAGTGGGCGGGGTATGCGCAGGACGACTGGCGGGTGCGGCAGGGGCTGACGCTGGGGGTCGGGGTGCGGTATGAGTACGAGTTCCTGCCGCTGCCGCAGCAGCCGAATGGGACGCTCGATGCGTTGTTCGGGGCGGTCGGGGCGACGAGCGTCTTTCCCGAGGATCGGAACAACTTCGGGCCGCGGGTGAGTGCGGCGTGGGAGCCGTTCGGGCGGCGCGGGGGCACGGTGCGGGTGGCATACGGGATCTACTACGGGCGGCTGCCGGGCGCGACGGTGCGGAGCGCGCTGGTGAACACGGCGACGGCGAGCTCGGTGACAAGGATCCGCATTCTGCCGACGACGGAGACGGCGTGTCCGCAGGTGAATGGGCAGGGGTTCGGGTACCCGTGCGCGTTTACGGCTTCGCCGCCGACGGGGGTGGCGGCGACGACGTCGGCGGAGGTCTTCGACCGGCGGTTTCGGCTGCCGATGACGCAACAGGCGACGCTGGCGGTGGAGCAGCCGCTTGGGCGGGGGCTGACGGCGAGTGCGAGCTATCTGCTGGACCTGAACCGGCAGCTGCCGAACTCGGTCGACGTCAACATTGCGCCGGCGACGGAGACACAGAGCTATGTGCTGCAGGGCGGGACGGGCGCGGCAGGGGTGCGTGATGGCGAGGGCTTCACGGTGCCGCTGTACACGAGCCGGGTGAGTACACGGTTTGGGCCGGTGACGGACATCGTCTCGAACGCGAACGGGACGTACAACGCGCTGGCGGTCGAGGCGCGGGAGCACACGCGGGGCGGGCTGGATATGCGAATGAGCTTCACCTGGTCGAAGGCGATCGACTTCGGGCAGAATGCGGGCGCGGTGCCGCCGTCGAATGGGCAGTTCGATCCGTTTGACGTGCGGTACGACAAGGGACTCTCGGCGTTCAATGTGCCGCACCGTCTAGTGGCGAGCGGGGTCTGGGCGCCGAAAGTGGAGCGGGGCAGCGCGCTGCGGCGGGGAGCGCTGGGCGGGTGGTCGGTGGCACCGGTGGTGATGGAGAGCAGCGGGCGGCCGTACAGCTACGAGATCTTCGGGGGGACGCGGCTGACGGGCGGGCGGGAGAGCATTAACGGGTCGGGCGGGCTGACGTATCTGCCGACGGTGGGGCGGGATGTGCTGCGGCTGCCGGACACGGCCGATGTGGATGTGCGGTTGAGCCGGGCGATGCGCTTCGGCGAGGAGGTGCGTCTACGCGCGTTCGCAGAGGTGTTCAACGTCGCGAACCATGTGAATGTGTCGAGTGTGAGTCAGCGCGCGTTTCTGCTGGGGACGCCGGTGAACGGGGTGACGCCGCTGGTGTTTCAGGACGCGGCGGCGGTGGCCGCAGAGGGTCTGAACGTGCAGCCGTTCGGGACGCGGACGGAGTCGACGGCGGCGTCGCAGGAGAGGCAGGTGCAGGTGGGAGTGCGGGTGGAGTTCTAGGGGGTGGGTTGACGGCCGGCGTGGTTTGGCCGGAGCGGGAGGCGGACTGTCGTCGGGGTGACCGTCGAGGCGCTCCGGTCGGCGGAGATGTTGGCGAGATGACGGTTCGGCTCGCGTCTTTTGCGGTTTCAGGGCATGCTTAGGGAGGCGATCCGCGCGGCGGTGGGCCGGCGGTGATGGAGGGGCGGATCGGTGCAGCTGGGTGGCTTGGTCTCGGCCCACATTCTTGGGTGGACGGTGCTGGTATCGTTTCTCGCCAGCCTGGGGGTTCCGCTGCCGATCAGCGTGGTACTGCTGGTGGCGGGTGCGGCGGCGCGCGCGGGTGGGGTGCCGCTGGGAATTCTGCTGGCCGGGGTGTGGGTGGCGGCGATGGCGGGGGACACGCTGCTGTATCTGGGCGGACGGTATACGGGGTGGTGGCTGCTGGCACGGCTGTGCCGGCTGACGATCAATCCGGAGCAGTGCATCTTTCGCTCGGCGGACTACTTCTACCGGCGCGGGCCGCGGACGCTGCTGTTTGCGCGGTTTCTGCCGGGGCTGGGGGCAATGGCGGCGCCGCTCGCGGGCAGTCTAAACATGCGGCTGACGCGGTTCTGGCGGTTGGATGCGGTGGGGGCGGCGCTGTATACGTGGTCGTGGGTGCTGGTGGGATATCTGTTCAGCCGGTTTATCAAGCAGATCGAGGTCGCGATTGCGCGTGCCGGGCACGTGGTGCTGGCGCTGGTGCTGCTGGCGGCGGTGGCCTATGGGGTGAGCTGGATCGTGTTCACGTGGCGGGCGCGGCGGTTCAAGGATATTGAGCGGGTGGACGTGGCGGAGCTGCGGGAGCGGCTGGAGTCGGTCGACCCGAATCGGCTGGTGATTATCGCGGACGTGCGCAGCCATGGCTACTACGACCCGGGGATGCAGCGGATCAAGAACTCGATCCGGGTCGAGCCGCACCGGCTGGAGGAGGAGCTGGTGGCGCTCAAGGAGTTTATGGCGCCGGAGTGCGAGATCTACCTGTACTGTTCGTGCATTCGCGAGGCGACGAGTGTACGGGTGGCGTACCTGATGAATCAGCAGAACTGCCAGACACGGGTGATCGACGGCGGGCTGCGGGCGTGGATCAAGGCGGGCGGTGAGGTGGAGCCGGTGCCGATACATGAGATTACGCACCTGCCGCGGTTTGAGTGACGCGGCAGGTGCTGTTCGGGGTAAGGCGGGCTGGGTTCCGGTCTAGCCGACTTCGAGGCCGCCGGTCGCGCCGTAGACCTCGCCGGTGACGTAGCTGGACTCCTGTGAGGCGAGCAGGACGTAGAGGGGGGCGAGCTCGACGGGCTGGCCGGGCCGCTTCATGGGCGTCTCGGAGCCGAACTTGGGGATCTTGGCGTCGGGCTGGCCGCCAGAGGCCTGGAGAGGCGTCCAGATAGGGCCGGGGGCGACGCAGTTGACACGGATGCCGTCCTCGGCGACCTGACGGGCGAGGGCGCGGGTGAAGGCGAGGATGGCGGCCTTGGTGGGGGCGTAGTCGAGCAGGCTGGGGCTGGGATGGGTGGCCTGGATGGACGCGGTGGTGATGATGGTCGCGCCCTTGGGCATGATGGGAAGCGCGGCCTGGCAGAGCCACATGAGCGAGAAGACGTTGACGCGATAGGTCTCCTCCATCTGCTCGGTGGTGATGGCGGCGATGCGATCGACGGCGTGCTGCTTGCCCGCGACGGCGGCGAGGATGTCGAGGCCGTCGAGAGCGGCGTAGGCCTTGGCGACGAGGTCGCGGCAGAACTGCTCGTCGGAGAGATCGCCGGGGATGGCGACGGCCTTGCGGCCCTCGGCCTGGATAAGGGCGATGACCTCCTTCGCGTCGCTCTCTTCGCTGGGCAGATAGTTGATGGCGACGTCGGCGCCCTCGCGGGCGAAGGCGATGGCGGCGGCGCGGCCGATGCCGGAGTCGCCGCCGGTGATGAGGGCCTTGCGATTCGGCAGGCGGCCACTGCCACGGTAGCTGGTCTCGCCGTGGTCGGCCTTGGGGGTCATCTTCGAGTCGAGGCCGGGAACGCTCTGGGGCTGGTGGGGGAACTCGGGCTGGGGATACTGCGTGGTCGGGTCCTGGAGGGTGTAGAGGCTTGTGGTCTGGCCGGTGGTGGCTTCTGCGGTGGGCATGGTCTGTTGGGCTCCCTGGGTTTCTCTCTTGGATGTCAGCGGCGGCCGGGGGCTGTCCTGAGATGTGAGCGCACGAAAAGTTAATGAAGCAGCGTAGACTTACGCGGGCCGACGGCCGTCTATGAAGCAGAGAATTCGGTCGCGTTTTGCGGAGGCGATGCGCGGAGGGCGACCTTCAGGAGAGAAGCATATGAAGTATTCGATGGCGCTGCTCGTTGGCCTGGGGCTTTCGTCCATGGTCCAGGCACAGACCCCCCACACCCCGCCGACCCCGGCACAGATGGCGCAGCATGAGGTCGATCGGTTTACGACGCTGTTGTCGTTAAACAGCACGCAGCAGGAGCAAGCGACGACGATCTTCACGGCGGCGGCGACTACATCGCAGGGTCTGCACACGAGCGAACGGACGACGCACCAGGCGCTCGAGGCGGCGATCAAGGCCAATGACGCGAGCGCGATCCAGCAGGCGGCGACGCAGTCCGGCCAGCTGAGCGGCGAGATGACGCTGGCGCGGGCGACGGCGCAGGCGAAGTTTATGGAGATTCTGACGCCGGACCAGAAGACGAAGTTCGAGGCGCTCGAGCACGGCCATGAGTATGGCGGTGATCACGGCGGACCGCCTCCCTCGGGACACTAGGCGTCAGCTGCCGGGGAGTTGGGAGACGGAGAGTACGTTGTCGTCGGGGTCTTTGAACCAGGCGACCTGGGCGCCGCCGGGCGCGTGCCAGATACCATCGTCCCCCTGGCCGGGGAAGCCGTATCGCTCGAAGGCGACCCCGGCGGCGGTGAGGTCGGAGACGGTCTCGGCGAGATTGGCGACCTCCCAACCGACGATGGTGAAGGGCTGCGGGGTGAACTCGCCGACGCGGACGAGGCGGATCATGGTGCCTTCCGCGTCGAAGACGATGGCGAAGGTGTCGTCGGAGACGAAGCGGAGACCGAGAACGCTCTCGTAGAAGCGGCGAGCGTGGTCGGCGTCGCGGATGGGGATGAAGCCGATGAGGGAGCCGTGGAAGGTCATGGGCGCGTCCGGGTGGTGTCGTTCGCAGACACTCTACACCACTAGAATGAGAGAGTGAGATTTACCGAACAGTACGATGTGGCGGTCGTGGGGGCGGGGCACGCGGGGTGCGAGGCGGCGGTGGCGTCGGCGCGGCTGGGGCTGCGGACGGCGATCTTTACGCTGAACCTGGACCTGATCGCCCAGATGAGCTGCAATCCGGCGATCGGCGGCATCGCCAAAGGGCACCTGGTGCGCGAGATTGATGCGCTGGGCGGCGTGATGGGCGAGGTCGCGGACGCGTGCGGGATCCAGTTCCGGCTGCTGAACACGAGCCGGGGGCCGGCGGTGTGGAGTCCGCGGGCGCAGTGCGACAAGGCGCTTTACCGGGTGAGGATGCGCGAGGTGCTCGAGGCGGAGCCGAACCTGCATATCAAGCAGGCGGAGGTGGTGGATGTCGTGCTCGAGAGTGCACCGGATGGAGATCGTGTGGTGCGCGGGCTGCGGCTGCGGGATGGGCGGGTGATCGAGGCGACGGCGACGGTTATCACGACGGGCACGTTTCTGAATGGGCTCATCCATTGCGGGGAGGAGCAGTACACGGCAGGGCGGTCTGGGGAGCCGGCGAGCGTGCTGCTGGGTGAGAGCCTGAAGCGGCTGGGGCTGCGTGGATCGCGGCTGAAGACAGGAACACCGCCACGTCTGGATGGGCGATCGATCGCGTGGGAGCGCTTCGCGGAGCAGCCGGGGGACGCGGACCCGACGCCATTCAGCATGCGGAGTCTGCGGCTGCCGGCGGCGGGTGAGGCGGGACGCGCGCCGATGCGGTGGACGCCGCCACTCAAGCAGATCTCGTGTCACATTGCGACGACGACGCCGGAGACGCTGCGCCTGATTCGCGAGAATGTGCATCGATCGCCGATGTACTCGGGGCAGATCTCGGCGGTTGGGCCGCGATACTGCCCGTCCATTGAGGACAAGATCGTGCGGTTTCCCGACAAGGCGCAGCACCAGTTCTTTCTGGAACCGGAAGGGTTACAGACACACGAGGTCTACATCAACGGCATGAGCACGTGTCTGCCGATGGAGGTGCAGGCGGCGATGGTGCGGTCGATCCCGGGGCTGGAGCGGGCGGAGATGCTGCGGCCGGGGTACGCGATTGAGTATGACGCGATCGACGCGCGCGAGCTCGACCGGACGCTTCGGGTGAAGTGCATGCGCGGGCTGTACCTGGCGGGGCAGATCAATGGGACGAGCGGATACGAGGAGGCGGCGGCGCAGGGGCTGATGGCAGGCATCAATGCGGGGCTGGCGGTGCGGGGAGAAGGAGGGTTCACGCTGGACCGCACGGAGGCGTACATCGGCATTCTGGTGGATGACCTGATCTCGAAGGGGACCGATGAGCCGTACCGGATGTTCACGTCGCGGGCGGAGTTCCGGCTGCATCTGCGGATCGACAATGCGGACCGGCGACTGACGCCGCACGCGCGGCGGCTGGGGCTGATCGGCGACGCGGCGTGGGAGGCGTACGAGGCCAAGCAGCGACGGGCGGAGGTCTTGCGCGACCTGCTGGGGACGGTGCGGCTGCGGACGGGAGATCTGACGACCGAGGCGGCGGCACGGTTGACGGGCGATGCGGAGCGCATGGCCGGGCAGACGCTTGCGCAGGTGCTGCGGCGGCCGGAGGTGCAGATCGAGGATCTGCGGGCTTCGATCGTGGCGGAGCTGCGGCAGAGGGGAGGCCAGGGCGTGCGGGTCTGGGTGGAGGCGTTATCCGTAAGAAATAAAGTTACAGATGATGACGGCGCGATCGAGATCGTAACTGAATCAGGAGCAGATGCTGTGGGGATGCCGGCCTGGGTGCGAAATGAGTGGAAGGCGGTAGAGACGGAGGCGAAGTACGGCGGGTACCTCGCACAGCAGCAGCGGTCGATCGAGCGGATGAAGGCGGCCGAGGGGACGGCGATTCCGGAGTGGTTTGACTATGGGGCGGTGAGCGGGCTGAGCCGGGAGATGCAGGAGAAGCTGGGTCGGATACGGCCGCAGACGCTGGGGCAGGCGAGCGGGATCTCGGGGGTGACGCCGGCGGCCATCGGGCTGATCCATGTGTTTCTCGGGATTCAGCGGCAGAGGATGGCGTCCTGACGAGGGCTCTGCGTGGCCTTGGTCCGGTCGTGGGAGCTGCGGGTTAGGAGCGGGTGGCGGCCTGTTCGGCACTGACGGCGGCGCCGATGATGCGGGTCTCGATGTCGTCGTCGACGATCTCGAAGGAGTAGCTCTGGAGCGGGCTCATCTTGACCATCTGCTGGCAGTAGTCCTTGAGCATGGGCAGGTCGACGAAGCGGACATTAAAGCCGGTGAGGAAGAACTTGCCGGGGCCGCTCTGGTGGATGGAGGTGGTGGTGGCGGCGGCGAGGGCCTTATGCCAGAGGCGTTTGAAGTCGACGCAGCGGGCGTCGTAGGGCTCGGAGTTCGCGGCCTCGAAGACCTCTTCGGGCTCCATGTCGAGGAAGCGGAGGCGCATGGCGCGGTGGCCCATGATGCCTTCCATGTGGCCGCGGCCGCCGCAGCCGCAGAAGCGCTCCTTATCGTCGAGCGAGACGATGGAGTGGCCGCCTTCCCAGACGCCGGGGGCGAAGGGGTAGCGGCCGTAGCCGATGCCGACGCCGAGGGTCCAGACGCGGATAATGCTGTCGAGTTTGCCGTGCAGGCTAGCGAGGCCGGCGGCGGCTCCGTCGGCGTCGTTGAGGATGGTGACGGGGGCGTCGATGCCGTGCTTCGTCAGAAAGCCGGCGATGAGCTCCTGCATGCGGGCGCCTTTGAGCTGGGGCAGGTTGGGTGCCTCCTCGACGACACCCATCTTGATGAGGCCGGGGAGCGCGATGCCGACGGCATCGATATCTGTGGCGCCCTGGGCGGCGGCGACGACCTGCTCGCAGATGGTCTCGGCGAGAGACTCGGTGTGAAGCTCGACGAGCGCGTGCTCATCGTCCGGATTCCGAGGAAAGGCGAGCATGGGGCCGGAGAGCTTGTGGTCGACGACCAGGCCGGTGAGGATGCGTTCGGAGAGAATGACGCCGATGGACTTTGCCATTGTGAGTTTGCCTTCTGCTCAGCCACTCTTTGTACTTGCCCGAGGCCGGGGTTGTCCACCGGCGGGCGCGGGATGCCTGCTCAACCTGCTGTCTGCTAAATGAACTTGCTGACGCGGTTGAGGCCGTTGAAGGCGGCAACCTTGTAACACTCGGCTAGCGTGGGGTAGTTGAAGACGGTGTCGACGAAGTAGTCGAGCTTGCCGCCGAGCGCCATGACGGCCTGGCCGATATGGAGCAGCTCGCTTGCGCCCTCACCGATGATGTGGACGCCGAGCAGAGAGTGGTTCTGGCGATGGAAGATGAGCTTGAGGCGGCCGGTGGTGTCGCCGCGGATCTGGCCGCGGGCGATCTCGCGGTAGTAGGCGACGCCGACCTCGTAGGGAACGTCCTCTTCGGTGAGCTGCTCCTCGGTCTTGCCGAGGAAGCTGATCTCGGGGATGGTCCAGATGCCGTAGGGGTAGAAGCTGGGGTTGGAGAGGATGGTCTCATCACCGAAGGCGCGGGCGGCGGCGACGCGGCCCTGCTCCATGGAGACGGACGCGAGCGAGGGGAAGCCGATGACGTCGCCGACGGCGAAGACGTTGGGACACTTGGTGCGGAAGTCCTTGTCGACGGGGATGCGGCCGCGGTTGTCGGAGTCGACGCCGATCTTCGAGAGCTCGAGCTCGTCGACGTTGCCCTGGCGGCCGACGGCGTAGAGCAGGGCGTCGCCCTGAACCTTCTTCTTGGACTCGAGGTTGGCGACGACGCTGCCGTCCTCCATCTCCTGCACGGACTCGACCTCTTCGTTGAGGCGCATGGTGACGCGGGAGTCGCGGAGGTGGTAGCTGAGGGCCTCGACGATCTCCTGGTCGGCGAACTCGAGCAGGCGCGGACGGCGCTCGATGAGGGTGACGCGGACGCCGAGTGCGGAGAACATGCAGGTGTACTCGACGCCGATGACGCCGCCGCCGACGACGATGAGCGTCTTGGGCAGGTTCTTGAGTTCGAGGATAAGGTCGGAGTTGATGATGGTCGAGCCGTTGATGGGCACCTTGGGCGAGGTGGCGGGCTTGGTGCCGGTGCCGATAATGATGCTCTTGGCCTCGTAGATGGTCGAGCCGCGGGAGTTGGTGACCTTGACGTGGGTCGCGTCTTCAAAGGAGGCGGTGCCGACGAGCATCTCAATGTTGTTGCGCGAGAGCTGGGCCTCGGTGACGTCGACCTCGGTCTTGATCACATGCTGCACGCGGAAGGCGAGGTCCGCCATGGTGATGCGTTCCTTGACCCGGTAGTTCATGCCGTAGATGGATTTGTAGTTGTACCCGGAGAGGTGGAGGACGGCCTCACGCATGGTCTTGGACGGGATGGTGCCGGTGTTGATGCAGGCGCCGCCCACGACCTCGCGCATCTCCACCAGCGCGACCTTCTTGCCGAGCTTGGAGCCGTAGATGGCGGCGCGCTGGCCTGCGGGGCCAGAGCCGATGACGATGAGATCGTAGACAGTGCTCATGCGCGGTGCGTTCTTCTCTCTGTTGCGCGGGCGCGATGGCTCGAGCGGTGAGGCCGGCGAGATGAGCGCGCGGCAGCGAAGGTTCGGGTGCGGCTGCGGCGATGGGTGCGTGGAGCCGACGCGGCGAGTCCGCCTCTGATCCTACTCATGATAGCGCCGCTCCGGGGCAAGGGCGAGGGCCGCGGCGGCGGGAGAGCGGGTAGACTCGCGCTGTGCTGCGGTATGCCATCACGGATCGGCAAATGTTTGCAGGGGATGAAGCGGCGCGGCTGGAGAGCCTGCTCGGTCAGGTGCGGCGACTGGCGGCCGCAGGGATCGACGTGCTGCAGGTGCGCGAGAAGGACTTGCCGGCGGCAGGGCTGCGGGAGCTGGTGCTGCGGCTGCGGGCGCAGGTTCCTGCGAGCGGATTGCCGCGCCTGCTGGTGAATGCGGGGATCGGGGGCGAGCTCGCGGTCGAGGAGGCGTGTGCGATCGCCTTGGCGGCGGGGGGGGACGGGGTTCACCTCCCCGGCGGGTGGTCGGCGGAGAGTGTGGCTCGGGTGCAAGGGGCTCCGGGAGGGCGCGGGCGACTGGTGGTGAGTGTGACTTGCCATGCGATCGCGGAGGCCGGGGCGGCGGCCGCGGCAGGGGCGGACCTGATCTTGTTCGGGCCGGTATTTGGGAAGCAGGTGGCGTCGCGCGAGGTTGCGGCGGGGGTGGGGCTCGGCAGTCTGCGGGGGGCGGTCGAAGCGGCCGCGGGGACGCCGGTGCTGGCGCTCGGCGGAGTGACGGCGGCCACGACGGCGGCGTGCCTCGAGGCGGGTGCGGCGGGCGTGGCCGGGATACGGCTCTTCGCGGGCTTGTGAGTGCGGGATGGCTGTAGGACAATGCGTGAGCGGACGACGTGCCTCTGGGGAGTGTCAGCGTGGCAAATTCGATGGGACGGCGTCGCGGCGTCTTTGCCGCGGCAGTGCTGATGATGGCGGCCGGTGTGGTGGTGAAGGACGGGCGTGCCGAGATCGGCGTCTTTGCCGACCATCGCGACGTGGGGACGGTGCTGCATCCGGGCAGTGCGCGCTTCGACGCGGGCGCCGGGACGTACACGGTCAGCGGCAGCGGCGAGAACATGTGGTTCGGCGCGGATGCATTTCACTTTGTCTACAAGAAGATGAGCGGCGACGTGGCGATCACGGCCGATATCGCCTTTGCGGGGACGGGCGGCAACAACCACCGCAAAGCGGCGCTGCTGCTGCGGCAGTCGCTTGAGCCGGGGGCGAAGTACGTGGATGTGGCGGTTCACGGGGACGGGCTGACCTCGCTGCAGTATCGCGATGCGCCGGGTGCGGACACGCATGAGGTGGAGTCCGCGGTGGAGGCACCGCGGCGGGTGCGGATTGAGCGGCGAGGAAGTTACGTGTATGTCTCGGTCGCGGATGCGACAGGCAGGCTGGTGCCGTCGGGTGCGGCGATCAAGATCGCTCTGGAGGGGGAGATCTATGTGGGGCTGGGCGTCTGCTCGCACGACAAGGGGGTGACGGAGACGGCGACGTTCCGTAACGTGACGATCGAGGCGCTGCCGGTCGCTGTCGCGAAGCCGGTGCTCTACAGCACGCTTGAGACGGTCACGGTGGCCTCGACGGATCGGCGCGTGGCGTACGTTGCGGCGGAGCACTTCGAGGCGCCGAACTGGGCTCCGGACGGCAAGTCGCTCCTGATGAACCAGGACGGGACGCTGCGCCGGCTGGCGATCACGCGGGCGACGCCGGTCGCGGTGTCGGCTCCCGTCGTGGTTGCGACGGGCACTCAAGTGAAGTGCAACAACGATCATGGACTCTCGCCGCAGGGGGACCTCATCGCCTTCAGCGACAGCTCGGCGGCGGACGGCGCGTCTCGGGTCTACGTGGTGGCGGCGGAGGGTGGCACGCCGCGCCAGGTGACGGCGACGGGGCCCTCGTACTGGCACGGCTGGTCGCCGGATGGCACGACGCTGGCCTTCACCGGCGAGCGTGGGGGCGAGTTCGATATCTACACGATGCCCGCGGCAGGCGCTGGCGCGGAGCGGCGATTGACCACAGCGAAGGGGCTGGACGACGGGCCGGAGTATGCGCCGGACGGACGGTCGATCTTCTTCAACTCCGAACGAACGGGGCACATGCAGATCTGGCGGATGAACGAGGACGGCAGCAAGCAGGAGCAGGTGCTGACGGAGGAGAGCAACGACTGGTTTCCGCACATCTCGCCAGATGGGACGTTGATGATCTTTCTGGCGTACGGCGCGGGGGTGAACGGGCACCCGTCGAACCAGGATGTGGAGCTGCGGGTGATGTCGCTGAGCGACAAGAAGGTGCGCGTGCTGGCGAAGCTGTTTGGTGGGCAGGGGACGATCAATGTGCCGTCGTGGTCGCCGGACAGCACAAAGGTGGCGTTTGTGAGCTATGAGCTGCTGCCCCAGTAGGAGGGGTCTCTCTGGTGGATGAGACTGTAGCCGAGGACGCTCGAGGAGGGTTGGCGGGTGGAGGACTGGCGTAAGGGCTGGCGGCCGGCGGAGTCTGCGAGTGGGCAAGGTCTGAGCCGGCGTGTGATGCTCGGTCTGGCGGGGGCTGCGGGTGCGGAGCTGGCGTTGGGGAGAAGCCGGATGCTGGCGCAGGAGGCGCCCCCGCCAGCCTGGGTGGCGACGCAGATGCGACCGGCGGCGGCGGACCGGCGGTTTCACAGTGAGGCGGTGGAGCGCTTCCTGGTAGAGCGAGCGGCGCGCATCAAGGACCCGGAGCTGGCTCGGCTATTTACCAACTGTTTTCCGAACACGTTGGACACGACGGTCGAGCCGGGAGTGTACGAGGGCAGGCCGGACACGGCGGTGTTGACGGGAGACATCGCGGCGATGTGGCTGCGGGACTCCTCGGCGCAGGTCTGGCCGTATCTGCCGCTGGCGTACGAGGATGTGCGGCTGCGGGCGCTGCTCGAAGGAGTGATCCGGCGGCAGGCACGGTGCATCCTGATTGACCCGTATGCGAATGCGTTTATGGCGGACCTGAACGCGCCAGCGCTGCCGTGGAGCCGGTCGGATCGGACGGAGAGGAGGCAGGGCGTGGGCGAGCGCAAGTGGGAGGTGGACTCGCTCTGCTACCCCATGCGACTGGCGCACGGCTACTGGCGGCAGACAGGGGATACGGGGCCGTTTGATGCATCATGGGCGGCGGCGATGCGGCTGGCGGTGGAGACGTTTCGGGTGCAGCAGCGGCGCGCGGGGCATGGGCCGTACCACTTCCAGCGGTCTGGCGTGGTCGCGACGGAGACGCTGCCGAATGCGGGGTTCGGCAACCCGGTGCGGCCGGTGGGTCTGATTGCCTCGGGCTTTCGGCCGTCGGACGATGCGTGCGTGTTTCCGTTCCTAGTGCCCTCCAACCTGTTCGCCGTGACGTCGCTACGGCAGCTGGCGGAGATGAGCCATGCGGTGCTGCACGATGATGCGCTTGCGGGCGAGGCGACCGCACTTGCCGGTGAGGTGGAGCGGGCGCTGCAGCAGTATGCGCTGGCGAGTACGTTTGAGGGAACGATCTGGGCGTATGAGGTGGATGGCTACGGGTCGCAGCTGCTGATGGACGATGCGAATGTGCCCAGCCTTCTGGGGCTGCCGTATCTGGCGAGCTCGCCGGATGCGGCGGTGTATGCGCGGACGCGGGCGTTCTGCTGGAGCGAGCGCAATCCCTGGTTCTTTCGCGGGTCGGCGGGAGAGGGGATCGGTGGTCCGCACGCGGGCGAGGGGCAGATCTGGCCGATGTCCGAGATCCTGTACGCACTGACGAGCACGAGCGACGCGGAGGTGCGGCGGATGTTGGGCATGCTGAAGGGGTCGGCGGCAGGGTATGGGTTTATGCACGAGAGCTTCGCGAAGAACGATGTGCGGCAGTTCACGCGGGCGTGGTTTGCTTGGGCGAATACGCTCTTTGGCGAGCTGGTCGGCGGCTTGGCGGCGCGGCGGCCGGAGGTGCTGGTGGTCTAGGGCAGGGTGGGGGTGCCCTGGGGGTGTGACACGGCGGGAGCGAGGCGGGCGCGCCAGAGGGCGCCGAGGAGGGGATCGACAGCGCCGGGGGTGATGGCGAGGGTGGGCCAGCCGCGGCGGAGGGTGCGAACGATCTCCTCCCGCACAAGGGTGACGTGCTCGAGGATGGAGCCGGCGAAGGCGAGGCGGGGCGGCTCGAGGGAGGCGACGATGCCGGGGGGCGGTGCGGTCTGAGGGTGCGGCGGGGTGCTGGCGTAGACGCGGTGGAGCATAACGTCGGCTAGGTGGGCGAGGGCGTGCGCCTCCTGGTGCAGGACCGACTGGGCGACGGGGTCGCCCGCAGTCGCGGCTTCAACGACGATGGCGGCGAGGCGGGAGAAGTCGGGGGGCGGCTGGCGGTTGGCGGCCTCGACCAGATCGGGGATGCCGGGGAGGTGCCAGTGCTCGAGGATGCGGCGCTCGAGGGTGGTGGGCTGGCGCTCGTCGAGGGCGAGGAAGAGGGCGCGGAGAGCCTCGTGGCCGATGCGGTGGCCGGAGCCCTGGTCGGCGAGGGCGGGACCCCAGCCGCCGACGGTCATGACCTCGCCGCTGGGGCTGCGGCCGGCGACGTTGGAGCCGGTGCCGGCGAGGACGAGGACGCCGGGGCCGCCGTGGAAGGCGGCGTCGAGGGCGATCTCGACGTCGCCGACGAGGATGATCTCGGCGTGGAGCCGGGCGGCGAAGGCGGTGCGCAGCCAGTCGGCGACGAGCGGCACGGTCCAGCCAGCGGCGCCGATGCAGGCGCGGGTGATGGCGGCCGGGGGGACGCCGGCCTGCTCGGTGAGGGAGCGCAGGCCGAGGTCGAGGGCCTGGGTGGCGGAGGCGGCGTCGGTGCGCATGCGCTTGATGGTGGGCGTGCGGACGCGAGCGAGCTCGCGCGTGTCATCGGCGAGCAGGAATCCGGTCTTGGTGCCGCCTGCATCGACCGCGAGATAGAGCCCCATCGTCACCTCGTGCTGCGTCGAGGTTCAGATTACCTGCTGCCGGGGGCGAGGCGCAGCAAGGGGCGAGGCCGGACGGTGAAAGGGGGTGTCCCCACCCCGCCACTTTCCATGCAAAGTCTTCGAGAGATTGAGGTTAGGTTTGGACTTGAGAGCTCGCTAACGCGAAATGTCCTGTTTTTCGGTCTCTGCGGCGGCAAAGTCTTCGAACGATTGCGCTTAGCGCACGAATTTGGCCGCTTTTTGACTTGGGGGGGGGGCGAGTTTGCGAGCCCTGTTCGGTGGCGACTGCAGAGCTCACCCCTGCGCGGATGAGTGAATCTCCGCGCAGATCGCAGGGTCACCTCCCATGATACGGGTTTGAAGGGGTTCGATACGCCATGGCCGGGTCTAGCCTTGCCAGGATGGACGGGCTGAGGGCAAGCGGAGGGGCGGCGGAGCGGCACCTCCGCTTGACGGGCTATCTCTCCTCCCCTGGTTCGGTGTGGCGGAGCGCGTCGGTGGTGGCGCGGCGGACCTGCTCGGCGAGGGCCTCCTCGACGTCAGAGGAGGAGTCGGATGGGTGGGACGCGGCCTGGACGGGGGTGGGCGCTGGGAGGGGCGTCGGGGCCGCGGCGGGGTGCCACGCCTGAGCGACCTGCCGGCGCGCCGCGGCGCGCTGCTCGGGGTTCAGGCTGCCGGACACGGGGGTGACGGGGACGACGGTGATGGCGGCGTCGGTCGAGGGCGCGGCGGCGGAGGGGCGTGCCGCACGGTTGTAGCCGATGCTCTCAAGGAGAGAGGCAGCGAGGGAGGAGCGGGTGGGGGTGAGGCTGCGTGAGGCGGGCGTCTCGACGGACGCGACGGACGAGGCGGACCGGGCAGGCTGGGCCGGGCTGCCGGAGATGCTGGCCAGGGCGAGGGCTTTGCGGGGGTTGGCGGGACGGGGGCTGTAACGGGCGTCGAGGAGGGCGTAGCGGTCTTCTCCGTTGGCGCCCCAGTAGGTCCAGCCGATCGCGGAGTGGGTCTGGAGGAAGCCGACCAGGGCGGAGAACCACTGGCCCTCGGAGCCGGGGATACGGCTCTCGAGGTCGGTGTCGGTGTTGGGTGCGCCGAACTCGCCGATCCAGACCGGGGCGAGGTTGCTCTCGCTGATGAAGGCCCAGTCGTGGCGCCAGAGGCTGGCAAGGCTGGCGGGGGTGGTGGCGGCGTTGAACCAGGGCTGCTGGTACTCGGTGGGCCCGTAGACGTGGGCGGAGTAGACGAGGCGGCCGGGGATGGCGAGGTGGATGGGGGACTGGCGGACGCCGGCGAGGTTGCCGCCCCACCAGGTGGTGCTGCCGCCGGCCTCGTCGACGCCCTCGACGAAGATGAGCAGGCGGGGGTTGACGCGAAGGATGGCGTTGCCGGCGCGCGTGGCGGCGAGGTGCCAGTCGGTCTCGCCACCGCAGTCCCAGCAGGCGCCGCCCCTGGCGGCGTTGTGGGGCTCGTTGCGGAGGTCCATGCCGATGACGGTGCTGTCGCCCTGGAAGCGCGCCGCGAGGTGCTGCCAGTCGGCGATCCAGGCGCTCTCGGGGTAGCGGTCGGTGTACCAGAGGCCGCTCTCCTGAGCGCTGCTGCCGGCCTCGGAGCGGTGGTTATCGAGGATGACCTTGAGGCCGGCGTCGCGGGCGGCGCGGACGATGTGATCGAGGATCTCCATCGAGTCCAGGTCGCGGAGGTCCGCGTTGATGCTGCCCTGAGCGTTCTCAAAGGCGATGCGGGAGGGAACGGTGGGGGCTTCGACGACCTCGTTTGAGAGCGGGATGCGGACGGTATTGTAGCCGTTGGCGCGGATGGTGCGGAGGATGGCGCGGTAGTCCTGCAGGTCAAGGCCGCCAGGGACGCGGTTGGCGGTCTCGAAGCCGCTCCAGTTGAGGCCGCTGATGCGCACGGGCCGGTTCTGATCGTCGAGGATCTCGCGGCCGGCGGTGTGCCAGAAGTGCGGGGCGGAGGAGCCGGCCGAGACGGACGGCAGAAGGAGGGTGGCGGCGGCGGCGGCAGAGAGTGCCGTCAGGGTGAGCAGGCGGAGTTTCGAGGTGGCGATGTGGCGGAAGGAGGTCGTGCTCGGCATCGGAGGGGCTCCCAATCAGAGTTGCGAAGACGGCAATCAAACTGTGTATCGGCGGATCTGGCGAGAACTTGAGTGACGGTCTCGCTTTCGGAGAAGCAGGTGGTGCACCAAAGGAGATCTGGCCAGTAGATGGCCCTTTCGAGGCATTACCTTTGTTTTCGAGAGTAACCAATTTTGCCGAGCATAGGTAACTTTTTTCCACTCTGGAAGTACTTTTCTTTGCAAGAGATTGCTAATGAGAAGAGGGGCGTTGCGGGTCTCCGTTGCCTTCGTCTGCGGGCGTGCCGAGGGATGACGCTGCACCGTTCCCGCCGGGAGGGTGGAGCAGCAGACTCTCAGTGCTGCAGCGAGTGCTGGAGCAGAACTCCACCAAGGGCGGTGAGCAGGGCGACGGGCATGGCGACGGCGCCGATCTTGAGGAAGTCTAAGAGGGTGAGGTCGATCTTCTCTTTGCGCAGGGCGAGCAGCCAGAGGATGGTGGCGAGCGAGCCGGTGATGGAGAGGTTTGGGCCGAGGTCGACGGCGATGAGGACGGTGTTGCGAAGGAGGTCTGCGGGAGGGACGGCGGTGAGGGCGGCGCCGGCGATGAGGCCGAGCGGCAGGTTGTTGACGAGGTTGTTTGCCACGGCGAGGGCGAAGCCGGTAACGAGGACGGCGAGGGGCGGGGCTAGGCTCGCGGCGCGGTGCAGGGCGGAGGTGGCGAGGCGAAGGGCGCCGACGGTCTCGACCGCGCGGACGAGGATGAAGAGGCCGGCGACGAGGGCGAGGGTGCTCCAGCTGATCTCCCTGGCGAGCGGGAGGGGGCTGGTGCGGGTTGTGAGGGAGACGACGGCGGCGACGGCGAGGGCGGCGAGGCAGGTGGGCAGGCCGAGGTCGCGGTTGAGGGAGGACATGCACAGGAGAACCACGATGACGAGGGCAAGGCCGGCGAGGACCAGTCTGGCCTCGCGGCGAAGGGGTTCAGGCGGTGGGCTCTGGGGGATGGGACGGTTGAGGTCGCGGCGGAAGAGGAGGCGCAGAACGAGGTACGTGGCGGCGATTGAGAGCAGCGAGGGAAGGGTGAAGGCGGCGAGCCAGCGGGCGAGGGGCGGCATGCCCTGGCGGAAGACGACGAGGTTGGCGGGGTTGGAGATGGGCACGACGAAGGAGGCGGCGTTGGCGATGAGGGCGCAGGCGAAGAGGTGCGGGCGGGGTTCGACGCGGCTCTTGCGGACGGCGGTGAGGATGGCGGGGGTGAGGACGACGGCGGTGGCGTCGTTGGAGAGGAGGATGGTGGTGAGGGTGCCGATGGCGTAGACGAGGGTGAAGAGGCGGCCGGAGGAGCCGCGGGCGGCGCGGACGGCGATGGTCGAGAGCCAGTCGAAGACGCCGTTCTGCTGGGCCAGCGCGGAGAGCAGCATCATGCCGATGAGGAAGAGATAGACGTCGACGCCCTCGCCGATGGCGTGGGCGGCGAGCGCGAGCGGGATGAGGCGAAGGAGGACGAGAAGCAGAGCGCCGCCGCCGATCCAGACGACCTCGGGGATGCCGCGGGGGCGGAGGAGCATGAGGAGGATGCTGAGGGCGACGATGGCCGACAGCAGAAGAGAGGCGGGCATGTCAGGCGGCTCGCCGGGTGCGGGGATGGGATGGATTGGGCAAGGTCTCTCGGGAGCGGCGGATGATGGGGAGATGGATGCGGTGGGGTCTCAGACGTAGATGCGGGGGTTGGGGCGGGCGGGGCCTAGAATCGACGAGGCATGATTGCGCATCTTGAGGGCCGGATTCTGACGAAGCTGCCCAGCCGGGCGGTGATTGGCTGCGGGGGTGTGGGGTATGAGGTGCTGATCTCGGTGGCGACGTTCCATGCGCTGCCGGCGGTGGGCGCGGTGGCGGCGGTGCACGTGCACACGCATGTGCGCGAGGACATGCTGGTGCTGTTCGGGTTTGCGGAGGCGGCGGAGAAGCGGGCGTTCGAGCGGCTGATCACGATCTCGGGGGTCGGGCCGAAGATGGCGCTGACGCTGCTGAGCGGGATTGCGCTGGACCGGTTTGTGGGCGCGGTGCGGGCGGCGGATCATGCGTTGCTGACGCGGATCCCGGGGATCGGAAAGAAGACGGCGGAGCGGATTGTGCTGGAGCTGAAGGACAAGCTGGACGACTTCGAGGTAGCGAGCGGGGTGTCGGCGCCGGCGGCGGTGGGGCCGAGCTTTGGGGTGGCGGGGGACGATGCGCTCTCGGCGCTGGTGAACCTGGGCTATGCGCGCGCGGCGGCGGAGAGGGCGGTGGCGCAGGCGATAGAGCGGGAGCCGGGGATGGCGGGGGACTTTGAGGGGATCTTTCGCGGGGCGATGGCGGCGATCCGGTAGAGAGATGCTCCTGATGCCGGGTGAGGCTTGCACCGGTCAGGGTGAAGCTTGTCTTCGGCGGTTCTGCCGCGTGGCTGGTGGGAAGAGAGCCGCAGGTTTTGCCGCTTCGCGACGGTGCGGCCGCCTGCTTCGGTCGGGGTGACGGCTCGTTCACGATGCGGGATGTGCTTGGGGTGGAAGGGACGGGCTCCGCGGATTCTGGCGCGGAGCCCTCGTGGAGGTGCAGACGGCCTGTAAGCCGAATTCTGTCGTGGACGATCATTCCTCTAGGCGACGCATTACTGCGGCGCTCGAGCAACCTACCCGCAGGTTTCGGCTCTCCTGGCCGGCTGGAGGGCCGGCGTGGAGGTCTCTTCGCCTTGGCGCACCGGGCCGGTACGCGAGCCGTGCCGGAAGAGCGGCGGCGGCTTCCCTGCCTATTTGGTCTTGCTCCGTGTGGGGTTTACCCTGCCTCGCCGCTTACGCGTCGAGCGGTGCGCTCTTACCGCACCGTTTCACCCTTACCGCCCGCCAGCGAGCTGACGGGTTGGCGGTCTGTTTTCTGTTGCACTGGCCGTCCAGCCGCCTTGACGCGGCCGTCCCGGACGTTATCCGGCACACTGCCCTGCGGAGTTCGGACTTTCCTCCCCCGCTCCCGGTCTGTTCTGGGAGCGGCAGCGATCGCCCAGCCGTCTGCGGTCTCAGTGTACGTGACTACGGGGCGGCGACGGCGCGGAGGCTGAAGCTGGCGATGGTGGGAGGGGCGGAGGGGCGGAGCTGGAGGCTGCCGAGGGCTTCGGTCTGGGTGGTCTGGTCGCGCATGCGGACGACCATGAGGCCGGGGGCGATCTCACGGGCGGAGAGGAGGGCGAGGCCGCCGGTCTGATGGCGGAGGGAGCGCTGGGCAGCGATGGAGGCGGCGGGGGTGTCGGGGGGCAGGGCGGCGGCGAGGGCGGCGGGGTCGTCGTGGTTGAAGGCGGCGAGCCAGGCGTAGAGGGCGCGGCCGGTGGGGGTGTCGGGGATCATGCCGGCGTCGGCGCCGAAGCGGGGGAGATGGACGACGGCGAAGGGGTGGACGGGGCTGGGCTCACGGTCGGAGTGCGGGGCGGGGGTGGGGGCGTCGGCGGGGTCGGCGAGGACGATGGTGTCGAAGGCGTCGGGGTCGTCGTCGTCGCTGGGCGGGGCAGGGACGCCGGAGGCTCCGGCGGCGGAGGCGGCGGAGGGTGAGCCGGGGGCGGCGTGGCGGGCGCGCTTGAGCTGGTGGGCGTGGCCGAGGGCGGCCATGACGGCGGTGAGGGCGATGAGCGAGCCGGCCGCGCCGAGGAGGAAGGCGCTGGTGCGGGGCGGCTGGGAGTGGAGCAGGTGGAAGGTGGGGGCGGCGGCGACGGTTGGAAGAGGGGCGGCGCTCGCTGGGGGAGGGGTGGGCACAGAGGTTAGACGGCGGCAGAGGCTCGGCTGACGCGGAGGGGGCGGGATTCCGGCGGCGCGACGACGACGCGGGAGGCGGCAAGGGCGAGGGCGCGGCGGCTAGGGCGGCGGTTAGGGGTGGAGGCTAGGGGCGGCGGCGGATCTTCAGTGGGCGACAGGAGTCCGAGGAGCGGGCGGTCCAGAGGTCGCCGCCGGCGACGCGGGCGGAGCGGACGGCGATGGTCACGGGGTGGCGATCGGCGCCGGGGTACAGGATGGTGATCCAGTAGGGGACGCCGGGGTAGAAGATGCCGTTTTCGGTGTGGCAGGCGTTCTGGAGGCCGGGGCCGGGGGCGGGGGTGCAGGCGAGGCTGAGCTGCTCGACGGGGACTTTGCCGCGGTTGCGGAAGGAGAGCCGGATGCGGTCCGGGGCGGCGCGGCCGGTGGTGAGGGAGACGGGACAGGGGATCTCGGCGCGGGTGGGGAGGGTGGGGATCGCGACGAGCAGGAGGGCCAGGGCAGCGCGCTTCAGCATGCGCCGGAGGATAGCACCCGGCGGGGGGCTGGGGTGACGGGGGAGGATGGAACGGGATGGCTTGCGATGGCGTAGCACCGAGGGAGCGGAGGTGGGAGTAGGCTCAGAGACGAGGCGGCGACGGCGTCATGGAGTTCAAGGAAGGTTTGCGGATTGCGCTGCAGAGCTTGTGGGCGAACAAGCTGCGGACGGTGCTGACGCTGCTCGGGGTGGTGATCGGGGTCGCGAGCGTGATCGCGGTGGTGACGCTGGTGAACGGCGCGAACGTGTATGTGGCGACGAAGATCAACCGGTATGGAGCGGATGTGTTTTCGGTGTCGAAGCAGCCGGCGTTTATCACGAGCTACGAGCAGTATGTCGCGATGCAGAAGCGAAAGAATGTGACGCTCGAGAGCTATGAGGCGGTGCGGGACGAGTGCACGGAGTGCACGGCGGTGGGGGCGTTCCAGAGTACGCGGGGCAAGATTGTGGTGGGGTCGCAGTCGAGCACGGACTCGACGGTGCGCGGGTACACGTGGCAGATGCCGGAGCTGCAGAACCTGAATATTGTGCAGGGGCGCGGGCTGACGGCGACCGACGACGAGCACGCGTCGCGGGTGGCGATCATCGGGTCGGATATCCAGGAGAACCTGATGCAGGGCGAGGACCCGCTCGGGCGCGAGATCCGTGTGGACGGCGGGGTGTACACGGTGGTGGGTGTCGCGGAGAAGCAGGGCAAGACGCTGGGGCAGAGCCAGGACGACTGGGTGGCGGTGCCGCTGAACGCGTATCAGAAGACGTACGGGACGGCGAAGACGCTGACGATCTATGCCAAGGCGGGGCCGGGCGGGCAGGGGATGGAGCGGGCGACGGATCAGACGCGGGTGATCATGCGGTCGCAGCGGCACGATGCGCCGGGCGCGCCGGACGACTTTGAGCTGGAGACGAGCGACACGCTGGTGGGTCTGTGGAAGCAGATCAGCGGATCGTTCGAGGCGGTCGCGGTGGCGATCGCGGCGATCTCGCTGGTGGTGGGCGGGATTGTGATCATGAACATCATGCTGGTGAGTGTGACGGAGCGGACGCGCGAGATCGGGGTGCGGAAGGCGCTGGGGGCGCGGCGCGGGGATGTGCTGCTGCAGTTTCTGCTGGAGTCGGCGACGATGGCGCTGGTGGGTGGGGTGATCGGGGTGGTGGTGGGTGTGGTGGTGGCCAAGGGAGTGACGATCCTGCTGAGCTTTCCGTCGACGATTGCGCTGTGGAGCATTTTTGCGGGGCTGTTTGTGGCGGGATCGGTCGGGGTGTTCTTTGGGGTGTATCCGGCGCGGAAGGCGGCGGACCTGGACCCGATCGTGGCGCTGCGAAGTGATTTCTAGGACGTGTTTGCGGATGTGGGCTGTGCGACGTGGAGCTGAGGTGAGGCGATGAACATCAGTGACCAGAGAGAAGCGGTGCGGATGGCGCTGGACACGCTGCGGACGAACAAGCTGCGGTCGGGGTTGACGGTGCTGGGGATCGTGATCGGCGTGATGACGGTGATCGTGATCTCGTCGGTGATCAACGGGCTGAACTCGAATGTGAGCAACATGGTCTCGTCGCTGGGGACGAACGTGATCTGGATCTTTCGCTTTCCGGTGATCGGGGTGCGGCCGACGACGGAGATGCTGACGCGCAAGCAGCTGACGTACGAGGATGCGGAGGCGATGAAGCTGCTGCCGCACGTGGTGGACGTGGTGCCGTCGCTGCGGTATGAGAACTTCGACTTCAATGGCGGGTCGGTGGTGGTGAAGTACGGCAACAAGAAGTCGGAGAACGTGTCGCTCGAGGGGGTGACGGCGTCGAACACGAGCGTGTACGACTTCGGCATGACGCAGGGACGGTACTTCAACCTGAGCGACGAGCAGCGGTCGGCGCACGCGGCGGTGCTGGGGCACGACACGGCGGAGGACCTGTTCGGGCAGGAGAGCGCGGTCGGCAAGGAGATCACGGTGGAGGGTCGGCCGTTCACGGTGGTGGGGGTGCAGGAGAAGGAGAAGACGGCGTTCGGCGGGGGAAAGAACGCCGAGGACAATATGGTGCACATGCCGATCACGACCTTCCACAAGCTGCACCCGGAGGTGCTGGACTACTGGATCTCGGCGAAGTTCGACGACCAGAAGAACCGGGCGGTGGCGGAGGACGAGATCCGCGAGTTGCTGCGGCGGCGGCGGAAGGTGCACAACGACCAGGAGGACAACTTTGCCATCTTCGGGGCGGATTCGATCACACGGCTGTGGACGCAGGTGACGGGATCGCTCTTTCTGCTGATGTTCGGGCTGAGCGCGGTGGGTCTGATGGTGGGCGGCGTGGGCGTGATGAACATCATGCTGGTGAGCGTGACGGAGCGGACGCGGGAGATCGGGGTGCGGAAGGCGATCGGGGCGACCAAGCAGACGATTATGGCGCAGTTCACGCTGGAGGCGGTGACGCTGTGCGCGCTGGGCGGGGTGATCGGGATCGTACTCGGGTCGGCGGGGGCGCTGGTGCTGAAGGCGCTGATCTCGTCGATCGTGTCGCCGATGTGGGTGTTGTTTGCGCTGTTCAGCTCGTGCGCGATCGGGCTGGTGTTTGGGATCTACCCGGCGTGGAAGGCGGCGAGTCTGAACCCGATCGAGGCGCTGCGGTACGAGTGAGGGATGACCGGCCGTCCGAGCCGCGGTCTCGCTTCACTCGATGGGTCTTCCCTGGCAGGCGCAGGTCACGGCCTCCATGTGGCGCGGCGAGCGATGACCGCCAAATCTCTTAAAGGGTCTTCACTACGATCGGAGGCTCTACTGCGCGGTCGCAGCCTCATAGGAGCTTCGGGGCGGATCAACCCAGAAGACGTCCGGAGGTCCGGCTTTCGTTCGCTCGCTTTCCGTACAGGGGACTTCGGGCCTCCTGGCCAGTCGGGGATCGTGAAGCAGAGCACCCTTGGGCGGGGTCGAGGGGAGCATCGCTCATCGCGGCTTGGAATCGCTGCCGAGGTGGAGGAAGCGGCGGGTTTTTGTGGCGGAGCGGCCGAGGGCGTGGGTGGTACCGGTGACGGCGGTCCCGACGGCGGTGACGGTCGATCCTGCGGCCACGCCGAGGGCGGCGTCGGTGTTGTGGCCGGAGTGGTCGAGGGCGCCGGTGGTGGCGTCCGAGGAGTGCTCGAGGGCGTCGGCGGTGGTGGCGCTGACGGCGATGGTGCCCTGGGCGGGGCGTTTGCCGGGGTAGACCCAGGCGACGCTGGTGGGTGGCAGGCGATCGAGGCTGGCGAGGGACGCGGGGCGGAAGTCCGAGCGGGCCATCTTGGCGGCGAGCGGCCAGCGTGGCGAGCTGATCCAGAGGGCGCCGTGCATGGGAGCGTGGAGCTCGCCGAGGTTGATGACGGCGGGCGCGGCGAGGGGGACGGAGTTGAGGCAGCGGTCTGCGCCGCAGCCGGCGTGGCAGAGGACCTGGGCGAGGAAGGAGGCGTGTTTGCCGGGGGAGATCCAGACGACGGGGCCGTGGGTCTCGGCGTCGAGGGCAGGGGCGCGGGCGATCTGGCTGGCGTCGCAGACGGTGTCTTCGTGGGCGGCGGCGTACCAGAGGCGGCTTTGCCAGCTGGCGGGGTCGGCGGGATCGGAGTTGGGCTGCTGCTCGAGCAGGGTGGAGACGTGCTCGGTGTCGAGGGCGTGGCCGTCGCGGCCGCAGTCGGAGGCCCAGAGGTGGTAGAAGTGCAGCTCGATGCGCCGGGGCTCGGTGGGCTGGGGGAAGGCCTGGCCGTAGATGGTGCCGTCGAGGGCGGCGACGGCGGGGGTGCGCTGGTCGGCGAGGAAGCGGGCGGGGCGGAGGGCGCAGTCGGCGGCGTCGATGCGGAAGCGGGGGGTGAAGCGGTCGAGGAGCGCCTGCTCGAGGGCGTCGGAGAGGCCGTCGTGATCGTGGTCGGGAGGCGGCAGGGTGGGCGCGGTGGCGCGGGCGAGGGGTGCACCGAGCGCGAGGGCGAGGGCAAGCGCGGCGAGCGGACCGGGGCGCGGGGGCATGGCTGAGGATACGCCGCGGGCGGGCGGGCTGCGTAGACTGAGAGCTCTATGGCGAGTGTGATCGCGCTGGTGTTTGCGCTGCTGGCGCTGAGTGGGCTGGTGTTTACGGCGATCGCGATGTGGGCGGCGCGGGAGTTTGTGCGGGATGTGCGGCGGGACGCGGCGGTGGGGGAGGAGTTTGCGCCGGGGGTGTCGGTGCTGAAGCCGCTCAAGGGCGTGGACAGCCGGATGATGGAGACGCTGCGGAGCCACTGCCGGCAGCGCTATGCGGGGCCATGGGAGCTGATCTTCGGGGTGGGGTCGGTGGCGGACCCGGCGGTGGCGCTGGTGGAGGCGCTGCGGGGGGAGTTTCCCGAGGTGCGGATGGAGATGGTGATCGCGACGGAGCGGCTGGGAACGAGCGGCAAGGTGAGCACGCTGGTGCAGATGCTGCCGCGGGCGCAGTATGGCTTTGTGCTGGTGAATGACAGCGACATTCATGTGGGGACGGAGTATCTGGCGCGGGTGATGCGCGGCTTTCGCGAGGCAGGGGTGGGGATGGTGACGGCGCTTTACCGGGGACGGCCGGTCGCGCACGATCGCGCGGCGAGGGATGGCGACGGGACGGGGCAGCGGACGGCGGCGGGACGCGTGCCGGTGTGGGCGAAGCTGGAGGCGATCGGGATTGCGATGGACTTTGCGCCGGGGGTGATGACGGTGCGGATGCTGGAGCACGGGATCCGGTTCGGGTTGGGGTCGACGCTGGCGATGCGGCGGGAGGCGCTCGAGGGGGCGGGGGGCTTCGAGGCGGTGGTGGATGTGCTGGCCGACGACTACGAGCTGGGGCGACGGATCGCGGCGGCGGGGTGGCGGGTCGAGCTGACGGGCGAGGTGGTGGAGACGACGGTGCCGGCGTACCGGTGGCGGGAGTTCTGGGAGCACCAGGTGCGGTGGGCGCGGACGGTGCGGGATGCGCGGCGCATGGGGTATCTGGGGCTGGGGATCACGTATGCGCTCGCGTGGGCGCTGGCGGCATGGGTGGCGAGCGGATTTGCGCTGTGGGGCGGGGCGCTGGTGAGTGTGGTGCTGCTGGCGCGGGTGGCGCTGGCGCTGAGTGTGGGGGTGGGGGTCCTGGGGGACGGGGCGATGCTGAAGAATCTGTGGCTGCTGCCGGTGCGGGACTGCTTCGGGCTGGTGCTGTGGCTGTGGAGCTTTGCGGGGAACACGGTGGTGTGGCGGGGGGAGCGGTTCCGGGTGCGGAATGGGCGGCTGGAGGCGATCGGGGGCGGAAGAGGGCGGTCGAGCGAAGCCTGAGTGCCGACTGCGCGGATCGGCCGAGGGATCTCTTCACGAACCCGGCTGACTTGGGAGAGGTTCTGTATCGTTCGCGGCTGCGGGGCGCTGGAGCTGCGGGAGGATCACGGGAGTCGCGCCAATGTGCTGAGCCCGGGACCGATCGACACGCCAGCCATGCAGCGGGCGCCGGAGGAGCGAAGGGAGTTGTTTTGGGGAGATGATCCCGCGCACGACGCTGGGCCGGCCGGAGGAGATTGCGACAGCGGCCTTGTTCCTGGCTTCGGACGACTCGAGCTTTGTGAACGGGAGCGAGCTGTGCGTGGAGGGCGGGCTGTCGCAGATCTGAGGCGCGGTGGCCGTGTCCCGGCAACGAGCGGCGGCGCGAATGGCGGGTGAGGTAGCCGGCGGAGAGGACGCCCGGCGCTGCTGGCGTTTTAAGAGCGATGCCGCGCGGTCCGGTGGTGATGGGAGTGACGGCGTCTGTTGGGTCGGGGAGAGGCGGGTGCGGGGGTTGGGGTCGGGTTGAGCTCCGGTCGCGGGGTGGGCTCGGGGATGGCTTGGGGGGTGGGGAGGGGAGATGGTGCCGGTTGGAGGGGGAAGGGCGGCTCGGGGGCGGGCTGCTCGCTGGAGGGCAGCGGCGGGGTGGGGGTGTCGGGGCTGGGCTGGTTGGAGAGGATCTCCTTGCCGCCGCCCTTGGTGATCTGGTAGGTCCTGCCGGGCAGGGTGGGGGTGTGGACGGGGTCGGTCCAGAGGAAGATGCGGGTGGGGCCTTGCCAGAGGCGGGCGAGGGAGGCGTCGGTCTCGAAGAGGTGAGGGGCGTCGGGGAAGAAGCTGCCGTACCAGAGGTTGGAGGAGCGGCCGTTGAGGATGTGGATGGCGCCGGCGGGGTAGGCGGGCGTGCCAGGGCCGGCGGCAAAGGGACGGTGGAGGTAGAAGCCGAGGGTGCTGGCGGACTCGTACTCGCCGTTGATGACGAGGAGGTCGGGATTGGGGCTGCCGGGTGGGGTGAGCTCGGGCTCGAGGGCGGCGGCGAGCTGGGCGGAGGAGAGCACGGGCGCGAAGGTGCGCAGGCCGAGGTGGGCGGCGTAGAGGAAGGTGAAGGCGCCGGCGGCGAGGGCGAGGTTGCCGGCGAAGGGCTGGTAGGCGCGGCGGCCGAGCCAGGAGCCGAGCGGACCGAGGAAGATGGCGAGGGCGGTGAGCAGCAGCGGGCCACGAAAGGCGCCGAGGGCGTGGGCGTTGAGGTCGAGGAAGTGGCCGAAGGAGAGGGCGTAGTCGGCGGGGTTCTGGGCGAGCAGGCTGGCGAGGTCGGTGGTGGGGGTGGGGGTGACCGCGTGCAGGACGAACCAGCCGGCGGCGAGCGCGGCGAGGGAGCCGGCGACGAGCATGGCGATGGCGAGGCGCTGGCCGGCGCGGACGCGGGGTGCGGGGACGGCGAAGGTCTCGGCCTCGGCGGTCTCGCGCGTGAGCCAGAGGGCGAGGAGGAGGATCATGGCGGGAAGCGCGGGGAGGACGTAGTACTCCTGGCGGGTGGAGAGGGAGAAGAAGGCGAGCGGGAGGGCGGCCCAGAGGCCGAGGAGGAGAAGGGTGTTCTGGTGCGGGGTGAGGGGCGGGGTCTGGTTGGAGGCTTGTGTCGACAGGATCAGAGCAGGCCGCTGCGGCGGGCTCAGGGTCTGCTCTTCCCCCTGGCTTCGACTCAGAGGGCGTGTGGTGGGGTGTACTGCAGGTCCCTCCGCTTCGCGTGCGGCTCCGGTCGGGAGGACAGAGCGGAGGTTTTGCAAAATCGATGGGAGGCTTTGAAGGATTGGCTGCGAGGCTGCGAGGGTGCGGAGCTGCTTTGACTGGCGAAGGCGCCCGGGGAGGAGCGCGCGCCAGGGGACGTCGGCGAGGGCGCTGGGGAGGAAGAGGCTCCAGGGCATGAGCCAGATGAAGACGAGGCCGAGAAAGAGCCAGAGGGGGACGGTGTCATAGTCGCGGGGGACGCGGAGGTTGAGGTAGCGGAGGAGGTGCTCGTTGACGAAGTAAAACCAGAACCAGCCGTGGATGTTGCCGTCGGTGGGCAGGGGGACGATCCAGTGGCCGTGGGTGAAGGTGATCGGGGCGGGGTGGCCCTGGGTGGGATTGGCGAGGCCGGCGAGGAGGTGCCAGGGAGCGGCGAGGACGAAGAAGACGGCGGTGCTGGAGGCGGGATAGAGCTGGCGGAGGCTCTCGAGGGTGGCGCGGGGGCCGTCGGTGGCGAGCAGATGCGCGAGGACGATGCCGACGGGGAAGACGACGCCGATGAGGCCCTTGGTGAGCACGCCGAGGGCGCAGGCGGCGGCGAAGCTCCAGCAGAGGGCGCGAGAGGGCGCGGGGCGCTCGAGCTGGAGCCAGTAGCAGAGGATGGCGACGGTGAGCCAGAGGCAGACCATCGCGTCCGGGATGGTGATGCGGGTGAAGATGAAGATGCCGAAGCTGGAGAGGGTGATGAGGCCGGCGAGCAGGCCGGTGCGGTTGCCGGTGCCGAGGTTTGCGGAGGTGGCGAGGCGGCGGGCGAAGCTCTCGAGCAGCAGGGCGAGGGCGAGGACGGTGAGCGCGAGGGGCAGACGGGCGGCGACGGCGGAGACGCCGAAGAGGCGCATGCTCAAGGCCATGGACCAGTAGAGGAGCGGGGCTTTTTCGAGGTAGCGGATGCCGTTGGCGTAGAGGGTGACCCAGTCGTGGCGGAGGAGCATCTCGCGGGCGACCTCGGCATGGACGGAGTCGGCGTCGTCGAGCAGGGCGGGGGTCTGCAGGGCGAAGGTGCCATAGAAGACGATGGCAAGGACGAGGAGCGCGAGGCGGTTGCGGAGGACGGGCGAGCGGAGGTTGGGACGGAGCCATCGCATCTGCACTCTGCAGGGTATCCCGGGAGTCGCGGTGGCGTCCTGAGAGCAGGGCATGGCGCGCTGGTTGGATGTCTCAGGTGATCGATCCGGCGGGACACCACTGGAGCCTGACTTCCGTGAAGGGCAGCGCGATACGACAGCAGAAGGGACGAGGAGGGACGCATGGCGGTTGAGGGTTCTGTGCCGACGGCGGGGGTGATTGTGCCGCATCTGGTGGTTCGTCATGCGGCGTAGGCGGTGGCGTTCTACGAGCGGGCGTTTGCGGCAGAGGTGCTGTTCCGGCCGCCTTCGCCGAGTGGCGCCGGCGAGCACGTTCATCTGCGGGTGTGGGAGTCATTGCTGCAGGTCTCGACGGAGGAGCCGGCGCAGCGAGGCGAACGGGTGGAGGGAGCGCTGCTGGCCTCGCCCGAGACGCTGCTCGGCTCGACGTGCATGTTTCAGGTGGGTGTGGCCGACGTGGACGAGGCGTTCCGGCGGGCGGTGGACGAGGGCGCCATCCCGGCGCTGCCCCCGACTGACATGTTCTGGGGAGACCGATACGGCTGGGTACGCGATCGCTTCGGACACGTGTAGGCGCTGTGCACGGTGAGGGAGGTGCTCTCCCTGAAGCAGAGGGTCGCGGATGCCGGGACGGAGTGGAGATCTTATCTGGAGTGGAGCGGATCGAAACGAGGTGAGTGAGGGCGGGCTGGCGCCTGTGGTCTTTGGGTCTGGCTCGCTATCATGAGAGGGGACGGGGCGCGAGGCGTGCGGGCGCCGGGAGGCTGGGTGGCGAAGGCAGATGCGCGGATCGCGGGTGAGTTCGCGGGGGGGCGGCCGCGTGCGGATGGTGATGGGGCGGGACCGGCGGCGGAGCTGATCTTTGGCGACTGGTATCCGGCGATGCGGGCGGGTGGCCTGCGGGCGGAAAAGACGGCGACGACGCTGCTGCTGGGGGTTCCGCTGCTGGTGGGGCGAAAGCGGGACGGGGCGCTGTTCGCGATGCGGGACCTGTGTCCGCACCGAGGGATTCCGCTATCGGCGGGGTGGTTCGATGGGGAGACGGTCGCGTGCAAGTACCATGGGTGGCGGTTTGAGCCGTGTTCGGGACAGTGTGTGGAGATTCCGTCGCTGACGAGCTTTGACGGGCTGGAGCCGACGAAGATCTTTGCGAGCGCGTTTCCGTGCGTGGAGCGGGACGGCTATGCGTGGGTGTATCTCCCCGAGGCGGGCGCGCGGCGGGCGGTGGCGGGCGATGGGCTGCCAGCGGTGCCGGAGCTACCAAAGTTCTCGGCGACGTTTCGCTCGGCGCACCTAACGGCGGAGCTGCCGTGCAATGTGGATCACGGGATTATCGGGCTGATGGACCCAGCGCACGGGCCGTTTGTGCACCAGGCGTGGTGGTGGCGGTCGGGCGCGTCGATCCATGAGAAGACGAAGCACTTCGAGCCGATTGCGGACGGGTTTCGCATGAGCGCGCACGCGCCGAGCGCGAACTCGGCGCCGTACAAGCTGCTGGGGGTGTATGGCAAGGAGATCACGACGACGATCGACTTTGTGCTGCCGAACCGGCGGTTCGAGACGATTCGCGCGGGGGAGAGATGGTTCTCAAGCCTGACGACGGTGACGCCGGTGACGGCGTCGACGTGCCGGATCGACGTGCTGGCGGCGTGGAACGTCTTCTACCACGTGCCTTTTGTAACCAGCATCGCTACCTTCTTCGGCGCGCGGTTTGTACGGCAGGATCAGCAGACGATGGTGGAGCAGGCGGAGGGGCTGCGGTTTCATCCGAGCCTGATGCTGCTCGACGACGCGGATAAGCCGGCGAAGTGGTACTTCGCGCTGAAGCAGGCGCGGCTGAAGGGGATGGGAGAGCACCCGTTGCGAGGGCCGGTGGAGCTGCACTGGCGGAGCTAGCGGTCGCAGGTTTTGGGAGGTGTGGATCTCGAAGCTTGTTTTCGATCCGTCGCAGCGGCTTGAGGCGCTCACCGGAGCTCCGGGAAGGGGGCACGGCCGAGGCCGTGGCCTCCCGGAGAGATGTCTGGTGGCGGGGCCGAAGAGCCGCTAGTCCTCGTGGACGACTTCGACGCGGTGGTCGTCGCTGAAGGCCTCGGCGCGATCGGTCTTGGCTTCGGCGTCGTACTTGGCGGCTTTCGCACGATCGATGAGGGCGTTGCCCGCATCTTTGACGTTGCCCCACGCCTCGCGCGCGGAGCCCTTGAGCTGATCTTCCTTGCCGGCGGTCTTCAGGTTCTCATCGCCGACCAGAGCACCTGCAGCCTCCTCGATGTGGCCGCCGATCTTCTGGAGTACGCCCTTCGCTTTGTCGTCGTTCATACGTCTTCTCCTAGTACGACACCTGTTGGGTGCGGAGACGGAAGGGAAGGTTGGCTGCACGGCGGCCGGACCGGGCGAAGCGGGGGTGCGCCCGCGGTTAGCGGGAGGCGCGATCGAGCGCGGCGGTGATCTCTCGCGCGCCGCCCGCGATCGTGCTGCCGTGACCTGGCGCGAAGCGGGTGATGGACCGGCTGGCGGGCAGGTCGAGCAGGCGCGCGACGCTGGCGATGGCGGTGGGGGCGTGCCAGGTGGCGATCCTGGGAAAGGGAAAGAACCACGGTGGATCGACGGGGGTGTGGAGGGAGCCGCCGATGGTGAGCAGGGCGTCGCCGGTGAGCAGGGTTCCGTCGCGCTCCTCGAGGAAGCTGAGGTGTCCGGGGGTGTGGCCGGGCGTGGCGACGGCGCGCAGCGAGCCGATGCGGTCGTCTTCGGCGAGCAGGCGCGTAGGCGCAGACCTGACGCCGGGGACGCTGCCCCGGACCCTAGTCTGCGGCTCGCCGGGGTCGAGGGAGAGGTCGCGGTGCAGCAGACGGGCGTCCCGGACGGAGACAAGGAGCTCGACGCCGGGAAGACGCGCGGTGAGGGCGTCCACCGAGCCGACGTGGTCGCCGTGCGCGTGGGTGAGCAGGATGCGACGAACGGAGGCACCGGCGGTGGCCGCGGCGGCGAGGATGGCGGCGGCGGTGCCGGGCAGGCCGGTGTCGACCAGGGTGAAGCCGTCGTCCTCGCGGACGAGGAAGCAGTTGACGAGGCCGAAGCGAGTGATCTGGATCAGGTATGGCGTGAGCTGCGTGACGGTCATGGTGTCCTCAAAGAGTGAGGGAGGCAGAGTAAGGCGTGCCTGCGGCCAGTGTCGTCTGGTGCGACGGCGATCGCTGTGGTTAGACGTGGAGCTCGGGCGCGAAGACGCTGACGCCTTCTTCGACGACGAGGCGGTCGACGGCGATGTGCATGGCGAGGCCGAGTTCGCGGAAGGCGGACTTCCACTCGGCGGGCCAGCCCTCGCTGGCGTGGCTCTGCAGCAGATCGTTCCACATGTTCTGGGCCTGCCAGAGGTTGACCTCGAAGGGCAGCTTCTGGAGGGTGCGGGCGACGATGACGGCGGTCTCGAGCTCGATGCCATTGACGGCGGGGTCGAGGGCGGCGTGCTCGAGGCGCAGCATGGCGCGCTTCATGCGCTGGCCGGCGGCGTAGCCGAGCAGGGGCGCGTCGAGGGCGATCTGGTTGAGGCGCGCGCGATTGAGCAGCGAGGCGATGGTGTCGTCGTCGAAGATGTCAGCCTCGAGGGCGCGGCGCAGGCTGGCGTTGACGGCGTAGCCGGCGGCGAGGGCGAGCGCGGGAGGCGCGGCGATGCCGGACTCGGTGAGGAAGTAGAGCAGGCTGGCGTGATCCTCGTAGATCTTGGAGAGCGAGTCCTCCATCTCGGAGACGGTGCGGTCGAGGATGGTGCGGAGGATGCGGTGCTGCTCGTCGGCGAAGAGCGAGGTGAGCGAGTAGGAGGTGCCGCCGAAGAAGTGGTCGATGAGGCGGATGACGCTGGGCAGATCGGCGCGGCGGACGGCCCTCTCGACGGCGCGGGAGAACTCGGTGAAGCTGGCGAGCTCCCCCTCGGCGGCGCTGTCGAAGCGTTTGACGGCGGCGGAGAGGTTCTGGTCGCCGAGGTGGAGGACGGCGTAGGAGACGTCCTCAGCCTCTTCGGTGAGGCGGGACTGGACGCGGGCGCGGCCAAGGGCGACGCGGCCGCGGCCGGAGGCGAGGACCTCGTGGCCCTCGCGCTGGACGTCGTAGCAGAAGATATCGCCGTGCTCGGGGTAGTCGCGGAAGATGGAGCTGATGGCGTAGTGGGCGCCGACCTGCTCGAGGCCGATGCGCATGCCGAGCGCGTTACGGCGATAGACGGCGGCGCCGTCGCCGACCTCGGGCACGTTGCTGCGGGCCTGGGCGAGACGGCTGAGGAAGTCGGCCTCGAGGTCGCGGACGGCCTCGCCGAAGAGCGCCTGGGCGAGCTGGATGACGCGGCCGGCGTAGGCGATGATCTGCACGGTCTCAATGCCGGAGATCTCGTCGAAGAACCAGCCGCAGGAGGTGTACATGAGCTGGGCGTGGCGCTGCATCTCCATGAGCTCGAGGACGCGGGTGCGCTCGTCTTCGGTGAGGGCGCGGGTGGCGTGCTCGTCGAAGAAGCGGTCGGTGTTGCGCTGGCGATCGAGGATGACCTGGATGTAGGCGTCGCGGGCGGCCCAGACGTCGTGCAGCAGCGGGGCGCCGAGCCGCTCGGTGAGCGGGACGATGCAGTCGCGGAGGAGGTCGAGAGCTTCGCGCAAGGGGCGTCGCCACTCCTGGTTCCATCCGGGCTTGCCGCCGTTGCAGCCGCAGTTGGAGCGCCAGCGCTCGACGCCGTGGGCGCAGCTCCAGGAGGTGTCTTCGGCGACCTCGGCCTCCCACCGCGGGGGAAAGCGGGCGAGAAACTCGCCGTAGTTGGTCAGCGTGGCGTCGGTGCCCTCCTCGATCCAGTGCATGGCGTAGCTGAGGGCCATCTCACCGTGTTTGTGGTGATGGCCGTAGCTCTCACCGTCGGTTGCGACGTGCACGAGCTGGGCGCGGCGGTCGGCGTCGGGGTCACGAAAGCCGCCGAGCAGGCGCCTGCCGAAGACCTCACCGGAGTTGAGCAGACCCTCAAAGGCGATGGCGCGCGAGGTGGGGCCGTCGTAGAAGAAGACGGCGATGGAGCGGCCGTCATCGAGCGGAATGCGGTAGGGGTGGGTGGGGTCGACGCCGGCGTTGGGGGTCTCGGCCCAGGACTCCGGCGCGGCGGTGTTGAGGGCGATCTTGCGCACGCGCGCGCACTGGTTGGGGGCGAGGACGGTGAAGGCGATGCCCTCCTGCGCCATGAGGTCGAGCACGGTGCGGTTGACGGCGGTCTCGGCGAGCCACATGCCCTCGGGGCGGCGGCCGAAGCGGTGCTCGAAGTCGGCGATGCCCCAGCGGATCTGGGTGCGGGCGTCGCGCGGGCTCGCGAGCGGCATGATGATGTGGTTGTAGACCTGGGCCATGGCGGAGCCGTGGCCGCCGTAGCGGCGGGCGCTGGCGTGGTCGGCGTCAAGGATCATGCGGTAGGTGCGGTTGGCCTTGTCGGCGAGCCAGGAGAGCAGGGTCGGGCCGAAGTTGAAGCTCATGCGGCCGTAGTTGTTGACGATGCGGATGATCTGATCTTCGAGGTTCTGGATGCGCGAGGCGCCGTTGGGCGCGTAGCACTCGGAGGTGATGCGCTCGTTCCAGTCGTGGTAAGGGGCGGCGGAGTTCTGGACCTCGACCGTCTCGAGCCAGGGGTTGTCGCGGGGCGGCTGGTAGAAGTGGCCGTGGATACAGACGAAGCGGGTGGACTGGGCGGCGGGCTTTTTCGTGACGGAGCGCTTCGGCATAGGTCTGCCCTCGATGCTACCGGAGCCAAGTAGAGGAGGTGGCGGACGGGAGTGCTTCTTTCGAGTGATGCGCCGGCGGGAGGTGGTTAATTGAGATGATCGATGAGTTATAACTTGAGTTATAATGGGTACGGGAGGAGAGTGCGATGGAGATGAAGGTGCGGAAGATTGGCAATGGATATGGGGTGCTGTTTCCGAAGCAGCTGATGGAGGAGATGGCGGTTGAGGAAGGATCGATGCTGAACGTCGTCAAGGTGGATGGGGTGTACCAGATCCTTCCTTATGACCCAGAGTTTGCCCGGGCCCTCAAGGCGTTTCGGGATACCGAGCCGCAGCACCAGAACAGCTACCGTGAGCTGGCGAAGTAGCTGTGTTTTTTCTGAACACTGCGATGGCGCGAGCGATTCATTCGGACCTGATCCATCGGTACGGTGGCAGCTATGGGGTGCGGGACAAGGGCTTGCTCGAGTCTGCGCTGGCCCGTCCCCACCATTTGGTGAACTACGAACCGGATGCGGGAGTGGCGCAGCTGACGGCGGTACTCGGATGGGGGCTGATCCAGAATGACGCCTTTATCGATGGCAACAAACGGATTGGCCTTGCCGCCATGATCACTTCTTTCAAGCTGAACGGTTATCACTTTACGTGCACGGAGGTGGAGGAGACGGCGATGGTGCTGCGGGCGGCGGCGGGCGAGATCGATGAGGCGGGGTGGGCGGCGTGGGTGGCGCGCAGTGTGGCGTTGTTGGGGTGAATGGCGGGGCGAGGACGGCACAGCTTGGAGTGCTGTGAACGCAGAGCGGTCAGGCGGTGCAGGCGACGGTGAGGACGGTGATGTCGTCCTCCTGGCCGAAGCGCTGGGCGACGCTGGCGATGTCCTGTGCCGGGAGGTGGAGGAGATTCGGAAGGCGGTCGAAGCCGAAGAGCTCGCCGGAGGCGGAGCGGGCTTCGGGGATGCCGTCTGAGAGCAGCACGAGGCGCTCCTGGCCGAGCAGCTGGCCGGAGACCGAGCCATAGGTCTGATCTGGAGTGATGCCGAGCGGAAGTGCGGGTGTGGTGGGGACTTCGGCGCTGCGGTGGGAGTTGGCGAGGTAGGGCGAGAGATGGCCGGCGTTTGCGATAGTGAAGTGCCCGGTGGAGGAGAGGAGGACGCAGCAGGCGGTCGTGAAGCCCATCTCACCCTGGGTGAGCAGGGCCTGATTGAGAGCGGTGAGGATGGTGGCGGGGTCGCGGGAGCTCTCGCGGCGGAGGACGCCGAGGATGAGCGAGACGCGCAGGGCGGCGGTGAGGCCCTTGCCGGAGACGTCGCCGACGATGGCGGTGAGGCCGCCGTCTGGGGCGGGGGAGACGAGGAAGAAGTCGCCGCCGACCTCGCGCGCGGGGAGATAGACGGTCTGGACCTCAAAGCCGGCGATAGGCTCGGAGGCACGGGCGAGCAGGAGCTGCTGCGTGCTGTGCGCGGCCTCGAACTCGGCCGCGTCGCGGGCGAGCGCGCGGGCGATGCGGACGGTGCGGAGGATCAGGAAGACGAGCAGCGCGAGGAGGAAGAGGAAGTCGGCGACCTCGGGCCAGCCCATATTGATGCTCTCGAAGGGAGTCTCCGGGAAGCTCTGGTCTTCGACGAGGTGAAGGCGCGCGAGGAAGAAGAGCGCGACGGCGGTATAGGTGACGAAGGATTGCAGCAGGAGAGGAAAGAAGAAGAGCAGGGCGTCGCGGTTGCGCCGACGCCAGCCAACCCACAAGGCGAGTGGTGGAAGGAGGAAGTAGGTGGGAAACGACGCGATGAGAAAGAGGCTGATCGTCACGAACTCCACCCCGGAGCCCCAGAAGCGCGGATTGCGCAGGGTCAGCTGATCCGCCACAAACAGAAAGAGGAAGAAGGCGGCGACCGTCCACGCATAGAGGACCATGAGCCGGGAGCGTCTGAGACCGAGGACGATACGGCTGAACTCGAGGAGACCGAAGGCGGTGCCGGCCTGGCCGACGCGGTTGAGGAAGGTGGACAATGCGGTAGGGTCGTGATTGCCCAGGGTTCGCCACAGGGAGAGGATGGCCATGACTGCGGAGCCTGCCAGGAAGACGACGAGGGCGAGGTACTCCCGCTGCTGGGGGAGGGTGAGGGCGAGCGCGACGGCGATGAGCAGCAGCAGGAGCGTGAGACCGAGGATGGTGACGTTGGAGGCGAAGTCCTGGAAGTGGAAGAGGGACGCCAGGTGGGCGAGCTCTTCCTGATCTCCGAGCAGAAGGGCGGAGCCGGAGATGAAGCCGCCGGAGTTGGGTGGGATTGAACCGGCGGCGATGCTGGCGCGAACGGCGATGGTGAGGTCGCCGGAGGCGAGCAGGGCGTCGGGGATCGGGCTGCGCTGGTCGTAGAGCAGGAGCAGGCCGCCGGAGGGAAAGTGGCTGGTCCCGATGGGGACGCCGTTCACGAAGATCTGCGCGCTGCCGCGGAAGTCGCGGAGGAGGACGCCGAGGTGGCGCACTCCCGGGGGTAGATGGACGTGGGTGCGGTACCAGAGGAGGTCGGGATGGGTGATGCCGTCACTCGCGAGCGGGCGTGTGGTGCTGATGGCGAGCCACTGGCGATCGTCGAGGGTGGGCGAGGCGAAGCTGGGGTCGTCGCCCTCGTGCACGAGCCAGTTGCCGGTGAGGTCGATGGGGTGGAGACCGGTCTGCGGCGTGACGTGGTGAGGATCGAGCGTGGGGTGCTCGCTGCCGGGCCGGGCGTGGGCGAAGGCGGAGGAGAGGAAGAGCAGCAGTGCCAGGGCGCGGACGAGAGCTGGACGAGATCGCGCGTGGTGAGAGGGAGCTTCAGTCATGATTCAGCCAGGAGGGGGACGATGGGGGCCCGGAGACTGCACTCGAGTGTACGGGCAGATGAGGCTGGCGAGCGCGAAGTGTTCTGGCACGGTGCGCTAGAGGGAGGGTTCGAGCTTGCCGGCGGCGAGGTCACAGGCGCGCCAGAGGTACCAGCTGGCGACGGAGCGCCAGGGGCGCCAGCGCTCGGCGCGGCGGCGCATGAGGTCGGGCTTGGGCAGCAGGTCGGGGGTGACCTTGGTCTTCGGCTTGAGGCGCTGGAAGGTGAGCGCGTAGCCCTTGCGAACGCCGTAGTCGTCGACGGGCAGGACGTCGGGGCGGCCGAGACGGAAGATCAGCAGCATCTCGACCGTCCATTGACCGATGCCGCGAACCGCGGTGAGGTGCTCGATGATGTCCTCATCGGACATGCGGCGGATGCGCGCGAGCGACGGGACGGTGCCGTCGACGGTCTTGGCGGCGAGGTCGCGGAGGGCGAGGGCCTTGTTGTGGGAGAGGCCGGCGGCGCGGAGCTGCTCGTTGGGGCAGTCAAGCAGGTGCTCGGGGCTGAAGTGGCGGCCGAGGCCGCAGACGGGGGCGAAGCTCTCAAGCAGGCGGGCGTGGATGGCGGCGGCGGCGCTGCCGTGCAGCTGCTGATAGAGGATGGAGCGGACGAGCGCCTCAAAGGGGCTCTGGGCGCCGGCGAGGGTAAGGGTGAAGGGGCCGGCGCGGGCGATGAGGCGGCCGAGCGTGGGGTCGGCCGTGGTGAGGGCCTGGAGGGCTTCGGCGCTGGCGTACGGCGGCGGCCGCCTGGAGGTGCGCTGCGGCTTCCCTGGTGCCGTCGCGGGCGGCACGGCCCGCGGGCGTGCGGGCGGCGTGGCCCGTGGACGTGCGGGCGGCGTGGCCCGTGGACGTGCGGGCTGGGGCCGGCTGGACGCGGGGGAGCGGGGCATAGGCGAGATGATACGTCGCGGGTCCGGTGACGTCGTTTTTGGGGCTGTTCGTGCGGTAACCGACCCCGTGAAGTGCCCGCGGTTGTGGGCGTGAATGAAGCGAAGGAATCGTTGATGGGATTGCGCGGAGGAACTCGGACTGAACCGGACGCCCTTTACAAGCAACGCTGGACTTGGGAAGGTAGAGGAACGGGATTTCGTCGAGGCTTTCTCTTTGCAGGGACAGCAGTTACGTTCGATTATCGACGATGCTCCGGGGACGCGGGCGCGTGGCGATCGGCCGGAAGATTGAGACTGCTATACTCAGCTTTCTCGACCGCTGACCACACACCCTGAACGCTCGCTCGCACCGTGTACGACGAACGGCGAGCTGAAGACGACTCCTTCGTATTGACGCAAAGGAAGCAGGAACGCACCGATGGCGCAAGTCTTTGATCGAAGCTCCAACGCGCTGGCCCGCATGAGCCTGGTTTTGACCGGGTTGATTGTGATTGCGGTCGGCGTCGCGCTGAACTCGCTACAGCGGTCGCCGTGGGTGACGCGGCAGGGCCAGCGGCCGGATCAACCGGTGCCGTTCAGCCACAAGCACCATTCGCAGGGCCTTGGGCTGCAGTGCCAGTACTGTCACACACAGGTGGAGAAGGCGGCGTATTCGGGCATTCCACCGACCAAGACGTGCATCAACTGCCACGCGCAGATCTGGACCAATGCGGAGCTGCTCGAGCCGGTGCGGCAGAGCTGGGCGACCGGCGCGTCGATCCAGTGGATCCGGGTGCACGACCTGCCGGACTACGTGTACTTCAACCACTCGATCCACGTGAATAAAGGGATTGGGTGCGCGAGCTGTCACGGGCGTGTCGATGAGATGCCGCTGATGTACCAGCAGAACACGCTGCAGATGGAGTGGTGCCTGAACTGCCATCGCAACCCG
>CAXTVA010000010.1:0-93406 GCA_964247625.1 uncultured Acidobacteriaceae bacterium
AACCCGCGACCAACAGCTTGGAAGGCTGTGACTCTACCACTGAGTTACTCCCGCACGTTACGACCATGATCAATGCCGGTCGAGCGACAACTGACTGAGACGGGCAGCAACGTGTCGCTGGCCCGCAAAGAATCTGGAGCTGATGATGGGGCTTGAACCCATGACCTCTCCCTTACCAAGGGAGTGCTCTACCACTGAGCTACATCAGCCTTGCTCCAAACTTCACTATCCTACCTTGAGCGCAGCCTTCCAAGCACCACTCGGAACGCAAAAAATCCGAGCAGCACCAGCGTCAGCGCCCGATACCGGCCCGGTTCCATAGTGACCCAGGCTGCCGAGGCCAGCACCCCCAGGACAGTCAGCGAGACAACGAGCCGGCCGCTGCCGGCAGGACTCATGTCCATGCTGGTCGCGGAGTATCACAGCCTGAGAAAGGAGTGGTGCACAGGGGAGGATTCGAACCTCCGTAGTTCCAAAGAACGGCAGATTTACAGTCTGCTGCCATTAACCGCTCGGCCACCTGTGCCCTCGTCGACCAGCCATCTCACCCCTGCCTGCCCCGCTCCAGCCGTGCCGCGGCAGAGCCGCCAACAGGCACATTACTCTGAAGGAGCGATCAGGAAGCTGCGGAGATCCTCGCCGGGCGTACCAACCTAAGATCGTATTGCCTACTACCGCCCGACCGACAGGAACTGGAGCTGGCGAAGGGATTTGAACCCCCGACCCTCTGATTACAAATCAGATGCTCTACCGGCTGAGCTACGCCAGCCCAAATCCAACTCCGGATCGGCTTGCCGGCCGCCCACCGAGCATCGCTCGCTGAGACGTGCCTGCAGCTCTAACCGTAGCATAGCGCCCCGAGCCGGACAATCCACACCCGCGAACCTCGCGCGGCCAAGACAGACGATCCGTCCCAGGCCCCGGAGAGCTCTTGACGGTAGATCCAGCCGGGCCGTCCCGCCCTCCTGCTATCGTGATCGGCGGCCAAGCGTCACACGTGTAGCGCGAGTGCCCGGAGGCGCTTCCCCGCATGCGTCTTTCCACCCGCTATCTCGCCGTTCTCGCCGCCATGCTGCTCTTGGCATCCCCGCCCAGCCGATCGCAGGACCCGCAGCAGCAGAGCGTCGATGGCCCGCTGCCACCCGCGCCTCCCAAAGCTCTTACCAACGACGCCATCGTCAAGATGTCTCACGCGGGTCTCGGCGACGATCTGATCCTCCAGACCATCGACTCCCAGCCCGGCCACTACGCCACTGACCCCGATTCCCTGCTCGCGCTCAAGAGCGCCGGCGTCTCCGAACGCGTGCTCACCCGCATGGTGCGGAAGGCCGCCTCGCCCGAGACCGCTCCCAAACCCATCGCCCTGCCGGAGGTCACCGAGGAGGGCGTGTACTACAAGGACAAGGACGGCCACTGGCAGCCTCTCTCGCTCGAGCGCCTGCGGTACCAGTCCGGCGGCTGGGTGAAGTCGACCGTGACCCACGGCATCGTCAAGCAGGATCGAAACGGACACGTTGACGGGCGCACCTCAAAGCTCGCCCTCACCAGCCCGCTCGAGCTGCTCGTCTACGCGCCTCCAGGCATCGTCGCCGAGGACTATGAGGTGCTGCACCTCCGCGTCAACTCGAGCGGCCGCGAGTTCCGCGAGGAGACCGGCGGCGTCTTCCACAAGTCCTCCGGCGCACAGCGCGACGATGTGCCCTACCTTGCGACCAAGATTGGCCCGCAGAGCTTCCGCATTGTGCTGACCGAGGAGCCGCGCCAGGGGGAGTTCGGGGTACTGCCTCCCGGTGTCATCGGCCAGCGCAGTGCCACCGGCGCCAGCCGCATCTACACCTTTCGCATGGTGGAGTAGCCCGGCACGGGCGATCGCATACCCGCCGCGGGCGCCACAAGTGCCGCATACTGGAGAGCGATGGCTCCGCTCGCTACAGCACGCAGCCGTACGCGCAGCTTCGCCGGCCGGCACCAGATCGCCCTTCTCGCGGCGCTCTGCGTACTTCTCCTCGCGCTCGTCGCCGTTGTCCTGCTCTGGCACTCGCCACCGGCTGTCGCCCGTCTGCTGCCAGAGGCCGACGCCGTGGTCTACGCGGACCTTCGTCCGGTGCGGCTGCTCACTCACTTCGACCGGCACCCCGTCCCGCACAGCCCCGACTACCAGCACTTCATCGACACGACCGGCATCCTTCCCGAGCGCGACCTCGACCGTGTCGCCCTCGCTCTGCACCGCATGCCTGATCCGACCGGGCCGAACGGGCCTGTCGGATACTCCGAGGTGTTCTCGGGACGCCTCGAGGTCGATCGCCTCACCGCCTACCTCGGTTCGATCGCGACCGCGCGCGAGCGCTACGCCGGCCATGAGATCTTCGTCCTCACTGTCGCCGACCCCTCGCCCCATGGTGTTCGCCTTCTCCGCGTCGCCGTCCTGAGCGACTCGCTCGTCGCCGCCTCCAACATGCCCACCGCCGAGCAGCTGCACAGCATCCTCGATCATGCGCGCACACCCGCGCTGCTGCGCTCCGGACCCCTCGTGCTCTCGGGGCTCTACCCTCGCGTGCCGCTCGCGGCGGCTGCCTGGGGCGTCGGCCAGCTTGCCCTTCCACTCGCCGAGGGGGGTCACGTCGCAGCCCTGGGACTTCGTCTGCCCGTGCTCGCCGACCAGCCCATGGTCGCCAGCCTCCGGTACACGACCGCCCTCCACCTCCGCCTCGAGCTGCTCGCCGGCACGGACGCTGCGGCGGCCACACAGACCGAGGCACTCGACGGCATGTTGAGCCTCACCCGCGCCCTCACGACCGCCGAAACACCCTCGGCAGCACCCCTCTCGGAGATCCTGAACTCCGCCACGGCCGTGCAGCAGCGTGATCGAACCGTCGTTCAGGCCGTGATCCCGGTATCTCTGCTGCAATCCTTGGCGTCCGGCCACCCCTGACGACACACGCCGAAGCCGAGCAGGCCAAACCCGCATCTGAAGCTGTATGCAGAGCAAGGTGTAAGCACGGAGCGACCCGCCGGAGCCAATCCGGGTGAAACGTTCTGCACCGCGCCTGCGTCCAATAGTGCTGCATCACGCAGCGAGTCGCCCACCTAAACCACTCCCGCACGTCGCCCGTGCACCGGTTATCACGCATCGTTCGACACCCTGCAGCATCAGGAGCGCGAAGCATGTTGAAGTCGATCCTCCCAAAGACGTACGGCACCCTGGGCCTGGCTCTTAGCCTCTCGGCCCTGAGTCTCTACGGCTCTGCGCCAGCGGCCGCGCAGGGCGCTGCGGTCACGCAGGCCACGCCCCAGACCATCACCGGCCAGGATGCCTTCACCGACTACTCCAAGGAGCAGCCCGGCACCCGCCGCAAGATCACCGTCGCCGACCTGCCGCAGCCGAAGGAGGCGGAGTCCGTCGACAACGGCCCCGATCTCGTCGCGCAGCCCGACGGCGCATGGCCGCAGGCGCCAGCCGGTTTCAAGGTCGAGCGCTACGCCCAGGGTGACTTCAAGGAGCCTCGCCTGATCCGCATCGCGCCCAACGGCGATCTCTTCCTGGCGGACTCACACGGCGACAAGATCTGGGTGCTGCGCGGCGTCGGTCCCGACGGCAAAGCACAGCAGAAGGAAGTGTTCGCCACCCTCGAGGACCCGAATGGTAAGTCGCTCCCCTTCGGCATCAACTTCTATCCGGCGAACAAGCCCAAGTGGGTCTATGTCGCCAATACGGTCAACGTCGTCCGCTTTCCGTACAAGAGTGGAGATCTGCACGCGAGCGGTCCGGCCGAGGTGATCATCAAGGAGCTGCCCGGTTTTGCGCAGCTGCGCGGCGGCGGACACTGGACGCGCGATGTCGTCTTCTCAAAGGACGGCAAGCACATGTTCATCTCCGTCGGCTCGGGCTCGAACGTCGATGACGTGGACAACAATCCAAAGGAGTTCCACCGCGCGGATGTGCTCGAGTTCACGCCCGAGGGAAAGTTTGTGAAGGTCTACGCAAGCGGGATCCGGAACTGCGTGGGTGAGACCATCAATCCCACAACGGGTCAGCTCTGGTGCTCGACCAACGAGCGCGACAAGCTCGGCGACAACCTCGTCCCGGATTACATCACCTCCGTGAAGGAGGACGGCTTCTACGGCTGGCCCTGGTACTACATGGGTTCCAACCAGGATCCGCGTCATGCGGGCAAGCACCCCGAGCTCCAGGGCAAGGTCATCGTGCCTGACGTTCTGCTGCAGCCCCACTTCGCTTCACTCGAGATGCAGTTCTACGAGGGCTCCGAGTTTCCCTCGGACTACAAGGGTGACGCCTTCGCCGCCGAACACGGCTCGTGGAACAAGAGCAAGCGTGCCGGTTATGAGGTGATCCGCGTGCCAATGCGCGATGGTCACGCCACCGGCGAGTATGAGGACTTCCTGACTGGTTTCGTCACCCCCGACGGCAAGGTCTGGGGAAGGCCGGTGGGCGTTGCCGTGGCGAACGACGGCTCGCTCTTCGTCACCGATGATGGCACCAAGAGCGTCTGGCACGTGACCTACACCGGCAACGTGGCCTCATCGACCAAGTAGCGCGGTCTTCGCAGCCACAGCGCAAGGGCAGCTTCCACAAGAAGCTGCTCTTCGTCTTTGAACCTTCTGTCACCAGACGGTCCGCTACTGTCGCGCTCCGTTCAGCGTGATCTGCCCTGTGCTCACGTGCGCTTCAAAGGATCGCTCACCGCTTCCACTGCGCGACCAGCTGCGAAAGAAGCCGCCCTTCTCCAGATCGCCGCCGTTCGGGCCAAAGCCCGGCATCTCCACCTCACCGATCGAGACCGAGGCCTGCAGCTTGCGGTACTGGGCTGGATCTCCGATCGAGGCCCGCAGCTCACCCGCGTGCAGGCCCACGGCCGTCTTCGCACACGGCACGGCGTCGAAGACCAGCTCGCCCGCCGTCATCCTCACATCCAGGGCGGAGCACGCCGGCAGCTCGATGACGACGTGCGGCCCATGCCCATGGCTCGGCGGATCTATCTCAAGCTGCGCCTCTCCGCCCTGCATCGTAAAGCGCAGTTCGGTCTTGCGCGCCTCTGCCGCGTCGTCCCGCGTCTCCAGGACCCGCAGCATTGCGCCCGCCGAGGACCGGATCTCATAGTCGCCCGCGTGCAGCGTGAGCGCGACTCGCGCCGAGCTCGGCAGCGCCCTTTCAGGAAGAAGCGTCACACTCGTCTGCGCCCGCAGCGCGGCACTTGCAAGTGTCATCAAGGTGAGCAGTCGCAGGACCGCCGGGCAGGTGGCAGAGATCGCAGGTCGAGTCATGGCGACGGGTACGCACCCGCCCGCGGCCTAGTTCCCTGGCTCGCACTATCGCAGAGTCACTTCGAAGGAGTCACCGCGCACCGGCACCGTCGCCGTCCACGCGGCGCGCTCGCGCAAAAGGCGGTACGGCCGCCCGCCCGCAGTCGCCGTGTGCTGCTTCGCGGTCCAGCCAAAGGCCTCGATGCGAACCGCGTGCCACCACGGGGCGTAGCCGCTCGCGATCGCCGCGGCATGCAGCGTGAGTGATCCGTCCGCCGCGGCCTCGCAACCAAAGTGCATGCGGAGAAACTTGCCCTCGCGGTACGCAAAGCTCTTACCATCATCGAGATACAGCGAACCTTCGCACACGCTCTCTGAACCTTCGCGCGGTGCATAGACCCGCAGCGTGAGCGGCCCTACGGGCTTGTCTTCCGTGCTCTCGACGACTGGCGCCATCGGCAGGATCGTCCCCGCGCGCACGTACACCGGCAGCTCGTCGATCTTCGGCGTCACCAGCACCGGGTCGTTCGCCTCCGCCTTTGCCGCGTCGTAGTACGCGCCGCTCCAGTAGCTGTACCAGCCGCCTGGCGGCAGATGCACTTCGTAGTCCGCCACATCCTCTGGATTCGGCGTTGGCGCCACCAGCACGCGGCTGCCAAAGAGAAACTCTCCGCCCGCATCGAGATCGAGCGGATGCCCGTCGTCGGTCGCGTGCGGAAACTCAAGGAACAGCGGCCGTACAATCGGCAGCCCGGTCCGCGACATCTCCTCGGCCGTCGTGTAGAGGTACGGGAGCAGCCGGTAGCGCTCTTCAAGGAATCGCCGCCGCACCGCAAGCGCCGCCGTTCCGTCCACCCACGGCTCGTGCTCGCGCACGGTCTTCGCGGAGTGATCGCGATCGATCGGCTGAAACGCGCCGATCTCCATCCACTTCGTCAGCAGATCCGGCGGAGGCGATCCTGCAAAGCCGCCGACGTCCGCGCCCGCGAGGGCGAAGCCGCTCAGCCCCAGGTTCTCGAGCTGTGGCGTTGTCAGCCGCAGATGATTCCACGTCGCGCTGTTGTCACCGGTCCATGTCACCATGTAGCGCTGGCCGCCCGCGTAGCTTGCGCGCGCCAGTACAAACGGCCGTGTGCCGGGCTCGAGCTTCAGCAGCCCCTCGTAGGTCGCGCGTGCGTTCTCCATTCCATAGACGTTGTGGATCTCGAGCGCCGTCGCCGTGCGCCTGCGAAAGCCCGGTTCGTCGATGCGGTGCTGCACATCGTCCGGCACGGTCTTCGACGTCACGTTGAAGATCGCCGGCTCGTTCATGTCATTCCAGAAGCCCGCCACGCCAGCTTTTGCAAACTCCGCATAAAGCGTTCCCCACCACGCCCGCGAGCTCGCCTGCGTGAAGTCCGGAAAGACCGACGCTCCCGGCCATACCGTGCCGCTGTACACGCTGCCGTCTGCCAGCTTTACGAAGTCGTCGCCTGCGGTGCCTGAGTTGTACGGTGTGTAGGTCGCGTCGGGCAGCTTCGCGATGTGCGGGTCGGTGATGAGCACCAGGTGAAATCTCTGGCGCGCGAGCTCCGCCACCGTCTCCGAGAAGTGCGGGAAGCGGTCACGATCGACCGTGAACGGCCGGTTCCTGTCCTGGTAGCCAATATCGAGATAGAGCACGTCAGCCGGGACGCGATCCGAGCGCAGCCGCCGCGCCACCGCCATCAGCCGCGACGCCGGCTGATACGTATCGCGTGACTGCTGAAAGCCCAACGCCCATCGCGGCGGCAGAGGCGTCGGCCCTGTCAGCCACGCGTAGCTCTCGACCACGTGCTTCGGCTCCGGACCGGCCAACACGTAGTAGGTCACTGGCCCGTCCGGCGCACCGAAGCTGTACTGGTGTACGTCTTCGCGGCCGAAGTCGAAGAACGTCCGGTACGTGTTGTCGAACAGCACCCCGGTCGCGCGGCCCGCGCGCAGGTTCAGGAAGAACGAGATGTCGTGGTACGTCGGGTCGCTCGACTCCTGCCAGCCGTACGCATCCGTGTTCCACATGACGAACGCCTCGCCCGCCCGGTCGAGCGGTCCCGGCTTGTCGCCGAGCCCGAAGAAGTGATCGTCGTCGTGCTTCTGCAGCCGCACGCGAAACCGCGTGCCATCCGCACCGCCCCATGCGACCGGCTCCGCCTCCTCGAGCAGCGGCTCGCCACCCGGGTCGGTAACTCTCAATCGCAGATCCGGCCCGATCCGCACCGTCATCGCCGCCGTGCGGAAGCCGGTCTCCCCCTTCGACTCTGCAAGCGGAGACACCACAACGGAGGCCGATCGCGCCCCCGCCAGCACCGCCCAGGACGCGTCCTCCGGCAGAGCCGCACCGTGTGCCGCCGCCGTCACCCGCAACACATCGTCGCGCAGCGCCGTCACCCGCATCGTCACACCACCTGCCGTGACCTCCACCCCATTTGGAAGCGCGTGAGCGCTTATTGGCTGCGTCGCCTGTGCGCGGACCTGCGGACCCGTGCGCAGCAACGCCGCTCCCAGCAAAAGCCACACGCCGGCGACCAGGCGCCTCCGCCCGTCCCTGCCCCATTCTCCGAACCCACGCATCGCATACCTCGGTCGCTCCCATTCTGCCCCGGCGCGATCCTTGTTGGAAACGCACCGCGCATCATCTCGCGAAAGCCATCGAGCTCTCTCTGTGCGCTGGGCTACGCCGTAAGGGCAACGACGGCGAACGGAGCGGGAGCGGTTTCACGCACCCTCGACCAAGCGAAGCGCCATGACTCCGCTTACCCACCGCTCTGAGAAAAAGGAGGAACGAGCCGCGTGCCGGCGCGCCAGAAGACACCCCCGGGAGCCGCGAACGGTGTCGCTGAGTGCCAGCAAGAAGTCCTGCTGGCAGCTAGTACCTGGTTCTACTGGCCTGCATGTGCGGCGCTCGCCACGTCGCCTAGACCGCCGAGTGTCTCCCGCAGGTACTTGTGCGGGTTCACCGACGCGTCATGGATCTTCACCTCGTAGTGTACGTGGTTGCCCGTGGTTCGCCCGCTGTGGCCGACGTACCCGATCACCTGGCCACGGAAGACCGTCTGCCCCGCTAGCACGTTGAAGCCCGACATATGCCCGTAGAGTGTCTTCAGCCCGTGACCGTGATCGATCACCACCTCGCGCCCGTAGCCGTTCGAGAGTCCCGCAGTCAGCACGACTCCGTCGGCGGTCGCACGGATCGGCGTGCCCAGCGGCGCGGCGATGTCGATGCCTTTGTGAAACTCGCCTTCGCCGGTGCCCAGCACGGGATCGACCCGCTCGCCGAAGCCAGACGTGATCGGCCCGATCACTGGCCACAGGTTGGGTGCGAGCGAGGTGTCGAGGGCCGTGTCGATGCCCGGGATCCGGTTGAGGCTCGTCGCCCTGCCATCACCGAGGCCGCCGATCGGCGACGTCGGCATGAACCGCGTCGCCTGGCCGTCCATCGCCGTCTGCCGCAGCGCCATAAAGGCGTCCAGGGTCTTGTAGTAGCTCGCATCGGAGAAGGCGTTCTCCGTCTGCAGCGGCGCTGTCGCCGCCACCGCAGCCGCATCCTTGCGGCCATGCTTTGAAGCCGGCGCGGCGGAGATCCCCGGTAACGCCAGCTTGCTCGCCGTCAACCCGTACAGCGCCGAGACCTCGGTCGCGAGCGATCCAAGACTCGCTGCCTGCACCTCGCGCTCGCGCGCCGCGCGCTCAAGATGCGCATAGTCTCGCTGCAGGTTGTTGTGGTCCTGCCTCAGCTTGTCGAAGCGAGCCGTCTTGATCAACATGCGCGAGTAGGAGCCTGCCAGACCGGTGATCGTAAACAGGCCGACCACCGCCGCCACCGCCGCCATATACGCATACCGCAGGGGGATCGGAACCCGGTTCACTTCGCCGCTCGCGTCGCGGCTGACCAGCATGAGGTAGTAGCGCTTCTTCAAGAGAGAGACAACCTTGGTCTGACGTGTGTGTGCACCGGCCACCGATGCAGAAGAGAGCCAGACTCACAGGGGAGACGAGGTCAACCGGATGTGAGTTTCATCGTGGAGCGAACGTGATCAAGCAGCAACCGCACGATCCGCGCACCTGTCCAGCCTACCAAAGGCAGCCCCGGGCCGGCAATCAAAAGCGATGCGTGGCAGGGCGCGCTCGAGCACACACATACCTCTCATCCCGTTACACTTAGTGCACTTCTCGCCGCTTGAGCGATCCCCGTGGAGGACGCGCGCCGTGCCCCGCTCAAAGTCTCTTCCCGGCGAGTTTGCGCTGATCGACACGATCCACCGCCACTTCTCCGGCATCCCCGCCTCCGGTGTCGCCGAGGGGATCGGCGACGACTGCGCCATCCTCGCGCCCTCGCCCGGACGCGACCTCCTCGTCACCACCGATCTGCTGCTCGAGGGCAGGCACTTCCGCCGTGACCTGCACTCCGCTGCCTCCGTCGGTCATCGCTGCCTTGCTCGTGGCCTCAGCGATCTCGCCGCAATGGGCGCGACACCGCTCGCCGCCTTTCTCTCCCTGGCCCTTCCACCACAGACCTTGCGTCTCGCAGCCGACCGTCGCTGGCTCCAGGGCTTCCTCCGCGGCATGGCTGCCCTCGCCCGCCGTACCCCGGTCCCGCTCGCCGGCGGCGACACCGGCGCCCTGGCCGCACCAGCGCAGGCCGGCGATCCCCGCCCACATCTCGCCGCCGATATCGTCCTCATCGGTCACGCGCCTCGCGGCACTGCGATGCGCCGCAGTCAGGCACGCCCCGGCGACCGCCTCTTTGTCACCGGCGCTCTCGGCGGTGCCGCTGCCGAGCTCGAGGGCATGCTCGCCGGTGCGCCGGCGCTCGCGCGCACCCGAAGCCCGCAGCGCTTTCCCGAGCCGCGTCTCGCCGCCGGCCGCGCGCTTCGTGAGCTCGGCGTCCGCGCCGCCATCGATCTCAGCGACGGCCTCTCCGGCGACCTGCCCCACCTCGCGCGCGCCTCCCAGGTCCGCGCCGTCGTCGACGCAGCCGCGCTTCCCTTGCATCCGCTGGCCCGCACCCATCCCTCCGCTCTCCAGTTGGCTCTCTCGGGCGGCGAAGACTACGAGCTGCTCTTCGCCGCGCCCCCGACACTTCACGTGCCCAAGCGCATCGCCGGCGTCTCGCTCACGGAGATCGGCCGCCTCCTCCCCCCGCGGCGCGGCAAGCCACTCGTCACCCTGCGCCACGCGGATGGTCGTGAGGAGCCTCTGCTTCCTGGCGCCTGGGAGCACTTCACCGCGCGCGGCCGCAGCTGACCCCGACTTGCACCGCCGCGCTCGATCAGCCACTCTCACAGGAACAGGCCCACACCGTTCGCCGCCGCCATCGCATGGACAGATCTTGCGAGAGCGGACCCCGGCTAAGCCCCGCAGAAGAGGAAGGACCACCGTGCACCCCACCACCCGCCTCATCCAGTCGCTCCTGACCTCACCGGAAGATGGGCAGCCTCTGCACCTTGGCCCGGTCTTCGCGGCGCCCTTCCACGGCGCCGGCGAGCCCGACCCTGCCGCGTACAGCTACGCGCGCTCGCACAATCCCACCTGGACCGCCCTCGAGGGCTCCCTCGCGGTCCTTGAGTCAGCCGCCGGCAGCCTGCCCGAGGTCCGTGTCTTCAGCTCCGGCATGACCGCCATCGCCTCCGTCTTCGGCGCTCTGCTCCGGCCGGGCGACACGGTTGTGCTCGCCGCGGACAGCTACTTTGCCGCGCGCTCGCTGCTGGAGCACCACTGGGCGCCCCTCGGCGTTAAGCTTCGTCTCGCGCCCACCGCCGACTTCAACCAGCCAAGCCGTCTGCTCGAGCTTGTTGATGGCGCCCGTCTGCTCTGGCTTGAGTCCCCCAGCAATCCCACACTCGCCATCACCGACCTTCGCCAGGCCGCTGCCCTCGCCCATCGCGCCGGCGCGCTCGTCGCTGTCGATAACACCACCGCGACCCCGCTCGGCCAGCCCGTCCTCGACCTCGGCGCCGACCTCTCCGTCGTCTCGGACACCAAGCTCGTCGCCGGCCACAGCGACCTCCTGCTCGGTCACGTCGCCACCCGCGACCCCGCCCTCCTCGTCGCGGTCGACCGATGGCGCACCCTCTACGGCGGCGGCCCGGGTCCCATGGAGGCCTGGCTCGTCCAGCGCTCGCTCGCAACCCTGCCGCTGCGGCTCGAGCGCTCCTGCGCCAACGCTCAGACGATCGCGGAGTTCCTCGATCGTCGCCCCGGGGTGCAGGAGGTCCTCTATCCCGGCCTGCCCACGCATCCCGGCCACAGCGTCGCCGCGGCTCAGATGCGCAGCTTCGGCCCGGTCGTCAGCTTCACCCTCGCCAGCCGTGCCGCCGCGGAGCGCTTCCTCGTGCGGGCACAGCTCATCACCGAGGCGACCAGCTTCGGCGGTCTCAGCACGACGGCCGAGCGCCGCGCCCGGTGGGGCCACGACGCCGTACCCGAGGGCTTCGTTCGCCTCAGCGCAGGCCTCGAGGACCCCGGCGACCTCCTCGCCGACCTCGCCCAGGCCCTCGAAGGTACCCCCTGATGGCGCCGCTCCCCGTGGAAGGTCTCTTCGCGCACACCTGGTCTGCCGAGCGGCTCATCACCGCCCCACTCATCACCCCTGCCCGCCACCTCACCTACCCCCGACACGTGCCCGGGGAGGAGGAGACACTGGCCCGCGGCGCGCTCGAGCTCCTCGTCCGCCCCGCCTCGGGCGGCAGCTTCCTCGCCACCTGCTCGCTCGGCTTCAGTGATCCCCGCCTGCCGACCGGCATCTGGAGCTGCCCCGCGCCCGACTGGCTCTGCGCCGTCGCCGGCGGCTACGTCTACCTCATCGACACCCTCGACCCCAGCAGCAGCCACCACCTCGCCCTCCGTCCCGTAGTCGAGGTCCGTGCCATCGCCCAAGACACTCCCTCGCCAGAAGGCATCGCACCGCGTCCCTTACGTCTGCTCCTCTTCGCCGGCTTTCACAGCATCACCGCGTGGGGCGAGGCTGGCCTGCTCTGGCACACCGCGCGCCTCAGCTGGGAGGGCCTCACGCTGGGTGAGGTCCAGGACAGCCACCTGCACGGCCTCGGATGGGAGATGCGCTCCGACCGGGAGCTTCCGTTCACCGTCGATCTCCGGACCGGGCAGCACACCGGCGGCGGCTATCTCCGGCCCTGAGCGGCGTTCCTCCGCGGCTGGCCTCTCCGATACACCGGCTTTACTCTCCCGCTGCACCGTCAGAGGACGCCGCAGGCGCGGCTAGGGCAAAGAAGCTCAACGTCGCATCCCCCTGCCGTCGTGTGCGCGTCCGCGTGAGCCGCCCCACCTGCTCCGGCAGCGGTGTGCGCGTCGCGTGCTCGGCGACGACCAGGGCATCGTCCGCCAGCAGCATCGTCCCCTCCCCGCCGCCCAGCACGCCGAGCGTGCTTGCGTACTCCTCCGTCGCCTCATACGGCGGGTCGAGAAAGATGAGGTCGAACTGCCCCGGCCGCGGCGCATGCAGCAGCTGCCGCAGTGTCGCCGCGACCGACCGCTCCGAGATGCCGTAGCCGCTCCGCAGCCCGAGGCTGCCGAGGTTGGCACGCAGGGCGGCCAGTGCCAGCGGTGCGCGCTCGACGAAGAGCACCTGTGCCGCGCCCCGGCTTATCGCCTCAATCCCCACCGCGCCGGTTCCGCTGTAGAGATCGGCGAAGCGCGAGCCCTTGATGCGCGGGTCGATGATGTTGAACAGCGTCTCGCGCAGCCGGTCACTCGTGGGCCGCGTCTCCGCACCCGCCGGGGCACGCAGCGGACGCGACCGGAGGCTGCCCGCAATCACACGCATGCAGCCGATGCTACCGTGCCTCCAGCCGGCCTGCGAAGCGCGCACGTCCGGCGCGCGCGATCTCAGCGCACCCGGGACCGCCCGCACCGGGCCGTACAATCGAGCTATGCGCGCATGGAGCTTCGGCCTTGGCAGGTGGTTTGGCGTCGAGGTTCGTCTGCACGCCGTGCTCCTGCTTCTGCTCGGTGTTGCGGTAGGCGCGACTCCGCTCTCGGGCGGCTCCGCCTCACGCGGGCTCGCGCTCTGGCTGATCCTGCTCTTCAGCCTCGCCCTCCGCGAGATCGCCCGCAGCCTGGCCGCGGCGTGGCTCGGCCTCGATCTGCGCGCGCTTCTTCTGCTTCCCACCGGTGCCCTGCCCACCATCGTCGACCCCACGGAGCGCCTCGCCTCGACCAGCCTGCAGCTTCAGCTCGCCTGGGTCGGACCGGCCGCAAACCTGCTCGCCGGAGCCGCGCTCGGCGGCCTGCTGCTCAGCGCGTCGCCGACCCTCGACCTGGGGCACCACCCGTGGGTCACCGGCGCGCACCCTCTGCGCGCGCTGATTTGGGTGAACCTCTCGCTCGGCGCCCTGCACCTGCTGCCCGCCGCACCGCTCGATGCCGGCCGCGTTCTGCGAGCAGCGATCGCCGCCCGCAGGGGCGTCCCGCTCGCCAATCGCACTGCCCTCACCGTGACGCACGCCGTCGTCCTCGCCGTTGCGATCGCTGGCGGCTCTCTTGGCAGCGCTCCGCTGATGCTCACGGCCGCCGCCGTTCTCTTCGCCGTCGCCGCGGAGCGACCAGAGCTCGCCGTCGATGGCGCCGCCGACACGGTTCTCATGCGCGACATCATGCTGGTCGACTTCACCACGCTCTCCGCCTCGGACACGCTGGAGGAGGCGCTCGACCGCGCCATCCACGTCTCGCAGGACGTCTTTCCCGTCGTCCGCGGCAGTACCGTCGTCGGCGCCGTCTCGCGTCAGGGTATCGTCGACGCTCTCACGGTCGACGGCAACGGCTACATTCAAGGCCTCATGGCGCGCACCCTTTCGATCACATATCCCGAGGACTCGCTGATGAAGGTCCTGAGCCGGCTCTCGAGCTCCGGCGGCGCGCAGCTGCTGCCCGTCGTCGAGGGCGACCGTCTGCTCGGCATCGTCACCCCACAGCACCTCACCGCCTCCATGCGTCTGCTTACCCGGCGGCGGCGCTGGCGAGCACGCGAGGCACGGAGCACGCGATGAGCGCGCTTGAATCAAAGGTCGGCGGCGCGCCTCTGGCGGCCGAAGCCACTCCCGTAGCCGAACCGGCCGAACCCGAGCCGGCCGAAGCAGAGCCTCTTACTGGATCCGTCTCGCGCACACCCCGGCCATCGCTCGCCCCCGGCCTTTACCTCGTCGCGACTCCCATCGGCAACCTCGAAGACATCACCCTGCGCGCACTCCGCGTTCTGCGCGAGGCCGACCGCATCGCCTGCGAGGACACCCGTCAGACACAGAAGCTTCTCAATCACTTCGCCATCCGTACGCCGACCGTCAGCTATCACCAGCACAACGAGGCCGGCCGCGCCGCCGAACTCCTCGCCGCCCTCCGTGCCGGCGGCCGTATCGCCGTCGTCTCGGACGCCGGAACCCCAGGCATCGCCGACCCCGGCACCGTGCTGATTCGCGAGGCCATCACCGCCGGCGTTCCGGTCTTTGCGATTCCCGGCGCCAACGCCGCCATCAACGCGCTTGTCGCCAGCGGCCTCCCGACCGAACGCTTCCACTTCCTGGGCTTCCTTCCCCCTCGCGAAGGCCAGCGCCGCAGCGCTCTGGAGCTTCTTCGCGCTGCAAGGCTCGCCGACCGCGAGCGCAGCCCTGCGGAGCCTGCTGCCACCACCATCCTCTACGAGGCCCCGCACCGCATCCTTGATACCCTCGCCGACGTCGCCGCCATCCTGGGACCGGCACATCCGGTCGTCGTCGCTCGCGAGCTCACCAAGGTGCACGAAGAGATGCTGCGCGGCACTGCGGCAGAGGTCCGCGACACTCTCGCCAGCCGTCCCAGCGTGCGCGGCGAGATCGTCCTTCTGCTTACGGGAGACATCGCCTCGCAAGCCCCGGCGACAGCCGAGAGCTCTACCCCCGGCTCCCTCGCCACCAGCATGCGCCGCCTGCTCGCGGAGGGAGTCGACGAGAAAGATGCCCTCAAGCGCCTCGCCCGCGATCGTGGCCTCTCGAAGAGCGAAGCCTATCGCGAGTGGCAGCGTCACCGTGGTCGCTGACAGACGCGTTAGTTGCTCGAACGCCCCTTGACGCGGTCGTACTGATAGACATCGCTGGTCGTGCCCATGGACTCGTTGTAGAGCGACATCCCGCCGGTCGCCTCCTTCAGCTCTTCGCTGAAGTCATGCAACGCCCGCAGGTGGTCCGCCGTCGCCGGAATCTCCAGTCGCGTGCTCTTGAAGAACTTCTGGTATCCCCGGTCGAGCAGCCGTGAGATCTCTCCGTTGAGCACCACACCGGGCCGCGAGAGCAGCAGGACGCCGCCGTCCGGCGCCGCCCCGATCTCCGCCGCACAGCCGTGCTTGGTCACTCGGAACGCCGCCGGGCCGCCGCTTCCTGCCGGACTCCGCTTTGCACCCTCCTGCGCGGGTGCAACATCAAATCGCTCGGACCCTAGCATCGCCAGGACGTCGTTGAAGGTACGCTGCAGACTCTTTTTCGCCATGGGTTCGGTAGACTCAACTAACTGTCGCACACTCACGCACTGCCTTCAATCCGCAGCACTCGCCATACTGAGGCAAGGATCACCGCCCCGATGATCATGACGCAAGCTACGCTCGGTACCAGCCTCCTCGACCGCATCGGCAACACGCCCCTGGTCCGCCTTGAGAGCCTCACCGCGCACCTGCCCGGCGTCACCATCGTCGGCAAGGCGGAGTGGGCCAACCCCGGCGGCAGCGTCAAGGATCGCGCCGCCTCCACGATCGTGCTCGACGCGGAACGGTGCGGCCTGCTTCGCTTCGGCCGTCGCGAACCCGGGCCCGGCATGCGCACCCTGCTCGACGCGACTAGCGGCAACACCGGCATCGCCTACAGCATGCTCGGCGCGGCACTCGGCTTTCCCGTCACGCTCTGCATGCCGTCGAACGTCTCTCCCGAACGCAAGCGCTACGTCGATCTCTACGGCGCGCAGGTCGTCTGGACCGATCCCGCGGAGGGCTCGGATGGCGCCATCCGCCGCGCCCGTGAACTCGCCGCCGCCGAACCCGACCGCTTCTTCTACGCCGATCAGTACGGAAACGAGAACAACTGGCGCGCCCACTACGACGGCACCGCGAACGAGATCTGGAAGCAGACCGGCGGCGAGCTCACCCACTTCGTCGCCGGTCTCGGCACGAGCGGCACCTTCGTCGGCACAACACGCCGCCTGCGCGAGCTCAACCCACGCATCCAGTGCATCTCCATGCAGCCCGACTCGCCCTTCAACGGCCTCGAAGGCCTCAAGCACATGGCGACCGCGATCGTTCCGCCGATCTACGATCCCTCGCTCGCCGACGAGAACGTCGAGATGCCAACCGAAGAGGCTTACGCCATGTGCAAGCGTCTCGCGCGCACCGAGGGCCTGCTGGTCGGGGTCTCCGCTGCCGCAAACGCCGCCGCCGCTCTTCACCTCGCCGAGCGCGAGGCAGCCGCCGGCCGCGAGGCCGTCATCGTCACCATCCTTTGCGACGGTGCGGAGAAGTATCTTACCGAACGCTTCTGGACGGAGGCCTGATCGCGATGCTGCACCTGAACTACGTCGACTACGAGGCGATGCGCGCACACGGCGAGGAGACCTATCCGCACGAGTGCTGCGGCATCCTGCTCGGCCGTAGCGCGGCCACGGGCAATCAGGTCCTCCAGGTCGTTCGCGCCGGCAACACCCGCACCGACTCTGCGCACAACCGCTATCACATCGCGCCCGAAGAGCTTATCCGTGCGCAGCGCGAGGGGCGCCGGCAGGGTCTGGACATCGTCGGCTTCTACCACTCGCATCCAGACCACCCCGCGCAATGGTCCCGTACCGACTTCGACGAAGCCCACTGGATCGGCTGCTCCTATGTCATCACCGCCGTCGAGCGCGGCCGCGCGCAGGTCACGAACTCCTTCCGGCTGTCCGGAGCCGATGAGACGGACAAGAGCTTTGAGAACGAGGCGCTCGAGATCGACGTCACCGGCATCGACCACGATCAGGCCGAGTCGGCCGCTGCCAAGAGCGTAGAGTTGCGAGAAGGAGACGAGGCATGAAGATTCACATCCCCACCCCGCTCAGGTCCTACACGGGCGGCAAACAGACCGTTGAGGTCGCCGGCAGCTCCGTCCAGGGCGCCCTTGACGCGCTCGTCATCAACGCACCCGAGCTTCGCAAGCACCTCTTCACCGATGACGGCCGGCTACGCTCGTTCGTGAACGTCTACCTCAATGATGACGATGTTCGTTACCTTCCCCAGCGTGAAGACACCGCCATCACCGAAGTCGATGAACTCACAATTATTCCCTCGATCGCCGGCGGCACGTACCGCTGTTGCGGCCGTCTGTAACCCTCTCGGCTCGTTCCTCTCTTATCTGTACCCTGTTCTGATCGCGACCCGCGAAGGTCGCTCGCCGCCCAGCTTCGAGCCTCGCAGCTCGGCGGCAAGGAGTTCCAAAGTCATGGCCGCCGCAACCCTGCCAACCGTCGAAACTCGCGATCTTCCAAGGCTCTCAAACGACGAGATCGCCCGCTACTCGCGCCACCTCATCTTGCCCGAGGTCGGCATGGAAGGCCAGCAGAAGCTCAAGGCCGCAAAGGTCCTCTGCGTCGGCACTGGTGGCCTCGGCGCTCCGCTTGCGCTCTATCTCGCCGCCGCTGGCGTCGGCACCCTCGGCCTGGTCGACTTCGATGTTGTGGATGAGTCCAATCTCCAGCGTCAGATCATTCACTCGCAGTCCACCGTCGGCATGCTTAAGGTCGACTCCGCCGAGCGGATGCTCCATGGTCTGAACAAGAACGTCACGGTGGTTAAGCACAACACCATGCTGACCAGCGCCAACGCCTTGGAGATCTTCAAGGACTACGACGTCATCGCCGACGGCACCGACAACTTTCAGACTCGCTATCTGGTCAACGACGCCTGCGTCCTGCTCGGTAAGCCGAACGCCTACGGCTCCATCTTTCGCTTCGAGGGTCAGGCCAGCGTCTTCGGCCTGCCCGAAGGCCCGTGCTACCGCTGCCTCTACCCGGAGCCGCCGCCGCCCGGCCTCGTCCCCTCGTGCGCCGAGGGCGGCGTGCTCGGCATTCTGCCCGGCCTCGTCGGCGTCATTCAAGCAACCGAGACCATCAAGCTCATCCTTGGCATCGGTGAGCCGCTCGTCGGTCGACTTCTGCTCGTCGACGCGCTCGGCATGAACTTTCGAACGCTGAAGCTGCGCAAGAACCCCGACTGCCCTGTCTGCGGCACGCATCCGACTGTCACCGAACTGATCGACTACGACCAGTTCTGCGGCGTCCCCAAGCCCGCCGAGGCCGGCCCGCTTGAGGCCGCGCACGACAAGGCGGTCGCCGAAGAAGGCGTCGTCGACGGCATCCCGCAGATCTCCGTCGAGACCCTCAAGCGCAAGCTCGACGCCCACGAGCCAGTATTTGTTCTCGACGTGCGTGAGCCGCATGAGGTTCCCATCGCCAACCTCGGTGCGCCCCTCATCCCGGTCGGCGAGATCGAGCAGCGCCTCGGCGAGCTCTCCGACCAGAGAGAGGCCGAGATCGTCGTGCACTGCCGCTCCGGCGCTCGCAGTCAGAAGGCCGCGCTCGCCCTCAAGAAGGCCGGCTTCGAGCATGTCTCGAACCTCGCTGGCGGCATCCTCGCCTGGGCTGACCGCATCGATCCCTCGATGCCCAAGTACTAGTCCGTCTACGGCTGCCGCTGCCGCGCGCTCTTCGTGAGCGCCGGCGCGAGCGGCCGCAGCGCCCCATCCACAGCCGGCGTCGTTAGACCCAGGATCTTTGCCACAAACGGATAGATGTCGACGTCCTCGAAGCTTGGAAGTCTCCGCTCCGCGCGCACATCCGGTCCCTCCGCATAAAAGATCGCCTTCATCTCCGGCATGCGCAGCGCGTCGAAGCCATGGCCACCATGCACCTGTCGTGACTCCGGCTGATCCGTGCTCTGCGCGATGAGCGAGAACGGACCGGAAGGCACCACCACGGGATCCCCCTCGCGCGCGCTCTCGCTATAGTGGAGCGCCGCCGGAACCTTTGCGCGCCGATACACCCGAAACCGATCGTTGGGGTGCTCGCGAAAGCTCTGGTAGACCCGCTCTGCACCCGCGTCATCCGGCGCATACAACAGCGTCCCTTGAGTATGTAACCCCGACAGATCGGCGTATCCGCTCAGCGCAACCGTCTTGCTGTCGAGCTGCACCATGCCATGGTCCGCCACCACGATGAGATCGACTGGCAGGCCGGTTGCTTTGAGTGCCTCGTCGAGCCTTCCCATCAGATCATCCACGTGCCGCACCGCCGCCTCGACCTCCGGTGAGTCCGGTCCGTGCGCATGGCCGGCGTGATCAACGTTGGAGTAGTACAGCGTGATCAGGTGCGGCCGCTCCGCCGACGGCAGATGCAGCCACTCCACCACCTGCGCGAGACGCACGTCATCGTCGAGCCCGTCGTTGTAGTGCAGGTAGAACGTCGGTCGCTTCCCCGCGATCTCCGCCTCCGATCCCGGCCAGAAGAGGCACGCTGACCGCATCCCCTGCTGCTCTGCCAACACCCACAGCGGCGTTCCCCCATACCAGCTTCCGTCGCCGTTCGACTCCGGCCGCGTATACACATACGTCTCGTCGCGCTCCGGATCATAGAAGCTGTTCGCCACAAGCCCGTGATGCTCCGGATAGAGTCCGGTCGCGATCGCATAGTGATTCGGAAACGTCAACGATGGATAGACCGGCAGCATGCCGGCGGGCGCCGAGGCCCCGCGGTGTGCGATCACGTCGAGGTGTGGCGTCGCATACTTCGTCGGATAGTCGTACCGAAAGCCGTCGAGCGAGACCAGCACCACATAGTGTTTGCGCCGCTGCGCCACACTGTTCAGCGCGTCGTCGCCCATCAGCACCGGCGTCAGCGCATGAGGGACAGGCCGGTCCATGGTCGGAGCCTGTGGCGCAGGTGTTGCCTCCTGCGCTCGAGCCAGCACTCCCACACCGCACCACAGCAGCAGCACTCGCCACACACAAGCCCTCCCATAGCGAACCGCAGATCTCCTCGCCACAACGCCTCTCAGTCCTCAGCCTTGTCATCAATCGTCAGCATCTGCAGACACAGCGGTGTCTCCAGCATGCACTCGAACCGCCCCATCGCCGCGACGGCCCGCTCAAGCGTCGAGGTCGGGCAGGGCTCCGTCGTCACTACAAACGGCAGCCGGTGCTTCGGGTACCCCGGCCGCTGCAGCAGCGAGTCGATGTTCGCGTCCACCGTGGACAGCGCCCCCGCGATCGCCGCCACAATACCGGGCTTATCATCCACCACAAAACGCAGATACTGCGGCGCGCGAAAGTCCGACGACACCGTCGCCGCCGTCGCCGCAACTGGCACCGCAGCCGAACCGTGCGCGATCGCGAGCAGGTCACTCACCACGGCCACCGCCGTCGGCCGTCCACCCGCACCGTGCCCGGAGAAGACCACATCGCCGCCAAACTCGCCCGAGGTCACCACCATATTCTGCGTGCCATGCGACCACGCAATCGGCGAGCCCAGCGGCACCAGCATCGGCGCCACCCGCGCCAGCACACCACCGTCGCCCGCCCGCTCCACCCGCGCAATCTGCCGGATCGTGCACCCCAGCTCCTTCGCGTAGTGGAAGTCGATGGCGTCGACCGCTCGAATGCTCTGCACAGCGACCTGCTCCGGATCGAGCTCCACATGGAGCGCACTGCGCGCCAGAATGCAGAGCTTCGCCCGCGCATCGAGACCGTCCACGTCCGCCGCCGGATCGGCCTCCGCATAGCCCGCCGCCTGCGCCTGCGTGAGCGCCTCCGCAAACTCCGCGCCCGCCTCCATGTGCGACAGGATGAAGTTGCACGTGCCGTTCACAATGCCGGTGATGCGCGTTATGCGATCGCCCTGCAGGCCCTGCAGGACCGCCGGAATGACCGGCACACCGCCCGCGACCGCCGCGTTGTAGAGCAGCTGCCCACCGTGCGTCCGCGCCACCTCCGCCAGCGCCGACCCGCGATACGCGATCAGCTGCTTGTTCGCCGTGACCACCGAGCCGCCGACCTCGAGTACCTGCCGCAGCCAGCCCTCGATCGGCTCGAGCCCCCCGATCGTCTCGATCATGACATCGCAGCCCGCGCCGAGAACCTCGTCCATCGACTCCGTCCATCGCACCGTCGCCGGCACGCATCCCCCAGCCTTCGACTCTCGCTTTCGTTCCACATTCCGATTGAAGATCACCGCGAGCTCGATCTCCGGCAGGTCGCGGGTCGCCAGGATCTTGGCTACGGCGCTCCCCACGGTCCCAAAGCCAAGCAGGCCTACGCGCAGTCGGCGAGGTGTCGTGAGCGACTCGTGCGCTCCCAGAGTGTCCCGTTGCTCGTCCATCGCGCTCAGTAGTGCATCCGTCCTTCCGTCTCGAGCCACAGCGCGAAGCTCGTCCATGCCTCGTCGTGCAGCAACGTCGTGCTTGGGATCGCTCGCTGCTCCGCCGGCCTCTGCAGCTCGCGAAAGATCGTCCCGTCATCGAATCCAGCGCGCGCCGCCTCCGCCGCGGAGTTGCCATAGAAGATCCGGTCCATGCGCGCCCAGTAGATCGCCGCCAGGCACATCGGACACGGCTCGCAGCTCGAGTAGATCGTGCATCCACGCAGCTCAAACTGACCCAGCGCCGCACACGCCCTCCGGATTGCCGTCACCTCCGCATGTGCCGAAGGATCGTTCGTCGCCGTCACCAGGTTCACGCCCCGGGCCACGACGCGCCCCTCCCGCACGATCACTGCGCCAAACGGTCCGCCGTTGCCGGAGCGCACATTCTCGGTCGCAAGCTGAATCGCTTCCTCCATAAACTCCGCATTACCATGCACACTCATCAGAACCGCATCCCTTGTCCGCCACTCACCGGCATCGCCACGAAGTCGAATCGCCTCTATCCTACAGGCGCGCCACTGCCGTCTTCTGCCGTGCCATGGTCGCCAGCGACCCGCACCTGGTTCACTGGCACGCGCCGCGCCGGAGTGGTCGCGAGCTCGCGACCACCGGCAGGCACGCCTTCACAGATCAGAAGAGGACGTGAGCGGCGCACCCTCACCCATGGAGCGCCCCCGCACAGCCGCGCACTCCGCTAGAAGTTGAAGCTGGCCTGCAGCACAAACCGCCGCACCGCTGTCGCCGACGAGAACGGCCCGCCCGCGAGCGAGGTGAACTCTCCAAAGCGAGGCGACGTCAGCACCGCCACTGGCTGCCCGTATGGGATCACGTTGAAGATGTTGAAGGCCGCCGCACCCAGTGTCACGTTGTAGCGATGCGGCGTGTTGTTGCCCCCCGTTCCGAACGGGCCGCCACCGCCGCCGCCGCCGCCGCCGCCCGGCCCTCGTCCGCCGCCGCCCGGCCCACGCCCCGGCCCTGGGCCACCCGGCCCCGCACCCGCGCCGTCGCCGCCACCGCGCTCGATCTTCGGTCCGAGACCGAATGTGCGCGAGGTCCGCAGGTTCAAGGTGAAGTTCGTCGGCGCCGTGCAGTAGTTCACCGGTACCTGCGTCAGACCCCCAGTCTGCACCGTCGAGAAGTCCGAGCCGCGGAAGCAATTGCCCGAGCTCCCGTTGGCGAAGTACGGCCGGTCGTTGAAGATCGAGTCTCCATTTGTATCGAGCCCCGACGTCAGATCGTATGGCGTGCCCGAGAACGCCAGCAGAAACGGCGAGAACGTGAAGTGATACGGCGCCTGCCAGCTGCCGCCGAAGACGGCTCGGTTGCGGACCCCGAACGTCGCTCGCCCATAATCGACGGCCGGATGCACCGGATCCGTGGCAAAGGTCGTCGCGCCCCCTGTATTCGCGTTCGCGTACGTCAGTGCATAGAAGCCGAATATCGTCACGTGCTTGAAACGCGAGTTGATGTTCACGAAGATCTGGTTCTCACGGAAGACCGCGCCTGACTGGAACTGATAGTTGAAGGGAGCCGCGGCCGTGTCCTGCAGCGACCGCGTCAGGTACTGGTGAACGCCATGCCCGTTGATGTAGTTCGCCGAGATCGTCGTCGATTTGCCCACCTGCTGGTCCAGGCCGATCGCCGCCTGCAGGTTGTAGGAGCTGCGTAGACCCGGCCCGAGCGAGTAGATCGTCGAGTTGCCCACATTCGACGCCCCGCACGCCCCCTGAACCGTCGGCTGGCACGCAGGTCCCGGATTGGCCACGGTCGCCTGCACCTGGTTGAAGCCGTTCAGCCGGATCGCTGTCAGGATATTCTGCTGGTCGAAGCGGTCATAGAAGATGCCGTACCCGCCACGCAGCACCGTGAGCGGCGCACCGCCCTTGTGCGGCAGCCCCCAGGCAAACGACACCCGCGGCGCAAAGTCCCGATCGCTGTGAATGACATTCTGCGTCTCGTACCGGATGCCTCCCGTCAGCGTCAGGTTGGGCCGCACCTTCCAGTCGTCCTCGGCATAGAGACCCAGGTCGGTCGTCCGGCTCGCGATCGTCGGCTGCGTGATCCGCGTGACCGTGTACTGGCTCGCCACACCGCACTGATAGGACGAGATGTTCGCGCCCACATTTGCCGGATCGCAGACCGCCGTCACGCCCGGCGCGCAGTTCGATGGCCGGCCGCGCGTGCCCGGGAAGACGCATGGATCGAGCAGGCTTGTGTACGTCAGCGTCCCGTTCGCGCCCGCGTTCGACGTCAGCGACTCGCCCGTCGTGCGCAGCCGGCCGCCCAGCCGCAGAAAGTGCTTCGCAAGCTGCACCGACGTGTAGTTCTGCACCTCGATGTGGTCTTCGGTCGTGCTCAACTGCCCCAGGCTCGTCCCGCCGCCTACAAAGCTTCCCTGGACCGAGACCGCCGGCGCCACGCTGTTCGGCGTCTGTGTCGAGACATCCCGCTGGTACTCGAAACGCGTCTCGTTGATCACCTTCGCACTCAGGATCTGCGTGTCCGTTACCCGGATCGTATTCTCCGACGCCGTATCGCTGTACCCCGCCGAGGGCAGCGTCGACGCGCCGCCAAGTCCGCCGTTCTGTTCGTCCTGCGTCTCGTACTGATACCGGACGGAGAACGTGTTCTTCTCCCCCAGAGCGATGTCATATCGTGGCGCAATGTCGCTGCGATGTCGTATGTGCCCGAGCGCCCGCGCGCTCTCCGGGTAGCCGCCCACGTCCGTGCACGTCAGGTCACCCGGCGCGCAGAGCGTCGTCGACGTCGGCGAGTTGGTATAGAAGCCAGTCGGGTTGATGATGTTGTTGTCCTGAATCGTCCGGTTCGACCCGCCCACGGTAAACGACGAGTTCTTCGTCACCGGCCCTGTCACGCTGCCCAGCTGGAAGAGGGTGTAGTACCCCGGCTGCTGGTTCAGCGATCCCAGAAAGGGATTCGATGTATTAAAGCTGTTCAGCCCACCCTGGATGCTGTAGTTGCCGTGATACTTGTCCGTGCCCGGCTTGGTGAACACCTCGACGCGGCCATAGCCCGCCTTGTCGTACTGGGCCGAGAACGGATTTTGGTTGATCCGGATCTCGCGGATCGATGACTTCGGCGGCAGCTGCCCGCCCGTAAAGCCGTCCACGTAGATCTGCCCGCCGTTCGGACCCGCCGCCGGGCCAGCCAGCGCACTCAGCTGCGAGGAGAGATCATCTGGATCATCAGACAGCGCGTCCAGATCCTTGTCCTTGATCACCGTCGAGCTCGCATTGTTGTCCTGATCGACGCTCAGCTGCGTCGACTGCGCGTTCACCGTGACCTGCTGCGTCTGATCCTGAATGGCAAGCTTCACATCGATCGTCAGCGGCTGCGCGCCGACGCGCACCCCCTGTCTGACGTACGTGGCAAAGCCGTTCATCGTAGCCGTGAAGGCATACGACCCCGCGGGAACGCCGACGATGGCGTAGCTGCCATCCGTCGCCGAGATCGCCGTGTACGCTCTTCCCGTCGGCGGCGTCAGCGTCAGCGTCGCTCCGGGGATCACGGCCGCGTCCGGGTCCGTCACCGTCCCACGCACCGTCACCCCGCCGCCCGCAGCCGCCTGCGCCAGCAGCAGACGCCCCCCCGCGGCCAGCAGCACTCCTGTCCAGATCACGAGCCACACCGCCATCCGCTTCCCTAAACGCATCCGCACTCCTCAAGGTTGTCGTACAGAACGTCTAGTGTCCGCCGCCGCCAGCGCCGCCGCCCTCAGGCGCACCACCCAGGTTCCATGGCGCCAAGGTGCTGTCAGCCTCGCCGTTTGGATTCGCCGCCAGGATCGGCTCGACCCCAGCCAGCAGGGTCACCGCCACCACGGTATCTGCCGCGCTCCGCGGCATGCCGACGATCATCACCGCATCGCCCTTGTGCAGGTTCGCCGCCGGCGTCTCCGGCAGCTTCGCCACGATCTGCGTCAGATCTCCTCGCTCGCGCCCACCCTCACGCTCGCCCGCACCGGCACCACTGCCGGCCGTTCCGCCTCCCGCCGTCCCGCTGCCGCCAGAGGGCGCCGCCGGCGCCGTACTCGCCGTCTCCGTCCCTGCGTGCGCGCCAGCGCCTCCCGCCTTCCCCGCCGCCGCGCCACCCTTACTCCGCGCCGCAACCCGCGCCGCAACCTCCGGCGGCAGCGTCCGGATGCTTGTGCTCTCCGAGATCTCCACCGTGACCAGCTTCTTGGTCTTCAAATCCTTCAGGGTCAACCGATGCGCCGTCAGATCCACGCTCGCCAGCGTCCCCGAGACGTGCGCGAACGTCCCGCTCACGACCTCCTCGGCTGCGATCGACGTCCCCTCCTCGTTCTTGGCGCCTCGCACGCGGATCTGGTCTCCAAGGTGAACCTCGGCGACCGTGCTCTTCACCGCGTCTTCGAACTTCACGGAGCCGTCGCTGTAGCGGCGAAAGATCGTCTTCGGCGTCGTGGTCACTGCAATCGTGCGCGCCCCGGACTTGATCGAGAGTCCTCCCGCCGTCGCGTCGACTGCAGTCACAATGCCGCCGGTTCCGCGACGCTGCCAGTCCGCCTCATCCGCTGCCCGCCTCTCCGAGATCGCCGCCGACTTCATCAGGATCACGCGCCGCGCCGCAAAGGCGGTCGTGCCGTCGCCCGCCGCTCCCAGCACCAGCACCCGGTCACCCACCGCGATGTCGCTGACCGCCGCCGGCTGCGCTGTCTTCAGGTCCGTGCTGCCCGGCGCCAGCTGCACCACGCGCGCGTCCGGCACGATCTCGACCGTGACCGCATCGCCCTTGTCCTGCTTCAACGTCAGGCCCTTGTCGGTCGTCGACTGTACCGTCCCGATCGCCCGTGCCTGGGCCGCCGCAGGCGCCGCTCCAGGGGCTGGCGCCTGTGCCTGCGCCCACACTCCGATCGGCGCGGCCAACCCTATCAGCAGCAGCCCCAGCCCTCCAGACGCAACGCTCATCCCAAGTCGTCTCATCGCAAGACCTCCGGTCCAGTCGAGCCTGCATCCCCGCTGGAAGAGGCCGAGACGCGCCGACAGCGATCGGTATGCAGGGAAGACGACGCAACCACACAAAAGTTTCTCAAATGTCACTCGCATGTCACTGCTGCAATGACATCGCACCAAAATGTCATCGACACTTCCCCCTGATCAGCGGTCCAGCACACGTCCAACCTCCTCCAGCTGCCGTATCCCTCGTCTGTCCTATCGACCGGACCCGGTGGCCATCAGCACGTCGACCGCCCGTTCCAGCTGCGCGTCCCGCTCCGTCTCAGTCTCCCCGAGCGGCCGCTCCACCTCCACATCCACCGGCCGGGGATGCAGCTCCATCCCCTGCCCGCGTCCATCGTCGATGCGCGTGCTCGGCGTTCGCACCGCGGACCCGTCGATCAGCCGCTCACCGCCGGTGAAGATGATCCATCCCGCCGTCGGCTCGCCGACCACCTTGCCCAGTCCCAGCGACCGGTACCCCTCGGTAAAGTCCTCCGCGTCCGAGAGCGAGCTCTCATTCGTCACGAGCACCGTCGGCACACCCAGCGCCCGCTGTCCCAGCGCCTGCCGGCTCGGAATCGGAAACAGGTCCCGCGGCGTCATCGTCAGGTAGTTACGGCGCGAAAATACGTCCAGCACATACCCGTTCACGTAGCCGCCATTGTTGTTCCGCACATCGACCACAACTCCCTGCCGCGACTCGTTCTCCGCATCCAGATCCAGATACAGCTGCCGCAGCGAGCCGTCGCTCATGTCCGCAAGGTGCACATACCCCAGCTTGCCGCCGCTCCGCTCCCCCACCATCCGCCGCCGGCTCTCCACCCACTGTCGGTAGAGCAGTCCCGTCGCGCTCGCGCCCGAGACCGGCCGCACCACCACCTCCCGCATCTTGCCCGCGCGCTCCACGCCAAGCACCACACGATGCCCGATCGTGTCCTCGAGCAGCGCGTCCAGGTTCGTGTGTTCACCCACCGCCGTTCCGTTCACACTCACCAGCCGGTCTCCCAGCGCCATCGTCCCTTCGATCGCCGCCGGTCCAAGTGCAATCACCTCCCGCACCACCAGCCCTTTGCCCGCCTCATAGGCGGTGCGGTCGAAGCGCAACCCCAGATTGCCCGCCCGCGGCGGTACGTTGCGCTCCGCCGTATTGCTGATGCCCGAGTGCGACGCGTTCAGCTCGCCGATCATGAGGTTCACGTCCCGGCGCACCTCATCTGGCGTCCGCGCCCCCTCGATCCACGGCAGCCAGCGATCGTGCAGCCCACGCCAGTCCTGCCCGTTGAACTTCGGATCGAAGAACGTGCGATTGATCGTGCTCCACGCCTCCTCGAAGACCACCCGCTTCTCCAGGTCGAAGTCGACATCCATCGTCGCCGAGACTGCGATCGGCTTCGGCTGCCGCCCCTCGAGCGCGATCGTCCGCACGCCCCCGTCCTCGAGATAGATCACCGTCTTCGAGTCCGGCGTAAAGCCATACCCGTCCTTGTCGCCCGCCGTCGACGTCAGCTGCCGCGCCACCGCCGGCTCCTTGGCCAGCTCGTCGAGCGAGTACGTGTACAGGTTCTCCTCGTTCGCGACCGTCGCCGAGAATAGCAGCACCTTGCCGTCCGGGCTGATCACCGGATCGGTCGCTGAGAGCCCCAGCGGCAGTAGCGTCAGCCGCTCGCGCAGCCCGTCGAAGACGATCCGCACCGGCTCCGGCTTCTTCTTATCCCCAGCAGCCGCGCCCTCTGGCGCAGCCTTCGCGATCGAACTCGCCGGCACCGGACTCACCGGCGCCTGCGGCTCTGTCGTCGGCGTCTCTGGCGCGGGCGTCTTCTCCGGTGTCAGCGGACTGCTTGGCGTCGGCGTGCCCGGCGTCTTGCCTGGCTGAAACAGCTCGCGAAACTCGTCCTCCCGGTACTTCGGCACGTGCGGCAGCAGATCCACGCGCGCGATCTGGACGGTCTCACTGCGCTGCGCCGTGTCCACCAGCAGATACCTTCCATCGGGCGACCACGCCACCCGCGATCCCGTCTCGCCGTTCGCGAGCGACGTCACCGGCCGCGCCTCGCCGCCCGTGCGCGCCACCACCATCACGTTGCTGAACGAGCGACCGTCGATCGTCGTGAACGCGATCCACTGGCTGTCCGGCGACCACGTCGACCGCGGCTCCTCGATCGCCGCCCGCGCCACCACGGCGTCCTTCGGCGCCGCATCGCCTGTGCCCAGCGTCAGCACGTGCAGCTGCTTGCGATCGCGCACGAACGCCACACTCTTGCCGTCCGGTGACCACGTCGGCCTGCCGTCATCCCCGGCGCCGTCCGTCAGCGCGCGCTCCCTCGCCGTCACGAAGTCGTACCCAAAGATCTGTTGACGGCCGTTCCGCTCCGAGAGATACACCAGCTTGGTCGAGTCTGGCGACCATACCGGCGCGCTCTCCGCAGCCGCCGTGTGCGTGATCCGCTCCGCCTCGCCGCCGTCCTTCACCCCCGCCGCAAACACCTCGCCGTGCGCGATCACCGCCAGCTTGTTGCCGTCCGGCGAGACCGCCAGCTCACTGAACTTTGTCTCCACCCGGTGCGTCACCCCCGGTGAACTCGGCACGCCGCGCAGTGTCACCGGCACCTCGTGCGCCTTGCCCGACGCCACATCGCAGCTCCACAGCGTCAGATCGCGCTCAAAGACGATCGTCTTCCCGTGGTCGCCCATCGACGGCCAGAGAACTCGCCCGCTCGTGAAGTGCGTGACCGCGCGCGCCTCCGCGTTCGTCCCGCCCGCCGGCACCGCCCACAGGTTCTCCGCGCCGCTCGCGTCCGACATGAACAGGATCGTCGTTCCGTCCGCCGACCACATCGGCCATCCGTGCTTCGCGTCCGCCGTCAGCACACGCCGGTAGCCGCCGTCGCCCGCCACCGGCTTTACCCACAGCTCGGTCTCATCGATGTGCGAGTGGCCGTTCCGCCACCACTGCCGGTTGCTCAGGCCTCGCGCAATCAGCGCCACCGCCTGCCCGTCCGGCGAGGGCGCGGCCTCAAACTCCGCCAAGTATCGCTCGCGGCTCACCTCAAGCGGCGTTCCACCCGCGCTGCTCACGCGGAAGATGTCGGTCTGCCCCGCGATGTCGTTCACCGCCGAGCTGAAGTAAAGCCATCGACCGTCCGCAGACCACCCCTCCATCTGGTCGAGCGCGTCTGTGTACGTCATGCGCTCCAGCGCGCCCGTCGCAAACGTCAGCACATAAATGTCGCCGCCGCCCGTCCGCGTCGAGACAAACGCCAGCCGCGTTCCGTCGGGTGAGAACATCGGCCGCGACTCCGTCGCCGGATGCGACACCAGCAGGTGCGCCTCCCCGCCCGCGGCCGCAACGCTCCACAGATCGCCGCCCGACACAAAGACGATCTCGCGCCCGTCCGGCGAGATCGTCGGCTCCGACAGCGAGGGTCGCGCCTCTGCCACCATCAACCTTGCAGCGGCCGAGAGCACCGCGACCACCACCAGCTTCCATCCCAGCATGCAGCCGATTCTTACATGCCGCCTTCGATGACTCCCATCACCCGCGCCGGAACAGGTCTCTCGCCGGAGAAGATCGCCACCGTCTCCGGCGGCACCGTCACCCGGCCACCCTCGCACAGCACGCCCTCTCCCGAGTGCAGCTCCACCTCAACATGCCCGGGAGCGTCAAACGTCTGCGGGCCGTCGCCAAGGTTGCAGAAGAGATGTACCTTGCCGCGACGCATCGTTAGCCATCGCTCCGTCTCACTGCACTGCACCTTGGTATGGCCCGGATCGCCGTCGTTCAGCGAGGGCGAACTCCGCCGGAAGTGGATCAGCTTCGTCACCCACGCCAGCATCTCCGCGTGGTGTCCGTCGTGCACCTCCTCCCAGTTCAGCTTCGATCGCTCGTAGGTCTCGATCTTCTCCGGATTCGGTATCTCGTCCTCATTCCAGCCGAACGCCGCGAACTCCTTCTGCCGGCCCTCCGCGACCGCCTTCGCCATCGCCTCGTCATCATGGTGGGCGAAGTACTGGAACGGCGTCGACGCCGCAAACTCCTCACCCTGGAACAGCATCGGCACAAACGGAGCCAGCATCACGACCGCCTCCGCCACCTTGGCCCGCTTCATGCCCACGATCTGCTCCAGCCGGTCGCCGATCGCGCGATTTCCGATCTGATCATGATTCTGAATGAAGCCGATGAAGTGGTGCGCCGACAATCGGTCGATCGGCCGCCCATGGCTCCGATTGCGATACTTCGAGTACATCCCGTTGTAGACGAAGATCGATGTCAGCGACTTCGCGAGGCTCGCAAAGTCTCCGAAGTCGTCGTAGTACCCCTTCCCCTCTTCGTCCACATGCAGCACGGTGAAGAGCGAGTGGTGAAAGTCGTCGCTCCACTGCGCGTCGAAGCCGAATCCACCCGCCTCGCGCGGCGTCACTACCTTCGGATCGTTGAGGTCGCTCTCCGCAATCAGCACCAGCCGCCGGCTCAGCGTTGACGACAGCACGTCCACCTCGGCCGAGAGCTGCTCCATAAAGTGAATCGCCGAGCGGTCCATGAACTCGTGCACAGCGTCCAGCCGCAGCCCGTCGATGTGGTAGTCCCCCATCCACATCAGCGCGTTATCGCAGAAGAACCGCCGCACCTCATCGCTGCCCTCGGCCTCGAAGTTCACCGCGTCGCCCCATGGCGTCTTATGGCGGTCCGTCAGGTAGGGCCCGAAGTTGTTCGCGTAGTTTCCCACCGGCCCGAAGTGGTTATAGACCACGTCGAGCAGCACCGCGATCCCGCGGTCGTGGCACGCGTCAACCAGGCGCTTGAGACCGTCCGGTCCGCCATACTCCTCACGCACCGTGAACAGCCCCACCCCGTCATAGCCCCAGCCGAACTCACCCGGGTACGCCGCGACCGGCATGATCTCGATATGCGTGATGCCCAGATCGCTCAGGTGGTCCAACCGGCTGATGGCCGCATCGAACGTCCCCCGCGGCGTGAACGTGCCGATGTGCAGCTCGTAGAGCACCGCGCCCGAGAGCGGCGGCCCCTGCCAGCGCTCGTCATGCCAGCGAAACTCATTGTGGTCGTACAGCTGCGACGGCCCGTGCACGCCCTTGGTCATGCGCAGCCCGCGCGGATCCGGGTACGGCGTCGCGTCTTCGTCGATCAGGAACGCATACTCCGCGTCCGGCGCCGCCTCCACCTTCGCCGACCACCAGCCCACCTCATCAGGTCCCGTCATCCCATGGCGATCGTCGCCCACCTTCAGCGCCATCGTCGTTGCCTTTGGCGCCCATACACGAAACTCATGCACTTCCATCAGTCCTCCCTTACCAGCAGCGCCACCGGAAATCCACGCAGCAGATCATCCATTCGAGTCGTGCCCCCGGCCACCTGCACCCGGGTCAGTCGGTTCATCCATCGTCCCGGCGGCAGCGTCACCGTCGTCTCGTTCCATCGCCCGCCAAGCTGCACGGTCAGCCGCGGCGCCACAGTCACCACGTGCTCGCCACGCAGATACGCGATCACGTGGTCGCGCCGTCGCCCGACAACCTCAAGCGGCACATACCCCGCCTCCGGCCCGAACCACTCCGGCCGCTCCCGCCGGACAAGCAGTGCCTGGTGCGTCAGCCACAACTTCGGCAGACCCTCCTCGGCCCGCGCCATCATCTCCTCCACGCGCATGCCGCTAAGCTCCGCCAGCAGCCGCCGCCTGAGCTCGTAGTCCACCGGCCGGCGGTTGTCCGGGTCCACGAGGCTGTGATCCCACAGCTCCGCGCCCTGGTAGAGATCCGGGATCCCCGGCGACGTGTGCTTGACCAGCACCTGCGTCAGCGAGTTCACCCGTCCCGGCTCACGCACCCGCACCACAAAGCGCTCCAGTTCGGCGACAAACTGCTCTGACGCGAGCACACCGTCGATGAACCGGTTCAGCGCCTCTTCAAACGGCTTGTTGTTCGCGACCCATGACGTCTGCTGCTTGGCCTCGCGCGTCGCCTTCTCCATGTACGCCTTCAGCCGCTCGGGTGTAATCGGCCAGGCACCGATCAGCGTCTGGTAGAGGAAGTACTCCGTATTCCGGTCCGGCAGCTCGTGTGTCTTCAGCCGCGCATTCATCCGTGCCCATCCGCGCAGCACCCGCCGAAACTCCCGCGGAATCTCCGACAACACAGCCAGCCGGCCTCGCACGTCATCTGCCCGCTTCGTGTCGTGCGTCGAGAGCGTCGTCATCGTGCGCGGATACGTCGCCTGCATGCGCGCGTTATAGGCGTGGAACTCCTCGACCGTCACGCCATCGCGTCCCGGATCACCGCCCACCTCGTTCATCGCCACCAGCCGGTTGTACTGGTAGAACGCCGTGTCTTCGACCCCCTTCGCCATCACCGGACTGGTGAACTGCTGGAAGCGCAGGGCAAACTCCGCCTCCTTGCGCCCCTTCACCTCACCCGTCAGCACATCGCGGATAAACAGAAACAGCGACGAGTCGATATCCGTCCGATTGTCGTTGGCGCACTTTGTCGCCCGCGTGATGAAGTCGCGATCCTCGTCCGTGATCTCGCCGCGCTCCGGCACCACATACGTCCGGTAGATCGCGAAGCACGCCGCCACCTCCCGCAGCGCGCGCCGTATCTCCGTCCGCGTGAAGTCCCGCTGATTCCGGTTCTCCTCGCAGATCTCCACAAACAAGCTCGTCAGCCGGTTCACATCGCTGCCCAGCATCTGTTCGAGCACTGTCAGCTTCGCATCGTGCGCGATCACCGGAAATGCCGGCGACCCATGGATAAAGTGCCCGTAGACCTCGCCCAGCTCACGCATGCCGGTCGGATCCACCAACACGCCCATCGCCGTGTTCATGAAGTCATAGCCGCTCGTGCCGTCGATCGGCCATCCCTCGCGCATGAACTCGCCCGGCTCAAGGATCTTCTCGCCCAGAATCCATCCCTTGGGCGCCGCCTCCCGCAGCCGGTTGAAGTACGCCAGCGGATCCCGCAGCCCGTCCGGGTGATCCACCCGCACCCCGTCCAGCACGCCGTCCTTGATCCAATCGAGGATCAGCGCGTGCGTCTCTTCAAACACGTGCTCGCGCTCCATGCGCAGCCCGATCAGCGTGTTCACATCGAAAAAGCGTCGGTAGCCCAGCTGCTGGTCCGCCGTCTTCCAGTACGCCAGCCGATAGTTCTGCTCGTTCAGGAAGTCGTCGAGCGCGTTGTCGTTGTTGTTCAACTCCTCGATCGCCCGGTCGAGCGCCGCGCACACCGACACCTCCTCCGCGCACAGCCGCTCGAGCAGCCGGTTCAGCACGCGCTTGTCGCGATCGCGCGCCAGCATCAGCAGACGGTCCCACGACTCCGGCAGCGGGAGCCGCGCAAAGGAGGCCGCCAGAAAGCTGAGCGTGTCTGACTTCGCGTACTCCGCCGCGCGATACAGAATGCGCGAGAGCGAGTTGGGCGCGATGGGAAACGTCTGGCTCGCCGCCTCCACCACAAAGTGGTCGTCCTCCCGCGCCACGTTGATGCCGTTGTCCTGCAGCACCTTCCCGTACTGATCCGCCAGGACCGGCACCAGCACCTTGTCGCGCAGGCGCTCCTCCTGCGGCTGCCAATCAATATCGAAGAACGAGGCGTACCGGCTCGTCGCGCCGTTCTCGAGCACATCCCACCACAGCCGGTTCTCCTTGCCCAGCGACATGTGGTTCGGCACGATGTCGAGCACCTGCCCCAGGCCGTTCTCGCCCAGCCGCTTTGAAAAGCGCGCGTGCGCCTCCGGTCCGCCCAGCTCCTCGTTCACGCGCTGGTGGTCGACGACGTCATACCCGTGCATGCTTCCCGGGGCCGCCTGCAGATACGGCGAGCTGTAGACGTGCGTCACTCCCAGGTCGTAGAGGTACTGCGCGATCGCCGAGGCGTCGTCAAAGGTGAATCCCTTGTGCAGCTGCAGCCGATAGGTCGAGCTTGGTATGCGTTCCGCCATAGTCTCCAAATCACCACATCATCTGTGCGTTCAGCGCGCAGATCAGCCGGCATCGTGCCCAGCCGCCCTGCCCGCCTGTCTTGTCGTGCGTGTCCTTCATGTCTCTGCCGCGCATGCCGGCGATCAAGAGACAGTCGGCGCAGAGGCGTCCGGACGCCATAGTCCGGAGAGCGTGAACGCGGCGTGCGACAGCGCGATGTGCGAGAGCGCCTGGGGAAAGTTGCCCAGCATCCGCTGTGCGTGAGGGTCATACTCCTCCGACAGCAGGCCGACATCGTTGGCCAGCCCGAGAAGCCGTGCAAACATCGCCCGCGCATCGTCCACGCGGCCGATCAGGTGTAGGTTGGACACCATCCAGAAGCTGCACGCGAGAAACGTGCCCTCCTCACCCGGAAGACCGTCCACCGCGCTTGTTCCATCATACCGTTGCACGAGGCCGCCCTTCATCAGCCCGCGCTCGATCGCCTCGACCGTACCCACAATCCTGGGGTCGTCTGGCGGCAGAAATCCCACGAGCGCGATCCGCAGGCACGATGCGTCCAGCTCTTCGGACTCGTAGCTCTGCGTGAAGCTGTTCAGCTTTGGACTGAAGCCCTTCGCCAGCACCTCCTTGCGAATCATCTCGCGATTCTTCTTCCATCGCTTCACATCGCCGTGCCCGTCGAACTGCTCGTGGTGCTTGATCGCCCGGTCGAGCGCGACCCACGCCATCACCTTCGAGTGCGTAAAGTGCCGCCGCGGCCCGCGAATCTCCCAGATACCCTCGTCCGGCTCCGGCCACACATGGCACAGCCGGTCGACGATCTGCGCCTGCAGCGAGCTCGCATTCACGCGCAGTTCGTGCTCCGCCGGAGCCGTCCGCGACAGCGCCGAGGAGACCTCCCCGAAGATGTCCAGCTGAAACTGCCCGACTGCTCCATTGCCGACATGCACCGGCTTCGAGTTCTCGTAGCCCGGCAGCCAGTCCGCCGTCCACTCGTCGATCTGCCGCTCGCCGCGAATGCCATAGATCGCCTGCAGCTGCTCGGGTGAGCCCGCCACCGCGCGCAGCAGCCACCGCCTCCACGCGACCGCCTCCTCCTGATAGCCCGCATGAATCAGCACCAGCAGCGTAAAAGCCGTATCCCGCAGCCAGCAGTAGCGGTAGTCCCAGTTTCGCTCTCCGCCAAGCTCCTCCGGCAGCGACATCGTCGGCGCCGCCACGATCCCGCCCGAGGGTTTATAGGTCAGCGCCTTCAGGGTAATCAGCGATCGGTCCACCATTACTTGGTACGGTCCGCGATAGCCGCTCTTGCCCGTCCACTCCACCCAGGTCTGCACCGTGTCCGCGAGCGCGGCTTCCGTGTCGATCGGCGGCGGCACCGCTCCGATCGACGAGCAGTACGTCAGCGTCAGCACCACACTGCGTCCCGCCCGCACCGCGAACTCGCTCACCGTCTGCATGCCCTCGCCCCGCATCGCGATCGGCCCGCGCAACACCACCATGTCCGGGCCCGCCACCGCACGCAGCTCGTGGTCGTTGTGCGTCACCCACGGCACGGTACGTCCATAGTCAAAGCGCAGCGCCGCCTCCATGCGCATCCGCACCTTCCCCCGCACACCCCGCACCATCCGCACCAGGTGCGAGTTTCCCTCGCGCTGCGGCATGAAGTCGATCACCTTGACCTCGCCGGTCGCCGTGCGGAACGTCGTCTCCAGTACCAGCGTCTGCGGCAGATAGCGGCGGCTCGTCTCGAGCACCTCCTCTGCCGGCGCCAGCTTGAAGTACCCGTGGTCCGCCGTCCCCAGCAGCGCCGCAAAGCACGCGCCCGAAGAGAAGTCCGGCCAGCACAGCCAGTCGATTGATCCGTTCCGCCCCACCAGCGCCGCCGTCTCGCAGTCGCCGATCAGCGCATAGTCCTCGATGCGCTGTCCGTGGAGCGGTCGTGCTGTCGTCTCTCGTCTATGCCGCAACGCTCTCTCCCGCCCTGGTCCCCGACCACTCATCCGTCCGCGCAACCCGCGACCCGACACCACTCACGATCGCGGCGAAGGTAACGCGATCCCGGCGGTGTGCATCTCTCCCAGAGATGCCTGCAATGCTGTCTACGTGCCGCCTTGTTTCGATTGCCTTTTCCCCTAGGATGCACTCACCCGCGTGTTCGTCTCGCCGCACCCACAGCTTGATAAGGATTCCAGTGTGAGCCTGCGCCCCATGAAGCCCTCTGAAGGTCGCCGCCGCGTCGTCATCGACTCCGTCTCTCCCGCCGTCGACGGCGGCCGCTATCCCGTCAAACGTGTCCTGGGCGATCGCATCGACATCACCGCCGCCTTCTTTGGAGACGGCCACGATCACGTCGCCGGCCGCCTGCTCTACAGGCACGAGCGGGATCGTCGTTGGCGCTCGGCCCCGATGGCGGCCCTCGGCAACGACCTCTACCAGGCCAGCTTCGTCGCCGATCGCCTCGGCACCTGGCGCTACACCGTCCAGGCCTGGGTCGATCACTTCGACACCTGGTGCTCCGACCTCAAGAAACGAATCGACGCGCAGCCCAACCCCGCCCATCCCGATCCCGCCAAGCTCCCCCAGAACATCCCCCTCGCCCTCCGCTCCGGCGCTCTCTTGCTGGAGGAGACCGCCGCCCGCGCCAAGGGCGCCGACGCCCGCCTGCTCGATCAAATTGTGCTCTCACTTCGCTGGATGGCCGATCAGGAAGCCCCCTTCTACGAGTACCCCCTCGCGGACGAGATCCGCGATCTCGCCGCGCGCTACCCCGACCTTCGCTTCGCGACCTCCTTCGAGCACGAGCTGCCCCTCTGGGTCGACCGCGAGCTCGCCCGCTTCGCCGCCTGGTACGAACTCTTCCCGCGCTCGACCTCCCCCGAGCCCGGCCGCCACGGCACGCTCAAGGACGTCGAGGCTCAACTGCCCGCCATCGCCGCCATGGGCTTCGACATCCTCTATCTGCCCCCCATCCACCCCATCGGCAAAGCCTTTCGCAAGGGTCCCAACAACAACGTCGTCGCGCAGGAAGGCGACCACGGCAGCCCTTGGGCCATCGGCGCCGCCGAGGGTGGCCACAAGTCCGTCCATCCCGAGCTCGGCACCCTCGCCGACGTCGAGCACCTTGCCCAGGCATGCCGCGACCACTCCATCGAGCTCGCCCTCGACATCGCCTTCCAAGCCTCACCCGATCACCCCTGGGTCAAAGAGCACCCCGAGTGGTTCCAGATCCGCCCCGACGGCACGATCCAATACGCCGAGAACCCGCCCAAGAAGTATCAGGACATCTATCCCCTCAACTTCGAGTCCACTGACTGGCGCTCCCTCTGGGAGGAGCTCCTCAGCGTCTTCCAGTTCTGGATCAAGCACGGCGTCACCGTCTTCCGCGTCGACAATCCCCACACCAAGGCCTTGCCCTTCTGGGAGTGGGTCATCGCGCAGATCCACAAGGACTCGCCCGAGGTCCTCTTCCTCGCCGAGGCCTTCACCCGCCCGCACGTCATGTACTCGCTCGCCAAGGCGGGATACACGGAGTCCTACACCTACTTCACCTGGCGCACCACCGCCGCCGAGCTCCGCGAGTACCTCGAAGAGATCACCCGCCCGCCCGTCTCCGACTTCTTTCGCCCCAGCTTCTGGCCCAACACCCCCGACATCCTGCACGCCTCCCTGCAGGAGGGTGGCCGCCCGGCCTTCATCACACGCGTCATCCTCGCGGCCACCCTCACCGCGAACTACGGCATCTACGGCCCCGCATACGAACTCGGCGAAAACCTTCCCCTGAAGCCCGGCAGCGAGGAGTACCTCCACAGCGAGAAGTACGAGATCCGCCGCTGGGACCGCTCCTCCCCGCAGTCCATCGCACCCCTCATCACCCGTCTCAACAACCTTCGCCGTGAGAATCCCGCGCTCCAGACCAACGAGCGCCTCGTCTTCCACAACGTGGACAACTCGAACCTGCTCTGCTACTCCAAGACGACCGAAGACCACAGCAACACCATCCTCGTCGCCATCAACCTCGATCCCAAGCAGGAGCAGGCCGGCTGGATCGACCTCGATCTCAAGCAGCTCGCCGTCCCCTACGGCGAGAGCTTCGACGTCGAAGACCTCCTCACCGGCGAGCACTACGCCTGGCACGACCGCTCCAACTACGTCGCCCTCCGCCCTGAGACCCACCCGGCCCACATCTTCCGCATCACCGTCCGTCCCAGACCATGACCCATGCCGGTCTGGTTGCATCGCACTCCGAAGCCGACGTCGCGTCCGCTCTACCGGACACCCCTCGACCTGCGGCTCGTCTCACCCGATCCCGAACTCCGGATGCCTCTTCGCCAGAGCTCGCCTGCCCGCGTGCGCCTTCATCCTGAACTCACCCGTGCGGCGACCGTCTCTACCTCTCGGTCCCCGCCGCACCGGCAACGACGCGGTCCAGCGCGCGCAGTACACTCTGCATCAACGCCTCGGACCGGCTTGCCACGCCACCACCCCCCACTTCCCCGCATCATAGTCCGCTGGAGATCACGACCCTTTGAAGAAACTCGGCAGCGCCACCGACCCCCTCTGGTACAAAGACGCCATCATCTACGAGATTCACGTTCGCGCCTTTGCGGACTCCAACTCGGACGGCATCGGCGACTTCGGCGGCCTGATCTCCAAGCTCGACTATCTCCAGGACCTCGGTGTCACCTGCCTCTGGATCCTGCCGTTCTTTCCCTCGCCGCTGCGGGATGACGGCTACGACATCTCCGACTACACCAGCGTCAATCCCAGCTACGGCACCATCGAGGACTTCAAGCAGTTCCTCGACGCCGCCCACGCGCGCAGTATGCAGGTGATGATCGAGCTGGTCATCAATCACACCTCCGACCAGCACCCCTGGTTCCAGGCTGCCCGCCGCGCCCCCAAGGGATCGCCCGAGCGCGCCATGTATGTCTGGTCCGATACCGACAAGCTCTACGATGGTGTCCGCATCATCTTCACCGACACCGAGAAGTCCAACTGGACCTGGGACGAAGTGGCCCAGCAGTACTATTGGCACCGCTTCTTCTCCCACCAGCCCGACCTCAACTTCGATCATCCTCGCGTCATGGAGGAGGTTCTCTCCGCCATGCGCTTCTGGCTCGACATGGGCGTCGACGCCCTTCGCCTCGACGCCATCCCGTACCTCGTCGAGCGCGACGGCACCTCCTGTGAGAACGTCCCCGACACCCACGTCGTCATCAAGAAGATCCGTGAGGTCATCGACACCGAGTACGAGAACCGCACCATCCTCGCCGAGGCCAACATGTGGCCCGCCGACGTTCGGCCCTACTTCGGCGACGGCGACGAGTGTCACATGGCCTTTCACTTCCCGTTGATGCCGCGCATCTACATGGCGCTGCGCCAGGAAGACCGCCTGCCCATCACCGACATCATGGCGCAGACCCCTGACATCCCCGACAACTGCCAGTGGGGACTCTTCCTCCGCAACCACGACGAGCTCACCCTCGAGATGGTCACCGACGACGAGCGCGACTACATGTACCTCGCCTACTCGGCCGATCCCCGCATGCGCATCAACGTCGGCATCCGCCGCCGTCTCGCTCCGCTGGTCGACAACAATCGGCGCCGCATCGAGCTTCTGAACTCGCTTCTGCTCAGCTTCCCCGGCACGCCGATCCTCTACTATGGCGACGAGATCGGCATGGGCGACAACATCTACCTTGGCGATCGCAACGGCGTCCGCACCCCCATGCAATGGAACTCCGACCGGAACGCCGGCTTCTCCAAAGCTGTGCCCGCCAAGCTCTACTTTCCCGTCATCATGGACCCCATCTGGGGCTACCAGGCCATCAACGTCGAAGCCCAGCAGTCTGATCAGTCCTCCCTGCTCCACTGGACGCGCAACATGATCGCCCTGCGCAAGCTCTTTCAGGTCTTCGGCCGCGGCACCCTCACCTTCCTGCACCCCGACAACCGCAAGATCCTTGCTTACATCCGCAACCTCGTCCGCGACGACGTCACCTTCGAGGGCGGCACCGGGAGCTCGGAGACCGTGCTCTGCGTCGCCAACCTCTCCCGCTTCGCCCAGCCCGTCTCGCTCGATCTCTCCGCCTTCGAAGGCATGCAGCCGGTCGAGATGCTCGGCTACGTCAGCTTCCCCACCATCACCCGCGAGCCGTACCCGCTCACCCTCGCGCCCTACTCCTTCCTTTGGCTCGAGCTTCAGCCCGCCGCCGCCCGCCCCGCCGTTCCCTCGCTCGACCTCGAGCAGGCCACGCAGGCTAACCAGACCAACCCCGCTCTCCAACTCCTCGCCGAGAGCGCCACCACCGGCGACCTCGCCCCCATGCTCTCCGGCCCAGGCGTCAACCTGCTGCAGCAGCTGCTTCCCAAGTACCTCGTCCAGCAGCGCTGGTTCGGCGCGAAGTCCCGCGCCATCGCCTCCGTCGCCATCGACAGCTGGGTCGAGCTGCCCGGCGTCAACGCCGCCCTCACCTTCCTCGACATCCACTACGACGATGGCGGCTCCGACCTCTATCAACTGCCGCTCGCCGTCACCTCCGGCGAGCAGGCCGCCGGCTTGCAGTCCAACGCCGCCGCCTCGATCCTCGCCAGCCTCACTGTCAACGGCCGCACCACCGTGCTCCACGACGCGACCGCCCGCGAGGACTTCCGCCAAGCCCTGCTCTCGCTCGTCGAGACCAACGCCGCCGTATCCGGCGAGAGCACCGGCCTGGTCGGCCATCGCTCCACCGCCTTCACCGACCTCCGCGGCACCGGCCCGCTGCCCTCGCGCACCGGCTCCGCCGAGCAGTCCAACAGCAGCCTGCTCTACGACGCCAAGCTCATCCTCAAGCTCTTCCGCCGCCTTCAACCCGGCGAGAACCCCGACACCGAGATCGGCCGCTTCCTCACCGAGGTCGCCCACTTCCCGCGCATCGCACCCTTCCTCGGCGATATCCGCTCCACCTCCGTCGGCGGCGAGCCCACCACCCTCGGCATGCTTCAGGGCTTGGTGCAGAATGAGGGCGACGGCTGGGAGTGGACCCTCGAGGAGCTCGGCCGCTACTACGACTCCGTCGCCACCTGCCCTCTGCCCAGCCACCTCGGCCAGCCCGCCAGCTTCCTCACCCCCGCCCTCATCTCCGACTCCGCCCGCGAGCACGCCGGCCTTTACATCGACGCCGCCGCCCTGCTCGGCCGCCGCACCGCGGAGATGCACCTCGCGCTCGCGACCCCCACCGCCGACCCCGCCTTCCAGTCCGAGCCCTTCTCCGCCGCTGACCTCGAGGCCGACGCCGAGCGCATCTCACGCCAGATCACCGGCGCCCTCGACGCCCTCAAACGAGGCCTCAGCCACCTGCCCGAGACCGACGGTGCCGTCGAGTACGTCGCCGACGATGCCGGCCTGCTCGTCAGCCGCCGCCGCGAGCTCCTCACCGCCGTCCAGCAGTACAGCGCCGCCCCGCCCACCGACTACGGCCAGCGCATCCGCATCCATGGCGACTATCACCTCGGCCAGATCCTTCGCGCCAAGAACGACTTCGTCATCCTCGACTTCGAGGGCGAGCCCGCCCGCTCGCTCGACGAGCGCCGCCGCAAGCAGTCCCCGCTCAAGGACGTCGCCGGCATGCTTCGCTCCTTTCACTACGCCGCCTCGAGCGCCCTCGCCCGCTTCGCCCAGCGCCGCCCTGACAACGCCCGCACCATCGCGCCCTGGGTCGAGCTCTGGAGCAACGGCGTCACCACCGCCTTCCTCAACGGCTATCGTCAGGCCGCCGCCGCGAACCCCGCACTGCTGCCCGCGCCCATCTCTGCGCAGCGTATGCTCGAAGCCTGCCTGCTCGAAAAGGCGCTCTACGAGCTGCAGTACGAGCTCAATAACCGCCCGGAGTGGGTCCGCATCCCGTTAGCTGGCATACTGAACCTCATCCGTTCATGATCGATAGGATCCCCAAGACGACCGCAGACATCCTGCCGCCCCGGATCTCATCAGAACTCCTAGGCATCCTCCCCAGCCACCCGCGAGACCGCCGATGAGCCAAGCCGACCTTACCTATTCGACCTCACCCCAGGCGACCCACGCCGGCACAGACCTCTCCGCGCCGCCCGTCGCTGACCCCCAGGCCCAGGCCGAAGCCCGTGCCATCCTGGCCTCCGGTGCCCCGCCCGCCGTCGACAATCACACCGACTCCGTCTCTGGCGCCACAGCCTACTCCCCATCGCACCCAGGCTCCTTCCCGCAGAGCCACCCCGCCGAGACCGCCGGCCCCGCCGGTCTTCTCGTCGCCCTCGCTCCGCTCCCTCCCGGCGGCCTCGCCACCGTCCTCGCCCACCTCGCGCAGGCCTTCCCCCGCGCCTCTCTCCTCGTCGCCTCGCCCGACGCGCCCGAGGGGGCCGCGGCCGCCTACGACGGCATCACCCTTCTCCCCTACAACGCCTCTCTCGCCACCCAGGGCGGCTTCGTTCTCACCGCTGCCGAGTACGTCAACACCCTCCGCACCGCGCGGGAGGCCGGCGCCTCCGGCTGCCTGCTGCTTGGGCCCGAGGCCCAGAGCCTCGAGCCCGTCGCCCTGCAGCGTCTCGTCGCTCCCGTCGCCGCCGGCGAGGCTGACCTCGTCGTGGCCCGCTACGCCGCCGGCGCCCGCGAGGGCCTCGTCAACTCCGCGATTCTCTATCCCCTTACCTCCGCCCTCTTCGGCGCGCGCCCCCGCTTCCCCCTCGCCCTCGACGTCGCCATCTCCCTCCGCATGGCCGATCGCCTCGGCGCCGCCGGCCAGCGCCTGACCGCCGCCAATCAGCCCGAGGGTCTCGTGTGGCCCGTCGCGGAGGCTGCCGTCGCCAACCTCCGCATCACTGAGGCCGACGCCGGCCATCGCACCTTCCCCCAACCCTCGACCGGCGACCTCAACGCCCTGCTCGCCCATATCACCGGCTCCCTCTTCGGCGACCTCGAGACCAAAGCCGCCTTCTGGCAGCGCTCCCGGCCCGCCGCCATCAGCTCCCCCATCCTGCCCGAGCCCTTCGCCGCCACGGAGCCCTTCGACACCGCTCCTATGGTCGACGCGTTCCGCGTCGCCTACCGCAACCTCGGCGAGATCTGGTCGCTCGTCCTTCCGCCCCAGTCCCTGCTCGGCCTCAAAAAGCTCTCCGTCATGCCCGCCGAGGCCTTCCGCATGCCCGACGCCCTCTGGGCCCGCACCGTCTACGACTTCGTCCTCGCCTATCGCCTCCGCACCCTCAACCGCGGCCATCTCCTCGGCGCGCTCACCCCGCTCTACCTCGCCTGGGTCGGCTCCCATCTGCAGATGGTCAACTCCGGGATCGAGCCCGAACGCCACATCGCCGAGACCGTCGCCGCCTTTGAGGCGGACAAGCCCTATCTCGTCTCCCGCTGGCGCTGGCCCGACCGCTTCAACCCCTAACGCCTCACCCCCTGCTCCCCCTTCGCTCACAGCGGAACAGGACGTCTTCCACGCACCACCCGCACCGCACAGGAGACAGCCACCATGATCCTCCAGGTACCCATCGAACCCGCCAACTCGTCGACCGGCTACGCCGCGCCCCCGCCGCCGTTCTGGCAGCAGGTCTCCGGCTCGCTGACCATCTCCATGCAGCACGCGTTCGTAAAGCTCGCCAGCTTTCTGCCCGGCATCCTCGCCCTGCTCATCGCGCTGATCCTCATGACCGCCGTCGGCGCCGGCCTCGCGTATGTGCTCAAGCGCGTCCTCACGAAGGCCCGCTTCGACGAGCGCCTCGGCAGTAGCAACGTCGCCAGCGTCTCCGACTTCTCGCCCGGCCACAGCCCCACCCTGCTCGCCTCGCGCATCGCCTTCTGGGCGTGCGTCGTCGTCGGCTTTCTCATCGGCATCTCCGCCTTCGACGCCTCGTACTCCAACAGCGGCCAGATGTCGAGCCTGCTCGTACCCTACGTCGCCCACTCCATCGGCGCTCTCATCCTGCTGCTCGGCGGCACCCTCGTCGCCCGCTTCGTCTCCCGCTCCGTGCTCATCGGCGCCGTCAACGCCAAGCTCCAGTACGCCCGCATCCTCTCCATGGGCGTCAAGTGGCTCGTCCTGACCCTTACCGGCGCGATGGTCATCGAGCACCTTCAGATTGGCGGCACCATCATCGACCTCGCCTTCGGCATCCTCTTCGGCGGTATCGTCCTCACTCTCGCCCTCGCCGTCGGACTCGGCTCCCGCGATATCGTCAGCCGCTCCCTCGAACGCAACGCCGACCGCATCCCCCAGCTCGACCCCAACCCCATCGACACCCTGCGCGCTACCGAGACCACCGCCGCCCAGATCCGCCACTTTTAGAGCAACTCACACCACCTCGGCCCGCCGTCGTCTCTCGTGGTCCACCTCGACTGTGGATCGTCACCGCCAGACGCTCCACCCGGAATGGCTCGCCGTCCACCTCTCGTTATGCAGACCGATACCATCTACGCCCAACTCACCCCCATCGCCCGCGATCTCTTCGACGATGACGCCCTCGTCCTGACCCCTGCCACGACCGCCGCCGATGTCCCTGAGTGGGACTCCTTCAACCACATCAACCTCATCGTGGCCATCGAGCAGCGCCTCCAGATCAAGTTCCAGACCGCCGAGCTCGAGTCCACTCCCACAGTCGGAGCCCTCGTCTCCCTGATCCACACCAAGCTCGCCCAGCAGGGCCGCTAACCCACTGCACCTGACTTCCGCATCAGCCGCCTAGAAGATCTCCCGCAGGAGCATCCCCTGCATCCACAGAGCGCACAGCTCTGCGAGGCCACAGCTCAGCCAGACCCCATCGCGCGCCGTACCGCGCTGCGCGGCTTCCTCCGCTGGGAAAACCGAGACAGCTTCCGGTCCCTCGCCGAAGCTATCTCCTCGAACGCCACCGGCCCAGCCACCTCCGGGCAAGCGGCTGTCATCCACAGCCCACCGCTTGCCCCCTTTTAAGTCTTCGCCTAATATTCGCTTATTCCATCTCGCCCCCGGCACCCGTGAACCCCCGCAGGCCGTCCAACTCTCATCCCGCCGAGCATCAAGGAGCCCCTTATGGCCACCACCAAACGCACCCTGACCGCCGCCGCCGAGCCCCGCGTCGCCATCCCCGGCAGCGAACGTCCCCCTCTTCCTAACACCACCAAGCTCCCGGCCCGCAGCAGCCGCACCCGCCTGACCGTCTCGGTCATCCTCCATCCGCGCACCCCCCTCTTCGTCGGCCCCGCCAAGGTCACCCGCCTCACCCGCGCCCAGTTCCGCGCGCAGTACGGCCCCGACCCCTCCGCCCTCAAGGCCCTCCGCGCCTTTGCGAAGCAGTTCGATCTCACCCTCGTCGACACGCCGGACTCCCTCGCCCGCCGCACCGTGCAACTCACCGGGACCCGCGCCTCCCTCGAGCAGGCCTTCGGCGCCACCCTCTCGACCATCCAGCAGGGCGAGCAGACCTTCCGCGTCCGCGAGGGCTCGCTCTCCCTGCCCGCCTCCATCGCCCCCTTCGTGCAGGCCGTCCTCGGCCTCGACGACCGTCCCCAGGCCAAGCCCCACTTCCGCGTCTCCTCCGTCGCAGCCAGCCCCGGCAAGCACGTCGTCGCCCACGCGGCCAACGCCTCCTTCACCCCGCCCCAGCTCGCCGCCCTCTATCAGTTTCCCGCCAACGCCAGCGCCGCCGGCCAGACCATCGCCATCCTTGAACTCGGCGGCGGCTATCGCACCGCCGACATCACCGCCTACTTCAAGTCTCTCGGCCTCACTCCTCCATCGGTCACCGCAGTCTCCGTCGATGGCGGCAAGAACAGCCCGTCAACCGCCTCGAGCGCCGACGGCGAGGTCATGCTCGACATCGAGGTCGCCGCCTCCGTCGCCCCCGGCGCCAAGGTCGTCGTCTACTTCGCGCCCAACACCGACCAGGGCTTCATCGACGCCGTCACCACCGCCGTCCACGACTCCACCAACAAGCCCTCCGTGCTCTCCATCAGTTGGGGCGGCCCCGAGTCCACCTGGACCGGCCAGGCCTCGACCGCGCTCGACAGCGCCTGCCAGGCCGCCGCCCTGCTCGGCGTCACCATTACCGTTGCCTGCGGCGACAGCGGCTCAGACGACGGTGTCGGCGACGGGGCCAACCACGTCGACTTTCCCGCCTCCAGCCCCCACGTCCTCGCGTGCGGCGGCACCAAACTTACCGCCGACGGCACCACCATCGCCACCGAGGTCGTCTGGAACGAGACCGCCTCGAACGAGGGCGCGACCGGCGGCGGTGTCAGCACTCTCTTCCCGCTGCCCACTTGGCAGGCCAACGCCAACGTCCCTGCCGCCCCCACCGCTGCTGGCGGCCGCGGCGTCCCCGACGTCGCCGCCGACGCCGATCCCGTCACCGGCTACTCCGTCCGTGTCGATGGCCAGACCCTCGTCATCGGCGGCACCAGCGCCGTCGCCCCGCTCTGGGCCGGCCTCATCGCCCTCGCCAACGCCCAGAACAAGTCTGCCGCCGGCTTCATCAACCCCGCCCTCTACGCCGCCTCCACCGCCTTCCGCGACATCACCAGCGGCAACAACGGCAGCTTCTCCGCCGGCCCCGGCTGGGATCCCTGCACCGGCCTCGGCTCTCCTATCGGCACCGCCATCGTCACCACCGTCGCCGGCGGCTCCACCTCAGGCGGCGGCTCCACGACTTCGCCGCCACACCACAAGCGCAAGCCCAAACCCCCAGCCAGCAAGCCCACCCGCCGCGGAGGCTCCCGGTAGCCTCGCCAGCGGCCTTCCCCCGTCGTTATCACTCCGGCGGCAAGCTGCATCCTCCCCCGTAACGACAGAAAGGCCGGTCCCGTCGGGACCGGCCTTCTCTCATCCGACCAGCAACGTCTACACAGTCTGCAGACTCGCCCCCGCCGCCTCCTGGTTGACCTTCTCGTTCGCGATCTTCGTCAGCGTCTCGTCGCCGCCCTTGCTGTCGTCCAGGTTCTGCCTCAGCCCCTGCACCGCATCCTTCTTGCCGACCAGCTCCGCGTACGTCGCCAGCGACCCGTACACCGCCACGCGATAGTGCTGCATCTGGTTGGCCGCCACGATCAGCGCCGCATCCCGCACCGGCGATGGATCGGTGTTCTTGATCATGTTCTCAACCTCGGTGATCATCGCCGCGGCCAGCTCATTGTCGTTCGTCGTCACCGGCACACCCAGCTTGCCGAACGTCTCCTCCACCCGCTTGGCATACTCCTTGCCCTTCGTCGCGCTCTTCCCGAAGATCTCCTTGACCTCAGGTGTCGAGCTCGCTTCAGCCATCTTGGTCGCCTCGTTCGAGATCTTGTTCTCAAAGTCCAGCACATACGTCATGCCCGTCACCATCAAGTCATCGATCGTCCGCATCTTCTCTGCCATTGCAAAATCTCCCTTGGGGTTAGTCAACGCTGGAGCAGCCCCAGAACAACGCGCATCGGGGCACTGCTCGCCTCCTGTTAGTGCCTCTGGCCGAGTGGGCCGTTGCCACTCCCGCGCATCCACTTTGATCTCCCTGCATAAGTCGCCGCCGATCGGAAGCACACCTGCCCGTCTCCCCGCCAGCCATCTCCGATCAGCTCCCGCGCCCCTGATGAGCTCCTTTATGCCAGACCCGCCGATCGATAGATCTGCCCGATCGACCGCATATCTCCCATCCCCACCTCGCCCGAGGCCTTCACCGCCGTCCCGTCCAGGATGTTCCCCGCAAACGCGTCCGCCTCCCGCATGAACTGCGTTGGGTCCTTCTCCGGATTGGTCTTCTCGACCGGCGCCGCCCCCTTGGCCATCACCCTCATCGTGATCTCGTCGTAGGAGAAGGCCGGCCCCATCTCCAGCACCCCCCTCGACCCTGTCACCCGGAAGAACCCCGGCATCTCGCCACCATAGGTCGTACTGCAGCTCGCCAGAATCCCCGACGGAAACCGCGTCGTCCAGCTCACGGACTCCTCCACATCGCGAAACCGCGGATCCCCCGCCGGCCTGGTTCCGAAGGCCTTGAACTCCGCCGGCTCCTCCCCAGTCAGGTACTTCGTCGCGTTCAGGCAGTAGATCCCCACGTCCGACAGCGCCCCGCCCCCGGCCATCCTCTTGTCCGTCCGCCATCGCCCTGGCTGGATGTCGAAGCCGAACGCGCTCTCGATCGACCGGATCTCCCCGATCTCACCCGACCGCAGTAGCCCGATCGCCTCCATCGTCAGCGGTTCGTACTGCATCCGGTACGCGATCATCAGCTTCACCTTCGCCGCCGCGCACGCCGCAATCATCTGCTCGCACTCCGCGACACTCACCGCCATCGGCTTCTCGCACAGCACATGCTTACCCGCCTTGGCCGATCGCACCGTGAAATCCGCGTGCATCGCATTCGGCAGCGCCACATACACCGCGTCGATCGCCCGGTTGTCCTGCATCCGGTCCATCTCGGCGTAGCTGTAGATCGCGTCCTTCGCGACTCCCAGCTCCCCCGCCATCCGCTCCGCCTTCGCCCGGTCCCCGCTCACCAGCCCTGTAATCGCCGATCGCTCACTCTGCCGCACCCCGCCGATAAAGTGCTTCGCGATCTCTCCCAGCCCGATCACGCAGTACCCTATCCGCCGCTGCGTCTGCCCCACCATCGGCAGCGAGGCCGCCGCCGCCGCTACGCCCATCCACCCAAACTCCCGCCGTGTCACCCGCATCGCCACACACCTCTCTGCCTCAGATGCGCCGCGTTCGAGAGGCAGTGACCTCGCTCATCGTCCCAGAGCCGCCCGCGCTCGCCGCAACCCCTCCGGCGTGTCCACATCCATCTCGCCGCCCTCGAGCGCGATCGTCCGCGCCCCCGCCAGCATCCCTCGCGCGCCCGTATCCCCCGCCGCCGCCAGTAGCCGTCCGAACTCCGCCGCGGGAAAGTATGCCGGCACCCCCACCTGCCCCGCATACGCCGACGCCACACACGCCCCGTCCGCCGCCGCCAGCGCCCGCAGATGCTCCGCCCCGACCCCTGGCATGTCGCACGTCGTCACCACCACGCCGCGCAGTCCGCCCTCGACGACGCCACCATCTCCTTCCCCACCGGCAAGCCGCAGCACCGCCTCGACCCCGCACCGCAGCGACGATCCCATTCCCTCCGCCCACGTCTCGTTCACCACCACCTCCACGCCTCCAAGCGCACAGACCTCCTGCACCCGCGCCGCCTCCGCGCCCAGCACCACCACCACCGGCGACAGATCCGCCTCCCGCGCCACCCGCACCGCCCGCTCCAGCAGCCGCTCCCCGCCCACCCGCGCCAGCTGCTTCATCTCCCCCAGCCGTCGCGACGCCCCCGCGGCCAGCACCACGCCCGCCACCTGGATCAGGCCCGCCTCCGTTCGCCTCACACCGTCCCGACCGCGCACTGCGGCTGCACGTACCGGTTCGTCCCCCCGTGCAGCACCAGCTGCCGCCCGACCTCCTCGACCGTCAGCCCTCGTATCGCCGCGCCGCGCCCGTTGCAGCACGCCTGCACCTCCGCGACCACCGCCAGCGCCACCGCCTCCGGTCCATCGCCGCCTAGGTCGAGCCCCACCGGCGCATGCACCGCCCGGCAGCACCGCTCGAGCGGCCATCCCAGCGTCTCCGCCGCCGCCATCAGCAGCAGACTGCTTCGGTGCCGCGCCCCGAGCAGCCCCAGGTATCGCGGCGCCATCGGCAGCACCGCCGCCAGCAACTCCCGGTCCTGCTCAAAGGAGTGCGTCATCAAGACGACGGCGTCCATCGCCCGCACCGCCGGTGGCTCACCTCCGCCAAGCACCATCACCCGCTCCGCCTCTGGAAACCGCTCCGCCCGCGCCAGCGGCACACGCCCGTCCGCCACCACCACCGACCATCCCAGCAGGCTCGCTACCCGCACCAGTGGCCGCGCATCCTCTCCCGCTCCCATCACCCACAGCCGCTGCGGCGGCTCCATTCGTTCCACAAAGAAGCCCTCTGGCGGTGTCTCCCCCGCCGTTAGACCCGCACTCACGGCCATCGCCACCATCTCCGCCTCAAGCCCCGCATCGATCTCCGCACTGCGGAACCGCACCGCAGCATCCACCCCGACCACCACCCGCGCCAGCCCGTTCCCCTCGCCCGGCAGCCGTGTCACGACCCGCACGGCCTCGCCCGCAATCGAGCTCCGCATCGCCTCCATCAGCGCCTCGCACTCCGCTGTCCCCGCCGGCTCCAGCAGACAGCGCAACTCACCCCCGCACCCCAGGCCGAACGGGATCTCCGCCGTGTCGTCGAACGCCGTCGAGTACTGCTCGACCACCGCCCCCGCCCGCACCATCCACCCCGCCCGCCGCACCAGGTCGGCCTCGAGACATCCTCCGCTGATCGACCCGACACTCAAGGCGCCGCTGGCATCCGCCCCAGCCACCCCGCCGTCGGTGAGGAGCAGCCGAGCCCCCGGCCGTCGATATGACGAGCCCGTCACCTCGACCAGCGTCACCAGCACGCCCGCCGCACCGCGCTCCCACCGCCGCACGATCTCCCGCCGCTCCGTCATCATCCCGGCCCACCTCGCCGCGCCTCGCGTCCGCGCGCTCCAGACTCACTCGCACCTATACGATGCAGCTGCCCCCCACCCGTCACGGCCGCCCTCGCCGCACTCGCCCGGCTCACCATCTCTGCTAAACTGTCTGGAGTCGAAACCCACCGCGCGGCGCTCCGGAGAAACCTCCACAGCCGTCGCCACAGCGTCTCGGCATCTCCCGTCAACACCACGGTTCGGGGCGTAGCGCAGTCTGGTAGCGCACCTGGTTCGGGACCAGGGGGTCGGAGGTTCGAATCCTCTCGCCCCGACCACCTCTTACGGCTTACAGACAGGCAGATCTCGCTTGCGCATCACCCTGGGTGTCAAAAGCCGGCTCCGTGACGCGAAACAGCCTCCAAAAGCCGCTTTGTGACACCCGGAAAACGCACATGCCGGTCGCCAAACTCACCCTCGAGCTCGAGATCCACCAGGCACACTCCCTCAAAGACCGCCGCCAGGTCGTCCGCTCCCTCAAAGACACCCTCCGCCGCTCCTTCAACGCCTCCATCGCCGAGATGGACGCCCCCCCGCTGCATAACCGCGCCACCATCGGCGTCGTCGCCATCTCCCCCTCGCGCGCCTACCTCACCGGCCAGTTGGAGCAGATCGAGCGCGCCGCGCACCGCATCTGCAACAATCTCGGCGCCACCGTCTCCGACTGCTACGCCGAGCTGCTCGAAGAGGGCGACGCCGCAGAGCTCTGATGGAGTTGGAGGCCAGCACGCCTCGTCTCGATCCCGGCGGATCTCTCCCGCCCGCACGCGACACTCCCCGCGCTTTCTGCTAGGCTCAGAAGTCCGTCGTCGGTTTCCTATGCCAGAGCACAGAGCGCGAGATCACCACCGCAAGCGCGTGGCCAGCACCTTCTCCCAGGAGATCGGCGCCATGCTCGAGGGGGAGCTCTCCGATCCCCGTATCGCACCGAGCTACGTCACAGACGTCGTGCTCGCGCCCGGCGGTAAGTCCGCCCGCGTCTTCATCGCCGTTCACGGTGACGAGGTGGAGGAAGAGGCGACCCTCGCCGGTCTGATGACTGCCCGCGCCTTCATCCGCTCGCAGCTGCGGGACCGCATGGGCGTCCGCCACGTCCCCGATCTCACCTTCGCCATCGACCGCTCTGAAAAGATGACCGGTCGCATGGACGAACTGCTCAACCGCATGCGCCGGCGCGAGAAACGCCTCCACACGGTCTCCCCGGCGGAGGCCGGCCCGTCGCACTCGTGACCACATCGACCCATGGTTTAGAGGAGGTGCTCCACTTCCTCGAGAGCGGCGCACGCCACTTCGTGCTCACCTCCCACGCGCGGCCCGACGGCGACGCGATCGGCTCCGTGCTCGCCATGGGTCTGATCCTCGACCAGATCGGCGCCACCAGCGAGCTGGTGCTTGCCGATCCCATCCCCGCCGTCTATCGCACGTTGCCCGGCGTCGAGCGCATCCTGCACGCGGCCGTCGTCCCTCCCGGCGACGCCCCGGTCATCGTGCTCGAGTGCGACAGCACCGCGCGCACCGGCCTCGCCGGCCTCGACCACCGCGTCCTGGTCAACATCGACCACCACAGCAGCGGGCGCGCCTTCGGCGTCATCAACTGGATCGACCCCGATGCCTGCGCACTCGGCACCATGATCTACGACCTCGCCCTCGCCGCCCGTGTCCAGATCACGCCCGCACTCGCCACCTCACTCTACGTCGCGATGCTCTCCGATACAGCCGCCTTCACCAACAGCGCCACTAACGCCGCCACGCTCGCGCTCGCCGCCACGCTCGCCCGCGCCGGCGCGGATCCCGCCGAGCTCGCCCGCCAGATCTTCTTCTCCAACCCCGAGAGCAAGGTCCGCCTGCTCGGCACCGCCCTCAGCAAGATGAGCCGCTCCGGCCCGATCGCCTGGACCTCCGTCACCCTGGCCGAGATGGCCGCCGCCAGCGCCGACGCCGAGGACTGCGAGGGCATCGTCAACTACCTCATCGGCATCGTCGGCGTCGAGTCCGCCGCCTTCCTCCGCGAGCTGCCCGGCGGCACATCCTTCCGCCTCAGCCTGCGCAGCAAAGGCGCCGTCGACGTCGCCCGAACCGCCGAGCACTTCGGCGGCGGCGGCCATCGCACCGCCAGCGGATGCACCCTCGAGGGTCCGCTCGAGCTCGCCGCCAGCCGCATCGTCGCTCAACTCGAGGCCGGCCTCGCCGTCGATCTCTGATAGCGTGGAAGCGACACCGCCGCGCATGATCGACTCCTCACATGCCGCCTCGCGCAGCGCCTGGGCGGACCGGCTCACCGCGCTCCGGCGACGCCTCTACGAGCAGCGGCCGAGCGACACCGTCGTCCGTGAGCTCGCGATCCTCTTCGCCGTCTCCGCCTTTCTCCTCTTCTACGGCCTCGTCCCCATCTTCGGCGGCGACCAGCTCGGTCTGGTCGGCGCCGACGAGCCGCGCTACGCCCAGATCGCGCGCGAGATGCTCGCCGCGCACACCGCCGTCTGTGACGAACTCCACACCTCCGTCGTTCCGCACGGCCTGCACTGGCAGGACCTGCACGACAGCTACGAGTGCCTCGCCGGCGGCACCGTCACGCCCATCCTCTACGGCCGGCCCTGGCTCGAGAAGCCCGCGCTCTACTACTGGCGTGCCATGGGTTTCTTCCGCGAGTTCGGCGTCTCCGACTGGTCGGCCCGCCTTCCCTCCTCGACCGGCGCCTTCGCCCTGATCGTCCTCGTCTTCCTGCACATGCGGCGCTTCCGCCCCGGCGGCCAGCTGGACGCCGCCCTCATCACCGCCTCCGCGCTCGGCATCGTCAGCTTCGCCCGCGGCGCCTCGACCGACATGCAGCTCGCCGCGCCGTTCTGCATCGGCATGCTCGGCTGGTATGCCTGGTACGAGACCGGCAAGAAGTTCTGGCTCTTCGACCTCTACTTCTTCGGCGCCGCTGCCACCCTCGCCAAGGGCCCCGTCGCCCCCTTCCTCGCGCTCGTCATCATCCTGCTCTTCACCGCGCTCCGCCGCGAGTGGACCCTGCTGCGCCGCACCATCTGGCTGCCCGGGGTCATCCTCTATCTCGTGATGGTGCTTCCCTGGTACATCGCCGTCCAGCGCCGCAACCCCACCTTCCTGCGCTTCTTCTTCCTCGAGCACAACCTCGAACGCTTCGCCACCAACCGCTACCAGCACCACCAGCCTTTCTGGTTCTACGGCGCCGTCCTGCTCCTCGGCCTCATGCCCTGGGCCGCGCTCGCCCTGCGCGCCCTCGCCGACGCCATCACCGTCTCCATCGCCGAGTGGCGTGCCCGTCGCAACCCCGACCGCTATCTCGGCCACGGCCGCACCGGCGACGCCTTCCCCGAGTTCCTCGTCCTCTTTGCCCTCGTCCCGGTCGTCTTCTTCTCCTTCTCCGGCTCTAAACTGCCCGGCTACATCCTCCCCTCCATCCCGCCGCTCACCATCCTCACCGGCGACTACCTCAACCGCATGCGCCGCATCGGCCTCTCCCGCTGGCTGCTCTGGACGCACGCCCTCACCTGCTCCGTGCTCGTCTTCGTCCTTGTGCTCGCGCCGCAGCACATGAAGTACGAGACCCTCATGCCCTCGCACCTCTGGCTCGGCTCCGCCATCGTCGTCGCCGCCGCCATCGCCGGCGGCGTGGTCCTGATCGTCCGTCGCAGCGGCATCACTCAGGTAGTTACCGCGACCATGATCCCCGTTCTCGGCACGCTCATCTTCCTGCTCGGCTTTCATGGCCGCGAGCTCGATCTGAACTACTCCGCCCGCCCCCTCGCCCAGGAGATCGCGCACGCCGCCCCCGACGTCCCCCTGCTCGCGACCGAACACATCAAGCGCGACATGGACTACGGCCTCGCCTTCTACCGCGATCAGCACCTCATCCACTACAGCGTGGACGGCGTCCCCGACCAGGAGCACCTGCTTGTCATCCGTGCCAGCGACACCGACACCCTCGAACATTGGCTCGCCGGCCGTGTCTACCAGCCCATCGGCCTCTTCGAGACCCAGGGACTCGCGATCTATCGCGTCGCCGCCCGCCACCCCTAAGACGCGGCCTTGAGATAGACCCGCATCCCGACAAACAGGCCGCGCCGTTCCGTGTGAGAGAGAGGCGCTGTCATCTCGCCTGGAGGAGACGCCTCGATGCTCCGCGAAGCGATACCCGCGATTTCACGTGACTCGCATCGGCTCATCGAAGCGAGGACGCTCGCCGCTCCGCAAAAGGAGCTCCTGCCAGAGCTGCAGATATGCGATAGTCTCCGACAAGCCTCTCCCTCCGCCCCGTATGGCCACCGCGACCACCTCCGGCATCCTCGATCTCCGCCACTTCTCCGCGCGCCAGCTCCGGCCGCTGCTCGAGGCTGAGGCCGATCTCTGGGAGCGCACCCTGCGCTGGAACTACACCGGTGCGACCGAACTCCTGCTCCAGTACCTCGACTCTCAGGTCCTCACCGGCTTCGCCACCGTCGCCAACGGAACCGTCACCGGCTTCGCCTTCTCCGTCTTCGAGGCGCGGAAGGCCGTCATCGGCGACGCCTTCTCCCGCTCCGCCTTCGAAGACCCCACACCCTCGCTCGCCGGCACGCGCGAGCTGCTCACCCATCTCGTCGAGCTGCTGCGCGCCACGCCCATGCTCGACCGCATCGAGTCTCAGCTGCTCCTCTACCCGGCCGGCGCGCTCGCCAGCTTCTTCGCGCGCGAGGGCTTCGCCGTCTATCCCCGTCTCTTCCTCGAGCGCGATCTGTCCCCGGCGAGCCCCCGCGACGCATCCCCTGCGCGCCCCGGCGACGCCGCATCGCTCGCGCGCCCCGGCGACGCCCTCTCGGAGCGACCCCGCGATCTGACCTCAGCGCACTCCCGTGTGCCCAGCCCCTCCACGTCCGTCGTCACCACCCTCGCCGGCCAGGAGCTCACCCTGCGCCGCTGGCGCAACGAAGACTACGAAGACGCCGCCGGCCTCATCCACGGCAGCTACCGCGGCCACGTCGACGCCCGCATCAACGACCAGTACCGCTCGCTTCATGGCTCGCTCCGCTTTCTGCACAACATCGTCCGCTTCCCCGGCTGCGGCGTCTTCGAGACCCAGCACTCCTGGGTGATCGCCGACGAGGCCGCACACCGCCTCGTCGCCATGATCCTCTGCTCGCGCGTCGCCCCGGACGTCGCCCACGTCACCCAGCTCTGCGTCCTCCCCGAAGCTCGCGGTCGCCGCCTCGGCCGGCATCTGCTCGAGCACTGCGCCGCCGAGCTCACCCGCGCCGGCTACCACGCCATCACCCTCACCGTCACCGAAAGCAACATACCCGCCGCCACCCTCTACGGTCGCCTCGGCTTTACCCTGCGCCACCGCTTCGACTCCGCCGTCCTCGAACTTACTCCCTAGCACGGCGCCACATCGCGGAGATGAGTATTACCTCGAACAAGCAACGCGATCTCGATCGAAGCGGACGGTGCCATCGTGCGCGGAGTACATCGCCCGCAGCGCGGCTCCCAGGCACAAAGACTCTCCTCCGCATCGCACCCCACTCGCACGCGCGCACACCACACCCTGTACCCTGCATGCCCTGATCCACGCACCGCACCCGCCTCTACACGCGCCCTACTCCACGTGATAGTTCGGCGCCTCGCGCGTAATGATCACGTCATGCACATGCGACTCGCGCAGACCCGCATTCGAGATACGGATGAAGCGCGCATTGTGCTGCAGCTCCTCGATCGTCGAGCACCCCAGATATCCCATCCCCGACCGCAGCCCGCCCACCAGCTGAAAGACCATCGCCTCGAGCGGCCCGCGATGCGGTACCCGCCCCTCGATGCCCTCCGGCACGAACTTGCCCAGCCGATTGCCGTTCGCGCCCTCGCGCGCCGTCAGGTTCGGACGCTCCAGGTTCGTCGCCGAGTCGTTGAAGTCCTCCGTGCTCTGGAAGTAGCGCTCGCCCGACCCCTGCGCCATCGCGCTCAGCGATCCCATCCCGCGATACGCCTTGAACGACCGCCCCTGATACAGAATCGTCTCTCCCGGGCTCTCATCCACGCCTGCGAACAGCGACCCCATCATCACCACTGAGGCCCCCGCCGCAATCGCCTTCGTGATGTCGCCCGAGTACTTGATCCCGCCGTCCGCGATCACCGGCACCCCGCGCTCGCCGGCCGCGCGAAACGCCTCCGAGATCGCCGTGATCTGCGGCATGCCCGCCCCGGTCACCATGCGCGTCGTGCAGATCGACCCCGGCCCGATGCCCACCTTGATCGCGTCCGCGCCCGCATCGATCAGCGCGCAGGCACCCTCGTACGTCGCGATATTGCCCGCCAGCAGCGCCACACTCGGAAAGCGCCGCTTCACCTCGCGCACCGCGTCCAGCACCCGCGACGAGTGCCCGTGCGCGGAGTCGATCGCCAGCGCGTCGACCCGCGCCTTGACCAGCTCGCACGCGCGCTCGAGAAAGTCTCCCGTCGCTCCAATCGCCCCCGCCACCCGCAGCCGCCCCTGCGAGTCCTTTGCCGCCAGCGGATACTTCAGCTTCTTCTGGATGTCCTTGACCGTGATCAGGCCCTTCAGCTCGTACTCGTCGTTGACCACCAGCAGCTTCTCAACCCGATGCTGGTGCAGGATCTGCTCCGCCTGCTCGAGCGTCGTGCCCACCGGCACCGTGATCAGGTTGTCCTTTGTCATCACGTCCGAGATGGGAATGTCGGTCCGCGAGACGAAGCGCAGGTCGCGGTTGGTCAGGATGCCGACGAGCTTGCGATCCCGCGTCACCGGGACGCCCGAGATCTTGTAGCGCCGCATCACCTCGAGCGCCGCATGGATCGACTCGTCCGGCGAGATCGTCACCGGATCGACGATCATCCCGCTCTCGGACCGCTTCACCTTGTCGATCTCGCCCGCCTGCTGCTCCATCGTCAGGTTACGATGCACCACACCCATGCCGCCCTGCTGCGCCATCGCGATCGCAAGGCGCGACTCCGTCACCGTATCCATCGCGGCCGAGAGCAGTGGCGTGTTCAGCGTGATCTCGCGCGTCAGCTGCGTCTGCGTCGAGACCTGTGTCGGAACCACGTCGCTGTAGGCAGGCACCAGCAAAACGTCGTCAAAGGTGAGCGCTTCCGCAACCGGAGTCATGATCATGAAGGAGGGAACCCCCGCCGCGAGGCTGGGTGGAGGGGCTCGCGCGCGTCCGGGTTCCGGTTAGCTTACCGCATTTGGAACAGCCACGCGGAGATCCTTCGCCAGCAGGACGCGGCGCGATCGCACCGCTCTACTCGCCCGGGGCCTCGGTCCAGGCCCGTCCGCCAGACAGCCCCTCAAAGCACCTCCATTGAAGAATCACCCGTTGCGGAGCTATACTTCGATCTGCAGACGAAGTCCGTGCTGCCGCAGGTGCAGTACGCCGTGACCACACCGGCGATGTGGCGGAGAGGGTGAGTGGGCGCAGGCCCACTTTTTCTTTGCAGCGAGAGTTTTCACGGTTCCCCCCGGCATCGCCGGGGTCCGTACGACAGCAATGGCACTGGATATTCACTCAATTCGGAACGCGGCGGAACGCGTCGCAACGTCCCACGGCCTTGAGGTCGTCGACGTCGAGTTCCAGGGCAACAGCAAGGCCCGCATCCTCCGCGTCTTCCTGGAGAAGGACGCCGCCGGCCGTGAACAGCTTCGGGCTCTCGCCGCCGCCGGCGAGGCCAGCGATCTCCTCCCCTCCGGCGTTCCGGTCGAGATGCTCTCGGGCGTAACCCACGAGGACTGCAGCACCTTCGCCGGCGACTTCGGTACCCTGCTCGACATCGAGGACCTCGTGCCCGGCGCCGAGTACACCCTCGAGGTCTCCTCGCCGGGGCTCGAACGCAGGCTCACCCGGCCGGAGGAGTTCCGGCGCTTCCGCGGCGGTCTCGTCAAGGTGCAGACCTTCACCCCCGTCGACGGCAACCGGCACTGGAAGGGACGCCTCACCGAGGCCGACGACGCACAGATCACCCTCGACCTCGCCGCCGTCAAACAGAAGGGCAAGAGCAGGAAGACCGTCGGCGACCGGCCCACCGTCGCGATCAGCCTCAGCAACATCGAGAAGGCGAACCTCGAGGCCGAGATCTAGCCGCACACCACAGGGGCGTCACAGCCCCGATCCGCCGGCAGAACACCAGCGGCACAGACCCGGAACCAACCGGGCAGCATCGCCCGCCAGACCGCGCGCATTGCGCACATGGCGGAGAGACACGAGGAACGAGGACGTATGGCAAGTGTTCTGTATCAGTCGATCGAAGCGCTCAGCCGCGACAAGGGCATCGACCCCGAGATCGTCGTCGGCGCCGTCGAAGACGCGATCGCGCTCGCAACCCGCAAGTACTACAAGACCGTCGAGAACATGCGCGCCGAGCTCGACCGCGACACCGGCGAGATCCGCGCCTACGTCTTCAAGACCGTCGTCGAAGCCCCCGAGCAGGTCGAGGACGAGGCCAACCAGCTCACCCTCGATCAGGCTCGCGAGCTCGCGCCCGAGGTCGAGGTCGGCGGTGAACTCCGCTTCTACAAGGACACCACCCCGCTCGGCCGCATCGCCGCCCAAATGGCCAAGCAGGTCATCTTCCAGAAGGTCCGCGAGGCCGAGCGCGACACCGTTTTTAACGAGTACAACCATCGCGCCGGCGAGGTCCTCTCCGCGACCGTCAAGCGCCTGGAGCCGATGGATACCATCTTCGACCTGGGTAAGGCCGAGGCCCGCATGCCCAAGCGCGAGCAGTCCCGCCTCGAGCAGTTCGCCGTCGGCGAGCGTGTCCGTGTCGTCCTGCTGCGCGTCGACCGCGCCGCCAAGGGCCCGCAGGTCATCGTCTCTCGCGCCGCCCCCGGCCTCGTTCAGAACCTCTTCCAGTCCGAGGTCCCCGAGATCTACGACGGCACGGTCAGCATCCGCGCCATCGCCCGCGAGGCCGGCGAGCGCACCAAGATCGCCGTCCAGTCCCGTGACAAGGACGTCGACCCCGTCGGCGCCTGCGTCGGCATGAAGGGCATGCGCGTCCAGTCCATCATCCGCGAGCTGCGCGGCGAGAAGATCGACATCATCGAGTACTCCGAGGAGATCACCACCTTCGCGGAGAAAGCCCTGCAGCCCGCCAAGGTCAGCCGTGTCTCCATCACCGATCTCGGCGAGAAGCAGATCGAGGTCATCGTCGATGACACCCAGCTCTCGCTCGCCATCGGCAAGAAGGGCCAGAACGTCCGCCTCGCTGCCAAGCTCCTACAATGGAAGATCGACATCAAGAGCGAAGAGGAGAAGCGCCTCGAGGTCGAGCAGCAGATGCAGGCCATGTCCGGCGGTCCCACCACGCCCATCGAGCAGGTGACCGAGCTCGGCGAGCAGATCCTCGAGAAGCTCATCGCCGCCGGCATCACCACCATCGAAGAGCTCGCCGACATGACCCCCGAGCAGCTCGAAGAGGTTCCGGGCATCGGTGAGAGGACCGTCGAGAAGATCTCGACCGCCGTTCGCCACTACTTCGGCCAGTATGAGGAGGGCGAGGAGCGGCCCGCCGCCGCGTCCGATCCCGCCGCCCCCGCATCTACAGAAGAGATCCCCGCAACCAGCAGCGAAGCCGCAGCGCCGGATCACGAGCACGTGGCACTGGGCGACGAGATCGCGCCCGAAAGGACAGAGACCATGGCAGAACCCACCGGACTCACCGACGAGGACACCCTCGACGAGCTCGTCGACGCTGGCACCCCGCTCGAGAACACCTCGATCGATCGCACCCCGGAAGAGCTCCTCGCCGAGGACGCCGGCGACTTCGGCGAGGCACAGCAGCTCAACGGCGTCTCGACCGAGGAGCTCGCCGACGCCGAGGATCGCCTCTCGGACGCGAACGACGAGGCCGACCGCCGCGAAGAGCAGATCGAGATCGATAACGACACCGTCGACACCCTCGTCGCCGAGTCGCAGGAGATCTCCGACGAGGGAATCGACACCGATGGGCACGACCGTGGCTAGCCGAGGTCTTGGCAGCCACGGCGTGACGCGTAGAAATCATCAGAAATCTACGGAAATTACGTACAATGGTCCTCTCTGCTGTGAGGCTCGCATGTTGCGATAACTGGCGGAGTCACTGAAAAGGAACGGATGAATAAGGTTCGAATTAACGATTTGGCGCGCGAGCTCGAAGTCAAGAGCAGGTCCATCCTGGACGCGCTTACCGCGGTCGGCGTGACCGAGAAGAAGACGCACTCCAGCTCCATCGAGGCAGATGAGGCCGAGAAGGTTCGCGGTTACATCAACGGCGGCAGTCGCTCCAGCAGCCGTGCGTCGTCCGCCGCCGCCGCTGCGCCGCGCATCGACCTCTCCAAGGCCGCCAAGCCCGGCGACGCGCTCAAGGCCATCCTCGAGCGCAAGCAGCAGGAAGCCGCCGCCAAGGCCGCCCCGCCACTGCAGCGGCAGCCCGTCGTCGCCGCGCCTGCGAGCCCGCCCCCGGCCGTCGTCCCCGCCCCGCCCCGCCCCGTCGCACCCGCGCCTGCTGCAGTCCAGCCTGGCGTGAGCCCGTCGGCCGCGGCCCAGCACACCGTCACCGCCTTCCCCGCGGCAGCCCAGCCCGTGACCACTCAGCCCACGCCGAGCCCCGCAGTCACCGCGCCGCCCGTCGTTGCGCCGAGTGTCTCAGCTTCGCCCGCCCCGCCCGCCCAGAACCTCGGTGGCCCCCGGCCCGCTGGCACCACCATTCCCGGCCGCCCCACGCAGGCCAACCAGCCCGCCGCGACCGCCTCTGGCCCACGCCGCGTCGTTCCTCTGCCCCGTCAGGGCGCCAACATCGTCGCTCCGCCGCCGGGCCCCGCCATCGCAAGCCGTCCGCCTGCCGGCCCCGTCGTCGGCCGCGCACCGGCCGGCGCCCCAAGCCCCCTTACCGTCGCGCCCACCGATCGTCCCGTTGTGGTCGGTCCCTCGGCCGCCGCCGCCGCCCGGCCCCCCGCGGTCGTGCCAGCGGCCCTGAACTCCTCCGTTCCCCCCACCGTCGCGCGTCCCGCGGCCGCCGTCGCGGCACCGCCAGCAGCTGCGCCCGTCGCCCCCGCGACCCCTGTCGCCGCGGCACCCGCCGTCGTCGCCCCCGAAGCTCCCGCCGCCGTCGTTCCGGCCCCGCCGCCCGGTCCACCGCCGCGCCGCGTCGTCATGCCGCAGACCGGCCCGCGACCGACCTATACCGCACCACCGCCCCCGCCCGGCACCCCGGCGCGCGGCCGCCCCATCTTTGAGCGTCCTCGTCCCGGCTCGAGCGGCCCGGGTGGTCCTGGCGGCCCCGGTAGCCCGCGACCCGGCTTCAGCACTGGTCCTGCCGGTGCCCGTCGCCCGATGCACCCCACCCGCACCTTCCCCGGTGGCCCCGGCGGCGCACCCGGAGCCCCCGGCAGCCGTCCCGGCTTCGCCCCAGGCGGAGCGCGCCCGGCCTTCGGCGCCCGTCCCGGCTTTGGCGCTCGTCCGGGCGGTCCCGGTGCTGCACCCCCGGGCGCGGGGGAGAACCCCGGCAGCGCGCGTCCGGCGCAACGACCCGGCCAGCGCCGCGGTGGCAACAAGCGCTACGAAAAGAGCAAGGAAGGCCCGATGAAGGGCTTCACCCCGCCGCCGCGCTTTGGCGGGGCCGCCTCCTTCTCGAACGAGCCTCTGCCCATCACCCGCTCGATCACCGTCACCGAGGGCATCAGCGTCAAGGACCTCGCCGAAAAACTCGAGATCCGCGGCAAGGACCTCATCGCCATCCTGCTCATGCGCGGCGTCTTCGTCACCGTCAATCAGTCCCTCGACGCCGAACTCGTCAAGGACGTCGCCCGCCAGTTCGGTGCCGACGCCGAGGTCATCACCGTCGAAGAGCAGCTCGAGAATGAGGCCATCGAGGGCTTCCTCGAAGACACCACCGGCATGGTCGAGGTCACCCGCTCGCCCGTCGTCACTGTCATGGGCCACGTCGACCACGGCAAGACCTCGCTGCTCGACGCCATTCGCTCGACCGACGTCGCCGCCGGCGAGGCTGGCGGCATCACCCAGCACATCGGCGCGTATAAGGTCCGCATCACCAAGCCCGACTCCCCCGCCTTTGGCCGCGAGATCGTCTTCCTCGACACCCCCGGCCACGAGGCCTTCACCCGCATGCGTGCCCGCGGCGCCAAGGTCACCGACATCGTCGTGGTCGTCGTCGCCGCCGACGACGGCGTCATGCCCCAGACCCTCGAAGCCATCGATCACGCCCGCGCCGCCAAGGTGCAGATGATCGTCGCCGTCAACAAGATCGACAAGCCCGAGGCCGATCCCAGCCGCGTCATGCAGCAGCTCGCCGCGCGCGGCGTTCAGGCCACGTCCATGGGCGGCGACATCGAGTTCGTCCAGGTCTCCGCCAAGCAGCGCCTCAACCTCGACGCCCTCGAGGAGATGATCTGCCTCGTCGCTGACACCAACGAGCAGAAGGCCCAGCCCGAGCGCCCCGCCGTCGGCACCGTCATCGAGGCCAAACTCGACCGCGGCCGCGGCGCCGTCGCCTCCGTCCTCGTCCAAAACGGCACCCTCAAGCTCGGAGACAGCTACATCGTCGGCAATACCTTCGGCAAGATCCGCGCCATGTTCGATGACCGCGGCCGTCCCATCGAGGAGGCCGGACCCTCCACCCCGGTCGAGATCCTCGGCCTCGAGGGCATGCCCGACGCCGGCGATACCTTCCTCGTCATGGCCGATCGCGACAAGGCCAAGGGCATCGCACAGTACCGCAAGCTCAAAGAGCGCGAGGCGCAGCTCGCCAAGAGCTCCCGCGTCTCGCTCGAAGGCCTCTCCGAGCAGATCAAGCAGGCCGGGGTCAAGGACCTCAACCTCATCCTCAAGGGCGACGTGCAGGGCTCGGTCGAGGTCCTCGCCGACTCGCTCGTCCGCATGTCGACCGAGAAGGTTCGCGTCCGCGTCCTCCACTCCGGCGTCGGCGCCATCACCGAGTCCGACATCCTGCTCGCGTCGGCCTCAAACGCCGTCGTCATCGGCTTCAACGTCCGCCCGGAGCGCAAGTCGCAGGAGCTCGCCGATCGCGAGAACGTCGAGATCCGCCTCCACTCCATCATCTACGAGCTTCAGGACGAGATGACCAAGGCCATGTTCGGCCTGCTCGAGCCCGTCTATCGCGAGAACTACGCCGGCCGTGCCGAGGTGCTGCAGGTCTTCAAGATCACCAAGGTCGGCCAGATCGCTGGCTGCCGCGTCACCGACGGCCTCATCAAGCGCGAGAACCAGGTCCGTGTCCTGCGCGACGGAGCCGAGGTCTGGAAGGGCCGCATCTCCTCGCTCAAGCGCGTCAAGGATGACGTCTCCGAGGTCCGCTCCGGCGTCGAGTGCGGCATCGACCTCGCCGGCTTCAAGGACATTCGCGCCGGCGACCTCATCGAGTCGTTCACCACTGAGACCATGGCCGCCGAACTCGGTCAGAACGCCGCCGAGCTCAAGCGCCAGCAGATGGCCGAACTCGCCAGCGCCAAGAACGCCGCGAACGAGGCCGCCAAGGCCGAAGCCGAGGTCAACGCCTAACCACCCATCACCGTCAGAGACGAGGGCCGGGGCGATCGCCTCGGCCCTTCTTCCTGCTTCCGCCCGCCCTCGCCGCCCCCCCCCCACGCCTCAGACCTTGTAAAGAGGGCGCCCGCCGCGTATGCTCGCCGCAATCTCACCCGGCTCTGTCGCTTGCAGCACACTGCACGTCGCATCCCACTGGAGATGGCACGCCCATGGCCGCGACGAAAGAACCCCGCTTCGACCCGGCCGTCTACCTGGCCAGCGCAGGAGATGGCCGCAAGCTCCTCCACATCAAGGCCAAAGACAACCTCTTCACCCAGGGAGACCCGGCCGAATGGGTCTTCTACCTGCACACCGGCCGCGCCAAGCTCACCGTCGTCTCGAGAACCGGCAAAGAGGCCACGATCACCCTCCTCGGTCCAGGCGACTTCACCGGCGAAGAGGCCGTCGCCAGCCTTGGCGGCTGCCGCCTCGCCACCGCGACCGCCGTTACTGCCTGCTCCGCCCTGCAGATCAACCGCGACGAGCTCTGTCGCGTCATGCACGAGGAGCACGCCTTCTCCGACCTCTTTCTCACCTTCCTTCTCGCCCGCAGCATGCGCACCCAGGCCGATCTCGTCGACCAGCTCTTCAACTCGAGCGAGAAGCGGCTCGCGCGCATCCTGCTGCTCATGGCCGAATTTGGCAAGTCCGGCGAACACGAGACGCTGATCCCCAAGATCAGCCAGGAGGCCCTCGCCGAGATGGTCGGCACCACCCGCTCCCGCGTCAGCTTCTTCATGAACCGCTTCCGCAAGCTTGGCTTTGTGGAGTACAACGGCCGCATCCGCGTCCATCAGTCTCTGCTCACCGTCGTCCTGCATGAGTAGGCTGTGCGACGGACGCCCTACCCGACGCGCACCCTAATAGCCCTTCCAAAAATTTGCTGCAAGTGAGCAAAAGAGAACAGTTCGTTTACAGACATAGTGGCATGCTCTACTCTCACCCGCTCGAGTTTCCTTTCAGGGAGAGATCGATGCCCAGCCCAAAGACCAAGCTGTTGCTGGTGGACGATGATGACGATCTGCGAGAGTCGTTCTCCGCGATCCTCACCGAGCTCGGCTTCAGCGTGCGATCCGCAAAAGACGGCTTCTCTGCACTCGGCGCGATCCGGCAGCAGATGCCCGATATCCTTCTCTCCGATCTCAACATGCCCGGCATGTCCGGCTTCGAGCTGCTCTCGGTCATCCGCCGCCGCTTTCCCCGCGTCCAGGTCATCGCCATGAGCGGAGCTCTGCCCGAAGACGGCCGGGAGCACGGCATCGTCGCCGACGTGATCTACGCCAAAGGCTCCAACCTCACCTCGCTCTTCAGCTCCCTGCGCGACATGGCCGATCCCGACGGCCCACGCCCCCCGCGCGCGCCCAGCAGGTTGGCCCCCATCTGGATCTGCCATAACGAATACGAACCGCTCGGCCGGCAGTACATCATCATCACCTGTCCGGAGTGCCTGCGCACCTTTCCCCAGGCGGTGGGTGAGGTCTCCAGTCTCATCCACGAGACCCACTGCGTCTTCTGCCGCTACACCATCTACTACGCCGTCCTGCTCGGCACCGAGATGGAAGCGCCGCAGTGGTTTCAACACTGACCTCAGGCTCCCGCGCAGTCAAAGCTCGTCTTCCCAAAGGAGGCTTCTCTCATGTCGCAAAAGCCCACCCTGGAAGTGCTCTCGGCCGATCCCACGGAGAAGAACGTGCTCATCGTCGACTTCTCCGACGGCACCACCGCCTACGTTCCCGTCGAGCAGCTGCTCAAGATCCGCGCCCATCGCCTGCGGACCGAGCACTTCCCGGCCGCCCCCAGGCGCGTCATCGGCAACCGCTGGATCGAGCTTCCTCCACTCGGCTAAAGCAGGCCCGCTCACAGAGCTCTCGTCCCACCCGCCGCGGCGGCCCGTACAGCCTGCCTGGAGCGGCTTCGTGGAGCAGAGACCTCGGCCAGACGGCCGCTCGTCATCGAGCAGCCCCGGCAAGCTTAGCCCTCGGCCTCCGCTCGCGCCCGGGCGATCGCCTGCTGCGCCATCGCCAGGTCTCCCGCCCGAATCGGCAGCTTGCGCAGTCGCACGCCGCTCGCGTGAAACACCGCGTTCGCGATCGCCGCGTTCATCCCCGTCACCCCCACCTCGCCCACGCCCTTGACTCCCAGTGGATTCACCAGGGGATCCACCTCCTCCATCAGGATCGTCTCGATCTGCCCGATGTCGGCCGCCACAGGCACGTGGTACTCCGCCAGGTTCGCGTTCATATATCGCGCCGTCGTGGCATCCACCTCCGTCGCCTCGTGGAGCGCCGCCGACATCCCCCAGATCTGCCCCGCCGAGAGCTGCGCCCGCGCCGTCCGCGGATTCATGATCCGTCCTCCCGCAAACACCCCCACCACTCGCGGCACCCGGACCTCTCCCGTCCAGCGGTCGATCCGGACCTCGACGAAGTGCGCCCCAAAGGCAAACTGCATCCGGTCCTTCAGCCGCTCGCCGCCCGTCAGTAGCGGCTTGCCCCGCCGTATCAGCGCCGGCCCGATCACTGGCGGCGCCCCGTGCGGCGTGAAGACCCCCTTCTCGACCAGTGCCCTTCCCCGGCCCGCGCGCTGCACCGCAATCGCCAGCTCTTCCACCCTCTCGCCCGCGACCGCCTGCCCTCGCACCAGCCGCACCCCCGCCGGCTCCGCCCCGTAGAGCGCACTGCCCTTCGCCCCCGTCGCGCTCTTCGCCACCCGCGCCCGCACCTGGTCACACGCGATCGCCACCGCCGAGCACACCGACGCCGTCGTGCTCGAGCCCGCCGAGAGCGGCGCCGCTGGCAGCCGGCTGTCGCCCGTCACCACCTCGACCCGGTCCATCGCCACTCCCAGCAGATCGCTCGCCGTCTGCGCGATCACCGTGCGGATCCCCGTCCCGATCTCGTGCGTGCCCACCTCCACCTTCGCCCCGAGCTCCGGCGTCAACGTCACTCGGCACTCCGCCGGCGCCGCCTGCGTCGGATAGAACGCCGTCGCGTACCCCCACCCGATTAGCGCATCGCCGTCCCGCATCGATCCCGGCCGCGGATCGCGCCGCGACCACCCAAAGACCTCCGCTCCCCGATCGATGCACTGCAGCAGCGACCGGCTCGTGTACGGTTTGTGCGTCACCGTCTCAATCGCCGTCTCGTTCCGCCGCCGCATCTCCAGCGGATCGATCCCGAGCGCATATCCCAGCTCGTCCATCGCCGACTCCAGCGCAAACAGATACGGCGTCTCCGGCGGTGCCCGCATAAACCCCGGCGCCTGCCGGTCCGCCTCCACATTCGCCACCTTCGTGCGCACGTTCGGACACGCGTACAGCCGCGCCGTCGCATCTGACCCCGCCAGCGCAAACCGGTCCTTCCGGCTCGTCAGCTCCCAGCTTGCATGATCAAGCGCCGTCAGACGTCCCTCCGCGTCGGCCCCCAGCCGCACGTGATGCCGTGTCTCCGCGCGATACGTCCGCAGCGTGAACCCCTGCTCCCGCGTCGCCACCAGCTTCACCGCCCGTCCGAGCCGCCTCGCCGCCAGCGCCACCAGCGCTGTGTGCTGTCCCAGCTCACCCCGCGACCCGAACGCGCCACCGATAAACTCCGACAGCACCCGCACCTTCGCCGGCCGGATCCCCAGCTGCTTCGCCAGCCCGTACTGGAACCCGCGCACGTTCTGCGTCGACTCCCACACCGTCAGCGCCTCGCCCTCCCACGCGCACGTCGCCTGGAAGAGCTCCATCGGGTTGTGGTGCTGCGCCGGCGTCTCATACCACGCGTCTACGATCGCCGTGGCCTCCGCAAACCCCCGTTCCACATCGCCCGCCGTCAGCTCGGTCTCGCCCTGCGCCTTCGCCTTCACCTCCGTCGCCGCCGGACTGCTCAAATCCGCCGCCGCCGGCTGCTCCTTGTACGTGACGGCCACCGCGTCCGCCGCCGCCCGCGCCTCCTCCATCGTCTCCGCGACCACCAGCGCCACAATCTGACCCGCATACCAGATCCGGTTCGATCGCAGCGGCGTCACCGAGTTCGACATGAACCCGCCATCCGGCAGGATCTTCACCTCCCGGATCTCCCGGCCGACGTTCTTGTACGTCAGCACCTCCAGCACACCCGGCATCGCCCGCGCCGCCGTATCGTCGATCGACCGCACTCGCCCCCGCGCGATCGGTGCCGTCTTCATCCATGCGTGCGCCAACCCCGGCACCGGCTGGTCAGCCCCATACCGCACCCGGCCCGTCACCTTCCCCAGCCCCTCCGTGCGCCGCTGTTCACTCCCAATCACACCGCTCGGATGTATCGCCACACTCACCTCGCCCCAGACCCACCCGCTTCACATATCCAGCCACGCGCGTCAACACTCTCGGATGAGCAAACCCCCACCCCCGTTGGGTGTTCACGCCGCGGTCACCTCATCGCCCCCGCGGCCCCTCGCTTGTCCTTGGCTTTTTGTTGTCAGGCTCAAAGGGACTCCGCACTGCCGCCTGCCCCGGTCATCCCGTACCATGACCCCACCGTCACCCACTCCGAGGAGGCCCTCGTGAACCGGATCGCCGCACTCACCCTTCTCAGCCTCGCCGCGACCTCGCCCGCGACCCCCGCGCAGTCCCATCCGGCCGCCGATCCCGAGACCCTCCAGGCCATCCTCCTCGAGCTGCGCGCCATCCACAACGAGGTCCGCCTCAGCGAGACCACCCAGATCCTCCTCACCGAGCTCCAGGTCCAGCGCTCCGCCCTCAACCAGGCCACCCAGCGCCGCGACGACCTCCGCACCCGCCTCTCTCAGCTCCAGTCCCAGCTGCGAAACCTCACCCAGCAGCTCGCCCGCGCCGAGGACAGCCCCACCTCCAACCTCGATACCAACCAGCGTCGCCAGCTCTCGGACAACCAGGAGAACCTCAAGAACCTCCTCGCCTCCCTCCGTCCCCAGGAGCAGGAGGCCGCCACCAACCTGCAACACGCCGAAGACCAGCTCCACCGCGAGCAGGACACCCTCGACTCCATCCAGGCCCAGCTCGACACCGTCGTCAAACGCCTCCAGCCCGCCGCCACCCAATGACAGACCAAGCAGCGAACAGCGGCCCAACGTGACCCGGCAGCTCTGCCGAGGCTCATCCCATCAATCGCTCCAGCAGCTCCGCTGCCCGCTCCGCCCCGTCCTCCGCGCGCACCGCCTCGCCCACCGCCGCCGCCCGTCGGGCATACGTCTCGTCCCCCAGCAGCAGCCCCAGCTCCCGCGCCGCGCTCTCCGCCGTATACGCCCGCCGATCGATCACCCGTGCCACTCCCAGCCGTCGCACCCGGTCCGCGTTGTCCGGCTGGTCGACCGCGTAGGGCATCACCAGCATCGGCCGTCCCGCCCGCATCGCCTGCGCCGTCGTTCCCACGCCGCCCTGATGCACCACCACCGCCGCCCGCGAAAACACGCGCGCGAACGGCGCATACTCGACCGTCATCACCTCGGTCCCAACCGCACCCGCCGGCCAGTTCGCCCGGTCCCGCCCCGCCAGCAGCAGCGCCCGCCGCCCCACCATCGCCGCCGCCCGCGCACTCTCCTGGTAGAACCGTCCCGCGTCGATCACCGCCGAACTCCCCAGCGTGAACACGATCGGCGCCTCCCCTGCCTGAAGAAACGCCTCCACCTCCGCCGCCAGCTCCACTCCGAACCCGCCTCCAAACCCCGCCCAGCCCTCACCCGCGGCATAGCTGCCCGGCACCTCACCTCGAGCCGCCCCCAACCCCTCCTCGTAGAACGGAAAGCCCGTCACCTCCGCCTGCTGCGGCCAGTCCGGCTGCTTCGCCCCCAGCAGCCCCGAGAACATCGCCAGCACCAGCTCCGGCGCATGCCCACCCTCGAACAGCGGACTCGCCACCCCCGGCAGACCCAGCTCCCGCCGCATCCGCGCATACTCCGCCGTCCATCCCCGTACCGACATCTTCGCCAGGCGGAACAGCGGACCCCAGAACCTGTGGCCCAGCCCCCGCATCCGCGCCAGTCCCGGCGCCTCCGAGAGCAGCGGCGGATCATACGCCGACAGGAACCCCACCGGCGCCAGCTGCGTCGACGCCCATGGCAGCCCGCGCACCTCCGCCACCAGCCGCGTCGCAAACGTCAGCGGATGCGCCACCAGCAGATCCGCGCCCTCGGCCGCCGCCAGCGTGTCCTCGTACGCCGTCCTGAGCGCCGGCATCACCATTCGCCGCACAATGAACTCCACGCCTCGCCGCCGGTCGAACACCCGCCGCATCAGCTCCGGCGTCGGCTCTCCATCCAGCACCGCCGCTCGCACCGGCCAGAACGCCAACCCCGCCGCCCGCACCCGCTCCTCGTACACCGGCAGCGTCGCCACCACCGCTCTGTGTCCGCGCCGCCCGAGCGCCTGCCCGAGCGCCAGAAACGGGTGCAGATCCCCCAGCGACCCGAACGTCGTCAACACCACCCGCCGCGAGACCATTCCTCCCTTATACCCACCCGCTTCGCCGCGGACCGGCCTCCCCCGCCGTCATTCGTACTCCGGTGAACAGCCGGCCGTGGCGTACTCCACCGTACCCACTCGCTATCATGAAAGCAGGGTCTTGCCTGCCCATCGCTCTTGACCTGTCGCATAAGTGCTCTCAGTGGAGTATTTTGCGGTCAGATCGGCTTCGAAGTCTGGGGGTTTGCGCCCCGGTTCGGCTCTAACTTGTTTCCTTCGAATATTTTGCGCATATTTGGAGGGGGTGGGGGGTGGTATCGGGGTTGGCACCCGGTACCATGCGGCATGGACCTCGCTTCCCTCCAGCAGGCACTGCGCGACGCCAGGCTCGACGGCTGGCTCTTCTACGACCACCATCACCGCGACCCCATCGCCTACCGCATCCTCGGCCTGGATCCCACCGACTTCGTCTCCCGCCGCTGGTTCTACTTCATCCCCGCCACCGGCGAGCCGCAGAAGCTCGTTCACCGCATCGAGTCACGCAAACTCGACACCCTCCCGGGCACAAAGGCCGAGTACGCCTCCTGGCAGGAGCTCGAGCAGAAGCTCGAACCCCTCCTGAACGGAGCCGCGACCGTGGCCATGCAGTACTCGCCGCGCAACGCCATCATGTACGTCTCCATGGTGGACGCCGGCACCGTCGAGCTCGTGCGCTCCTTCGGCAAGGACGTCCGCAGCTCCGCGGACCTCGTCAGCCACTTCGAGGCCGTCCTCACCGAGGAGCAGATCGCGACCCATGTCGAAGCCCAGCGCCGCCTCGATCCCGTCCTCGCCGCCGCCTGGCGCCTCATCGGCGACGCCGCCCGCGCCGGCCGCACCCTTGGCGAGTTCGACGTCGTCTCCTTCCTCCGCGAGGGCGTCGCCCGCGAAGCTCTCTGGACCGACCACGGCCCCAACTGCTCCGCCGGTCCCAACTCCGCCGACTCGCACTACGAGCCCACGGCTGGGAGCTCGCAGCCCATCCCCCCCGGCAGCTTCGTCCTCATCGACATCTGGGCCCGCCTCGCCGATCCCGCCCAACCCACCCACCCCCTCCCCGGCTCCGTCTGGTACGACATCACATGGACCGGCGTCGTCGCCCGCGAGCCCTCGGATCGCGAGCAGCTCATCTTTCACACCGTCCGTGACGCCCGCGACGCCGCCATCTCCGCCGTCGAGCAGGCCTTCCGCACCGGCACCCCTATCGCCGGCTGGCAGGCCGATGACGCCGCCCGCGCGGTCATCCGCGACGCCGGCTTCGCGGATGCCTTCACCCATCGCACGGGCCACAACATCGCCACCGAGATCCACGGCAACGGAGCGCACCTCGACAACCTCGAGACCCACGACGAGCGCCTCCTTCTGCCCTACACCTGCTTCTCGGTCGAGCCCGGCATCTACCTCCCCACCGGCTCCGACGCCTTCGGCGTCCGCAGCGAGGTTGATATGATCACCCGCCCGGGCAGCGCCACGGTCACCGGCCCTCGACAGCAGGAGCTGGTACGCATCTAGAACGACCACGCCGCAGGCCGCCGCGTGACGCGTTGCTTGGCGTCCAACTGCTATCATCCTCGTAGATGCAGACTCACATCCAGGCCGCGCCTCGCTCTGCCGCGCGCTCCACAGCCCTCGCACCACCGTTCGTGATCCTGCTGATGGGATGGCTCATTCCGGGTGCCGGCCATCTCCTCCTCCGGACCTGGATGCGCGGCGCGCTCATCTTCGTCTCCGTCGTGAGCATGTTCGCGATTGGTATCGGCCTTCAGGGAAAGATCTACACCCCAAACACCGGCGAGCTGCTCGACATTCTCAACTTCGTCGGCGACCTCGGCACGGGCCTGCTCTACTTTGCGACGCGCGTCTTCGATCTCGGCGCCTCCTCGGTCGTCCTCGCGACGGCAGACTATGGCACCAAGTTCATCGTCGTCGCCGGCCTGCTCAACATCGTCAGCGCAGTCGACGCGCACTCGCTCGCGACAGGCAGGAAGCCGCGATGAACCACTTCACCGCGATGTTGCTCTTCGCGCTCTTTACCTCGGTCATCTTTGGCATCACCCAGCGTTCTGAGCCGCCGAAGATGATTCGCTTCGGCGCTCTCTGCTTTGCCCTGTTTGTCGGCGGCACCATCGTTGCCAGCTGGCTGATGTGGGCGATCCGCCGCTAACGCTCGACGTTGATCACCGACTCATCGGCATAGTCGCCGATCACGGCGCCCTATGCGCTAACGGAGCGTCGCTGCTGACGCGGAAGTGGTACAGCGCCGCTCCTGTCTCGTGGCATCTTAGAGGGGCAGAGGAGATCAACCATGGCGGACGGAGTAAAGCACTTCCACTGCAAAGACGTCGGATACGACTGTGAATGGCAGCTCGACGGTACCAGCGAGGACGAGATGCTGCTCAAGATCGAGAAGCACGCAGCTGAAGTTCACAATCTCACCCACTTCAAGCCCGAAGCCGTCCAGCACGTGCGTGAGGCAATCCGGTCAAATCCTGAGTAAGTGATCCTCATCGCAGCCGAATGCCGTCTCCGCCATCCTCAACAGCCCTGCCGACGTACACAAAGGGAAGACCGGGTGCATCGAGATCACTCCTATGACGGCGTTTTGAGATCTCTCCAGTTCGTGTTGAAGGTCTTTCGCGGCGTGTGGTGATCAGATGTCTGCACGCGCAATGTGATGTAACTCAATGACGCTCTCAGGTGATGGTCTGCGGTATGCCCGTTGAAGATGCTGTACCTCTGTCTCATCGTCTGCCGACCGAAATCGACCTCTCCGATGAGAGCAAGTATGACGATGCGGCACGGCTTGCCGCGGCACTCTGCCGCACATCGACCGGCATGGTCATGCTCTTGGACGAGCAGCGGCGGTGGGCACGCGCCTCCGGAGCGCTCCGGCTGCGCGAGGCCGCCATCAGCACGGCCTTCTGTGAGGAGGCGCTGCGCCACGCAGAGCCGCTCGTGGTGCAGGATGCGGCACGGGACGAGCGCTTCCGCGCCGACCCGCAGGTCACCGGAGAGCCGCACCTCCGCTTCGTCGCCGCGGTCCGCCTGACGCATACGCACGGCCAGCCCTTAGGCGTGCTCTGTGTCACCGACCTAGTACCTCGCGTCCTCACCGCGGAGCAGGAAGGCGCCCTCGAACTTCTGGCGCGACAGCTGCGCGCTCGCATGGAGCTCGCCGACAGTCGCCAGCAGCTCGAAGCTCTGACGCGTGAACGGGAGAGCTCTGCCGCCAACCTGCGCGCCAGCGAGGAACTCTTCCGTACCTTCATGAACGCAAGTCCGTTCCTGAGCTACATTAAGGACGCCGCTGGCCGGCTGCTCTTCTATAACCGTAGCTACGCGCGACGTTTCGGCGTAAGCGAGTTTGCCTGGCTGGGCAAGACCGACGAGCAGCTATGGTCGCGCTCCGCCGCCAATCCAGTGCGCATGCAGGATCTCGAGATTATGGCCGGTGGCCGGATGGTCGAGTCCGAAGAGCGCCTGCGTTCCCCGGACGGCACGGTGAGCTCCTGGAAGACATACAAGTTTCCCTGCTACGACTCCGCAGGCAACATGCTGCTCGCCGGTGTCGCGGTCGACGTGACGGAAGATCTCATGCGCAAGGAGGAGCTCGAGCGCGTGCAGGAGGAGATGCAGGAGGCGAACGAGCAGCTTCGGCGCCTCAGCGTTACGGACGAGCTGACCAACCTGCGTAATCGGCGCGCCTTTGAAGAGCGACTTGTTCTTGAGTTCTCCGTCGCCCGCCGTCGCAAGCGTGAGCTCGCCATCGTGCTGCTTGACGTCGACAACTTCAAGAAGATTAATGATCGCTGGGGTCACGGTGCCGGAGATGACGTTCTCCGCCGTCTGAGTGCCGTCCTGCGGACCACGATCCGGCTGCCGGACCTCGTGGCCCGCTATGGTGGCGAGGAGTTCGTCGTTCTTCTTCCGGAGAGTGGCGTCGAGGGAGCGCAGGGCTTCGCGAACCGTCTGATGGAACGCATCGCGTCTGAGGCCTGGGAGCATGAGCAGGTCACCATCAGCGCCGGTATTGCAGCGATTCAGGACACCCTCGTAAACGGCTTCCAGCTTGTCGGCATGGCGGATGAAGCGCTCTACGCCGCGAAACGAGCCGGAAAGAATCGTGTCGTCACCTACGACAGCATCCGCAAGTAACTCAGCCCCGCAAGCAAAGAGGTAGAGGCCCGAAAGAGCCTCTACCTCTTTTATCCCGCAACAGGAGTCTACGGCTCGTTGTTGGGATCCGGCTGATGCTCATCAGCCGCTGGACTCTGCTCCTCAAGCTGCTTCTGCATCTCTTCTCGGCGCTTTGCGCGTATCTCGGCGCGCTTCTGTGCCTTCTCGTTCAGCTCCTGCTCGGCGCCGAGCAACTCGATGAACGCCATCTCCGAGGCATCACCCTTGCGTGGTCCCGTGCGAATAATGCGGGAGTAGCCGCCGTTGCGAGAGCCATAACGGGGCGCAACCACACCGAAGAGGCGATCCACTGCAGCGGGCGTCATCAGGTACGCTGCAGCCTGACGTCGAGCATGAACATCGCCGCGCTTGCCCAGCGTGATCATCTTCTCGACCAGCGGCCGGCTCGCCTTGCACTTGGTGATGGTGGTCTCGACGCGATCCATTAACACGATCGAAGTCACGAGATTGCGCAGCATCGCGCGACGGTGGCTGGTGTTACGACCTAACTTGAAACCTGCATTGCGGTGGCGCATGGATGCTCTCTCTCGGCCATCGCTCACCAGACCTGAATACTGGCCCCCGTGAGTGACGCCAGGGCAAATGCCCTCTCCTTGGGTGATCTCGTTGGCTCGGCCCTTGAGCTCCGCCCGATGCTGCATGAAGAACGAGCGAGGCGTCCTGCGATGCGCTCGCCCGCGGTAAAAGCTAGAAGTTCTCCGGCTCGTTGTTCGGCATCACGAGGTCGTCGTCCTCGTCCTCTTCGTCCTCGTCATCATCGTCAAAGTTGCCGAAGCTCGCCGCCAGAGTCGCGGCCGGCAGGACGGATGTCGGTCCCGGAACCGGATTACCCTGATCGTCGATCTTCATGCCGAGCGAAAGACCCATCTGCGCGAGAATTTCCTTAATCTCGTTCAGACTCTTGCGACCGAAGTTCTTCGTTTTCAGCATCTCTGCCTCGGTCTTCTGGATCAACTCGCCAATGGTGGCAATGTTCGCATTCTTCAGGCAGTTGTAGCTTCGCACTGACAGCTCCAACTCCTCGACGGAACGGTTCAGGTTCTCATTGCGAATCTGCGGCCCATCGTGCAAGCCATCGTGCCCCGCCTCCATCTCCTCTTCGAAGTTGATGAAGATCGTCATGTGATCCTTCAGCAGCTTCGCCGAGAGACCGAGCGCATCCGCCGGAAGCACCGTACCGTTTGTCCAGATCTCAAGCGTGAGCTTGTCATAATCGGTGATCTGACCAAGACGCGCCGCTTCGACAAGGTAGTTCACCTTGCGCACTGGCGAGTGGACCGAGTCGACTGGGATGAAACCCAGGCCGAGGTCCCCGTCGAAGTTCTTGTCGGCAGAGACGTAACCACGACCGCGCTTGAGACGCATCTCCATGTCGATCCGGCCCCCCTCGGAGACCGTGCAGATGTGCACGTCTTTATCAAGGATCTCGACGTCGCCATCCGCCTCGATCTGGCCCGAGGTGACATTACCTGCCGTATCAGCCCGCAGATAGAGCGCCTTTGGGCCGTCACCGTTCAACTTAAACGGAATCTGCTTCAAGTTCAGGATGATATCGGTCGCGTCCTCGACGACACCGGTGATCGACTGAAACTCGTGCAACACGCCCTCGATCCGAACCGCGGTGACCGCCGCGCCCTCAATCGAGGACAGCAGGGTACGGCGCAGCGCGTTGCCGATCGTCGTTCCAAAGCCGCGCTCGAAGGGCTGCGCGGAGAACTTGCCGTACTTCTCCGTTAGGGAATCATTCTCGACTGCGAGACGCTTGGGCTTCTGAAAACCTCTCCAAAGCATAGTGCTTGTTCCTTTCCTCCGTCCTAGCCGCGAAGCACTCTGCGGACTGGCGGTTGTTGCGGTTGCACATCGGATTGTGACGATAGCGCGTATCGAAGCTGCTGCGGGCGACCTGTGCCGCGCAGCAGCCGCAATGCACGCACCGCGACCATCGCGGTTTACTTGCTGTAAAGCTCGACGATGAGCTGCTCGTTGACGGGTAGATTTACATCCTCGCGTCGCGGAAGCGCGACGACCTTTGCCGCGTATGCGTCGCGGTTGATATCAAGCCACGGCACCGAGCGCTGTCCTGAGGCGAAATTCTTCGACTCCTCGAGGACAACCAGCTGGCGCGATCCCTCTCGCACAGCGATCTCATCGCCGACCTTGCACTGGAACGAGGGGATGTTGACCTTGCGCCCGTTGACCTGCACGTGCCCATGACGAACGATCTGTCGCGACTGACGACGGCTGGTGGCCAGCCCCATGCGATAGCAGACGTTATCGAGACGAGTCTCAAGCTGCTGCAGGAGCAGCTCGCCGGTGACGCCAGTCCGATTCGAGGCCTTCTGGTAGTACGCGCGGAACTGCGTCTCGAGCGTGAAGTAGATGCGCTTGGCCTTCTGCTTCTCGCGCAGTTGCAGGCCGTAGCCAACAACCTTCTTCTGCTTCTTCGACTGCCCATGCTGTCCCGGAGGAAAGTTGCGCTTCTCAACAGGGCACTTCTCCGTGAAGCACTTCGCACCCTTGAGGAATAACTTCGTGCCGTCGCGCCGGCACAGCCGGCAGACAGGTCCTGTGTAACGTGCCATCTGATTCTATCTCCTGAGATCGGGTGTCGATCGCTTTACACGCTCAAGGCGCTTCGTCGCGATCCGGGTAAGTCTTGGCTGCAACGGTCTCTCAACAAGATTGCCGCCTCAGCCCCAACAACATCGTGCGGCAGGTCAGACGCGACGGCGCTTCGGAGGACGGCAACCGTTATGCGGCATCGGCGTAACATCACGGATCGAACGCACCTCGATGCCTGACGACGCGAGCGCGCGAATCGCCGACTCGCGGCCGGAGCCAGGTCCCGAGACACGCACATCCACCGAGCGCAGTCCGTGATCGCGCGCCGCATTCGCAGCGTTTGAAGCCGCCTGCTGTGCCGCAAACGGAGTGCCCTTCCGCGACCCGCGAAAGCCGAGCGAGCCCGAACTCTTCCAGCTCAGCGTGTTGCCGGTCTGGTCCGTGATCGTCACGATCGTGTTGTTGAAGCTGGCCTGGATGAACACCAAGCCAAATGGAACATTCTTCCGCTCGCGCTTCTTGAACTTCTTGTTCTTGCCGACCTTCGCGCCAGTGCCCTTGTTCTGTGTCTTCGCCATGGCTTACTTCGTCGCTTTCTTCTTACCAGCGACGGTGCCCTTGCGGGGTCCTTTGCGGGTACGAGCGTTGGTGTGGGTTCGCTGGCCGCGAACGGGCAGAGAGCGGCGATGACGCAACCCGCGATAAGACTGAATCTCGATGAGGCGCTTGATGTTGAGCGACACGTCCTTCCGGAGGTCGCCCTCGATCTGCCCCTCCTGCTCGATCACATTGCGGATCTGATTGAGCTGGTCCTCGTCCAGGGTGCCGATCTTCTCTTGCGGATTGACCCCGGCCTTCTCGAGGATTCGCTTCGCACGCGCGTTGCCGATGCCATAGATGTACGTGAGCCCAATGCGTGCCTGCTTGTGATTCGGCACGTCGACTCCAGAGATACGAGCCATACTGATTCCTTTCGAGTGCCCTCGGACGCTTCCATGACGCTGGTCCGGAGCGAGGTTGTCTTTGCGGGAGAGACTCCACAGGGTTCATCGCAAGCCTTGACTTCAGCTAACTCGCCCCGCGGCTCCCAGGTCTCGCCAGAGAGCTTAGCCCTGACGCTGCTTATGCTTGGCGTTCTCGCAGATCACGCGAACCACACCCCGCCGGTGAATCACCTTGCACTTATCACAGATCTTCTTTACCGATGCACGTACTTTCATTCCCTACTCCCCTAAATAACTCCAGCCACAGCGACCATTCGCTGTCGCATGGCACTCTTTTTCACGTTGCTGTCCATCATGCCGCCAGGGCTCCAAGCCGAACAGCCACAGACAGATCTACTTGTAGCGATAGACAATACGACCCCGATTCAGGTCGTATGGGCTGAGCTCGATCGCGACGCGATCGCCGGGAAGGATACGGATGAAGTTCTTGCGCATTCTGCCGGAGACATGAGCCAGCGCCTGATGCTTGTTCTCGAGCTCCACCTTGAACAGCGCGTTCGGCAGCGTCTCGACGACAGTTGCCATCACTTCAATCGCATCTTCTTTTGACAAGCAGACTCCTTCGGCGTCGGGCAGGGATCTACCCCGCCACGCGCAGCAATACTTATAGTACCCCGAGATCTGCCGTTTCTCCAAGCAGCGCTGCGCCTAGAGGGTTAGAATCTCAGGTCCGTCTTTCGTGATGGCAACCGTGTGCTCGAAGTGAGCCGAGACGCTGCCATCTACCGTCACCGCGGTCCAGCCATCCGGCAAGACCCGCACCTCCGGCTTGCCCAGGTTGATCATGGGCTCGATGGCAAGCACCATGCCCGCCTTGAGCCGTGGCCCCTTCCCCGCCGGACCGAAGTTCGGCACCTGCGGCTCCTCGTGCATGCTGCGGCCAATCCCGTGCCCGACAAACTCCCGCACCACACCAAAGCCCTCCAGTTCACATCGTTGCTGCACCGCAGACGAGATATCCCCCAGCCGGCCGCCCACCCGCGCCGCAGCGATCGCACCGGCAAGCGAGGCCTTGGTCGTCTCCAGCAGCCTCGTGATCTCGGGCCGGACCTCGCCCACCGGATAGGTCACCGCCGCATCCGAATAGAAGCCGTCTAGGATGACACCGCAGTCGATCGAGACGATATCGCCCGGGCGCAGCACGCGCTTACGGTTCGGCATCCCGTGTACGACCTCTTCGTTGATCGACGTGCACAAGGCCGACGGGTATCCGTGATATCCCTTGAACGCCGCCGTCACCCCGAACTCGGTGATGCGCGCCATCGCGACCTCTTCAAGATCCATCGTCGTGGCGCCTGGCTGCACAATCGGCGCAATCGCATCGTGAACCTGACGCAGGATGCGGCCGGAGGCACGCATGCGCGCAATCTCCGCCGTCGTCTTGATCAGGATCGCCACCGTCAGCCCGCCAACCCGGCCGGCTCGCCACCGGTCCGCAAGCGAATCAGCTGCGCAACGATGTCGTCCGAGACTCGCTCCACGGTCTGCGCACCGTCGATCGCGGCAAATCGGCCCTGCGCGCGGTAGTGTTCGATCACCGGCGTTGTCTGAGCCGCGAAGGTCTTCATCCGCTCGACAAACACCTCCTCCGCGTCGTCGGCCCGCTGCTCAAGCCTCGCACCTTCCAGATCGCAGACTCCCGGCCGCACCGGCGGGTTTGTATAGATGTTGTAGATCGTGTTGCACACAGGACAGCTGCGGCGGCCTGTGATCCGATGGAGCAGCTCCTCATACGACACAGTGATACTGATCGCCACAACCGGCAGCAAAGGTGGTCGCGTGCTCTCCTTGAGCGTCGTATCGAGAAACGCAGCCTGCTCCAGCGTCCTTGGATAGCCATCGAGAACGTAACCGCGAGCGGTGTCGTCCTTGGTGAGCCGGCGAGCGACGACCCGGTTGATCAGCGCGTCGGGTACCAACTCGCCGCGCGACATCAGCTCCTCAGCCGCCCGGCCCTCCTCGGTCCCGATCCGCACATTCTCCCGGAGGATGTCCCCCGTCGAGATCTGTGGAACTCCCAACCGCGCAAGCAGACGCTGCGCCTGCGTCCCCTTCCCAACGCCTGGCGCTCCAAGGAGAAGTATCGGCCCCGGCAAGACTCCCGCGGTTGAGGTCTCACCTGCCGCTTGCAACGCCGATGCCACGGCCTGTTCTCCCGCCATCACCAGCTGCGCCGTCCACGGATGCGTCCTGACTTCGGACTGAAGCCGTCGTAGTGGCGCATGACAAGCTGCGACTCAATCTGCTGCACCGTGTCCATGGCCACACCCACCACGATCAACAGGCTCGTACCACCGAAGTAGAAGCTCACCCCAAGACCCTGCGTCACCCAGGTCGGTAGCGAATCAAACGCACGCCCGATCAGGGGCAGATGGTTGAAGTGAATGCCGCTGATCAGCATCGTCGGGATCAGCGTGATGATAATCAGATAGATGGCGCCGACTAGGGTGATACGGCTCAGAACGTCATTGATGAAGTCTGCCGTCCGCTTGCCGGGCCGGATGCCGGGGATGAATCCACCATACTTGCGCATGTTGTCGGCAATGTCGTCCGGCCGGAAGACGATCGAGATGTAGAAGTACGCAAAGAAGATGATGGCGACCATCTGCAGCAGGACGTAAAGCGGCTCGCCCGCTGAGATGTTTCTAAAGATCGGACCGAAGAACCGCGTATCCCGCAATGGCCCCGATCCGAAGAAGCTTGCCCCCTGAAAGAGAAGGGGCGCCGACAGAATCGATGCCGCAAAGATCACCGGCATGACGCCACCGGAGTTCACTTTGAGGGGCAGAAACGTAGATTGGCCGCCCATCATCCGCCGGCCTACAATGCGCTTGGCGTACTGCACCGGAATGCGACGCTCTGAGCGCTCGACAAAGACGATGAACGCCACAACGGCCACCATGCCGACGACCAGGATCGCCACCGCCAGCGGGGTCAGCGCGCCCCACGCGTTGTCGCGAACCTTCGTGTAGAGCTCTTCGATGCCGCGTGGAAGCCCGACCACAATTCCGGTAAAGATCAGCAGCGACATTCCATTGCCAATGCCGCGCTCCGTGATCTGCTCGCCCAGCCACATAATGAAGCCGGTCCCCGCGGTCAGCGTGATGACGCACATCGGCACAAACGCCCACTTCGAGATCGTCACCATGGAGGATCCGGTCGATGTCCCCGTCAGCGTCAGACCGATGGCGAACGACTGCACCAGCGCCAGGATGATCGTTACGTAGCGCGTCCACTGCGTGATCTTGCGCCGGCCCATCTCGCCTTCCTTCTGCAGCTTGGCGAGCGGGTCGTAGATCACCGTTAACAGCTGAAAGATGATCGACGCGGTGATGTACGGCATGATGCCCAGCGCGAAGACCGTCAGCTTGCGTAGGTTGCCACCCGAGAACAGGTCCACCAGCCCCAGCGCCGAGCCGGAGTTCTGGTTAAAGAACTGCGCGAGCATGTCCGCGTTGATGCCCGGCGTCGGAATGTGCGAACCGAGCCGATAGACCGCGAGCATACCCAGCGTGAACAGCACGCGGTTGCGCAGGTCAGGTATACGAAAGATGTTGGCGAACTTCTCAAACATCGGGACACGTCCCTCGAAGGTATGTTCTGGTCGGCGGTAGCGACGCCGTCTGGTTGTAGACTAGCAGCGACGGCCCACAAGAGCGCTTAGGCCGTTGCAGCAGCCTCGCCAATCACAACTGCTCGGCCGCCGGCGCGCTCGATCGCCTCTTTCGCCGCCTTCGAGAACTTGTGCGCGTGCACCGTCACCGCGCTGTTCAGCTCGCCGTTGGCCAGCACCTTGATCAACCCGGCCTTCTTGCGCAGCAGCCCCAGCGCGATCAGTCGCTCATGCGTCAGCTCTGCATTCGCTGAGTCCTGCGCGACGACCTCGGCGATCCGGTCCAACCCGAGAACCGCATACTCGACACGGAAGATATTCGTAAAGCCACGCTTCGGAAGGCGGCGGTGCAGCGGCATCTGGCCGCCCTCAAAGCCGCGCATCAGGCTCGATCCCGAGCGGCTTCCCTGTCCCTTGTGTCCCCGGGTCGAGGTCTTGCCCATGCCCGACCCCATGCCGCGGCCCACGCGCTTCTTATTCTCATTCGCCTTCTTCGGCGCACGCAGATTCGAGAGATTCAGTGCCATTACTATGTCCTCGCTATGACGCCGCCGCAGCCTGACCGCGACGACTCGCATTTGAATCCGGCGATGCCGGAGAGACCTTTACTGCTTTAATCGACGATGCGGACGAGGTGTGGAATCTTCTTCACCATGCCGCGAATCGATGCGGTATCCTCGCGCTCCACAACCTGCTTCAACCGCGTAAAGCCAAGCCCTTTGACCACCAGCTTGTGCTTGACCGGCGTGCAGATCTTGGATCGGTAGTACTCAATGCGAATCATGCTCTTCGCGTCTGCCATCACTAGATCTCCTCTTCCGACTTGCCGCGCAGCGCCGCAACCTCTGCACGATCGCGCAGCTGCAGCAGTGCATCAAATGTCGCTTTGATCACGTTATGCGGGTTCGCCGAGCCAAGCGACTTCGTCAGCACGTTCTGCACACCGACCGACGTCATCACCGCTCGAACCGTGCCGCCCGCGATCACGCCCGTGCCCTCAGGCGCCGGCTTGAGCATCACCTGGCCCGCGCCGTAGTGCCCAAGCACCTGGTGCGGGATCGTGGTCTGCGTCAGATTGACGCGAATCAGGTTCTTCTTCGCGGATTCGATCCCCTTGCGAATCGCCTGGGGGACCTCCTTCGCCTTGCCCGAGCCGTATCCAACCACGCCCTCGGCCGGGTCGCCAATCACCACCAAGGCAGCAAACGACATGTTCTTGCCGCCCTTGACCACCTTCGTGACACGATTGATCGAGACCACCTGATCCTTCAGGTTGAGGCGGTTTGCATCTAGCTTCTTCTTTGCTACTGCCATAAGCGCTTCCTGTTTCGCTTTCTCCCCGCATGCGGGGTCCTGGGGGGAGACGTCTAAAACTCGAGCCCTGCCTCACGCGCCGCATCGGCGAGCGCCTTGACCCGGCCGTGATAGAGATAGCCGCCGCGATCGAACACGACCTTGCTGATGCCCTTCTCGCGAGCTCGCTCGGCGATCAGCTTGCCGATCGCACTCGCCGCCTCAACGTTGCCGCCAGAGCGCCTCTCGCCGGCGTTCTTCTTGGTCACCGACGAGGCCGAGACCAGCGTCACGCCGTTCTGGTCATCAATCAGCTGCGTGTAGATGTGATTGAGCGAGCGATACACGTTCAGACGGGGACGCGCAGCGGTGCCTGACATCTTTTCGCGGATGCGATTGTGCACACGCTGCCGGATTGCATTGCGGGGACGCGGGTTGATCATCGTCGATCTCTCTTCCTAAAGGCGTCCGCAGAGTGCTGCGGACGTTCGGTTTGGATCCTCAGAACCAGGCTGAACTGAACCCGGCTCCCAGGACTGTATTTACTTGGCGCCCGTCTTGCCGACCTTCTTCTTGAGCTTCTCGTCGGAGTAGCGGACACCCTTGTTCTTGTAAGGATCAGGCTTGCGCAGCGATCGCATATCAGCCGCGACCTGTCCCACCTTCTGCCGGTCGATGCCCGAGACCGTCACATGCGTCTGCTTCGGATCGATCGCGACCTCAATCCCGCTCGGCAGAGGAAACTCGATCGGGTGCGAGTAGCCCAGGGTGAAGACCACCATGCCCTTGCCCTTCATCTCCACGCGATAGCCGATGCCGACGACGTCCAGCTCCTTCTTCCAGCCGTTCGTCACTCCCTCGACCGCGTTGAAGACCAAAGCACGCGCGAGCCCATGGATTGCGGCCTGCGAGTCGTTCTGACGCTCCGCGAGCAGCTGTCCATCCCTCTGCACCAGGGAGATCCCCATCGGCAGCAGAGCACTAACCGTACCCTTTGGCCCCTCAACCAGCACCGTGTTTCCCTCAACGGTGTAACTGACGCCCTTGGGCATCGGAATCGGCTTCTTGCCTATACGCGACATACGTCCATCCTTATGGCTTGCGAGTCCCGCGTTGCTCTCCCGTACGTACCCGGAGACTCGGCAATCACGTTCCACTGCAGCCGAAGACTAGCAGCTAGCTCTGACGATCTACTTACAGCATGTACTTCGACCTTCGAGGCTGACCAGTCAAAATCGTCCGACCTACCAGACCTCGCACAGGATCTCGCCGCCAACGCCTTCGCGCCGCGCCTGCCGTCCGGTCATGACACCCTTCGGTGTCGTCATGATCGAGATCCCGAGGCCACCCTGCACCCGCCGGATCTGATCGCGCCCGAGGTACACGCGGCAGCCTGGACGCGAGATGCGCTGTAGGTCCCGGATCACCGCCTCGTTGTTCGGCCCATACTTGAGGTACACCCGGATCACCTTCTGCCCGTTCTCCTCGGTTGCCTTGTAGTTGGCGATATAGCCCTCCTCCTTGAGGATGCGGGCGATCTCGGACTTGAGGCGTGACGCAGGAGCGTCCAGCTTCTGATGACGCGCACGGATGGAGTTCCGGATGCGGGTGATAAAGTCTGCTACTGGATCAGTCAGGTTCAAATCGCTCTCCTTCACCTCCGCCGCTCGCGCCTCACCGGGAAGCACAGCACGTTGATGAGCCTTGCAGAACAGCAGCCCGAAGGAGGTCTTCGGCCGATCGGTACCGGCTGAACTCAGCTTCGGGAGTTATGCCCAGACACGGGCGTCACGTAAGCGCCAACTCTACCAGCTTGACTTCACCACACCTGGGATCTCGCCCTTGAGGGCAAGACCGCGGAAACACAAACGGCACACGCCAAACTTCCTCAGAAAGGCGCGTGGCCTTCCGCAGAGCTGGCAGCGATTGTGCTGTCGTGACTTGAACTTCGGCTTCCGTGCGTCTTTGACGCGTTTTGCGGTCGTTGCCATAGAACTCTCACTCTCCATCTTAGCTGCAAACACGCCAGTCCGGCGCGGAAACTTGGGTCTAGGCCCGATTTAGGCGCCCTGCCGGAACGGCATGCCAAAGGCGCGCAGCAGAGCACGAGCGCCATTGTCATCCTTCGCCGTCGTCACAATCGTCACGTTCATACCCTTCGTCTTGTCCACCTTGGCGTAGTCGATCTCCGCAAAGATCAGCTGGTCCCGCAGACCAAGCGTGTAGTTGCCTCGGCCGTCAAAACTCTTAGAGCTCACGCCGCGAAAGTCGCGCACGCGGGGCAGCGCGATCGAGATCAGCCGGTCAAGAAACTCGTACATGGCATCGCCGCGCAGCGTCACCATGGCGCCGATCGGCATCCCCTCGCGCAGCTTAAAGGCGGCAATCGACTTCTTCGCCTTGGTCACAATCGGCTTCTGCCCCGCGATCGCCGCAAGATCAGCCACCAGGGGATCCATGATCTTCACGTTCTGCGTCGCCTCGCCCAGGCCCATGTTGATCACGATCTTCTCGAGCTTCGGGACGGCCATCACGTTGCTAATGCTGAGATCCTTGGCCAGCGCCTGCTTGATCTCGCCCTCATACTTCTCTCGGAAACGTGCTGCCATCGCTCTTCTTCGCTTTCTCCACGGTCGCCGGAGTGGCTCTCAGAGCCGTCTACCGTTGCGTGGGGTGAACCGCTTCGCCAGCCACAATCAAAGCTGGCGTGACACTATCGCTTGGATTTCTTCTCGGCCAGCACGCCATCGTTCGTCCGCGCCACACGAACCTTCTTATCGCCTTCCATGCGCGTGCCGACCCGTGTTGGCTTCCCCTCGCTGTCGACCAGCATCACGTTGGATAGGTGGATCGGCGACTCTTGTTCGGCGATCCCACCCTTGATATTCCGTTGCGGGTTCGGCTTCACGTGCTTCTTGATCATGCCGACATGCTCTACCAGAACACGGTCTCGATCGGCGATGACCCGCAAGACACGACCCTGCTTGCCTTTATCTTTGCCTGCGATGACGACGACGACATCATTCCGCTTGATCTTGCTTGCCATACGCTCCTCTTCTGCCTCGGCGATCTCGTGCTGCGGAGCCGGAGTCCGCATTGGTCGACAGAAACAGACAACACTCCGACCCGACTAGATGACCTCGGGCGCCAGAGACACGATCTTCAGAAACTTTTTCTCGCGTAGCTCGCGGGCAACCGGCCCAAAGACGCGCGTGCCTACCGGCTCCATCGCATCGTTGATCACCACCGCCGCGTTCTGGTCGAAACGAATATAGGTGCCATCACGCCGGCGATACTCCTTCCGCGTGCGAACGATCACCGCCTTCACCACTTTGCCCTTCTTGACCGTGCCGTCCGGCGACGCCTCCTTCACGGCGGCCGTGACGACATCACCCAGCCCAGCCTTCTTACCAAGACCACCGCCGAGCGGAAGGATCACCTGAAGCTTGCGCGCGCCGGAGTTATCGGCCACGTCAAGAATTGTGCGCATCTGTACTGCCATCGATCGATCTCCTTAACTCGCCTGAACTCGCCCTTGCTCGCGAACCCTTCGCGGCAGACCGTCTGCTACACCGACCCTCGATCAACGAGGGAAGGCTATCCTAAGCCGTTGCCCCGCCGACAAGATCCACGTCCGGCTTCTCTTCCGCAAGCTGCGAGAGGGATGATCGGCGGATGATCTCCTCGAGCGACCAGCGCTTCAGCTTCGAGAGCGGCCGCGCCTCGCGGATGCGTACCACATCGCCGATCCGCGCCGAGTTCTGCTCGTCGTGGGCGTAGAACTTCTTGTTTGACTTCATAACCCGCTTGTACTTCGGGTGCGCCTTGCGCATCTCGATCTCGACCACGATCGTCTTCTGCATCTTGGTCGAGACGACCAGGCCAACCTTCTCATTGCGGCGTGAGACCGGCGTCTCGGGAGTCGTTGTTGGAACTGCCTGTTCTGCCATGATCAACCCTTCCGTGCTCTCTCGGAGCCACTGGCACCCGCCGCGGTCAGCGCACGCTCGCGTGCAATCGTCTTGGCACGCGCGATGTCGAGCTTCAGCGTGCGCAGCCTCTTCAGCCCTTCATTGTTGCCAAGGCTCTTCTGAAAGCGGATGCGGAACATCTGCTCCGCCGCATCCGCCTCGTGTTTGCGAAGCTCCTCGTTCGAGAGGCTACGAATCTTGTCCAGTTCCATCGTCGTGTCCTTCGTCATGCTTCGTGATGCTTGGCGGTCCTACTTCGCCGCAGCAATTACCTTCGCGTCGTGCCGCTGCACGAAGCTCGTCTTGAGCGGAAGCTTGTGAGCCGCCAGCCGCATCGCCTCTTTCGCGAGGTCGACGTTGACCCCCTCCATCTCAAAGAGGATCTTGCCCGGCCTCACCACGGCCACCCAGTGATCGGGAGCGCCTTTCCCCTTCCCCATACGGGTCTCAGCCGGCTTCTTGGTGATCGGCTTGTCGGGGAAGAGCCGCAGCCAGACCTTGCCGCCGCGCTTGATGAACCGCGTCATCGCAATGCGGCTCGCCTCAATCTGACGGTCGGTGATGTACCCGCACTCCATGACCTTCAGGCCAAAGTCGCCAAACGACAGATCCGATCCACGCCAGGCTTTGCCGCACATGCGGCCGCGCTGCTGCTTGCGATACTTGACCTTCTTGGGCATCAACATAAAAGAGTCCTTCGATCGAAATCCTGCACTTGTTGCCGGTGGCTACAGCTGGAACGCACCTGTGGTCGCGCCCGGCACCACCTGCTCGCGACGCTTCTTCTGCTCGTAGATATCGCCGCGGTACACCCAGGTCTTCACGCCGATGATGCCGTACGTCGTATGCGCCTCAGAGAAGCCATAGTCGATATCGGCACGCAGCGTGTGCAGCGGCAGACGGCCCTGCAGATACCACTCCGAGCGCGCGATCTCGTTGCCGTTCAAGCGGCCCGAGACGCGCACCTTGATGCCCTTGCAGCCGAAGCGAAGCGCCGAATCCACCGACTTGCGCATCGCTCGACGAAAGCTCACGCGCTTCTCCAGCTGCAGCGCAATGTTCTCTGCCACCAGCTGCGCATCGAGCTCGGGCTTGTTCACCTCGAGGATATCGATGAAGACCTCGCGGCTGGTGCGCTTCTGGATGTCGGCCTTGAGCTTATCGATCTCCGCTCCCTTGCGCCCGATGATGATGCCCGGCCGCGCGGTTCGGATGATGAGCCGTAGCTTGTTGCCCGGACGCTCCACCTCAACCGAGCTCACGCCGGCGGCCTTCAGCTTCTCGCGCAGCTCGGCCTTCAGCTTGACATCCTCGACCAGCAGCTTGTCATAGCCGCGCTCCACAAACCAGCGCGACTTCCACGGCTTGTTGATGCCGAGGCGAAATCCGTAAGGATGGACCTTCTGTCCCATGAGCTTCCCTTTACCTCTGCCGGAGCTCCGGTTGAGCCGGATCCGCAGTACTGCCAAAACTCTAAGTCTAACCGATCAACGCTTACTTCGCGGCTGCTTTCGCGCTCTTCTTCGCCGGCTTTGCCTCTCCGGACCGTCCCTTCGGGGCAGCCGCCTGCCGCCTTCCACTGGCTCGCTTGCCCGCGGAGGCTGCGTTCGCCTCGTCGGCCTCTCGTCCCGCCACAGACGCTGGCCGCTTCTCGGCGACCGTCACGATGATGTGCGCCAGCCGTCGCTGATAGCGAAACGCCCGGCCCATCGGCGCCGGCCGGATGCGCTTCATGCGTGGCCCCTCGTTCGCTACGGCCGTCTTCACGTACAGATCATCGACATCCACGTCGAGCCCCTGCTCATCCGAGACATAGCTCGCATTCTGGATCGCCGAACGAAGCACCTTCTCCACGACAGGCGCGATGCGCTTTGTCGAGAAGTGCACGGTGTTCAGGGCTTGCTCGACACGCAGGCCCTTGATCAGGTCCAGTACCAGCTTGGCCTTCTGCGGGCTGGTGCGCTGGAACCGTGCCTCCGCGCGAAACTCCCGGGTTGTCTCTGCTGCCTTTGCCATCACTCCCTCTTCCCTCTCACCTGACGTCAGCGTTTACCGATCTGGTGAGTGCCCGTCTCGCTCTTCCCGCAGCTACTTCGGCTTCGCCGCGGTCTCGTTGGCGCGCGCCGAGTGTCCCTTGAACGTGCGCGTCGCCGAAAACTCACCAAGCTTGTGTCCCACCATGTTCTCTGTGACATACACCGGGATGAACTTGCGCCCGTTGTGCACCGCGATCGTGTGGCCCACCATATCCGGGTGGATCGTCGACCGGCGCGACCAGGTGCGCAGCACCTTCTTGTCGTTGGTCTGGTTCATGACAGTGATCTTGGTCATCAGGTGCGCGTCGATGAACGGACCTTTCTTTGCCGAACGTGCCATAACTCTCCCTGTTCCTGCTGCGTCCTGCTACTTGCTGCGGCGGTTGACGATAAACGTATCGGTGCGCTTGTTGTTGCGTGTCTTATACCCGCGCGTCGGCTGGCCCCACGGGGTCACCGGATGCCGGCCGCCTGACGTCTTGCCCTCACCACCGCCGTGAGGATGGTCGACCGGGTTCATCGAAACACCGCGGTTTGCCGGTCGAATGCCCTTCCACCGGTTGCGGCCTGCCTTGCCGATCGTGACGTTCTCATGATCCGTGTTGCCGACCTGGCCAATCGTCGCCATGCACGCGACCAGGACGCGACGGGTCTCTCCGGACGGCAGCTTCAAGAGCGCATAGTCGCCCTCTTTGGCGACGAGCTGCGCCTGCGACCCTGCCGAGCGCGCCATCTGCGCCCCCTTACCCGGTCGCAGCTCGATGTTGTGCACGGTCGTGCCCGCGGGGATATTGCGCAGCGGCAGCGCGTTGCCGACGAGGATGTCCGCCTCAGGCCCGCTCATGATCGACTGGCCGACCTTCAGACCCACGGGCTGGATGATGTAGCGCTTCTCACCATCGACATAGTGAATCAGCGCGATCCGCGAGCTGCGATTCGGATCGTACTCGATCGTCGCCACTGTTCCAGGAATCCCGTACTTCTCGCGCTTGAAGTCAACGAGGCGCAGCTTCTGCTTGTGGCCGCCACCCTGGTGGCGAATCGTCATCGCACCGGTTGAGTTGCGGCCGCCGGTGCGTGGCTTGACCCCGAGCAGCGGCTTGTACGGCCTGTCGGTCGTGATGTCATCGTTGACCAGCTTCGTCGCGAAGCGGAGCGATGGGGTGATCGGTCGGAATGATTTTATAGGCATCGTGTCTGTCCTTGCCCTGCTTTACCTGGGACGCCGCTCTCTACAGCTTCGAGTGACGTCGATCTACCGCTGCAACTCACGCTCTGTCACCAGAGCGCACCTCTACAGGCTGTTGAGATACTCCGGCATCGTCTCGCCCTCGCGCAGACGGACGTACGCTTTCTTCCAGTCCGGCCGGTAGCCGGCGAACTTGCCGCGGCGACGCTCCTTGCCTTCGACCGTTGCTGTGCGCACAGCCGAGACCTTCACCTTGAAGAGCGCCTCGACTGCCTGCTTGACCTCAGTCTTGGTCGCCTTCAGCGCGACCTCGAAGACCAGCGTGTTCTCAGTCTCCTTCACGCCCATACCCTTCTCCGTGATCAGGGGGCGTCGAATGACGGTGTACAGTGTCGGCATTATGCAACCTCCTTCTCGGCCTTGTGACGCGGTGCATTCTTCGCGAGCGTCTCCTGCAGTGCCGTGATCGCCTCGCGCGAGAAGACCGCGTGCTCATAGCGCAGCAGGTCGTACGGATGAACCTCTGAGCTCAGCACCAGCTCGACGCCGGCGAGATTACGCGCGCTCAGATAGAGCTTCTCGTCGAGCTTGCGACTCGTCTCGACCAGAAGCGTCGTTCGGCCCGCTTCAAGCTTGCTCAGCGCGGCACGCACCAGCTTGGTCTTGGCCTCGGGCACGTCAAAGCTCTCGACCACCGTCAGCTTGCCGTCGTTAACCTTCGACGTCAACGCGGAACGGAGCGCGCCCAGCAGCTTCTTGCGCGGGAAGGCATACTCGTATGACCGCGGCTGCGGTCCATGCACCGTTCCACCGCCGCGCCAGAGCGGGGTCCGGATCGAGCCGACGCGCGCCCGGCCAGTACCCTTCTGCTTCCAGAGCTTACGGCCTGCGCCCGCGACCAGCTTGCGATTCTTGGTCGCAGCGGTCCCCTGGCGAAGAGCGGCACGGTAGTGCTTGACCGCCTCCCACAGCAGAGCCTCGTTGACCTCGCCCGCGAACACCTGGTCGAGGAGTTCGAACTCTCCGACCTTCTCGCCACCGAGATTGACTACGTTGATGTTTGCCATCGTCTCTTCTCTCTACTCTCACGTCCAGCCGTTTCTTGCGGCTGGTGCACTCTCAACTGCAAGCCCGTCTACTTCTTCTTTGCGGCCTTCGCCGGGGCTGCCTTCTTCGAAGCCTTCAGCGGATCGAGCGTCGATGCGCCGGCAAACCCGCGGCGCTCGCGCGGTGGTGCCTTTGCCTTCGAGATCAGCACATAGCCCTCGCGCGGGCCCGGAACAGCACCCTCCACCAGCAGCAGATTATCCTCGAGGTCGATGCCGCGAATGCGTAGATTTCTCACCGTCACCTGGTCGGTGCCCATGTGCCCCGGCATTCTCTGGCCAGGGAAGACACGCGACGGAAACGAGCTCGCCCCGATGGATCCCTGTACCTGGAACATATGGCCATGCGCCTTTGGTCCGCCGCCAAAGTGATGGCGACGAACGACGCCTGCAAATCCGCGTCCCTTCGATGTGCCAATCACGTCGACGAACTTCTCGTCGGAGAAGATGTCGACAAGGATGCGATCGCCTGCCTTGGCGGATGCGCCCGCCTCCCCTGCCGCCTTCGTGTTGTCGATCGGAACTTCCTTGATGACGCGGACCGGCGGAACGTCCGACTTGGCGAAGTGCCCCGTCATCGGCTTGTTGACCTTCGACGCCTTGATGAAGTCCACGTAGCCAATCTGCGCGGCGTCGTAGCCGTCCCTCGCCAGCGTCTTGAGCTGCGTGATCACGCACGGGCCGGCCTTGAGCACGGTCACCGGATGAACTTCGCCACGCTCATCAAAGAGCTGCGTCATCCCAATCTTCTTTCCCAGTATTCCTGTAACGGACATCCTCTATTCCTTCCTCATCATGCCGGCGTCTTGGCTGGCACTGCAGGGTGCTGCAACTTCGAACAACCGCGAAACCCATCGACGGTACAGCCTGAACGACCTACTTCTGCACCGTTTTAATCTCGACATCGACACCCGCCGGCAGATCGAGCTTCATCAACGCATCCACGGTCTGCTGCGTGGGCTCAAGGATGTCGATCAGGCGCTTGTGCGTGCGGATCTCGAACGCCTCGCGGGACTTCTTGTCCACGTGGGGCGATCGCAGGACACAGTACTTGTTCTTCATCGTCGGCAGCGGAATCGGTCCCGCCACCTGAGCTCCCGTGCGCTTCGCCGTCTCAACGATCTCGCCCGTTGACGTGTCCAGCACGCGATAGTCATACGCCTTCAGCCGAATTCTGATTCTCTGTCCTGCCATCGTCTACTCTCTCTTCCAAGGTGCGCAAAGATCGTTGAGGTCTGCCGGTTGAGCCATCGTTCAACCGGCAGCCCGTTCACTCCGTCCCACTTACTTCAAGATCTCGGAGATGGTTCCTGCGCCGACGGTTCTGCCGCCCTCGCGGA
>CAXTVA010000011.1:0-89792 GCA_964247625.1 uncultured Acidobacteriaceae bacterium
CGTAGAGGTTGTCGAACTTCGACTTGGTGACGGAGTCGTTGACGTTGATGGCGGGCACGAGCAGCTTGCCCTGCTCCATCATCTTGTAGAGGCGATGGACGCCGGTGGTGGTCTCCTCGGCGACGCCGCGCCACTCCTTCGCAAGCGTGGTGAAGCGCTTGGGGTCGCGGGCGTGGATCTGCTTGAGCAAAGCCTTGATGACGCCCTCTTCCTGGCTGGTCGCGGGCGTGTCGACCCAGGTGTCACCGGCCTCAAGCTCGACGCCCTTATGGATGAGCAGGGTGACGTCGCCGCCATCGTCGATGACGAGCTGCGGGCCGAGGCCGTCGCGATGCTCGAGCGCCTGCTCGGTGCACCACCAGTACTCCTCCAGCGTCTCGCCCTTCCAGGCGAAGACGGGGGTGCCGGCGACGGCGATGGCGGCCGCGGCGTGGTCCTGGGTCGAGAAGATGTTGCAGCTGGCCCAGCGCACGTCGGCGCCAAGCGCGACCATGGTCTCGATGAGCACCGCGGTCTGGATCGTCATGTGCAGCGAGCCGGTGACGCGCACGCCGGCGAGCGGCTTTGAGGGCGCGTACTTGGCGCGGATCGCCATCAGGCCAGGCATCTCCTGCTCGGCGATGTCAATCTCTTTGCGGCCAAACTCCGCAAGGCTGATGTCCGCTACCTTATAGTCCGTTGCCGTGCCCGTTGCCGTTGCTGCTGGAGCGATCGTCGCTGTCGCCATGGTCTCAAGAACCCTCATTTTCCTTCATTTACTGACACTTGAGGATACCATTGGCCGCGGCTATGGTTCGTTCGGGCGACGCACCGCATCCGTTCCATGGAAGATGCATCCACTGTGTTGAAGGAGTTCTCTATGGATCTGGAGCTGAACCCGAAGCAGACCGCACTTGTCCTCATCGACCTCGAACACGGCATCGTCGGCCGTGATCTCGCGCCGTACACGGGGGCGGAGGTCGTCCAACAGTGTGTAGAACTGGCGGATGCGCTACGCAGGGCAGGCGGTACTGTCGTCTATGTGCACGTGCTGATGCACGAGATGCTGCGTCTTCCGGCGGACGTCTCGATGATGCCTCCGGGCGCGCCGCCACCGCCGCCGCAGGCGTCGGAGATTGTGCCTGAAGCTGGTCTGACGACGGGTGATGTCGTGGTCGCGAAGCGGCAGTGGGGTGCGTTCTACGGCACCAACCTCGGCCAGCAGCTTCGCCGGCGCGGTGTGACGACGATCATCATGGCGGGCATCGCGACCAACCTCGGTGTCGAGTCGACGGCGCGCGCGGCGTTCGATGAGGGATATCAGCTTGTCTTCGCCGAGGACGCGATGAGTACGATGAGCGCGGAGATGCAGCAGTTCGCGACCAAGAACATCTTTCCGCTGATGGGACGCGTGCGGTCGAGCGAAGAGATCATCAAGGCGCTTGGCTGAGAGGCGGGACGAGGAGGGTGCTACGAAGCGCGCTCCTCGTTCTGCTCCTCCCTGGCAGGCAGGGCGATGCAGAGTGCTGCGGCGAGCACGGCGGCGGCGCCGACCGTGAAGAGACCGGCGGAGAAGCCGTGGGTGGCATCGCGCAGGCGGCCGGTGAGGTAAGGGCCGATGAAGCCGCCGAGGCTGCCGATCATGGTGATGATGGCGACGCCGCCGGCAGCGGCCTGTCCGCCGAGCACGCGCGTGGGCAGCGCCCAGAAAGGGCCCATCAGGCTGAAGATGCCGACGGCCGCGACCGTGAACGCCATCAGCGCGAGCACGAGCGAGTGCGTGACCGCCGCCCAGGCGAAGCCGGTCGCGCCGAGCAGCAGACATGCAATCATGTGCCATCGCCGTTCGCGCAGGCGGTCGCTCGACCAGCCGACGAGGATCGTGAAGAGGGCGGCGGCGAGGTAGGGCAGGGTCGAGAGTCGCGCGATCTGGCTGGCGCCGCTGCTTGCAGTGATCTCCTTCGCCGCGGCTGCGGCCGGGTGCACGATGCTGTTGAGCACGAGCGGCATCCACAGGCTGAGCGTGTAGACGCCGATGGAGTAGACGAGAAAGATGCCGGCCAGCACCCAGACCATGGGCGTGCGGAAGGCGTCGCCGAGGCTCTGCTTGTCGGCCGCGCCGCCCTCCTTGCGATCGCGCTCGAGCTCTTCGTCGAGCCACTTCTTCTCGGGCTCCGTCAGCCAGCGAGCGTCGCGGGGATGATCACGCAGAAGAAAGAGGACGGAGATGCCGCCGAGGATCGTCGGTATGCCCTCGCCAATGAAGAGCCACTGCCAGCCGTGCAGGTGGCTGTGCCCCTCGAGTTTGAGCAGCAGGCTCGAGAGCGGCGCGCCGATGACGCCGGCCAGCGAGGTCGCAGTCATGAACTTGGCGACGGCGCGCGCGCGCTCCTGCGAGGGGAACCAGTAGGTCAGGTAGAGGATCATGCCCGGGAAGAAGCCGGCCTCGCTGACGCCGAGCAGGAAGCGCATGATGTAGAAGGAGTGCGCGCCTTTGATGAGGCTCATGCAGGTGGCGATGATGCCCCAGGTGATCATGATGCGGGCGATCCAGAGTCGCGGGCCGACCCGGTTCAGCAGCAGATTGCTCGGCAGATCGAAGAGTCCCTGGCCGAGGAAGAAGATGCCCGCGCCGGTGCCGTAGACGGTGGCGGAGAGGGCGAGATCGTGCCGCATCTCCAGTGCGGCGAAGCCCACGTTGACCCGGTCGAGGTACGCGAGGATGTACAGAACGAAGATGTAGGGGATCAACCGCCAGCTGATCTTGGCGTAGAGGCGCCCGGCATCGACCTGCTCCGGGCTCGCGACTGCACTCTGTGCCATAGCAACACTCTAAGTCAGTGATGTGTAACGATCGCGGGCACCGACCCGCGCACGTTCACGCGATGCGAAAGCCGGCGCCCGATCTGCTATGCCGTCACCAGGGTACCCAGGGGCTCGCCGGCGACGACGCGCTTGATATTGCCCTCCTCGCGCATGGAAAAGACCATCATCGGCATGCGGTTATCGCGGCAGAGCGAGACGGCGGTCGTGTCCATCACGCGCAGATTGCGCTGCAGGATCTCGTTATAGGTGATGGTCTCAAAGCGCGTGGCGGCGGCGTCGGTCTTGGGGTCGGCGGTGTAGATGCCGTCGACGCTGGTGGCTTTGAGCAGGATGTCGGCGCCGATCTCCATGGCGCGCAGGCTGGCGGCGGTGTCGGTCGAGAAGTAGGGGTTGCCGGTGCCGGCGGCGAAGATGACGACGCGCGCCTTCTCCAGATGGCGCACGGCGCGGCGGCGAATGTAGGGCTCGGCGACCTGGTGCATCTCGATGGCCGACATGACCCTGCAGAAGAGGCCGCGCTTTTCGATCGCGTCCTGGAGTGCGATGGAGTTGATGACGGTCGAGAGCATGCCCATGTGGTCGGCGGCGACGCGGTCCATGTCGATGGCCTGCTGGGCGACGCCGCGAAAGAAGTTGCCGCCGCCGACGACGATAGCGATCTCGCAGCCGAGCGCGTGCACCGCCGCGATCTCCTCGGCGACCTTGTGAATAAAGATGGCGTCGATGCCGAAGCCACGGCCTGCCGCCAGGGCCTCGCCCGAGAGCTTGAGGAGAACTCGCTTGTACATATCGAGGCTCAGTATCGCATGCAGCCCGGCGGGCAGCCGATCGGCACGGGGCCCGGCCGGCCGTGAACTTCGCGCGAAGCGGTCGCGTACCGTCCTGTAAGCTGTGACCGCGAGGCCGTCGACTATGCAAAGCCGCATCGTTGGAACCACCATGCCTGTGCTCGAGTTTCTGCTCGATCACGGCGAGACCGTCATCTCCGAGGCCGGCGAGCTCTCGTGGATGACTGCCAGCATCCAGATGCACACGCACACACAGGCCGGCGGAGGCGGCGGTCTGCTGGGCGTGCTCAAGCGTGTCGCGGGCGGCGGCACTCTCTTCATGACCGAGTACACGGCGATTGGCGCGCCGGGCGAGATCGCCTTTGCGACGAAGATCCCCGGGCATATCGTGCCGATTCAGGTCGGCGGCGGCCACGAGTACTTCGCGCACCGCCACGGCTTCCTGTGCGCGACGCCGCAGGTCTCACTGGGCGTCGGCTTTCAGCAGTCGCTCGGCGCCGGCATCTTTGGCGGCTCGGGCTTTCTGCTGCAGCGCATCGGCGGCCAGGGCACGGCATGGCTTGAGCTCTCGGGCGAGCTGATCGTCAAGGACCTGCAGCCCGGCGAGACGCTGCGCGTGCATCCGGGACACGTCGGCGCGTTCACCGCGAACGTGAACTTCCAGATCACGCGCGTTCCCGGAATCCGCAATCTCATCTTCGGCGGCGACGGCATCTTCCTCGCCGCGCTGACCGGCCCGGGCCGCGTGTGGCTGCAGACGCTGCCCATCGCGAAGCTCGCGCACGCACTGCAGGAGTATCTGCCGACAGGGCGCACGGAGCAGGTCGAGGGCGGCGTGGTCGGCGGTGTGGTGAGCAATATCCTGCGAGGCATGTGACTCTCAGAGAACACGGCCCTGGTGCTGGTTGACGCCGGGCAGATCGAGACCCAGGCGCGCTACCTCGCGCGCCTGCAGTCGATAGTCCACCGCGAAGCCGGCACCGATGGCCAGCGGCACCAGGCCCGCCGCCGCCCCCGAGAGAACGTCGTGCTCGTGCAGAATCATGGTGAGCACGACAAAGAAGAGAATGATGCCTGTGCCCGAGGAGATCAACACCATGGCCGCGGTGCGGGTGTTGACGATCCGGCGCAGCGGGTCCCGCGGTGTGGCCGGCTCGTCGCGCGAGCCGAGCAGCCGCTCGATGTCGGCGATCGGCATGCCGCGCTGCAGCATGGCCATGCGCTGCTCGGCCTGGACGCGCTTGGCGTGCGCGTTCGAGAGCGCGCCGGAGATGACGGCGACGATTGCGACTGCAAAGGCGCCAAGCGGAATCAAGACACCGGAATTGAAGTTTTCCATTGTAAGAACCTCCTCCTGAGACGTGCGTCAGCGCGGCTCACGCTGGAGAGGCTGACGGCAGGCTTAGACAGGGGCGGCAGTGAGAAGTTTCATCCCCGTGTGTGAAACTTCCCCTTGTCGGTCCGGTCCTAATCCACACGTGCAGACTCACGCGAGCTTCGAGGAGGTGGTGCGCGAGCACCAGGCGGCGGTCTTCCGCACGCTCCTGCGTCTGACGGGCGATCGCGATGGCGTCGAAGATCTCGCGCAGGAGGTCTTTCTGCGGCTCTTTCGCGCGCTGCCGGGCTTTCGCGGCGAGGCGATGCTCTCGACGTATCTCTACCGCATCGTTCTCAACGTGGCTCAGGACGCGTGGAAGCGGCGGCGGCGCGTGGAGCGGCCGCTGATATCGCTCTCGGACGAGGACGCAGGGTGGGAGGACCGGCTCGCGCACCCGGACCACACGGCGGAGGAGCAGATGAGTGAGCGCGAGTTTGAGCAGGCGGTGAACGCGCAGATGGCGCGGCTGAGCGAGGTCGAACGCGCCGTGCTCGTGCTCTATCATCAGGAGGAGCGAAGCTACGAGCAGATCGCACTCACGCTCGGCATCCCCATTAATACGGTGCGAACGCACCTGCACCGCGGACGCAAGCGGCTGCGCGAGAGTCTAAAGACGGCTCTGGTGCCGGAAGGGAGACGGCGATGAACGACGGACCTACGGAGTACTGGCATCGCGCGCCGCAGGATCAGGACGCCGCTGACGAGCGTTTAGAGCGACGGCTTGAGCACGCGCTTGCAGCCGCGCCGGCGATCGAGATCCCAGAGGACTTCGCGGCGCGCGTCGCCGCCCGCCTGCCGCCCGCTGCGCCGGCTCTGGCTTCGCGGAACCACTACGCGCGCAAAGCGATGCTCGGCTGCGGCGTCGTGCTGTTCGTCGTCATGTTCGTCCTTGTGGCGCGGATGCATCGCGGCTCGTCGGGCAGCAACCTGCTCGAGCTGCTCTTCTCGGCGGAGCTGGTGATCATCGCACTCGTCGCCGGACCCTGGCGGCGCGGGCTGGGGTCAGGCGGATAGCGCCCTCACGCTGGCCGCCTGAGGTACCCGAGCTTGACCTTCCGCTCACCGCTCTTCGTGAAGCGCACGAGGGCAACCCCGTCGTGGACGTCACGCACGGTGCCCTCGCCGAAGCGGCTGTGGCTCACGCGATCGCCTGCCATAAACGCGGGCTCCTCAGCAGCGGCGGCCATCCTCGGCAGCGTCTCGGGCGCCGTTGTCATGATGGTGCCGTGCATCGTCTCGATGTGCGTGACCGCAGCGCCGTCGTGCGCCTCATCCGCACGATGGTTCTCAGGCGGGTGCGATGCGCGGTCGGCGCTCTGCCGGTTCGCATCGTCGAGGACACGTGCCGCGTGTCCACCCGGGCCGGTCGCGTCGGCGCCCAGCTCGCAGTTGTCGCATCGCCCGCACCGTTCGCCAGCCTCTTCGTTGAAGTACTGCCGGATGATCTGCACGCGGCAGTCGACCGCTTCGGCGTAGTGCATCATCTCGCCGAGACGGTCTTTGTCGTGCTGCGCGCGATCGGTGTAGCCCTTGAGCAGGGTGGTGAGGGCGTCGTCGTCTGGCAGCGCTGTGCCGGTGAGCACGTACCCGCGGCGGCCGCGGCGGATGACGCCTGACTCCTGCAGCAGATGGAGGATGACCTGCGTCTTCCGGCGGCCGACTCCCGCGCGCTCAGCGATGCCGTCCGCGGAGGTGAGCTCCGGGCTCGTGCCGCGGGTCGACGCGGCTGTGGTCTCGTTGTCTACCGCGGACGGAGCTTCCTCGCTCGGCGCAGGCTGGCTCGTTAAGCGGCTCGCGTCGTTGGCGGCTGCGGCTCTGATCGCGGGCACGGCTTCGACGGCTTCAACCTTGACGGGTGCGGGCGTGAAGACGCGGCCGGCCATCGCCTCCAGCACGCGCCGCAGCTCTTCCACCTTGGGGTAGCGGCCGCCGAGGAAGAAGCTCTGGATGCGCTTGTCTTCGAGCCGGTACAGCAGCACGGCGTGGCTCGGCAGGCCGTCGCGTCCGGCGCGTCCGGCCTCCTGGTAGTAGGTCTCGAGCGAGTCCGGGAACTCGAAGTGGTAGACGAAGCGAATGTCCGGCTTGTCGATGCCGAGACCAAAGGCCTTGGTCGCAATCATCACCGTGTGGTCGCCGCGCATGAAGGCCTGCTGCACCTGCTCGCGCTCGCGCGCCCTCATCTTGCCGTGGTAGCGGCCGACCGAGACGTTATGCTCCTTCAGCCAGTCGTGCAGTTCATCGGCGCTGCGCACGCTCGCGGTGTAGATGATGCCCGTGCCCTCCTCGTCAGAGAGCAGCGACGTCACACGTGCGAGCTTCGCCTCGGTGTTGACGGTCGCGTGCACGCGGAAGGAGAGGTTCTCGCGTTCGACGCCGGTGTTGATGATGCGCGCATCCTCGGCGTGCAGGCTGGTGAGGATCTCGCGGACGACGTCCTCCGTCGCCGTCGCCGTCAGGGCCAGCACCGGCGGCATGCCCAGCGCGCGGCGCGCATCGCCGATGCCGAGGTAGGCCGGTCGAAAGTCATGGCCCCACTGCGCGATGCAGTGCGCCTCGTCGACTACGAGCAGCGAGATGCCGCCCGCATCCTTGAGCGACTGCAGAAACTCCGGCTTCTCCAGGCGCTCCGGCGTGACATAGATCAGCTGCGCCGTGCCGTCCTCGATCTCACCCTCGGCCTTCTCCTGCTCGCGTCGCGTGAGCGTCGAATCCAGCTTCTCCACGACGATGTCGGCCTCCGTGGCGCGATCCTCCTGGTCCTGCATCAGCGCGATCAGCGGACTGACGACGACTACGGGCCGCGCCAAGAGGAGCGCCGGCAGCTGGTACGTGAGACTCTTGCCCGAGCCCGTCGGCATGAGACCGAGCGCGCTGCGGCCGTTCAAGACCTCGTCGAGGATCTCCCGCTGACCGGGCCGGAAGCGTCGTATGCCGAAGCGCTGCTGCGCCTCGCGCAGGATCTCAGGCCAGGGGATAGCTTTTGCGGCGGACGACTTTGGCTGCGCCGGACTGCGCTGCGCCTTGGTTCTGGCGCGCGACGGACGGACTGCGCTCTTCTCCGTCCCGGATGTGCTCGGTCTCTTCGTATGCTCTGCGGCTGCAACGGCCATGCGTAACCTGTGCTCCTGGCCTGCTTGGATGCAGTGCTGCCGTGGTCTTGCCATCCTGTTGCAGTGTGCTCAACAAGCCGCGGCGATCTGCGCAGCAAGAGCGGAGGCGGACGCGCTGTGCCCCGCGGCCGTCGTTGCTGGCCGGGGAACGCGCGGGTACACTCGCCTGCATGACTCGTCGCCTGCTTCTTCGCTGTTTCACCACGGCCGCCCTCGCCGTCGCGTTCGTCTCCTCCGCTGCAGCGCAGGACTGGGCGAAGGCGGCGCTCGAGAAGAGTCCACGCCATCGCGAGTACGTGCAGGTGCAGTCCGGCGGCCGTACCATCAACACCTTCGTCGTCTATCCGGAGACAAGCAAGCAGGCGCCCGTGGTGGTGCTCGTCCACGAGATCTTCGGCCTGACAGACTGGGCAAAGAGCATGGCCGACCAGGTCGCGGCCGAGGGCTTCATCGTGCTGGTGCCGGACCTGCTCTCCGGTACCGGGCCGAACGGCGGCGGAACGAGTGCCTATCCGAGCATGGACGCGGTGACCCAGGCGGTCTCCGGTCTGCCGCCCACACAGGTGAACGCGGACCTCGACGCGGTCGCCGACTACGGGCTCGGCCAGGCGGGAAGTAATAAGAAGCTGCTCGTGGCCGGCTTCTGCTGGGGTGGGGGCCGCAGCTTCGCCTTTGCGACGCACCGCAAGGACCTGAAAGGTGCCTTTGTCTTCTACGGACCGCCGCCAGCCACGGCGGATGAGGCTAAGATTACGGCGCCGGTGTACGGCTTCTACGCCGGACTCGACGCGCGCATCGACGCGACCGTGCCCGGCACGGTGACCGACATGAAGGCGGCGGGCAAGGCATTCGATCCCGTGACCTACACGGGCGCGGGACACGGCTTCATGCGCGCCGGGCAGGCACCGGATGCGACGCCGGAGAACAAGCGTGCGCGCGATGAGGCCTTCGCCCGCCTGATCAAGCAGATGAAGGACTGGCAGTAGACCGTCGGCACCGTTCCGCACGGAGCTGGGGCGATGCTCGGGAGGGCCGTCTTGCAACGCGAAGAGCCCCGGCTGGTAACCGGGGCTCTCAACGTGCACAGCGAGGCGGAGGGTTCGACGAGGTCTACGCCTGCGACTCCGTCTCTTCGGCGGCCTGCTTGGTCGTGGCGACTGTCCAGTTCGGGTCGCCGACCTTGAAGCGGGCAAAGCGGCGCACGGAGATGTTCTCGCCGAGCTTGCCGACGCGAGTCGCGATGATCTGCGCGATGGTCTGCGTCTGCTCCTTGATGAAGGGCTGATCGAGCAGGCAGACCTCCTCATAGAACTTGCTCATCTTGCCTTCGACGATCTTCTCCACGACGAGCGCCGGCTTGCCCGTGGCAGCGGCCTGCGCGCGGTAGATGTCCTTCTCGCGCGCCAGATCTTCCGCCGTCACGTCCTCCTTGCGAACGTAGCGCGGATCGGTCGCGGCGATGTGCATTGCGATGTCGCGCAGCAGGGTCTGAAAGTCTTCGGTGCGCGCGACGAAGTCGGACTCGCAGTTCAGCTCGAGCAGCACGCCGATCTTGCCGCCCGCGTGGATGTAGGTGCCGACCGCGCCCTCGTTGGTCGAGCGCGAGGCCTTCTTCGCGGCCGAGGCCATACCGCGCTTGCGCAGCACCACGAAGGCCTCCTCCATGTCGCCCTTCGCCTCCTGCAGCGCCTTCAGGCAGTCACCCATCGGCGCGCCGGACTTCTCGCGCAGTTCCTTCACCAGCTTGGCATCGATCTTGGTCGTCTCAGTTGCAGTGCTCATCGTGTCCCTGTCCTTGGTTTGACGTGCATGTCGCGAGTGTTGTGCCCGCGTGCGGCGGAACGCGGCGAGAGCGTGGCTCCCATGTGCTCTCGCCGGGTCACCACGCTCTCAGCTCATGCGCTCCAGGCTGCGCGGCCCGTCGAAGCGCTAGGCGCCAGTCTCGGCGGCGACAGGCTCGGTGTCCTCTGCCGTGGCCGCGGTGGGTGCCTTGCGGATGTTGCCGCCGAGCACGGCCTCGAGGTCCAGCTTGGCGTCGTCTTCGGCGGCCTCGGCGCTGTGCTGCTCGGTCTCCTGCATCGGCTCGGTGGGCGCCGCCTCGGCCTCTTCGCCCAGGAACTCGGGCGCGATGGCGCTCTGCTGCACGTCGGCCGTCTCGGTCGCGAAGGCCTTGTCCGAGACCATCTGTACACCCTCGGCTGCCGAATCAGCGATCTTGGTCGTGAAGAGGCGGATGGCGCGCAGCGCGTCGTCATTGCCGGGGATCACATAGTCGACCACGGTCGGGTCGCAGTTGGTGTCTACCACGGCCACCACCGGAATGCCGAGCTTGCGTGCCTCGGCCACCGCGATCGCTTCATTGTTCGAATCGACGACGAAGAGCGCGTCCGGCAGGCGACGCATGCTCTTGATGCCGGAGAGATTGGTCGACAGGCTCTTGCGTTCGCGCTCGAGCTTGATGACCTCCTTCTTGGTCAGCAGGTCGTAGCGGCCGTCGGTCGACATGTCGTCGAGCTCCTGCAGGCGCTTCACCGACTTCTGGACCGTGATCCAGTTGGTCAGCAGACCGCCCAGCCAGCGCGAGTTGATGTACGGCATGCCGGCGCGCGTGGCCTCTTCGGCGATCGCGTCCTGCGCCTGGCGCTTGGTGCCAACGAACAGAATCAGCTTTCCGGTCGAGGTCAGGTCGGTGACGAACTTCGACGCGTCCTTGAACATCTTCAGCGTCTTCTGCAGGTCGATGATGTAAATGCCGTTGCGCTCGCCGAAGATGTACTCCTTCATCTTCGGGTTCCAGCGCTTGGTCTGGTGCCCGAAGTGAACGCCGGCTTCGAGCAGCTCCTTCATCGTAATGTTGGCCAATGTGTGACTCCTTCACAGGCATCCGCGGCGATGAGACCGGTGCCGGGATTGAATGCCCCGGCCGGGCGCCGAAGCGCGAGGGCGGGGAAATTGGACTCCTCTACCCCGAGCGAGACCACTCCCGGAGCCGTTTACCGCGTGCGCAGCTGCCAGATCCAACCATCATCGGGCAGCTGCGAAGAGCTTAGCGCTTCGAGAACTGGAAGCGAGCGCGGGCGCCCTTCTGGCCGTACTTCTTGCGCTCCTTTGCGCGCGAGTCGCGGGTCACCAGGCCATCGGCCTTGAGTGCCTTGCGCAGCTCGGGGTTGAACTCCATCAGCGCGCGGGCGATGCCGAGCTTGACCGCGTCTGCCTGGCCCATCACGCCGCCGCCACGCACGGTCGTGATGATGTCGAAGGTCTCCCCGATGTCCGGCACCGCGAGCGACCGCTTGGCCGCCGCGCGCTGCTGCGCGGTCACGAAGTAGGTGTCGACGTCCTTCTTATTGACCGTGAAGTTGCCACTGCCGGGACGAAGGAAGACGCGCGCGATCGACGACTTGCGCCGCCCCGTGCCGTAGAACTGAACCAGATCCGCCATGCTGCTCCTTAAGCCTGAACGTGCTCTCGAACGATGTGGCACGCCTGCGACTGCCGGCGCGCCTGAGTGGACTACGCGACCACCTCAAGCGGGGTCGGCTGCTGTGCCTGGTGCGGGTGGTCCGCGCCCTTATAGACCTTGAGCTTGGTCGCCATCTGCCGGCCCATCTTAGACTTCGGCAGCATGCCCTTGACCGCCTGCTCGACGATCGCCTCCGGACGCCGCGCCAGCAGCTTGCGGAAGCCCTCCTCCCGCAGACCGCCGGGAAAGCCGGTGTAGCGGCGATACATCTTCTGGTCAGCCTTGAGCCCCGTGAGCACGATCTTCTCGGCGTTCACGATGACGACATGGTCGCCCATGTCGATGTAAGGGGTGTAGAGCGGGTTCAGCTTGCCGGCTAGAACGCTCGCCGCGTGGGTCGCGAGGCGGCCCAGGGTCTTGCCGCTCGCGTCCAGAACAAACCATTTGCGCGCGATGTCTTTGCCGCTTGGGATGGTGGTAGCCATACTCTTGGTGCTCCTCGGGATCAAACTCGAACTGACTGGGAGAGACGCGATGCGCCGAAGCACAGGCGCTCTCCCGAAAAAGAACTCTGTCTCACACCAAACAGGGGCTAGGGAGGAGGTCCGGAGAAGGCACCGGAGACTCACTCAACCCGAATCCGCGTGGGCTCGCGCATCCACCTCAACACACTGCTCTGAGGAAAGGGGGTGAACTCAGGGTAGCCGCGAAAGCGACCGCCCACGTTCAGCGCCCTGATGTCTCACCCGCCGCCTTCGCCCGAGCAGAGAGGCCACGGACGCGCGAACGCGCGGACTGCACGAGCCTTGATCTTACGGGAGCGGTTTTCCCTGCGTCAAGCAGCACGTCCTATCGCGCCAGGACGCGATCGGCCGCCTCCGGCTGCCTGCCGGCCCGGTCCATCCCATCCTCCCTGCCGACCGCCCGCAGCGCCAGCACCAGCAGCCACGCATAGCCCGCCAGCAGCAGCACCTGCGAGAGCGCGTAGAGCCACGCGCCGCCGTGCCGCGCGATCAGCCCCGCGTGCAGCTCCGACGAGGTCGCCGAGGCGAGCATCGTCGCCCAGTAGCTGTGCTCGGTGACCGCGACCACGGAGAACAGTGAGAAGACGAGCGCCGCCCATCGCCCCGCTCCGGCCACCAGCACACAGAGCGGAAAGAGCACGATCATCAGGTATGGCGGCCAGGACTTCTTTGCGAAGATCTCAAGCGCGAGCGTGACCGCCGGCAGACCGTAGACGATGATGCGCGCGCGCGACGACAGCACGCGATCCCGCGCACCGGCCGCGACCCGCAGCCACACGCCGGCGACCACCACGAGCATCACGGCGTCGAGGATCTTACCGGGAATGTCGACGCCCAGCACCGCCTCGAGCAGGTATGGCAGGTCGCCCGCCTGCTTCATCGAGGACTCGATCTGAATCGGCACCAGCAGCGGCAGCCGTAACGCCACAAAGACGCCGTACCCTGCGACGATCGCCAGGGCGAAGCCGGCAGCCCATCGCCAGCGGCGCGGTCCGGCGAGGAAGAAGACCGGCGCATAGAAGAGCGCGAGTACCTTCAGCAGACTCGCTCCCATGCCGGCCGCGATCCCCGAGATCGTCTCCCGCGCCGAAAGCGCGGTCCACAGCGCCACGCCCAGAAGCAGCGCGAGCAGCACATTATCCTGTCCGTCGACGCAGACAAACTGCAGGCTCAGCGGGCTCGCGAGGTAGAGCAGCGCGGCTACCCGCACGCGCCGGTCGGAGAAGAGCCGGCGTGCCAGGTGCAGAAAGAGCGCTAGCGTCAGGATCTCGATCCCGAGCGCGAAGCCGATCAGCGCCACCGGCGAGTTCCACACACGCAGCACGATCGCGTCCATATAGGGGTGGAGCGGACCGTAGCTCGACGCGAAGTCCCGGTAGGGCATCAGACCGTGCAGCGCCGCCTCGCCCTCCGGCATGTAGTACGTCGGAATATCGCCGCGGGGCGGGATGTGCAGGCCGAGAAAGACGAGCCCGAAGAGCAGCAGTCGGCTCAGCGTGAAGGTCGCCAGGACGCCGCGGTCGAAGACGCGCTCCGCGAGCTCGAAGAGCCGTCGAATCGCCACCAGCACAAGGCTGGCCGCGCCGGCGGCTACGCCGAGCAGGGCGCGTGCCGCGAGAGTCTGGGTGCCGGTCATCGGTCGCTGCGACCTCCTCGGGTGATCGTGCGGCAGGGAAGCCTCATTGTAAGCGGCGGCTCGGCCTCACTTGCCGACGCTGCCGAGCGCGTGCCGCCGACGGCATGCGGCAGCGCCGAGATCTCAGTGCTCCAGCTGCACTGTGCTCGGCTGTTGCCCCAGACGCGTCAGCAGGCGATGCGGCGGTGCTCCGCGCCGGCGGCGCGGCCCATGCTCGCCCGTCGGCGGGTCAAGCCGGTAGAGAATGAGCAGGTTCCGCTCCGGGTCGTCCATCGCCGGGAACGCGGCCACGCGCTGGACGCGGTAGAGCGGCATGAGCGCGTCCATCTTGTCGTCGTCGATCTGATTCCAGGAGAGGAACCAGCCAGGATGGTAGCGGGCGACGCGGTCCGGCAGCTCCTCGGTGCCGAAGTCGTCGCAGATCGAGGGCAGGCCCGTGATCAGCGAGAGCTCCGAGCCGCTGATCGAGAGCATTAACGGGCTGCGCGTCGGGTCCGCGCGCATGATGGCGGCGAGGTGCGCGGCGGCGTCCACCAGCGTGTACTCGGGCGTGCGCACATAGGCCAGCGTGGCGCGGGCATCGACCACGCCCACCGCCACCACCGCCGCCGTGACCAGAGCGACACCCACACGCGCGACCCTCCGCTGACTCGCACGCCACAGCAGATCGAGCGCGAGCGGCACAAAGAGGCACATCGGCACGGCGAGCACGACGTAGTACCGGGCCTGCAGATTGTTGTGGTACGTCAGAAAGACGGCGTAGCCCAGGATCCAAAGCACCAGCGCAATCGCGACGGCGTAGCGCTCCGCCTGAGCCTTGAGACGGCCGCGCGTCGTGGCCGCCGCGATCAGGATCGTGATCAGGAGCACGAAGCCGAAGACGCGTGCCATGCCGCCGATCCAGAGGGTGTCGCGAACCATCTCGCGCACGACCGTGAACGCTGTGCCCGGGGTGAGCCGTGTGTAGGCGTTCGCGCTGAAGAGATAGCGATAATCCAGCAGATAGCGCGGGCGGACGAGAACGAGATAGTAGGCCGACCACAGCGCCCCGCCGAGAAGAGCGCCGCCACCGCCCGTGCGCAGCAACGGTGCGAGCCGGAAGCCACCGCGCGCCCACACGACAAAGAAGATCGCCGGCATTAGGAAGACGGCCGTCGTCTTGGCCAGCACCATCGCCGGCAGGAGGATCCCGAGCGCTACGACGACGCGGAGACCCGCCACGGGCGAGCTGCCGCCCAGGCCCCCGGCCTGCGCCCCCGTGCGCGGCGCGGCATGGGCGGCCAGCAGCGCCAGCAGCGTCAGCAGGATCAGTGGTGGCTCGAGGATGGCGAGCCGGGAGAAGGCGTAACAGAATGGGCTGACCGCGAGCAGCAGCACTCCAGTCGCGGCGGCTACGGTGTGCCGGCGACGTCCGGTCGCGTCGGCTCGCCAGAGAAGCACGAAGCCCGCAGCCAGCACTGCTCCGAAGAGGGTGACCGAGAGCGCCCGCGCCGCGACCACGCTGACGCCGGTGAAGCGGAAGACCGCCACCTCAAGCAGCGGCAGCACCGGCAGCGCGATGGCGGGGTTGAAGTCACCGGCGACGTACCAGCTGCCGCGCTGAAGGTGGCGGATGGCCGCATCGCCATACCATCCCTCATCGGTGTACTTGGCCCAGTCGCCCCACGGCGAGTGATTTGGGAAGTCCGCGCGCAGATGGACGAAGTGCAGCGCCCAGAAGACCGTCGTCGCCGCCAGCAGAAGGCCGATCCCACTCGCGCGCAGGGCAGGCCACGACGCTCGCAGAGGCCGGTCCGATGCGGTCTTCATGGGTGGCTCGAGAGAGAGGGTCGGCTGCTCCACGCTGGGTCCAGATGAGGGCTGTCGCTCTCCATAGTAAGACGCTGTTTCAGCCGGTGTCGTGTCCGCCGGCGACGCCTCTCGCGAGTGTGCGACTACTCGTACGAGAGCGCGTCGATGGGATCCTTGCGCGCGGCCTTGAGCGCCGGGTAGAGCGCCCCGAGGAGCGCGCCCACGAACGCGATCAGCACCGCCAGGCCGACCCAGTGAGGCGTGACCGCGAAGTCGAGCTTGGGAAAACGTGAACGAAAGATCGTCCGCATCAGGTACGTCGCGCCGACGCCGAGCACGATGCCGAGCGCCGCCAGCAGGCTCGTCTCGCGCAGCACCACGCTTACGATGTACACGCGCGAGGCGCCGAGCGACTTCAGAATGCCGATCTCACGCGTGCGCTCCATCACGGCCGTGTACATGGATTGGAAGATGACCAGGAAGCCGATCACGGTCGCGATGCCGATGACTACGCGCAGTCCGATGTTGAAGCCCGGATAGCGGTCCGGCGTCAGCGTCGCCAGCAGCTCATCGATGGTCTGGATGTCGTACTGCTGCATGCCCGGTGTCGCGTGCACCTCATCCTTCACGGCCGGCTCGTTCTTGACATCGTCGAGCTTCAGGTAAAAGAGACTGGCCTTGCCCTCGGTGCCGTTGATCTTTCCCATGGTCGTGATGGGGATGAACTTGCGGCCGCCCTTGCCGTGTTCGACGATGCCGCAGATGCGAAACGGGTGCGCGAGCACGGTGATCGTGTCGCCGATCCCGTACCCCTTGTCGGAGTGCGCGAAGACGTCATCGACAATGACCTCATTGGCATCCGGTGCGGAGAAGGGGGACCCCGCGAGGAAGACGAACGGTCGCAGCGCGTCGTAGCTCGCGAAGTCAATGCCGTAGATGTTCTCGAGCGCGCTTCCCGCCGTGAGCTGCACGTTCACCGGAGCCACCACGCGCACGTGCGCGAGGGGCCGCAGCACATCGGCGACTTTGATCGACGCCGCCGCGCCCGAGACGCCCAGCAGGTTGGACGCGGTTCCGGGCTTGACGATCATATCCATGCCGATGCCGGTCTGCCGTGTCCGCGTTCCGTTCAACATGCCGAACATGATCGCCGCGATCGATAGAATCATGATGATCTCAATGGCGATGGCGACCGCGCTGATCAGCGATCGCAGCGGACGGTGCACCAGATTGCCGACGACTAGTTTGTTCATCTCCTCCCGAGTCTATCGGAGGCGGCCGTGCCACGTTCTGCTGTGCCGTTGTGACTCAGCTCTCACCGCTCTCCGGCGCCGGCAGCACGAGGCGGCGTCGCGGCACAGCCTGCACCCGCACGGAACGCAGGGTATTGACGCCGCCCGGGCCGACCAGAAGGCTGCCCAGATGCGGCATCACGTAGGCCGCGAGGATGGCCGCCGCCACGATCGAGAAGGCGCCGTAGCCGATCTCGTAGATCAACCCGCCGAGCAGGCCCTCGGGCGCGATGTGGGCGAACGTCACCAGCGTCAGCAGCCCCCACGGCGACCGGCGCGTATCGCCGCAGATCGAGTCGAAGATTAAAAAAGCCAGCGTCCAGATCAGCGGTGCGACGACCAGCACGCCGGCCCACCTCGCCAGACGAAACGCCTCGCCGGTCGGCGTGAAGGAGATGCCGGTGGTGAAGTCATCATCGGCAAGACCGTAGCCCTCCTCGTGCCGGAAGACGTTGCCCCAGACGACGGAGATCTTGTCCGGATAGAAGACGTGCGGGATCAGGTTCTGAAACTCCTGCAGCACCGGGTACAGACCGTACGGACCCTTGCGCTCGGTCAGATCGTTGAGGCCGTCGTCGGGTGTAATCATCTGCAGCCGGTCAAAGAAGCCCTGCGGCGTATTGAAGTAGGTCGTGTACTCCTCGTCGTGCGTCCAGCTGTCCCCGTGCTGCGCCTTCTGCCGCACCGCGGTCAGGTCCGAGAGCAGCGTCACCGCCACGCGAACGTTCCCCGAAAAGCTATCCGTCACCTGGGTACGGCCAAACTGGGAGTAGGGCACCAGGAAATGAAAGAGGAAGAACATCGTGCCGGCGAAGAACACAAACTGCCCTCGCGTCACGCGATAGTTCTGTGAGGCGGCAGCCACCGCCCAGCAGGCGAACGGCGTGAAGATCGCCTCCTTGGAGAAGCCGAGGAGACCGCCCGTGATGAAGTCGATCCCCCCCGCGATCAGCACAGGCACACTGAGGCTGCGGCGTCCTCCCGTTCGCTGGATCGTGTAGGTCACGCCCAGCAGAACGGCGAGCGCGTTGAAGTGGTTGATCTGATAGAGCGCGCTCAGCACACTGCCGCTGGTTTTTTCGACCAGCCGCGAGATCACGGTGAGCGCCGACCCCATCACGAGACAGCCAATCGTCGCATTCTGCAGATTGTTCATGCTCACGAGGTTCTGCAGATAGGGCGTCTTCTTTGAGAAGCGACGGCTGATCGCCGCAGAGACATACAGCCCGCTGGCGCCGGCGACATAGATCAGCATCGTCAGCTGTGGGCGCACGAGATGCGTGTCCGCCGCCTCGCCCAGCAGCGCCTTCCAGCACAGGCCCACCAGCACGCCCAGCGTGAGATAGAAGAAGATGTACGCCCCAGACGGGCGCGACAGACCGCCGCCCTCGTTGAAGGCGAAGCCTCCAATCACGATGAAGAGGAACGCGTAGACACTGAAGCCGAGCGTTGTTCCCTCCATCTGCTGGATCAGCACGAGCACGCTCGCGAACACGACCACATATTGGATCGGGATGTGCGCGGGTAGGGAGAGTCGAAACATAGTATCCGTTGGCCGTGGCGCCTGCGGCAGAGAAGCGAAGGGCAGTCTGAGTGCGGATCGCACCCTGTTGCGCACCCACGCGTCTCTACGTGCCTGCAGCTTCCATTCTAATGATCTTTTGACGCCGCCCCCGGTCGCGTCTATGCTGCGTTGGAGGGACGCGGGCGCAACCTTTTGCAGGATTGCGCATGCCTCCCATCTCACCTCGGCGGTGCGGATGGAGCGATTCTCGGACGAACTGCGGCAGCAGCGCGAGCGGCAGCAGATCTCGCTGGAAACCGTCAGCGAGATCACCAAGATCTCCAGGCGTCACCTGTCGGCGCTCGAGACCGGCGACTTCGCCCAGCTGCCCGGGGGCGTCTTTCGCAAGGGCTTCCTGCGCAGCTACTTGACCGCAGTCGGCATCGGCGATCACGCGCCGTGGCTGGCGCGGTTTGAAGCGGAGCAGGGTGAGGCCGCGCAGACCCCCCTCCGCGACGCCGACATCATCACCTTTGCCGAGAACGTCCGCCGCATGCGCCCCTCGACCGACCTCCCCGACCCCCTGCGCTGGTCCGGTGTGGCCGTCATGCTGGCGCTTCTGCTCGCCTTCGGCTGGTGTGTATGGCACTTCGCGATCGCGGGGCACGTCGCCGTTACGGCGCGGCTGCTGCCGGGCTGATCCGGCCAGAGGGACCGGCGTGCGCAGCAGACCGGGACTGCCGTCTAATGCAATGTACGACCGTTCACCGGACGAACATCCCAGCTCGCCGGAGTCCTTTGCCGCCGTCCGTTCCGCGCGTCTAGAATATGTGGATTGCGCACAACCCACGAATCGACCGGAGGCAGTAGCTTGGCGACACGCGACCGTTTTCTCTTTACCAGTGAGTCTGTCACCGAGGGCCATCCCGACAAGATCGCCGACCAGATCTCGGATGCCATCCTCGACGCCTGCCTCGAGCAGGATCCCTACAGCCGCGTCGCCTGCGAGACCCTCACCTGCACCGGCCTCGTCGTCATCGCCGGCGAGATCACGACCAAGGCCTACGTCGACTTCCAGACCCTCGTGCGCTCGACCGTGAACGAGATCGGCTACAACAACGCCCTGCATGGCTTCGACTCGAACACCTGCGCGGTGATCTCGACCATCAACAAGCAGTCCCCAGACATCGCCCAGGGCGTGGACACCGGCGGCGCGGGCGATCAGGGCATGATGTTCGGCTACGCCTCCAACGAGACTCCTGAGCTGATGCCGGCGCCGATCTCGCTCGCGCACCGGCTGGCCGAGAGGCTCGCCAAGGTCCGCAAGTCCGGCCAGCTCGCCTATCTTCGGCCCGACGGCAAGTCTCAGGTTACCGTCGAGTACGACTCCAACCACAAGCCGGTGCGCGTCGACGCCGTCGTCATCTCGACCCAGCACGCAGAGGAGATCGGCAACGACCAGCTGCGCGCCGACATCCTCAAGCACGTCATCCAGGCTGTCATCCCGGCCAACCTGCTCGACGCCGACACGAAGTACCACATTAACCCGACCGGCCGCTTCGTCATCGGCGGACCGATGGGCGACTCCGGCTTGACCGGCCGCAAGATCATCGTGGACACCTACGGCGGCATGGGCCGGCACGGCGGCGGCGCCTTCTCCGGCAAGGACGCGACCAAGGTCGACCGTTCGGCCGCGTACATGGCGCGTTATATCGCCAAGAACATCGTCGCCGCCGGGCTCGCCGAGCGCTGCGAGGTGCAGCTTGCCTACGCCATCGGCGTCGCCGAGCCGGTCAGCGTCCTGGTCGACACCTTCGGCACCGGCACGCTGGACAGCGTGAGGCTCGAGGAGCTCGTCCGCGCCAACTTCTCGCTCACTCCCAAGGGCATCATCGAGAGTCTGCAGCTGCGCCGGCCGATCTTCAAGCAGACCGCGGCGTATGGCCACTTCGGCCGCGAGGGCAAGGACTTCACCTGGGAGCAGACCGACAAGGCCGAGGCTCTCCGGACCGGGGCCGGCGCCCATGAGCTTGCCGGTGCCGCCAAGTAGCTCGCAGAGAGACGGCCATCTGCAGTGACCGGCGCACTTGACAGCCGGCCTACACTCGAGCCAGCGACGCAGGAGAGCCCGGCAACCGCCGGGCTTTCTTCGTCAGCGAGGGTGCATGTGGGTCTGTGTCCAGGTCCAGACCTAAGTCACATGTTGCGAAGATTTTGCGCACGTTGAGGGGGTGGGGTGGGGTCTGGGACCAGGCAGTCACACCACGCCGCCGAGCCTTCCACCCCTGGCGAGAGAACGCCGTTAACAGGCCGATACCTCCGGGTACTCGTTACGGTCTACGTGCTCTTGGTGGCGCTGGTGACCGCGGCTTACGCCATCTTCAACGCCCGCCGATCCCAGAGCTGGATCGTGGGCGAGTGGCTCATCGACTACGCCGGCGCCTTCGTCCGGCGGGGCTTGTTAGGGCAGGTCATCGTGGGCGTCGCAGGGGCGACCCATAGCTCGCCTGTGACCCTGGCGCTCCTGCTGCAGTTGCTGCTCTACACCGGCTTCTACGGCTGTGTCGCTCTGCTGGCCCACTCGGTCCGTCGTCCACCGTCCGGGTGGGGACTGCCGCTCGCGGCGCTCTTCTTCTCGCCGGCGACGCTCAGCTTCATCCCGCTCAACCCGCCATCCTCGGTGCGCAAGGAGGTGCTCCTGCTGCTGACGCTGGCGGTGCTGCTGCTCGCCCTGCGCGAGGGACTGCGCCGGCCCCTGCTGCTCGCCATCCTGCTGACCGGTGCGGCAGCTGTGTGCGTCCTCTCGCATGAAGGCCTGGTCTTCTATCTGCCATACCTGTTCGCGCCGGTCTTCCTCGCCGCGTCTTCGGAGCAGACAAGGATCGCCGACGGCGCATCTCAGGACGGCGTCGCTTGGCCACTGCGGCGCGCGGCATGGATCTGTCTGCCGGCCGTCATTGCCGCTGTGCTGAGTGCAGTGGCCGCGGCCTCGCACCCGGGCAGCCCGGCCGTGGCAAGCGCCATCTGCCACTCGCTCGGCGCAACGATGGAGGGGGAGGGCCACGGCCTGTGCGGCGGCGCAATCGCCTATCTCGCGCACGACCGTGCCTACGCGCGCGCGGACGTTCTGCGCGCCGCGCGCGCCTATCACTACGGCCTGCGCTACGGCGTCGCCGGGCTGCTCGCACTCGCGCCGGTGGCGTGGCTCTTCGCGAGGCTTGCGCGCCAGAGCCGTCGCGATCTCGTTCTTCTGCTGGCGGTGACGGCGACAGCGGCGCTCGGGTCCGTGGTGCTCTTCGTCTACGCCCGGGACTGGGGCCGCTGGATCGCGATCCACGCCACCTGCCTGCTGCTGCTCTTCCTCTTCCTGGCGACGCGCGACGCACGGCGGGAGACGGCGAGCCGCGCCTTCGCCGGGCCGGAGCCGCACCGGTCAGCGCCACACCGCAGCCGCGGCCGCCGGGCGGCCTCGGCCATCGCGCTCGTCGTGTACGCCACCTGCTGGAACCTGCCGGCGACGGGCAACTATCACGCCAAGTGGGGGTACGCCGGACTCATCCACTACCTCCGCGGCTACCGGACGGCGCCTCACCACGCAAGCTCCCCGCCGTAGCCGCAGAGCCGCTATGCTGGAGGAGACGCACCGGGGTTCTCAGCACAACCGGGCTATTTGAAGTGGCATCAAAATACGACGACGGCACGAGAAGGCGAACGCATGCGTATCCGGTCCGAGTTTGATATTCAATTTCATCTTCCGGCGCCGACGAGCATGGTCGCTCTCCTCGATCTGCACCCCTCCCTGGATCCGTTCGTGCGTGAGCCTGACCACCTCCTGATCGAGCACATTGACCGCGACACGACGACGGTGCTTCAGGCGCGTCAGTACTGCGACAGCTTCGGCAACCGATGCTCGCGTCTGGCTGCACCTGCGGGAGCGATCCGGCTCAGCGGTCGCAACGTGGTCGAGATCGCGGGCGAGCCGGACGAGATCGCTCCCGGGGCGCAGCAGGCCGCGATCGAGGATCTCCCGGCGGAGACCCTGCAGTTCCTGCTCGCCAGCCGGTACTGCCAGGTGGACCAGATGTGCGGCGTCGCGGGCGACCTCTTCGGATGGACGATGCCCGGCTGGCAGCGTGCCATCGCCATCCGCGACTGGGTGCACCACCACGTCATCTTCGACTACAAGGCGGCGCGGCCGACCAAGACGGCGCTCGACGTCTTCACCGAGCGCATCGGCGTGTGCCGCGACTTTCAGCATCTAGCGATCACGCTTACCCGCGCGATGAATATTCCCGCGCGCTACGTCACCGGCCAGCTTGGCGACATCCGCGTTCCCTTCGGTGGTCCGGGCGACTTCTCCGCCTGGTACGAGGTCTTCCTCGACGGCCGCTGGTGGACGATGGATGCCCGGCACAACGTGCAACGGATTGGCCGGCTGCTGATGGCGACCGGCCGCGATGCAACCGACGTGGCGATCACAACGAGCTTCGGTGTCGCCAATCTGACGCACTTCTACGTCGAGTCCAACGAGATCGATGAGGCGGGGAACAAGGTTTCGCTGCCGGCGAAGTGGATCGCGTCGACGCCGGTCGGGCAGGCCTCCTAGGATTTAGAGGCGTCAGTGCCCGACCTCCTCTCCCGTGACGCTGGCGGCGGCGGGCAGAGCGGGCGCCCTCTCGCCACTGGTAAAGGTCGCCCACGGGCCGGCCTCCATGTCGTGCAGGATCGGCCGCTGCCAAGCGAACTCCGGGTGCTGTTCGAGAAATGGCTCGACCTCAAAGCTCTCGCCGCACGGATGACCGGCGCGGGCGACGAAGCTCATCTGCCCGGCCATGGCCGCAGTCATCACCTTTCCGGTGACGGCGCCTGAAGGCGAGAAGGGCGCGTCGCCCCATACGGGCTCGCCTTCCTTTGCCTTGTCCTGATGGCCGCAGAGGCTGCGCTGGGCGGCGTGCACGCGATGCTGGAAGACGTCCTCGTGATCGGAGAGGTAGGCCTCGGCCGTGGCCGCGTCCAGCTGTCCCATGTGCGCCTCGATGAACTGCTCGGCGCGCACGTGGCGGGCGTTCATGGAGCTGGAGAGGTTTTTCGGATTGAATCCCGGCGTGTCATCGCGCAGAACGGCCGGGTCAGCGGTGAAGTTTGCCGAGACGAAGTAGCCGTCGCGGGTGCGGCGCAGCGGTGTGTGGTGCAGGCCGAGCTCAAGATAGGCGATCTCGCCGGTCTTGCGGTCCCCGACCAGCCAGCTGTTGGCGTAGCCACCGTTGTTGCCGTCGCGCATGATCGAGACGTACTGGTCGATGGAGCCGGCGTACTGCATGGCACGGCGGGAGCGCACGAACTCGGGCGTGCCATTCACGTCGAAGCCCTTCGCCATGGGCAGCGTGGTCTCGGTGATCATCAGGCCGGCGTCGTTGACGCCGAAGTCGTCCTGGCTGGTGATGACGCCGGGCGTGCCGTCCATCATGAAGTGGTGCCCCTGCCGGGGGTAGACGTCGAAGACCACGGTCCAGCGCTCGCCCTCGGCGTAGCTGGACCAGTTGGAGTGGGCGATGACGATCTTGCTGTCGCGGGTCGCCCTGCCGGTCGCGATGAAGGCACTGCACTTGCCGGGTGCGACGGCTTTGGCGGGGATGGGCTTACCTTGCTGTGTGTCCTGCATCGGCAGGAAGTACTCGCTGAGCTCGAGGATGCCGTTGAGGGCGACGATGTCCCAGAGGTCTGCCGCGGAGCCGGCCGCGTGCATGCCGTCGGCGATGCCCTGAAGTTCGGCGCGGTACTCCGCGTCGATGTGCGGCCAGAGCACAGTGCTGGCAGCGTCGCGGAAGTAGCTCCAGTCCTTGCCGAGCTCGTGTTTGTTCTCGAGCTGGTAGACCTTCAGGTTGTCTTCGATGGCGCTGCGCAGCATGTAGCCGTGCTGGTAGCCGATCTCCGCGGGCGAGCCCTGGAGATGGACGTAGGTCCAGCCATCGCGCTCGAAGCTCCAGGCCTCGGACGAGGTGTAGGGAAGCGGGACGCGCGCGCCGCCGGTCTGGGCAGGTGCGGGCGCGGCAGCGGCGGAGAGCAGACAGGCTACGCCGAAGGCGAGGACGCGGCTCGGAACGGATCGAAGGCGCATGAAGGGGGTCTCCGGAGCGAAGAGTGAGACGAGCATACAGCACGATTTGCCGCGCTTTTTCGGAGTGTCGCGCGACCGCGGTCGGAGGAGGATACTGCTATGGATACCGCTCTGATGATGTTCGCTCCTGCAGATCACGTTGCCAGCTCACCCCTTGCGTCTGCGACACAGACGTCTCCCACGGCCGAGGCGCGATGGCGTCAGGTGCTTGCGCGCGACCGAACCGCAGACGGCAGCTTCGTCTACGCGGTGCGCTCGACCGGCATCTTCTGCCGGCCTACCTGCGCCAGCCGTCGCCCCGCGCGCAGCCGGGTCAGCTTCTTCGACTCGGCGGCGGCGGCGGTGGTGGCTGGCTACCGGCCGTGTCTCCGGTGTCAGCCGGACACGGAACGGGGGGACGGAGAAGCGCGGGACGCCGCCATCGTTGCTGCGGTTCTGCGAGTGATGGGGCGCAACGGGAGCGAACGTGTGAGTCTGGCTGCGCTGGGCAGAGCGACCGGCGAGACAGGGTCGGCGATCCTGCGCGCGTTCCGAAGGATGCTGCAGACGACGCCTGCGCGCTATGCGCGACATCGGCGTATGGAGACGTTCCGAGCCTCGCTTGCCTCGGAAGCGGTTTCGGAGCGAGACGGCGGGCGCACGCCGCGTGCCACCCGCGTCTCCCGTGCTGTGCGGATTACCGACGCGATCCAGGACGCGGGATTTGGCTCGTCCTCAAGGCTCTATGAGGCGAGCGGTGCGGCGCTCGGCATGACACCGACGGCCTTCCAAGAAGGAGGAGATGGCACGGTGATCGCCTGGACGATCTTGGACTCGCCGCTCGGACGCACGCTGGTGGCGGCGACGGAGGTGGGCGTCTGTGCGATCAGCTTTGCCGATCGGGATGATCTGCTGCTGACGGAGCTGCATGGCCGATTTCCCCGGGCGACGCTGGTGGACGCTCAGGCGAGTCAGACGGCAGCGGCGAAGGAGAAGGATGCGGCCGAGGAGGGCCCGCGCCGGGCGAGGGTGGATGGACCTGCGGTCGCGCGCTGGCTTGCCGAGGCAGCGGCATTTGTCCTGGGCGAGCTCTCCGAGAGTCCAGCTGCGGTGACCTTTCCCCTGCATGTGCGTGCGACGGCGTTCCAGGAGCGTGTCTGGCAGGCGCTGCGAGAGCTACGGCGCGGCGAGACGGTGAGCTATGCGGGACTGGCGCGACGGCTGGGCGTGCCGGCCGGCGCACGCGCAGTCGCGAGCGCATGTGCTCGTAATCCGGTCGCTCTGGCAATCCCCTGTCACCGCGTGGTCGCCGGGTCGGGATCTCTGGCTGGGTATCGCTGGGGTTTGGAGCGCAAAGAGGCGCTGCTCATGCTCGAGGTGGCAGGAGGGTCGGGAGAGGGTGGCGGCTCCACTTCGAGTCGCGGTGCGACACAGAAGGCATAGTGTGGCCCTGCATGGTCGCCGACCGATCTTTCCCATGGGTTCGCGCAACCAAGTAGTGACCTTTGTGTCTAATCATTGACGGGCGGCGCGCCAGACGGCGAGTGTGCGCGACGGCTGTCCACCCTGGGCTCGAGGAAAGATACTCAGCTTGCCGATCGATGCTACCGTCACCGAACCGACGTCCGTATCGACGCCTGTGCCGGACGCGCGACCGGGAGGGGTCTCCGCGGCCGATGCGCCGACGGCTGGGGCGGCCCCGGCGCGCAAACCGGCACTTCCCGCGCTGAGCGGTGTGCGCACCCTGCTGGCAATCAGCATCCTGCTCTTTCACTTCACGCCGCCCCATGTCGAGTGGCTGCACCCGGTGATCGACAACAGCTTCATCTTCGTCGGTACCTTCTTTTTGATCTCAGGATTCATCCTGACGTATAACTACGCCGACCGTGCCGCGACGATGATCAAGCGCGACTTCTGGGCGGCTCGCTTCTCGCGGCTTTATCCGACCTATGCTTTTGTGCTGCTGCTCTCACTGCCGCTGCTCGCGGGGGAGTGGAAGGCGCGGCCGCACGGGGAGTTCTGGACGGGGTTGATGGTGACGCCGCTGCTGCTGCAGGGATGGAGCCCGACGCTGGCAACCTTCTGGAACACAGTGGCGTGGACCCTCTCGGCCGATCTCTTGCTCTATCTGCTATTCCCCTATGCGCTGCGCGTGGCCACCAGCGAGAGTGTATGGGTACGTCGTCCCTCGCGCCTGGTCGGGCTGATTCTGCTGCTCTGGGTGATCGGACTTACGCCACACACGTACTATCACTTCGCGAATCCGGATCACCTTGCGGCTCCGGCCGATCGGTACACCCTGACAACATGGACGCGTGTGCTCAAGTACACGCCCTTCGCGTACGTGTGTACGTTCCTCTCCGGCATGGTTCTGGGCCGGCTGCATGCTGTTGTCGCGCTGAGTGCGAAGCAGCGTGCCGCGATGGCACTGACGGCGATCGCTGCGATCCTGCTCTTCTTCTACCTGGGAGCGCCACATCTGCCGTACGTCATCGTGCATGGCGCTCTGCTGCTGCCGTTCTTCTGCCTGCTGGTGCTCGGGCTGAGTGGGCCAAACCCTGTGGCGTCCATCTTCGCGTTGCGGCCCCTGGTGTTGGTAGGGGAGGCGACTTATGCCCTCTACCTGCTGCACTTCAATCTCTTCCAGATGATTCACCTGTACCACGTTCCGGAGCGGCTGCACGTCGTGGCGCTCGATCCGTGGATCTCCTACGTGGCCATCATTGCGTTCGCGCTGCTCACAGTGCGCTTTATTGAGAAGCCAGCACACCGGAGACTGCTGAAGACACTGCACAGCCAGGGACGGGCTCAGGTTCCGTCCGCGCGCGGGCTGTAGGGAGAGTCTGACGAGATGGCATGCCGAGCTGTTCCGGTGATGGCTGCCGCGCAAGTCAAAAGGATCTCGCTTTGGCGAGATCCTTTTGACTTCGGTGCTGTTGTTAATCGTGTCTAGTTATTCACGATCTGGGTGGCATGCGACCCATTCGCGACGGCCACAACGCAGGTCGGCAGGGAGGTTGCTGGGAACGGTGTGTTCTGGATGTTCTTGAGCGACCCGTCGTTGGGGCTCAGCTGCAGACCGGTGATGCTCTGGTCGTTGTTGTTCGCGGTGTAGAGATAGATACCGAGCGCAGGGTCGATCGTGACGCAGGTGGGGTTGGTTCCGGTCGCGGTGGCGCCAGAGCCGACGGTTCCGGCGGGCGTTCCAGTTGCGGTATCGATGGAGTACGCGGAGACGGTACCGGCATTGAAGTTTGTCACATAGAGGTACTTAGCGCGCGGATCGACGGTGGCGTAGCGGGGAAACTGGCCCGTGGTGAAGGGACCGTTCACCATCGGCGAGAGCGCGCCGCTGTTCTGAACGGTGTAGCCGATCAGTTGATTTGAGAGCTGGTCGGTGACATAGACGAAGCGAGCGGTCGGGTCTTCGACGATGGAGCTTGGGAGAACACCGGCGATGGCCACGCTCGAGCCGCTGACAACCGTACTGCCCACTGCCACGGGTGTAAGGGCTGGGGTCGTGCTTCCCGCCGCGTTGCTATGCGAGAAGCCGGAGATGATTCCCCCTGTCTGTGCCGGGCCGGTGTTGCTGGGAATGGAGGCTGTGCCGACGACATAGACGTAGTTGGTGGTCGATCCGCTCGCGTACTGGCTGGCAACGACGCTGACGGGCGTGCTGGGAACGTTGAACGGTGTCGCATTGCTAAGACTGCCGTCCGACGCGATCGAGAAGACGGTCAGGTTGCCTGGACCCGGGATGGCGGTGGTGAAGCCCGGCTGGTACGTCGATGCGATATAGAGGAAGCTGCCTGTGGGATCAACAGCCGCAGAGACCGGGAAGCTGCCATCGACGTTATAAGTGTTCTGGGCGTAGAGCTTGCCGTCAGTGCCGACTGCGAACTCGACGACGTCGCTGTCATCGCGATTGAGGACGTAGACATAGCGACCGTTGGGGCTCGCCGTAAGAAAGACCGGGTTGCGTCCCTCGGACTGCACGGGCGAGTTTGAAAGCTGCGTGAGCGCGCCGGACTGATAGTCGATCGCGTAGCCGTCGACCACGCCAGCGGTTCCGGTCGTCGTCGCCGTGGCATAGACGTAGCCAACGGTGTAGTCGCGGCTGCAGGCGGTTGCGCCGAGGCTAAGCGCGAGAGAGAGTGCTGTGGCCAGTGCAGCGCGGCCGTATCGAATCCCGTTCATCCGTCTTCCTTACTCCCGGCGACTGACTTTGAGCCGCCGCCTCTGATCCATCTCTTGCGCCGGCAGCGTCGCTTCCACTCTGCCGGCGGCACGTCCTTTAGCCGACTGAACCGCTGATGGCGAGGCAGGTTAGGTGAGTCAACGCCTTGAACGTCGAACCGTGTGGCAAGGGCGATAAGAGCCCTGTGCTGGTGTTGATACGAAACCCTGAGATCGTTCCATCGATGCTATTCGAGCTGTAGATGTACTGATTTGTCGGGTCCTCGACCAGGCACATCGGGCCAGAGCCAACCGGGCTGGGATTGCTGGTTCCAAGCGCTGCCATCTGCAATCGATTCGTGCTGTCAATGGTGAAGACCGAGATGGAGCTACCCGGTGTCGTTGCATTGGTCGAGCCCTGGTTTGCAGCGTAGACGAACTTACTTGTCCGGGCTTCGGTCAGCGTCCATACCGGAGTCTCCGCCGGTGTGACATTTGCAAACGGCGAGCCAACGACGGCATCAAGCGCGCAGTTCGTTCCTGTCGTAAAGCCAAGGATCGATCCGTTTGGGAACTGTGTCGTCACTGCGGCGTCGGTCAGGTAGACGTTGCTTCCACTTCCGAGATCGATCGAGGTGAGATTGATGCCACCGGTGACGATCGTCGAGTTGACCGTCTGATTCAACTGCCCAGCTGTACCAGCCATGTACGGGAAGACAGTCTCATCGCTGTCCAGCGTGTAGACGCAACCACTGGAGGTCACCCGCAGCATGCTGGGGCTTGGACCGACGGGAAAGTAGTTGAGGTTGATATTGGTCGTCGGGTCGCGTACCTGGGAGTTGGTCACGAGCGTGAGGCGACCGGTATCGGCTGCGATTGAGAAGACGGTGATGTCTCCCAAACCGAAGTACGGCGAGCCTGCCGGCGCGGGGCTGATACCGTCGAGCACATAGAGGAAGTTGCCGCCGTTATCGGTTGCGGCCCAGACGGGCGTCTGGCCCTGGCTGTTGTAGGACTGCTGGAAGGTCAGGGTGCCGTCGCCGCCGACGCTGAACTCAGCGATGTTGCCGTCGCGCGCAGTCGACGAGCCGTTGTTGACGAACGTGCCCTGATTGATTACGTAGACGTAGCGTCCGCCCGCCTTGACGACGATCTGGACGGGGTTCGACCCGCCCGACGCGAACGGAGAGCGCGGAATCGTCGTCAGATTTCCGGTGTAGTTGTCGATCTTGAAGCCGGCGATCTGGCCAGCCGAGGTCGCCGTCGATGTCGTACCTAGCGCCCACATGTAGCCGATCGTACCGCCACCACAACCGGACATTCCAAGAGCAAGTGCTGCGGAGGCTACCAAGGCCATGGAGAATCGGCCAATTTTGTTCCACTTCATGCGTGCCCTTCAGTCTTGCCAAAGCAGCGAGAGACGCTGCTGTTCCGTGCAAACAGAACGATGGGGAATTCGAATACTTCCGCAATTGTAGAAGCTGCCGCGGGTTTGTGCCAACTCGCGCCGCATCTGCGGGAGGACAGGGTAAGGAGGACGCCGGCACCGCGCGAAGAGGCGCGAATGCCGGCTGTCTCTCGTGCCCTTCGAGCGCGTTACCAGGTGCGGCAGGCGTTCTCCGGACGCATGGGCTGCCCGACCTTGCAGCCGAAGGCTTTGCCGAACTCTTCGAAGTTCTGAACGGTGCCCTTGACGCGCCACTCGCCCGAGCTGTGCGGGTCGGTCTTCGCCAGTACGCGCGCGCTCTGCTCGGTCGAGTTCTGGCACCAGATCTGGCCGAAGGATATGAAGAAGCGCTGCTCGGCGGTATAGCCGTCGCGCTTTCCATCGATGAAGCCGGAGCCGTCGCCGCCGTTCTTCGCCATGGTCTCAAGCAGTGCCTGATAGGCGATGCGGATACCGCCATTGTCGGCGGTGTTTTCACCCAGCGTGAGATGGCCGTTCAGCTTCTGTCCGGGTGCGACCTCGAAGCCGTCGTACTCCTTGGCGGTGCACTCGGTTCGCTCATTGAACTTCTTGAGATCGTCGGGCGTCCACCAGACACGCACGTTGCCGTTCAGGTCGTACTTCGAGCCCTGGTCGTCAAAGCCGTGCGTCATCTCGTGGCCGATAACGACGCCGATGCCGCCGAAGTTCACGGCAGGATCGATGCTGTTGTCGAAGAACGGCGGCTGCAGGATGCCGGCAGGGAAGTTGATGTTGTTCTGCGGCGGATTGTAGTAGGCGTTCACCGTCGGCGGCGTCATACCCCACTCCGTGGGATCGACGGGTTTGCCGAGCTTGGCAAGCTCGCGTCTGTCTTCGAAGATCTCTGCGCGATCTTCGTTGCCAAGCAGGTCGTCACGCTTGACGTCGAGCGTGGAGTAGTCGCGCCACGTGTCCGGGTAGCCGATCTTATCTTTGATCGCGTCCAGCTTTTTCTCGGCTTCGACCTTGGTAGCCGGGCTCATCCAGGGCAGCTGCTTGATGTCTTCGGCCATGGCGGCCTCAAGGGCGTGGACGAGGTTCTCCATATTGTTCTTGGCATCGGGCGGAAAGTTCTGCTTGACCCAGTCCTGGCCGACAGCTTCGCCAAGAGCGCGATCGGTGAGGCGTGTGCAGCGCTTCCAGCGGGGCTGCTGCTCCTTCTGACCGTTGAGTGTCTGGTTAAAGAACGCAAAGTTCTCGTCCACGAACGACTTCGAGAGCAGGGGGGCTGCGCCGCGGAGCGACTGCCAGCGCAGGTAGCTCTTAACCTGATCCAAAGGCTGGTCCACGAGCACCTGGTTGGCGGCCTTCGCGTAGCCGGGCGACGACACATTGAGTGTGGGTACGGAGCCGACGCCGAGGCCATCGAGGTAAAGCTTCCAGTCGTATTCAGGCGTCAGCGCCTGGAGCTCGGCAACGGTCATGACGTGATAGCGCTTGGCCGGGTCGCGCAGTTCGACGCGCGGCGTGGATCCGGTCGCTAGCGCGGTCTCAATCTTCATCACAGCCTGAGCTTCGGTCTTCGCCTTCTCCGGCGTATCTCCCAGCAGCACAAACATCTTGGTCACGTGGTCGACGTACTGCGTCCGGAGGGTCTTGCTGCGGTCATCCTCGGCGAGGTAGTAGTCGCGATCCGGCAGGCTCAGGCCGCCCTGCCCGGTGACGAGGATCTGCTTGGACGCGTCTTTCTGGTCCTGTTGCACGCCAACGCCAAAGAAGCCGCCGCCCGAGAACTCGCGAAAGGCCCTCACGTTGTAGGCAGCGAGCTCCTTGCTGCTCGTGATCGCGGCGATAGCGTCGAGCTCGGGTTGCACGGGTTTCGCGCCAAGCTGGTCGGCGAGATCGGTGTTCATGCAGGCGGCGAAGAAGTCGCCATACTTATGCTGCAACGGCGTCTTGGGCGAGTCAGCCGCGGACTTCAGATCGGAGTAGAGCAGATAGTTGTTTCGCTCGGCGAGCTCGTTAAACCGTCCCCAGCGCACCTGATCGGCGGGAATAGGATTCTGCTTGCGCCAGTTGCCGCAGGCGTATTGATAGAAGTCCGTGCATGGGTCGATGGTTTTGTCGATGGCCGAGACGTCAAAGCTGACGGGCTTTTTGGGAACGGAGGTCGGGCCGGAGTCAGTGTCCGCCGAGTCGGCGAGAGACTGGCCCAGGCAGAGACTGCTCGAAAGAACGAGGACGGACGCGAAGAGATGCTTGGGCGACATGAGGCTCCTGAGGCGAGGTGAGGCGAAGGAGCCACCCGGAAGGCCGGCTCCCGGGCAGCTTCTGCTTCATGAATACACCGAGACCGCGGACTCATCCAGCAGATTCCTCCAGCACGCCCAGACAGCTCTCCCTTGCGACGCAGCTAGAAGATCTTGAGATGGATGGTCAGATACTTCTTGGGATCCTGACGAATGGTCGTGACCAGCGTCGTGCTCTCGGTCAAAAGCTTGTTCAGATTGGCGTAGGCCTGGTCGTCTGTTGCGAGCTTGCCAAGCGTGCCGCGTCCCTGATCGATGCCGGTGACCAGGCTATTGACCTGCGTCAGGGTGTCCTGGAGCTGCTGGCGGAACTGCGGATCCTTCGCCAGAAGACCGATCGCGCCCTTACCCTGGTTTGCGTCCGTGAGTAGCTGATTGGCGTTCGCAAGCGTCGAGTTCAGGTTGTTGTAGAGCGTCTCGTCTTTGAGCAGCTTGCCGGCGGTGCCCTGCCCATTCTGCACGGAGGCCATAATCGCATCAAGGCGGCCCACAGCGGAGTTAAGCCGGTTGTACATCTCCGGATCGTTCATCAGCTTACCCACAGATCCCTTACCCTGATTCAGATTGACGGTGAGCTTGTGCAGCTCATCGATCGTCCCGTTGGCTTTGTTGTAGAGGTCCGGGTTGTTGATCAGCTGGCCGACGGAGCCTTTGCCGCTCTGCAGGTTGTCGACGATCGCATTCATCTTGGCCAGGATCACGTTGAGGCTCTCGATTGTGCCCTGACTCGCTTTAACAACATCCTGCAGGTTCGGCGTCTCAACTGTCTTGATCTCGTCGCCGCTCTCAAGCGGTGTGCCGACTGCGTACTGACTGTTGATGTCGACCACGGTATCGCCCAGGACGCCGACCGTACTCAGCGCAGCCTTCGAGTCCTTCTTCAGTTCAGTCCGGTACTTCGTGTCGAGCTTCATCACGACCTGCACCGGAGTCAGCTTGCGATCCGGGGCACTGGTCACGGTGACGCTGCGGACAGCGCCGATCGTGACGCCTTGCAGGTTCACTGCGGCCCCCTCCTTCAGCCCCGCGGAGTTCTCAAAGTAGGTGGTCACGACGATCTTTTTTGAGAAGAGCCCAAGACCGGACGAACTGGTCATGAGAAAGAGTAGGGTTACCAGGACGACCGCCGAGATGAGGACGATGACGCCAACCTTCAACTGCGACCACCGCACCTCCTGCTGATTCGGCATAGATCTCCTTGCACTGTGATGTTGGCGAGGCCTCCGCCAAGGGGTGGCGCGCTCAGGATGCTGAACTTCCGTCGAGGATACATGAGCGCTTGCGGAAGCCTCGCACAGCCCGCGAAACGGCTCTCTCCCAGCAGATGCGGTGCGCTGTCCCGCGGCTGCAACATCCGCACGCGGCTCCGGCGAGCGAGCCTGACTTAGCCTTCGAGGACAACGACTGCCATCGCGAGCTCGCGGCTGTGCGTCAGGCTCAGGTGTACGGCACGCGCCTGCATGGCCTCGGCTCGCTCGAGGGCGCGGCCGCTCCAGTGCAGGGTGGGCCGCTCGCCTGGCCTGCGCCGCACCTCCATCTCGAGCCAGCTTACGCCGCGGCTGATGCCGGTGCCGAGTGCCTTGGCCGCGGCCTCCTTGGCGGCAAAGCGCGCGGCAAGACTCTCCGTCATGCCGCGACTGCGTTGACGGCAGTAGAGGATCTCCGCCGGCGTGAAGACGCGATGGAGGAAGCGATCCCCGAAGCGCGCGAGGCTATGCTCGATGCGACGCGTCTCGATGAGGTCGGTGCCAAGCCCCAAGATCATTGCCGATGTCCCTTTCCTCGCTGCTCTCCTGCTACAGTTCTGCCTCGTTCTCATGGCTCGCTGAACGACGCGGCGGTCGACGGCGGTGGCAGCAGCATGACCTCCGGGCGATGCAGCCAGCTCTCCGGATCGCCGATGATGAGCAGCCGAGATGCGAAGCGGCCGTGGTGCAGGACGAGGCCCAAGCCTGTTGCGTCACGGGGCACGGTGAAGACCGGCTCGCTCACTGTGGAGCCTCCAGCCGACACCAGCACACTGCTCCGCACGCCGCTAAGTCCCATGATCTCTGACCAGCGCTGCCCGGCGCGATCGACCAGGTAACTGCGCAGACCGCTCTCACGCTCGGCACGGAGGTGGTCGCGATTGACGATGCGCACGGCCACCCGCACCAGCCGCTCGCGCTCGAGACCACGAGCGGAGAAGCCCGCGACCTCTTCGACGCCAGCCACGGAGAAGCACATCTGGTCGAAGCACTGCGAGACTCCAGGAGCGGCGACGCGGCCCGGCTGGGTAAGCGAGACGGTGACCAGCATCAGAAGGTACACGCCCCATACCAGGGCGAGTGCGATGAGACCGCGGCGCGTTCGGCGGCGCTCACGACGCACAAGCGCCAGCAGAAGACCGAGGACGCCCAGCGCGCTCCACAACACCAGTAGCTCCATGGCGAGCTTAGCCACCGCTCACTCTCCCTTCGAGCAGCCATTCGCCGCAAGACTCATCATCCCACCTGCTCTGTGCGATAAACTCAAGGTTGTCAATGAAGCCCATCATCACCGCAGAGCACCTCGGCAAGACGTACCGCTCCGGCAAGCTGCAGGTACAAGCCCTGCGCGATGTCAGCTTTGCCGTCGAGCCGGGCGAGTTCGTCGCGATCGTTGGTCCGAGCGGTTCAGGCAAGTCGACCCTGTTTCATATTCTTGGCGGCCTCACCCAGGCGACGAGTGGCTCGGTGCAGATTGATGGTGTCGATCTGGCGCCGCTCTCCGATGCGGAGCGAACCCGTCTGCGTCGCCGGAAGATCGGCTTCGTCTTTCAGAAGTTCAATCTGTTGCCGACGCTCTCGGCGATGGGAAATATTGAGATCGCGCATGAGATCTCCGGCAGTGTGAAGGCTCTCGATACGGCGCTTCTCGGCCAGCTTACGAGTCTGATGCATATCGAGGGACGGCTCGGGCATCGGCCCAGCGAGCTCTCCGGAGGAGAGCAGCAGCGGGTGGCGATCGCGCGTGCTTTGATCAACCGGCCGGCAATTGTGCTGGCGGACGAACCTACCGGCAATCTCGATACGGAGAACTCGCAGACCGTGCTCGCCATGCTCGAGCGCTCTGTGCGCGAGCTCGGACAGACGGTTCTGATGATCACGCACAATCCAGAGGCGGCCGCCTCTGCCGACCGCATTCTGCATATGCGCGATGGCCGCATCACGCATGTCGAGCAGAGTCGGTCCAGGCCCGCTTCTCTAGCCGGCGCCGTCGAAGCGTAAGACTGGCAGCGAGTCGTGGACAATATCGCATATCAAAATGCGCGCCCACTTTTGTGGTGACGTTGCGATGTGATTTTCTCGCGGCGGCAGATGGCCGCCGTTCGACGCAATCGCATCTCTCTTCATGCAGCGCAAGCCACCGATCGCTGACACGAAGGAGACCAACAAGCCATGACCGACTATCGCGTAGCACCGGGCGAGGCCCAGGAAGACCAGGTAACCGCAGCGATCGAGAAGTACACGTCGCAGATCCCCTCCAGTGCCTACCTTGCGGCCGCTCTGCTCTCCATGGCTGTCTCCATCGGATTCAAGTCCGCTGGCAAGGGTGAGAATGCGCTGTTCGTCGGGCAGTGGGCCGCTCCATTCCTCATTCTTGGTCTGTACAACAAGCTCGTGAAGCAGCATGGTTCGGATGCTGCCAGCCGGGAGTACGCCCGGTAGGAGAATCTGGCTTTGGGATGCGCACGGGGAGCTTGCACCAGACCGCCCCGTGCGGTCTACCAGAGAACACCACGTACGGGAACGATGGCTTCGGGCAGCTTCGTTTCGCCGAGGAGCTGTCTAAGGTTCATGTCGATCGTGGTCGTGATCGCAGTCAAGGGAACGTCGTAGATTGTGTTATCGAAGGGGTTCTCGAGATCGCGGCCGATCTTATCCAGGGCCAGGAACATGAAGCCTACGAGAGTCGAGCCCAGTGGTGTGAACCAGCCGAGCTGCTCGACCATACCGACGGGAAGCACCAGGCAGTAGATCTGCACAAACAACATCGGAAAGTAGTCGTATTGCTTCGGTAGCGGCGTGTTCTTGATGCGCTCGGTACCGCCCTGTGCGTCTGCAAGGTCGTCGAGATTGCGATCCATCGACTGCCACTCTAGGCTATCGATCCAGCCAAGATCATGGCTCTCTCGAAGGAGTCGACCCATCTTCTGTTGAATGGCCAAGGAAAGGTTTCGTGCGGGCTCGAGCTCGCGGACGACCTCGGGGTCGACGATGTTCTCGATGGCGGTCATCGCGGGAAGCTGTCGGAGCTGCTGTCGCAGAGCATGCACGTAGGCAATCTGCAGATGAACCAGCAGCACCTGCATGCGATGCAACCGAGCCGCATCCTCGGCGTCTTCCGCCCTCGCCGGATGCATGGTGGAGACGACCTGGCGAGCGAGGCTCCGGCTGTTATTGACGATCTGTCCCCAGAGACCACGTGCCTCCCACCAGCGCGCGTAGGCCGAGTTGTTGCGAAAGCCCACGATGAAGCTGATCGCGCCGCCGTAGAGGGCGAGCGGCACATTCTTTGAGCCGACCCACTGCCAATGCAACACCTGGTAGGCGATCACGATGGCGAGATCCCAGGCGACCAGCGCAACCAGGGGCCAGCCGACGTACTGTAGCATCCGCCAGAGCTGCGCGGATCTGGGAACGATCATCGGACCGGATGTCCCGCCAGTTCGGTCGCCGCCGCCCAACGGGAGATCGGCGTAAAGTGGCGCTCGCCATCCTCCGCGATCCGCACCTCGCCCGCGCCGATCTCGTAGACCCAGCCGGAGATCGTCAGGCCGCCGCCCGCGATGCCACCGGCGACGCTTGGGTGAGTCTTGAGGTGCTGCATCTGCATGAGCACGTTCTGCTCGGTGAGGGACCGCAGCGGTCCGATGCCGCCCGCGTCCGGCTCGAGCGTCTGGGCCACGCTGAGTGCGGCCTGACCGTTATTGAGCCAGTTGCGCACAGTCGGCATCTTGTCGGTCGACTCCGGATGCAGCAGCGCCTTCATGGCTCCGCAGTCCGAGTGCCCGCAGACGACGATGTGCTCTACGCCAAGCGCCGCCACGGCGTACTCGATGACCGCACTTACGCCGCCGCGCATCTCGCCGTAGGGCGGCACCATATTGCCGATATTGCGCGAGACGAAGACCTCACCCGGCCCGGCCTGTGTCACGGCCTCGGGATCGATGCGGCTATCGGCACAGGTGATCAGCAGCGTGTGCGGACGCTGCGGCTCGCTCTCCGCTCGCTGATAAGCCTCCCGCCGACTCGGATAGACCTCGCTTTGAAAGCGGCGAACGCCCTCCTTCAAGCGATCCAAGATGCTCGTGCCCGTTGTTGCTGCTCCGCTCGTCTCCGCCATCTAGCTCCTCCTGTCCTGGCTCTCGTGATCATCTCGAATGAAGCAGTCGATGCACAACGGCATTGTCGCCGATTCTGGCCGCAGACAGGTTGAAAATACTGGTATGAGGAGCGGCATGGGGCAGGAAACGAGGCGCACACACTGCGTCGTGGAGTAAAGGACGCAAGCTGGTCACTTTCCGCTTCCACCGTCCTTGCCTACGCTCGGAGGAGCCGATGCCGCGCGTCCACCCACCTCGTCGCCTGCCGGATGCCGGCCGTCTCGCGTCCAAGGCGTCGCAACCCGTCGGCCCCAACGGTCTGCCGCTCTGCCGCTGGTGCCTTCTGGAGATACTGAGCCGCCGGCGGCGCACCTTCTGCTCAGAGTTCTGCGTGCATCAGTGGCGGCTGCGCTCGGACCCGGGCTATCTCCGCGAACAGGTCTTTGCGCGCGATCGCGGCATCTGCGCCGTCTGCCGGGCGGACACCATCGCCATCTTCGCGGCGCTCCGCCGCGCACGGGGGCAGGCGCAGTCCGCGGGCCTGCGCCTCTATGGCATGGCGACGATCCGCAGTCGCCGATCGCTCTGGGACGCGGACCACATCGTGCCGGTCGCCGAGGGCGGAGGGCAGTGTGCTCTCGACAATCTTCGGACGCTCTGCCTGGTCTGCCACCGCGAGCAGACCCGCCTTCTGCATGTCCGCCTTCGGGCATAGAGAAGGTTCGGTGCAGCTTGCCCTGCCCGCTTGCTCCGCCTTCTACCGCTCTAAAGGGCTCTGCGCCAGCACGCTACCTGAGCTTTCCGAACCGGTAGACGAGACCGACGTTGAAACCGACGTTGCTCTGGACGCGCCCGCCAAAGGTGGTGCCGATGTAAGTCGGGGCGAAGCGGGCGGCCAGATTCGGGTAGAAGTTGTAGTCCAGGTTGAGGCCTCCAGTGAAGGTGGCGCGCCACTCCGCCGGATAGATGCCAAGCAGCGTCGGTGGTATACCCTTCGTGCCCTGGTCGAACTTGCCGTAGGCCGCTCCGCCCGTGCCGAAGACGCTGAGGGCGACCTTGCGCCCAGCGTAGAAGCGATAGGTCGGGCCTGCGGAGAAGACGTACTCCGAGATCTGCGGGTGATAGACGCTATAGATGTTATTGGTGAATGCGTTCGCGTTTCCATACGCGCCATGCACATCGCCGAGGAGGCCGAACTTCTGCGAACGATAGTAGGTCCCGGTGCCGAAGAAGGTCACCTCATTATTCCGCTTCAGGAACTCCCCAGGGTGAAAGCGCAGATAGCCGCCACCACCGGCCGCCTCCCACGTGTGCGCATAGGTCTCCTGAATCTGACGCTGAATGCGCGCGCGTCGATTAGCGTTGGTCTCGCGCCGGGTGCGGCGAATGATCTGTGCGGAGAGAGAGGTGGTGCTTGCCGTCATGAGCGCGAGTGCGGCGACGGCGAGAAACCTGGAACCAAACGGAAAACGAGACATCCAGACGAACTCCTGCGCCCGTGCATTTGCTAAGGTGGAGCCTCACACAACACTGTGCCGAAGCGTCCTTAAGGGGCCAGACTTCATTAGAACATCTGAGGCCCGGACGCGGGGTGGACGTCGGCACGGGAGCGACCTCCTTCGGCCCGCGTCTGCGACGGATTAAGGCGGAAGACAAAAAGGGAGACGATGGCGAAGCGACGCGTGCAGTCACAACGGGGCGCGGGACGTGGGCGGCCGATGGGCGGAGGAGCCGGCGGTGTCGTGCTCGCCTTCCTGATGGGAGGCGTGGCGGCGGCCGGTGCTGGCTATCTCTATCTGCACTCGCTTGGCCGGGCCGTGCCGGGGAGCGTGCCATCCTCCGCACCGCTGCGTTCACCGGCGTCGTCAGTACCCGGGGCATCTCCTAGAGTGCCTCCGGAGGCGACCGCAGCACCTGCCGTGCCGGCAACCACGGTGGGGGCACCGCCGTTTGGCGCGAGCGAGGACGTCTTTGAGGCGGGCGCGAGGATCTACTCTGCCCATTGCGCGAACTGCCATGGCGTTCCGGGACGGAACGCATCGCCCCGCGGGAGGCCCGCGCCGCAGATCTTCGGGGAGGCCCGGCATCGGATTGCGGCCGAACCGCTTGAAGAACGTTACCGCGTCATCAGCGTCGGTGCGCCGAGCAGGGGAATGCCTGCGTACGCGCGATCTCTAAGTGACACCGCCCTGTGGCAGATGACGCTTCTGCTCGGGAGCGCGGATCAGCCACTGCCCGATCCCGTGACGGCGCTCCTGACGCACCCGCAGGGCGGGCCTCCCCGCTGATTGAGGACACTCAGGCGCCTAGTGCAGCGTGTAGGTGATCCCCGTAATGAACTGGAAGCTGTTCTTCTTGAAGCCTGCAGGGGGGTTGTTCAGGTAGTTGTCACTTGAACTCAGCGAGACGCTCAGCCGCTTGTACGTTGGCAGCGTCAGACCAATCCCCAGGTCCGCTGAGTAGGCGCTCGTGTCGTTGAAGGCAGGGATGAAGACGCCCGTCTCCGTGAAGATGACCTTGTAGGGCAGATTGCGCCGGTAGTCCTCGCCGAAGGAACCGCCAACGAGGTTCAGATCGGGTGAGACGCTGCCGACCGACTGAATAAACTGCTGTCTCTCGTAGTGAAACTCGGCCTTCAGGTCGAGCTGTTCCACCGGCCGCTGGATTGCGGTGTATCCGACACCGCCACCGTAGATCTGCTGCAGCTGCAGGCCTTGCGAAAAGTTGTGATCGAAGGCGAGGTCCGCGAGCGCGTAGAGCCGGGGCGAGAAGTAGTGATCGTACTCGGCATCGGCATGGAAGATGTTCGTCTTGACGGTGGTTGCGGTCGGTGGCTCTGTCTGGGGGATCGAGGGACTGGTAAAGCTCCCATATGACTCTAAGACATTGACCGTGGAGCGCGAACGCGCCGGTAAGTAAGGCACACCCGGCGAGAGCCGCACCAGCGAAGCTCCGACAGTCAAGGTCGTCCCTTTCTGGGTCGCCCGCACCAGCGTCGCGCCGCCGGTAAGGCTACCGTTCCAGTTAGCGAACGGCGCATCTGTCCGCTCGACCGCGCGCGTGTAGTCGGGCGCGGAGACGACATAGGCGAGATCGCCCGTCGGAATCGTCTCAACCTGCTGCGAGCGCGTGATCGAGAGCTTGCCGTCCTCAATCATGACGGCGCCCAGGATCGCCGGGACTTTGGTGATCTTCTGATCCTTGCGCAGCACGGCGAAGTTGCTCGCCGAGCGCAGCTCCTTGATCTTCGCGAGCGGCACTGTGATCTCGCCTGCCATATCACTCTTAAATGTGACCGAGTCGCCCACCGCCTTCTCGAACGTGCCCTGCAGCTGGTCGCCGTTCGTGAAGACGAGCACATCTTCGGCAGGCTTGGCAGGTTGCTCCTGACCGGAGGCAACGTAAGTCGCCAGACCGAGCGCCACGTGGAGACAGAGCGCCCCGGCAGCGAGCCGATGGAGGAGAAGGCATTGTCCGCGCATGGAGAGAATTTTAGTGAAAGGAGCGCGCAGGCTCCACAAAAATCGCCGGTGGCGAGTCGTTCCCGACTGATCGACCGGATGGCTCTCTGCCTCCAGGGCGGGGCAGACGGACTCGCCGAAGAAACCGATTGCCAATCGTAGAGGAGCGGGTCTACTATCCGTCTCGCATTCAGTGCAGTCGGAGGCAATCCGAAGCGCAAGAGTGTGTTAGCGGCAGCGAAGACGCTGCAACCAGTTTCTGATCACTTTCTCCTGGGTGGGCCGAGAGGCTCGCTTGGAGTCTTCCGGAAGGTCAAACGCCATGGCATGGTACGCCTATTGCATTGCGGAACGGCAGGCATTTCCCGAGCTCTGCCGCCACCGCCGCCCAACGCCCCTCAACGGCATCAATGGCCTCTTCGGCAATCAGGCGTTTCTCTTTCCCGCGAGCGACCTCGCCGTTATCGTCTCGGAACACGCACCCGAGGACGCCGAGCGCATGGATCAGCAGGCCGCCCGCGACCACGCCCGCGTTATTGCGGAGTGCTTCCGCCACTCGACCGTGCTGCCGTTCCGTTTCGGGACCAGCTTCGCAGACGACGACGCCCTGCGCCGCTCCGTGCGCTCCAATCAGCGACACTTTCAGGCCAACGTCGAGCGTCTACGCGGCAAAGCGGAGATGCACCTGAAAGTGCTCGTCGATGACACCTGCCCGGGTAATGAGGCGCGGGATATGACGGTCGGCCAGCAGTACCTGACCAGCCTTCGGCAGAGTGCGACGCGGCAGCGTGAGCGGCAGTCTCGCGCCCGCGCCCTCTCGGTCCAGATGCATCGCATGTTCCTTCCCCTGGCCGAAGAGATTACCTGCAAGCGCATGGAATCGGGCAAGATGCTGCTTGATATCGCTCACCTCATCGATAACAAGACGGTCGAGCGCTACCAGAACAAGTACTCCTCGGCGACGCAGCAGATGAAAGAGTGCCGCATGCAGCTCTCTGGGCCGTGGCCGCCCTATCACTTCGTTCATCGTACCCAGACGACGCACGCGACGGCGTAACCAGCGGTCGGAAGGCGCGCTGTCGAATATGGCGCGTCTCGACCTGCCGGCTGGGCGTCACCGGGTCCTGCACTTGGCCTCGGAACAGTGTCAGCCGGTCTGGTTAGAGACAACTAACCCACACAAAATAAGCTGGTTAGCGATTCTGCGTGCACCCTTTTCGGTCCTCGGCGCGTCACATAGGAAGTTGAAAGAGACGCGGGTGCGCCGCTTGGCGAGAGCGCGCCTGCTATGTGTTGTACGAGGAGCAATCTATGTTGTTGAGTTTTGGCCGCCAGTCTGGCCACCGTTCTGCCCCCCTTCTCACCGTCCTGCTCGGCGCGGCCCTTACGGCAGCAGGTGTTGCCCAGGAGCCCAATCCGACCTCAGACGCGCAGCCGGACAGTAACTCTCAAAACATCGAGCAGAAGGATGGCATCTACATCTACCGCGTCAAAGTGGTCCAGCGGGACCTCGACGCCGTGAACTACTTTCACCGTAGCGGGTCCACCAAGATCAACTTCCGTGGGACCACACTCCTGCCTCAGGGCAAGGGCGAGGCGAAGGTGCAGAGCGAGCGCGGCCGGATCACCATCGCTGCCCGTTTCTCCGGCCTGCCGCCCGCCAACGGCTTTGGGCCGGAGTACCTGACCTATGTTCTATGGGCGATCACACCGGATGGCCGTCCTACCAACCTAGGCGAGGTCCTGCCGTCCGACAAGAAGAACGACATTAACGTCACGACGGCCCTCCAGTCGTTTGGCCTGATCATCACCGCTGAGCCCTACTTTGCCGTCAGCCAGCCGAGTGATGTCGTGGTCATGCAGAACGAGATCATCGACGACAAGACTCAGGGCGTGCTCGAGAAGGTGAACGCGCACTACTCGCTGCTGCCGCGTGGTCTGTACGCGGAGACGGAGGGATCGAAGACTGTCGGCAACCCGATCACACGTGATGAGCGTTCACCACTTGAGCTGTACGAGGCATACAACGCGGTGCGCATTGCCACCGCCGCAGGTGCTGACAAGTATGCCGCGGATATCCTGGGACGAGCCAACGAGGGTCTGCGGAACGCGTCAGACATCGACCGCAACAAGAAGGGGGATCGAAAGCTTGAGGTCACGTATGCGCGTGACGCCGTACAGCGGGCTGAAGATGCGCGCCTGGTAACTCTACGCAAGCAGGCAGCGGAGCGGCAGCAGAATGCCATTGATGCGCGCCAGGCGGCCGAGCAGCAGGCACAGGCGTCGCAGCTGCAGGCGCAGCAGTCACAGTTGGAGGCGCAGCGGGCAGCGACGGCCAAGGCACAGGCGGATGCCGATCGGGCGAAGGCTGAGGCGGAGGCGGCAGAGGCTCGTGCGCGCGCTGCCCAGGCGAACAAAGCAGCCGATGACTCGAACGCGATTCGTGAGCGGCTTCGTGCGCAGCTGAACAGCGTACTTGCAACGAGCGAATCCGCGCGCGGGTTGATCGTGAACCTCTCCGATGTGCTCTTTGATACCGGCAAGTACACGTTGAAGCCGGAGACCAAGATCGCGATGGCGAAGGTCTCAGGCATTCTGCAGGCCTATCCCGGTCTCAAGGTGCAGGTCGAGGGCTATACCGACTCTGTCGGAGGCGATGAGTACAACCAGAAGCTGAGCGAGAATCGGGCGAGTGCCGTGCGCGACTTCCTGGTGGCGCAGGGCGTCTCGATGAACAACATCTCCGCTACTGGCTTCGGCAAGAACAACCCCGTCGCTGATAACGGAACGGCCGCTGGCCGCGCACAGAACCGTCGCGTCAATCTGGTCGTCTCAGGAGATGCGATCGGTATTCAGCAGCAGAGCGAACCCGCCGGAGGCGCGCCGGCCTCGCAGCCACCGCAGTAGACTGACGAATCCGGAGACGAGTTAGCCAGCAGGGCCGCCCATGGGCGGCCCTGCTCACGTCATGGCGCGCGATCACCAGCTGCATCCTACGCCGGAGGGAGATACTGGCATGACAGAGGGACAGGTGGTGTTCATCACCGGCGCGAGCTCGGGCATTGGTGCGGCGACGGCGCGTGCATTTTCGAAGACCGGAGCGCGGCTCCTACTGTGCGCGCGCAGGCTTGAGAAGCTGCACGCGCTTGAAGGAAGTCTTCGCAGCTTGGGGGCATCCGACGTCCTTTCGTTCGACCTCGATGTCACTGACCGTGTTGCGGTGGATCGGGCACTGGGCGAGACTGGCACAGGTGCGGTTCCGGAGGCGTGGCGTGCGATCGACATACTCGTCAACAATGCTGGGCTGAGCCGCGGCCTCAGCAAGATCTACGAGGACGACCCCAAGAACTGGGAGGAGATGCTCGACACGAACGTGCGCGGGCTGCTCTACGTCACGCGCGCTGTGGTGCCAGGGATGGTGTCGCGTGGACGCGGACACGTGATCAGTCTCGGCTCCACGGCCGGATATCAGACCTACGCGAACGGCGCCGTTTACTGTGCAAGCAAAGCCGCCGAGCGGGTGATCAGCGAGGGGCTCAAGCTAGATCTCATGGGAACTCCGGTGCGGGTAACGTCGGTCGATCCCGGCATGGTAGAGACAGAGTTCAGTGAGGTACGGTTTCGAGGAGACAAGGAACGCGCAGCCAAGATCTACCAGAACATTACACCGCTGCAACCGGAGGACGTGGCAGAGACGATCGTGTGGGCCGCGTCCCGGCCTGCACATATCAACATTCACTCCATCCTGATGACGTCGATCGACCAGGCGAACTCAAACGTGCTGGTGCGGCGGTCATAAAGATTACTCTGGACATCACTCGTTGCTCTCCGGACGCTACGAGGAGCTAGAGCGACTCTAGAGATGAATCGTCCAGCCAAGCTCTGCGAGCTTCTCTTCAATGTCGGTCAGAGCCAGTTCGAGCGCAGATCGCCGGTGCGGACTGGAGGTGCGTTCGGAGAGGATGCGTTCGCGTTGCATCTCCAGGGATTGGAGTTTGCGGCGGCGATCGGCATCGGCGGCGGCCTCGGTGCGCTTGTCTGGCTGCGGGCTACGCGCTTGATTCTGTTGCTCTTCCACGGATTTGCTCTCCCATCCCCGCGACATGGACTCATTCTACGCCCGGCTTTGAGGGCGAAAAACGAGGTGTTCTAACGTGTCACAAACGCGTGTTTAGAGGCTACGAACGTCACTTTAGGAGCCCTAACGCGCGCAGACCTTCGCGGGCTCGACAAAGTGACGGTCTGGTTCGTGATCCTGGTCAGAGTGGGGCTGCCTGTGGCCGGACGCGCTATTTGACAGTGAAAGGACGCGATAAGTGACAGCTACTGTCAAATAGCGTGGGCTAAGGGTTTCTGGGCGGGTGGTTTGGACGGTCGGTTTTGGGGTGGTTCTGGGCACGGTTTTCAGGACAGAGACGGGGTGTCGGAGAGTACGGCGAAGACCTGGGAGGAGCCGTACCAGGTGTTGCCCTCGCCGTCCTCAAATGAGGTGATGACGTTGCGGTTGGTGTCAACGTAGCAAGCCTTCTGACCGTGGGCTGGATGGTCGACGACCTGGAAGCTATTTGTCCCTGGAATGACCTGCAATGTGGTGTCGGTGAAGCCGGCCGGAAGCGGGATGACGCCGTCGAAGAGCGGGTAGAGCGGGCTGGTCGGCCAGAGCGGTGGGGTGGTGCCGTTGAGGTGGGAGTCGAGCGCCGAGAAGCCGCCGACGCAGAGGGTGGTGCCGTCCGGCTGCGGGAACTTGACCCAGCCGCCCTCGCGGGTGACGGTGCCCATATTGTTCTGCCAACCGAAGAAGAGCTGGTGCGAGACGCCCTCCCAGTGGTGGCCCTCGCCGTCGTAGTAGTCGTGGTGCGCGGTGCCGTCGGTGTGGACGTAGGCGCGGAAGCCGTGGGCGTTATTTCCGGTGTCCGAGGCCGACTTTGGAAAGGCGAGAAGGATGGTCTGCGCGAGCTCGTAGCCGGGCGGGATCGGGACGGCGGCGGAGGGGTCGACGAGGCCGATGCCGAAGCAGATCAGCTCGCCGGAGGCGAGGGTCAACTCGACGAAGTGATTGATGCCTTCGAAGAAGACGCGGGCGGCGTTACGGGTGCGCCAGGCGATGCCGAGGACGTTGAGATCGCCGTGCCAGAGCGCGTCGCCATCCGAGTAGACCAGGTGCAGCATGTACTGCTTGTCCACGTCGCAGTTCACGATGAAGTGGAGCTGGCCGCCCACCTCGATGTAACCCTGCGGCGAGCACCACATGAGGACGTTGGCAATATTGAAGCCGATCGACGGAATCGGGACGACGCTGCCGTCGTTGCCGCTCGTGGAGAAGAAGGCGAGCTGGCCGTCGCTGAGCGGCGTCAGGGTGTAACCGGCCTCGTTGCCGGGGTCAGAGTTGGGGACAATATCGTAGCCGGCTTCGTCGGGGTCGCTCGTCTCGTAGAAGTAGGTCTCGGAGTACGGGCCGAGCGTCATCTGCAGCGTTCCGCCGCCGGGGGAACGGGCGAGCGTATCGGCGTTGCTGCCGGAGCTGGCGGTGAGCTGCGCGGTGGCTTTGAGCACCTCATAGTCGCCGTTGAAGACGGCGTCGAGGGTGTCGTCGACGGTGACGCGATCGCCGGGCGCGATGTCGATGGCGAGGGTGCCTGAGCCTGCTGCGTCGGCGGCGAAGATGGGGAGCTCCACCTCGGCCGAGACAGGCGGAACGTAGGGCGACTGATCGAGGCCGAGCGCGCGATCGCGCTGATAGTGGCTGAGCCGCGCAACCTGGTCGAAGGTGCAGTTGGCGAAGTCGGTCACGAGCTGGAGCTTGTTGCGCTGGCGCGGGATACCGGCGCCGATCGCGCCGTGGGCGTACTGGTTGCGATGGTGGTTGAACTCCGGAGCGCGCTCCTTGAAGCGCGAGTAGAGCAGGCCAATCTTGCCACCGGCGCCCGCTGCGGCGGGGTAGTTGCTGCCGCGGCTCTCGAGCACCATCGTATAGACGTCGTCGTCGAGCGAGCTCGTCGCCGGCACGGCCGAGACGACCCACTGGCCGTCGAACTTCGTGTCTGTGCCACCGATGACGATGCGATCGGCCGCGGCGAAGGGGTGCGGGTTGACGGTGGTGACGGTGGGGCTTTGGTGGTCAGGGCACGAGATCGAGGCGACGTCGGCCGCGCTGGGGATGAGCAGATCGCGGAACTTGGCCACGTAGCGGTTCGCGGCGGCGTGCATGTCGCGGTCGTTGGCCGAGAAGCTCATTGTGTTCTGGCGGCTCATGGTGAAGACGCTCGCGCGCGGGCCGTCCTCGATGAGCTGGATCTGGCGGTTGCGTTCACGCACGAAGGAGCGGCAGCACTGCAGGATCTGACCGAGGACGGACTGCAGGCTCGACTGCTGCGCGAAGGCAAAGTTGCCCTCGTACTTGCGGCGGCCGTTGGCGAGGATGGTGTCGTACGACGCGGCGGCGTCGGCGATCGCGGCCCAGTCAAAGCGCGCGCGCACGGCGTTCGTAAGATCGTCAGGGCCGGCGACGGCGTCGAGCTTGTACTCCGGGAAGTACTTGCGGCGGAGGAGCACGTCGACCAGCTGCCACGCGGGATTCGTGGTGAAGGCGTACGTGTTCATCTGGCCGGTCGCGTCGAAGATGCGGCAGCGCATGCAGCGCCAGAGGCCGACGGGGTTGATGTCCGTCCAGGCGTTCGGGTCGTTTTGATAGGTCGCGCCCGACGGATTGTTGATGACCTGCTTGAGGAAGAGCGTGTAGTACGCGATGCGGTGGTAATGAAGCGGCTGCACGCCGGGCGGCAGTAGCGTGAAGAACTGGTCGACGGCCTGATCGCCGCCGGTGGAGACGGGATCGAACCCCGAGCCGATGTCGGCGTCGCAGCCTGGATGGAAGCGGAAGTGGTCGGGATCGTCGATCTCACTGGTGTAGAGCAGGCGATTCAGCACTGCGTCCCACATCTCCGTGCAGCCGTCGAACTCACCCCAGCCGAGCAGCCAGAAGCCGACGCGCGACCAGTCCAGGTGATCGTTGTTGGTGTTCTGCAGCGTGCGGTACTGCACGCGCTGGCCGGTGATCCAGTTGTAGCCGTAGCAGAGTGCGATCGGCGCGCCGGTGGCGGGCATCTAGAGCGACCTCCGGCGATTGACGGTTGTCGTCGCTGTGGCGGCGATGGTCTCGGTGAAATTCTTTTCGAAGTCGGGAAGCACGCCAAGAAAATGCTCGACGACCTGACAGGTCTTGTAGCTGTAGAGGCACTCGGTCGAGCCGGTAGCGCCGCAACGCGCCTCGCCCCAGACGAGCTGGCAGACCTCGGAGTAGCTCTCGGCCGGCGTGTCGTCCTGGCCGGCGAGCAGCTGCGCGGTCGCGAGCGGAGCGGTGCGGTTGTCGACCTCGTCGACCGAGAGCGTTCCCTCGGTCTCGATCCAGGCGAACTCGCCGCCCGGGTCCCACCAGCGAAAGACGAAGAGCGCGCCCTCGAGCGAGCTGCGGCGCGTGGCTTTGGCGAAGTCGGGAGAGATGGTGTCGCCGGAGATGTTTTGCAGCGTGAAGGTGCCGGTGTCGGTCTGGAGCGAGCGGTTGAAGGTGAAGGTGGGCGCGGTGAGCAGCCACGGCTGATAAGCGATGAGATCCCCGAGGCCGTCTGCCGAGAGCGCGGCCGGCGCGGTGATGGGCCGGTCGGACCAGTAGTAGAGCAGGCCGTCGACGGTCTGCACGTCGACGAGCGAGATGGGCGCGACACCGGTGCGGACGTCGAGGCTCATCGCATCACCTGGATCGAGCCGAGGGTGACCGAGGTGCCAGTCGACGCGGCGTTGCGCGAGCCCTGGACAACCACCTTCACGCGATGCAGATCGAGCGGCACGCTGCCCCACTCAAAGAGCTGCTGCAGTCCCTCCACCTGCGGCGCGTAGCAGTCGACGGTGCCGACGACGGTGCCGTCGAGCTGCACCTGGACCTGGCCGAACGACGGTCCGGCCGCGAGGTGGAGGCGGAAGCCGTAGCCGCGATACTGCATGGTGGCGAAGGCGCCGACCGTGCCGGCGTTGGTGAGCACGATGCTGACATCGCCTTCGGCCGAGACGACGTTCTGCTGCGCCCACGTCCCGCTGAGCGAGGCGGCGAGATCGCCGAAGTCGTTGACCATGCCGAGGAAGACGCCGTCGCCGTCCCAGTCGCTCGGGTAAGAGAGCATGGGCACGCCGGGCATCTCCTCGAAGGTGACGCTGTCGACGTTGTAACGGTCATTGCCGGCCTCGACGATCGAGACCTCGCCGGTGAAGCGGCCAACGTAGTGGCGGCCGCCGCCGTCCCAGTCGACGATGGTGAAGTAGCCGTCCTCGTACTGCTCGGCGAAGCGCTTGATCTGCTGCGCGCAGAGGTACGAGCGGTTCATCCAACCGAGGCGGAAGCTGTGGCCGGTGTTGGTGACCTCACGCGACCAGGGGCGGCCGCCGGCGGGCTTGGTGACGGCGCGCGTGTTGGCGCGGGAGCGCGTGAAGCCGTAGTCGGGGTTCATGTTGTCCTGGATCTGGGCGTCCCAGGTGGAGTCCGGATTGAGAATGACGCTCTCAGGCATTCCCGCGACTCCCATCCTCCGTCTGGATCTCTAGCCCACCTTCGAGTCCAAGTAGGCGGTGCAAATCGCTGATCTCGTTTGCACCTTCAGTGATCGCGAAATCGAGCATCCTCTCTATGTCGAGGACAAAAACACGACCTTTACATCCGCGTTTGTCAAGCTCGTTCAAACCCCTCTGCTTGCTACGTTTTGAAGCTTGAACGCCAGCCCAAGTTCGCACCCACGTACACCATTGAATGCGGCCGTTCACCATCTTGACGACGAGCCAGTTACCTTGTTCGCTCGGCTTTCTTCTAGTTTTTGCAATGATTTCAGGCATTAGTGAAATCCGCTCCTGACGAGTTCTCGGCGTAGCTCTGGTTGAGCGCGGCGCGAATGTGGTGCTTGTTGTCCATGAAGAGGCGCATGGCAGCCTTTGCGTCGGCGGAGTGGAAGTGCATGTTGACGTCGCCGCCTGTGCTCGCGGCCGGGGCGCGCGTGGACTGCGCGCCGTAGAGCGAGGCGATGTCGGAGTGCGATGCGCCCCCGAGCATGGCCTGCAGCGCCGTCGCGTGCGATGAGGAGGCCTGCTGGTGCATGACGACCTCGCCCTTCTCGAGGTGCGCGAAGCCCTCGGTCGGGCTGGTCGCGAGCGAGCCGAAGTCCGAGACCAGGCCGCCGGTGTGGAACTGCGCGGCGGTAAAGCCGAACTGGGCGCGGCCGCTCTTCGACTCGCGCGTGAGGCGATCCTGCGCGGTCTTGATCTCCCCCTTGACGGTGTCGTTGTAGTAGCTCGTGCCGGCGGTGCCGATCTTGTGCAGATCCATCTTGGCCTGGCGGCTGAGCGCGTCGAGATCGTCAAAGGCGGTCTGGTAGTCCATGCCGCCGCTCTCGAAGGCGGTGTAGTCGGCGTCGATGTGCGGCTTGACCTGGTGCTTGTCGTAGTTCTCCGCCTTCTTCCGGCCCCCGAAGCCGACGACGCCGATGAGCGCGCCCGCGGCCGCGCCGATCGCGCCGCCGAGCGGACCGCCCAGCTCCGAGCCGATCTTCGCGCCACCGAGCGCACCTTGCAGCGCGCCGCCGAAGCCGCCGCCGGACTCGAAGGCGCCGAAGACACCGAGCGCGCCGCTGGCGACACCCTTGGTCTTATCGCTGCCGAGGAACTGACCGAGCTTGGAGTCATCGTCGACGCCGGGCAGCTTGCTGGCGATACCGCCTTTGACACCCAGCGACTTCGTGAGCTGGTTGATGTCCTGGCCCATGCCGGGGAGGGTGTTGAGCGTGCCGGCGATGGAGGCGCGCGCACCAGGGCCGCCGCCCTCACCCGACGAGAGCATGGCGCCGCCGCCGCTGATGCCGGCGCGCGTGAACGGAACGGGCGCGCTGATCGAGGCTGGAAGGTCAGAGAACGTGGGAGAGCCTGCGCCCGACGCGCCGCTGCCGCGTGAGTCGCCACCGAGCGGCGTGCCGCCGAGGACGCGGCCGCTGAGAGACGAGCTGCCGAGATCGTCGCTGCTGAAAGAGCCGCCGCCGCTGCCGCCGGTGGACGCGCCGCCGCTGAAGTCGCCGCCGCCACCACTGATCGAGATCCCGCCGCCGCCACCGCCGCTGGTCACGTAGCTCGCGTTGCGGAAGGGAGACGACGAGCGAGCACCGGCAGCGCCGCCGCCGAGGCCGTTGATGGTGGCGGCCTGAACGTTGATGACCGCGCTCGACGCGTTGAGAGTCGAGCTGCCGGTGGCGACCGTCGCGGCGGGTGCGGAGACGGTGGTGGGCGACGCGCCCGCGCCACCGTGTGCGTGTGGCGGTTTGCGGCCGCCGAAGCCGACGATGCCACCGATGCCGCCGAGATCCGCGGGCAGGCCGAGGACGCCGGCGAGGCCGCTGCCGGCGTTGCCGGGTGCACCGTTCGCCGTAGCACCGGGGCCTCCCTTGGCTTTGAGCAGGAACGATGCGGCGATCTTGGCGGCCGCCTCCTCGGCTTGGCGCCGCAGCTCCTCGAGCGGGTGATCGAAGAAGCCGCGCAGCTGGCCGGCGAGCTTATCGCGCAGCTGGCGCTGCTGGTCCAGCAGCTTGTTGTTTTTCTCCTGCTCGGCGGCGATCTCCTGCCGGCGGTAGAGGTCGGCGTTGTCGGCGTCGTTGCGGCGCAGCTCCTCGAGGTGCGCGTAGCGATCGGCGTACTCGTCGAGAATGGCCTGGGTGCGCTCGCGCTCCGGATCGCCGCCGCCGCGCGCGCCGGTGCGCTCGGCCTTCTCGGTGTCGAGGGTGAGCTTGCGCCGCGACTCGGCCTGGTCGGCCACGACCTGCGCGTTGATCTTCGTGATCTCGCCTTCGAGTGCGGCGTAGCTCTGGACGCGGCGCGCGTCGCCGGCGGCGAGCTTGCCGTAGAGCTCCTCCCAGGACTTGGTGATCTCGTCGGTGGTGCGCTTGCCGGCGGCGGCGAGGCGCTGGTTTTCCGACTCGAAGCGCGAACCGCGCTCCTCGTCGAGCTGCGAGAGTCGCTCGGTGAAGCGCTGCTGCTCCTCGGTCGCCTCCGCGTTCGACTGCTGCCGGATGGCGGTCTCGCGCTGCGCCTTCGTATTCGGGTCGGAGAAGCCGGGCGCCTCCTTGTCGAGCGCGGCGAGGCGGGTATCGCGCTGCGCGTCGACCTTGGCGACGCCGGTAAGGCCGCCGGTGTTGGCCTCGAGCCGCAGGCGCTCGGTCTCGGCACGCTCCTGGTCGAGACGCTTGAGGCGCTCGCCGGCGTACTTCTCCTGGACGGCTGCGACCTGGCGCGCATAGTCGATCGGCGAGAGCTCGGTCTCGCGCAGGCGCTGGGCGAGGACGCGTAGCTGCTCGTCGCGCTGTGCGGCGTAAACGGCCTCACCGCGCAGGTTGGTGGCGCGAGCCTCGGCCTCGATCCGTAGCGTCTCCTCGCGGCTGGTGCGCGCCAGTTCGACCGACTTGGCGTAGCGCGCGGCATCGGCGACCCCGACTTCCGCACGCTCGGCCGAGGCGCCCGCATCCGGTGCGACGGCGACCTTCGGCTCGTACGGCTTCTTCGCGCGGTTGGCGACGTCGGCCTCGATCTGCGATCGCTGGACCAGGTAGCGGCGATTCTCCGCCGCCTCGCGCACCTTCGCGTTGTACTCGGCCTGCGCCGCGGCAGAGCCCTTGAGCGCAGCCGCACGCTCGCGCTCGTCGCGGATCGCGTCTAGGTTCTGCTTGTGCACCTCCTCCGCTCCGCGGCGGCGATCCTCGTCGTTGCGCTCCTGCGACTGATTGCGCAGCGCGGCGTCCGAGCTGTTGAAGAAGCGGTTGGCGTAGGTGGAGACGAGATTGCCGGCGCCGCCTCCACCTGGACCGCCCTGCGCGAAGTCCTTCGCGAGTGAGCCCAGCAGACCGCTGACACCGACCGACTCCTTGCGCTTGCGATCGAGTGAGTCGAGCAGCTGCCCGGTGCGCACGAGGTTGGCATTGACGTCCTCGATCGACGCATTATCGAAGAACTTCTTCTCGGCCGTCTCCCCGAGCTTCCTGTTGAAGTCGTCGACGACATGGCCGGTGTCGATGAAGCGCTTGTAGAGGTCGTAGATCTGCAGGCCGAGGCGCGTGCCCACCTCGAGGAGGCCGATGCCGACCAGTGCGCCGCCGACGGCGCCGATGGCACCCGAGGCGAGCTTCGACTGCGCAATGACCTTCTCCATCGCGCGCGGGATGCGGATGCCGAGATCGTCGCGCAGCAGGCGGACGTTGTCGAGCGAGGTGAGCGTGTGACCGCCCACCGCCTTCATCCCCGCGCCGATCGCATTGCCGGCCGAGACACCGGCCGCGCCAGCCTGGTTGAGACCGGCGGCGACGCTCTGGCCGGCGGCCGCACCGGCGGCCCCGAAGGACTGCAGCGACTTCGTGACTTGGCCGACGACCGCGCCGGAGTTGCCGTCGACGACGTTGATGGTGATCTGGACGGAGGAGTTATCAGTCGCCGACATCGCGGTCCCCCTTCCATCCCTGGCGGAAGCCGTGCACGTAGACCCGCACGATCGAGAGCAGGATCCAGATCATCGTGACGGCGCAGCCGATGGCGAGCAGGAGAAGCACACGTTGCAGGGCGATCACTGCTTCCTCCGGAACTCGACGCCGCAGGCGACGCACTTGGGCTGGAAGCGAGTGTCCTGGCGCGCGCCGCAGGTGGTGCACGACGGATGACGGACGTGGTGTGCGCTACGGGCCTGCTTCAGGACGAGGAGACCGTCGCCCTCCCAGCGTGCGAGCCCAGCGAGCGGCAGGCCGGCCTCGCCCTCGGCCTCGAGCTGCATGAGGTGGTGCGCCGCGGCGTGGTAGCCGGGCGAGAGCGTGAGCGGGGGCACGGAGGCGAGCAGGCGATTGCGGGTCTCGGCCGAGGCCGTCTCCATCGAGCGCAGGATGCGCGCCTGATCGAAGCTCTGCTCGAGGATCTCCGTGATCGCCAATCTCAGTCCCTCCGTGTCCCGCACGACGTCAATCATCGTTACGGCTTTGCTTACGAGTTGCTGGTTGTGGTGGCGGTGGGGTCGGGCACCTGCTGCGTGGTGGGTGCAGAGGCGCTGGTGTCAACGGGCGCGGCCGGGACCGACGTGCCATCGGCGTTCGTGCCGGTGACGGTGACGGGCTCGGTGGGAGTGGAGGGATCCGGCGCAGGAGCCGGGGCGGGAGTGGGAGCCGGAGCGGGCGCGGGTGCGGCGGCCGCAGCGGTGCCGTCCTCAGCCTGCTCAGCGGTGGTCTCTGCGTTGATGGTGCTGACCAGGCCTTCGATCTTGGTCACGTCGGCTGCCTCGTTGCGGCCCTCGGTGGCCTGCGCGCGCAGGACCTGGTCTTCCGCAATCTTGCCCGTTACTGCCCCGCCCAGGTCATCGACTGCCTGGTCGAGCGTTGGATCTGCCATGTTCCTCACCTCTTGCCTAAGTTCCTGAAGCTCGTCGTAGATGCTCTCGAGCATCTCGAGAACGAGCTCCAGGGCCGAGCGCTCTTCTGCTCCAACCTCGTCCGTGCTGATGCACGCAAATCTGTTGTGTCCCATGCTGCCTCCAACTACTCCGCGATGACCGGCGCGGCCGGGGTGAAGAGCGCCGTTGCCGCGGCGACCTTGTGATAGGTGTCCATGCGTGAAACGATCTCGTCGCGATCCTCGAGCGTGTGACCGTCGACCAGGTAGCCGGAGACGGAGGTGATGAGCTCGTCGTAGAGCTCCACCAGCGTGTTCTGCGCGCCGAGCCACTGTGTCTTTCCGGTGCGCGAGCCGCCGACGACCACCGAGCGGCTCATGTCGCGGTTGTAGCGGCGCTGGTGCTCGACGGTGGGCGTGCCGAAGACGTGGCGCAGGCTGCGCACCTGGTCCATGGCGTCAGCACCGTTCCAGGTCCAGACCGCATCGAGGGTGACGACCTCGAAGCCGAGCGTGATGGCGTACTCGTCGTCAGCGGCGGACTGGCCGACCTCGACGAGCAGGTTGCCGACGGCCATGCGGTGCGCGGAGGGGATGAGCTGCTGCCAGCTTTCAAGCTCCGTGACGGTGCGGCCGGAGGGAACGTTGTAGCCGTCCGCGTCGACGATCGCGGAGGTGGCGAGCTCGAGCCGGGCGCCGGCGGAGACGAAGCTGTCGACGCGCTTGCCGTTGACGATCTCGGAGGTGGACTCGATGCCGGCGAAGTAGGCGAGCCACTGCTTTTTCGCGATGGGGCCGACGGTGAGGGTGTAGCGGTGGCCGCGGTCGGTGAGGACGATGGTGCGCGGGCGGGCGAGATCGATGGGCATGGGCTTCCTTCAGGGAGCGGAATGAGGTTCGGTGGTGCTGCTCAGGGTGAAGGACCCTGTCGATCTCGGAGCCCGCGTAGGAGGTGCGGAGCTCCACCGCCGCGAAGTGGTGCGGCGAGAGTAAAGGCGGGCGAGGCGTTTGGGATCGCCCCGCCCTGGAGGAACTTAGGCCGTGAGCAGGTACGCCGCGACGTCGTTGACCACGGAGACGGTGATGGGCTGGACGCCTGCGGCCTGGTAGCAGGTCGTCTCGTCGAGCTCAATGTTCCAGATCGTCATGTCGCCGTCGAAGCCCATCTTGGTCGTCTTCAGGTTGGCGGCGGGGACGTTGATGGTGAGCTGCGCGTCGTCGCCGGAGACGATGGGGATGGCGATCGCGGTCTGCGTGTTGTTGATGTATCGCGTGAAGACGTCGTCGGTGTCGATCGCAGCGATTGTCGACTGCAGCGAGAACTTCGGATCGCCCTTGCGAATGAAAGCGGCGTTGAGGCCGATGCCGGTGGCGCGGTGCGCGATGAGCTGGTGGTCGACCTTGAACGTCGTCGTCATGTGACGGCCTAGCTTCGAGACCGGCGCGCCGACGTCGCCCCACTGGAAGTCCGCGTCCGAGCCGAGCAGGTACTCCTCATCCGGCACGGTAGGCGCGGTGGCGAGGGCGCCGGGCGTGTAGCGGCCGGTTCCGAGCAGCGAATAGTCGGCCGTGACGGAGCCCTTGTCGGAGATGGTCAGGGTGAAGTCTGAGACGGCGAGGTCCTGGACCTTGTAGACGAGATCGTCGGTGTCCTGCAGGAAGGCCGTGGTGGGCACTGCCTGGCGCGTCGACTGGTCGAACGAGCAGGTGTGGGTGTAGGGTGCGGCGCTGCCGGTGACGAGATCCTTGCCCAGGCCGAAGCTGAAGAGCCAGCCGGCGAGCCAGGGGGAGAGCTCGGACTTGAGGCCCGAGACCTTGATGCCTTGGGTCGTGATCTGGCCGTTGGTCGCGAACCAGCTGCCCTTGCCCGAGTACTCCTTATCGGAGCGGCGCTCGGTCTCGAAGTCGATGACAGCCGTACCGTCGAAACGCTGCACGCGGGTGAGCGCGGCGTCGGCGAGCGGACCGTTCCACGCGGCCTGGCGCAGGGTGGAGAGGGCCAGAGTGCGGAGGAGTTTACTTTGCGGCTCGAAGTTCAGGGGCATGGGATCCTCTCGCGTTTAGGTAGTGGAAGCGGGTGCGGCGGCGGCCGCGGCATTGGTCGCGGGAGCCGCGGTCGTGGTCGCGTCAGGCGCAATCTCGAAGAGCGGCTTGCCGTAGGCCTTCTCCATCGAGAGCACTGTCGTCCAGTCGCCGCGGTAGACGACGCGCTGCGCGGTGGTGCCCTCGAAGGTGTAGGACATGTGCGCGTTCGCGACGCGGAGCTTGCCACCATCGCCGGCGAAGGCGCGGCCGGCCTCGGTGAGGCGGACCATGACGAAGTCGGGCTTGGCGGCGGCGGTGGCGGTGGTGGACGGGACGACGGGAAGGCTGCTCATGCTTTGGCTCCGAAGTTGGCGTTGATGCCCGAGTACAGGGCGATGCCGGGTACGAGGAAGGTCACGGCGAAGACCTGGTCGACCGGCCCGATCGCGTCGACGGCCTGGGAGACGCTGCGCAGCAGGACGGGCTCGGTGTAGACGCCGGCGGAGAGCTGCAGCCGCGCGCCCGCGAGTTGGTCCTGTACTGCGGCGACGAGCTCGAGCGTCTTCGTGCGCTCCTTCGCGCGCGAGCGGATCGACTCGTGAAAGCAGAACGCCGAGAAGATCGCCTCAACGGTCAGAGTGGTGCGCGTGGTGTCGCGGGCCTGGGCGTAGCTGGCCTCGGCGAACGAGATGCGCACGGCGGGCGATCGCAAGATGAGCTGGCCGTCCTCGTCGAAGTCGGCCTTGCCGAGAGCCTCGACGTCGACGCGCTGGCCGTAGCTGGCCGCGAGCCCATCCGGCAGCAGCGTAATGAGCGCCGCCTCGATCTGGTCGATCTGCACCCGGCCTGGCATCAGAAGGTCCTCGGCGGCCAGGACCAGTGCCCAGGCGTTGGCTCGGCGGCGTACGGGACGTCGGTGTTGAAGAACATCCCGGTCGGGTTGAGGATGCAGAGCGCGACGCGCGGCATGGTGCCGGCGAAGTCGTGCGTGTCATCGCAGATCGAGCGATCGACCTCGGTGATGATAGCGGCGCGGGGCGCAGGCTTGTACTCGCCGCCTGGCGTGCCGTAGGCGTGGTAGTGGACCACTCGGCCGATCGAGGGCCTCATCATGGCGTGCCTCCCAGGCCGGCGGCCTTGCGCTCGCGGTTGACGTAGGCGACGACCAGGCCGCGGATGCGCGCGGGATCCTCGGGGCGGAAGACGAGGTACGGCCGCGGCGGGATGTTCTGGTGGCGCTGGTGCTCCTTCACGCGGCCGCCGCGGATGCGGCCGATGCGCGTCTTAAAGTCGCTGCCGCGGGTGTGCGCGCCGACGGTCACGCTGCGGCCCGCGATCTTGGCCTGCGGACCGATGGCGGCGCCGCGGCGATCGGCCGAGCCCTCCTGCTGCACGCGGGCGTAGACGAGGTTGGTGCCAATGGTGACGCCACCCGAGAAGGGTGCGAAGGTGATGGAGTTGAGCAGCGTTCCCTTGTCGATGAGCAGCTTGTGGCCGGGGCCGTACTTCTTCGGGTTGCTGCGGATGGTGGACGCGGCGAGCGGCGCCCAGGAACCGGCGGGCGAGCCCTGCTCACGGAAGGTTCGGCGCACGCTGACGAGCATGGAGGCGCCGATGGTGCGCATCAGCTCCTCGTTCTGCCGGATGCCGAGCTGGAAGCGGCCGAGCGCCAGGACGACGCGGCCGCTGTCGACCTGGACGATCGCGGTGCTCATCGCGTCGCCCTCCAGATGGAGGTCTGCGTCCACACAAACAGCGAGACGACGATGCAGGCGAGGACGCCGTACCAGAAGCCGCCCCAGAACGCGCTCATCGGCTATCTCCGAAGAGCAGCCGGCCGAGTCCCACACCGACGAGAAAGGTAATGGCTGGCCATGCGATCTCGATCACCTGGTTGATTGTCATCGGCTCCACCCCGAGAGGTGGTGTTCGTCGAATGTCTGGCGCTTTGCAGTGACGGTGGCGGAGCTCGATCCCATCTGCGGCTCGGCTGCGGTGGCGGGCTGATCGAGCGAGGCGTGGCCGGCGGCGATGTCCTGCAGGAACTTGACGGCGTCGTTGTAGCGCTGAGCGACAGTCTCGTTCGGCTTGGTGGTGCGACGACGCGTGAAGAGCAGGTAGACGGTGATGTCGAGCGCGATGCCCTTGATTGTGTCCGACGGCTGGAGCGGGGTGAGGTAGCGCTGGCGGCAGTAGCTGTCGATGCGCGCGGAGGCTTCGGTGAGCGCGCCGGTGACGATGGCGGCGTTGACCTGGCCGGCGCCCGGATCGTCGTCCGAGGTCGAGTCGTCAGTCAGTTCGACGAGATCCTGGAGCGTCATGCGGAGCGGTACGAGATCGTCCTGGGTCGCGTACGGCATGACGGCTCCTGGTCTTTGGCTGGGGTGGGATGGCGGCGCGGCTTACTCGCCCGCGCCGTCCTCGTCGTCGGGTGTGGCCTGGTCGGCCGTCTTGGCGGTGCGCGCGGCCTTCTTTTCGGCCTTCTCGCGCTCGGCCGCCGCCTTTGACGCTTCGATGAGCTCGGCGGAGCTCATGGCCGAGACTGGCGTCACGATCTGCTGGACGTTGTGCCCGAGCTGCTGCGCGGTGATGTCGTCGAGCTCGAGCGTGTCGCCGGGGTTGTACATCTCGCCGTTGTGCTTGATCGGTCGCAGGGCCTTGTGCGTGGGCTTCTCGACTACCTTCTTCTTCACTGCCATGGGCTGCTCCTTCGCGAGGTGGAACCGGGGAGGCCCTCGCCCCTCCCCAAGCGCCCGGTGCCGATCTCCGGGTTCAGGCGGGTGAAGGTTTAGATCGGGGTGGTGAAGAGCACGCCGCAGTCGGAGCCGGTGACGCGCTCGTCGGAGTACCAGTCGACGCCGAGGATGTCGGACTTCGCGGTCGCGTCCGGATGGCGCGCGATCACGACGCCGTAGCCGTCGACGGTGCCGGGGGCCGTGGTCCAGGTGAACGACTTGCCGAAGGAGAGCTGGCGCGGGCCGACCGTGCCCTCGGTGCCGACGCCGCCGAGCACACCAGGATTCCCCACGGTGGGCGAGACGTAGTAGAGACCGGCGAACTCCTGCCACACGAACTGGTTCGCGTCCGAGCCATCGTTCGAGATGCCGGAGGCGACGACGACCTTGTCCAGGCCGAAGGCGGTCGCGAGCTGCGCATCCGAGAGCGGGCCGGTGGTCTGGGTGTACTTGAAGTACTCGCGGATCGCCGGGTGCGTGCGGAGGACGCGCGCTACGTCGGGGCTGAGCAGGAGCATGTTCGCCAGGACGCCGGTGGTCGAGACGATGTACTTCGCGTGCTCAACGTCCGCGATTGGGTCGGAGGTCCCATACGCGGACCACTGCGAGGTGCCGGAGAGCGCGAGCGTGTTGCCCACGTTGTAGTTCGCCACGTTCGTCGCGACGTTCCGAATGCGGACCTCGCGATCGAGCATGATCTTGTCCTGCAGCGTCTGGACGGTGTCCTTGTCGAGATCGCCGACGGTGTAGGTGTCGCGATCCTCATCCGGGATAACGGCCTTGAGCGCGTGCGAGGTGACCTGGTAGACATCGGTCGAGAGCGAGAAGCGAGTCTCTGCGGCGGGCGTGCCGAACGCGCGAAGCGTCTGTTCGGTGAGCTGCAGGTTCTCGCGGCCGAAGATCCAATACACGTCGCGCTGGCGCAGGACGGGCAGCCGTGGGAAGAGCATGTCGCCGATGAGGGTCCCCTGGCGATAGCCCTTCACAAAGTTCGAAAGGGCCATGTCCAGGCGGCCAGTAAGGGGAGGGACGATGCGCATTGCGGGTGACCTCCGGGGTCAAGGTGCTGAGCGCTGCCGCCCAGGTGAAGGGAACGCCGTTAGAGAACGAAAGGCGAGACGTAGACGATGCACTCGTCGCCGGCCTCGATCGGCGAGGACTCGAAGCGGCCGATGACCTCTTCGCCATCGCCGGCGGTGCCGGTGACGGGGATGACCTGGCCGGCGGCGTTGAACTTGGCGTACTGGCCCATGGTGGCGGGCGCGCCGGCGATCGCGACACAGTCGCCGAAGCGGCACACACCGAGCGCGCCGCCGACGGTGGGTTGCGCCTCGGTCGCGAGGCCGATGCCGCGGCCGCCCGCCGCGACGACGGGGGTGCAGTTGCCCTCAGCCGCGCCGGCGGCGACGCCATAGCCGCGAAGCACGGGGGCCTCGACGGGGTAGGTCTTCGTGTTCTGCGGTCCTACGGGTGCGACCTTGCGGAGAGCCATCGTTGTTCCTTCCCTAGTGCTGGACTTTTACCGGTGGGGCTGGTGGGTACCTTCACCAGCCCCTATTACCCGTTGCGTCTTCTGCGCGTGGGTTACCTGTTCAGACCGCGCCTGCGGCGGCGGCTCCGACCTGCGGACGCTTGCCCTGGGCAGTGAGCGCGTCGAAGGCCTGATTGAAGGTGATGTTCTTCTCGGCGGCGTAGGCGGTGACCTCGGCGTTGAAGGTGATCGAGGCGGCGTCGATCTCGACGCCGTTGCCGTTGGGGAGCTTCGCGGGCACAGCGGCCGGCTTGAGCGTGCCCTCGGAGAACGTAACTCCCTGGGGCACAATCTGACCGAGGCCGTCGAGGATGTCCGCGAAGAGCTGCACGGGGGCCTCGGTGATCTGCTTGTCGCCCTGGGCGAAGGTGACGGTCCCGGAGTGCGCGGCGAGCTCGGCGAAGAGCTGCGGGACGCCCATGCGGTCGTACGCGGGAAGCCAGTGCTTGCGCTCCTTGAGGCCCGAGATCAGCGTTGCCACGCGACCCTCGGTGGTGGTGGCGCTGAAGCGGACCTCAAGGGCAGCCCGTGCGTCGCGCTCTGTCTTCAGCTCCGCGGCGAACTGGGCAGAGACCGCGGCTGTAGCCTGCGTGGCAGCCGCGGCGGCGGCGCGGTCGACGTCGGCCTGTGTGATCGTGGTGGTCGCAGCCGGGCTCTTGGAGCCGAACATGTTCGCGAAGAACTCGGTGATCGAGTCCGTGACCGTCTTCTTTACCTGCGCCTCGTCCATCTCTTCTCCTTTGGGACCTAGGGAAAACTCGAACTCGTCAAACTGCTCCTGGCCGAACTGCGCGTCGCGCAGGCCCCTGACCTCAGGCGGCATCGCGCCGAGGAAGCCGAGATGCCGAAGCTTGAGCGTGCCGTCCGGCTTGCGGATTAGGGCGACGGAACGCTTGGGGTAAGCGCGCGCCTGGACGGCCGCGTCGATCACCGGAGGAACATCCTTTGGCATGCCGAGGAGCACGTCGCCCTCGACCTTGAGCGCGGCGATTGAGCCGAAAGCCGGCGCATTGTGGGTGGGGTGACCGATGCAGATCGGCGCCTCCTCCCGCGCGGGATCGTAACTTGCAGCCATTCCCTGCAGATCGGCGACGGAGTAGGTGCCCTTCGCGCCATAGTTCCCGGCGCGGAAGATCTCCAGCCACTGGTTGTTCAGGGTGCTCACAGAGGCGAGCGTAGCCGCGAGGTTGCCAGGGGCGCTGTGTGGTCTAGGTACCGTGTGGAGCTTGGTTACTTTGCGCGGCAGTCGTAGGTTGGGGTGCTGCCGAAAGCGGGATTTGTTGGTGATTCAGGCGGCGAGCAGGGTGCGGAAGCCAGGCTGCGGGACCTTCAACTGCGCGAGCAGCGGGAGCCGGAGCAGGCCGCCTTCGCTCGCGTGCTCGTTGGCGGCTAGCGCCTCGGCCTCGTCGATCGGAACGGCGGAGCAGCGGCAATTGTATCCGCAAGGCGGATAGATCTTCGCCCAGACGGGGTCGATGGCGCGGGCGACGAAGCCGTCGAGCACGCGATGCTCGGGCCGCACACGATCGTCGCCGACGGTCCAGTACTGCCAGTACGGCAGCAGGTCCATGACGGTCTCGTCGGACATCTGCTCGTAGCGGCCGGCCGCATAGGCCTTCTGGACGTTGGTGTTGAAGACGGTGTCGATCTCGAAGGCACTGAGGTCCTCGACGCCGGCCGCGCTGGTGAGCTGGTCGACGACGCGACGGAAGTCCGCGGCGGTGCCACCGTCCGAGACGACCTGGCCGAGCGCGCTGCGGATCTTCTCGATCAGCCGCTGATCGCTGACGCCGGCGATGGTGAAGGCGTCGGTGCGGTACTGGCGCGTGAGGCCGTCGAAGATGTCGCGCGTGACCGGGGTGAGGTTGCGCAGGTAGTCGATCGCGCCGGTCGCCGGGAGCGTGAAAGAGTAGTCGATCGCGGAGGCGTCGTCGGCCGCGGCGGGATCCACGGCGAAGAGCTTCGACCCGGAGGCGAGCGGGATGGGCTTGCCCGTCTTGCGATGCACGGCCTGCACGACCGTGAGGCGGCCGAGCAGGTTGAAGCCGGCTTGGTAGCGCGCGAGGAGCTCGCCCGAGTCAGTCACGCGGCGAACTCCCCCGGAAGTTGTAGATGCAGAGTCTTGCACAAACCCGGTTCGTGGGTGACACTGGGTTTGTTGGAGGGTGGCGGACATCGTCGCCCACGGCCCTGCAAGGCCGCCAACGCAAAGACTTTAGAGGAGTCACCGATGTCCATCCAAAGTGTAGCTCTGTCCCCCGCCGATGCCGCAGCTCTCGCCCGCGGCCGATACAACTCCCTTCGCGCCGTTCGCATGTACGGCTGGAACGACGAACCGACCACCCTGGAGGCGCTGACCGCATGGCTCGAAAGCCGGTCCAACTCGACCGTGGCACAATCCTGGCTGCGCTTGATCAGGCAGATCCGCGGGATCTGAGCGCGGCTTTCCAGCGCCGCATCGTCATGGGGCGCGGCGGCCGAAAGCAGGTGCTTCGGCCGTGCTCGAAGTGTGGCGTGCTGTGCGGCGCGCGTGAGCTCAAATACCAGCACAAGTGCGGAGCGTAGATCATGATTTGTTGATTTCATGATCAGAGCGCTGTCGCCCGCTGCACGAGCGCTGGGGTGAGTTCGCGGCCACCATCATAGGCCTCGCCGAAGTCGACATCGCTCGCGACACAGCGATAGCCAAGCTCGCGCAGAGTCCTGAGAAGCACGAGGACATCGATCCCGGTCATGCGTGTGGCATCCCAGCACCAATTTCCGTAGTACGACGTCCAGCCATAGCAAGGAAAGGTGTAGCGACCGAGCTTGAACCCACGATCACAGCGGTCGGGCGCATCAACTGGCTTCTCTACTTCGCGAAGGATGTTGCTAGGTTCCGGGTAGTTCGGACCTTCTAACTCGATGTCACACGAGCCGTGAATACACACCGCGGCGACCTTGCCGGTGGGCAGGCCGTTGTCTGGGTTGTTGCAGGCAAAGGAGACAGTGATCATGCGTGTCCTGGCCTTACGTTCGCGCGCTCGGCACCTTCGGCGACCTGGGCGATGCGATTGCGAAAGATGCCGGCTGACTCGTCCTTGAGCTGGTCGAAGAGCTTGTCGAAGTCGGCGATCTCCTGGGTGACCTGCGCCTCGCGCTTCGGATCTCCGGAGAGCGAGAACTGCGGCTTGTCGGGCGGGCCGGCCGGCGTGGCGATTGGCGGCGGGGGCGCCGCGGGACGCTCGAGCAGCTCCTCATCCTTCTCCGGCACGTCGACGCCGTAGCGGTTGTAGACGTAGTTCTTCGAGAGCGGCAGGCCCATCGACTGCAACGTGTCGTCGACAGTAACGCGCTGGCCGAGGTCCTCCTCGTTCTCCGTCTCGTGCCTGAGCTTCGGCATGGGGCAGGCGGGGCCGAAGTTCCACAGCACGAGGTTGCGCACGAGCTGGCGGTTGAGGATGGCGTCCAGCTGCAGGGTGAGCTCGACCGAGCGCTCCTCCTTGGTCTCGGCGTGCACGTTGCCGAGGGCCTGCGTTCCCTTGCCGCCGGAGCTGCCATGGCTGGTGAGCGTGGAGCCGACGATGCGGCGGTAGATCTTCTCCTCGAGCTTGTCGTAGAGCTTGTCGTAGGTGTTCGGGTCCGCGGAGCGCGTGCCTTTGAGCAGCTCCTCCATCACCTCGAAGTTCTCGGGCACGGCCATCGCGATCTCGGTGACGAGGGCTTCCGCGGCGGCGAGCGCCTGGTTCTTCGTCGCGGCGTCGGCGCCGTTGGGGTGCTTGATGACGGCGGTGCCGGGGCCGCGCTCGGCCAGGCGCATCCAGAAGCGCTGCACGTTGCGCTTGAACCAGGAAGGCCAGTAGACGGCGCGCAGCAACGGCCGGCCCATGCGGTTGCCGGCGCGCGCGTGCGAGGTGAAGGTGATGAACTTCGCCTCGGGCACCAGCGCTCCGTCGTAGGAGCCGATGTATTGCTTGAGGCGGAGCTGGCCGATCTGTGGGTAGCCGGCGTTGGCGAAGCAGAAGAGCTCCTGCGGCCGGTCACGCACGTCGGTGAGGCTGACCTGGCCGGAGGAGACGTCGAAGATGAGCTCCGAGATCGAGTAGCCGTAGAAGGGCGCGTCCAGGACGGCATTGATGGAGTTGCGCAGGTTGGGCAGGCCATCGAGCTGCGCCTGGATGAAGTCTGCGGCGTCGACGGCGAGGCTCGAGTCGTCGGCCGGCTCTACCTGCATGTTGCGCTTCATGACGGAGAGCTTGAGCTCCTCGATCGCGTCGCCGACGTCCTCGTCCTTCTCCTCGAGCTCGCGGTAGTAGATGATCGCCTGCGGCGAGTCGTCGATCATCTGCTGCCAGACCGCGGTGGGGTTGGCGGTGCCGGCGAAGGCGGCGGCGAGGCGATAGGTCGAGCCCTGGTTAAGAAATAGGATCTGCGGCGTGACGAGCTCGCCGGTCGGTGGCGGCGCGGGATCGGGATCGTTGATGGGCGCCGAGAGCGAGGAGATGGGATCGGGCATTTAGAGATAGCCTCCTGCACCGGTGTAGGTGGAGATCTGCCGGGATGGCGTGTAGTCGGTGGAGATCTTCGCGCCGTCGGCCGCCATGAGCGCGAGCGACAGCGCCCAGAACTCGTCGGCGTGACCGGCCTCGGATCGCTCGGCGTCGAAGCGGAAGTGACCGGCAGCGGTGGGGATGCGGCGGATCGCGTGGACGGCGGAGCGCAGGCCTCGGTCTTCAGGGATGCGGATGGTCGCCTGCTCGAAGTTACGGCGAGTGCGGACGGCGAGGTCCTCTTTGACGGCCATGTTGAAGGTGATGGGCTCCACGCGCGAGGTGCCGAACTTCGTCACTAGCTCTTCGGCGAGCTGCATGCCGAGGCCGCTCGCGTCCTGGCAGAGGCGGCGGATGGGGAGGTTCGTCAGAAGACGCTCGACGAGCTCGCGCTGCTGGGCAAACTTCACGCCGCGAAGCCGCCAGATCGCGCGCACCCAGTACACGTCGCCGACGCGCTCGAGCAGCACGAAGCAGGTGAGGTCCTTGTGCCGTCCGATGTCTCCGCCGAGGTAGAGGTCGCCGCGCGTCGACCAGGCCTCGGGCAAGGCGGCGGTCGCATCGATTGATTCAGCGGCGGTGATGAGGTCCCAGGGAATGTAACTGGTCGCGTCACTAATAAACTGGCAGCAGTACTCCTGCTGCCATACGTCCTCGTCGGGGCACCCGTCGCGCAGCGTCTTGATGAAGACATCGTCCTCGATGCCGACGGACTTGGCCAGTCCCTCGCCGACGGCGTCGTAGATCGACGTCTGGTGCTTGGAGTAGCCGGAGTCTTTGGTGCAGAGCTCGTAGAACATGCCGGACTCGCCGAAGGGTGTCGAGCCGATGCCGATGCCGTAGCCGCGGGTGATGGACGGATAAACCGCCGCGTAGATCGCCTTCGGGTTCTGGTGAAAGGCGAACTCGTCGAGCGTGACGTCGCCCGAGTAGCCGCGGGCCGTGTCGGGATTCGCGGGCAGAAAGATCATGCGCGCGCCAGTCGACGGGATGTTGATGTTGGTCTGTGTGATCTCCACGCCGTCAAAGAGGCCGCCGGGCTTTTCGAACTCAAGCGTGCTGCCCTGGGCGTTGCGCTCGATGAGTGCGAGCGCGTCCATGTGCTCCTTCGCCTTGCGGCCGAGCTCGATCGACTGCCGCTGGCCGCGCGAGAGATAAATCTTGAGTCGCTTGCGCTCGATGCAGTCGAGAGCGCCGTCGAGGGTGACAACGAAAGAGAAGCCGATCTGCCGACTCTTGTTGTAGATCCGGAGCTGGGCCTTGTCCTCGATCCATCGACGCTGGTACGGCAAGAGCAGGTCAGGAGATGCCATAGATGCCCCTCACCTGCGCAATGAGCTGCTCGCGCGTGAGCTGCACCGGCGTTCCCGGCTCACCCTTCTCGACGGCCTTGATGAGCTTCTCGGCGCGGCGCTGCATCTCGTCGAGCTTCATCTGCAGCGTGCCCTCATCCACGGTCACTTTGCGCTCGCGGATGCGATTGGTGCGGGCCTTCTGCATTAGATCGCCGAGCTGGATGAGGCCCTTTGCGATGTTGGCGCGACCCTTGAGCGAGGGGTCTTCAGAGAGGATGCCGAAGAGCGTATCGCGCGAGGCGTTGATGACGGCCTCATCATCGGAGACGACGCCGGCCTTGGCGAAGGCCTGCGCGATCTCGCGCGCCTTGGTTGCGGTGTGCAGCGTGTCCTTCTGCACCTGCGAGACGCGGAGGTCATACCAGCGCTGCAAGTTTGAGTGCGGGATGCGCATGTTGGGGAAGAGCTCAAGCGTCGCCGTGGGCAGGTTCTCCCAGTCGACGAAGCCGGGGCTCTTCTCGCCCATGGGCTGGGCAGAGATCTCCTCGATCTCCTGCCACGTCTTTCCCAGCTTGTTGCGCAGGGTGAGGATGACGTCGTGCACGGCCGGCGGGAGCCGGTCGATCTTGAGGGGCTGCTGCGTCTTTCGCTTTTCACCGGTGCGTGGCCGGGTGGATCGTTTCGGGGTCGCCACGGGACTAGACCTCCACGGCGGGATCTTCGATGGTGCCCTCGAGCAGGTCGCGTCCCTTGGGGCAGAGCTCAAGCTGCATATAGAGGCGCTCGCCGCGCTGGTCGTAGAGCTTCTTGTTGAGCTGGCACTTGATATAGAGGCGCGCGCTCAGATCCTCGACGATCGTGGTCACCTCATCTTTGGAGACATCGAAGCCGAGACGCACCAGCATGCTCCAGACCAGGCTGGAGTCAAGCCGGCTCTGGCGGCGGTCGTGGTTGGTGGCCAGCATCTCTAGGATCTGTCCTCGGAGGCGTCGTGCTTTCTCCGCTCGCCCGTAGCTCATGGTGTTGGGGTCCCCTTCGTTCCGTCGAGTGCCTTGGCAGTAGTCGCGTGGACAAACAGCCCATCGCGAACCTCTTGTTGCCAGTTCCGCAGGTCGTGCCGCATGTTCCGCAGTTGTGTCTGGTTCTCTTCGTGGTAGCGCTGCTGGATCTCGGCTGCTCGCTCGCTTCGTTGCGCGGTGAGCGCCGTCAGAGTCTGCACCTCCTGGAGCTGTCGGTCGTCCTTGTCGGCCGACTTCTCCTGCGCGACGGCGAGCTTCTCGATGGCGTGCACCAGGCGCACGCAGATGTTGAGTGCCATCTTGACCAGGTCGTAGAGGACGTAGATAAGAACCAGGCCGATGACGACGCGCGGCCCCCATGCCTGCAGCAGAGGGAACGCCTCGTGGGGGTCGTTGCGGAACACCTCGAACGCGCCGAGCAGGATGGCGACCCCCACCGGCAGTGAGACATTCCCCGCGACCTTCTTTGCCACGTCGGCGCGGATCGACGAGTTGGTGGTCTCAGCTGCAGCTTCTTCCTGTTCCGTGGGAGGGCGAAGGGTTAGCGAACTCATCCAGGTTGCCCGTTCTGGTTCTGAGTAATTGGTACGTCGGTGACATTTTCGTGCACATTAGTAACGTCTAAGCCAACCTCCCTGACCGTTTGGCCGATCTCCTGCACGCATGCCTCGGCGCTCGCGATCGCGGCGTCGCGCTTGCCGGCTCGCCACCTCGCTCCAGCGAGCGCGGCGGCCTCGAGGGCGGCGATGATCTCGGACCGATGAGCTTGCATGTCCGCGGAGTGAGCGGCGAGGACCCAGCAGATGCCGACCGGTGCAAAGGCGCGCGACGGCTGCAGCTTGCCGAGCAGTACCAGGATCCCGATCACACACATGACGACGAACGCCGCCGCCTTCGTTTTGTTGTTGAGGATCGTCACTCCGACTGTCATCTCCAACCTCCGTAAAACGCCCGGCCCTCGCGCGGATAAATGCCTGCCACGCGTGGCACAGGATTACTGGGGCTACCCCCGCTCAAATCCTCTCGGCACGCTCCACGGGCCGGAGATCGCCGGGAACGGCCACATCGGCCCTTTTGCTCGGAAACTCACTCCTCTGCGGACCGCTTCGCGGCCTCGCGGCCTGTACCCGGACGTGGCCGAGGTGCCAGTCGCCGCAGGCCCGGCAAAAGTAGGGCTCGACGCCGCTGCCGGTCCGGAAGCGACCGAGACGCTGATAGGTCTGGAGCGCAGCCAGCGCGGCGGATTCGGTCGGGTGGTTCTCCTTGCCGTTGCAGCCTCGCTCAAAGCTCTCGCCTCCAATCACCGACTCGCGTTGCAGCCCCATGCGCCCCCTCCGAGATTGACTGCCGACTAGAACCCCAGCGCGGACTCGTAGGCGAAGACCACCGGGAAGCTGTGGCCGGTGGCCTCCTCGACCTGGTCGCGATCCGACCGGTCGAGGAGCGGCGCGATCTCGCGAAGCTTGATGAGCCGCGCATGCGCCGCGGCGGCGTTGGCGGCCGGCGTGCGCGCCTGCTGGACGTAGCCATCAATGATGAGCAGCAGTGTCTGCAAGGCGCCCAAGGCGCTCTGGGCGAGGGCGCGGCTAGTCGGGTTGGTGATATGCGCGGCGTCCAGGATCCCCGTCGCTCCCTGCTGCTCGAGCTGCTCCACCAGCGACACGATCGACTGCCAGACGCTGTCGGTCGGGTTCGCCGCGTAGGTGTTGCAGAGTGCCGCAAGGGTCGTGAGACCGGCCTCGACGGTCGCCGTGACGCCGGTGATGAGCACGGCCTCGCTGGGCAGCACCAGGTCGGCGACGCCGGCGGCTGCGGTGATGAGCGGCTGGAACTTCGGGATCTCGGCGCCGATGCGCGCGACCGTGTCCTTCACCTTGGCCTGCTGCTGATCCGTGCAGCCGCAGAGGCCGAGGGTAAGCGATCCGCAGAGTACCAGCGCGATGACACCCGCGAGCGAGGTGTTGACCTGCGGCGCACGGCCGGTTAGGTACGCCAGCAGCTTCGACTCGCAGAACGCGGTGGTCATGAACATCGGCTTCTTCGTGATCGTGACCACGAGGTTGGTGCCATCGTAGGTGTAGCTCGCGGTGACGCCGTACTTCGAGATCGTGCCGGAGCGTCCGACGATGACGACACCCTGCTCCTGGTTGATCCGGCTGGCGAGCGCGGAGTACTGCATCGAGTTGAGCGGGAGCGTGATCATGCGACCTCTTTGAGCGGAGTGGGATCGGGGACGACGTCGTACTGGGTGAGGTTCTGCGCGAGGATCTCGTCGTAGAGCTTATTGGCGTAGTTCCTGAGGTGTGTGTCGGGATCTCGGCTGGTGGAGTAGCCGCCGTCTTGAAGACCCTTACAGAAGCCACGCACGCTGGGCAGTGCACGCATAGCGAGAATGTAGTGGTGCGAGGTCGCGAGCAGACGCCCGTGCGCGTCGAAGCTGTCGGCGATGGCCGAGTACTTCGCGAACGCAGCCGGCTCGAGATGGGCGCCGGTCGCATCGTCCTCATGGGTGAGGTGCTCGACGTACTGCTGACCGCCGACGGCCTTAATGCCGAAGCAGTTGTTCGCGGCGGCGACCAGTGGGTCCAGTCCCCAGCTCGACTCGAAGATCCACTGCGCCAGCGTGACCGAGGCCGGCACGCGCCACCTGCGCTGCGCGGCCTGTGCAAAGGGCACAACCGCATGGAGCCTCGCCATCTGTGCCGCTGTCGCCACGCCCTCTCCTCGAACGGTGGCGTGCGGGACGCGGCGCTCAGGAACGCCGGCCCGCACACATCCGTGCTCTGGGATTTCTCCGCGGGACGCCTCACTTGAAGTTGAGGACGCCGGGCTCCCTCCCTAGTTGGGTTGGTAGGAGATTAGGGTCGGAGTTGCCTCTGCCAGCGCGCACGCTCGGTCCGCTGTGCACGCTGGTGAGGTTGGTTACATGAGCACGCCAAACACAGAAAAGCCACGACGTGAGCCGTGGCTTCGGTAAAGCGCTGCGGGCAGCCTATTCGATTTCTGGTTCAGCGTCGACTACTTCCTCTGCGAAAGGTAAGAGTTCGTGCAGAAGCTGTGCTGAGTAGAACGCACACTGGCCGTCGTCGAACGTGATGATGAGGCCTTCCGCTACTCGGTCCGCATCAACAACGCGCGGATACGAATGAGTCTGCATGTCGACATGGTAGTCAGTAAATCAAACCCCGTTTGTACGCGGCCATACACTTCAAGCAAATCATCGACGCAGCCGCAGACCGATCTCGCGTGCCGTCACCTTCGCTGCACCAAGGGCTGGTTCGAGATGATCAGTTCGCCAAAGCTGCGCCGTTTCGCAGCAGAGCCGGAGAGCGTGTACCGGACCTTGACCGGAGTGGAGTGGAAGCCAGCCGAGGTGACGCGCGCGCGGATCTCCGGATGATCGTCGAAGCTCAGAAGGAAGGATCCGCGCAGCTGCCGAAGCCGATCGAAGAGCTCGTCACGTCGGACCTCGTCGAGGGCGTTGTACCTTGCGTTCGCCTGGAATGAGACATATGGCGGGTCGAGGTAGAAGACCGCACCTGGACGGTCATAGCGGGTGAGGATCTCGAGGAAGTCGCTCTGGTCGATCGCGACCGCGCGTAGGCGTGAGGCAACGCGGCTGAGCAGCTCGCGCACCTCGGCGAGCGAGCGCCGGCCCTGGAGCGTCTTTCCGGAGACACGGGCGAAGTGCTCCCCCTTGGCACCGAAGCTGTACCAGGCGAGATAGGCGAAGCGCTGCGCGCGGGCGAGCTCGCAGTCAGGCTTCGCGGCGTGCAGCTCGCGGAAGCGGCCGGCATGGACGCACTCCAGATCGAAGCACTCGGCGAGCTCGGCCGAGCGGTGCTTGACGACACGGAAGAAGTTGATGACGTCCCCGTTCAGGTCGTTGAGGATCTCAGTCTTCGCCGGCGGCTTTGCGAAGAGCAACTTGGCACTGCCGGCAAACACCTCTATATAGAGATCGTGCGGGGGCAGCAGCCGGAGCAGGAGTGGCGTAAGGGCTCGTTTGCCCCCGGGCCATGCGAATGCGGCTTGCATGCTCCGGAGCGTAGCTCGGCACTCCGAGCCGTACAAGGCGAATCAGCGTGCGGCAATCCAGGCATGAACATGCCGAGCCAATGCAAGGAGCGCGACGTCTGGATTAGTGCCGGGTTTCGTACCGGCCCCCGGGTTATCAGCCCGGACGCACCGCTTACCGTAGGTTCGGCGCGGCGGAGCTTGCGTCAGCGGTTCCCCAGATTCACGCTGGCTTTCTCATGCCTGCCGATGGACGGTGTGCTTGTTTTACGGTGTGCCGGTGGAGTCGCTCGACTAGGTGGACGTCGAGGCGGCGCGGCCTCAGCAAAGCCAGCTTTCTCAAGGATCTGCTCAGCAGTGAGGAGAACGCAGTCGATTGCGATCCGAGGGTTGCCGTTGCAATAGGCGTACTGGCCGATCTCGTGGCCGCGCAGGCTCAGTTTGGCGAGAGCGCGCTTGATGAGCGGATCTGAGAGGCAGGGGCGGTCGTCAGCCGGCATGCGGTGAGTCTAAAGTTCTCCGGCGATCGGCCGGTACACCAAAAGAGGGACGGCGATGCACTTCTATGCACTTCTGGAAGTGGACTCTGCATGGATCGCGGGTTTGCGCGTGCGGCGGTGGGCTTTTGGGTGGCTTGCAAGGGAGGCCGTGCCAGACATCGCGAGATTAGAACGAGGAGCTAAGCCTCGGAGCTCGCCGAACTCCAGGGACTATTCCTCTTTTGGGGTAGTCGCCGGCTGGTCGTCGCGTCCGATCCAGAGGATCACCCGGCCGATGATCGGGTGGTCGTCCCGCCGGTAAGGGATCATCGGGTGCTCACTCCCGAGACTGTTCGGAACCATAAGGTAGCCCGGCCCGCTCTTCCGCAGCCGTCGCACCAGGAGGCCATCTCCGGTCGAGACCGCAACGATGCGGTTGTCGAGCTGAGCGGGGACCTTCTGCAATCGATCGACGATCACGATCCAGTTCGCCTGGATCATCGGCGCCATGCCCTCGTCCGTGACCGTGAAGGCGACCGGGCGGCTGAGATCGGGAAGCATGGTGCGAGAGATAGAGAGCTTGGCGACCGCCAGCTCCGGGTGCTCCTTGAATGCTCCCCCTTCGGGTGGGCCGTAAACCATCACGATGCGATTGTCTTCGTCGCTGATCCGATAGGTGTCCTTCAGCTTCTGGGTCACCAGATCTGTTGTCGCGTAATCAGCACCAGCTTGTGAGTACCAGTACTCGCGATCCGCGCCGCCCAGGTTACCGATGGTCATCAGCGCCATCGGTGTCGGACGTGACCGGCCCGCCTCCCAGTGCCCGACCGCGCCCGGGGTGACGCCGATCAGGTCGGCGAAGTCCCGCTGATTGGCGCCCAGCTTTGTTCGAAGCGCGCGCAGTGCGTCAGGTATTTTCGTCTGCCTGTGCATAAAGTATTCAATCTTTCCCCTTGACCGTGCATAAACCTGTATGCAAGATTAGGGACGTGAGCAACAAAGTTGACTACTCGAAGGCTACCACTCAGGCATTGCTGAGAGCGCGCCTTTATCAGGGTCTTCAGTCACGAGTCGCTAAAACTTTGGGTATAACGCGGTCTGCGGTGTCCAGGATCGTGAGTGGTCAATCTTCTTCCCTCCGCATTGCAAACGAGATCACACGACAGGTCCGAGCCATCGAGAAGGCGGTTACCGCTCCAGAGATCCCGGCAAAAAAGGCCGTAAAGCCCATCAGATCCGGAAGAAAGCAGGAAGGGCGGGTGAGCCGTGGCTAGCGTGAGCCCGCTCCAGCTTCCTGCAGCGGCGCCGGCCGAGACCTGGCTAAGCCGGGAATCCTTTGTCGAGAAGTCGGGGTGGAGCTCACGGTGGCTTACGGCGCAGATCGCCGTCAATAAAGTCTCGACCAGGACGACGGGAAGGATGTTGGCCAACGGCCGGCCCGAGCTGCTGTATGCAGCCTCGTCACTTCCGGAAGCAGCGCGCGCCCGTCTGGACGCAGAACAAGGCCGCCAGGCACCCGCCACCCTACCCCTCTTCTCCCCCCATCTCTCCCTTGTCTCCCCTCGGGTTCCCGCTCGCGCATCCGCGCGACCGGTGCCGACGTCGCGGGCCGGCCAGTCCGAGCAGCGGCTGCGGCTGCTGTCGCCGATTCTGGACTTCCGTCGCCTCGGTCCGCTCGCCGGCTCGGTCCTCTTACTGCCGGATGGCCAGCCAGTCAGAACGCTCGCGAACTTCATCCGCTACCAGGCGCTGCAGACGGGAACAAGCGAGAGCACGCTTTGGCGCTGCCTTCGCCAGTACGACGCCGGTGGAGCGGGCGAGCTGGTGAGGCGCAAGCGGTCGGACGCGCAACAGAGCCGGTACTTCGCCGATCCTTTGCACCACGGCGCCGCGATCCTGGTGGCGAGTCTCTATCTGGGCGACGGCTTCACACCGGGCCTGAGCATGCAGGGCTGCTTCGACGGGCTGATGGCGCAGGTCGACCTCGCCGGACTCGCGAAGGACGATCTCCCTACCTATAAGACGGTCTGCCGCTTCCTCCGCTCGGCTCCCGAGCACCTACGCATCCTGGCGCGCGAGGGCCGCAAGGCGTACGGCGAGAAGGTTCTGCCGTACCTGCGCCGCGGCTACACCGAGCACGCCAACCAGATCTGGGTGAGCGATCACATGATCGCGGACGTCGAGGTTGCCAACGACTGCTTCTTTGAGCAGCCGCTGGGTACGCCGATTCGCATGCGGCTGACCTGCGTACTCGACTACCGGAGCCGCTTCGTGGTCGGGTACAGCTGGGCGTGGGAGGGCTCGAGCGCCTCGATCGCAACGGCGGTACGCCGGGCGGTCACAGCTCACGGGCCGGCCGAGCACTGGTACTGCGACAACGGTAAGGACTACCTCAAGGTGGCGAAGGGCGCGACGCCTGGCTACCTGCGTGAGACCGGACCGGAGGGATGGGTCGACGATGAACTCGATCGCATCGACCGGCAGACCGGCATCCTGGCGCGCCTGGGCATGCGGGTAACGCACTGCATCCCGCACCACCCGCAGTCCAAGCACGTCGAGCGCTTCTTCCGCACGGTGCACGCGCGCTTCTGCTCGCTGTGGCAGACCTACACCTCGGGCAAGCCAGGTACGCGGCCGGATGCGACGACGGCGCTGATGGAGATCCATCGCAAGGCGCTGCGGCGCGGCGAGCTGGAGCGGTCCATGCACCCGCTCGCGACGGACTTCATGGCGGCCTTTCGCGTCTGGCTCGACGAGTACCACGACGCCGGCGACGACGAGCGTGAGGGCATGCAGGGACGCAGCCCGGCCGAGGTCTTCGCGGCGGAGCGTAACCCGCACCAGCGGCCGGCACCGGCGCCCACAGACCTCGCCTGCCTCCTGGCCGAGCACACCAGCCGCAAGGTCGATAGCTGTGCGGTCACCATCAACCGCGTGCGCTACGTACCCGCCGACGCTCCATCGAGCCATCGCATGCTCGAGCGCAACGGCCAGAAAGTCACCGTCGCTTACGATCCGATCGACCCTGCCCATGTCGTCGTCCTCGACGACCACCTGCGGCCGGTCACCGTGCTCGAGGCCGAGACGCTGGTTCGCTTCGCGCCTGAGGACCCGGAGACGCAGCGGCAGATTGCGACCAGCATGCAGCAGCGCGGGGCGCTTATGCGCTCCAGCCGCGAGCAGCTGCAGCAGCTCACCCGCGCCCGCCGCCGCATGGGCGTTCGTACCCCTGTCGAGCTCCTGGCCGAGAAGGCCGCAATCGACATAACCGACGACACCGTCACGCAGCGATCCCCGAAGCTGCGCCACATTCACCGGCAGGTGACCGCGCCGAAGTACGCGCATGAGATCGCCGCCGCCATCCTTCTGGAGGAGTAGTGCCTTACACCGAAGCAGTCCTGGCCGAATATGCGAACCGCCTTCCACCTGTGGAGGAGACGAAAGAGAAGCTCCGGCTGTACGTACAGCGAGCCGACCTTACGTTGCGGCAGTTCGCGCAGCTGACGGGCTACTCCCTCTCAGCCATTACCAACTTTCTGGGCGGTCGGTACTTGTCCTACGGGATCAAGACGGATCTGCCTCTCCGGGATGCGATCGAGAGCGCGATCGAGCGGTACCCGGTCGGCGCACCAGAGACTGCGGCCGAGGGCCGTCTCTACGAGACGGAGAACGTCGCCGACCTGCGGCGGTGGTTCGAACGCTGCCATCGTGACCGCGCGCTCGCGTTCTGCTACGGGCCTCCGGGATCGCAGAAGACCTTCGTGCTGAAGCATCTGGTCGCCGAGTTCAATCGGCGCGAGTTGCGCCAGGACTCGACCCGCAACCGTGCGTTCTACATCCGCGCCAGCGTCAACATCCGGCCGCGGGATCTGCTCGCGAAGATGTGCATCGAGGCCGGCGCGCTCAGCGGCCCTTCCATGCAGAAGTGCATCACCGGTCTACGCATCCACCTTCGCGCCACAAAAGCCGTCTTCGTGGTCGACGAGGCGCAGCTTCTCGGCATCCCGACGCTCGAGGCTGTGCGGGAGCTCTACGACGAGCCACCGCAGATCGGTGTTCTGCTCGCGGGTTCACACGGGCTGAAGAAGCTCTTCGACCAGCGCGCCGCCGAGCTCGAGCAGTGGAACTCGCGTCTTGAGGCCGGTATCGAGCTCACGGGTGTAAGTGAGGCGCGCGCCGCGGCCATCATCCAGGCCGAGCTTCCTGGACTCAGCCCGAAGCAGGTGAAAGGGCTCGTCGACGGCGCGCGCGTCCAGGACGCGTACAGCCGCGACCAGCGCACCTACCTCAATGTTCGCCGGCTCTTCAAGACCGTCGCCGCCGTGCGGGAAGAGCTCTCGCAGCGAATCAACGCGAGCTCAGAGGCCAAGGCGATCCAGTAATCCCACCTCAACCCGGCCCCCGCTTTTCAGGAGAAGCGTATGCGCCAGCCCAACCGCAAGCACCAGCCCATCGACGCCGTCGTTATTCGGTCCATGCTCCGCGCAGGAGACCGGCTCACCTTCGCGATCGTCGCCTTTGCCGCGCTCTACTTTGCCTTCGTCGTCGGAGTGGCTTTCTACACCGGCGCCTTCACCATGGCGGTGCGGTGATGCTCGCCTACTGCTCGGCGTGCCGATCGCAGCAGCCGTTCAACGCTACCTGGCGTGCGCTGCACATCGACGGTAACGGGGATCTGCGGATCACCCGGCCCGAGGCGGCCGGCGCGATCGAGTTCGAGCGGCCTGACACCGCCTTCGCGTGCGGCGAGGGCACGGCCCTCCTGCTGGTGGAGCGCTACCTCCACTCCGGCACCTTCTCCCTCATCGACCGCCACGTCGCCGATGACGACGATGCAGTCTTTGTCTCCACCTCAACTGCTAACAACCCATTTCTCAAGGAGCACGCGTGGACACCTTCCCCCAGGCAACGTCGCCGGAGCTGACGCGACCGAATCCAGAGTTTATCGACGGCGTGATTGCCGAGTACGAGGCGGCGCGAGCGATCGCCGAAGCTGCCGACGCGCGGACACGCGAGGCGAAAGACCGCGTGACCTACATGACAGAGCTCTACGGTTACGCGGTGCCCGGTGCCGAGCAGAGCAAGCGCATCGACGGCCGGCGCAACTCGGCCACGATCACGCGAAGCACGACCGTGACGGTCAACCCGGTCGCGGTGACCGAGTTCGAGATCTACCTGCAGCAGATTGATCACCACAAGCTCTTCGACCGGCTCTTCACCCGCACCGTCAAGTACGCGCTCCGCGAGGGCGCCCAGGACGTGCTGCGCGGCTTCGAGATCGGCCGACGGGTCTCGGAGCGGATCCACTCACTCTTCGGTAAGGCCTTCGAGGTCCGCACCAACGCGCCCTCGCTCAAGGTCAAGCTCATCGAGCCCGAGACACCCGTGCGCAAGGGTCGCGGGAAGAAGGAGGCTGCGTAGCCATGGCCCTCGAAACCACCTACATGCTCCGCTGCGACGAGTGCAGCGAACCTTCCGAGATCTTCGACGGCGCTCTCTTCTCGCGGGCGCAGATGATCTCGGAGCTCCGCAAGCTCGGCTGGCTTCGTGCCCGCGGAGGCCGAGCCCAGAGACCCGGAACGTTCTGCCCACGATGCAGCAGAAGAAAGCCGAGGGTGACCTCATGAAGCACCTTTCCAGGATTGCGCTCGTAACCGCACTGACCGCGCTCGTCGTTCTCATCGTCGTTGCCGTTCTCATCTGGCTCGCGCCGTACGTGGCGAGCAACTGACCTCAACCCTCAACCACAAGGATTCGGCCCCGTGACACACGACGAGATCTTCGCCATCATCGCGGACGAGCACAACGTCCACTACCTCAACGAAGGCCAGCTTGACGCCTGGTGGGAATCGCTCTCGCCTCTCCAGAAGGGCGCCATCTACGAGAACGACCTTGACGGTGGCATGCGCGAGCAGAGCCGGGCCGAGCTGGCGCCCAAGGACCTCGAGGCCGTGCGCCGCATTGGCCAGAACTTCGAGGCGCTGATGTCGAAGCCTCTGCGTCCGATCTCGGAGGTGCGCCGTGCCTGAGACACGCATCCTCCTGGTCCGCGACTGTGACTCACCCGAGCTCGGCGACAACGCCAAGGTGGCTGTGAGCGTGCTGCAGGACGACGGCTGGCAGGCCTCGCTCGTCAACATCACCGGCAGCGTCCATCTCACCTGCGTTCCGTTCGTGCATGATGACAGCCTTGCGAAGCGGGAGGAGAAGCTGGCTGCTGACCTCGAGCGGCTCAACAAGCTCGCGCTAGAGGCAGAGGGCAATTCAAGGCGGGCGCTGGTCGAGATGGCCACAGTCGGCATCGTGGTCCTCGCGCACTGGGGATACAACCTGCTCCACTCTCGCGAGATCACGGCCGACCTCCTGGTCGTGATCGCCCTTGCTGCGCTCGGCGGATGGCACCGCAACCAGAGGAAAGCCGGTCGCTGATGAGGGCAGCCACTCTCTTTGAGACCTTCGCGGACCGGGCTCGGCGGCGGCTCGAGGCCGTCCTCTGCAACGAGGACTGCCCGTGGCCGATCACGCGCGAGCAGCGCCAGGTGCTGGAGTGGATGAGCTACCACCAGGGCCGCGAGCGCGTGATGCCACTCGGCGAGATCGCGGAGCGCCTGCGCACCACGCCGCGGACGGTCAAGGAGCTCGTCCAGGATCTCCGGCTTCACTTCAGCGTGCCGATCTGTGCAAGCCGAGACGCGAACGCCGGCGGCTACTTCCTCGCGGGCACCCTCTCCGAGGTGGAGGAGTCGATCGCGCCGATGTGGAACCAGGCGATCACCATGCTGCGCGTCTGCCGGGCGATGCGCGGCTCTGATCACACCGTGGCTGAGCTGCTCGGCCAGGTCCGGATGGATCTCGAACGGGAGGGAAACCATGTCACGTCGGCCTGAGACGCGCTACGAGATGCGCCGAGCGATGTACAAGCTCATGGGGACGAGCACCTGCAAGGGGTGCGCCGCGCCGATCGAGTGGTGGGAGACGACCAGCGGGAAGAAGCTCCCGGTGAACGTGCAGCCTGCCGGCGATGACGTCACGGTCGTCGCCCATTTCATCACCTGCCCCAAGGCGGCGGAGTTCCGCAGGCGCGACCAGCCCGCCGCCGCCGCTGGACCCGTTGAGACCGATGCCGCACGCCGCGAGCGCCTGGTCGCAACTCTTCGCCACGCGACCGGCGCCCGCGCTATCGTCGCGATCTACGACGACCTCACCACCTTCTCCTACCAGGAGGGAGTCCCGGGCGAGGACCTCCGCAATGACCTCATCGGCGCCGCCAACGTCGTCCGCAACCACGTTCAGGAGCGTGAACGATGATGCAAGCCCTCCTATATCCAAACGATCACAGCGAGCCGCCGACGGACGATGAGGTTCGGGTTGCCAATCTACTGACCTATCTCCTCGCGAGCGCCAAGGCGCTGCAGCGACTTTCGGGTGTAGGATCCACCCTCGCCAAAGCAGAGGTCGGCCAGAAGGCCGCCGTGCGCCAGGGCGCGCAGATCATGCACGATCTGCTCGAAGACCTCGTCACCCTCGTTGGTCAGGACGGAACGCAGATGGAAGCTGACGTCTACGAGCTCGGCCGTTCGCTCGGCTACACAATCACGTTGCACCGCGTTTCGCCGGAGGCTCGCGCGTGATTTCCATCATCCCCGCATACCCGCTCTCCTGGCCGGTGACCACACCGCGCACTCCCTCACATCGGCGCAAGCGCTCCGCTTTTGGCCAGCGTCACTGGGATAGGAGCATCAACGAACTCCGGCGCGAGTTGGACATGCTGAACGCCATCAGCGTAGTGATCTCGACCAACCAGCCCGTTCGCCAAGACGGCAAGCCCTACGCACAGGAGCGCAGGATCGACGATCCCGGCGTCGCCGTGTACTGCCGAATTGACGGCGTCTCGGTCTGCTTTCCGTGTGATCGCTTCCTCTCCATCGCGGAGAACTTCCGCGCAATCACCTTGCACCTGGAGTCGATGCGCGGGCAGCAGCGTTGGGGCGTGGGCACCGCCAAGCAGGCGTTCGCAGGATACAAGGCACTCGCTGCGACGACTGACGTCGAGAACTGGTGGGAGGTCCTCGGCGTCAACCAGAACGCGACGCTCGATCAGATCCAGGAGGCCTATCGCTTTGCGGCGAAGGCGAAACATCCTGACACGCCCGGCGGCTCGGCCGAAGCCATGCAGCGAGTGAACACGGCTCGTGATCGGGCGCTAGCCGAGAAGGGGGTGCGCTGATGCCTTGGATCGATCTACCTGACGGCACGCACGTTCACATCAAGATGGCGAAGCCTCGGCCGAAGAAATGCACCTTCTGCGGCGCGTGGGGCGCTGAGTCGCTCTGCGACTTCGTCGTCGGCCTCTTCGGCGAAACCTGCGACGCACTCATGTGCGCGCGCTGCCGCAGACACGTCCACCCCGACACCGACTATTGCCCGAAACACTGGGAGGTGTCTCAGTGACCGCCACCTCGAATCTCGCCCTCCCGCTCGATTGCCTCCGGCGTCTGGCGGAAGACACGAGCGAAGATGGCGTGCGCGAGCTCGATGGACTCGTCGACGGCACGATTGGTGGGAATGACGCGCACGTTGACCTGCGACTCCCGCGCAAGACGCAGACCGGCGATGATGCAGGCGCCGAGATAGACCAGCCCCTTGTTCATCCGCGGGAGACCTTTGAAGGGATCGAACACGGGTCGAGTATAGCGAATAAAAGGCGAACATCTTCCACAGGAGGGGATGGCTTCATGATCTGTTCCATGTGCACCCAGGATTCACAGCAGGCCAGGGATGGGCTCTGCCACAGATGCCGCTTGCGCGCCGCGGCCGCCCGGGCGAAGCGGTACCACTGGACTCCGGAGATGGACGCGCAGCTACGCCGCCTCTATCGCACGGCCCGCAATAAGGCCGCGCTGACTGCCGGCATCACGGCGACCGCGACTCGCCATCGCTGGCCTCGGTATGTCGTCATCAACCGCGCACAGAGCCTCGAGCTGCGGATCCGCGAGCAGCGGCTCTGGACCGCCGAGGAGGTTGAGACGCTGCAGGAGCTCGCCGGCGAGCTTCCGGTGCGACGGATCGCGGCCCGACTGAGACGAACTCAGGCGGCGATCACCAACAAGCTCTTCACTCTCGGGTGTTCCAGAAAGATCGTGGAAGGCTACTCGCAGAATGAGCTCGCGCAGCTTATGGGTGTGCACCACAACAAGGTTGGCCAGTGGGTCGCTCGCGGCTTCCTCACTCTGAGCGACGTCGATCGCGTGACGCACACATCCGTCGTGCGCTTCCTCCGGAGACACATGGACGAGTACCACTTCCGCTCGTGCGAGGAGTGGTGGCTTAGAACGATGCTGCGGCCGGCGCCCCGAGTCAAACCGAGGTATGGCCACGATAAGGAGGCTGCGTGAAGTCTCTGAAACAGATCGCCAATGAGATGCACGAGCTTCTGTCAAACCTCGATGCCCACGTTCACCTGCAACAGCACACTCCAGAGGAGCTCCCCACCTCATGGCAAGGCAGTGCCAGCGGCCCCAATGCACGAAGCTCGTCAAAGGCACAGCCCGATTCTGCTCCGCCGATCACAAGCGCGCCGACTACAACGAGCGAAAGCGAGATGATCGGGCGCGAGCCGTCGCTGCCGCCCGAAAGCTCCTCGCCAAAGAGCTCGGATGCACCTGCCCCAAGTGCGTCGGGAACTGCCGACCCAGACGCGGGCGCCCGGTCGTGGTCTCGAAAAAGCCAGTTTCGTAGCGCGTTAGCGCGTTGGGATTCCAGAAACAAGCAGAGCCGTTGTGCGGTCTGCAGCTCGTCGCTGCCGCCCTTCGGTCGACGCAGTGTCAAGATCTGGACGCCGGATGATCACGTCCACGTCCTCGCATGCACAGATCGCTGTGCAGAGTCCCTTCATACGCAGGCTGTGTGCCTATGGCCGCAGGAGGTGCCCGCGTGAGCACCATCACCAAGCCCCAGCTGCAACGCCTGCAGGTGGTCTACAAGCAGTTCGAGGCGCGCTCGCTCGACACCGGCACCTCGCGTGAGGATCGGCTCGCGTGGGCCAGCTCGGCCGTCGGCCGGACGATCACCAGCTTCAGCATGCTCAAGAGCGACGAGGCGAAGACTCTTATCGACGGCCTGCAGCAGGCGATGGGTCTCGCCGAGACGAAGCCCGCCCGCCGCATGTCTCGTCGCGAGGGACAGAAGGCCGGCACCGAGGGCCGTCATGACCAGATCCACGGTCGCGAGACGACCATGGTGAGCGGTGATGACATCAAGCGCATTCAGCGCGAGCTCGACCGCCTCGGCTGGAACCAGGAGCGGCTAGACGCTTTCCTGGCCTCCACGCGCAGCCCCATCGGGGGTCGCACGCAAATCCGCACCCTGGGCGACGCCAACCGCGTCTACTGGGCGCTCAAGCACATGAAGCCACAACCGAGCACGAGGCTCGCATGAGTCGACGACGACGGGTGAAAGAATTTTCGGAGCGTATGCAGCAGCGCCAGCTACTGCTACCGTGGGCACCCCGCAGGACGGTCAACACCGCCGATGCTGCGATCCTGATGGACTGCTGCGAGCAGACGGTGCGCCACATGATCGAGGACGGCACGCTGAAGGCCTACAAGCTGCGGCCCAAGCTGAAGAACAGTCCGTTCCGCGTCTTCATGGGCTCGATCGAGAAGCACATGGAGGCAGTGCGCGAGGAGCTACATCTTGCGGACTCGCGGAGCTCCGTCGCCTAAAAGTAACCAACCTGCACTAGGGGACGCATGTGCAACATGGATCATGCAACCTCATCCGTACGCTGCCGCTATGCGCCTCCCCCGCATCGCGGCAGCCCTCCCCCTGCTCGTCGCCGTCCTCACCTCTCCTCTCGCCGCACAAGTGTGCCAGACCGGCTACTCCAACGTGGTCGGGTCGAAGATTGAGAACCTCAATAATCAGCTTCTGCCCTCTGGCACCTTCGTGATCTCGGGCGTTGATGCGACGCATCAGCCACTCAACGTGGGCGCGCCTGGTGGCGGCGTGATCACCAAGTCCTCGGTGAAGGCCGTCGTCGCGAATGGAGCGATCGTCGGCACGGTCTGCGTGCCGCGCAGCGACACCTCGACCCAGTACATCCGCTATCACTTCCGCGTGCTCGATAACAGCGCCACAGGCACGCAGGCCGTCGTTGTCGACGCGAACGACGTCCCGATTACGACGGATACTTTTTCGCTCGACACGTACGCCTACCCGGCGAACGCCTACGCGACGACCACTAATGTCTTCACCGGCGGCAACGTCAACGGCGACCTACACGTCACCGGGACGGTGTATGCGGCGACCCTCGGCGCGACGACCGCGCAGACCGCCGTGCATGCGCAGACCGCAGACCAGGCGACCGCTGCGACTACCGCGCAGAACGCGACGGCGGCCCAGACGGCGGTGCACGCCCAGACCGCGGATCAGGCCACGACAGCGCAGAGTGCGACGGCGGCTCAGACAGCCTTAGCCTTTGCGGCGACGCCCACACCCTGTCCGACAAACACGCCTCTGGCAGGTGGTGTCGACGTGCATGGGAATGGGATCAACTGCGGGACTTCCAGCAGCACTCCCGCGGCCGGCAATCCGGGTGATGTCCAGCTCTTTAGCCCGGGATCGACCTTCACCAACGGCCCGCACCCTCTCAACGTGGATCCCTCGACGGGCGTCGTCACGACGCCGGCTCCGGCTATGGGTGTGGCGACCACGACGCCCTTCCTCTACAACGGCGTGAACGCGACCGGGAACACGGTCTTTCACATCGGACAAGCCGGGTCGACCAATCCTTCCCCCGGGATCTCGGTCTTCGTGCTCGACGGCAATAACGGTTGGGACGTCGGCTATATCAACAGCCTCCCGACCGTGCCCGCGAACGCCCGCGTCTTCCGCACTGTGACCGACGCCACGGGGGATGTCACCTTCGGCTTCGACAGCGTCGCCTATCCAGGCATTCGTCCCATGCTGAAGTTCCGCGCGAGCGATGCGACTCTCAACGAGAGCACAAACGGCTTCGCAAACTCCGAGCTGCAGGGTGGCCTGAGCAACACCATCAACTCCGGCGCACAGAACATCGTCGTGCCCGCCACCTCGACCGACTCCACGAATGTTTACGCTGGCATCGGCGTCTTTCCGGCAGCACGCGTTGTGGACTATCGCAATGGTCGGGACGCAGAGTACTTCTATATGACTGACCCGGCCCAGCCGGCTATCCTGCGGAACGGCCTCTTTGATGGGGACGCGCACAACGGCGGTCTGGTGAACTTCAATCCCGTGAACTTTGGGTGCGCCGGCACAGGCCTAAACATCGGCAACCAGAATATCGGCAGCGGCGGGGCTGCGGTTCAGGGCTCGTCGTACTGCGGCCTCGAGAACATTCTCCAGCAGGAGTGGGTGCGGGGGATCTCTCAGCTTCGGGCCATCAATCACTACAAGCACGCCGCCGGCGACATGGCGGTCAACACCTACAACTACTGGAGCTGCTGGGGTGGCTGGTACGACGCCTCCGGTGAGGGCTGCGAGGTCGACACCAGTATTGGCGGCCAGCAAACCTACATTTGGCAGGCGACTCTCGCCTCCTCAACTGCTGGCACGACCGGCCTTTCCCAGGTCGTCGCGAACTGCCAGTATGGTTGCGGACAGTATCAGGGACCGGCCGACGACGGCGACCTTGTCGACGTGAGCCAGACGATCGGCACCGGCGGCTTCCATATCGACGGTCAGGTCGACGGGTCTGGTTATACGGCCACGACATTGCACTCCGATGACACTACTTTCCCCACGCCGACCGCGCATGCGACGCTCTCGGCTGACCTCAATCCCGCGACTTCACTCGCCGACACGACCGTGACCGCCACGATCGTCTCCGGGGCTTTTTCGACCACCACGGCAACGACCGGCATCTGCGGTCATGGCTTCGAGTCGTTCTTTATCGACGCCGGCTCGATCGCGATCAGCGGTCCGACGATCACCTTTACCGCGCCGATCCGCTACCCGCATCCGAGTGCGAGCTGCGACTTCTACCAGGGTGCCTTCGGCAATTTTCATTGGAAGGCTGATGAGTACGTTCCCCGCGGTGAGACGCAGCCCGTCTGGGCCGGCTATAAGGCGCAGGCGACGGGGCCTCACGATCTCGTTGTCCCGGTCTATGCTGGCGGCGGGCAGGGCGCGATGCCAGTTGGGCTGCACAACTCAGGCATTTCGGTCGTGATCCAGCAGATCTCTCGCAACGGCACCACAGGAACCGCATGCTCGGAAATCGGAAACGAGCAGCCGAAAAACGAGCAGTTCATCGGCCAGCCCATCACCATCACTGGCGCCTCGCCGTCTTCCTTCAATATCTCCGCATCAACTGTGTCGCTCGACGGGTCAGACGACTGCTTCACCTGGGCCGACTCCGGCGCGGCCGGTACATCAACGGGCAACGCGACCATCAGCACTGGCGGGAACATCGGCAATCGGGGACTCTTCGAGTTTCACCCCGAAGCCGTGATCTCGCAGATCTTCCCGATCGAGTTTGCGGGGACTGGTCCGGCAGGCAAAAACCAGAAAGCGCTTTTCTTCCCTTCGTCGAACGGCAAGCTCAACCTCGACGCAAACACACTCGCGCCCGGCTCTGGCGACGTATTCGTCAACCCCCTTCCGGCGAGCTACATCGTTCAGGACAGGGCGGCGACAGTCAATGCGACCGCTCCAGCAAACGCCGATTACCACGGGGACCGCCACACTTTTAACGGAATGGGCTGGGCCGGCGCGAATAGCCCCGTGCCGGTCAATGGCTCCGCGATCCAGTGGACGATGAGCAATCCTTGCTCTTGGTATTTGGGCTGCGGCGGCCTGCTCTTTCCGATGGACCTCATTACATTCATCGGGACGACCGACGGCGGCAGCGCGGTCTACAACGACTTTTTTGCCGCCCCCGCTCCAATGGATTTTGGGTCCGGCTTCCACTGGAGCGCCTCGCCTAAGGGCCTCAATCAGCACTGTGTTGTGACCGATGCAGTTCAGGCCGGTGACTTTAAGTTCTGCGTCGACGCGCCGAATAACAAGGTCACGATGTCACTCGGCCCAACAATCGTCTGGCAGGGAACACTCAACGGCGGATATACGCCGACGATGAGCGCCGACACAGTGCAAGCAGGAAGCATCACCGAGCCCCTGAGCACTCCGGCCTCTTCTTCCGATCCTTGCAACCCAGGGCAGTTCAAGGACGACGCCAACTTCCACTATGTCTGCACCTCACCGAACAATTGGAAACGCGTCGCCCTCACATCGTTCTAGGAGGTCACCTATGCCGTTTCGCGCATTCATTCTCCTCGCCCTTGCGTCACTCGGAGCGCACGCGCAGAATAGCTGCTCGCTGCTGTCGTCGACCGGAGCCTACGCGCCTCTCGGCACCTTCCGCGCCTTCCCCGCGAGCGATCCCATCAACACCGACATCTCGCAGGCGCCGGTCGACGCGGCCGCCACAGCGCTCTACCTCAAGGACTGGTCGACCGGCCACATGCACCTCGATCCCACGATGCCGTACAACATCGTGGACTCGTCCGTAACGCCTCTCGTTACGATCTCCTATGATCCTGCGGCCTATCTCGATCAGTCCGATGTCACGCCGCAGCCCGTCAACTCGACCGTTGTCATCGAGGGAGGACCAACCGATTGCCAAGGCGCGCCGACCTCCGACCAGCACACGCTCATCGTCGACAAGCATGGCTGCTTCCTGTACGAGACCGACGGCATGGGCACATGCAAGGGCGCCTACACGGCCTACGGCTCAACTGTCGTCTGGGACCTCGTCAGCAACGAGCGGCGGCCCTACAGCTACACCTCGGCCGACGCCGCTGGTCTGCCTATCTTCCCGCTCATCGCCAAGTACGACGAGGCCGCCGCAGGCGCCATGAACCACGCTCTGCGGATGACCTTCACGCAGACCAAGATCGGCGCCAACGGCCCCTTCTACGTCGATCCTGCGACCCATGGCGCGGGCTCCTGCTGCTGGGGCTCGTCGCTGCTAATGGGAGACCGCATCCGCCTCAAGGCGAGCTTCGATCCAACCACGCTCGGCACCCTCTCGCCGATCGCGATGGCCTTCATCAACACTCTCAAAACCTATGGCGCGTACGTGGCCGACAACGGCGCCACGGGCCTCGTCCAGGTCGCCGCCGATCCTCGCTGGAACCAGGCGGATCTCAACCCGCTCTACGCCCTCCCGCTCTCCGAGTTTGAGGTCCTGCAAGCCGGTACCGTGATGAGCACCGGAGCGCCGCCGACGGGCACCGCCCCCGTCATCTCGCAGCTCATCGCGTCGCCCTCGACCGTGCCGGCCGGCGCCGCCGTTTCGCTCTCCTGGCAGTCCACCGGAAGCTACGATTACGTCCAGGAGGCCGGCCCCGCGCGCGGCGGCTCACTCGTCGTCAAGCCCGCCGCGACGACGACCTACCACGTCGTCTCCTCGAACCAGTTCGGCCGCTCCACCAGTGCTGTCACTGTCAATGTCGCTGCCGCGACTACGCCTCCCATTGCGACCGCTCCGACGGCTCCGAGCAACACCGCCACTTGGGTCAAGATCGCCTCCGAGGGCGATATCATCGTCGCGCCGGTGGGCACCCAGCTCCGCTTCGGCAGCTTGCTTTCACCCGCCTCCCCAACCCTCTGGATCACGAAGTCGGTGGCCTCCGTGCTGCCCTTCGGCGCGACCGACGGCTACTTCGGCAGCGACCCCGCGCCGAACTACGTGAAGGAGATCGATGCGCTCGTTCCTTACGCCAATGTGACCGTCATTCCGAAGGGCACAACCACCCCCGTCTTGACCGGCCAGGGGGCCGCGCCGACGCCCCTGTACGCCGTCCAGATCACCGGCCTCACCTGCACCGCCTCGAGCACCGGAACCAGCACCGGAACCAGCTTCACCTGCAGCCCGAAATGAGCGTTCGCAATCCAACGGAAGTAGTTCCGTTGGATTGCCGCTTTCGCTGACCTGAAATGAACAACTTAGCGCGCCAATCCAACGGCACTTCCGTTGGCACTGTCAGATAGCGCGTCCCTCAGTTCGCCGCCGCTTTGACCCGGCAATGCGCTCCAACCCCGCGCCGTTCGCGGTGAAACCCACCAAAACCCGCCGCCGCCCGCCATCCCCCGCCACTGTCACTTATCTTGTCCCCTCACACTGCCTGACGGGGGGAGGAGGCGAGTGGGCGCACTAGAATGGACGGAGGCGAGTCTGCCGGAGAGATCAAGAGCGTGATTGTCGAGATCTCACAGCTGGAAAAGGTGTACAGCGGCAAGCAGCCGGTGGTGGCGGTCGGCGGCATCGATCTCTCGGTGCCGGAGGGGTCGATCTTCGGCCTGCTGGGGCCAAACGGGGCGGGGAAGACGACTACGATCAGCATCTGCACGACGCGGGTGCTGCCGACGGCGGGCCACGCGCGCATCGCGGGCATCGACGTGGTGGAGGCGCCGGCGGCGGCGCGGCGGCTGATCGGGGTGGTGCCGCAGTACAACACGCTCGACCGGGCGTGCACGGTGTTTGAGAACCTGTACTTTCACTGCGTGTACTTCGGCTTCTCGCGCGGGGAGGCGAGGGAGCGGGCGCGGGGGCTGCTCGAGCAGTTTCACCTGGCGGAGCGGGGGGACTCGCGGCCGCAGCAGCTCTCGGGAGGCCTGGCGCAGCGGGTGCAGATCGCGCGCGCGATCGCGCACCGGCCGAAGGTGCTGTTTCTGGACGAGCCGAGCGCGGGGCTCGACCCGCAGAGCCGGATCGCGATGTGGGAGGCGGTGCGGGGGCTGACGAACGAGGGCATCACGGTGGTGCTGACGACGCACTACATGGAGGAGGCGGACGAGCTGTGCGGGCGGGTCGCGATCATCGACCATGGCAAGATCCTGGTTGAGGACACGCCGGCGGCGCTGAAGAGCTCGATCGGGGCGGAGAAGATCTTTGAGTTGGACCTGCGGGATCGGGAGCGCGCGGGCGGGCTGGAGGCGGAGCTGCGGGAGCTGGGCGGAGTGACGGGTGTGGAGAGCACTGAGCGGGGGCTGCGGGTGCTGACGCGGCCGGCCGACGGACTGCTACCAAGGATGCTGGAGGCGGCGGAGCGGTATGGGCTCAAGGATCTGCGGATCAATGAGCCGAGTCTGGAGACGGTATTTATCCGGCTGACGGGGCGGGATCTGCGGGAGTAAGCCTGCCGTCTTTGGTCCCCTTCAACCTCGAAGAGGTTCGGCCGGGCTGAATCAGATCATGCAAAGCAACTTCTCGGTAGTAAGCGATTCGGTGAGCGCCTTCGCATGAAATCACTCGTTGACGGTGCCTCTCTAAGCAGTAACTTCCAGCTGGTTCACTCACCGCTCGCACGCCGAATCATGCGGAGAAGTCGTTGCACAGGGATTTGACAGACTCTGGCCAAGACGCAACTCGACCACGGTCAAACGTATATAGAATCATCAGCATTGAAGTGACCGCTGCGAATGCCTTGGGATCTCGCCAGAATGAATTCAGCAACGAAGACTTCTCCCGTTTCAACGGAGTCCGCAGCTTCCGGCGACATCAATCGGGAAGAAACTCCTTTCGAGTCGTTGGCCAGCATCTGCTCAGTTCTGGTGGTGGGCCTGTTCATTATGACCTTCGTAGC
>CAXTVA010000012.1:0-88672 GCA_964247625.1 uncultured Acidobacteriaceae bacterium
ATCTTGACGCGCTTGGACATGGGCACCGAGGCCTTCTGGAAGTCGACGCGGTCGAGGAAGCGGTTCATCTGGCCGGTGGAGACGCGCTTGCGGCGCTCGCGGGCGACGAGTTCAACCTTCTTGAAGACCTGGTTGACATTGACGCCCTTCTCGGCGGAGATAAAAAGCAACGGTGCGTAGTCCAGATACTTGAGGGCGTGGCGCACCTGCTCTTCATAGACCTTCTGGTCGATGGGAGGTTTACCGTCGGTGCGGTGGGTGGTGACGAGGTCCCACTTGTTGATGACGATGATGACCGACCGGCCGGACTCGTGCGCGTAGCCGCCGATGTTGGCGTCGAGCGCGGCGACGCCCTCGGTCGCATCGATGACGAGCAGTGAGACGTCGGCGGCCTCGAGGTGTTTGCGGGCCATGATGACGGAGAGTTTTTCGGCCATCAGCTTGGTCTTGCCCTTGCGTCGGATGCCGGCGGTGTCGACGAAGCGGAAGGAGTGGCCGTCGCGCTCGACGACCTCGTCGACGGCGTCGCGCGTGGTGCCGGCGATGGGCGAGACGATGGCGCGATCGCTGCCGGTGAGGGCGTTGAGCAGGGTGGACTTGCCGACGTTCGGGCGGCCGATGATGGCGATCTTGGTCTCGGTCTGCTGGAACTCGCCGTGGGTGCGCAGACGGCGCGGCGGGGCGTCGGCGCCGTCCGCCGGGTCTTCCTGCGAGCTGGTGTCGCCCGGGACAGGTGCGTCGATGGGACCGTCCATGTCCTCCTCTTCCTCGTCGCTGGCGGTGAGCATGGCTTCGGGCTCGACCTCGGGCGCGGCGGGCAGCACGGCGAAGACGTCGTCGAGGAGATCACCGATGCCGGTGCCGTGTTCGGCAGAGATGGCGAGGACGTTGCGGAAGCCGAGGCGGCGAAAGTTCTGGGCCGCGGGCGCGAGCGCGGGCGTGTCGATCTTGTTGACGGCGAGGAAGCAGGGCTTGCCGCCGCGCAAAAGTAACCGTGCCAGTTCCAGATCCGGGCTGGCGAGCTCGGTGCGGCCGTCGACGACCATGACGATGGCGTCGGCCTCCGCGAGGGCGACCTGGGCTTGGCGGAAGATCTCGGACGGGATGAGGGCTTCGTCGTCAGGCACAACGCCGCCGGTATCGACGAGGCGAACGTCGCGGCCGGACCACTCGGCCTCGCCGTAGATGCGGTCGCGCGTGATGCCGGGCTCGTCGCCGACGATGGATCGGCGGCTGCCGGTGAGGCGGTTGAAGAGGGTGGACTTGCCGACGTTAGGCCGGCCGCAGATCGCGATGAGCGGAAGGGTGGTGTCGTCGGCGAGCGCCGGGTCTTTGCCGAGCGGGCCGCCGACGCCCACCTGATTGCGATCGTGCACCGCCTCCACCTTACGGGCGAGCTCCGAGTCTTCGGCGCGGGCGGCGGTGCGCCGGCTGAGGGCCGTCGACTGCAGCTCGGCGAGGCGCTCGGCCTCCTGCCAGTCCGCCGCCTCAGGATCGATGGCCGGCCGTGGGCGCGGCGAGATGCGGCCGGTGGAGCGCGTGGGCGTCGCGCCGGGGGCGAGGATCTGCTTGCGTTCGAACTCGGGCGAACGGCGCGGGGTGCGTGCCGCCTTCTCCGCAGCGGCCTTCCTGGTCGCGATCTTCTTGCGCGCCTTCGGAGCGACGGCTCCGGTGACGGCCGTGCTGCGGGGTGCCTTGCCCTTGTGCGGGCGGGTGCTGGCCTGCCGGTGCTTCTTGCCGAGACGCTTCTTCTGTTCCTTGCGTGCTGCCATCTTGATCGAGACCTCGAGCCGTTGACGGACGGCGATACCGGGGCGCGACATCGCAGACGCCCAGAGCTAAGAGTAGAGCAGGGCGGCGGTCGGAGGGCGAGCGTTCAGACCGCGAGAGCCTGGGTGTGCTCGTGCGTGGTGCCGAGGGCGGCGGCGCAGCGCTCAATGCGCAGGACGAGGATGTCGTCCTCCTGGCCGAAGCGTTCGGCGGCGAGCGCGAGATCGACGGCGCGCTGCGAGGTGGCGAGGACCTGCTGGATGCGTTCGAAGCCGAAGAGCTCGCCGCGGCTGTTCTGGGCCTCGACGACGCCGTCCGAGAGCAGGGTGAGGACGTCTCCGTCGGCGAGCTGCAGCGTAGCGACGGGCAGGTCGGCGTCCGGCAGAATGCCGAGCGGAAGAGAGCCTTCCATCGGCAGCTCGCGGCCGTTGAGGTACGGCGGCAGGTGGCCGGCGTTGACGAGCGTGAGGCGGCCTGTGGCGGTGAGATGGAGGATGAGGCAGGTGGCGCTGGTCTCCGAGCGCTCACAGAGGCGGCTGTTGAGGGTGGAGAGGATGGTGTGCGGGTCGGGATCGACCCCGGCCGCGGTGCGGATGACGCCGACGATCAGGGCGACGAGCATGCCGGCGCGCATGCCCTTGCCGGTCACGTCGCCGACGACGAAGAGGGCGTCGCCGTCGGCGCTGGTCGGGATGATCTGGAAGAAGTCGCCGCCGACCTCGCGCGCGGGGCGGTACTCGCTCTCGATGAGCAGGCCCGGGATGCTGGGGAGCTGGCGGGGGATGAGCACCTGCTGGACCTCGCGCGCCTGCTGAATCTCAAGCTTCCACTGGATCTTGACGCGCTGCGAGCGAAGGAAGCGACGCGAGAGCATGAGGGTGACAAGCAGGAGCGAGAGGATGGTGGACGCGGTGCCGAGCGAGACCTGATAGCCGAGCAGGGTAAAGCGGATGGGGATGTGGAGCAGATGCAGCTCGTGCTGATAGTTGGCCATGACGGCGAGCAGGACCGCCGGCAGAGCGAGCAGACCCTCCGCGCGGTTGCGGCGGATGCCACGCCACGTGACCCAGACGAGCAGGGCGCCGAGCGCGAGCTTGAGGGTGACGAGGACGGGCAGGATGGTGTGCGCGAGGTGCACGGGGACGGTCTGGCCGAAGAGCGGCGGCCGCACGAGCGCGGTGCCGAGCGCCAGGGCAAGCACGAGAGCCCAGACGGCGCGCTGCAGCCAGCGCGCCGGGCCGACGTGGAACCAGTACGCCCAGAAGAGAACCCAGAGGCCGATGCGCAGGGGGGCGGCAACGACATCTGTAAGCAGGATCTGCAGCTCCTGGGGTATCCAGCTGGTGTAGTTGATGGCGAGCAGGACGGCGTTGCCCAAGAGGGTTGCCAGGGAGACGAGGCCGAGCCAGAGATAGGCGCGGTCGGAGCGATCGATCCAGAAGTGGGTCAGGGCGACGGCGAGAGCGAGCAGAAGGATGAGGGTCTCGAGGAAGCCGCTGCCGACTTCATGCGTGATGCTGTCCCAATCCATCTGGACCTGGGTCGAGATGACCGGCGCGTGCCCGAGGCTGGGCGGCCCGTGCATGCCGCCCGCGTCCGGACTGAGGAAGCGGGTGGCGCTGTCCATCCACATGCGGACCGCGATGGTGATGGTTCCGCTGTTGACGCTGGGCGGAAGGTCAAAACTGCCCGGGACAGCGTTGTAAGCGGTGACACTGCGGGCAGAGAAGTGGCCGAAGCTGCCGATCTCATGCCCGTTGACGAAGACCTGGTACGCGTCATCGACGAGTGTCGGCATGCGGAGCGAGAGAGGTTTGCTGACTCCGGTGAGATGGACGCGGAGGCGATACCAGGCGAAGCCGGAGTAGCCCGGGTAGCCCGTCGCCGTCCAGCCGGGGATGAAGCCAGAGGTGCCGAGGTCGGAGTCCGCGGTGCCGACGGGCGGCGTGAGATCGATGGTGCCCCAGTGCGAGTCGTCGAGTGCAGGGCTGGCCCAGGCGGGATCATCGCCTGTGTGAAAGCGCCAGGGGCCAAAGAGCTCGACGGCGGAGTTGCCGAGCGTGATGTCCATCGCGCCGACAGCGGAGGATGCGTCTGTATTCGCCGACGGCGATGGATCGCCGGCGGCCGAGGCGTGCTGTGCACGGAGCTCGAGACCGCCGACAAGGAGCAGAAACAGACAGACCCAGATCACCGAGCTGTATCGTGTCGCCATCCGGGACATGCGGGGTTTATCCGTGAGTGTGATCTTGCTAAGCCAGGTGCCGCTTTCCGATGATAGCCAGGCCTAACAAGCCGGTCGAGAGCAACAGCAACGAAGCGGGCTCCGGTGTGACTGTGGAGGTCGTGAAGGTGGCTGTTCCGGTCGGGAAGAGTGACGGGTCGACGCCCTGCTCGATGATGAAGAAGAGCTCGCCGTTGCTGATGAGTCCGCCGGAGAAGTTGAGACTGTAGATCGTGCCGTTAAGGAGCGCGCAGTTGGTCTGGCTGAAGATGTTGTTCGAGGGCTCTGGAGCGCAGCTTACCGCCTGGCTGCCGAGCGCGGCGACGTTGGGGAAGAGGATGCCGAGTCCAGTCCAGTCAGTCCCGGTGCGGTTCACGCCGGCAAAGCAGCCATCCGCCGTGTTGTTGCCGGGCAGTTCGTTGGGCTGACACGCGGTGAAGGTGACCGAGAAGGAATTGCTCGTGATGGGAATGGTCGGAAAGGACGTGGAGGGCGGATCGAGGATGCCCGAGTGGAAGTCGAGGGGGTCTGCATGGGCAGCCCCTGTGAGGGCGAGGACGAGGGGCAGGCAGAGCAAGAGGCGGGCGACTCTCATGACGGAGACTCTCCAGTGAGGAACATGGGGAAGATCTGGGACGTTTTCGGGCCCGGACCTGCTGAAGGGGAGTGAGCGAATAGTAGAGCGGCTGGTACGGGCTGTCAACCGGCTGGCGCGTCGGCCCGGCGGCACGCAAACGGTGATTTGCGTCGTTCTCGCGGAAGCGCAGGGGCCGAGTCGATGTTTCTTTTGCGCACGCAGCACATCTCAAGAGCAGCAACGTCCAAAACGGAGTGCATCGAATGACGGTTTTGAAGACAGTGTTGGGCTGGGTCGCGCTCAGCATGGTGATGGCGCACGCAGGCGCGCAGCAGGTGATTGGCTCTGACGCGGCAGCGCTGCCGGATGCGCCTGAGGCGGCGGGGCAGAGTGGCTCCGGACAGACGGCGACGGGCGCAGCGGCTCCGGAGGAGCTGAAGCAGCCGAAGCGCATCCTGGGCATCGTGCCGAACTTTCGCTCTGTGAGCGCCGGGGAGAAGCTGCCGCCACAGACGGTCAAGGAGAAGTTCACGACCGGGTTGCAGGACAGCTTCGACTACTCGGCGTTCATCTTTGTCGGGATCCAGGCAGGAATCGCAGAGGCGACCAAGTCCACGCCGGAGTTTCGCCAGGGCGCGGCCGGCTATGGGCGCTACTACTGGCACACCTTCGCGGACACGGCCGATGAGAACCTGTGGGTGGAGTCGATTCTGCCATCGGCGCTGCATCAGGATAGCCGCTACTACACCCTGGGTCACGGCGGTCTGCTCAAGCGATCCGGCTACGCGCTGACGCGAAGTCTGGTGACGCGCAAGGACGATGGCAGCGCCACGCCAAACTACTCGGAGGTGGTGGGCGCGGGCGCAGCGGCGGGCATCTCGTCTCTCTACTATCCGGGGCAGGAGCGCGACTGGACCAAGGTCGGCCAGCGCTGGCTGACGAGCGTGCTGATTGACTCGGGAACCTTCGAGTTCAAGGAGTTCTGGCCGGACATCAACAACGCCTTCAGCCGGCACAAGGACCAGTAGCGGTCGGCGGCGCTCGAGACCTACGGGCGCGGCTTATGATCGGGAAGACGCTTGTGAGCTCGCCCTTTCAGATCGTGTCCGCGACGCCGCCCGACGATGAGACCGGATCGGAGGAGCGCTCGGAGGCCGGCAGGACGCGCCGGCTGCCGACGCTGCACACGTTCTTCTCCCCGGGCGGTCTGCTGGCGCGGTCTTCACTCAAGTTCGAGCACCGGCCCGGGCAGTATGCGATGGCGAAGGCGGTCGAGTCGGCGCTCGCGGACAATCGTCATCTGATCGTTGAGGCGGGCACGGGGACGGGCAAGACGCTCGCCTATCTGCTGCCGGCGCTGCGCCTGGCGCGCGAGCGCGGCCAGCGCGTGATCGTCTCGACGGGCACAAAGAATCTGCAGGAGCAGCTCTTCTTCAAGGACCTGCCGTTTCTGGAGTCGGTGCTGGTCGAGTCAGGGCCGCTGAAGGTCGCGTACATGAAGGGTCGCGCGAACTATCTCTGCCGGCGCAAGCTGGACGCGCTGCGGGACGCGCCGCTGCTGAGCGGGCTCGAGGAGATCACGCAGTTCCACTCCATCGCGAACTGGGAGCGCACGACCGAGACCGGCGATCGGGCGGAGATCGACGCGCTGCCGGAGCACGCGCCGCTGTGGGCGAAGCTCGACGCGCGGACCGAGGCGTGCCTCGGGCAGACCTGTCCGGACTGGGAGCGGTGCTTCATCACCACGATGCGGCGCAAGGCGCTCGAGAGTGAGCTGATCGTCGTCAATCACCATCTCTTCTTTGCGGATCTTGCGATCAAGCAGCAGGCGGGCGGTGCGCCGGACGCGGGCATTCTGCCCGATGCGTGCGCAGTGATCTTCGACGAAGCGCACGAGCTCGAGGAGGTCGCGAGCAACTACTTCGGCATCGGTCTCTCGACGGCGCGCTTTGACGAGCTGGCGCGGGATACGGAGACGCTGCTGCGGGCGAAGGGCGCGACGAGCTCGGGCATCGAGAGCGCGCTCGCGATGCTGAGGGAGCGCGCGCGGATGTTCTTCGCGGCGCTGCCGGGCGAGTCGGATCGGATGATGCCGGGGCCCGGCCGCATGCCCTTTGCGGCGCGTGCCGAGTTTCTCGAGAGCTCGGGCGATCTGTACCTCTCCGTGTATCGCTCGCTTGAGCGGCTGGAGGGTGAGCTGGATCTGGTGCGGAACGTGGAGGAGGCGCCGGGGCTCAAGAAGCGGGTCGGCGATGTGCGGGCGAACCTCAAATTTCTGCTGGAGAGCGAGGATGTCAACACCGTCTTCTGGATCGATCGGCGCGCAGCCGGTGGCGTGCGCGCGATCGCGCGAGGTGGCGCGGGCGGGGCGATGCCGGCAAGCTTCCACACGCACCTGCAGGCGACGCCGATCGACGTCTCGGAGCTGCTGTCGCAGACGCTCTTCGAGGCGTTTCCCGCGGTGGTGCTGACGAGCGCGACGCTGACCGTCGCAGGCGCGGACGGCGCGCCGAGCTTCAAACACATCACCAAGCGGCTGGGACTTCATTTCGCGCGCGAGCTTGTCGTGCCAAGCCACTTCGACTACGCGCGGCAGGCGCTGCTCTATCTGCCCCCGGGAATGCCGGACCCGCGCGACCCGGGGTTTACGGATCGTTCCGTCGAGCGCATCCGGCGGCTGCTCGAGATCACGCGCGGCCGCGCGTTCTGCCTCTTCACGAGCTATGGACACATGCGGACCGTGCACGACCGGCTGCTCGCCGAGCTGCCCTACCCCCTGCTGCTGCACGGAACGGCGCCGCGGCATGTGCTGCTCGAGCAGTTTCGCGAGACGCCGAACGCCGTGTTGTTTGGCACGTCGAGCTTCTGGCAGGGCGTCGATGTGCAAGGGGAGCAGCTCTCGGCGGTGGTCATCGACCGGCTGCCGTTCGCGGTGCCTTCGGACCCGGTGGTCGAGGCGCGTATGCGCGCGGTCGAGGCGGCGGGCGGCAAGCCCTTCTTCGATCTCCAGGTGCCGCAGGCGGTGATCGCGCTCAAGCAGGGATTCGGCCGCCTGATCCGGTCGCTCGACGATCGCGGTGTTCTGATGCTGCTCGACCCGCGCGTGGAGCGGTCGCGCTACGGCAAGGTTTTCCTCGATTCGCTGCCGCCGTACCGGCGCACGGATGACATGGGCGAGGTGGAGCGCTTCTTCGCCACGCCGTAACTGTCGGTCCTCGGCTGTTCAGTCCGCGGCCCTGCGGCTGGACCAGCGAAGGATCGGCAGCAGACTCGAGAAGCTGTCGGTCCAGACGGGAATGTTGGCCCGAAGCGTGGCAGGCTCGGCGATGTGGGCGAAGCCGGGGTCGTCGAAGAGGCTGGCGCGCTCGCTGAGGAGGATCCAGGTCGCGGTGAACTCGCCGCGGCTGGGCTGCGCGGAGCTCTCGATCCGCCGCGCTTCCAGGCCCTCCTCAAGGGCAAGGCGCGCGAGGACGGGTTCGAGGTCGAGATACTGGTTGGAGATGTGGAAGGCGAGCACGCCACCCGGCGCGAGGTGGCGGCGATAGAGCGCGAGGGCCTCGCGCGTGAGCAGGTGTACGGGGATGGAGTCGCCCGAGAAGGCGTCAACGGCAAGCAGGTCGAAGCGTTGCGGAGGCTCGGCGGCGAGCGAGAGGCGGGCGTCGCCGGGAACGACGGTCACGGCGGCGGCGGACTCGCGGGTGTAGCTGAAGAAGCTGTGCGCGACGTCGATGACCAGCGGGTTGATCTCATAGAAGCGAACGCGGTCTCCAGGTCGGCCGTAGGCGGCGATGGTGCCGGCACCGAGGCCGATGACGCCGATGTGGCGCGAGCGTGTCTCGCCGCAGCAGAGACGGAGCGCGAGGCCGACGCCGGAGTCCTCGGCGTAGTAGGTCATCGGGGTGCGCCGGTTCGCCTCGCTGAACCACTGCATTCCGTGTTGAATCGAGCCGTGGAGCAGCGTGCGTGCGGTGACGGCTTCAGGCGGTGTGTGGGTCTCCTTCACGCGCAGAGAGCCGTAGAAGTTGCGCCCGCGAAAGATGGCGGTGTGCGCGAAGTCGTTGTGAATCGCACCGACGAGCAGGCAGGCGAGGCCGGTGCCGGTGATCCAGAGCAGGCGCTGCGCCCAGCCGCTCTGCCAGGTGACGACGGCGGCCATCGCTGCGGTGAGCGTGAAGGAGAGCGCGAGGTCGTAGTTGGAGCGGAAGAGCAGCGGCGAGAGGATCGCGACGAAGACGGTGCCGGCGGCGCCACCGGCGGCGACCCAGAGATAGAAGACGGTGCTGGCGCGGGCCGCAGGCGGGCGAAGCGCGAAGAGCTCGGCGTGCAGAAACCAGCAGGCGACGAGCAGTTCGGCGAGGAAGAAGAGCACGGCGAGCTCCATCGGAATGCTGACGCCCGTCTTGGAGAGCAGGTAGCCGAGGCTTGCGAGGAGCACGGCGAGCAGACGCACCAGCAGGCCGCGTCGATACAGGCGTGGTGCGTCGAAGGCGAGCACGAAGCTAAGCAGGTAGATCGCGAGCGGCGCCAGCCACAGCAGAGGCATGGCGGCGACGTTCTCGGTCAGGTGCGCGGTGATGGCGGCGAGCTGCATCGATGCAACGGCGGGCAGGCCAAACCAGAGAAGAGTCTGGCTGCGCGGACAGGCCTCTTCATGCATGAGGCCAACGGGGCTGGTCGCGTCCGCCACCGTGCCTGCCTGGCGCATGCGCAGGGTGAGCGTCGCCACCCACGCCGCGAAGACGAGAAAGCCAACGCTCCACAGACGGTGCTGCGCGCGCAGGTCGAGGTGCGGCTCGATTACCGTCGGGTAGAGGAGAAGTGCGACCAGCGAGCTGAGGTTCGAGACGGCAAAGAGACGATATGGCACGGGCCGCTGCTCGCGGCGCGCGTACCAGGCCTGCAGCAGCGGTGTAGTCGTCGAAAGCACAAAGAAGGGAAGGCCAGCGAAGAGAAAGAGCGCACGGAAGAGGCGGAGCTGCGGGGCGAGGCTGGAGGCGGCGGCGGACGCGACCAGCGATGCCGGCGCAGCGAGCGATGCAGTGGCGAGCAGCAGCAGCAGGAGGTGCAGCGCAATCGGGGCAGCGTGCGTGCGCGAGGCGCGCGCGGTGAAGACGCTATAGCCGTAGCCGGTGAGCAGGGTGAGCTGGAAGAAGCAGAGCGCGCTGATCCAGACCGCAGAGGAACCGCCCAGGGCCGGAAGCAGGGCGCGGGCAGCCATCGGCTCGACGCTGAAGAGGAGGAAGGCGGAGAGCGCGATAGTGAGGCCGTAGAGGGATCGCATGCTGGTGGCGGTGGAGCGAGCGCGCGAGATTCGTCGTGCGGGCGCCGGACTCCGGTTTGGTTGTAGCACGCGAGCGGTCCGGCTCGGCTGACGTATCCTTGCAGGGAGGTCGCATGGGACGGAATCTGTACATTCTGGCGGCGACGCTGATGCTGTTTGCGCTGATCTCGTGCGGGCTCGCCTATACGAATGTGGCCGATCAGCCAGGGTCGCCGGGCGATGCGGCGCTGTGGCGAACGACGGGGTTGGCGCTGCTCGTGATCGCGCTGGTCGTGGCGCTGGCGGGCATCCTGTCGTCGCTCTTTGAGCAGGCGGAGCGACGAAGCGATGAGGCCCGGCGGAGACGGCGGGCACGGTAGTGTGTCTCTCGAACGCAGACGGGCCGCTACAATAGAGAGTCTTGGGATAGGTGGTCTGAGCGCAGCGCGAACGCCGGGCCACAGCAGGTCGCTGCGTCCTGTATGGGCATCGAGCCTGGTCTGCTCGCGGCGAGCGTAGCGAAGAAGGGAAGCGTTAGCGATGTATGAGGTCACCGTCGAGGCCGGATTCTCCTCCGGACACTATCTGCGCAACTATCGCGGCAAGTGCGAGAACCCGCATGGGCACAACTACCGCGTGTTCGTGACGCTGATGGGCGGGGAGCTGGACGCGGCAGGACTGCTGCTGGACTTCAAGCTGCTCAAGCAGGTGATGCGGCCCGTGGTCGACCGGCTGGACCACCAGATGCTCAACGACCTCGAGCCGTTTACGGCGCTGAATCCCTCGGCCGAGAACCTGGCGCGGTACTTCTTCGAGCAGACGGCGACACAACTCGCTGAAATGACGAGTGGGCGTGTACGGGTGAAGGACTGCACGCTCTACGAGACGGACACGAGCTTCGCGCGGTACTACGAGTAGAGCCTCGGCGAGTCCGGCCGGTGGAACGACGGTGAGTGGATGCGGTGTATCTGATTGAACTCTACAAATCGGTGCAGGGGGAGAGCTCATTTGCCGGGCTGCCATGCATCTTCGTGCGTCTTGCCGGCTGTAACCTGCGCTGCGCGTGGTGCGACTCCGAGTACACCTTCACGGGCGGCAGACTCTACACGGCGGAGGACGTGCTGGCCGAGGTCGGTGCGCTCGCGCCGTGCCACCTGGTCGAGTTCACCGGCGGCGAGCCGATGCTGCAGGCACGGGAGCTGGTACCGCTGATGCGCGTGATGCTGGAGCGCGGCTACGAGCTGATGATCGAGACCTCGGGCGAGCGGCCGCTTGGGGAGGTGCCCGAGGCGGTGCACAAGATCGTCGATGTGAAGTGTCCCGGCGCGGGCGCGGCGGCGGGAAGCTTTCGCATGTCGAATCTGGCGACCCTGACGAAGCGCGATGAGGTGAAGTTTGTGCTTAGCTCGCGAGTCGACTACGAGTTTGCGCGTGACTTCATGCGGGAGCACGGACTGAGCGAACGGGTGGGCTCGGTGCTGCTCTCGCCGGCGTTCACGAAGACCCCCTCGCCGCTGCGGACAGCGGAGAACATGTCGCTGGATCCGCGGCTCGTGGTGGAGTGGATGCTGGCCGACGGCCTGGACGCACGACTCTCGCTGCAGATGCACAAGTTTGTGTGGGAGCCGATGCGCAAGGGGGTCTAGCGCTCTGGTCCGTGACCAATCGAGTGCGCGTCAGGAGCCGCTGACGTATGCGCGCGTCTTCCAGGTCACCGGTGCTCCAAGGACGCGGCGAGTGAGCGCGTACCACTGGATGACCAGGAGGACGAGGATGCCGGCGGGGTGCAGCCATGCGCTGAGCACTGACTGGCGGAAGCGCCACGCGGCGAGGAAGCGGGGCAGCGTCGCCGAGAGCAGAGCCAGCGTCAGTGCGCCAACGATCAGGCCGCTCGGCTGATTCATCGCGCGATGGGTGAGGTGCAGCACACTGCCATTGCGTGTGATGAGCAGCCACGCGAGCAGCACAAACGGTGCGATCTGGCCGAGCAGCAGCAGCAGCGTGATGGGCACGATGCGCGCCGGCGCGGCGAGACCCTCGGTCGCGTTTTTGGCGAGGCCGGACCATACGGCCGCAGCGGAGGTGTACATGCGGCAGGTCGCGAGGTGCGTCAGATCGGCGAGATCGGTGCGGTCACCGTGGGCGCGCAGGAGCTTGGGCAGGCGAAGGCCGTCGTGCATCGTCTCGCGAATCGCACTGTGGCCGCCGGCGTTGAAGTAGCGCTCACGGCGCACCAGCAGAAACTGGCCGCAGCCGGCGGCGTATGCGGGCCGGGTGCCTTTGCGCATCTTGCCGAGGGGCAGAAAGCTGAGCAGCACGAAGTGAATCAACGGAAGCACAAGCGCCTCCATCCAGGTGCCGGTGAGCTGGCGCGGGAAGCCGCTGATCAGGGCGACGCGACGGCGGACCAGCTGCGAGCTCATCGCCGCCAGAGCCGTCGGTTCGAGGCGCACGTCGGCGTCCAGAAAGCAGAGGAGATCGCCGTGCGCGGCGTGGGCGAGCGCCCAGCAGGCGTGCTGCTTGCCGTTCCAGCCACGGGGCAGCGGAGGCGCGAGGGCGAGGCGGACCGTGCCGGAGGACTCTGCCGCGATCGTCGAGACGATCTCGCGCGTGCGATCGGTCGATCCGTCGTCCATGACCACCAGCTCGAACGGAACGCCGGTGCTCGCGAGCACACTGCGCATGGCGGCGTCGATGGAGCCCTCCTCGTCGCGCGCGGGGATGAGCACGGAGACCAGCGGAAGATCATGCTGGAGCTCGGTCGAGGGCCGGCGGTAGCGGCCGAGGTTGACCACAAAGAGCAGCGCCGGAACGGAGGCGGCCACGGCGACGGCCGCGGCGAGCGCGGGCAGCACCGCCTCCGAGAGCACATGGGGAAGCAGCGGCATCACGGTCGAGGCTCGGCGGCGGCCGTGTGATTCGCGGCCTGGGGGTTGTGCGCTGGCTGATAGGGGCGGCGGAGTACGACTGCGCGCGCCCGTTGCGCCAACGCATAGAAGCCACCCGTACCGAGCCGTCCGCGCAGCAGTGTGCGTTGAAATGCGGCCGGCGAGCGAAGCTGGACCGCGCTGGCCAGTGAGTCCATCGTGTGAGTCAGCGCGGCGATGAGCTCGGTCTGCGCCGCGTCCCGGTCGCGCGGCAGATCGATCAGCGGCGTGCCCAGCTCGAGCAGAGCCTCGGGCAGGCGCTCATCCCAGAAGGGGTACTCGATGGCCAGCGGCAGGACCGTGGTCCCCGGCACGCGCGCGACGAGCGAGGCGATGCCGGGCTTGAAGAGCAGCGGACGCTCGCGCGCGTCGGCGAAGCGGCCCTGCGGCGTGATCCAGAGCACGCCGCCCGCCCGGAGCACTGCCTCGCCCGTGCGCAGAAACTGCGCGGCGCCGCGCGCCGTGTGCATGTCGACGGGAAAGATGCCGAGCTTTGAAAGAACCTTGTACTTCGCGAGGGCGCTCGCGTCCATCGGCGCGAAGTGACGGCGGCCGGGCAGCAGCGCGTCGGCCAGCAGGAAGGAGACCATCGGGTCCCACCAGCTGCCGTGATTGGCGTAGATGATCAGCGGCCCGGCGAGCGAGTTGGCCATGCCGGACGGCAAGGCGCCTGAGTCACGCGGTGCCAAGGATCGAGGCTGCTGCAGCAGCTCGCGGGGGCCGCGCAGGCGGACGGCGGTGAAGTGGCGACGGAAGTAGCCACGAACGATAAAGTGAAACATGCGAAGCAGGGGCACGCTGACGGCGGGTAGCGCGCGCGCTGACTTCGGCTCACTCGAGGACTCGGGCATACAGGTCCAATCTACGCCTCTACCCGCGAGCCGCCGCTGCGGTGCGTGCCGAAGCGGCCTGCAATCGCTGGCCTGGACGCATCTGCGAGCGCTGATCGAGCGTGTCCGCGGCGATCCAGCCCGACATCATGACCATGGGCATTCCCGGCCCGGGATGGGCCGCGCCACCGGCAAGGTAGAGGCCGTCGAGCTGCGGGTCATGATTCGCGGGCTTGAAGGCGCCATGCAGCATGCCGTGGCTGGAGATGCCGTAGATCGCGCCGTTCAGCACACGGTAGCGCTCATGAATGTCCTGCGGCGTGAGCGCGGACTCGAAGACGATGCGGTCCTCAATGTCGGTGAGTCCGGCGGTCCGCTTGAGCTTGTCGAGGATGACCTGCCGGTACGCAGGAAACATCTTTCTCCAGTCATGGTGGGGCCGCAGATAGGGGGTGTGGACGAGCACATAGAGAGCATCGCCGCCTGCCGGAGCCGACGAGGGATCGGTCTGCGCGGTTGACGCGAGATAGCACGTGGGGTCGGGCGCCGGCTCGCCAAGATCGTAGATGTGGTGAAACTCCTCATGCGCATCGCGCGAGAAGACGAAGTCATGGTGAGCAAGGTGCTCGTAGCGCCGGTTGAGGCCGAGGTAGAGCACGACGCCCGAGCAGGCGGGCTCGTATTTACGCTTGTGGTCGAAGTCGCGCGCGGCGCGGCCGCCGAGCAGCTCGCGATAGGTGCGCACGGAGTCGGCGTTCGAGACGATCGAGTCGAAGTGATGCACGACGCCACGCGTGGTGACCAGGCCGGTCACGCGCTTCGCCTTTCCGCCACCATGCGCCGGTGCGTCGGTAAGAATCTGCGCCACGCCTGTCTCGGTGTGGAAGCGAACGCCGAGCTCGGTCGCGAGCTTGACCAGCGCCTCGGGAACGGCGCGGGTGCCGCCCATCGGGTACCAGATGCCCTCTTCCATCTGCATGTGACCGATGGCGCAGAGGATCGCGGGCGAGGAGTCCGGGGAGCTGCCGACGTACTGCACAAAGTGGTCGAGCATCTGGGCGGTGTTGCTGTCGGGGATGAACTCGCGGATGGTGCCGGCGACGGTCTTGCCGAGCCGCATGCGCATTACATCGCGTAGCACATGGATGTCGAAGGCACCCCCAACGTCCATGGTGTCCTTGATGGAGCCGATCGAGCGCCAGAAGAAGAAGCGGTCGGAGATCGAGTGGAGCTGCTCGGAGGTCTCGAGGAGCTTGAGATAGCCCTTGCCCATGCCAGGCCAGATGGTCTCGAGCTCGGCTGACATGGCCCGTGCATCGTCCTTGAGGTCGAGCTGTCTGCCGTCGTCGAAGAAGCAGCGCCACTGTGGCGAGAGGCGAACCATCTTCACGTAATCGTCGAGGTTACGATTCGCCTCAGAGAAGATCTTGCGCAGCACCGACGGTTGAATGAGGATCGTCGGCCCCATGTCGAAGCGGAAGCCCTGCTCGCGCAGCTGAGCTGCCTTGCCGCCAAGCCAGGGGTTCTTCTCGAAGACCTCGACGGCGTAGCCGCGCGCGGCAAGTGTGCAGGCCGCCGACAGTCCGGCAAGGCCGGAGCCGATGACGGCGACACGATGGCCGGAGCCGTCGTGGTGAGGCATGGGGAGATCGGATATCGAGCGATCGAGGACGGGGCTGGCTGCAGACATTACTGTTCTCCGAGGTTGCGGGCAGCGCGAACGGCTGCGCGTGCGCCGGCGAGGCGACTGCGCCACGATCCGGCGTAGCCGAGACGGGCGACCGCGCGGAAGAGGCTCTCCTGGGCGGTCGTCGTGGGTTCAAGGTGGCGCGTTCCGCCGCCGCGGCGCGTCGTGCAGACGCGGACGGCGGTCATGGCAAGCAGGCCCTCGGCGCCGCGAGTGACGCCGAAGCCGCTCTCTCCGCGGCCCCCAAAGGGAACACGCGGATCGGCGGTAGGCGCGATGAGATCGTTGATGAGCACGGTGCCGCAGCGGAGCTGTGCGGCGATTGCGCGGGCGCGGCGCTCCGGCCCGAAGATGGAGCAGGTAAGCGCGAAGGGACTCGCGGACTCTGCTGCAAGGACGCCGGCATCGCCGTCGACGTCGATCAGCGTCAGCAGCGGCGCGAAGATGTCGATGTGTGCGGCCTCGAGCATCGTGCTGGCGTCGAGCAGCAGCACTGGCCCGATCGAGAGCGGAGCCGCACTCGTGACGGCACCCTCAAGCGTGGCAGCACCGGGGCCGGCGATCGTCGCTCCCTGCGCGCGAGCGTCGCGCACGAGCGCCTGCAGCTGCGCGGTGGTCTCCCTGGACAGTGGTACGGGAGCGATGGTGGCGAGAGCGGCTTCGAGTTGGTCGACGAAGCGGGTGCGACGCGCGGCGTCCCTGGCGCGGTCGCCAGTCGCAACCAGAAGCACACGTCGCGGCGCCATGCACGTCGCCGATCCGTTAAGCCGCATGCCGAAGGCGAGGGCCTTCACCACGCGGGCGAGGTCGGCGCCTGGCAGCACGACGACGGAGTCGCAGCCGGAGAGCTCGGCGAGCACCGGGGTAAGCGTCTCCGCGGCCCGCGCGAGGACCTTGCGGCCGGTCGCAGCGGAGCCGGTAAGGACGATGAGATCAGGCCGGCTGGAGAGCGCATGCTCGGCCTCTGCGACGCTCTCGCCTGTGACGGTGAGCACCTCGCGCGGAACGCCGGCGTCAAAGAGAATCGCGGTGAAGGCTCGCGCGACCGGCTCACCGCCGCGGCCCGGCTTCCAGACGACGCTGTTCCCGGCTGCGAGCGCTTGGAGCGCCTGCACGCCGGGAAGAAGCAGCGGATAGTTGCCAGGCGCGAGGATCAAAACGCGACCGTGTGGGACGCGTTCGACGCGATGCGTGACCCCGGGAAGCCAAAAGGGACGGCCACTTCCACCGAGGCGCCGCGGCGCAAGAACGTGTGCCGCTTCGCGCTCCAGGAAGCGAAGGGCGGCGAGCAAAGGAAGGATCTCGGCGACAAGCGTGTCCGCAGATGTACGAGGGAGCGCGGACGAGATCGCAGCCGTCAGCACCTCTGTCTGCTCGGCGATGCGATGGCGGGCCCGCGTCAGAGTGCGCAGACGATCATGAAGCGGGAGCGCCGCCCATCGGCTCGCAGGAGCTTGGTCGAAGAGTGCGGCGGAGTGCGATGCGGCGTAGGGCCACGCAGGCGAGGCGGCCGTGTGGCCGGCGGATCGGTCGTCGCTGACGGGCGATGGCATGGGGTCGAGCACTGCCGCGACGGGCTGCGCCACTATGAGGCTACTCCGAAGAGCGCGTCTTCGCTGATGGCTGTTGTGTCCTCGGCTGCGTTCTGCCACTGCGGCTCGATCTCAAGGTCTTCCAGCAGCAGCCGCGACGTGATGCGCGCCGACTCGAAGATGACCGGCAGACCGCTGCCGGGGTGCGTGCCGCCGCCGACCAGGTACATGCCCTGCACATCATCAAAGCGGTTGTGTGGTCGCAGGTGCAGCATCTGGTCGAGCGAGTGCGCCATCGAAAACGTCGCGCCAAGATGCAGGCCGAAGTCGTCTCGCCAGTTGTCGGGTGTGATGATGCGCTCGGTGCGAATGCGACGTTCAACATCCGTGATCCCGATCTTCTCGATCTGCTTGAGGGCGAGCTCGCGAAAGCGGGGCGTCTCCCGCTTCCAATCGACCGCCGAGGTCTCATGGGTCACTGGAAGAAGCACATACAGGGTACTTTGGCCGGAGGGGGCCAACGTCGAGTCCGTCACGCCCGCGTTCTGAACGTAGAAGGACGGGTCGGCCGAGAGTCGGTGATCGCTCTCAATATCGCGCAGGTTCTGCCTGTAGTCCTTTGCAAGATAGATGGTGTGGTGCGAGACGTCATCATAGCAGCCGTCAATGCCAAGATACATCATGAACGTCGAGCACGAGAATCGCTTCTTCGCGATGCGCTCATCGGTCCATCGCTTGCGAGCGGTGTTCGGCACCATGCGCTGCATGGCGCGTGCGAAGTCGGCGTTCACCACAACGGCGTCGGCCTCAAGATGCCGGCGCGCCGTGCGCACGCCCGTGCTTCGGCCGTGGTCGATCTCGATCTTCTCCACCGGCTCATCCAGCAGGATCTCGACCCCCATCTCCTCGGCCAGCCGCGCCATGGTGCGTGTCACTGCGCCGCAGCCGCCGACCGGGTGAAAGACGCCGTGCTCATACTCGAGGAACGACAGAATGGAGAAGAGGCTCGGACAGCGGAACGGCGACATGCCCAGGTACTTCGACTGAAACGAGAAGCCGAGGCGGATGCGCTCATCCTTAAAGTGCGTGAAGAGCTCCGTATCGAGCGATCGCCAGGGCGCCAGCAGCTTCACCAGCTTGAGCATCTCCGGCTTCGCGAGATCGCGCCAGCTCTCAAAGGGTGTCTGCAGAAAGGGCATGAAGCGGTCAAGCTTGTGCCGGTTGTGCGCGAGAAAGTGACGAAAGCGCCGTGCATCCTCAGGCGAGATCGCAGCGATCGCCTTCTCCATGCGCTCGACCGACGGCGTCGCGAGCAGCTCGCCACCCGCACCAAAGACGAGGCGATACTGCGGATCGAGGCGCTCCATCGGGAGCTCGTGATCGAGATCATACCCGGCAGCGGCGAAGATCTCGCGCAGTACGCGGGGGTAGAGAAAGAAGGTGGGTCCGACATCAAAGCGAAAGCCATCCTGCTCAATCGTCGAGGTGCGGCCGCCTACCTGCGGCTCCTTCTCGACCACCGTGACCTTCACTCCGGACTTTGCCAACAGGAGCGCTGCTGCCAGACCACCTGGTCCTGCCCCGACGATGACGGCTCTGCGTGGATCCTTTTTCTTCAAGGTCTGGTCCGCTCCCGCGACACGTGCATGCCAAGATGTGATGCTGTCAAGGCTGATTATAGAGACGGGGTAGCGGCGCTCTTGGCCGCGCGGTTCACACGGTCGAGATAAGACGAACCATCGTTTACGAGATTGGAACGCGGCCCCCGGGCGGGGACCGATCTACTCAGCGAGCAGCGGAGCGTCGTGAATCGGCTGGACGCCAAAGCCGGTTCCGCGGCCAAGCAACCTGCCCGCAGCCTGCAGCACGCGTCCACGACGGCTCATGTGAACGACCGACGCGCGTACGCGCACCTGCATGTTGAACTTCGCGACAAAGCGGGCCGCGCTGAGCGAGTGGTAACCGTCGATGTCAAAGATCAGGCCCTTGCTCTGCGCCAGGCGCATGCTCTCCCATATCAGCACGCTGTTGGCGCCGGGGACCGGCATGGTAACGTCCCGGCCGGACTGCCAGTAGTAGAGCAGGCGGTCGTCCCAGACGAGCGTGGCGGCGGCGACCGGTCGCGCGGCGTCATCTCGCGCGATCAGTGTGGCCATCTGGCCGCGCCCGAGCGCCGCCTCGGCGATCCGATGCAGCGTGACCGCGTCGCTGCGATCCTTGCGCCCGCGCTCCAGATAAGAGAGCGCGATGACGTCATCGATCGAGCCGGTATGGTCGATATGGAGCCGGCCGCCTCCGGTGCGGATCAGATTGCGCGTCTTCTGGTCGAGCTCCGTCCACTGCTCGCCGGCATCCCAGCCGCGCTCTGTGCGGAAGGTGAAGTTCTGGCCGACCGAACAGCCGCTCAGCGCAAGAGGAAAGGCGCTCTCGTCGTCCGGGTCGAGCATGCATTGATACCGGTCGTGCTGCGGAAGCGCCTGGATGAGCTCCCGCACCGCGAGGTGAGTGTTGCGCAGCCGGCGCGCCCGCTTGCTCGGCGGCAACGCGAGAATCGGTCCCAAGGTGCGGGTGTACGGCGGCATCTCGAGCGTGGTGAACTGCCAGTTCCGGTGGCGCACAAAGGCGAGCGACGCAATGACCCGCCCGTCCCAGCTCACACGCGCCCACTCGAGCGAAGGGCCACCCGCAGCCTCCAGCCACCAGGTCTGCTGAAAGATCGACCTGGAGTTGGTGGGCGAATCTGAGACGAGATCGTTCGCCGGAGCGGGACGTGCAAGAGGGTCGTGGGACATGTCGGAGTTCTGCACGTTCTGCTGACGCGAGACCAGAGAGGCGGTTTCGTTCTCGATCACGCGCGTTCCCCTGGTCGAGCAACCGCTACTGGCGTTGCCGCAAAAGACATGCGCAACCGTCAACGGCTGACAGACACAGTGTAGCTCTCGGCAACGTGAAGCCAATCCTAGAAGAGCTAAAGGGGCGATGGCAATGAGTCTTAGGTAATGTGGGGCAGAATCTGCCGCGGAGCTCCAAAATGGAGAGGCCGCTCCGGCAGTGCAGACCGGAGCGGCCTTCTGTCTCACGCGCCTTGTACCTTCAACTACAGGATGCGGCGGATCAGGCCCCGCACGATCTCTGTCGTGACTCCAAAGATCACGTGGGTGATCATCTCGCTAGTGTGCTCGCGGGCGGTCTGGTGCTCCGGTTCGGCGGAGAGACCCATAGCAGGTAGAGCGCCGTCGTGGGTCAACGCCATCAGTGTCAGGCCGAAGCTCGCACCCTCCTTGCTCGTGGCCGCGGGGTAGAACTCCGCCAGCCCGCCGTAGGCGGCGCCGACGAGCGCGCCAAAGCCCCAGTGAATCGTCTCGGAGGCGGCTGTCCGGGCCGGGCCGGACAGGGCATTGCCAGTGACCTTATCGGTGAGCACGTCCGGCGGTTCGGGCTCGCCATGCGTGCGCGGCGGATAGATGCGCTCGCCGATCGTCTTGGCCGCGGTCGCGACGAGGCCGCCGATTAAACCGGCGAGAACGCCCTTGAGCAGCGAGCGCTCGTGCAGCGGTACGTCTTCGGGCGCGGGACCGCTGAGGCCGAACTTCTGCCGAAACGCGGAGACCCGGTCGATAATCTCATCACTGCTGGCCATCCTGAAGCACTCCTTAGGGATATCCCTCTATGGCGAGGTTAGATGCGAGACGCGGTCGAGCGATGTCCGGCGCCTCTTTGCGGGCGAAGACGCCGTCTGACTGCTTCGCCCGCCCGAGGAGCTAACCAAAGTAGACGGCGGGATCGGTCGCGTCCCCTGCGCGCTCGCCCTTGCCATCCGTGGCGCGCAGCAGAGCCGTAAGCACGGCCGCGGTCAGCAGGTTCAGCAGGAGCGCAGGAACGGCCGCATACATCGGATACACGCCACCAAAGAGGTGCAGCGGATATACCGATGTGCGCAGACCGAGCGACGCGACCATCCACGTTCCCGAGCCCATGCCGAGCACCCAGCCGGCGAGCAGCGCGCGCGGATCAAACCAGCGTGTAAAGACGCCGCAGACGACCGCGGGAAAGATCTGGCCGATCCAGATACCGCCCAGCAGCTGCATCTCGATCGCGTACGTGACCGGCAGGCGCAGCACAAAGACGAGCGCCGCAAACTTGACGACGAGCGAGACGAGGCGCGCCGACCGCGTCTCCTCGGCCGGCGTCAGCGGCCGGCGGGCGAAGGCGCCATACAGGTTGCGCGTCACCAGATTCGACGCCGCGATCGACATGATGGCCGCCGGCACCAGCGCGCCGATGGCGATCGCGGCCAGCGAGAAGCCGGCGAACCACTCCGGAAAGACGCGCAGCAGCAGTAGCGGCACGGCCATGTTCGGATCGCGCGTGTGGATGCCGGCCGCGAGCGCCGCATAGCCGAGCAGCGCGATGAAGCCGAGCAGAAGGCTGTACGCGGGCAGCAGCGCCGCGTTGCGGCGGACCGTGTTGGCGCTCCCGGCGCTCAGCACCGCCGTCGCCGTGTGCGGGTAGAGCATCAGCGCCACCGACGAACCGAGCGCGAGCGTCACGTAGGGCAGGAACTGGCCCTGCCGCAGATGGACCGAGGCCGCCGGGGTATGTGTCGCGAGCGCGCTGTTGGCGAGCTCGAGGATGTGCGCATAGCCGCCCAGGCGCAGCGGAAGCACCACGACGGTCGCGGCCACCATGATGTACAGCATCGTGTCCTTGACGATGGCGATCACGGCGGGCGCGCGCAGGCCGCTCGTCCAGGTGTAGAACGCGAGGATGAGAAAGGCGAGCGCGAGCGGCCACTCGCCGTGCACGCCCATCGCGGCGATCACGACTCGAATGCCCACCAGCTGCAGCGCAATATAGGGCAGGAGCGCCAGCACGCCCGTGAGGGCCACGGCGGTGGCGAGCGCGCGGCTGCCATACCGGCCGTGCACGAAGTCCGCGAAGGTCACGTACCCGTGGCGATGGCAGACGCGCCACAGCCGCGGCAGCACCAGCATCATGTACGGATACGCGAGCACCGCGTACGGCATGGCGAAGAAGCCGATCGCGCCCGTGCCATAGAGCGCCGCCGGGACGGCGATGATGGTGTACGCGGTGTAGAGGTCGCCACCGATGAGAAACCAGGTGATGAGCGTGCCGAAGCTGCGTCCGGCCAGTCCCCACTCCTCGAGCGAAGCGAGGCCGGCCGCGGGTCGCCGCCAGCGCGCCGCCCAGAAGCCGGCGGCCGAGACGAGCAGGAAGAGCAGGCAGAAGACCAGAAGCGCGGTGGTGTGCACGGGCGAGACGATCTCTCCGGGGCCAGGATGCTCGCAGACAGCGCTGCGATTCGCAGACGAGTGTAGCCTGCCGGCGGCGGTCCGTGCCTCTCCCTCGCCTGCGAGCGCCCGCAGTCAGAGACAATGGAGCCATGGAGAGTGTTCGAGCGGACAAGTGGCTGTGGGCAGCGCGATTCTTCAAGACACGTGCACTGGCGGCCAAGGCATGTGAGCTGGGCCGAGTCGATCTGCGCGGACAGCCGGCGAAGGCGGCGCGCGATATCCGGGTCGGCGACCGGCTTCAGGTGCGAACGGAGGGCGGCATCTTTACCATCGACGTTCTAGGGCTTAACGATGTGCGCGGGCCGGCGGCGGTGGCGCAGGCGCTCTTCCGCGAGACCGACGAGAGCCGCGACCTGCGCAAGAAGGCCGCCGAGGAGCGGCGCATGATGTCGCTGATCGAGGCACTGCCCGCAGGCAAGCCGTCCAAACGCGACCGCCGCACCCTGGCGCGCGTTCGTGGGCGCGGATAGACGTGTTCCGACCGGCTAGCGGGTGCCTGTGCCGGAGTCGGGCCACTCATAGGCGACCACACCGAGATCATTGAGCGAGCGCATGACGGTCTCGACGGAACGCCGGACCTCGGCCTCGTCCCGCTTCGGCGTGTTGTGGGCCTCTTCGACCGCGACGATCCGGCCATACGGCCACGCGCTCGCGGGGACCGCGTTCAGCGCCGCCGTCAGCTCGCCGACACGCACCGTAAGGTCCTGCCGCCGGGCACCGCGCGGTCGCAGCAGACCACCCTCGCCCAGCCCGCTGGTATTCGCGTCGGCAAGCATGACGTGCAGCGTCAACATGCTCTGCTGCACCGTCAGGTACGGGTTCTCCCAGCTCTCCAGGCTCCTCACAGCAAGGTACTGCGACTTCATCGGCGTGGGAATCTGCGCCAGCTGCTGGCGCACCTGCGCGTTGAGCTGCTCCTGCAGCTGCTCGAGCGCGCGAGGACTGTCGCCAGCCGGCACGGCGGGCGCGTTGCAGCCGCTGAGCAGCCCCGCCCCAAGCAGAGCCAAGGCACCGTGGTGCCGCAGGCTTCGCCACGCAGGCTGGAGAAAGGGACGGCTCGCTGAGCGCAGCGGCCGGAGAGGACCGGTAGACAGCACACAGTGAGCATACCAAGCCCAGCTCCCGCCAGCCGCTCACCAAGCCCGGCACGGCGGCGGGCGCCGCTGCTGTGCGGGTACAATCGACGACATGATCAAAGGGTTAACGCTGGTCCATACGGTCGCGTCCGGCGACGCGTTCTCCCGCTTGCGCGAGCTGTTCGGCGCACTCGGCTTCGAGCCCGGCCGCGGGTGGAAGGACGACGCGGGGCAGGGTGCGCCCTTCCTCGCCCCGCTCGGCAACCTGGAGCTCGTGACCGGCCGCGTACCCGCCACTCCATCGATCCTGATCGAGGTCACCGGCATCGACGAGGTGCGCACCGCCGTCGAGGCATGGGCGTCGCAGCAGGCCTCCGGGGCGCAAGCCGTCTCGCCCATCGAGTCGACCCACTGGAACGCGCACCTCTTCTCGGTCGAGCTCACCTCAGACCTGCGGCTCGGCTTCTGGCAGTCAGAGCATCCGCTACACGGCCGGCCGATCGCGATCGAAGGCGACCTCTCCGCCGCGGGGCGCCGCTTCGGCATCGTGGTCGCGCGCTGGAACGCCGTGATCACCGACCGGCTGCTGCAGGGATCGCTCGACGCGCTCCTGCGCAGCGGTGCCGTCCGCGATCAGATCGAGATCATCCGTGTTCCGGGCGCGTGGGAGATCCCGGCGGCCGCCCGCACCCTCGCCGAGACAGGTCGCTTCCACGCCATCATCACCCTTGGCGTGCTCCTCCGCGGCGAGACGGCGCACTACGAAGCCATCTATACGGAGGTCGCGCGCGGCATCGGGCAGTCGCAGCAGGAGACCGGTGTGCCGCACGCGTTCGGCGTGCTGACCTGCGAGACGCTCGAGCAGGCGCTCGATCGGGCCGGGCTCAAGGCTGGCAACAAGGGCTACGAGGCGGCGATCGCGGCGATCGAGATGGCCTCCATCGAAGAGAAGATCGGTGGGAGGCCGCGCGAGCGCGCCGTGGCCTTTGAGGCGGCTCCGGCATCCCAGGTCCGCGCCTGATGGGCAAACGGCGCAAGTCCCGCGAACTGGCCATGCAGATGCTCTTTCAGGGTGACCTCGGCAAGCAGACCCCGGACGAGGTGCGCGCGCTCTTCTGGACGAGCCGCGACGACATCGACGCGGAGACACGCGGCTTCGCTGAGGACATCTACCGCGTCGCGATCGCGCGCCAGGCCGAGGTGGACGGCCTCATCGAGCAGCACTCGCAGAACTGGCGGCTGGAGCGGATGCCGGTCGTCGACCGCAATCTGCTGCGCGCCAGCGTCGCGGAGATGCTGGGCTTTGAGAAGACACCCGCGGCCATCATCATCAATGAGGCGCTCGAGATCGGCCGCATCTACGCGGCGCCGGAGTCCATCCACTTTCTGAATGGTGTGCTGGACGCGATCGCGCGCGAGCAGCTCAAGCGGCGTCTCGCCACGTAGCGCCCACGCCGATTGAACGAGAATAAGGCGCTCCCTCTCATGCGCTGCACTGCCCGTTGCACCGTCCTCCCTGCGCGAAGGACGGTGCTCTCTGCTCGTGCTCGCGAGCGCTCTCGCTCCGGCGATCGTGCGTTAGGTGATGCGCCGCGGCTGCTGCTGGATCAGGTTGGCGGGCACCGGCTTGCCGTTGCCGTCGACGAGCCCAGGGTTGACCGGTGCCGTGACCGTGTCACTGAAGCCGCTGGTGGTGCGCGTCACTAGATGGATCAGATTGTCGCCCGCTGTCCCGGTGTAGAAGATCTGATTATCAGAGGAGAAGATGCCCGCCACGGGCGCCGTCGCCGCACCGCTTAGTGGAACGCTCGTAAGCGCGCCCGCGGCGGTCGGTGAGGGCGTGTAGAGAGGAAGCACACCGCCGGTTCCCGTGTAGGTGAGGAAGACGGCCGAGGAGTCCGAGCTGGGCACGATGCCTGTGACCGCGGTCGCGGCGACCCCAGGTACCGCGGCGCTGGTCAGCAGCGGATTGGCGGTAAAGGTGAGGCCGTTCGCCGGGCATGCGACTCCCGCGCCGGAGTTGCCGTCTTCGACGTTGACCGCCAGGTCGGTAAGTGTCGGTGTGGCCGTCGAGGTAATGCTCAGAATGTGCAGCCCGTCGTTCGTCGCAACGATGCGATCGGCCGCCGGCGCTGTCACGCGCGCGTCCGGGTAGAACTGGTTCGTCGTCGAGGTCTGCCCGTTGGTTGAGGTGACTGTGGTCTGCGGGCAGTAGCTGCGGGCCGTCGTCGTCGCTCCGGCCACGAACGCGCCGACGCTCGGAACGGTCACGGCGACATCACGCGCAGAGAGGTTCGGGATAGCGGTCCAGCCCGTAAAGTTCGAGTGCACCAGCAGCTGTGTACCGCCCGCGACATAGACGGTGCCGCTGTCGGGCGAGAACTCTGCCGTTGTGCCGGAGCCGCCGTAGACCGAGTTGATGACGCCGCCGGAGGTCTGCAGGGTAACTGTCTGGCGCGTCGGATCGCTGATCACGACCGTGCCGCTGTCGGGCGAAACGGCAAGCACGGTCCCTGGAACCGTGCGGTCCTCGCGAATCACACCGGTCGAGGTGTTGTAGGCCATCAGCTCGGTGCCGCTACCCATATAGAGCGTGCTGCCGTCGGTCGAGAGCACCATGGAGTTGGGCACGTAGGGGAGCCGTATCGGCTGGCCGACGACATTGGTCGAAAAGTCGATGGTGGTCACATAGAGCGACTGCGTGCTGGCGGCGTAGACAAGCGAGCTGTTCGTTCCCGGTGTCGTAATCTCAATCGCATTCGACGCGATCGGCGTGCCGGTGCCGAAGAGACCGACCTGATTGAGCGGCGCGCCGTTGCAGGTAGGCGGCAGGCACTGCGCGGTAATGGATCCGGCGCCCGGAAAGACGGGCTGCACCGTGCCCGCGCCGCCGCTCGGCAGCGTGCGCGGCGTCGTCGAGAGGAACTGGAGCGAGAGCCCGTTCAGGGTCACGCCGTTGGTATCGGTCACGGTAGCCGTGATCGGCTGCGTGTTATTCTGGTTCACGACGATGCTGCTGGTGTTCGTCTGATTGGGAACGCTGAGCTGAATGCGCGCCGGCGGACAGGTAGAAAAGTATCCCGCCGAGCTCGAGGCGTTCGAGATCGTCGCTGAGATCAGCGTCGTGCCGGGGTTCTTCGCCGTCGCGATCCCGTTGTCGTCGATGGTGACCACCGTCGCATCCTGCGGCTGGTACGTGAGATGGCCGACGAGCGGTGCGAAGACGGTACTTCCGTTGCTGTCCGTCGACTGCGAGCAGGTGACATTGATCGCCGCGCCGGTCGTCGGATCAGTCGCGAAGACGCGTGCGGCGACCTGCCCGGTCACGTTCTGGCTGAGGCATGCGTTCGGCGTGAAGTTGACCTGCGCTGGCGCCGCGCCGCTCGTCGAGAACGGGCAGCAATTGGTCGCCGTGTCGGTCGCACAGTTTGTCGAGGGTGCCCCGATCGTGACGCTGGTCGCGACAGGGTGAATGAAGACGGGGATCGTGTTCGAGTTGGCGGCCCCCGCACTCGCGGTCAACAGCGCCTCACCCACACGGCTGGTGGGCGTACAGACCGTGAAGTCCGGCACCCCGGCGCCGCTATTGCGATTCCACGTGCCCCCGCAGAGGCGACCGGAGGTCGGCACCACATCGACTAGGCCCACATCCTGCGGACGCACTCCCCACGTAAATGCAGTCGTCGAGACCGCCGTCCCCTTGCAATCGGCCGCCGTCGCCGTCGGCGTCGTCGGGGAGATCTGGCCGGTGTTGAGGGAGATGCCGAAGAGGCTCGGTTGCGCCGTGATGGCGAAGATCTGGCCGATCACCGGGCCAGAGTTCTCCCCGTTGCAGAAGATCGTGGCGGCGTTCTTGCCGCAGCCGTTGATGGCAATACCAAAGGGAAGTGTGAACAGAAACAGAGCAAGAAACGTGACGAACCGGCGCATCAGACCTCCCCGTCCATCCTCCATCGAGGGTGAACGGTCCTATCGCACCGTGTGCAGGAGCGAAGTCTAAGTTTAGAAGCTGCCGGGCAGTGGTGCAAATGCAGGAGGCCGCATCCGGACCCGAAGTACCGCCTCAGGTATCCTCGCCGCCGCAGGCGTCCGCGAACCTCAGCTGGCCGGCAGCGGATGATCGAGGTTCGCACTCAGGTGCGCGGGAATCGCGCCCTGCTCCTTCAGCCGCTTCTCCGCCACCGCCGCCGCGATCTCGGAGTTGATCTCGGCTCCTAGCAGCAGCATCAACCCGGTGATATAGAACCACGTCAGAAGCACGATTACCGCACCGAGCGATCCGTACGTCACCGAGTAGTTGTCGAAGTAGTGCAGGTACACCCGCAGGATCAGCGACGCCAGAATCCAGCCCACAATGCCGATCGCCGCCCCGGGCGTCAGCCATCGCCAGTGCTTCGCCTTCACATCCGGTGCGAAGTAGTAGATGACCGCAAACAGCAGGATCAGCAGGCCGAGTGTTACGGTCCACGAGGCCGTGCGCAGCGCGGCGACGCCGACAAATTGCATATACCGTTCCAGCAGATGCGTGCGCACAAAGCGCACACAGAAGTCACCCGCAAAGAGCACCGTCAGCGTCAGCGTCACGATCAGCGCGAGCAGGACCGTAACCAGAATGGCGCCGCCGCGTGCCTTCCAGTACGGCCGCGTCTCCTTCACTTTGTAGACGGTGTTCAGCGTGTCCTGAATTGCCGCGAAGCCCACCGAGGCCGCCCACAACGCCGCCGCCAGACCGAAGCCGATCTTGCCTGAGGACGACGCCGCGGTCGTCTGGTTAAACGTCTGCACCACAATGTCATACGCTGACCCGGGCACCACCAGCGCGAGATAGTGCAGCAGCTCCGCGTACATCACGTTCGCACTGCGCGCCACCAGGCCCAGCAGCGAACTTGCGAACACCAGCGTCGGAAAGAGCGCGAAGAGAAAGTAATACCCGAGCTCAGCCGCGCGCGAGAGCAGGTTGTCGTCCAGAAACGCCTTGAACGTCCGCTTCATGATGACCGACGCCGGCGCGCCCTCGAAGTCCCACAGGCTATGCAGGTGCGTGTGCGAGACGTACTGCCAGACCTGCTGTTTGACGTGCTCGTGATGCATCGCACCGCCCGGCGGCGGCGCGGTCGAGGCAATCGGTGTGGGGTTCGAAGAGGCGATCTCAGGAGCAGTCTGGGCCATGCGTAAAACCTCATACCTGGCACCAGCGTTTGTGCCAGCGGGTCTCTGGAGGTAGATGCGGTATGCGGCCAAAACGGGTACTCGCGGGACCCTGATGCCGAACCGGCCCCTCCTGCATCGAAATGGAAGGGGAGCATGCAAGTCCATGGGCCATCCAACGGTGCGGGCGAAGTTGAAGCAGATGTGGCGGCTCACGCGAGAGAGTCACCAGCGGCCATTAACCGGGGAAGCAAAGTCTTTCACTGCGGTATCCCCGGGCCAGATGGGTACCACCTTCATCGGGCACTCGTCGTTTCTGCTTGAGATCGGCGGTCGCCGCCTGCTAGTCGATCCCGTCTTCTCGACGCGTCTGTTGTTGCTGCGTCGGCAGCGACGGCCCGGTCTGGACTGGCGCGCCATGCCCGCCATCGACGCCGTCCTTCTCACGCACGCGCACATGGATCACCTCAACGTGCTCTCCCTTCGCCGCACCATCCGTCGAACCCGCCGCCTTACCGGTTGGGCGCCCGAGGTCGTCGTCCCCCGCGGAGTTGAGGATCTGGTCAGCAAGCTCGGCTTCGCCCGCGTGCACATCCTCGAGTGGTGGCAGGAGGCCCTTGTCGCCGGCCTCATCGTCACGATGACGCCCGCGCAGCACTGGGGCGCGCGCATGTTTCGCGATACCCACCGCGGCTTCGGCGGCTACGTCGTACGCAGCGACGATGGGCAGAGCGTCTATCACTCCGGCGACACAGCCTGGTTCGGCGGCTTCACCGAGATCGGGCGCCGCCTCCATCCCCGCGTCGCGCTGCTACCGATCGGTGCCTACCATCCGGATAGCTATCGTGCCGTGCACACCAGCCCGGAGGAGGCGCTGCGGGCGTTTCTCGAGGTCGGTGCGGAGCAGATGGTGGCAATGCACTTCGGCACCTTTCGCCTCGGCCGCGAGCCGATGGAGGAGCCACCCGTGCGCCTGCTCGCCGAGGCCGCGCGTCGCGGCGTCCGGGAGCGCGTGCATGTGCTCGCAGAGGGGGAGATGCTGCGTTCGCCTGCGCTCACGGCCTCGCCGCAGCAGTCGCCGAACCATCGCGACCAGCACCTCACCGCTGCCGCGAACAGGCCATAATCTACGGCCGCACCGCGTCCCACGCCTCTGTGGCGCATCCAATGGCGCATGGCAGACACAGCAAGCGCGGTAGCAAACAATGTGAACGCCGAGGCGAGTGGTACGTTCCGCCTTGGCGGCGACCTGACGGTCCATCGGCTCGGCTTCGGCGCGATGCGGTTGACCGGCGAGGGAATCTGGGGCGAGCCCAAGGACGCCAATCAAGCAAAGCAGGTGCTGCGGCGCGCCGTCGAGCTCGGCATCAACTTCATCGACACGGCCGACGCCTATGGGCCGGAGGTCAGTGAGCGGCTGATTGGGGAGGCGCTGGCGCCGTTCCCGAAGGATCTGGTCATCGCAACCAAGGGAGGCCTTACGCGCAGCGGTCCGAACAAGTGGCTGCCCGTCGGCCGGCCCGAGTACCTTCAGCAGCAGGTCGAGATGAGCCTTCGCCGTCTGAAGACGGAGCGGATCGATCTCTGGCAGCTTCACCGCATCGATCCCCAGGTGCCGGTTGAGGACTCCCTGGGCGCGATTGCGGACCTACAGAAGCAGGGCAAGATTCGACATGTCGGGCTAAGCGAGGTCAAGCCGGCCGAGATCGAGCAGGCACGGAAGGTCATGCAGATCGTCAGCGTCCAGAATCAGTACAACATCTCGGATCGCAAGCACGAGGACGTCGTTCAGTTCTGTGAGAAACACGGCATCGCGTTCATCCCCTGGGCGCCGGTGGCCTCCGGCAAGCTCGCGGAGCCGGGGGGCAAGCTGGACGCCGTCGCGAAGCGTCACAACGCGTCCGTCAGCCAGCTCTCGCTGGCGTGGCTGCTGCACCACTCTCCCGTGATGCTGCCGATTCCGGGCACGTCGAGTGTCGAGCACCTGGAGGAGAATGTGGCGGCAGCGGCGGTCACCCTGGATGCCAAGGAGTGGGAGGAGATCGAAGCCGCCGCGAACGCAAAGTAGTCGGCTCTACCGGCGGCGTAACAGGTGGCTAATCACCTGCTCCTGCGCACTACAATGGAGATAGCAGCAAAGAAGGCCCGGCGCCCACTGCCGGGCCTTCTCTCGTGGGTACCTTCCGGGAGACCCTAAGTCCAGAGACCTGAGTCCTCACGCGGTCTGGACCTGGATCCGGGAGTTGGTCCAGACTTAAGCCTCATGCTTCGAAGACTTTGCGACAGAATGACCGGGAGGGGGGTACCCCGGTCGAAGCCGCTTGGCAGGCTTCGAAGTCCTCTCACCGCCGAACCACGAATTCAGGAGACCGACTGTCTGGCCGTACTGAAGGCACGGCGCGGGCCAACCGTCCGCCGTCGGCGTGGCGCAAACCGGGGAGTGCCCGACCCGCGAGGCTGTAGGATACTCGTGCCATAAGACCGCATAGAGCGGCGTCGTATCTCTGGGAGGCTTCATGGCACGCGCATTGGTAACCGGCATCGCCGGTTTTATTGGGTCGAGCATCGCAAGGGCACTGCTGGCGGAGGGCGCGGAGGTGCGCGGACTGGACGATCTCTCGACCGGCAACCTGGCCAACATCGAGGAGATCCGTTCGCGAATCGACTTCTGTGAGGGCGATGTGCGGGACGAGGCGGCGGTCACCTCGGCGTGCGTGGGCGTCGACTACGTCTTCCATGAGGCGGCGATTCCTTCCGTGCCAAAGTCGGTCGCCGACCCCGTCGGAACCAACGGGCCGAACCTGACCGGCACCCTCAACGTGCTTGAAGGCGCGCGGCGCGCAGGGGTGCGCCGCGTCATGTACGCCGCGTCCTCCGCCGTCTACGGAGACTCTCCCGAGCTACCCAAGCGCGAGTCGATGATCCCCGCCCCGATCTCCCCCTATGCGGTCCAGAAGCTCGCCGGCGAGCACTACCTCACCAGCTACGCCCGGGTCTACGGTCTCGAGACAGTCTCGCTCCGCTACTTCAACATCTTCGGCCCCCGGCAGGACCCCTCAAGCCAGTACTCCGGTGTACTGGCCCGCTTCATCTCCCAGATGCTCGCGGGCGACGCCCCGACCATCTTCGGCGACGGCATGACCAGCCGGGACTTCACCTACATCGACAATGTGGTGAGTGCAAACCTGCTCGCGGCCGAGGCACCGGCCGAAGCGGTGGCCGGTAAGGTCTTCAATGTGGCGACCGGCCGCCGGGTGACCCTGCTCGAAGCCTATGAGGTGATCCGCAACATCACCGGCTACACCGGCGGCCTCCGCCACGCACCTGAGCGCGAGGGGGATATCAAGCACTCGGTCGCGGACATCTCCTTGACGGAGCAGGCGTTAGGCTATCGGGTGATCGCCGACTTCAGGCAGGGACTCGAGAGGACGATCGCCTGGAGCCGCGATGAGGCGCCGGTGCACGCCTAGAGGACCTTGCGCCACGGCCGAAGAAGGATCGGCCTCGGCCGATCCTTCTTCGCTTGAGCTCCGTTGGATGCAGCCCAAGAGCAAGGCCACTTGCGGAGGGGGAGCAAGGCTAGAGAACCGGCGTACGCGGGGCGTTGCGCAGACCGAGGACCTGAAACCCCGTCAGCCGGCTTTTCAGGACGTAAATCAGCTTGTTATTGCCATCCGGGTCGGTCGGCATCATGAAGAATCCGTTGCCGAGGACATAGTCGTGACTATTGCTGATGATGCCCTCGATGCTCTCGTTATCGTGGAAGCGCACGCGGACCCAGAGGCCCTCCTTCACCGGAGCATTCTCGTGAAAGTGCAGCGCGCGATGATGGGTGTCGCCATCAAAGGTTGCGACGAAGAAGACGGCCTTTGCGTTGGCGATCGGCACCTCACGCACCGAGCCGGTGCCTTCGATGGTCAGGCGGATGGCATCCAGGGAGTGCTGGGGGTCGTTGCGCAGCAGCTGCTCGACCGAGCCGAGATCGCTCGCCTTGGCAAAGCCGCGCACGGCATGGTCCTCAAAGCGGATCACAACCTTGTAGATGGCTGACGAGAGGGCGTGGATGGGCTGCGGCGCTATACGTGGCCCTGCGGCGAGAGGTCGTACTGCTTGATCTTGTAGAGCAGGGCCTTGTAGCTGATCTGAAGATCGTTTGCTGCCGCCTTCCGATTCCATCCCACTCCCTCCAAGACGCGCTGGATCGCCGTCGCTTCGGCCTCGCCCTTTAGGCTGCGGACCATCTGCTTGAGGCCGCCGTTCCCCGCACCGTCATTGCCGCCGCCGATAGCGGCCGCGCGATCCGGCGCTTCATGTAAGGCTAACTCATCGAGGATGGCCTTTTCGTCTCCCAGAACGAGATAGCGGTTGATGACGTTCTCGAGTTCGCGGATGTTTCCCGGCCAGGAGTAGTCGGTCAGCGCCGTCATCAGGCTGGTCGAGAAGAGGAGCGGGTCGCGGCTGTAGCGCTTGCTGGCACGCCGCATGAAGTACTCGGCGAGCACCGGGATCTCCTCCTTGCGCTGGCGAAGCGCGGGGATCGAGAGCGTGAAGCCATTGAGACGATAGTAGAGATCCTCGCGGAAGCTCTTGTTTGCCATCGCCTCCTTCATGTTGATGTTCGTCGCGGCGATCACGCGCACGTCCACCTTCATCGGAGCGCGGCTGCCAAGACGCATGAAGGTTCCATCCTGAAGCACCTGGAGGAGTTTTGCCTGCAGGATGGCAGGCATCTCCCCGATCTCGTCGAGAAAGATGGTGCCACCGGAGCAGATCTCGAACTTGCCTGGCTTGGTCTTCACGGCGCCCGTAAAGGCACCCTGCTCGTATCCGAAGAGCTCACTTTCAAGCAGGTCGGCAGGAACGGCAGCGCAGTTGACCTTCAAAAAGGTCTGCTGACTGCGCGCAGACATCTTGTGCGTGAAGAGAGCCAGCACCTCTTTGCCGGTGCCACTCTCGCCGAGGATGAGCACGGGAATGTCGGCACGGGCAACGAGCGAGGCCTGCGCCTCGAGCTCACGCATACGCTTGGAGGAGCGCACGAAGGAGTTGTTCTCGGTAAGCGGAATCTCTTTGGGTACGTCCGTGGTCGGCTTGGGGTCGGCGAGGGCGAGCTGCTCCTCGATGGCGGCCGCGACGTCGGAGCCGATGAACGGCTTCATGATGATGCCGCGCACGCCGAGCCGGATGACGACCTCAAGATCAGTGAGCTCCGAGGAGCAGGAGAGGATGATCACGGGCAGCTGCGGCCGAGTGGAACGGATGTGCGACAGCAGCGGTGCGGGATCCTGACCGGAGTGCAGGGCCATCAGCAGAACGTCTGGCTCTCCGCCCTGGTCCAGCCGGTCCAGTAAGACCTGCTCCTGAGAGAAGGGGCTGACGCTGTAGTTGCGAGAGAGCGCACCGCGCAGGTACTCGAGCACTGCAAGATCCGGCTCATAGATGACCACCTGCGGCCGGGACTTCACCGATTTAAAGGCAGAGACTGGGTAAGACGACAGTGATGCGGACATGCAGTTACCCCTGTAGTTGGGCCCTCGATGCGATGTCTGGCGGCCCCAAGCAACGGCGTGTTTCCGAGCGGGCGATTGCGGCAGAAGCGACGATGCCGGTTAGCGTGACCGTCCTGTACGACGATCGTTGAGGCGCACTCACGTTGTTGCTGATTTTAGCGGTTGCTGGTGCCATGCACCAAACAAAATGTTAAGAGTTTTGCTGAGAAGTGAGCAAAGTTTTTCCACTTCAGAGCACCTTACTAGAGGAGAAGAACGACAAGACATCATGAGACACCCTACATCTAGGATGACGCTGCTCCACTGTTGGAACGCGCGCATTCCAGGAAAGTTGTAGCAATGCGGGGGAAAGGCGGCGCAGGCGGGGTCCGGGCACGAAGGCTGATGCGAGTGTCTCCGCTGTCCTTGAGTGTTCGCCAAGCTCCCGTTTCGATTGGCGCTTGACGTGCTATGTGAAGAGCATTGCAGAGTCATCTTTGAATAACTTGAATGTTCTTTGACAGGAAACCACCTTGGTACACGAATCCGCCATCACCGCCCTCAATCTTCCTCCCCTCGACATCATCTTTGGGAAGACTGCAGCAATGCAGGCTGTCCGGAACAAGCTAGAACGGGTCGCGGAGACGGACGTGCCCGTCCTCCTGCAAGGCGAGAGCGGGACGGGCAAGGAGATCTGTGTGCGGCTTCTGCACGCGCTCTCGCTGCGTGCGCGCGGGTCCCTGGTGAAGGTGAGCTGCCCGGCGATTCCGCATGCGTTGCTAGAGACGGAGCTCTTCGGCTACGAGAAGGGTGCGTTCACCGGAGCGCAGAGCACGAAGCTGGGCCGTGTCGAGCAGGCACACCTGGGGACACTCTTTCTGGATGAGGTGGGAAGTCTCGACCTGGCGGTGCAGTCGAAGCTGTTGCAAGTGCTACAGGACGGCACGTTCACCCGTGTTGGCGGCCATGAGCCCCGGTCCATTACGACGCGGCTAGTCTCGGTCGCGAACGCCGACCTGAGAACGCAGGTCGAGGAGGGCACCTTCCGCCTGGACTTTCTCTTCCGCATCAATGCGGTCACGATCAATCTGCCGCCGCTTCGGCAGCGTATCGCCGATCTGCCGGTGCTGATTGACTACTTCATCGAGCACTATGCGCGCATGTTCCACCACACGCCGGAGTTGCTCTCCAAGAGCGCAATGCGTCTGATGCAGAGCTATCACTGGCCAGGCAACATTCGACAGCTCGAAAACCTGATCCGCAGCTACGTGCTGATCGGCAGCGAAGAGGCGATGGTGGCCGAGCTGATGCCCGAGGAGCAGCGCGGTGGCATCACGACCGAGATCGACCTGAGTGAGTCGGTGAGTCTGAAGCGGATTACCAAGAAAGCGACGCAGGATCTTGAGCGTCAGATCATTCTGAAGGTGTTGCAGGCCAACAGTTGGAATCGGCAGAAGACGGCCAAGTGGCTGCAGATGAGTTATCGCTCCCTGCTGTATAAGCTGAGCGAGGTCGGTATGCCGGAGGTACCGCCGCGGCCTCTGCGCATTCCGCACATGCTGAAGAAGGAGAGCGACCAGGCGCTGCGGCCGGTACTGGCGCGCACCAAGGTCTACTAGCCGCGAGTCGACGAACGCCTTTCGCGCCTATCGCGAGACAACAGTGGAGGCTGAGGCGACCTAGCTTTGTTCTGGACTTGAGGTCAGGGCGCCACGAAGCAGGCGCTCCACATCCCCCGCAACATCGTGCCAGGACCGTCTGTGACTGGCGTGGATCGCATCTGCGTCCCAGTTGCGCCGGAGGGTTCGCGCGAGCGCGTCCGTGAGAGCGGGCGTATCGCGAGGAGGCACCATGGCGCCTACGGTGTCGTCGATCAGCTCCGGAATTCCGCCCACGTTGGAGGCGACCACGGGCCGGCCACAGGCGAGCGCCTCAACGATGACGTTCGGGCAGCCCTCCCGATAGCTCGGCAGGGTGACGAGATCTGACGCGGCCATCCAGAGCGCGACCTCGTCTGGGGGGCAGGCAGGATAGATCCGGATCGCGTCTTCACTTCCGTAGGAGTGGATCGCCTCGCGCAGACCCGGTTCGTCCGGTCCATGGCCGACGAGGCACGCGAGGATCTCTGGTCGCTCGGTTCGCAGGGCGGTGACGGCATCGATGAGTTCGCGGAGCCCTTTGGCGAGATCCATGCGACCGACATAGAGGATGAGCGACCGGTTCCTTGGCAGATTAAGCTGCCGACGAGCCTCGTCGCGGTCGCGAGGTCGGAAGATCGAGCTGTCGGAGCCGTTGAGGACGGCTTGTGTGTGCTCCATCGGGGCCCCGAGGCGAAGTGCGGTCTCGCGCAGATCTCGGCTGACGGTCATGATGGCGGCGGCCTCGCGCAGGACACGGCGGGTGAGGAGGCTGACCAGAGGATCGCCAATCCGGTTGAGGTCGGAGCCGATCGCTGTTGCAACGAACGGAAGCTGCAGGCCACGGGCGATACGCCGCGCTGCCTCGCCGTCAGGGTAGATGATGTAACTGAGTAGGACGTCGGGCTGCCAGGCACGGACATGGGGCAGGAGCGACCGTGCGGCTATGAAGCCGTTCAACGGCCGTGAGACGAGCGGCAGGACCGGATAGGGGATGTACTCGACGTCGACGCCTCCGGGGCGATAGGCGGGATCGAGAGCGGTAAAAGTGCGGCTGCGCGGAGTGAGGAGCGCGGGGTAGCGCGACTCCATATAGAAGACCTTGAGGTCACACTGCGCGGCAAGCAGGCGAAGTGTCTGGTAGGCGGTACGGCCCTGCCAGGGTTGGGCAGAGCTGGGAAAGTAGCTGGTGACGACGGCGACACGCATCAGTCGCGCGGCTCCATCGCAGCGGGTTCACTGCAGGCATCGCGGGCGAGGACCTTCGCGTCGTCTGAATGTCCGTTGGCGAGTGTCTGACCGTCGATGGGGACGTCTCGGCTGGCAGAGAGGGGCGGCCCCGAAGTGGTCGAGGGCACGAGAGAGTGGAGCAGGGCGGCGTACTCGTGAGCGAGAACTCGGCGGTGAAAACGAGCGATCTGCTCCGGGTGCGGGGTCAGCGCGGATGTTGCCTCCGGTCCGCTAAGCACGGTCCGCAGCAGATCGGCGATGGCGGCTGAGTCGGCTCCATCGCACCAGAGACCAGCCCCGGTTCTTTCCAGAAGCCGTCGTACCTCTCCATCGGGGTGCACGGCGGCGAGAATCGGCCTGCCGCCTGCGAGATAGTCGTAGAACTTAGCGGCGACATTGACACGGTCGTGGGTGATGAGAAGCAGGAAGTCGGTGTCTTCGATCGCCTGTAGCGCCTCTGCCTGAGGGAGAAAGCCACGAAGTTCCACAGTGTCCCCCAGGCGAGTCAGACCCTCGCGGTAGCTCTCGCGTTCGATGTGGCCGATAAAGCGTAGACGCAGGCGATGCCGCAACTCGTCTGGCAGAGTTCGAACGGCTGCAATGAGCGTCGATGGATCGGTTGAGCCGTAGACGGTTCCGAGATAGGTAAGGGTGATGCGCGAGGCAGGGTTTTTCAGGTGAGATGGCGGCCGGAGTGGCTTTGGCGGGGTGTCGAAGCCATTGTGGATGCAGACAAACTTATCTGAAGGCTCACCTGGATAACGTTGCAGGAGTTCTTTGCGCGCGGCCTCTGTCACCAGCACGACTTTGGTCGCGGCGCGAACGGCTGCAGCTTCTGTTCGGGCAGCGATGTGCCGGGCACGATCGTTGTTGTTGAAGCTGACAAGGTGCAAGGTGGATGTCAGCCACTCGTCACGAAAGTCGAGCACGATGGGGAGATTGGGGAAGGTGCGGCGTAGCGCGGTGACGAGAGCCGCTGACGAGAAGGGCGGCACAGTCACGACGACGGCGTCTATGTGGCGGCGTCGGATGAGCCGGGTTGCTGCAGGGCGAGCAAACGGGAGCCAGCCGATCTGCGGGTCGGGCAGCAGGAGGTTGCCGAGGAGGCGTCGCAGTGGACTACGCGATCTTCTTTCGGCTTGGGATGCGGCCCCGGGTGGCCGGTCCTGACCCGCAACAACGGGCGCAGGCGGCGTGACTTGCGTCCGGGGAGCGGACGAGCCCCTTGTTAGCAGGCCTTTTACAGCCTTGCGGAGAGCGAAGGGAAGGTCGAGCGTCCAGGTGCGGTGGACTGTGACCTCGGTTGGGACCTGGCGGAGCAGCGTCAGATCTTTGCCGACCGCCGGCGCATTCCGGGCAGTGAGCACGTCAACGCGAACATCGTCTTCGGGCAGATACTTCGCGAGACTGAGGGCTCGAAGCACCCCTACGCCACCGGCCGGCGGAAAGGAGAAGGTGATCAGTAGCAGGTTCACCGCGAAGAGCCTCGCATGGTTGCGGCTGCGCGGGAGACCGCGACGGGTGCTCCTCGTCGAACTGTCGCTGGAGCCGCACCGCTGCGAGGCACGCGGGGGTTGGTCCAGCGCTCGACGGCCTCGAACATCTCGAAGGCGCTGGCCCAGTGAAGCTCGAGGCCGCGTTCAACAGAGGCAGCGTGGAGCGAGCGGAAGAGGAGGCTCAGGCCACTGTCCTGGCGTCCCATGTCAGCGCCAGTACCCAGCAGAGTCGCTGCATTGTCTTCGCGAGCGCCGTGGGTGTAGAGCTTGAGAAAGATGTCGTCACCGAGGCGTGGGGCGAGATCGAGCCAGCGTCGGACACGGGATGGTATGGGCGGATCGTAGGCGGCGAGCTCGCCGGTCTCGAGACGGGGGACGATTCGGCCGCGGAGGCGAAGGCCAAGCGGACCGGGGATCATGAGCATCTCTCCGTGGCGGCCACGTCCGGGAGCGGCGGCGACGCCCTGGTCGAACGAACGTGGACGATCGAGCGGGCCAGTGGTCCAGTAGATCTGGTTGATGATCCGGGTCTGGGTAGGTGAGGGAAGCGAGGGCATCGTGAAGTCCGCATAGCAGCCAAGCTCGCGAAGCAGGCCAATCTCACCGGTCAGGCCGCACCAGCGGCCATCCGGGCGTGAGTTGTCGAGCGCCCAGTTGCCATGGATGAAGCCGAAGAGGAGCTGGCCGTCGCGGCGGCGGAGCAGGCCATGGTTCTCCTCTAGCTGCCGACAGAAGGTGGAGATCTTCTCGCGAAAGCCGGAGACGGTCTCGTGATCGTGGTGGATGTGGACTTCGACGTCGCCGATTCCGGCGCGGGTGAACTCGGCCAGGGGAGCAATGAGCTGGGGGCGATACTCCTCCTGGGGGTAGAAGAAGCTGTAGCGGGGTGGCCGTCCTGTCGCGTCCGGCGGAGCGGCAGCGGCGATCTCGGGCCAGCGGCGCTGCCAAGCCGCGACACGATCAAGAGCCTGAGGCATGTCGGCTTTGCCGAGCGGCTCGTAGTGGTCGGTGATGGCCACCCAGAGACGTTTCGGCCGCTCCGGACGGAGCAGACGCCTGACCCTGGCGCGAAGATAACCGGGCACCCAGAGCTCGGCGTGCCGAGGAAGCCTCATCGGAGGTCGTCCGCTCGTGCAGTGCGTGTTGGGGCGAGTAGGTTCATCGGTATCAGGTGGATGATAGCGGATGGAGAGCAGGTCGCAGGGTTTGAGCACGTACCACTCTTTGGGGAGAGCAGGCTCAAGTTTGGGCCGCGGCCGTCGATATAGTTTTGAGAGAGATTGGCGCGGGAGGCTGGCCTATATAGCGATGACGATCGTTCACGTGGTCTACAGCATGGAGATGGGTGGCGCGGAGTCGCTGGTAGCCCAGCTCTGCCGACTGCAGCGGGCGCATGGGCATGAGGTCTCTGTTGTGGCGCAGGCGAATCTTGGAACTCTCGGGGAGCGGATGCGCGAGGAGGGGTTCCGTGTCGATGTGGTGGGCACCGGAAACCCACTGCTCCGGTTTCCGCGCTGGGCGAGGATCTTTCGCGAACTGCGGCCGGAGGTGGTGCACTGCCACAACGTGGCGCCCACGATTCAGGCCGCGCCCGCAGCCCGTCTCTGCGGGGCTCGCGTGGTCATATCAACGCGACACAGCCTAGTCGCCCCGCCTTATGAGTGGAAGATGGAGGCGCTGTACGGGGTCGCGGCGCGCTTCTGCGATGCGATCGTCGGGATCTGCGAGGCGACGTGCTCGAATCTTCGGGGAGCGCCCCTTGCCCGACAGACTCGAATCGTACGTGTCTACAACGGTGCCGATCGATTGCCGGAGATCGAAAAGGCCGAGCGCGAACGGCTACGTGAGGAGGCAGGTGCGGCACGAGACGCGGTTGTCGTTCTCTTCGTCGGAAGGCTGGCCTTGATTAAAGACCTGCCGACGCTCGTGCGGGCGTTCGCGGCGGCCACGAGCAGGCGCGCGGAGCTGCGGCTGTGGATTGTCGGTGACGGCCCGGCGCGGGCTACATTGGAGGCGCTGGCGAAGAAGCTGAGTGTCGAGGCTGAGGTACGGTTCTGGGGTGAGCGGCACGATGTCGCACGCTTCTTTCGAGCGGCGGATGTGTTCGCAATGTCGTCTCTGTCGGAGGGTCTGCCGATGTCACTTCTGCAGGCGATGTCAGTCAGTCTGCCGGCGCTGGTGACGGATGTGGGCGGGATGGCAGAGGTGGTGCGGTACGCCGAAGGCGGCATCGCAACGCCGGTTGGTGATGTGGCGGCGATGGCGGAGGCAATGGTGCATCTCGCGGAGAGCGAGTCAGATCGCCGGAGGCTGGGTGCGGCCGCTTCTAAGGCGTATGAGCGCGCGTTCACGTTGGAGCGAATGGACGAGGGGTACATGCAGCTCTACCAACGGTAGTTCGCCGCTTCAACTACGAGGTGAGGTCCTGTGGCACAGTGACCTCATCCAGGGCCGGTGTGGCTACAGGCTGGACGGACCAGGTCTTCCACAGTGGACCGGCGGTGAAGAGAAAACGGAAGAGACCTGCGACAGCTGCGGCGTTGAGGACAAGCAGGGCGGCTAGAGCGGAGGCGTAGCGTCCAACCAGCGGTAATCGCGTGCGAAGGGAGACGAGGCCGAGCAGCCATGCGATCGTCTGTACGAGCACGACTGCAAGCCACACCACGGAAGAGGATGCAAGGAAAGCGCTTGCGAAGAGGAGACTCAGAAAGAAGAACGGAACGACGAGGCGGAGGAGCTTGTGAGAGACGAGCTGAAACAGGACCCGGTTCTGGGGGGTCAGGATCCAGGGGGCGAGTTGGATGAGCTGGTAGTTTCCGGAGAGGGTGCGGACCTTGCGCTCAAACTCGCCGGCGGCTTTGGCTGGCCAGATGTCGTGCACAACCGCGGAGCGGTCGAGGACGCTGCGATAGCCCTGGCGAATGATGCTCAAGGGCTGGAACATGTCGTCAAGGATGAGACCTGGAGGAAAGGTTGTGGCAAGGCGGCGTCGGATCGCATAGAAGCCGCCATAGACGCCGACGGGTGAGTCGAGGGCGGCTTCCGCGTTGCGAATGGCCTGCTCGTAGCGCCAATAGAGACCGCTGACGGCAGAAGCGGTCGCGTCGTGACCCGGGGTCGACAGGACGAGTTCACCCGCGACACAGCCCACCGACGGGTCGGCGAAGTTACTGAGCAAGGTGGGAAGCGCGCCGGGCGCGAGCGTGGGACGAATGTCGATAAAGAGCAGGATTTCGGAGGTCGCCGCTGCGATGCCATGATTGAGCGCGGCGGACTTGCCGATCTGCTCACGAAGGATGATGGGAAAGAGGCGAGCGTCGTGTCCGGGCTCGCTGCAGGCAGCCTGCAGGATTGCGCCAGTCGCGTCGGTAGACCCGTCAGAGACGACGATGATCTCGCGCACGAGCGTCGCATTAAGAGCTCGAAGGTGGTCGAGCTTGGCCGGAAGGAGGTGCGCGCCGTTATGAACGGCCATGACGATGCTGATGGACGACGCCTGTGGCTCACGACGCCATGTTCGAGGTCGCAAGCGAGCAAAGAGAAGGATGAGCAGGGGATAGCCGGCGTAGGTATACGCGATGACTGCGAGCGAGAGCCAGAAGAGGGGGCGCACTACTGAGCTCCGCGACGGCGAAGAATCGTCTTCACCGTCTCAAACATGATGAGGAGGTCGAGGCCGAGCGAGATGTGCTTGATGTAGTAGAGGTCGTACTCGAGCTTCTCGCGAGCTTCAGCGAGTGTGGCGCCATAGCCGTAGCGAACCTGAGCCCATCCCGTGAGCCCTGGGCGGATCATGTGACGAAGCTCAAAGTAGGGTATCTGCTCGACGAGCCAAGGGACGAACTCAGGGCGCTCAGGGCGGGGACCGACGAAGCCCATATCGCCCTTCAGCACGTTCCAAAGCTGCGGAACTTCATCGAGGCGCGTCTTGCGCATGAACATCCCGACGCGGGTCACGCGAGGGTCGTCTTTGGTGGCCCACTTGGCTCCCGTCGCCTCGGCGTCCGTGCGCATGGTGCGGAACTTTACGACTTGAAACGGCCGGCCGCCCATACCGCAGCGCGTCTGCCGGAAGAAGATGGGGCCAGGAGAAGAGAGCCGGACCATGAGCATGACTATCGGAAGGAAGGGCAGGAACAGGAGTAGACCAAGGGCCGCGGCAATGGTCGAGAAGAGGCGGCGGGTGATCTGCTGCGAAGGACGAATACGGAAGCCGGCGCTATAGATGAAGCTGGACGGGCGAAGGCCGTCAAGGAGCATCTTGCCGCTGAGTCGCTCGAGCAGGTCGCTCGCGTCCTCGATCACAACACCGTCGAAGCGCATCTTGAGCAGCTCGCGGACGGGCAAGGTGCCGCGACGATCCTGCATGGCGACGATGATCCGGTCAATTTTGGGCTTGGGCGTGCGAAGCTCCCGCAACGCGGCAGCGAAGGTCGCCTCCTGCTCGAGGGCGAATGGCTCCCAGGCGACGACCTCCATGCCGGCGTCCTTGCGGTTGCGGAGCATCTCCACGATGGTCTGGGCGCGCTCACCACCACCAAGAACATAGACGCGCTCTCGAAAGGCGCCGCGACCGACGATCCACTCGAATGCGCTGCGCCAGGCGATGAGGGCAGCCGTGAGTAGGCCGAGGCCAAGGAGCATGACCGAGTGCGCGATATCCGCCTCAGGGAAGAAGTACAGAATGGCGGACAGCAGGAAGGAGAGAAATCCGAGGACAAGCAAGAGACGGAAGTAGATCTCCCACCGCTCGGAGATACGCGCGGGCTCATAAAGGTCGAAGTAGTAGGAGAAGAGCAGAGTGACAATCGTTAGCGTGAGAATTTTGAGGAAGCCATATTCGTAGTTCAGCTTGAGATACGCCTCCTCGGTGCCGAGGACGAGCGTAGTCGCCAGCAGAAAGGAGCCGCAGACGATCAAGGCTTCACACACAAGCAGCACGATCGTTCGCGTCGGGTAATAAACGTTGAACAGCCGGATCATCGTGCGCTCGCAGTTCGCGGAGACGTCGCTCTCTCCCCCTCTTCGCGATGTCTGCTCGTACCCGTCTGCTCGTACCCGTATCCGTAGGACTTATAGCCCTCGGCCTGCGTGTCCGTCACGGCATTGAGCACGACACCTAGGACATTGGCGGCCTTCAGCTCAGCTTGGGTGCGCTGCGCGTCTTCGAGCTGTGTCACACCGCTGCGCGCCACGATGAGCACGCCATCGCAGGCACGGGAGAGATTAACCGCGTCCGCTACGGGAAGAACGGGAGAGGAGTCGACGATGATCCAGTCGAAGAGCGGTGAGACTGTGCTGATGAGCTCCTCAAAGCGATGGTTATTGGAGAGGTCCGCTGCACGGTCGCCGCCGTTACCCCCTGCGATGAACGTGAGGTATGGCATCGGCACTGTGGGTGATCGTCCGTCGCTGAAGGGACGGCCGTCTTCCGTTAGGGTGACCTCTTTGAGCGCATTCCGCTGCATGATCTCGACGGCACCTGCACGTCCTGCGAGGTAGTCGGCCAGGCCAGGCTCCGAGTCGCAACCCAGGAGCTGGTGAACGGTGTAGCGGCGCATATCACCGTCGATCAAGAGGATGCGACCACGCTTGTTCCGGGACAGAGAGAAGGCGAGATTTGTCGCAATGAAGCTCTTACCCTCTTGCGGCAGACCGCTGGTGACGAGAATCGTCTTGAGCGGGCGAGTCTCGCGTAGCTCATAGAGGCGCGACCGTAGGCTGCGAAACTGCTCAATCGCGACGCCGCGCTCCTGCAGGGAGGGAAGGTGGCGTATCGACGGCGACCAAGGCTTCATGATGATGCGATCGAGATCCAGGACGGACGGAGATGCCGCGACTTCCGGTGTCGCTGGAGGCAAATCATGGGACGCGGGTTCGTCGAGCACGGCGAGCGCTGCGCTTGAGCTGAAGGGGGTCAGACGTCCTTCCTCCCGCATGCGCGTGACGTCAATGGTGTGGTCCTGCTCGCTCTGACTATGCGGCGACCCGGCCTGTCCGCGTTCCGCTTCGGCCTTCTGCAACGCTTCATAGATGCGACTCATCGGTCTCGCCTCCCTGCGGCCTCGGTGGCGAGGCTGCCGGTGAAGGATGGGGAATCTACAGCGGTGGAGCGGCCAGCCTGAGATGCGGATCCGAGCGGAGCCGACGAGATCAGGAAGGGCTGTGCGTCGAGTTCGAGCTCAACCGCCACGCTGTCAATGACCTCGGCGCCTACCTCGGGCGTCTGTTCGACAAAGGCGAGAATGAGGGCGTGCTCGCAGAGAAGGTTGATGATGCGCGGAATGCCGCGGCTGTACCGGTGGACCCGCTCGAGTGCGTCCGGGGTAAAGATGGCTCGGGTCGCACCGGCGATACGCAGGCGCTCGGCGACGTAGGCCTGTGTCTGCGCATCGGTGAGGGACTGGGTACGGCACCAGAGCGAGACCCGTTGCCGCAGCTGACGGACGCTGGGATGACGAAGCTTTTCCTCAAGTTCGGGCTGCCCGGATAGGACAATCTGCAGCAGTTTTTCCGACGAGGTCTCAAGGTTTGTGAGTAGGCGAATCTCTTCAAGAAGGTCCCAGGAGAGGTTCTGCGCCTCATCGACGACGACGACGCAGGTCTCCTCCATGCGGTAGCGCTCGATCAGCCAGCGATTGAACTGGAGCAACATGCCGGACTTTGTACGGCTGGTCGGGACGATGCCGAAGTCAGTAAGGACAAACTCGAGGAAGTCGAGCGTGTCGAGGCGAGGGTTGAAGACGAAGGAGGTCGAGACGCGGCGGTTCTGGAAGGAGGCGAGTGCCCGTCGAAGCAGGGTGGTCTTTCCGGTGCCGACCTCTCCCGTGAGAACAGTGAAGCCTTTGCGGGCAGAGATGCCGTACTCCAGGCAGGCGAGCGCTTCGCGCGTGTGCGGCATCATGTAGAGAAAGCGCGGGTCGGGACTCGTGCCGAACGGGCTTGTCTTCAGCTGAAAGAAGTTTCTGTACATAGGTCACCCACCCGCGCCGACGAGCGGTTTTTCGAGCGAGGGAGCGAGCTGCTTACGCCGGCGAAGCCGCCATGATCTACCCGGCAACGATGCGGCTGGAGTGACCTGGTCGAGACGAGAGATGGTCGCGAGGGTTGGAAGTTTGGTAAAGGCCCATACGTCGCGCTCACTGCGCAGGGCCGTGTCGTTGTACTCGAGCAGGCCGATGATGCCGAGACCGAGCGCGAGACCGAAGACTAGACCGCCGCCGGCGAAGATGGGGCGCTTGGGTGACGTGGGACTCTCGGGCAGATTAGCCGCATCCATGACGCTGAAGTGTTCGCCCTGCTGCTGGCGCTCCAGGTCCGTCGCCATCTTCGACTCATTCTTGCGTTTCAGGAGATCGTCGTACGCCTGCTGGACGGACTGGTAGTCCCGGGTCAGCTGCTTGTACTGTTCCTGCACCAGAGGACTGGAGGAGATGCGGTCCTGATAGAGGTGAATCTGAGCTTGAAGCTGCGCCTGAGCTTGGCGCTTCTGCGCGATGCCCTGATCAATAGCGCGAACCGAGGCACGAAGCTGCTGAAGGGAGAGGGGCTCATTGCGCTGCGGCGCAGTAGATGTGCTGGTGACGGCCGTGGGTGCTGGCACTGCAGCCATCTGCTGCTTGATCTCTTTGATCTTGGTCCGTACGGCTTTGAGATCCGGGTAGTCATCGGTGTAGCGCGTCGAGAGGTCCGCCTCTTCCGTGAGTAGTGTCTGAAGCTCGGCATTCTGTGCAGCCGGTGCGGCGCGCTCCTGTGCGGGCAGCTGCACGTCGCGCGACTGCTGCGCGAGCAACGCCTCCTCATAGCTCTTGTCCTGCTCCATGCGGGCGAGCTGTTGTGTCGAGGCCTCAAGCTGAGTATTGAGGCTCGTGAGCATATTCATATTCGGCTCTTCCTGTCCGGGAAGCTTACCGACATACTCCTGCTGGAACTTGGCCAGCTTGGCATCCTGTTCGTCGAGACTGCGCTTGGCGTCGGCAAGCTGGCCATTGAGAAAGGCGGTCGTGCCTTCGGCGTCTGCCGCGCGCGCGCGCAGATTCTCGCTGGTGAACATGGAGGTAATCTCTTCGCACACCGCCTGGGCAGTTCGGGCATCCCCTGCCTTGAAGGAGATGAAGAAGCCGGGCAGGCCGTGAGCCATCTCGGAGTGGATCGGCTTGATGTCGATGTCCTTGCGCATCTGGTCGATACGATCGTCCATGGTGGCGTGATCCTTGCCGAAGAGATCAAACCGCTCCAGGATTGGCTGCAGGCGGGAGCGACTGAGGATCTGCTCTTTCATGGAGGCGAGACGGTTATTCAGGTCCTCTTCGATAACGGGCTTGACGTAGTCCGTTGGCACCTTCTGCTGTTCGATCAGCACAAGTGTCTGGGAGACGTACTGCGGCGAGACTAGGAAGCTCGCCGCGTACGCGAGAATGGGAAGCAACAACGTGGGGATCGCGAGGATCCACCAGCGCTTCTTGAGTATGGCGGTGTAGTCTTCGGGGGTGAGTGGACGATGACCGAGCATGGCTGAGATCCTTAGAACCGACCCAGGTGGACGGAGCGTGGAGAGAACGAGACGCCGATAGAGAAGCTTTGAATCAGACCGTTGAGAGCATAGGGCGACACGGCCGCGGTGTTGATGGGAGTGGTGTAGGACTGATTCGTTCCGTTGTAGCTGGCGTAGGCAGAGAAGTGTTCGCTCAGCCGCCGGGAGGCTTGGGCGCCCCCATAGATGCCGCTGATGTTCGCGAGCGGACTGAAACCGTAGATACCAAGGTTGGCAGGCGTGGCGCTCGTCGAGAGGCTGCTGGTGTTGTTGTAACCGAGATTTCCGGACAGGGACCAGTCGCGACCGAAGCTACGGAAGACCGCGGCGGAGATGGTGTCGCTGATCGAGCCTGGCTGCACGCCTGAGCCGCCGTTGGCGCCTCGCGCGTAAGAGAGACCGGCCGTAAAGTCACGATGAACGTAGTTCAAGCCGAGGGAGGCAGAGACGCTGAGCCGTGAGGGAATCGCGAGCGCGGCGGAGGAGTTAATCCAGAGGGGGCCGACGCTTGCCGAGGCGGACAGGGATCGGGATAGCTGGCGTTGTGCACGCACGCTGAGGCCGCGTGTCTGAAAGGAGGTGTCTCCGCCCTGAGAGTAGGTGTAAATGGAGTAGTTTGCGGCGATGCTTGCCGAGGTGCGCGCGTCGATGACGCGATTCACAGCGACGTCCGCCGCGATCTGATGGGTGTCGAGCGTGCCGCTGTCAAAGTAGTGCAAAAGGCCATAGCTCGCGTCGCCGCTGATGGAGGTGCGGCCACTTAGCCTTCGAGAAAGAGTGCCGCTGATGCTGTTGCTGACGCGATTCGAGTTGACGGTGAGCACGGCTTGCGAGGGCGTGTTCACTCCTTCAATCGGCACGAGTCCCAGATCCCCAGTTCCCGGAATGCCAGACAGACCGGTCGTGGGCGACTGCGGCAAGTAGCTCACAATGTCGGAGATGCCCAGCGTCCAGTCGCGCGTGTTGTACCCCTGCGCGAGGGCGAGGCTCTGAAAGAAGGTATTTCCCACGCCGCTCTGATTGGTGATCTGGACGCCACCGCTATAGATTGCGCTGAAGGGGGTCTTCTCATTCTTGGTTGAGTAGGCGAGGTCGCCAGAGAGGTTCGTCTGTTTGGAGACATCGCCGTTGCTCAGATAGCCTGTCTGAAAGATCTCGCCCACATTCACGCCGTATTGGAAGGTTCCGTTGATAAGGGAGAAGTCCAGTCCCGAGTAGGAGAGAGGTGCGATGGTCGCGGTCGGCTCGGCCTGACCAAGGCAGAGGCTGGCGGGGAGCAGTGCCGCGAGCAGAATGGGCAGAGCGTTCATAACGAATCTCACGGGACGACGATTGTGTCGCCGGGGTGGAGCTCAAGTCCCTGGCGATCCTCACCTTTTAGCGCCTGTTTATAGTTGAACGCGATCTTTTGCTGCTTGGCGCCCGCACCGCGAAGAATATAGATGTGCTTCAGATTGGCATACGGGGTTGGGCCTCCCGCTGTTGAGATCGCCTGCAGCGGCGACATGCCCGGCGACAGCGCAATCGGGCCGACCTTGGTTACCTCGCCGACCAAGAAGATCTTCTGGCTGTTCACCGCGGTGACGACGACCGTTACGCTGGGATCCTGAATGAACTTCTTCGCCCGCTCCGCGATGTCGGTGCCAAGACGGGCGGGTGTCTTTCCCGCCGCGGGCAGATCGCCGATGAGAGCGATCGAGATCATTCCGTCTGGCCGCACAGGAAGAGAGCCGGACATCTTCGGCTCATTCCAAACCGTAATCTGCAGAACATCTTCCGCGCCTATGACGTAAGTTGCAGCATCAGCAGCGGCAGGAGCCGGCTGGGTCAGAGCCGTCGCTCCGGCGGCGGCGGCAGGAGCTGCCTGCGCCGGAGTCACTGCCGGTGGTGGAGCGGTCTGCTGGCCCAGGACACGGCCGGAGAGCAGGGCCACAAGCAGAATCGCTGTGCAAGCGCCAGATCGGATTGCACAGAGCACGAGACCTGGGCCGGCAGTGAACTTATGGAGTTCGGATTGTGCGTCCATCTACTAGGAATCCTTTTGCAGGTTGGCTGCAAGGAGTGTGCCAAACCGAGCGCATTCCACAGTGAAGCGGACCTGGCCTCAAGTCGTCCTAGTATAGGACACGACGACCGCGCAAACGCTTGCTGCCGATACAACTTAAGTAGCCGCTTGCAACCCAAAAGGGAAGATGCTTTCTTGTGGGTGGCGCGTATACTTCCTGTGTCTGGGAGCACATCTTTGAAGCTGAAGGAAGCAGGCGATCGAGTGATGGTGTCTCGATTGCAGGAAACGTCTCTATGAACAACGGTGCCGCAACGATCACCAGAGAAGGCGCCTTGGCGGCTTCTCCGGATGCGACGGTGGCGAGTTCGACAGAGCAGATGCGGCGGCCGGACAGCCTGCCTCCGAGCGCGGCACGGCCGGTTCCGGATCGCTGGCTATCACAGCGCCTCGTGGTCATTGCGGTTCTTCTGATCGCAATCTATCTACGAATCGCAGCAAAGCTGGTCTCGGACTGGTACAACTTTCCAGACTACTCTCATGGCTTTCTCGTTCCGCTCTTTGCCGGGTTTCTCCTATGGGACCGCCGGGACGCGGTGCGGCAGACGAAGATAGAACCAAGCTGGGCCGGTGTTCCTCTCATTGTCTTCGGCATCGTGACTGTTTTCTTCGGCGTGTACGGCGCTGAGCTCTTCCTCTCCCGGGTCTCCTTTGTCATCATCGCAGCCGGTCTGATCTGGACGTTCTTTGGTATCGCTATGCTCCGGGTCGTGCGGTTTCCTCTAGCGGTGCTTCTCTTAGCCATTCCGTTTCCTGCCATCATCTTCAACCAGATCACCTTTCCCCTGCAGCTCTTGGCGTCACAGTTGGCGAGCAGCCTGCTTCCGCTGCTGGGAGTACCGGTCTTCCGCGAAGGGAATGTCATTCAGCTTCCGGTGATGAAGCTTGAGGTGGCTGAGGCATGCAGCGGTATACGTTCGCTTATGAGTCTGTTCACGCTCGCCGTCTTCTATGGATACTTCCTGGAGAAGACCACGCTCCGGCGCTGGATTCTCGCGTTAGCGAGCATTCCCATCGCAGTTGCCGCCAACGCCCTGCGCATCGTCGGAACAGGGTTGTGCGTTCAGTACTGGGACCCCTCGAAGGGTGAAGGGTTCTTCCATGAGTTTTCTGGATGGGTGATGTTTGTCATCTCTCTCGGCTTCCTGTATCTGCTGCACCGAACCATGAAGTCCTTTGCTCCGCGGGCGGTGCGGCCGTGATCGGGGGCGCGCGGTTCTGGACCGTTGTCGCTCTCTTGGCGGGGACAGCGGGTGTTCTTAACAGTCGCGGTGATCACGACCGGGTACCTGCGAGCGAGGATATAGCCCATATGCCCGTGCAGATCGCGCAGTGGAGCGGTCGCGATCTGCCGATAGACGACGCGGTCCTTACCGTCTTGGGCAAAGGTGACTTTCTCAACCGCGTCTATACCGACGGAGTTCCCGGTTCCCCGTCAGTTGGACTCTTCATCGGGTACTTTCCCACCCAACGCACTGGACAGGCGATTCACTCGCCCCAACACTGCCTGCCAGGGGCGGGTTGGATCTTCGAATCCTCCCGTTATACATCGATGACCGCGGCCGATGGTAAGCCGTACCAGGTCGGCGAATACGTCATCACGAACGGCGAATCGAAGCAGTTTGTCCTTTACTGGTATCAGGCACACGGGCGAAGTATTGCGAATGAGTACGTGTCCAAGGCGTATATGATCGCGGATGCGATTCGCCTCAACCGCACGGACGGCGCACTCGTTCGCGTTATTACACCCGTATTCCCGAACGAGAGTGTGGATGATGCGCGACGACGGGCGCTTGGCTTCACAGAGCAGATGGCGACACAGCTCCCGCGCTTCATTCCGAGCTAGCACTCGCTGCAATCCCGAGGAGACATGAACCAAGAGATCACGATCGCTGCCCATACGGCAGGTGAAGGGAATGGAACGATGAAGACGTCAACCGGTATAGGGTATGTGCGGGCTACCGCTCTAGGTGCGATCCTGCTCAGCCTCGCTGGTCTGTCAGGTTGCCATCGCGACCCAAATAAGCAGAAGCAGAAATACCTTGAGAGCGGCAAACGGTATGCCGCGGAGGGCAAGTACAAGGAAGCAGCCATTCAATTCTCAAACGCTCTTAAGGTTGACCACAACTTCGCCGAGGCCCACATGGAGTTAGGCACTGCCTACCTCAAGATGGGTTCTGTAATGCCAGGTTACTCCGAGTTGAACCGTGCCGTTGCACTTCAGCCGGGCAACGTCAAAGCGCGTATTGAGTTGGGAGATCTGCTGTTGGCAGGCAAACTGCCGGATCGCGCAGAGGAGCAGGCGAAGGCGATCCTCGCCATGAAGCCTGACAACGCCGACGCCTATGCGCTGCTCTCAAGCATCGCGGCGACTCGCAACAACAAGGCGGAGGCGCTCGCGCAGATCCAGCACGCGCTCGAACTCGATCCGAATCGAGCGGCGTTTCACACCGCACTTGGGTTGATCCAGGGCAGCGACCCGAAGGATTCGCCAGAAGCGGAGGAGCAGCTGCGTAAGGCCGTCGCGCTCGATACGCACAATGCAACTGCCCACCTCGCGTTGGCGGCGCTGCTCGAGCGCAAGGGCGACTTGGCGAGCGCCATCGAGCAGGATAAAGCGGCGGTCGCAGCTGACCCGAAGAGCTTGCTCGCACGAAGCAGTCTGTCGGAGATCTACAACCGGCAGGGTGATAAGACGAACGCGGAGGCGACGCTCCGGCAGGCTGCCGAGGATCTCTCGGATGTACCCGGTGGCGCACAGCTCTTGCAAAACTACTATCTGCGAAGCGCGCAGATCGATCGAGGAGCCCAGGTCTACGGGGAGCTGTCGCAAAAGCATCCGAAGAGCATTCCCCTCAAGCTGACCTATGCACGATTTCTCCTTGCCAAGCACGATATCAGCGCGGCTCGAGGAGTTATCGCCGACCTCGAGAAGTCCGATAGCAGCGATCCTGATGTTGCCGTACTGAACGGCATGATGCTGCTGAGTGATAACAAGACGAACGAGGCATTCGACGCGGTGCAGAAGGCAAGTAAGAGTAATCCGGATAGTGCTCAGCTTCACCTGTGGACAGGGCGTGCCGCGATGCGCAAGGGAGACCTGGCGACGGCGCAGCAGAGCTTTGCTGATGCGGCCAAGCTAAGCCCAGGTAATGTGGATGCGCGCGACGGTCTGGCGCAAGTCGCGATGCAGAAGCATGACACGAACCTGCTGGCACAAGTCGCTGAGGCGGGAATCGCCGCAAGTCCGCAAAATGCAGTCGGTTATGTCTGGAGAGGCATGGCGGAGGGCGGCCAGCAACCGGAGAAGGCAGAAGCCGACTTTCACCAAGCCCTCAAACTGGACCCAAAGAACTGGGGAGCCATGTTGGAGCTGGCGCAGTTGAAGCTCAGCCAAAACAAGGCTTCGGAGGCGCGGTCCCTGCTGGAAGAGGCGATGAGCGTGAACCCTAACTCCTCTCGAGCGACTGGCATGATGGCTTCAACATACCTGACGGAGAAGCAACCTCAAAAAGCACTCACTGTGCTTCAAACACAGATCGCGAAGGCGCCACAGAACGCAGAGATGTACGTGCAGCTCTCGGAGATCCAGATGCTTACAGGGGATTCGAACGGCGCCCTGGCATCAGCGCAGAAGGCGACTCAGCTCAATCCGCTCAATGAACAGGCTGTCGTCGCTCTGACACGGGCCGAGCTTGCCAAGGGCGACTCTCCGAAGGCGATCGACTCCTGGCAGAACTGGCTGAAGACGCACCCAGGGGACGCGCAGGGTTTTGCAAATCTCGGAACGCTTCAGCAAGGACAGGGCGAGAAAGAGAAGGCGATCGACAGCTATAAGAAGGCGTTGAGCATTCAACCCGAGCAGCCCGTCGCCGCAAACAACTTGGCCTACCTCATGATCGACGGAGGACAAAATGCCGACGTCGCTCTCTCGTACGCCCAGACCGCGCGTCGTATTCTTCCGAACTCGCCGAGCACGGCGGATACCCTCGCATGGGTCTACTACGCAAAAGGCACTTACAGCTCTGCACGAGACCTTCTGGAAGAGGCTGCAAAGCAGGCTCCAGATGACGCGTCAATTCAATACCATTTGGGTATGACCTACCGGAAGCTCGCTGACAGTCCAAACGCCGAACTTCACCTGAAGAAAGCCGTGTCCCTCGCGCCCGATTCACAGACCGGTAAGGACGCGCAGAGGGCACTAACGCAGCAGAGTTGAACGACTGTCGTACCCGCGAGCAACGATGCAAAGAACGCCCAAGGATGGCAGTGAACAGTAAAACAATCCTGCGCAATACAGCGTGGTACGGGCTCGAAAACGTCATCAGCTTTGGCACGTCTCTAATCACGTCGATCGCGATTGCGCGCACCCTGGGTCCATCGCGCATGGGCTATATCGTTTATGTCACGTGGATCGTCACGATAACGAGCAGTTTGGGCAGTGTTGGGATCCCAGCGACCACGCGCAAGTACATGTCGGAGTTCTTGGGTGCTGGTGATACTGCGACTGCGCGCTTGATCTATCAGCGCACCCTGCTGATCCAGGCTATTCTGGCCTCGATCGCCACCACGGCAGGAACCCTGTGGGTGATGCACGACGCGCCCCCAGAGTATCGTCTTGCGGCGCTGCTTCTCATACTGAGCACCTGGCCCGCGATGGTGAACTTCGTCTCCGCCCAGGCAAACGTAGCCACAGAGTCGCTTGCAACAAACGTACCGGCCTCTGCACTCTCGGCACTGACCTTCTTCGTTATGACGTTACTGGCAGTCTTTCTCCACTGGGGCGTTGTGGGGATTGCTGCTGCCATGCTCAGTATGAGGGTGATCGACTTCGCGGTTCGCTTCGTCGCCACATCGAGACGGATCTTCTCCTGGCCCAAGACCGGCGCTACGACTCAAACAGATCTGAATCATCGCATGAGACGCTTTGCGCTGCAGAGTGTGATGGGAATGCTGTTGACCCTGATCGTCTGGGATCGGTCAGAGCTCTTTCTGCTCAAGCACCTCACGCCGGACATCCGTCAGATCGCGTTCTACTCCGTAGCGTTAGGTCTTGCGGAGCGCCTTCTCATCTTTCCCTCGATCTTTGCGGCGTCGACTGGTGCCAGTATTCTCGCCCAGTACGGGCGAGACCGGAGTAAGTTACCCGCCATGACCGCATCTTCGGTTCGCTATCTGGCGCTCAGCTCCATTCCAATCCATCTTGTTGCGACGGCGCTGGTAGGTCCGGCGCTTCTTGCTCTGTATGGAGGCCAGTACCGGGGAGCTTTGCTGGTTGCTGCCTTCGCCCCCTTGCTCTGCCTGCCGAAGGCCTTCCTTGGACCGATTCAGAGTCTGTTTGAGAGCAACGACCAGCAGCGTTACTTTCTGATGGCAACCGTCACAGCATCCTTTGTCGACCTCGGGGTGGCGTGGTGGCTCATCCCGTCCCTCGGTGCACTCGGCGCTTGCATCGGAAGCGGTCTTGCTCAGGCACTCGCGGTCGGAATTATGTGGACGATTGGCGTCGTCCGCTATCAAATCGATCTTCCGTGGCGCTTCTTCGGCCGGCTGACGCTGGTAAGCGCAGTCTCAGCTCTATGCGCGTTTCTGGTCGCCTATCCGTTGCCTTCGCTGTTAGGGGTGATTTTAGGAGGAATTGTCGCGATGATCGTGTTCTCCGGGCTGACCTACGCACTTCGTGTGCTGGAACGTGAGGACTTCGCCCGGTTGCATGTCGTTGCTGCGATGGTGCCCAAGCCTTTCGGTCAACCTGTTGAGCACATCTTCGCGGTCTTCGGACGCCGCATCGAGGCCAATCCGCCTGTCGTCTAAAGTGCTTGTCCCGATTGGGCTTAGGTCTTGCACTCTCGTGCGTCTCAGAGAGATCCGCCCCTCATCAGCTAGGTTCCGTGAGGTCGCCCGCCGAAGCTCCTGCTTGACCAACGAGACAGTGTGCTATGGCGGCTCGCTTCCATGCTGGTGAAGTCACAGCGCAGAACATCGCTCATCACGAGACGAGATACAGTTATCGCGGCGGATCCGTAAGACGCTGAGATCCGAACAGTGTTTTGCGGACTATGGCTCTCAAGAGCACCGTCTTAAATAAAATGATGCGGCGGGCCTAAGCCTGCCGCATCGAGATCGAACTAAGAGTGCTTACGAGCGCATACGCCGAAACAGAGCGCCAGCCGAGCCCATCAGTCCGGTACCTAGCAGGAGTAGCGTGCTGGGCTCTGGCGTCTGCGAGGTGACCGTGCCTTCAAAGTCCACGCCGGTGTTGTGATCGGCGATCTGATAGACCTGGAATTGAAGCTCATTGAGAGCGCCAGGAGCGGTATTGAACAGCGACGGGTCAAGGGTGAACGAGGTCTCCACCGTGCAATTCGGCTGAGCCGCCGCACAATGGCCGTACGTTGTGTTCAGAGCCGGAGCGAGTACGAGGGTGTTATTGAAGTAGACACCAACCGTGTCATCCGCAAGCACGTTAAAGGTTCCGGAGTAGCTGGTACCGCCCACGCCCGAGGTCGTAAAGTAAGTGCGATAGACGTAGATGCCGTTCGGCTCAGAGTTGCCGCCTCCGGGGCCATCGCCCGGGTCACGCGAGACATAGCTCGAGTTGCCGATCGGTGCCGTCCAGGTCGGGGTTACGTTGCTCAGATCGTAGGTGGTGCTGCTCGGCGTGGAGACAGCGGAGTTGAGGTAAGAGTACGACAGCGCGGAGTTAGTCGCACCGTCAGGAGCGGTCGTACCAGTACCGTAGCTGGCCACCGTGAACGTATCAGCGGAGGCGAAGGAGGCCGAACCAAGTGCGATTACGGCCAAGGCAGAGAGTTTCATCAACGATTTCATTGTTCCTCCTGAAGTCCGCGTGGAGCGGGGTGATACGGTTGTTGCGCGCAAGGATCGAACTGCGAGTGGTCGCCGGAGTGACCCTTGCGCAAAGCCAGAGATGGTGCCGGCCCTGCTTCGCCTGCTACCTTGCTTGCAACGCGGTAAGTGCAGCTGAACCGCCAAAGTTCGCACTTTCGTTTTCAACGACATAGCATGACGTTCTCTGCATGTTGTGCAACGACTTGCAAAGTAAGCGCCAGGAAATTGCTCTACTATGCCTCCCGTGACTGTCAGCGGAGCTTGCATGCAGTGTGCAAAGAAAGTGCAGCGACGACGGCCATAGCACTCGGGTGCTCATCCTCGGTGCAACGTCCAGGTCGCGGTATGATCCAGTTCTGTCGCACTCCGGTCAGCCCTCGGCCTCAACGCTAGTCGCACTCGCTGCGCCGTCTTGCAAATGTGTGCACCGATGAGCCGTCCCGATGACCTGCGTGAAGCGGAAGGAAGTGCCTTGATCTCGGTCCTGATACTGACTCGTAACGAGGAGCGTGATCTACCAGGATGTCTCGCCTCGGTGGCGTGGTCGGACGATGTGCACGTCTTCGACTCGGTGAGCACCGACCGTACGGCAGAGTTGGCGCGAGCCGCTGGAGCGCATGTCGTCGAACGGCCGTTCGACAACTACGCGGCGCACCGCAACGCGGCGCTTGAAACGATCCCTTTCCGACATCCCTGGATCTTCATCCTTGACGCGGATGAGCGGCCAACACCAGCACTCGCGAGCGAGATGATGCGGGTCGCCGAGCTGGCCAGCAGTGTGGTCGCTGGATATACGGTGCGCCGACGCGACTTCCTCTTTGACACCTGGCTCAAGCACGCGCAGATCTCCCCCTATTACCTTCGCTTGGTTCGTCGTGGAGCGGGGCGGTACACCCGGGCGGTGAATGAGGTGCTCGAGGTGGACGGACCGGTGGCACGGCTGGAGGAGCCGCTCGATCACTATCCGTTCTCAAAGGGTATCGGACACTGGGTGCGCAAGCACGATGTGTACTCCACGCTCGAAGCCGAGTTGATCCATCGGCAGGAGGGGCTTCGAGATCCCTCCTGGCGGACGGCCCTGTTCGCGCGTGACTTTCACGAGAGGCGGCTCCACCAGAAGGCGTTGTTCTACACCTTGCCAGGCAGACCGCTGCTGAAGTGGCTTTACATGATGTTGTGGCGAGGAGCAGTGCTCGATGGGCCCGCTGGGGTCACCTATGCGACGCTGCAATCGTTCTACGAGTATCTGATCGTGTTAAAGACGAAGGAGCTTCGCCGCGGGGGAGCCTGAGCAGACGGAACGTCAGAGGGTTCACACGTTGTTTGAGTGGCGAATGAGAGAGAAGGGGGTGGTGCGCCCGAGAGGAGTCGAACCTCTGACCTACAGCTTCGGAGGCTGCCGCTCTATCCAGCTGAGCTACGGGCGCCCTCGGTTTTAGCCTAGCACGGTGACACCGTCTGTTGCGGCACCGTTTGACACGAGCTGAGGCACGGGGGACGATGAGAGCGCCGCCCCTGCGGCGTTCCAGTCGGATCGGTGCAGCAGGGCGCACGAAAGGACGTCGGGAGTGATGATGCGAGCTGGACGGGTACGGCAGATGCTTACGGTGCTGAGTCTTTGTAGTGCGATGGCGGGGGTTCCGGCAGCGGTGCGGGCCCAGGGAGCGCACAGCGGCCCCCACCTGGTGCCCTCGTCGGACGGTAAGAAGCTGCCAAGTCCAGCCGCGGACGCGACCGTCTCGCTCGGCGGCAAGCAGCTCAAGATCACCTACAACAGTCCCTCGGTACGCGGGCGCAAGATCTTTGGCGGCCAGGTGCCTTACGGTGAGGTGTGGCGTACGGGTGCCAATCCGGCGACGACCTTTACCACCGCCGCGAACCTGCGGATCGGCAACCTGCAGGTTCCGGCCGGCACTTACACGCTCTACTCCCTACCGAGCGAACGGGACGCGTGGCAGCTGATCGTGAACAGGCAGACGGGGCAGTGGGGAACGGAGTACAGCCAGGCGAAGGACTTTGGGCGGACGCCGATGACCGCGAATGCACTCGCGGCGCCGCAGGAGATGATGTCGCTCTCGTTTGAGAATACGCACGGCACCACGACGCAGCTGCACATGAAGTGGGAGAAGGTCGACGAGTACGTGACGGTGACGGCGGAGTGAGGGGGGGGCCCTTCCGCCTGGGTGGTGAGGGCGCCGGAGCCGAAGCCGGTGGTTTTGTTTGTGCACGGAGTGGTTGTGGGATGGGTCGGCGGAGGGAGCCGGCTGGGGTCCCCGCCCCCCCCCCCCGGCTATTTTGCGCAAAGTCTTCGATCGATGAGACTTAGGTCCGGACTTCGGGGCAAAGACGGGCGCAAAGTCTCTATTTACAGGGGGCGGAATCCGCAAAGTCTTCGAAGGACTGCACTTAGGTGCCGCTTCCACGGGTGAGGAGACCGAGGTGGGCTGCTGCTCTTAAATTAAGTCTAGCGGATCTGGCGAGCAGGTACGCCACGGCCGCTGGGACCGTCCGGGTCAGCGCTGCATCTCGAAGACGGTGAGCTTGTGGGCGGTGTCGACGAGGCCGCGGCCGCGCTCGAGGGTGAGGGTCAGGCGCCTGCCGGCGACGGTGACGGTGTCGATGCCGCTCGCGGCGTCGAAGAGCTTCCAGGTGCCTTCGCCGCCGTTCGAGGTGAGGACGGTGCCGTTGGCGAGGAACTTGACGGCGCCGAGCGGGGCTCGCCGGAGGTCATGAGCTTCTGCGCGTAGACGCCGACGATGGGGTTGGGGCCGCCGGCGGTGGAGGGGAAGGTGACGTTGCCGGTGGCGACGAGGGTGTAGGGGGTGGCCTGGCGGACGAGCCTGCTTTTGACGGGGGGCGACGCCGATGACGACGCGGGTGCGGGTGGTGACGGAGCCGTCGACGTCCTGGCGGCCGGGGGTCTCCTTGGGGCTCATGACGGCACCGGGGGTGTTGGGACCGAAGACGGCGAGCATGGCGGGTTTGCCGCCGACGGCGAAGCCCTCGCCGGGGCTGCCCCAGGTGAAGGTGATGTGGAATTTGCCGGGCTCGGCGAAGACGTAGAAGAAGTGCTCGCCGACGAAGCTGTCGATGAGGGCCTGGTTGGGGCCCTAGTGCAGGGGTGCGGGGGCCTTGACTTTGAGCGACTGAGCGGGGGGCAGTGGCGGAGGAGGACAGGACAAGCAGAAGGGCGGGGGCGAGTCGCGTAGCGGGGTGCATACCGGGAGACGCGCGGTTTGGGGCGGGCCGTATCACTTCTGTGTTAGTAGGCCTAGTTTCCCGTTGTCTTCGATCGGCGATGCGACTACGGTGGTCTCGTTCTACTGCGTTAATCTCTCTCTGCCTCGGATGGTTCCCCTGATGATGAAGCGTGTTCTTACGAGTTCTCTTGTGTGTGTTCTTGCGGCCGGTGATCTGGCCTTTGCGCAACAGCAGTATGCAACCACTGGCACAACGGCATCTGCGGCTGAGACTGAGGGGCAGCGGATCGCGCCTGGATCGAAGCTCTTCATCGAGCCGATGAATGGGTTCGAGACCTCCCTGTCCGCTGCCATTCTGAATAAAAAGGTGCCGGTGCTTGTCGTCGATGACCGCGACAAAGCGGACTTCGTCGTCTCGGGGACGTCCGAGGTGGAGAAGGCGGGGTGGGCGAAGACGATCTTCATATCGCCGCTGCCACACGCGGAGGCGAGCATCGCGGTCAAGGATGCGCGGAGCGGAGTTCTGATATTTGCGTACAACGTGGACAAGGCGAACGCGCGGAAGGGCAATCAAAGCACGGCGGAGGCGTGTGCGAAACATTTGAAAGAGGCGATCGAGAAGAAGTAGTGCCGGCTCGGTGGACGCCGGGGCAGCACACGATCTGCGTCAAGAAGAAGGGCTATGCGGACTGGAACCGGACGATGAACGTGTCGGGGAGCGCGGTGCGGATGCGTGCGGAGTTGGAGAAGGCGGGTGGGGCAGAGTAGGTTGGCGGCTTGCGTCCCACCCTTCGCGATGCCAAGGATGGGGCAACGATGCGTTTGGGCCGGGCGAAGGTGGGCCACCAGCCTAAAGGGTAAGCTACAACCCAGAAGCCGCCGTCTTTCACTGTTGCTTAAAGGTGCACTCTCCAAGAGTCGCGTAGGGTGCAGATGCAATCAGCGTGATCGGATTGTTTGGTCCCCAGATAGCACCCACCTTGCTCACTTCTAACTCATATGTGCGCTTATCGATACGCATCGGAGCGATCATGGCCTCTGCGTCAAAACCTGCATTCGTCAGCAAATCCGGCTTCCCACTCACCAGAAAGGGTTGACTACAATGTAGTTCACCTCGAGCTTCTGCAGTCCTGTTGATTGTCACTACTACTATAAAGTAGTGAATAGCTCCTGTGTTGCCTACATCGCGGGTGAGGACTAAAATCCGGGTGCTAATCACAGGGTTCATTTTTCCGAGACTTACGACACAACTATTAATTGTGTCCTGTTGGAAGTTGACTTGAGTTTGTTGGTTGTTCAATAGATCTTGTTGTCTGTCCCTCTCTTGAGAGATGAGACTAAGCCGGTCATCAAGTCGCGACAACCTCGCCGTACAATCCAAAACTTTTCCTTGGGAGGTAAGCTCACCGGCTCTGGCGTTCATCACTCGAGCTTGCATATCTTGATCCAAATAGAATGGCTCGGCTACGACATGAAGGATGAATACGAAAAAAAGTGCAGTTAGGCCCGCTACTAATCCTTCGCTGGCAGTGCGCCAGAAATGCTTCACGGCAGCTCTTAAGCCACTCTTTCGAACCACCATATGACAGTAGAGAGGAGTACGAGAACAGCGTAAGTCACGCCGGTCCTGGTCTGTCCTATAAATGTGAGACTGTCCAGGAAAGCTTTGCTGAAGGCCGTAACCCAAAAGTGGAGCATAGGATTGCTCACTTAGCCTTTTGAGCGGGTCCGATGACTGCTTCGATACGGAATTGTAAGCGTCGCTGAAGTTCAGCGGGTTCGGAGTAGGTGATAGTGTTGTATTGCCTGGTGTCAAAGTGGACTTGTGATAACTCTTCCTCTTGGCACGCCCAGATGACTGGTCGCCCCAATCCCAACATGAAACCAGCCTCGAAATAACCTCCGTTCCGTTGTCCTGTAAAGTCTGCTATCAAAAACCGAGAGGCGCGTATCCGCGCAATGATCTCATCATCAATCCGGTTCACGTGTTCAACGCGATCGATTCTTATGGGGGTATAGCCCGTGCTTGTGACAGCATTAGAGATCGCGCCATAAACTTCGCTTCTCGACGGATCGAACCACATAGCGATAAATGCGTCCGTCAAATTTGGATCGAATCGCCTCTGCTCTAATTCTTTCCAGCCTTTCGTAAGTATGGTAATTGCTGTCCCGTTGTAGCGCTCAATCTTGCCGCGTTCCACTAACGAGTCCAGGTAGAAGTTGATCTCTTCTTCGTTCTTTGCGCAAATCAGCGGGTAATCCGTGGAAGGATCAATGCGAACTTCAGCCCCCGGGTATTGACTCTTTGTTGAAATCCAACTAAGCAACATGTTGGATTTCTCACTCACAGAAGGCTCGAGCAGATCAAGCATCCTATCAACGTCTTCGTTATTTAGAATCGGAAATAAATCATTGTTTCGCTTGCCCTTACTCTTTTCTGCATTTGTGCGCATTGCAAAAGATAACCTGTGCAGAGGCGAGCCTGAATTGTAATGAATTGCGGCGAAAAAATCCTCAACCGCTTCCCAGAAGCGATACTTACCGCACCGATCACAAATCACAAGTATGACTAAGCCTTCTTGTGTAAGACTCGGCTTCCGGAAGGCTTCTCTGCGGCAGACGTCGCACGTTCCTATGCGAGGGGTTTCAGAACTGAGTGCCGGATCTTCGTACATGGCTAATTGGGTTGGTTCTCCTTCACTCTAAACTGGATCAGCCTACCACTCCTTTGCGGGGGTGTCGGGGGTTAGGGCGGCGGGGTCAGCGCTGGTGGGTTTGGTGCCGTTGGTGGGGGCGGTGTTGGTGGTGGGGACGGGTGGTTTCCAGCGGAGGATGGGTTTGCGGGCGGCGGCGGTTTCGTCGAGGCGGCGGAGGCGGGTGGTGTGGGGGGCGGTGCGGACGAGGTCGGGGTTTTCCTGGGCTTCGCGGGCGATCTGCTGGAGGGCGTCGATGAGCAGGTCGAGCTCTTCGCGGGACTCGGACTCGGTGGGCTCGATCATCATGGCGCCGGGGACGATGAGGGGGAAGCTGGTGGTGTAGGCGTGGAAGCCGTAGTCGATCATGCGCTTGCCCATGTCGCCGGTCTTGACGCCGCCCGACTTCGAGGCTGCGGCGGCGCCGTTGCTGGAGGGGGGTGGGGTGTCGCCGGGTCTGGAGGCGGGGTTGACCTGCCACTTGTCGGAGAAGACGACTTCGTGGAGGGTGCGGGTCTTGTAGGGGAGGTCGAAGGTACCTTCGAGTTTGGCGCGGATGTAGTTGGCGTTGAGGACGGCGTCCTCGGTGGTCTGGCGGAGGCCGTCGGGACCGTTGGCGAGGATGTAGGCCAGGGCGCGGACGAACATGCCGAAGTTGCCGTTGAACATGCGGACGCGGCCGACGGAGAGGGGCCGGTCATGGTCCATGGTGAGGGCGCCGGCAGGAACGCCTGGGGAGGGGGGGCGGCGGGCGAGGACGGGGGAGGGGAGGAAGGGCTCGAGGATGGCCTTGCAGGCGACGGGGCCGGAGCCCGGGCCGCCGCCGCCGTGGGGGGTCGAGAAGGTCTTGTGGAGGTTGAGGTGCATGACGTCGACGCCGAAGTCGCCGGGGCGGGTCTTGCCGACGAGGGCGTTCATGTTGGCGCCGTCCATGTAGAGCAGGGCGCCCTTGGCGTGGAGGATGTCGGCGATGCGGTGGATCTCGGACTCGAAGACGCCGATGGTGGAGGGGTTGGTGAGCATGAGGGCGGCGGTGTCTTCGTCGACCATCTTTTCGAGCTCGGCGACGTCGACCATGCCCTGGGGGTTGGACTTGAGGTTGGCGACCTGATACCCGCATACCGCAGCCGTAGCAGGATTTGTCCCGTGGGCGGAGTCGGGGATGATGATCTTCTTGCGGGCGTTGCCGCGTGACTCGTGGTAGGCGCGGACGAGCAGGATGCCGGTGAACTCGCCGTGGGCGCCGGCGGCGGGCTGGAGGGTGATGGCGTCCATGCCGGTGATCTCGATGAGGGCGTCGGAGAGGACGTGCATGATCTCGAGGACGCCCTGGGAGAGGGATTCGGGCTGGTAGGGGTGAGCGTCGGCGATGCCCTCGAGGCGGCTGACGAGCTCGTTGATGCGGCCGTTGTACTTCATGGTGCAGGAGCCGAGGGGGTACATGCCGAGATCGATGGCGTAGTTCCAGGTGGAGAGCCGGGTGAAGTGGCGGACGATCTCGATCTCGGAGAGCTCGGGCATGATGCCGAGATCCTTGCGGACGGCGGGGCCGAGGAGTTCGGCGGCGTCGACGGGGGGGACGTCGAGCTCGGCCATGCGGTAGGCCTTTTTGCCGGGGGAGGACTTCTCGAAGAGGACGTCTTCGTTCTGGTTGGTGTGAGTGGTGGCCTTGCGCGGGGTGCCGATGAACTTAGCGGTCTCGGAGTTCGCTACGACGGGGGTGCTGGTTGCTTCGGTGTCCATTACTGGCTGTGACATTCGGGGTGCTCCTGTTTCCTGAGAGTCGTTCGAATCTGTCCGGCGCCTGGGATCCTGCCGGTCGATGAGAGCTGTTCTGGGCGAGTAAGCCGGTCAAGAGAAGACGGTGTTCCCCTTTTCGTGTCGGGCGGTGATCGGGTCGCGAGACAAGCCCGTGAAGAGACCATTGTGACAGGCGCGGGTGTGGCTCATGGAGGGCGTTAGAACTCCTCAGCATCGGCTTCGGAGCCGGTCTCGGAGAAGGTGCCGGCGTCGGGATGGGAGAGATCTTCTTCGCGGAGGGAGAGGGCGAGGACGACCTCGTTGGCGAGTTTGACGGTCAGGGTGGCGCCCTCTTCGAGCTCGGCGGAGGTGACCTCTTCGCCGATCTGGGCGCAGAGCTGGTTGCGGTACTCGGGCTCGCCGAAGGAGACGGTGTAGTCGGAGAGGATGACGGAGGGCCACTCGTGCAGGGTGAGCAGGGCACCGTCGGAGAAGCGGAGCTGGAGGAAGTCCTCGACGAACTCGACGGCCTGGAGCTCCTGGCCGTCGAGGGCAGTGACGTCCATGGCTAGCGGGCCTCCGCAGCGGCGAGGGGCTGCCCGGCGTGGCGGGTGACGGGCTCGCAGAGGACGGGGAAGTTGACGGAGTTGGCGATGAAGCAGCGGCGGTGGGCCTCGGCGTGGAGGCTCTCGGCGAGGGTGGCGTCAGAGTCCGGGGAGAGGGTGACTTCGGGGCGGAGGGTGACCTGCTCGAAGCGGCCGGTCTCGGCGCCGGGGGTGGTTCGCATGGTGCCTTCGGCGTGATCGACGTACTCGCGGACGACGATGCCGGAGACGGCGGCGAGGTGGAGGAACCAGAGCTTGTGGCAGGCGGCGAGGGCGCCGACGAGGAGCTGCTCGGGGTTCCAGCGACCGGGGTCGCCGCGGAAGGTGGGGTCAGAGGAGCCGGCGATGCTGTGCTTGCCGTCGGCTTCAAGCTCGAAGGAGCGGTTGTAGGCGAGGTAGTCGGCGGTGCCGGCGCCGGTGTTGCCGGTCCAGGTGACGGTGACGGTGTAGTGGTGGTCGGTCATGGGGTGACTCCTGATCCTTTAGCTTGCCTTACGACCCGCTAAAAGAAGCTGTGTTGGTTGGCTTAGACGCTCTTGTCCAGCATCACTCATCTGGGTAGTAACACATCTGGCAAAGTGGACAGGCTAAATCGCAGCTTCAGCAATTTGGGTGTGAGGCGTCCCAAAACTCATTCATGTCGGTGACGACGGAGTACCAGTTCTTCTCCAACCGGCGCACAGCAACTTCTTCACACGGAATGCCGACGATCTTTATGGGTGGCCGATCCGTGCTGGTGATTGGCAACGCGTCTTGCGGGTCGTAAACGACGTAACCCATCCAATCGCCTACAGGAGCACCACCCCACCCGTCTCCTTCCCATTCTGCATGCGGAAGATCTGGCGAAATGCGCTGAGAAGCCAAGACCTTCCTCTTGTAGCCACGCGATCCGAGAAGCCAATACGCACGAGTGTGAAGCTCCCGAGGAATGCCGATGAAAAGCATCATTGCGAAACAAAGCGCCGCGCTGGTGATGAAGGCTACTGCGATCCACGACATTCTGGTCATGAGAAGAGCTCGCGCGATGTGATCAGATACAGCGGCTAAGCATTTACGAGTTCTTTCTGCTTTACGGGCTTGCTTGCGGTGAGGGCTTCGGCGGCGGCTTCGATTTCGGTGCGGGTGGTGAGTTCGGTGGTGCACCAGAGGGTAACGTTGGGGCCTAATTCGGGGTACCACTTGGCGAGGGGGAGGCCGCCGATGATCTTGTGCTCGAGCAGGGCGGTGTTGCTTTCGTCGGCGCTGTCCGGCAAGTCGAGGACGAACTCGTTGAAGAAGGGGCTGGCGGTGAAGAGCTGGGTGGCGCCGCCCTGCTGGGTGAGGGTGCGGGAGGCGAAGTTGGCTTTGGCGAGGTTGTGTTCGGCGAGCTCGCGCAGGCCTTCCTTGCCGTAAACGGTGAGGAAGACAGTGACCATGAGGGCGACGAGGGCCTGGTTGGTGCAGATGTTGGAGGTCGCCTTTTCGCGGCGGATGTGCTGCTCGCGGGTGGAGAGGGTGAGGACGAAGCCGCGCTTGCCGGCCATGTCCTTGGTCTCGCCGACGAGGCGGCCGGGCATCTGGCGGAGGAACTTCTCCTTGCAGGCGATGACGCCGCAGTAAGGCCCACCGAATGAAAGAGATACGCCGAAGCTCTGGGCTTCGAGCGAGACGATGTCGGCCTCGGCGGGCGGGCGGACGACACCGAGCGAGATGGCTTCGGCGATGGAGACGATGAGCAGGGCGCCTTTGGCGTGGGCGATCTCGGCGATGGCGGCGACGTCTTCGATGGTTCCAAAGAAGTTAGGGGACTGGATGAGGACGCAGGCGGTGTCGGAGGTGATGGATTCGGCGAGGGTTTCGAGGTCGACGCGGCCGGTTTGGCGGAGGTACGGCACCTCTTTGAGTGGAATCTGCTGATGTTGCGCGTAGGTGGCGATGACCTCGCGGTACTCGGGGTGCACGGTGCGAGCGATGACCGCCGCATTCCGTCCCGTTACGCGGACGGCCATCATGATGGCTTCGGCGGCGCCGGTCGAGCCGTCGTACATGCTGGCGTTGGCGATCTCCATGCCGGTGAGCTCGCAGATCATGGTCTGGAACTCGAACATGGCCTGGAGGGTGCCCTGGGCGATCTCTGGCTGGTAGGGGGTGTAGGAGGTGAGGAACTCGCCGCGGGAGACGACGGTGTCGATCAGGACCGGCTTGTAGTGGCGATAGACGCCGGCGCCGAGGAAGCTGGTGTAGCCGGTGGCGTTGCGGCTGGCGAAGTCCTTGAAGGCGTCGACGATCTCGCTCTCGCCGTGCTGGCGCGGGATGTTGAGGTCGCGCTTGAGCTGGTACTCGGCGGGGATGGTGGAGAAGAGGTCGTCGATCGAGGAAACGCCGGCTGTTACTTGCCCGATAGCGGCGAGCATGTCGATACGGTCTTGCGGGGACTTCGGGAGATAGCGCATGGAGGTGGCCTCTGAGGCGTGGCGTTTCGGCTAGCAAGAACAGGTATCTGCTGAACGGTATCGCACTGGAAGGAGGAAATACAGAGATCTCTCCACCTCGCATTGCTCCGGTCGAGATGACGCCGGTGGTGATACGGCGGTGCGCAGCACACTCTGCTGAGCTAGTGGCCGGTTTCTTCGGCGATGAAGGTTTCGTAGTCGGCGGCGGAGAGCAGCGAGTTGGCTTCGAGCGGATCGGTGAGATCGATCTTGATGAGCCAGGTGGTGTTGGCGTCGGTGTTGATCTTTTCAGGGGCGCTGACGAGGTCCTCGTTGACGGCGGAGACCTTGCCGGTGACGGGGGCGTAGAGGTCGCTGACGGCCTTGACGGACTCAACCGAACCGAAGGTGCTGCCGGCCTGGATCTCTTCGCCGAGCTTGGGCATGTCGACGAAGACGATGTCGCCGAGGGAGCTTTGGGCGTAGTCGGTGATGCCGATGGTGCCGGTCTCGCCGGAGACCTCGATCCACTCGTGTTCCTTGGTGTACTTGTACTGTGCTGGGTAGGGCATTGGCTTGGTGGTCTCTCCGTATGAGCGCTGGTTCAGTGTAGAACTAGACGGCTGGTGTGGTCTTCTTCGGGCGTTTGTAGAAGGGAAGGGGGACGATCTGAGCCTTGACGAGCTGGCCGCGGATCTCGACGGCGAGCTCGGTGCCGGGCTCGGTGTGGGTGGTGGGGACGTAGGCGAGGGCGATGTTTTTCTTGAGGAACGGCGCGGGGGAGCCGGAGGTGACGTGGCCGAGGGGCTCGCCGTCGAGGCTCTTGACGGGGTAGCCGTCGCGGGCAATGCCGCGGTCGATCATCTCGAGGCCGACGAGCTTGCGGGCGGGGCCGCCGGCGGCTGTGATGGCGTCGAGCGCGGGTTTGCCCATGAAGCCGGGCTTGTCGAGCTTGGCGTAGCGGCCGAGGTTGGCCTCGAAGACGTTGATTGAGTCCGAGATCTCGTGGCCGTAGAGGGCCATGGCGGCCTCGAGACGGAGGGTGTTGCGGCAGCCAAGACCGCAGGGGAGGATGCCGAACTCGGAGCCTGCCTCGAGGATCTCGTTCCAGACGCGGGTGCTGGTGGGCTCGTCGGAGGGGATGTAGATCTCGAAGCCATCTTCGCCGGTGTAGCCGGTGCGGGCAATCATGACGTTGTAGCAGCCGGCGACCTTGCCCCAGGTGAACCAGTAGTTCCGGATGCTGGAGAGATCGGTGTCGGTGAGCTTCTGCAGGACCTCCTGCGCGCGCGGGCCCTGGATGGCGAGCTGGGTGTAGAAGTCCGAGAAGTCGTTGATATGGACGGAAGGCATTGCACCGATGGTCTGGCGAACCCACTGAATGTCTTTTTCGCGGGTGCCGGCGTTGATGACGATGAGGTAGTCGTTGTCGGAGAGCTTGTGGACGACGATGTCGTCGACGAAGGTGCCCTCGGGGGTGAGCATGGCGGAGTAGTGGGCCTGGCCGACCTGGAGCTTGGAGGCATCGTTCATCGAGAGCTGGTTGATGGCGGCGAGGGAGCCGGGGCCGCGCAGCTGGATGTCGCCCATGTGCGAGACGTCGAAGAGGCCGACGGCGGTGCGGACGGCGAGGTGTTCGGCGGTGATGCCGGTGTACTCGACGGGCATGTCCCAGCCGCCAAAGTCGACCATTCTGGCACGGGCGATGCGATGGACGGGGTGGAGAGCGGTGCGACGGAGCTCGGTGAGGGTCTCGGGCATGTGGGGCCTCTGGGTGGTGAGATGCGGCGACGGGATCAGGATAGCGCCGCCGCTGAGGGGCGGAGCTAGCGCGGCGTCGCGGCAGCGGTGATCTCCTGCTGCAGGGTGCGGTAGCTGGTGTCGGTGAGGGGACCGCTGAGGGTGGCGCGGACCTCGCCGGTGCCGGAGACGACGAGGAGGTAGGCGTCGCCGGGCTGACTGTACTGGACGAGCTCGCGCCAGCGGGGTTCGTCAGTGGTGATGGGAAGGAAGTGCGGCTTGCCGCGGTCGGAGACGTCGGCGGCGATCTGCTTAAGGACGACGCCGCGAAGGAGACGCGGAACGGAGGCCAGAACGGGCATGTCGAAGTAGGCGATGGTCGAGCTGGTGGCGTAGTCGACGGCGAGGCGGCGGCCCCAGTCGCGGACGGGGACGCGGGCGTCCTTGCTGAAGCCAAGGACGAGGACACCGGTCTTGCCGGCGAGGGCGGCGGGGAGCTCGACCTGCTGGCCGGTGAGGGTGGTGCCGTGGACGGCGGGGATGGTGGCGGGCCTGGCCTGGGCCGCCGGCGTCTGTGGCTCCGGCAGTGCGGAGAAGGTGGAGCGGGGCGAGGTTGCGAGGAGCGCAAGGACGAGCAGGGCGAGAGCGGCGCGACGGCCGGCGCGATCGCTCATGCGCGGCGACCGCGGCGGCGCGCGCGCACGAAGCTCGAGGCGCAGAACCAGGTGAAGAGGAGCGCGACGGCGAGAAGGAGAACGAGGTGGGCGCGGGCGGGGTCGCCCGGCGGGGTGCGTTCAAAGGCGGTGCGGAGACGCCATGCGCCGGTCGCGGCGGAGAGCGCGAAGATGCCAAAGAAGACGCCGGTGAACTCGAGCCAGAGGACGCCGGAGAGGCGGGCGATAGGCGACCAGGTGGCCTGTCCGAAGCGCCGCGTGCCGGCGGCGATGGCGGCCGGGCTGGGCCGGGGGTGCTGGGCGGGACGGGTCTGCGTCGAGGGCCGACTGGACGAGGCGGGCTGGGGCTGGCCTGGCGTAGACCCGGATCGGGCTGCGGCTGGCGACACTGCGGCACGCGCAGGGGGGATCACGGTGGGTGCAGTGCGAGGCGTGTCCGGTGATGTCCGGGCGGCTGTCGGCTCTGCTGGAGGGCGCGGCGTCTGGGGCGCGGAGGTGGGTGGGCTGGAGTGGTGGACCGGGTTCGCGGCCGGGGCGGTGGCAGCGTCGACGGCGGAGATGAGGGTTCGGGCGGCGCCGCGGGCGCCCCTGCCCAGCACCCGACCGAGACGCACGGAGTCCATGTCCTTGAGTGTAGACGGAAGTGGCGCGGGTGGGGATTTCTGCCAGGAGACAGGCACCTTGACGTTCGGCGCCATCGCGGCATCCAACGCAAGATGACCGGTTACGGCGTGCGTTCGGTGAGGCGGCACGAGGAGTAATCAAGGTGTGTCATTCGAGGAGATGGAGATGCGACGGACTTTCTGGCTAGTTGGGGGAGTGTGTGCGGCAGCGGCGGGATTTCTGATGTTTGGGCGGCAGCGCCGCCAGCCGGTCGAGGAGTTGGCGCACAAGCTTGAGGCGGCGTGGGCCGATCATCACACGGTGGTGTAGCAGGAGGGCGCGGTGCGGCTCCAGGTGAGTGCCTGGAGCCGCAGCACGATGCAGGCTGAGATCGTTGGCGCGGGCAAAGAGGATCGTTGCGGGCGCCGGGCACAGCTTGTATCGTGGAGAGAGTTGGCGGACCCGCAGTGCCGTTCCCACCGAAGGCTGCGACGTGGGGGGAATACCCGGTGCGTGGTGCTTAGCGAAGGCGTGTGAAGCTACGGCAGTGCGGAGGTGCCATTGAATCAAAAGGTCAAGAAGCTGATCCAAAGGCTGGGTGAGGCCATCCACGAGACCGTGTCCGAGTCCGAGGACATTGCGGGTGTGGTAAAGAACATTCGCGAGCAGGGCTTCGACGTCCTGCTGATGCTTGAGGCGACGATCGGTCTCAATGAGGTGGACACGGAGACCGATGAGGCGACCGACGCCGCAGACGAGGCCGTGGAGGGACCGTTCAGCGAGAACGATCTGAACTTTCTCAAGTCACTGCGGATCACGATCAGCGAGGATGCTGAGGCCGAGTAGCTCGCTGCGCGGCATGACTGCGGCCTTTGCGGGCCGCGGCGGCTTATGTGTGGACGTGCGCGCGTGCGGTGAACTCTTCCGATGAGCCGACCGTCTAAGGGCGAACGCACGACGGTGCGGAGCAGGTTCGGGTGTCCGGGTGATTGATCCGGTGCGGCAATGATGCTTTGCATCCAAGGTTGGGGACTAGTAGTCTCGGTTCGCTCGTCCACTGCTCTTCCCGAGGTTGCCGGAGATGAGAAATACGCTGGGTGTCCTGCTCGCCGGTGGTGCCGGTGAGCGTCTGTTTCCGCTGACCCGGGATCGCGCAAAGCCGGCCGTTCCGTTCGCCGGGCAGTACCGCATCATCGACATCACGCTCTCGAACTGCATCAACTCCGACCTGCGCCATGTGTACATCCTGACGCAGTACAAGGCACTGAGCCTGAACCGGCACATCCGCGAGGGGTGGGGGCCGGTGGTGGCCAACGAGCTCGGCGAGTTTATTGAGATCCTGCCGCCGATGCAGCGCGTGAATAAGAACTGGTATACGGGCACGGCGGACGCGGTGTACCAGAACATCTACTCGATCGGCTCGGAGGAGCCGAAGTATGTGCTGATCCTCTCGGGCGACCACATCTACAAGATGAACTACGCGCTGATGATGCAGCAGCACTGCGACTCAGGCGCCGATGTGACGCTGGCGACGCTGCCGATCCGGCCGGAGGAGGTCGCGAGCTTCGGCGTGGTGGATGTCGCGCGGTCGGGCGAGGTGATGGGATTTCTCGAGAAGCCGAAGGAGACGACGCTGCGATCGCCGTACAGCCCGGAGATGGTGGACGCGTCGATGGGCATCTATCTGTTCAACACGGATGTGCTGCTGCCGGAGCTGATCAAGGATGCGGAGGATCCGAACTCGAAGCACGACTTCGGACACAATATTCTGCCGAACCTGCTGGGCCGGTACAAGGTGCACGCATACAACTTCGTCGACGAGAACCGCAAGGGCGCGCTCTATTGGCGCGACGTGGGAACGCTCGAGGCGTACTACGAGGCGAATATGGACGTGGCGACGGTCTCGCCGACGTTCAATCTGTATGACAAGAGCTGGCCGATGCGCACGCGGCCGTACCAGTATCCGCCGGCGAAGTTTGTCTTTGGCGAGCCGGGGCGCACGGGCATGGCGATCAACTCGATCATGAGCTCGGGGTGTATTGTGTCGGGCGCGGTGGTGCGGTCGAGTGTGCTCTCTCAGGATGTGCGCGTGAACTCGTATGCGGACGTGGACTCGAGCGTGATCTTCTCGCATGTCAATATCGGGCGGCACTGCCGGATCCGGCACGCGATCATCGATCGCGACGTGCACATCCCGGACGGGACGGTGATCGGCTATGACCCGAATGAGGACAAGAAGAACTACTTCGTCTCGGCGAGCGGGCTGACGGTGGTGACGAGGGACTACTCGGTGTATGAGAGCCCGGTGTCGCCGGAGTTCATGCAGAATACGTTCTAGAGCGGGTGCGCCTGCTGCGCCATTTCGGGCCTGGAGAGGGCGTGCGGTGGTTAGGTTGGGGGCCTTCGGTGAGCTTCATACCACCGCAGGGTGAGCTACCGTGCCCTGCTTCCGCAAGTCTGTGTTGCTTCGGAAGCTCCGGCGTTCCTGCTCCGCGAGAGAGCGTGCCTGAAGCTCTTGCGGTGCTCTCACGCGTAGAGCCGGGTGCGCGTCGAGCACTCCCTGGAAGGTGTCAGGAGATCGCTTTCTGGACGGTGTAGGTGAGCGAGACCGTGCCGCTGGCCGGGTAGATGCGATGCGCGTGCAGGGTGAGGCTGGCGGGTGTGTAGGGCGGAGGCAGCAGGGGAATGCCCTCGCCGAGCAGGACGGGGAAGACGGAGAGATCGATCGCGTCGACCTCTCCGAGGTCAAGCAGGGTGCGGAAGAGCTGACCTCCGCCAAAGAGCCAGATGTCTTTGCCGGGTGCGGCGCGCAGGCTGGCGACGGTCTCGCGGACGTCGTTGCTGAGGGTGACCTCGGGATGATCGCCGGGTTGGAGCGTGGTGGAGATGACGACTAAGCGCATGCCCGGCAGGGTGGTCTGTTCCTGGCGGATCATCAGGTCGAAGGTGCGGCGACCGATCAGCAGCGTGTCGTAGCGGTCGAACGCGCTGAAGTCGATGTCGTTGGCCTCAGGAATCCAGTCGATCTCGCCGCGGGGGCCGGCGAGAAAGCCGTCGAGGCTGGTGGCGACACGGTAGCGGATCTGGCGCATGGGCCGCCTTCTCTGCAGAGAGAGATACAGGCCATTAGAGTGGGTGTTGCGCGCTAGCGTTTGCCGAAGCGATAGACGACGCCGCCGGAGACGGCGAAGAACTCGCGGAGATCGGTGCCGAAGTGCTCGAGGATGAGGTCGGGCTGGAGACGGATGGCGAGGTTCTTGGAGTAGTTGAAGTCGACTGAGCCGCCGAGGGCGAAGTAGGGGCTGGTGCGGTTGGAGTAGAGGCCGATGTCGGTGGCGGAGACGGGGCTGCCACCGGGATAGCCGCTGATGGCGCTGTCGAAGGTACCGTGCGCGGCGCCGGCGAAGGCGTGATAGTCGATGGCGGCGTAGCGGCCTTTGGGGCCTCGATACTGCACGCCGCCCATAAAGATGTTCTCGAAGATGGCGACGCGGTTGTAGTACGGACTGAGCACGGGCGTGGTGCCGCCGGAGAAGCGGTAGTCGCCGGCCACGCCGAGCTTCGAGGTGATCCAGTAGGTGCCGAGGGCCTCGGCGGTGGCGGAGTTGAAGCGCTTCGGCAGCGCCTGGCCGGCCTGTCCGTTCTGGAAGCCGATGCCGCCATAGATCTCGTAGCGATTGTCGTAGGTCGCGGTCGGGGCGAGGTTCAGCTTGCTCTGCTGGGCGCGGGCGACGGTGCCGGCGGCGAGTGTGACGAGCGTGGTGAGGAGGGTGGCCGCAAGGGTGCGGTGGCGGCGTTGTGTGCGCCCGGCCGCGGGTGTCAGTTCCATCGTTCTGGTCAACGGGATCTCGTTTCCTGGAAGATGTGCCGCGGCGCGAGTGCTCGCGTGAGGCACGGATGAACCGGGCGGTCTGCCCCGCGGCTGTGGCGATGGCCTGCGCGGGAGAGAGTGGCCGGCGAGCCGCTCGAAAGCGGCCCCAATCCAAGATATAACGTCTCGGCGGCATCTGGCGGGAGGTGCAGTGCGTTGCTCCTGTAGAGACACTGCTGTGCGACAATGGATGTGCTGGGCGACCGGGCGCAGGTGCCGCCAGTCACAGGGAGAAACACCGATGGGCGAACTGTTTACACCGACACATCTGATCGTGCTGGCCGTGGTTGTCCTTGTGCTGTTCGGAGGCAAGAAGCTGCCGGAGCTGGGCAAGGGTCTGGGTGAGGGTCTGCGTGGCTTCAAGGACGGGATGAAGGGCGTGACCGACGACACCAACAAGCCGGGTGATGCGGCGCATACCGTGACCCCGAAGGCCGAAGAGAGCGTGAAGTAGAGCTCGATCGCGGTACGGGAAAAGGACGAAGAGCGGGGCTCGTGCTGCGTTGGCGCACGAGCCCTTTCTACGTCCAGGCGTGGGTGGATGCGGGCGTGGGTGGATGCGGCTCTACAGCGTGATGAGGACGACGGCGGCGGCGGCGACGAGCATGCCGAGGCCCTGGCGCAACGTGGGCCGCTCCCGTAAGAGCCACGCGGCCAGCAGGATGGTCGAGGCAGGGTAGAGCGAGGCGAGCACGGCGGCGACGTCGAGCCGGCCGGCTCGGGTGCTGGCGATGAAGAAGAGGTTGCCGGCGGTGTCGAGCAGGGCGGTGCTGAGCGCCCAGGTGACCACGGTGCGGGCGAGGGTGCGGGCGAGGGTGCGGGGCGCGTCTGCGGTCTGCGCGATGGATGTGGGCTGGAGTGATGGCCGGGGTCTGAGGCGCAGGACGAGCAGTAGCAGAAGGCAGACGGAGAGGCTGCCCACGCGCGAGCCAGCCATGGGCCAGAGCACGCCGGCGCGGCCGGCCATGCGCAGCGCGACGAAGTAGATGCCGAAGCCGGCGCCGGCGGCGATGCTGAGGGTGATGGCACGTCGAGAGGAGCCGGTTCCCGGGGCGGCGCCGGCGGCGATGAGCCAGATGGCGGCGGCGGCGAGCACGAAGCCGAGCAGCGGAAGCAGGCCGGGTGTGCCCTCAAGGGCGATGGAGACGACGGCGGGGATAGCGGCGGCGAGCAGGCCGCTGACGGCGGCGGCAGAGCCCATCTCGCCCGCCGAGAGGGCGAGGTAGAAGGCGAGGACAGAGACGGCGCCGGCGAGGCCCGCGCCGAGGCTCCAGGCGACTGGAGCGCCGTGGGGCAGGGGATCGTGCCGCAGGAGCGCGGTGATGGCGAGCAGGGTAAAGCTGACGGTGTGGGAGAGAAGGACGACGCGCACAGCCGCGGGAAGCGAGCCGCCGGCGCGCTTGACCGCCATGCCGCCCGAGAAGTCACCGCCGCCCCAGGTGAGGGCGGCGAGCAGACCGAGGACGCCGGCGCCGGAGAGTGCGGGAGAGTGCAGGAGGCTCAACGGAAGAGAGAGGGAGCGAAGCGAGACAAAGGCTTCGCCCAGGATAGCTGCGCCAAGCACTATTGTGCGGCGGTGCGAACGGCCGCGGGCCGGGCGTCGGAGGCGGTGGGGTAGAAGCCCTTCTTCGCGATGACGGTGAGGTTCGGGCGAAGGACTTTGATCTCAACCTGGCGGTACTTGCCGTCGATCATGGGCTCGTTCGAGTAGTAGCCGACGGTGTACTGCGTGCGCACCTGCTCAGCGATGCGGGCGAAGCTTCGCTCGATGCCACCCTGGCGGAACTCGGGGTCAAGCTGGCCGCCAGTCGCGTCGGCATAGACGGGCAGGATGTTATCGCGCAGCTGGAGGGGTAGATGCACACGGTCGAGGAAGCCTTCGCCCTTGACGTTCGGCAGATCGTGCACAAGGGTGCCATAGACGGCGATCTGATTGGTCTGAAGGTAGCGAATGACCTCCTTCGTCTTGGCGGTCGAGCCGAACTCCTTGCCGTCGGAGATGACGTAGACGATGCGGCGGCGACCCTTGCCGGCGCGCGCGGTGGCTTTGGCGGCCTCGAGGATCGCGTCGTTGAGGGTGTGGCTCTCGCGAGGCACGTTGATGATGCTGCTTTGCGAGGTGCCTTTCGACGGATTCGTGAGCGGGTTGATGTGCTCCTGGGCGCCGCTGTTGAGGTAGATGCCCTGAGAGAGTGGGCCGGTGGTATAGGCGAAGGCGCCATCCCGGCCGGCGGATTTGGACTGCTCGAGCACGGCACCGAGGCGGGCGCTCTGGGCGGCGGTGAAGTCGGTGCGCATCGTCGGCGTGTTGTTGTAGGTAAAGACGGCGATCTCGTCGTAGGGGGTGAAGGCGTTCTGCAGCGCGCCAAGCGAGTTGTTGATCTTGGCGGCCTCGTTGAAGGCGACGCTCTGATCGATGACCAGGGCGACCGAGAGCGGGAAGGGATCGACGGTGAAGAGGCGCATCTGCTGGCGAACGTTGTTCTCGAAGACGCGGATGTCGCGGGGTGCGAGACCGGGGACGAGCTGGTTCTTGGCGTCCTTGACGGTGAAGGGGATCTCGACGAAGTTGGTGCGGACGTTGAGGGTGTACTTGGGACCGTCGCCGGACGGGGGAATGTCGGGCTCGTCGGCGTCGTTGGCGGCGGCCGCGGCCGGCGTGGCGCCGGGGATCTGATTCTGGCCGGGTGCGGTGGCTCCGGCGTTCTGAAGCGCGTCCGGGTCACCTGCGGGAGCGCCGCTGCCGGGCGCGATAGAGCCAGGGGCGGGAAGGGTGTTCTGCCGGCCGGGGGCATCGGGCAGGCTCTGCTGCTGCGGCGCGGGGCTGTCGGGCAGGGGCGCCGGCTGCTGTGTCTGCGCGGCAACGAGTGAGAAGAGCAGTGCCCCTGCGAGGATGTTTTCGGTAACCAAGGCCAGGTCTCCCGCGACGCCGAGCAACGGGCGTCGCTGCACGGTTTAGATGCAGCCCTAAGCTTAGCAGCCACCGGGGGCTCTCTCGCTTGGACGCGCGAGGGACGGCGATGGCACGCAGCCTTTGATGGGACGAAGAGTGGGCTGCGCTAGACTGACCTCCGGCGGGGATCGCTCGTCTAACTCATCTATGCGTCTTGCTTCTCCTGCCCTGCTCCGTGCCGTTGCGCCGCTGGCGCTTGCTCTTCTGCTGCCGTCCTGCCGTCTCGCAGCGCAGGAGGCTCCGTCGCCTGGTGGACCGCCGCCGGCGAGCGATGCCGCGCCCGAGGCGATCGAGGGCCTGGACACGCAGACCCTGAAGGTGACGGTGAACCTGGTCAACCTCTACTTCTCGGTGCGGGACAAGAGCGGCTTCATCACCAACCTGAAGAAGGATGACTGCGAGATCGTCGAAGACAAAGTGCCGCAGAAGACGAAGAACTTCACGCAGGAGAAGAACCTGCCGTTGACGATCGGAATTCTGCTGGACACGAGCGGATCGCAGCAGAATGTGCTGCCGCTCGAGCAGCAGTCCGGGGCGACGTTTCTGAAGAGTGTGCTGACACCGAAGGACGAGGCGTTCCTGATCTCGTTCGACATCAATGTGGATCTGCTGGCGGACTATACGAACTCCTCGCGCGAGCTGCAGCGGGCGATCGACAAGGCATCGATCAATACGGGCGCGGGAACCGGGTCGGTGACGGGCAATGGAACGGCACGGGGCACGCTGCTATATGACGCGGTCTACTTGGCGGCGCACGACAAGCTGAAGCCAGAGGCGGGGCGCAAGGTGATCGTGATGCTGACCGACGGCGGTGACCAGGGCTCGCAGGAGACGCTGAAGACGGCGACCGAGGCGGCACAGAAGGCGAACGCGATCGTCTATGTCATTTTGATTGCGGACCGCGGATTCTATGGCGGTCTGCAGCTGGGGTACTCGGGCGATCGCGACATGGAGAAGCTGGCCACGGACACGGGCGGGCGGGTGATCAACGTCGGCAATAACGGCAAGCGGCTGGAGGAGGCGTTCGCGGCGATCCAGGACGAGCTGCGGACGCAGTATCTGGCGAGTTACACACCCTCCAATCTGAAGCTGGACGGGACGTTCCGCAAGCTGGACGTGACCTGCGGCAAGGGCATGAAGGTGCAGACACGCAAGGGCTACTACGCGCTCGCGGACGCGGGAAACGTCGAGTAGCGGGTCAGGCGCCGGTGCTGGATCGAATTAGAGACGCGGCGCAGGTTGGGGGCCGATGCGACGGCGAACCGCGCGGCGCACGGCCTCCGTGGCCAGGCCGTAGAGGATGTGACTGAAGAACTCGCTTGCGTGCTCGCGCAGCGGCTGCTGAAGCGGGCCGACGTCGAGGCCGAGGGCGGGGACGAGTGACTCGTGCGTGAAGAGCTGCAGGACGACGCCGAACGCGGAGCCGTAGCCGGCGGTCACGATGGGCGCGACCTCAGCGAAGCCGCCGTAGACGCCACCCGAGAATGCGCCGAAGACGAAGTGGATGACCTGGGTTGCGACGATCTGCTGCGTGTGATCGAGCGGATGGCCGGCGATGCGTTCGGCGAGCAGGACTGGCGGCGGAACCTGACCCTGCGTGCGCGGTTCGTAGATGGCTTCGCCGACGATCTTGGCGGCGGAGCCTGCAATGCCGCCGACGGCTCCTGCGAACAGACCGGCGACGACGGCGTTTCGGGTGGCTCTCTGGAACCAGGGCATGGAGACCTCAGGGTGGTGCGCGGGGGCTAGGCCTCGATAGCACCAGTGTAGACGGCCATGCCGGCGACAGCGTCCACGCCCATCCGGTCCAGCGCGTCGATCTCGGCCTGAGTGCGGATGCCGCCGGCGACGATGAGCTGACGGGCGGTGGTGGCGCGGAGGGTGGCGGCGAGGGGCCGCGGAAAGCCCTGCATGGTGCCCTCGGTGTCGACGTGGGTGTACAGGAAGGCCGAGCAGGTGTCTTCGAGCCAGGTGATGGCCTCTTCGGGAGTGAGGCCGACCTGGTGCTGCCAGCCGTGGACGGCGACGTTACCGTGCTTGCTATCGACCGAGAAGACGAGCTGCTCTTCGCCGAGATCGCGGCTGAGGGTCTCGGCAAACTCGAGGCGGATGAGCGGGTGGCGACGGGTGGCTTCGTCCGGTGTGGGCGCGCCGAAGAGGGATGAGCCGAAGATGACGCGGCGGGCGCCGAGGTCGAGCAGGGGGCGGGCGTCGTCGGCGCTACGCAGGCCGCCGCCGACCTGGCAGGGAAGCCGGCTGGTGAACCGGGCGATGAGGTGGCGATTGGAGCCCTGGCGCTTGGCGGCGTCGAGATCGATGAGTTGCACCAGCGGATACTTCGCGAAGCGCTCGATCCAGGGGTCGAAGTCGTCGAAGGCGAGCTTGAGGGTCTCGCCCTGCACGAGCTGCACGATCTGGCCGTTGAGCAGGTCGATGGAAGGGATGAGCATCGTTCTAGTGTCTCAGCCGTGCGGCGTCAGGGCTCGAGCGCGGCGAAGACAGACTCGATCTCCGTCTGGAGGCTGACGGAGGGGAGATCGTGCAGCACCGCCGTGAGCTCGCGGCGGACGGACGCGGTGACCTTGCCGGTGCGCTTCATGTCGGCGAGCAAGGTGCAGATGTGATCCTGCTGCGCGGCGAGGGCGTGCAAGGTGTGGAGCAGGCCGTAAAGATGGTAGTACGCGGGCGGAAGACCGTCACGCATCGCCGCGTTGGCGGGTTCCTGGCACGGCTTGGTGTTCGTTGGCATGGTTAGTTCTGTGATGCGCAGAATGCACCTTCGCGTGTGCAAAACGCACGGCCTGTCACAAGGAGAGCGCGGTCTTTCAACAGGGCAGGCGGACGGGGATGCCGTGCGTGGCGAGCTCCTGCTTGAGCACGCGGGAGCTGGTAACGCCGAAGTGGAAGATGCTGGCGGCGAGGGCGGCGTCGGCGCGGCCGCCGCCGGCCGCATGGCTGAAGACCTGGGCGAAGTGCTGCGCGGAGCCAGCGCCGCCGGAGGCGATGACGGGAATCTGCACGGCGGCGGAGATGGCTGCGGTGAGGGCGCAGTCGAAGCCGGCGCGGGTGCCGTCGGCGTCCATGGAGGTGAGGAGTATCTCGCCGGCGCCGCGGGCCTCGGCCTCCTGGGCCCACGCGATGAGGTTGCGGCCGGTGGGGGTGCGGCCGCCGGCGACGAAGACCTCGGCGTCGGCGATGGGATCCTGCGTAGGGCTCGTGCTGCGCCGGGCATCGATGGCGACGACGACCGCCTGGGCGCCGAAGCTCTGGCCGATCTCGGTGATGAGCTCGGGGCGCGCGATGGCGGAGGAGTTGATCGAGACCTTGTCGGCGCCCGCATCAAAGACGGCGGACGCATCTTCGGCAGAGCGGATGCCGCCGCCGACGGTGAAGGGGATGAAGAGCTGCGCGGCGGTGCGGCGGACGGTGTCGAGCAGGGTGCCGCGGCCCTCGTGCGTGGCCGTGATGTCGAGCAGGACGATCTCGTCGGCACCAAGGGCGGCGTGGCGGTGGGCGAGTTCGGCGGGGTCGCCGGCGTCGATGATGTCCACGAACTGAACGCCTTTGACGACGCGGCCTGAGCGGACGTCGAGGCAGGCGATGATGCGTTTGGTCAGCATGGGCTCACAGGGCGAGGAAGTTGCGGAGGATCTGCAGGCCCGTAGCGGCGGACTTTTCAGGGTGGAACTGAACGCCCATGACGTTAGCGCGCTCGACGACGGCAGTGAAGGGGCCGCCGTAGTTTGTAACTGCCGCGGTGTCGGGGCTGACGGGGGCGCGCCACGAGTGGGTGTAGTAGACGAAGCTGCCGGGGACGAAGCCGCGCAGGAGTCTGGAGTCGGGGCGGATGTCGTCGAGGGAGTTCCAGCCGACGTGGGGGCTTTTGAGGGGGTGGTCGTCGAAGGTGGTGGGGAAGTGCTCGCAGGAGCCGCCGAAGTGGCAGAGGCCTCCGGTGGCGGCGGCCTCGGTGGAGCCGTCGTAGAGCCACTGCAGGCCGACGCAGATCCCGAGAAAGGGCGTACCGCGGGCGATGGCGTCGCGGGTGGCTTCAGTGAGGGCGAGGTCGTGGAGGAGTTGGGTGGAGCGGAAGTGGCCGACGCCGGGGAGGATGATGCGGTCGGCTTTGCGGACGGCTTCGGGGTCTTGCGTGATCGTGATGTCGGACGCGTCGAGGTGGCGCAGGATCTTGACGACGCTGGTGAGGTTGCCGGCTTTGTAGTCGATGACGGCGATCATGGGCGGAGAGGGTTCACACGAGTGAATTAAGAGCTAAAAAGATCACGTTCAGGATTCCTGCCATCATCGAGCCAACGACGCCGGCGAATCTCTTCCATCCGCTTCCTCGAGAAGAGAAGATAAGTGAGACGATGCACGAACAACAAACAAGAAACCAGAACAGTTGCATATAGCCGATGAAGCGCCCGCTGAAGCCTCTCGCGGCGACGGCATAATGAACTTAGGCGATTGTGAAGATAATCAGAGGAAACGCCAGCTCAAAGACGACCATTGCGTCTCCGAGCGTTGCCAGGCGTTGACGGTTGCGACTCGAATCTGCTCTCGTGAACTCGAGAATCTTCATCTGCAAGATCTTAGCTAATTTGTAGAGGGAAACGGATCGCAGCTAACGGTGTCCCGTTGCTATCCGCGAATGGGTTCGACCTGTCCCGCTTCACAGCAGGCCTTTGGTGCTGGGAAGGAGGTCGCGCATGCGTTCGTCGCGGGAGGTGGCTCCGCGGAGGGCTCGCGCGAAGGCTTTGAAGCTCGCTTCGATCTTGTGGTGGTTGGAGCGACCGTACAGGACCCTGATGTGGACGTTGGCTTTGGCGCCGCGGGCGAAGCCCTCGAAGAAATCTGTCACCAGTTCGGTCTGCAGGTCGCCGACGACGGGGACGTCGACGAGGGTCTCGACGGCATAGGCGGTGCGGCCGGAGAGGTCAATAGCGGCGACGGCGAGGGTTTCATCCATAGGCATGACGAAGTAGCCGGCGCGGAGGATGCCGCGCTTGTCGCCGAGGGCCTGGGCGACGGCCTCACCAAGTGCGATACCGACGTCTTCGACGGTGTGGTGCTGATCGACGTCGAGGTCGCCCTGGCAGGTGAGCGCGAGGTCGAAGCCGCCGTGGCGGGTGACGAGCTCGAGCATGTGGTCGAAGAAGCGGATGCCGGTCGAGACGGTGTAGGTGCCCGCGCCATCGAGCGTGAGGGTCAGGGCGATTTTGGTCTCGGTGGTATCGCGATTGATGGTGCCGATACGAGCCGCGGAAGGCGGTGCGTTCAGAGTCTGCGGCGTTGCCTGTTCTGGATCTGTGCCTGGATTGGTTACGGTCTCCATTGCATCTCCTCGAGGGTCTCGCCGAGCGCGGTGAGGCCGCGGGTGACGTGATCGTCGATGCCGACGGTGATGCGGACGCAGCCATCACAGCCGGGGTCGGTGGAGCGGTCGCGGAGGAGGACGCCTTTTTCGCGCATGCGGCGGACGAGCTCGGCGTGGCGCGGGCCGATGCGGAAGAGGACGAAGTTGGCGGCGGACGGCCAGAAGGGCACGCCAAGCTCGCGCAAAGTGGCGTTGATGCGCTCGCGGCCGGTGTGGATTTCGCGCACGTACCAGTCGAGGTAGTCGGTGTCGGCGAGGGCCGCGGGTAAGACTGCCAGGGCGATGCCGTTGACGTTGTAGGGCGAGCTGACCTTGCGCATGAAGCCCATGAGACTGGCGGGGCCGGCGAGCATGCCGAGGCGCAGATTGGCGAGACCGAAGGCCTTTGAGAAGGTGCGGGCGACGAGGATGTTGGGGTGTGCGCCAAGGTCGGGCAGCACGGTCTCGCCGAAGAAGTGGAAGTAGGCCTCGTCGACGTAGACAACGGCCGAGGGCGCGCGGCGAGCGATCTCGAAGATGTGCTCGCGGCTGATGACGGCGCCGGTGGGATTATTGGGGGACGCGATCATGATGAGCCTGGTGCGCGGCGTGATCGCGGCGAGGAAGCGATCGAACGGAAAGGCCAGGGAGTCGTCGGACTGCACGCGAACGAGGCCGGCCGTCATCATGCTGACGCTGACGTCGTACATGAAGAAGCTAGGTGTGGCGATGAGAGCCTCGTCGCCCTCATCGAGGAAGGCGCAGCAGAGCAGGTGGATGGCCTCATCGACGCCGTTGGTGAGCAGGACCTGATCGGGGGTGAGGCCGAAGTGGCGGGCGACGTCGCGTTCGGCGTGCTGGCGCTCGGGGTAGACGGTGAGGCTCTCAGCGGTGAGCGCGTGGAGGGCCTCGGCGACGCGGGGCGAGGGGCCGAAGGTGTTCTCGTTGAAGTCGAGGCGGAGGGCGTTACGGCCGGCCAGGGGCGGGTGGTACTCGGGCATAGCCAGGACGCGAGCGCGGGGTTGCGGGCCTGGTCCGGACGTGCCGTCGTTGGGCACGGAGTTCGCACTTGGAACCTTTTCAGTTACGATCATAGCGTTTCCATTCTGCCGCGAACGCTGGCGGCGTGCGCGCGGAGGCCTTCGGCGTCGGCCATGGCGGCAGCGTGTGGGCCGAGCTGCTCGAGGCCGGCGGCGGAGTAGCGCTGGACGGTGATGACTTTGACGAAGTCGGCGACTGAGAGACCGCCACGGATGCGGCCGTGACGGCCTGTGGGCAGCACGTGGTTGGGGCCGCTGATGTAGTCGCCGAGCGACTGCGGGGTGTGCTGGCCGATGAAGACGGAGCCGGCGTTCTCAACCCAGCGAAGATCGCTCGCCTCATCGATGGTGAGGTGTTCGGGGGCGAGGCGGTTGGTGAGGGCGCGGGCTTCTGTAACAGATCGCGTTACGAGAAGGAAGCCCTGCGCCTGGAGGGAGGTTCTCGCGATCTCGTTGCCGGCGCTCTGACGCTCGACCTCGCGTGCGACGGCGGAGGCGAGAGCGTCGCTCGTGGTGATGAGGATGGCGAGCGCCTCGGGATCGTGCTCTGCCTGCGCAACGAGGTCGGCCGCGATCGCCTCGGGTGCGCCGGTCTCGGAGGTGACGACGATCTCGGTGGGGCCGGCGGGCATGTCGATACCGCAGAGGCCGGAGACGGCGAGCTTGGCGGCGGTGACGAAGAGGTTGCCGGGGCCGACGATCTTATCGACGGGTGCGATGGTCTCGGTGCCGAAGGCGAGGGCGGCGATGGCCTGCGCGCCGCCGATGCGGTAGAACTCGGTCACGCCGGCGAGCCAGGCGGCGGCGAGGGTCTCGCGCGCGGGGCGGGGCGAGCAGACGACGATGCGCGGCACGCCGGCGACCTGCGCGGGGGTGACGGTCATCAGCAGGGTGGAGGGCAGGGGATAGCGACCGCCCGGCACGTAGCAGCCGACCGCAGCGAGCGGGCGCACGATCTGGCCAGTCTCGACGCCTTCGGCGGGGCTGATGGTCCAGGTTGAGGGCATCTGCCGCTCGGCGAAGCGACGGATGTTTTCGCGCGCGACGCGCATGGCGTTCTGGAGGGTAGGCGAGGTCTGCTCCCAGGCGGCCTGCATCTCGTCGCGCGTGATGCGGAGGGCGGCGACGACGCTTGCGGGCGGCAGACGGTCGAAGCGCGTGGCGAGCTCGAGCAGGGCGAGATCGCCACCGTCGCGCACCGCGGCGAGGATCTCCTCAACGGCGGCGGCGACGCTCATGATGTTGACGGCGCCGCGCTGCTCGAGCGCGCGGATGGCTGCGGCGGTCTCTTGCGCCTGGTCGCCGAAGGTGTGAAGGAGCTTCATGCTGATGTGTGCCTCATCTGGTTACAGAACGACTTTGCTGAGCGGATACTCGACGATGCCGGTGGCGCCGGCGGCCTTGAGCTTCGGGATGACCTCGCGGACTTCGCGCTCGTCGAGGATGGTGTTCAGGGCCATCCACTCGGCGTCGGAGAGCTGGGAGATGGTGGGCGAGTTAAGCGCGGGAAGCACGCGGAGAACGTCGGTGAGGTCGGCCTTGAGCACGTTCAGCATGAGGCCCACACGGCCCTGCGCGGCGATGGCGGCGTTGAGCATGAGGCTGATGTTCTCGATCTTGCTGCGCCTGCCGGGGTCGGCGAAGGCGGCCTTGTTGGCGATGAGCTGCGTCTCGGACTCCATAAGGGTCTCGATGATGCGCAGGCGGTTGGCGCGCAGGCTGGAGCCGGTCTCGGTGACCTCGACGATGGCGTCGGCGAGCGTGGGCGGCTTGACCTCGGTCGCGCCCCAGCTGAAGTCGACGCGGACGGGGATCTTCTTCGCCTCGAAGTAGCGCTTGGTGTACTCGACGAGCTCGGTGGCGACGACCTTACCGGCGAGATCTTCAGGGCGCTGATAGGGCGAGTCCTCGGGCACCGCGAGCACCCATTTGACGCGCGTGCGGCTCTGCTTGGAGTAAGTGAGCGAGGTGATGCGCTCGACATCGGATTGGTTCTCGAGGATCCAGTCGTTGCCGGTGAGGCCGGCGTCGAGGGCGCCGTGCTCGACGTAGCGGGCCATCTCCTGCGCGCGCACGAGCATGCACTCGATGGCGTCGTCGTCGATGCGGGGGAAGTAGCTTCGGCCGTCGGCGAAGATGCGCCAGCCGGCGCGCTCGAAGAGAGCGATGGTCGCGTCCTGCAGACTTCCTTTAGGGATGCCGAGCTTGAGCCGGGAGGTCTGGCTCATCGGGCCGCCTCCGCCTGGGTCGCGAGGGTGACCGAAACGGGCTTGGTGAAGCAGCTGACGGTGCCCTCGTGGCAGACGAGGCCGTCGCCCTCGACCTCGACGCGGAAGAGCAGCGCGTCGTTGTCGCAGTCGGTCGCGGCGGAGACGATGCGCAGGCGGTTGCCGCTGGTCTCACCCTTCATCCAGAGCTTCTGGCGGGTGCGGCTCCAGAAGGTGACGAAGCCGGTCTCGAGCGTCTTGCGGTAGCTCTCTTCATTGAGGAAGCCGAGCATGAGTGTCTCGCCGGTCCTGCTGTCCTGCACGATGCCCGGGACGAGCCCGTCCATCTTGCCGAAGTCGATGGTGCTTGCTTGCATGGAATGCAATCCTTTGCGGTGCGATGGAGCTGGTTGAGGCAGAAGAAAGGCCCGCTCGCGGGGTGCGCGGTGGCGGGCCTGTCGAGATCCGTGTGGAGGGCGTCTAGATCGCCATCCCGGAGGTCGTCGGCGCGCCGCGAGCGCGATGGTGACGATGTCCGAGATGGTGCAGTGTGGAACGCATGCAGCTTAACGCTAGCCGGGGGCCCGGAGGATGTCAAACGGCTGGGTGAGCGCCTGGCCTGCGTGGGGCCGGTCAAGGCAGGCGAAAAATGCGTTGCCTTCCGTGTCGGTGCGGCTTAGGCTGCCCGCATACGCAAGGAGGCAAGCCAGAGGCCATGAGACCAGAGGTACGGGTGATCTGCCGGGCTCTGCTGTGTGGTGTGATCTCGGCGACGTGGGTGGTGGCGCAGAACGCTCCAGGATTGCCGGGTCCTCAGGACCGGTCGCCACGGCCGACGACGCGACCGATGCCGGGAGGTCAGCAGGGGCGACCGCAGCCAGGCGGGTCGCCACCGGGCGGGCAGCGCCCGGGTGGACAGCGGCCGGGGAGTGGAGGCGCGGGCGGTCGGCCCGGCCCGGGTCGGGGTGAGAGCGGTCGGCCGCAGCCATCGCCGCGACCCAACCCCGGCGGCCACGGACGGCCGCCTCGACCGCATCCCGGGACGAGGCCGCCGTCGCGGCCGGGCGGCGGACGACCGCCGCAGTGGGGCCGACCGCCGAGAGATCGGCCCCCGTATCAGTTCCGCCCCGGTGACCGCGATCTCCTGCGCCTGCACTATGCCGCGCACCTGCGCTACATTCGTCGCGCGCGGCGGCCGGTTTTCATCACGGGCGGCTACTTTCCCTACGGCGATATCGGCTATCTCACGCCGCTGCCGGTCGGGCTCTACGGTCTCTTGCCGCCGTCTCCGCCGGGATATCAGATGGGGTACTTCGATGGGTATGTGGTGGTCTATGACCCGCTCACGTACTTCATCGCCAATGTGGTCGATCTACTGCAATGAAGGGCGCGCAGCCTCTGCTACTCTGGCTGCGCGCAAGTCTGCACCGGATGCGATCAAGCGCATCGGTACCGCACGAAGGAGATCTCACGATGCCCGCTCTTCGCCGTCTGCTGACCGCAGTCCTACTTGCCTCTACGCTCTCGTCGCTGTCTCTGGCTCCTGCGCAGGCGCAATCGACGAAGGGGTCGACGGCCGCGACCAAGACGACCGGGCCCGTCACCGCGGACGGCAGCAAACTCGATATCAACACGGCGACGGCGGACCAGCTGAAGGCGTTCAGCGGGATCGGGGACGCGTACTCGGCGCGCATCATCGCCGGGCGGCCGTACACGGCGAAGAATCAGCTGGTGCAGCGCGGCATCCTTCCGCAGGCGACCTACGACAAGATCAAGGACAACATTATCGCCTCGCGGCCGGTAAAGAAGTAGGGAGCCCGCGGCCGGGCTGCTTGGAGCCGCGGCCGCGAATCGATCTGCAACGGAACCCGGCGGGCTCTCTCCGCTGCAGGCGGGGTCCGATCTCCGTGTGGACGTTGCCGCCGGTCGCGGTGTGCGCCTCGGGGTTCGCGGTTTCGCGTTCGATGTGGCTGCGTTCGAAAGTCGCCAGAAGGTCGAAGCTCAAGCAAGCGACGGGTGTTCTGTCAACCCCCCGTTCGTTCGCTTGGCAGCCAGGGGAGATCGGTTAGAGTGGGTCATACTTTGCTCGCAGACCGTGAGATACGGAGGCGGGCACGTCCTTCTTGCCATGCTGCCGCGCACTCAAGTCGCCCGTCTCGTCACTGTGCTCGTCTCAGGCGCCAGCGCGCTTCTCCTGTCGGGCTGCCAAGCGGTGGTCAACAGCACGTCGGCCGCGCAGGTGCGGGTCATCGACGCCTCGCCGGACGCGCCCGGGCTGGACATGTACGAGAACAGCACGCTCTTTGCGCAGAATCTGGGCTTTGGCACCGTGACCTCGTATGTGCCGTTTGATGTGGGCGCCTACTCGATCGGGGCGAACAGTGCCGGCACAAAGCAGTCGCTGATCGCGACCAAGGGCACGTTCGCGGCCAACAACCAGTACACGGTGCTGATCGGCAATGACGCGGCGGATCTGCAAGAGCTGATCCTGACCGATCAGGCGCAGCCTGCGCCTTCGGGACAGATTGTGCTGCGGTTTCTCGATCAGGCGACGATCATCGGCGCGCTCGATGTCTATCTGGTGCCGGCGGGGCAGAAGTTCACGGCGGTGACACCGCTGCTCACGAACCTGACGTTCTCGACCAACACGGGTTACATGCAGGTGCCGACGGGAACGTACACGCTGGTTCTGGTGCCGACGGGCACCGTGCCGACGAGTACGACTGTGGCCACGTACACGGGCGCGCAGACGACCTACAGCGCGGGCTCAGCGAGCACGGTCATTCTGATCGATCAGCAGCTGGTGACCACTCCCGGCGTGCAGGTGATCACGACGCAGGACTATACGTCGCCCACCAGCTAGTTTGCCGCCGCCGCGCAACATGGGAGGCCGTCTCGTGTCTCTATCTGTTGTGTCGGCGAGAGTTGCCACAAGTACGCATAACGAACCTCGATCGATCGATGCCGCCGGCAGAACAGGCAAGTCCGATCAGGTCGCGGGGACGTACCTCTTAGGACGCTGCAGAGAAAGGCGCAGCGCCTGTAGTGCTTGAGCACGTGATTCGCCACGGCGATGGGCCTTGTTCTCTCAAAGCAGCGTGGCCGCAGAGGAAGATCTCTGCGGCCACGCTGTGTTGCTTGCCCTGGAGTGATGCTAGTAGCGGTAGAGCTCGGACTTGTACGGCCCGTCCGGGTTCACGCCGAGATAGTCGGCCTGCTTGTGGGAGAGCGTCGTCAGCTTGACGCCGATCTTCTCGAGGTGGAGACGCGCGACCTCCTCATCGAGGCGCTTGGGAAGGATGTAGACGCCGGGTTTGTAACTGTCGCGGTTCGCCCAGAGATCGAGCGCTGCGAGCGTCTGGTTCGAGAAGCTGTTCGACATCACGAAGCTGGGATGGCCGGTCGCGCAGCCGAGGTTGACTAGGCGGCCCTCGGCGAGCACGAAGATGCTCTTGCCGTTCGACTTGAAGGTGTACTTGTCGACCTGCGGCTTGATGTTGAGCCGCTCGGCGTCAGGGTCGGCGTTGAGCGCGTCCATCTGGATCTCGTTGTCAAAGTGGCCAATGTTGCAGACGATGGCCTGGTCCTTCATCTGCTGCATGTGCTCGTGCGTGATGATGTCGACGTTGCCGGTGGCGGTGACGTAGATGTCGCCGCGGCCGAGGGCCTCTTCGATGGTCGTGACCTCAAAGCCCTCCATTGCGGCCTGGAGTGCGTTGATAGGGTCGATCTCGGTAATGATGACGCGCGCGCCCATGCCGCGCAGCGAGTGTGCCGAGCCCTTCCCCACATCGCCGTAGCCGCAGACGACGGCGATCTTGCCGCCCATCATGACGTCGGTCGCGCGCTTGATCCCGTCGGCGAGCGACTCGCGGCAGCCGTAGAGGTTGTCGAACTTCGACTTGGTGACGGAGTCGTTGACGTTGATGGCGGG
>CAXTVA010000013.1:0-72062 GCA_964247625.1 uncultured Acidobacteriaceae bacterium
GGGGGGACTTGAACCCCCATGGATTGCTCCGCCAGATCCTAAGTCTGGTGCGTCTGCCAATTTCGCCACGTTCGCAGGTCGTGGGTCTCGGACCATCGTCTCACGGCTGGCCCCCCTTCCCCCCACTTTTGATGCAAAGTCTTCGAACGATTCGAGTTAAGGGTGGACCTGGGTGCAAATGTCCCGTTTTCCCGGGGGTGTCAAAGGTAAAGTCTTCGATTCACATGAGTTGACGACACGGCACGATCTCCGAGGTGGGATGGGGACTTCTTCTATTAGAGCAGGTGGCGGGGGGTGATTGCGCCACGGGGAGGCGGATCGAGAGGTACTTGCGAAGGAGAGATCTGTGACAAGGAGGGCAGAGGGGTCAAGGAATGTCGCCCGACGTACCTCAGCGGCTAGCGCCGCTTGCCGTCGGGTCGATACGGCCCGGCTGAAGCCGTGCCGTATCTGGGGTTGTCTGTTCCAGATGCGGGTGATCGTGGGGTGTTGAGGGTTTGTCGAGTTAGCGGGACGAGGACTGGCTGGCGGCGATGGTGGTGGTGAGGGGTGGCTGGGAGCGGAGGGCCTTGGCGCGGGCTTCTACGGCGCGCATGACGCGGAGGAGGTTGCCGCCGTAGATCTTCTCGACGTCTTCGGCGGAGTAGCCACGCTCGAGCAGGGCGCGGGTGAGCGCGGGAAACTTGTTGTAGGCGTCGAGGTCGCGGGGCAGGCAGCCGACGCCGTCGAAGTCGGTGCCGATGCCGACGTGGTCGATGCCGCCGACCTTGACGGCGTGGTCGATCTGGGCAACGACGTCGTCGAGGGTGGCGGGCGGGATCTTTGCGTTCATCTGCGCTTCGAGGGCGTCGGTCGCCTTTTCGCGCTCGGCGGGATCGGCGATCTTCTGGGCGTCGGCGAACTGCTTCTTCAGATCGGCCATGAGCGGCTTGGCGGCGTCCTGGTAGCGCTGGGAGAGATAGGCGCAGTCGAAGTTGATCTGCATGGTGCCGCCCTTGGCGGCGAGGGCGCGGATCATGTCGTCGGTGAGGTTGCGGGTGTTGTTCGAGACGGCGCGGCAGCTTGAGTGCGAGGCGATGATGGGGGCGGAGGAGACCTCGAGGGCGTCGAAGAAGGTCTTGTCGGCAGTGTGGGAGATGTCGACCATCATGCCGAGGCGGTTCATCTCGCGAACGACGTCCTTGCCGAAGGGGGTGAGGCCGTTGTGGTGCTGGACCTTGGGATCGGTGATGTCGCCCTGCGAGTCGGCCCAGCTGTTGGTGTTGAAGTGGGTGAGAGTCATGTAGCGGACGCCGAGGGCGTAGAAGTCGCGCAGCAGGCGGAGAGAGTCCTCGATGGCATGGCCGCCCTCGATGCCCATCAGGGCGGCGATCTTGCCGTCGCGGTGGGCGGCCTCGATCTCGTCGGCGGTGGTCGCAAAGACGAAGTCGTTGGGATGGGCGGCGATGATGTCGGTGCGGGTGGTGTCGATCATGGCGAGGGCGCGGTTGGCGGAGTGATTGCCATTGGTGTACTCGGCGCCGACGTAGACGGCGAAGAACTCGGCACCGAGGAAGCCGCGCATGCGGGGCAGGTCGGTGGCACCCTTCGTGTTAGGCGTGGCGATGTCATAGCCCTTGACGGTGAGCGAGGTGACGTCGTCGTGGGTGTCGATGAGGATGGCGTCGCGGGTGACGCGGTCGACCTCGGCCTGGGTGACGGTGCGGTGCTGCGCGAGGGCGGAGGCGGCGAGGAGGGACCAACCGGCGAGGAGCAGGGGGCGTCGGGGCACGGCAGACCTCAAGGAGAGTGTGTGGGTGAGTGCAGCATACATGGCGGTGCGCGATGCGATGGGATGAAAACGCCGTGTGCGGGTCGTGTGCGGGGTGGACGGGCGGGGCTACGATCGGTGTGGGTTGGCGAGGCCGTCCGGTTCAGGCGGGGCGAGTCGGCCGGCAGGTATAGCACGGCGACTTGAGGAGGGTGACGTGGCGGAGGTGAGTGTGCGGCGGCTGGGCGTGACGGGGCCCGTGGTGTTTCCCCTGGGGCTGGGGTGCATGGGGATGAGCGGGATGTATGGGTCGACCGATGACGCGGAGAGCCTGCGGGCGATCCACGCGGCGCTCGACGGGGGCGTGACGCTGCTGGACACGGGGGACTTTTACGGGGCGGGCCATAACGAGATGTTGATCGGGCGGGCGCTGGCCGAGCGCGGTTCGGGGGCGCGGGATGGCGTGGTGCTGAGCGTAAAGTTCGGCGCGATGCGGTCGCCCTCGGGGGCGTGGATCGGCTTCGACGGACGGGCGGCGGCGGTGAAGAACTTTCTTGGGTACAGCCTGAAGCGGCTGGGGGTGGAGTTCGTGGATATCTACCGGCCGGCGCGGATCGACGACAAGGTGCCGATTGAAGAGACGGTGGGCGCGATCGCGGAGATGGTGAAGCAGGGCTATGTACGGCACGCGAGCCTGAGCGAGATGAGTGTGGAGACGGCGCGGCGGGCGCAGGCGGTGACGCCGATCGCGGATGTGCAGCTGGAGTATGGGCTGACGACGCGGGGGATGGAGGCGAGCGTTCTGCCGGGGCTGCGCGCGCTGGGGATCGGGGTGACGGCGTACGGGGTGCTGTCGCGCGGCCTGCTGAGCGGGTCGGTGCCGACGGAGAAGGCGGACTTCCGGCGCTTTCTGCCACGGTTTACCGGGGCGAACGCGACGGCGAACGGACAGCTGCGCGACGCGCTGGTCGCGGTGGCGAACGAGCGCGGGGTGACGGCGGTGCAGATGGCGATCGCGTGGGTGATGCGGCGCGGCGAGGAGATTGTGCCGCTGCTGGGGTCGCGCACGGTGGCGCAGGTGAAGGAGGCGCTGGGGGCGCTCGAGGTACGGCTGACGGAGGACGAGATGGCGCGGCTGGAGGAGGCGGTGCCGGCGGAGAAGGTGCAGGGGACGCGGTACGACCGGGTGGCGATGACGCATCTGGACAGCGAACGGTAGGCGGCCGGGCGCTTACTTTGAGGCTTTGCACCCCTCGACGGGGGTGGTGGCGCGGGTCCAAGTCTCGGAGCGGCCGAAGAGCTTGACGCCGATGTAGCCGCGGAGCCTCATGGTGTCGCCGTCGGCGGCCATGGAGCCATGGTAGGTCTTGCCGCTCTTGGGATCGTAGAGCTCGCCGTCTTCGGCGTGGCTCGCGTCCTTGGCCTGGAAGCTCTTGCCGATGACGAGGCCGCAGAGGGGGCGGGTCTTGAGAGCGGGGTCGGGGTTGAGGCCGTCGACGGTGTAGGGCTCGGAGGGGGCGACGCGGGCGATCTTGATGCAGAGGTCCGCGCCGCAGGAGAAGACGGTAACGGCGGATTTATCGGGCGTGACCCAGGTGCCGTGCAGGCCGGATGGAGTGTCCGCCGCCGGGGCGCCCGCAGGGGCGGCGAGCAGGGCGACGATGACGAGGGCGGCTGGGGTGAGGTGGGCGAGAGGGCGAAGGAGGCGGACGGGGACCATGGACGTTAGGATGCGTGGCACGGCGGAGGGTTCGAGGCGGCGCCGGATCCGCGCCACCCGGTGGTGCGGGAGGGATGGGGGTTAACGGAGGGTCCGGATGGCGTCGGCGACCCAGATGCCCACGATGCCGACGGTGACGAGGCCGGCGGCGCCGCCGAGGACGCGGACGAAGGGCTGGACCTGGTTGACGCGACGGACGATCTCGCTCTGACGTCGCTCCTCTTCGGGGTTGTGGCTATCAAGGAAGAGCTGCTCGTCTTCGTAGCGGGTGAGTTGGCCGCGGTAGGTCAGCAGGCCGACAAAGCAGGCGGTGAGCGAGGCCCAGATGATGAGAAGCAGCGGAACAGCGGCAAGTGCAGACTCGAGCGACACAGGACGACCCCTTTCCCGACAGAAGGCGATACAGCCCGGCGGAGGCTGACGAGAGGGATCATACGCTGGCGGGTTCGGCGGAGCCTAGCGGAAAAGCTGGGCGAAGGGGGCGCGGCGTGGTGTGGCCCGTGCTTAGGGCGATACCTGGATGCGGGCGTGGCGAGGTCCTTGCTCAGGCGTGGTGGAAGACGTCGCGAAGGGCGATGGCGATCCCGATGAGGAGCAGAAGAACGGCGAGGAGAAGCAGGCCGATGAAGCGGGCGGCGCGCTCGGTGCGATCGGGTCCGGGCTGGGTGATGCCGAAGGTGTTGATGAAGATCTGTGCGAGGACACGAAGCGGGTGCATGGGGTGTGAGATGTGTGGAGACTCCGAGGTCTGCCACTTAAGTGGCAGGGACGAAGAGAATATGCGGGCTGGAGAGGCTGGGAGGGTGACGGCAGAGCAGGGTCGTGAAGGCGTTGGGGTGCGGTGTTCGATGTGGCCGAAGGGGTGGTTGGGGATCTGCATCGGTTCCAGGAGCGGGTGCATCTCTTGTACGAGTTGAGCGCGTGCTTGAAAGGCTGACCCGGCGAGCTTAGACTCTAAAGAGTATCGAGAGCGTCCCAGACGGGCGCGGAGAAGAGAGATGGCGACTGCAACAGCGGTTCCGGTACCTGAGATTGTGACGGGCGAGGCACCGAAGGTGTCCACGGTCGTGAACCTGACGCCGGCGGCGATCATCAAGGTCAAGGAGATCATGGCGACGCAGGATCCGATTCCTGCGGGTCTGCGCATCGGCGTGGTGGGCGGGGGCTGCTCGGGATTCCAGTACTCGATGAGCTTCGAGAATCAGAGCGGGATGATGGACAAGGTGATCCGCTTCGATGATCTGAAGGTGTTCGTGGATGCGACCAGTGCGATGTACCTCAATAACTGCACGGTCGACTACGTCGAGACGCTGGAGGCGGCTGGATTCAAGTTTGAGAACGCGGCGGTGAAGAGCACCTGTGGGTGTGGGTCGAGCTTCAGCGTCTAGATGATCGGTGCGCCTATGGGCTTTCGAAGACGGCCTCGTCCCCTGTGGGACGAGGCCGTTGGTCTTTATGGGTACGGACGGCCGGGGCTTCCGTCTAAGATGGACGGACTCGGCTTGACGCGGGTCGACTGAGGTCTACTGACGCTATGAATGAGTTCGTGGTCCGGCTTGCGGACGAGCGGGGACGGGTTCAGGAGCAGACGCACGCGGCGGCGACGGCGGAGGAGCTGCGGGCGCGGTTTGCGCAGGCGGGGTACCTGGTCTACAGCGTCAAGGCGCGGGGGACACTGGGGGTTGGCGGGCGCAAGAAGGTTAAGCTGGAGACGTTTCTGATCTTCAACCAACAGTTTCTGACGCTGATCCGGGCGGGGGTGCCGATCCTGGGCTCGCTGGAGCTGCTGGCGCGGCGGCAGAAGTCGCCGGCGTTCCGCGCGCAGCTGGAGGATGTGGTGCAGCGGGTGAAGACGGGCGAGTCGATCTCGGGGGCGTTCGAGGCGCAGGGCGGCTTTCCGATCGTGTATACGACGACGCTGCTGGCGGGCGAGCGCTCGGGAAATTTGGAGGAGGTGCTGCAGCGGTTCCTCGACTTCCAGCGGGTGAGCCTGACGTTTACCAAGAAGCTGAAGGCGAGCCTGATCTATCCGGCGCTGCTGGTGGTGATGGTCATCGCGCTGTTTATCTTTCTGATCACGTTTGTGGTGCCGCGGTTTGCGCAGCTCTATGACCAGATCGGAACGCACCTGCCGGCGCTGACGACGTTTCTGCTCGACCTAGGCAAGAGCGCGCAGCACTATGGGCTGTACATCGGGGGAGCGGTGCTGGTGGTGGGGCTTTTGCTGTACCGGTGGGTGAAGACGGACGCGGGCGCGAACGCGATCGACCGGGTGCGGATCGGGATGCCGCTGGTGGGTCCAGTGTGGCTGAAGTATCAGGTGGGGCTGTTCTCGCGGACGCTGGCGACGCTGCTGACGGGTGGTCTGCCGCTGGTGCCGTCGCTCGAGACGGCAGCGCGGTCGATTGACTCGCGGCAGATTGGAAGTGCGGTGTTTCGCAGTGTGGAGACGGTGCGTGAGGGGAAGGGGCTCTCCGAGAGCCTGCTGGCGACACGAATCTTTCCTGAGCTGGCGATCGAGATGATCGAGGTGGGCGAGAGCACGGGCGCGCTGCCAGGGATGCTGAACTCGGTCGCGGAGTTCTTTGAGGAGGACGTGCAGACGAATTTGACGGCGGCGATGAGTCTGATCGAGCCGGCGATCCTGATCGTGATGGGGTTTGTGGTGGTGACGATCCTGATTGCGCTCTATCTGCCGATCTTCAACCTGAGTGCGGGCGGGGTGGGTTCGGGACGGTGAGCATCAAGATTCCAGGATGTGACCACGGTATTATGACCATGGTCTGGAGGCGAGGATGAGGACGATGCCGGCGGGGAGGTTTAAGGCGACGTGTCTGGCGGTGATGGACGAGGTCGCGGCGAGGCGGGAGCCGGTTGTCGTCACCAAGCATGGCAGGCCGGTGGCAAAGCTGGTGCCAATGGATCTGGCCGAAGGCGAGGATCGACTGGCCAGTTTCAAGTTTCCGGGCAAGATTACGTTTCACGGAGACGTCAATGCACCCCTTTATACGGATGAGGAGCTGGAGGAGTTCTTTGAACGTACGGTGAGGCAGATCAACGGCGAAGATCTGTGACGATCGTCGATACCCAAGCAGTGTTGTGGCTGACGCATGCGCAGGAGAAGCTGTCGGCTCCAGCTGCAGATGCGATCTTTGAAGACGATCGGCGTGGAGAGGTTGCCGTTGCGGACATCACTCTCGACGAGCTGACCATGGTGCTATCGCGGAAGCGGGTCGAGATCGACCAGCCCATCGGCATCTATCTCCGCTACGTCGAGCGGCGCTTTCGCGTTCTTCCGATTACTGGCGAGATTGCTGTGCAGGCACATCGCTTCGGACCGGCCTATCCGCGGGACCCGGCGGATCGGCTGATTGGGGCGACGGCGGTGGTGCATGGGGCGAGGCTGGTGACGGCGGACCGGGCGATTCGGGCTTCGGGTGAGGTCGCGTGCGTGTGGTGAGGGCGTCAGGCGATCGATGGTGGCATTGACGCGAAGGTCGTAGTGACGGATGGTGGGAACGGGAGTCCTACGAGCATGGCAACGCCGATGGCAGTACCGCTCACGATGAGTGAGATGGGCATGGACGAGACGGAACGAGCGCGGACGCTGGCGCGGCGGTACCATGCTGAGTTTGTGGACCTGAAGAACTTCAAGATTCAGCATGAGCTGTTCAAGAGCGTGCCGGTGGACATGATGTTCCGGTACAACTTTGTGCCGCTGGAGCAGCATGACGGGCGGCTGGCGATCGCGGTGTCGGACCCTTCGAAGCTGATGGTGCTGGACGAGATCTCGGGGCTGCTGGGGACGCGGCTGGTGACGCGGGTGGCGACGCTCTCGCAGATCACGGATCTCTTGAAGAAGACGGAGCAGTCGCAGCGGGTGCTGGACGAGGCGAGCGAGGGGCTCGCGTTCGATGTGCTCTCGGCGGACGAGAATGCGGACGAGAATATCTCGATCGAGCGGCTGACGGGCGAGGACGACATCTCGCCGATCATCCGGCTAGTGGACACGACGATCTTCACGGCTCTGGAGCGGAGGGCGTCGGATATCCACCTGGAGACGTTTGATGACTCGCTGCTGGTGAAGTACCGCATCGACGGCGTGCTGCAGCAGGCGATGGCGCCGATCGCGCGCGAGCATCACCAGACGATTCTGTCGCGCATCAAGGTGATGAGCGAGCTGGACATTGCGGAGCGGCGGGTGCCGCAGGACGGTCGATTCCGGGTGCGGTACAAGGGCCGGCTGATCGACTTTCGGGTGTCGATCATGCCGACGGTCCATGGCGAGAACGCGGTTCTGCGCGTGCTCGACAAGGAGTCGATGTCGGAGAAGTTTACGAAGCTGTCGCTCGATGTGGTGGGCTTTGCGGAGAAGGACCTGACGCGGTTCCGACGGTACATCAAAGAGCCGTACGGGATGGTGCTGGTGACGGGGCCGACGGGTTCGGGCAAGACGACGACGCTCTATGCGGCGCTGAACGAGATCAAGAGCGAAGAGGACAAGATCATCACGATCGAGGATCCGGTCGAGTACCAGATCCGCGGGATTACGCAGATTCCGGTGAACGAGAAGAAGGGGCTGACGTTTGCGCGCGGTCTGCGGTCGATTCTGCGGCACGATCCGGACAAGATTCTGGTGGGAGAGATTCGCGATGCGGAGACGGCGCAGATCGCGATCAACTCGGCGTTGACGGGACATCTGGTGTTTACGACGGTGCACGCGAACAACGTGGTCGACGTGCTGGGGCGATTTCTGAACATGGGCGTTGAGCCATATAACTTCGTCTCGGCGCTGAACTGCATTCTGGCGCAGCGGCTGGTGCGGCAGGTGTGCGACTTCTGCGCGCACGAGGTGCGCTACACGGACGCGCAGCTTGAGGAGAACGGGCTGGTGCCGGAGGAGTGGCACGGGTTTGTGTTTCGCGAGGGCGCGGGCTGCATTGAGTGCGGCGGCACGGGCTTTCGCGGGCGATCGGCGATTCATGAGCTGCTCGAGCTCGACGACGAGATTCGCGAGATGTTGCTGGCGAAGAAGCCGGGTAGCGAGATCCGCAAGAAGGCGCGGGACAAGGGCATGGCGTTTCTGCGCGACTCGGCGCTCGAGCGCGTGCGCGCGGGGATCACGACGCTGAAGGAGATCAACAAGGTGACGTTCATCGAGACCGGCCGGTAGGGTTACGGAAGGGCTCGGGCGGGCGGGGCGCGGCGGCAGCAATGGCGCGCGCTGTGATCGAATGTTGCGTAGACGGTAGTCTGGAAGGTGCATGGAACTTCTTCCTACAGCATCGGGAACACGGCCGAGGGTGGCCTGCGAGATTCGGCCGGAGGGCGTGGTTGCGGCCTGCTCGGAGAGCGCGACGGCGGAGATGGCGATGGTGGCGCGGGCGCCGCTGGCAGCGGGCACACTGCTGCCGGGGCTGCGGGCGGGCAATCTGGGCGATGTGGCGGCGGTGGATCGTGCGATGCGGCAGGTGCTTGAGGGCGTCGCGGCCAAGGGCGGGGAGCGCGGGCGGTACGTGACGCTGGTGATTCCGGACGCAGCGGTGCGGGTGCTGCTGATCGACTTCGACGCGCTGCCGCCGAAGGCGGCCGAGGCGCTGCCGATCGTGCGCTTCCGGCTGAAGAAGCTGCTGCCGTTCGATGTGGAGCACGCGCTGGTGAGCTACCAGCCGATGCCGGCCGAGGTGGGTGTCGTGAAGGTGCTGGCGGTGGCGATACCGCGCGAGGTACTGGCGGAGTACGAGGCGCTGGTGACGCGCGCCGGCTACGCGCCGGGGGCGGTGCTGCCGAGCACGCTGGCGGCGGTGGCGGGGCTGGAGGGTCCGGCGGCGGCGCTGGTCGTGAATGCGGATGCGAGCACGGTGACGACGGCGATCGTGCGCGATGGAGCGCTGCTGCTGCACCGCACGGTGGACGTGAGCGGCGGAGGCGAGGCGGCGGAGGCGGAGTTTCCGGCGAAGGGGACGGGGCTGCGGCTCGTCGACCGGGAGAGCTCGGCGGAGGAGTGGGCGCGGCAGGAGCCGCTTGGCTATGATCGCCTCGAGGCCGAGGCGGCGATGCAGAGCGAGGTGCTGGGACGGATCGACATGGCGGAGCTGGGCGAGGCGGCGGAGCGGGCGGTCTCGCGGCTGAACCAGGCGGCCCCGGTGAACCGGTCGCGGGAGATCGCGCAGGCGGTGAGCGTGGCGGCGGCGTACTTCGAAGACACGCTGCGAGCGCCGGTCGCGGAGGTGCTGGTTGCGGGAACGATGGGCGCGGACCGGCTGCGGGAGCTGCTGGCGGAGAACGGCATGGAGGACGTGCGCGTGCGGGAGCTGGTGAGCGATGCGGCGATTGCGGCGATCGGCTCAGCCGTGAACGGGTCGTTGCGCAGAGGGGCGGGAGCACTGGCGGGCGTGCGGGGGGCGCTGCGGGGCTGATGCGCGTCTCTGTCAATCTTGCGACGAAGCCGTTTGTGGAGCTACGGCCGCTGCTGCTGCGGCTGCGGTCGGCTGGGGTCGTGTTGCTGGCGCTGGCGGTGGGCCTGGGGTTCTGGCTGCACGCGCAGCGGCGGTCAGCGGCTGTGGCGGAGTCGCGGATTGCGGTGGTCGAGGCACAGACGACGGCGCTGAACCGGCAACGGCAGATGAATGAGAGCCGGATGCGGCAGCCGGCAAACCAGGCGGTGCTCCATCGCAGCCACTTTTTAAATGCAGTGTTTGCGCGCAAGAGCTTCAGCTGGACGGCGGTGATGATGGATCTGGAGCGGGTGCTGCCGGGCGGCGTCGAGGTGACGAGCATTGAGCCGCAGGTCTCGCCGACGGACGGCTCGGTGGTGATTCGGCTCCGGGTGAGCGGGGATCGGGAACGCGCGGTGGAGCTGGTGCGGAACCTGGAGCGCTCGTCCCGCTTTGTGCGCCCGCGGCTGGCGAACGAGGCGGCCCAGGTCGCGGAGGGCACGGTGCGGAATGCGGCGCTCCAGACGGGCGCGGCGCCGGGCTCGGTCGAGTTCGATATTTTGAGTGGCTACAATCCACTGCCGGATCCGGCGAAGGCGCCGGGGACGAGCGGGGCGGCGAAGGTGCAGGGCGCCGGGGGCAGTGGCTCCTCGGCGGCGGGACGGCGGGCGCATCCGGCGGGAGCGCCGCGGGCGACGCATGCGGTCCCGGGGAGTGCGCGATGAGCCTGGGAGGCGCGGTGACGACGGCTCGGTTCAGTGCGCGGACACGCAGTCTGCTGACGCTGGTGAATCTGCACTGGGCGGCGGTCGCGGTGCTGGGCGGGGTGAATCTGTGGCTGGCGCTGCAGCTTGGCCTGGCGTGGCGGGCGGCGGGCGATCATGGCACGGAGGCGCTGGCGCAGCAGCGGATTGCGCTGACGACGGCGGAGCTGCAGGAGCGGCCGCTGGAGGGGTTGGACGCGAAGCTGGCCGGGGCGACGACCGAGTCGGACGACTTCTATCTGCGGCGGCTGCCGTACTCCGAGAGCCAGGTGCTGGCGGAGCTGGGTGCGCTCGCGAAGAAGCAGGGCGTGCGGTTGTCGCGGGTGCAGTATGGAGAGGCGCCGCAGATGCCGGGGACGACAGCGGAGCTGACGGAGCGGCGCATGGACGCGAGTCTGAGCGGGGACTACCGGCCGCTGGTGCTGTTCATGAACTCGCTCGAACGGGATCGGATGTTCTTTGTGATCAGCGGGGTGGCGCTGACAGGGCAACAGAGCGGGACGGTCGGTCTGCGCATGCACCTGACGACGTTTCTGCGGCCGCCGCAGGGCGATGAGGAGGGCGGCGGCAGGACGGCGCCGGTAGCCGCGGCGGACACGGCCGGGGCTGAATCGCCGGACGCGATCGCGAGCACGGGGACGGCGGTGGGGCGATGAACGATCAGCAGAAGAAGATCGCAGCCGGAGCGGGATTCGCCGTGGTGGCGGCGCTGGTGCTGTTCTTCGAGCTGCATGACTCGGGTGCGCCGGCCGCACCGCCGCCGGCGGCGCCGGTGATCACGACGGTGGGTGGATCGGGTTCGACGGTGACCCCGGGCGGGACCGGGACGGCGCGGCGGGTCGCGACGACCGCCGCGGAGCTCGATCCGACGCTGCACATGGCGGCGATGCTGCGGACGGAGGCGCTGGCGTACTCGGGCTCGGGGCGGAATATCTTTTCGGCGACGTCGGTCGCGCCGGTATCGATTCCGAAGCCGATCGGGCCGGCGAGGCCACAACCGGTGTTGACGGCGGCGGTTGCGCAGGGGCCGGTCGGGCCGCCGCCACCGCCGCCGATCGACTTGAAGTTCTTCGGCACGACGAGCTCCGACCGTCGCGGGCGGCAGGTCCTTCTGCTGAAGGGCGACGACGTGTTTATCGCGTCCGCGGGGGACATCGTGCAGCGGCGATACAGGGTGGTCTCGATCGCGAGCAACTCGATCCTGGTGGAGGACCTGACGGACAACCATCAGCAGAACCTGCCGCTGCTGACGAATCCATAGCGCATGCGAGCCGCGATGAGAGATCGATCCCAACAAGCAAGGCAGGGCGGAGCCGGGGCGGCGGCCGGGCGGCCGGTGGTGGATGCAGCGGTCGACGAGGGTTTCATGCTGATCGCGCTGGCGGTCGCGATCTTTCTCATCCTGCTGACGCTGAGCGTTGCGGCGCCGCGGGTGGCGCGATCGCTGCGGCGGGAGCGCGAGGTGGAGACGATGCATCGCGCGGCGCAGTACACGCGGGCGATCCAGCTCTACTACAAGAAGGTGGGAGCCTATCCGGGCTCGATGGAGCAGCTGGAAAAGACGAACAATGTGCGGTATCTGCGGGAGCGGTATGTCGATCCGATGTCGGGGAAGGACGACTGGCGGCTGATCCACGTGGGCGAGCAGAAGACGACGGTGAAGGGGTTCTTCGGCAAGCCGCTGAGCGGGGTCGCGAGCGCCGGGCTGGGAAGTGCGGCGGGGCTGGCGTCGGCGGGTGGGGTCGGAACGCCGGCGGGCGCGGCGGGGAACACGGCGTTTGGAGCCTCGTCGTTCGGGAACAACTCGTCGGCGGGCGCCTCTTCGTTTGGAGGCAGCTCGTCGTTCGGTGGCGGGTCGAGTTTCGGGAGCAGCAACGGGGTGGGATCGAGTGGGACCGGGGCGGTAACGGGGGCTGGGGCGGTCGGTGGTGCGGGTGCCGATCCGACGGCAGCGCCGACGACGGATGGGGGCAGCGGATCAGCGTTTGGCGGGACGGGGGTGGGCGGCGTGGGGTCGAGTGGGCCGGGGACGGGCGGGTTGGGTGCGGGCGCGGCGGGCGCCGGTGGGCCGGGGGTGGCGGGGCTGGGGTCAGCGGGCGGAAGTGGTCTGCCCGGAAGCGGTGGGGTGCCGTTTCTTGGAGTGGGGGTGCCGCATGAGGGAGACTCGATCCTGACGGTGAACGAGCAGACGACGTATGCGACATGGGAGTTTCTGTATGACCCACGGGTGGAGCAGTTGAAGGCGCGGGTGAATCTGCTAGGGGGCGGGGTGCCGAGCACGGGCGCCGGGAGTCTGGGTAGCGCCAGCGGATTGAGTTCGGGGATCGGCGGGGCGCCGGGGACGGGTGCGTCGGGGTCGTCCACGAGTGGGTTTGGGTCGTCGAGTGGGTTTGGATCGAGTTCGTCGCAGAGTGGGACGACGACGCCTCCGGCGACTCCGCCGCAGCCCTGAGTGTGGTCTGATCTGGCGTGGATCGAGGTGCGGGAGGATACTGAGGCCATGGCGACACATGCGATGCCGGTTGAGGAGCCGCTGATTTCGGTCGAGGAGTACCTGCGGACGAGCTACCGGCCCGACTGTGATTTTGTGGACGGGCGCGTGGAGGAGCGAAATTTGGGTGAGTTTGATCACAGCAGGGTGCAGTTCTTTCTGATTCGGCTGTTCGGCATTTATGAGCGGGAGTGGGGCATCCGGACTGCACCGGAGTGCCGGCTGCAGGTGGGACCGAAGCGTTTCCGGGTTCCGGATGTGATGGTGCTGCGGCGAGAGCAGAAGGTGAGTCGTATCGTGCGGGAGGCGCCTTTGCTTTGTATCGAGGTGCTAAGCCCGGAGGACACCTGGGCGCGGATACGGGCGCGGTTGGACGACTACGTCGCGCTCGGGGTGGAGCATGTGTGGTGCTTCGAGCCGGCATCGCGGGAGGTGCGACGGTATACGCGGGACGGGTTTGACCGGGTGCGTGAGGAGGCGTTGACGGTGGCGGGAACGAAGATCCGGGTGGCGGTTGCGGAGGTCTTTTCGATTCTGGACGAGGATCAGGGCTAGCGTGGCGGTTTGGGAGCTGCGGTGAGGGCGTCGCCGCGGAGTTTGCCGATGCGGCCGTGGGGACCGACGACGAAGGGCAGCGAGAGGGCGTTCCAGTGCTGGTCGGCGTCCTGGGGTTCTTCGTGCGAGGGTTTGAGGGCGGTCCAGTTGCGGCCGTCGTCGCGAGAGATGTCGGTGCCGGTGGGGCCCACGGTGATCCAGGTGTTGTGGTTGGGGTCGTAGGCGACGGAGCTGCGGTAGCCGTGGGGTGGGGTTTTGGCTTGCGAGACTTGTGAGCCACCGATGATCGGGCGTGGTCCGGACACGAGAGCTGAGCTTCCAAGAGAGTTCGCTTTCTGGTAGTCCCCACCTACCACCATAAAGTCCGCGAACGGGGAGTTGGAAGATCGTCGCGCCGCGATCGCGAATGCGCCCGCAGTCTGACTGGAATGAAATCTAAGCTGGGCCGAGGACAGAGAAAACCAGAGTCCGTTATCGAATGGGCTATGGGGCTGCGCAATGTAGATGGTCGACTTTGTTCCGCCGGTGACGAACGCGAACGGTCCGTTACTACCCGGTGCGACAACGGACTGGTTACTAGCAGCAAAGAGAGATTCACCATTCTTAGATTTGGGAGGATGTTTCTGATCAGTCTCGTTCCAGCGAGTCCACGTTTCGCCCCCATTCAGCGTTGTGAAGACGGCGAAGACACCTTTGACCGGATCACCTACCAGCACACCGTTCGCGTGCTGCTGAGAGTATGGAGTCGATTGTGCCTGGTCGTTGAACCTCAGGGCGTCCCAGAAGCCGTCTTTATCGGGGTTAGTGAAGAGGAGCTTCCAGGTGCGGCAGGCGTCGGTGGTTTTGTAGAGGCGGGACTGGTCGCCGGGGCCGGAGCTCATGACGATGGCGGTCTGGTCGTCGAAGGCCTGGATGCCGCGGAAGTCGAGTTGATCGGCGCCGGGTAGGATGGCGCAGGGCTGCCAGGTCTGTCCGGCGTCTGTGGTGCGGAGGACGGTGCCGTGGGTGCCGGAGGCCCAGGCGATACCGGCGCCGAGGGCGTGGATGCCGCGAAGGTCGGCGGTGGTGCCAGAATCTTCGATCTCCCACTGGGCGCGGGCGGGACGGGCGGGGGTCGGGGAAGCCGTGGAGGAGGAAGACGGGCTGACCTTCAGGGTTGCCGAGCTCGAGGTAGTGGACTTCGATCTGGGCGGCGCGGATCGAGCGGGGACGCGGTCTGGACATGCCGGTTTGGATGCTCGGGGAGGGCCGGTCGCGGGGAGAGTGCGCCTACCGGCGAGGGAGCAGACGTCAGGCGGGTTGCCAGAGAGCGACGGCGGCTCCGACGGGATCCCGGAGGACGGTCATCCAGCCCTGTCCGGGGACCTCCTGCGGTCCGACGAGGATCTGAGCGCCGAGCTGGCTGGCCTGGGTGGTAGCGGCGTGGATATCCGCGACGCCAACGTAGGCGAGCCACATGGTTGGAACGCCGGGCATGGCCATGATGGCGCCGCCGGGGCCGGCGTCGGTCTTGAAGACGGAGTAGACGGTGCCGGGGGTGGCCTCGGTGTCAGTGAAGGTCCAGCCGAAGAGTGTGCCGTAGAAGGTCTTGGCCTGACGGACGTCGGAGGCGTTGAGCTCGAGGTGCACGAAGGGATTTGCCATGTGGTCTGTCCTGTGGGAGAGATGGTGAGGATGGCCCGGTGTGCGCCCGGAGAGGGGGCGAGGTCATCTTACGCGAGGTCGTGGCGGTGGGTGGAGCGTCACTTTTTGCGTGAGGGGCTAATGCTCCGGGCGGAGGCTGCCGATAAGGAGGGTGAGGAGAAGGAGGGAGCGGGCGGTCCAAAGGAGGGTGCGGAGCCAGTTCGAGAGGACGAGGCGGTGGATGGCGGCGGGGTCGTGGGCGCGGCTGAGGCGGTTGTGCAGCGGAACCTGGAGGAGGCCGGTCGAGGCCCAGAGCAGAAGGACGAGGATGGCGGAGGCGGCAGCCTCGGGGGCGGTCTCGAAGATGGGGCGGAGGGTGTGGTGCAGCGCAAGGAGTGCGGTGGCGAGTTCGAGGAGCATGGGCGGGCCGACGACGAGGCTGGTGAGGTTGCCGTGGCGCTGAGCGTAGAGCGGGAGGCGGTCCGAGGGGAGCTGGGCAAAGAGCGGGTAGTGGACGACCTGGACGAACCAGATGAGGCCGGTCATGAAGAGGGTCGCGGCGAGCTGGAGGAGGAAGAGATCGAGGCGAAGCATGGCGAGCGGTACGTTGGGCAGGTGCAGCTTTGCTTCGTGGGTGACGCAGTCGAGAGGCAGGGAGAGTTGAGGTGAGCGCTCACCGGGGAAGGTGTTGCGGCGGCGTGTGTTGAAGCGGCGACCTGCGTGCAGTAGGCGGCCGCTCTGGGCGATGCGATGGTACGAGGCAGAGGCTTTGCCGGCGCGTGCTAGTGGGCGCCGACTGGAGCTGCTCCGGGTTTGACTTTCTTGAAGGTCCAGACGACGGCGACGCAGAGGGCGCAGAGCAGGGCCAACCAGCGGAAGACGTCGACGAAGGCCCAAAGGAGGGACTGACGGCCGAGCTCGTTGTAGAGCTGGCCGAGGGCGGGCGCCATGTTGTTGACGGCGCCGTAGGAGCCGGAGAGGGACTGCTGGGCTCCCTGGAGGGAGTTCTGGAACTGCTGTCCGCTTACCGGAACGGAGTTGATGATGTCGTTCTGGTGGGCCGCAGAGCGGCGGGTGAGCAGGGTCTGGGCGATGGAGATGCCGATGGAGCCGCCGACGTTGCGCATGAGGTTGAAGATGCCGGAGCCGTTGCCGACCTGCTCCGGCCGGAGGGTGCCGTAGGCGGCGGTCGATATCGGGACGAAGACGAAGGAGAGGGCGAAGCCCGTGAGGAGGATAGGAAGGAGGAGGGTGGTGGGGGAGATATCGAGCGTGATGTTGCCGAAGTAGAGCGTGGTGATCCCGAAGAGGCCAAAGCCGAAGGTGAGCGACCAACGCGGATCAATCTTATTGGAGAGGATGCCTATGACCGGCATTCCAAGGATGGCGCCGATGCCGCGGGGCGCGACGGCGACGCCGGCGGTGAAGGCGGTGTAGCCGAGCAGCTCTTGATAGAAGAGCGGGAGGACGGTGGTGGTGGAGTAGATGGCGACGCCGAAGAGAAAGATGAGGGTGGAGCCGATGAGGAAGTTGCGATCTTTCAAGATCTTGAGATCGACGAGCGGGTCTTTCTTGGTCCAGGAGTGGTAGCAGAACCAGAGGAAGGAGATGACGAGCGCGGCGACGGTCCAGCGGATCCAGGTGGCGCCGAACCAGTCGTCTTCCTGGCCCTTATCAAGGACGACCTGGAGAGCGCCGGTCCAGACGATGAGGGTGCCGAGGCCGATGTTGTCAAACTTCGGGACCCTGGCGTTCTTGATATAGCTGGGGTCGTGAACGAAGTGATTGATCATGAAGAACGCGATGATGCCGATGGGGATGTTGATGTAAAAGGCGTAACGCCAGGAGTAAGTGTCGGTAAGCCAGCCGCCGAGGGTGGGGCCGAGGACGGGGGCGACGACGACGCCGAGGGCGAAGACGGCCATGGCGGCGCCGCGTTTCGCGGGCGGAAAGCTCTCGACCAGGATGGCCTGGGAGATGGGCTGGAGGGCACCGCCGCCGGCGCCCTGAAGGACGCGCGCCGCGAGCATGAAGCCGAGTGTCGGGCTGGCTCCGCAGAGGAAGCTGGCGAAGGTGAAGATGACGACGCAGGTGAGCAGGAACTTCTTGCGGCCGAAGCGGAGAGAGAACCAGTTCGACATGGGAAGAACGATGGCGTTTGCGACGAGGTACGAGGTGAGGACCCAGGTGGCCTCGTCGTTCGACGCCGAGAGCGAGCCGGCAATGTAGGGCAGGGCGACGGCGGCGATGGAGGTGTCGAGCACCTCCATAAAGGTCGCAAACATGACGGCGGCGGCGATGAACCAGGGATTGACGCCCTGGGTGATCTCCTGGATCGGATCTGCGGTCGCGGCGGCTGTGGCCATGTGAGGTCGGTCGCCTTCCGTTTGGGGTAGGGTGGAGCGGACCTGGCGCGCGAGGCGACGGGTGCTCACCAGTGTAGATGCAGGTGAGGGCGGATGGACTCGGTGGTCGAGTCTTGCGGGACTCTTTTGGATAGGGCGAAGCGGCCGGGCCAGGTCTGTGGATGGGTGGCGGACGACGCGTCTGTGGCGGCCCGGATCGGGGCAGGCTATGCAGGCGTGAGGGCAGGGGTGCTCTGTGCGCTTCCCCTGTGCCGTGCGGTTCGGGCGGCTGCGATCCGTGGTTGGTGAGTGCAGGTGGGCTGTGCGGAGAACGTCGCTCGCGAGGAGACGCGCGGGTTACTGGCGGGTCAGGGTGCCGGTACCGGTGTCGCTGCCGCAGGCGCTGGCGATCTGCCAGTGGGAGAGGGTGAGGGTGGAGGCGTCGGGGGAGGCGGAGCCGGTGGCGGTGATGGCGGTTGTGCTGTTCGCGTCGGTGTAGGTGGCGGAGAGGGCGCCGCCGGAGAGGATGGAGGCGGTTGCGGTGACGGTGTTGGGCAGGCAGGTGTTGCCGGCCGAGGTGGCGGAGCCCTTGAGGTGGTAGACGCCGGAGGTGTCAGGCTGATCGAGCTGGGTGACGGTCGTGGTGAGGGGGAAGGTCTCGCCCTCGGCGGTGGCGAGAGTGCCGGTGTAGGTGCCAAAGACGGGCTGGTACTGCTGGGCGGTGCCGGTGTTGTCTTCAGGCCGGGCAGCGGTGCAGTGGCTGCCGGTGGCAGAGAGAGTGGCGGTGCTGAGGCTCTGGCGATCGGCGGCGACGAGACCGGTGACGGTGAGGGAGGTCTGGGCGCCAGTCTGGCCGGTGCTCTGGCCGGTGAGGGTGAGGGCGCCGGCGGAGGTGATCGAGCCGGAGACGGCGATTGTCTCGGCGGGGTCGAGGCACTGGCCGGGAGTGAGAGCGTGGAGGAGGCCGGAGACCTGGAGGCCGGAGACGCTGAGAGAGCCGCCGAGGACGGAGAGGGCGTTGGCCGCGGGTGGGGCGGCGGCGGTGAAGCGCCAGTTGCCGGAGACGGCGGCGAAGGAGGTGACCGGATCGCCGCTGATGGGGTTGGAGGTAGCGGCGGTGCTGCTGCAACCGGAGAGCAGGCCGGCGACGAGGCCGGCGAGGCCGAGGCTGGTCAGGGTGAGGACGCGACGACAGAGGCGTCTGGAACAGAGGGCGTTGGGATGGACGGAGCGGTGGGGCTTGGTGGCGGCAGGCAGGTGGGCCATAGGCGGCAGCTTTCCAGTGAGGCGAGTTTCGGGAAGGCTACGGTGCGGGCGGCCGGTGGGAAATGGCTCGTTTGGGGGAGGGCGGGGGTGAAGTGCGCGGGTCTGTTGTTGGTGCCCGCCTTGAGTCTCTGCGCGGCACTCCGGGTGGAGTACTCTGTGAGGGCGACGGCGACGGAGGCTGCCTGAGCAGCATTCGAAGCTGTCCATGGTGTGAGCACGCCGGCGAGACTGGGCCGAGTCTGGCGGCGAGGGCGCGGGAGCTGAGAGATGGACGAGTTCACGCAGGCGGAGTCCGCCTCCGCACGGATCGACGAGAGGATCGAGCAGCTCGGGGACTGGCGAGGGAGAGTGCTGGCACGCGTGCGTGCGGCGATCCTGGCGGCGGATCCTGAGGTGGTGGAGGAGTGGAAGTGGCGGGGAACTCCGGTGTGGTCTCGTGGCGGGATCGTCTGCACGGGCGAGACGTACAAGGCTGTCGTCAAGCTGACGTTTGCGAAGGGGGCTGCGCTCGAGGATCCTGCCGGGTTGTTCAACGCGAGTCTTGAGGGACGAGTGCGGCGCGCCATTGACTTGCATGAGGGCGACGCGCTCGATGAAGAGGCCTTGAAGGAGCTCATTCGGGCGGCGGTGGCGCTCAATCTCAAGAGTGCAAGCAAGGTGGGGCGTGGGGCTGCGGGTAAGAGGCCAGTGACTTAGCTTCGGCGCGGGGTCGGACTGGGTTGGCAGGGTGGCTCGGCGGCGTTCCTGCTGCGCTGCGGCTTCTCTGGCCTTAATTTGACTGACTTTGGCACGAGATTTGGAGAGGGACTGGAGGCGCCGCTCCTGGCGCTGGTGCCGTCTGCTGCTTTGCGGCAGGAGGTTGACTCTCGCGCGTGGGTGCGTTTGGTTTGTAGGCTGAAGAGTGCATCCTGATGCTAGGTTCTGCATCATATTGGTTGACAGTAAGTGACTCATGTTGAGACGATAAGGCTGTCGCAAGTTTCAGGCCGGGGTACGGCTGGGTTGAGAAGACGAGAGACGACGAGGAGAGGACAGGGTTATGGCGAGGATTATAGGGATTGATCTGGGGACGACGAACAGCTGCGTTGCGGTGATGGAGGGCGGCGAGCCGAAGGTGATCCCGAATGAAGAGGGCGGCCGGACGACGCCGTCGGTGGTGGCGTTTACCAAGTCGGGTGAGCGGCTGGTGGGTCAGGTGGCGAAGCGGCAGGCGATCACCAATCCCGAGAACACGATCTATTCGATCAAGCGGTTCATGGGCCGGCGGATGAACGAGGTCGGCGACGAGATGAAGATGGTGCCGTACAAGGTCGTCTCAAAGGGCGACAACGTCGCGGTGCTGGCGCAGGGCAAGGAGTACACGGCGCCGGAGGTCTCGGCGATGATCCTGCAGAAGCTGAAGAAGGCGGCGGAGGACTATCTCGGCACGAGCGTGACCGAGGCGGTCATCACGGTGCCGGCGTACTTCAACGACGCGCAGCGGCAGGCGACCAAGGACGCGGGCAAGATCGCGGGCCTGGATGTGAAGCGGATCGTGAACGAGCCGACGGCGGCAGCGCTGGCGTACGGGCTCGACAAGAAGAAGGACGAGACGATCGCTGTGTATGACTTCGGCGGCGGCACGTTCGACATCTCGATTCTCGAGGTGGGTGATGGCGTGATTGAGGTGAAGTCGACCAATGGAGATACCCATCTCGGGGGAGACAATTTAGACCAGCGGATTGTGGACTGGCTGATCGCGGAGTTCAAGACGGAGTCGGGCCTCGATCTGACGGCGCGCGGCAACGAGATGGCGCTGCAGCGGTTGAAGGACGCGGCGGAGCGGGCGAAGATCGAGCTCTCGACGGCGCAGGAGACGGAGATCAACCTGCCGTTTATCACGGCGGACGCGAGCGGGCCGAAGCACCTGGTGCGCAAGCTGACGCGGGCGAAGCTGGAGAGCCTGGTCGACGATCTGCTGCAGAAGTCGGTTGGGCCGTCGAAGCAGGCGCTCAAGGATGCGGGCATCGACGCGTCGAAGATCGACGAGGTGGTGCTGGTCGGCGGCCAGACGCGCATGCCGGCGATCCAGAAGCTGGTGAAGGACCTGTTTGGCAAGGAGCCGAATAAGGGCGTGAACCCGGATGAGGTCGTCGCGATCGGAGCGGCGGTGCAGGCGGGCGTGCTCTCGGGCGACGTGAAGGACCTGCTGCTGCTGGATGTGACCCCGCTGACGCTGGCGATCGAGACGATGGGCGGTGTGGCGACGGGCATGATTCAGCGGAACACGACGATCCCGACGAAGAAGACGGAGACGTTTTCGACGGCGGCGGACTCGCAGACCGAGGTCGAGGTGCACGTGCTGCAGGGCGAACGGCCGATGGCGGCGCAGAACCGGACGCTGGGCAAGTTCAAGCTCAGCGGGATCCCGCCGGCTCCACGTGGCGTGCCGCAGATCGAGGTGACGTTCGATATCGACGCGAACGGCATTTTGAACGTGACGGCGAAGGACAATGCCACGGGCAAGGACCAGAAGATCACGATCACGAGCTCTTCGGGCCTGAGCAAGGAAGAGGTCGAGCGCATGGCGAAGGACGCCGAGGCGCACGCGGCCGAGGACAAAGAGGCGCGGGAGCAGATTGAGGCGCGCAACGGGCTCGACTCGATGGTCTACAACGTCGAGAAGATGTTGAAGGACGCGGGCGACAAGGTGGCTGCGGGCGACAGGTCTGAGGTTGAGACGGCGCTGGCGGATGCGAAGTCGACGCTGACCGGAACGCCGGGCGCGACGGAGCTGAACGCAGCGAAGGAGCGACTGACGTCGGCGAGCCACAAGCTGGCGGAGGCGATGTACAAGGCGAGCTCGACGCCGGCCGGTGCGCCGACCGACGGCGATGCAGCCGCGGCGGGCACGGCGGATGAGGCGAAGAAGGACGAAGGCGTGATCGACGCGGAGTATGTGGACACCAAGTAAGACGGGCCACAGCGACTGCAGCGAGAGTGCCGGGTTTGAAAGGCGAGAGGGGCGTGCGGTGCGATGCCCCTCTCGTTGTGTATCGCGGGGAGGTGTGTGATGAGACGAGCCAAGGATGAGACATACGCGGATGTGCGCTGGGATCTGGACTGGAGCGAGGCAAATGGAGGCAAGGCGATGAGCGAGATGCTATGGCGGTGCGATGCGATACGGGCGGGACAGCTGTATACGCGCATGATGTTTGATTCGAAGCACGAGGCGGAGCGGTTTGCCGAGCGGATGCGGGAGGCGGAGCCGGACCAGTTTTTCGCCGTCGAGGCGGTAGAGGCGCGGCAGGTCTGGAACTAGGTCTTGCACGAGCAGGGCAAGCACACGGGACGGCAGGGCGGGAGATGGAATGGTTGTGAACTGGGAGGCGGTGCAGGCGATCGCGAACAGCTGTCTGGTGCTGACGAGTACAAGCGCGATCGCGTATGCGGGCCTGCAGTTGAAGCACGAGCGGCAGTACCGGTCGGTGGCGAACCTCGAGAAGCAGCTGGGCTTCTTTCTCTCGGACGGTTTCGCCACGGCGCGGCTGCGGTTGGCAAAGGCGCGGCTCGCGGACGATCGGCAGACGCTGTGCGGGTGGGAGCTGGAGGCGCCGCCGGTGAGCGCGTTCGAGGTGCTGGACTTTTATGAGCACCTGGGTCTGCTGGTGAAGAAGGGGCATCTCGAGATCTACGACGTGTGGCACACGTTCTATGAGTGGGCGCAGCCGGTGTACGTCGACATGCGCGCGGTGATCGAGGACGATGAGAGCGCGTACTCGGACCACTACAGCGATCTGCGGCGGCTGATGCGGCAGATGGACGAGATTCAACTGAACCGGATGCATGCACAGAATGCGAATCACTGGGCGCTGTGGACGCCGGAGCGAATCCTCGAGCACTACCGGTACGAGCTTGAGACGGCGGGCGCGGCACGGCGGCCGCGGCGCGGTGCGCGACGGCGAGCGGCCGAGGCGGAGCGCGAGGAGCGGCTGAGCCTGGACGCGGCGAACGAGACGGAGTGGCCGGAGGGTGCGGCGCCGCCAGAGGTGGACGAGCCGGAGACGGTGAACGCGACGCACGCCGGCCGGGACGAGGGTGAGGGCGAGCGGAGGAGACGGGATGCCTGAGGGCAATGAGGTTCACCGGTGGGCGGAGCGGCACACCGAGGCGCTGGTGGGCAGCAAGATGCACGTGGATGGGCCGAACGGGCGGTTTCGCGAGGCGGCGGTGCTGGACGGCCGGATGCTGACGGAGGTGATGGCGGTCGGGAAGCATCTCGGCTACCGGTTTGGGACGGACCGGATCCTGCACGTACACCTGGGGCGGTTCGGGGATTGGACGGAGGGCGCGATGCCGCTGCCGCCGGAGCGGGGCATGCTGCGGTTGCGGATGTGGAAGGTGGGGGCGAAGCCGGCGAAGGGCGCGACATCAGAACGGATCAAGGGCAAGGGGTACTACCGCGAGGATGACGGGACGGGGGCGATGCCGCCCGAGAAGATTGAGTGGCTGGAGCTGCGCGGGCCGACCGACTGCAGTGTGTACGACGAGGCGAAGTGGGTCAAGCTGCTGGAGCGGCTGGGGCCGGACCCGCTGAATGGAGATAAGCCGGACGCGGCGCTCGCCAAGATCGCAAAGGCGAAGGGGCCGATCGCAGTGGTGCTGATGGAGCAGGATGTGATGTCGGGGATCGGCAACATCTACCGGGCTGAGCTGCTGTACCGGGCGCGGCTGAGTCCGTTTCGCGAGGGCAAGGAGGTGCCGGAGGCGGTGCTGCGGGCGATCTGGAAGGACGCGAAGCCGCTGTTGAAGGCGGGCATGGTGGACCGGCGGATTGTGACGACGCTGCCGAAGGATCGGCCGCACAAGGGGCTCAAGCCGCCGCTGCGCGAGGAGGTGCACTATGTATACCGGCGGGCGGGCAAGCCGTGCTGGGTGTGCGGGACGGCGGTGAAGAAGATGGATCTGGCGGGGCGGACACTGTACTGGTGCCCGGTGTGCCAGGCGGAGTAGGTCAGGTATGGATCAGTGCTCTCTCCAGGACAATCCGATCAGCGCTCTCTCCATGACAATCCGCTCAGCGTTCTCACGACGGCTGTTCGCCGTGGGTTGTGGGGCAAGGAAGAGTTCAGAGAGAGGTTCTGCACGGACGGCAGTGATCTGATGATGATGTTAGAGGGCCGCGTTAACCTGGCGTCTCTCCTGCGACGGAAGAGACAGGTCGAGGCGGAGCGACGCATGATCGACGTAAGAGCTTCGGACATACTTTCGAACAAGATGTAGGCGAGAGACGATGGCGACGACACAGCAGAAGGACTACTACGGCACGCTTGGCGTGAAGAAGACGGCGACGGCGGACGAGGTGCGGAAGGCCTTCCGGAAGCTGGCGCGGAAGTATCACCCGGATGTGAATCCGGGGGACAAGAAGGCGGAGGAGAAGTTTAAGGAGATCTCTGAGGCGAATGATGTTCTCAGTGACGAGAAGAAGCGGAAGGTCTTCGACCAGTTTGGCTTCTACTCGGACAATATCGATGCGGCGGCTGCGGAGGCGGCAGCTCGCGGCGGGTATGGCGGAGGCTTTGCTCCGGGTGGGGGTCAGGCGCGCGCGGGGCGCGGCGGCCAGGAGGTGCCGTTCGACTTTTCGGGCTTTGATTTTTCAGGCTTTCAGAGCGGCGGCACGCGGCAGCAGCAGGAGAGCGCCGGGGGCGGCTTTGGCGGGAGCTTTCGCGACATCTTCGGGGGCATGTTCTCGGGGGGGCAGAAGGCGAAGGGGCCGCAGGCGGGGACGGATCTCGAGTACCAGGTGAATGTGGACTTCTGGACGCTGATCCGGGGCGGGGTGACGCGGCTCGAGATCCAGCGGCAGGAGCAGTGCCCGACGTGCAAGGGGCGCGCGGTGACGGGCAAGAGCATGGAGTGTCCGGAGTGCCATGGCACGGGGCAGGTGGAGCAGATGGGCGGCCGGATGAAGTTCAACCTGCAGTGCCCGCGATGCGGCGGGTCGGGCAAGGTGCAGAACGCGTGCGCGACGTGTGAGGGCGCGGGCGTGGTGACGCGACGGGAGCCGCTCGAGTTCCGCATCAAGCCCGGGACGCGGAGCGGGCAGAGGATCCGGCTGGCGGGCAAGGGCAACGCGGGGACGGAGGGCGCACCGGCAGGTGATCTTTATCTGATCATTCAGGGCGGGACGAACCCCGTGTTTACGCGAACGGGCGACGACATCCATGTGACAGTGCCGATCACGGTGGCGGAGGCGGCGCTGGGGGCGCGGATCGATGTGCCGACGATCGATACGCACGAGGGCGGCGGGCGGACGCAGCTCAAGGTGCCGCCGGGGGTGCAGACGGGGCAGAGGCTGCGACTGCGGGAGAAGGGCGCGCCGAGCGCGGCGCGGGAAGGTGTGCGCGGAGACCAGATCGTCGAGGTGCGGGTGGTGGTGCCGAAGGTCCAGGACGAGCGGTCGAAGGAGATTCTGCGCGAGTTCGCGAAGCTGAACCCGGAGGACGTGCGGGAGGAGCTATTTCGCGCCGTGTGACCAGTGGATTTGTCTGTGGGAGGGTCAGACGGCGGAGGGCATGGCGTCCGTGGGGGTGGGTTTGGGCAGGATGAGGTCGTTGGCAAGGGCGCCGGCGATGGAGGTCAGGCCGGGAGCGAGGCCGTTGATGCGGGCGGCGAGCCAGGCCTGCGGGGTGATGGTGATCTCGGCGGCGCCAGCGATGGTCGCGTTGTAGATGCGGTTGGCGGCGTGGCCAACGGAGGCGGCGACGACGGGGGTGGTGGCGCCGAGGTCGAACCAGCGCCGCTCCTGATCGACGTTGCCGACGAAGTGGGCGCGGACCTCGGAGCCGGTGCGCATGAGACCGGGGCAGACGGTGGTGACGCGGACGCCGCGGGAGCGGAGCTCGGCGTGCAAACCCTCGGAGAAGCCGGTGAGGGCGAACTTGCTGGCGACGTAGGGCAGCATGTGAGGGACGGCGAATTTGCCGCCGATCGAGGAGATGTTGACGATGGAGGCGCGGTTGTGCGCGCTGCGCATGGGCGTCTGCCGGAGCAGATGGGGAAGGGCGGCGGTGATGGTGTGCAGGGCGCTGAAGAAGTTGGCGTCCATGGCGTCGCGAAAGGCGCTGACGGGCTGGTTTTCGAAGGGGCCGACCTCGATGATGCCGGCGGCGTTGATGAGGACGTCGATGCGGCCGAAGCGGGTGAGGGTGGTGTCGATGAGGCGCTCGGCGTCTTCGAGGCGGGTGAGGTCTGCGGGCACGGCGAGGATGTGATCGGGGTTGCGGACGTGACCTTCGGCAAGGAGCGCGCGGCGGGTCTGGTCGGGCTGATCGGGGGTGCGGCCGTTGAGGACGAGGCGGGCGTCCTCGCGCGCCCAGCGACGGGCGAGGGCGCTGCCGAGGCCGCCGCCGCCGCCGGTGATGAGGACGACCTGGCCGCGGGGGCCGCGGCGGGGGAGGAGCGCGGAGATGGCGGCGGCGAGACCGGCGGTGGCGGCGCCGGCGACGAGGCCGGTAAGGATGGAGGGAGCGAAGGCGGAGCGGGAGGTGGGCATGCTCTCGAGTGAGATGCGGCGGCGGGGATCTGGTGGGACGACGCGGGGGACGCGGATTTTGTGCCGTCCACCGAGAAGCGAGCGGCTAGACTGAGAGATGCCGAGGGGCCGGCAGGAGCACGGCGATGGTGACACGACGACGGAACAAGGGCGCGTACATGATCTCGGCTGTGGCGGAGATGTACGAGATACACCCGCAGACGCTGCGCATGTACGAGCGCGAGGGGCTGCTGCGGCCATCGCGCTCGGACGGCAACACGCGGCTGTACACGGATGAAGACCTGGAGCGGCTGGAGTTCATTCTGAACCTGGCGCGGGATCTGGGGGTGAATATCGCGGGGATCGCGATCGTGCTGCAGATGCGGGAGCGCATGGAGGAGATGAACCGGCAGATGCAGGGCTTCGTGGACTACGTGCGGACGGAGATGCTGGCGCGGGTGCAGCAGATGCCGCAGCAGCCGGGTCTGGTGCCACTGCGGCGGACGATGCGAGCGGCTGGTATGGAGTCCCGGGCCGGTGTCGAGGTGAGGCCACTGACGGAGGCGCGGGTTGGGTCTGAGGCACGGCCGGTGGGTGAGGCGCGGGCGGGCGCGGGGCCGGTGGTTGTCGAGAAGAGAAAGCGCTAGGCCGGCCGGGGATGCGTGTTGCGCTGGAGATCCTGTTCTGGGTGGCGTTCGCCGGTACGGTGACGTCGACGATCTACGGGTGCATGGTACTGGTGGGGGCGCGGCGGTTCGGGGATCGCAAGCGGCGTGAGGACGCGGTGGCGATGGAGTATCGGCCGCCGGTGAGCGTGTTGAAGCCGCTGCACGGGACGGAGCCGGATCTGGAGAGCAATCTGCGGCGGTTCTTCGTGCTGGAGTATCCGGAGTTTGAGCTGATCTTCTGCGCGCGGACGGAGGGGGATACGGGGCTGCAGCTGGCGCGGCAGGTAGCGGCCGAGTATCCCAGCGTGGTGACGCGCTTTATTACGTGCGGGGAGCCGCAGTTTCCGAACGCGAAGATGTGGTCGATGGCGGCGCTGGGGCGAGCGGCGCGGTACGAGACGCTGGTGACGAGCGACGCGGACGCGCGCGTAGAGCCGGACTACCTGCAGCGGTGCGTGCAGGTGCTCGCGGGCGGCGAGGTGGCGATGGCGTCGTGCCTGTATGTGGGCCGAACCGAGGGCGGGTTGGTCTCACAGCTGGACGCGGTGGGCAAGAGTGTGGAGATGTCGGGCGGCATCTTCGTGGCCGACATGCTCGAGGGGACGCGCTTCGCGCTGGGAGTGACGATGATCCTCGAGCGGAAGGCGTTTGCGGACGCGGGCGGATATGAGGAGCTGGGGCAGTTCTATGCGGAGGACTTTGTGCTGGGCAGCCGGCTCGCGGAGCGGGGCCGAGTGGTGCGGATATCGAATCATGTGATCCGGCTGATGGTGCCGCCGCAGGGGTGGCGCGAGTCATTTCGCAACCAGCTGCGATGGATGAAGAGCACGCGGAGATCGCGGCCGGCAGGACATCTGGGGACGGGGCTGACGTTTGCGATGCCGTACGCGATGTTGGGCGCGCTGTGGGCGGTCGCGCGAGGGGAGTGGATGCTCGCGGTGCTGTGGCTGCTGCTTGGGGCGGTGAACCGGTGGGTGATGGCGGCAGGGGTGCTGTGGGCGCTTGCGGACGACCATCCGCTCGCGCCGCTGCTGCTCTTTCCGCTGCGCGATCTGCTGGGCGGGGTTCTGTGGGTGAGCAGCTATATGGGGAACACGATGCACTACCACGGCGGAGCGTATGTGCTCGACGCGGGCGGACGGTTCCGGCCGGCGAAGGTGAAGGTTCGTGTGTCGTAGCCCGCACGGGGACACTGCGGCTCAGGTCAGGAGAGGGCGCGGGACGGGTGGCGTTCTCTACGGGCGGTTGCTGAGGAGGGCCTTGCCGCCAGCGGAGCTGAGCGTGAGGACGGGGCCGAAGGCCTGAAGCTCGGGGGCGCGCGCGGCGGGATGGTAGGTGAGGAGGAAGACGCGGCGCGGGCTGGACCACTGGGCGTGGAGAGAGGCGGTGTCTTCAAAGACAGCGGGAGCGTCGGGCCAGAGACTGCCGAACCAGGGTCCGTTGACGCGGCCATTGAGCAGGGAGACGCTCTGGCGGGTGTAGAAGAGCAGGGTGGAGCCGGCGGTGAGCTCGCCGTCGATGACGATGAGGTCGTTGGGGCGGGGCTGGGCACGCTGGTGGGCGAGGATGTCTTCGGCGAGCTGTTCGGTGCCGAGGACGGGGTAGAAGCGAACGAGGCCGCCGTGCATGCTGAGCAGGAGGAGGGTGGCGGCGGCGGCGAGGGTGAGGTTGGCGGCGAGGGTGTGGCCGGCGCGGCGGAGGAGCCAGCTGCCGGGTCCGATGCCGAGCATACTCAGGGCGAAGACGATAAGCGGGCCCCGGAAGAGACCCATGGCGGTGCCGGTGAGGTCGAAGACGTGGCTGAGAGAGAGGTTGTACGAGCCGCCCTTGGCGGCGAGGAGGGTGGAGATGTCGGTGTGGGGCGCGGGCCGGGGCGCGGTGACCGCGAAGCCGAGCGCGACGAGAGCGGCGATGGAGCCGAAGGGAAGCAGGAAGAGGGCAGAGGCGCGGAGGGTGCTTTGACGGGCGCGGGTACTGCACGGGGTTGAGTGCTCGGGTGAGGGGTCCGGTTGTCCCCGGTGGTGGGAGACGTGTGGCGTTGCGGTGGTGAGAGACGGGCGGGTGATGGGCGTGTCGGCGCGGGCGAGAAGGGCGCCGATCATCAGGGTGAGAGCAGGCAGAGCGGGCAGGGAGTAGTACTCCTGACGGGCCGAGAGGGTGAAGAAGCCGAAGACGAGGGCGGCCCAGACGAGGAGGGTGAGGGCGGTCTCGCGCTGCGACGGCTCAGTTGCGCTGGCAAGCAGAGCCGGAATCGGGGTGCTGCGGAGGTGGCTGCCGGCTGGCGCGGGCGAGCGGAGATGGCGGACCTGGGCGAGGAGGGCGGCGGGGAGGAAGGCGGCCCAGGGGATAAGCCAGACCGCGCCGAGCAGCCAGAAGAGGGGGATGGGAACCTGGCCGTAGTCGTGCGGGATGCGGCGGGAGAAGAAGCGGGCGACGTGCTCGTTGTAGAGGTAGAACCAGGCCCAGCCGGCTCGGACCGGGAGACCGAGGCCGGGGGGCATGGGAATGGCCGGGTTGCGAAGGGCGGCGAGGATGTGCCACGGGGCGGCGAGGACGAAGAAGAGGGCGAGGGAGGCGGGCACATGGAGCCGGCGAAGATCTGAAAGGCGGCGGGTGAGCAAGAGAAAGAGCAGGGCGAAGCCGACGGGGAAGACGAGGCCGACAAGTCCTTTGGTGAGCGCGCTAAGGGCAAGGACGGCGGCGAAGCCGAGCATGGGAGCGAGGGTGGAGCCTGGGCGCTGGGTACTTGTGCGATTGGTTGGTAGGCGGTCTGGTAGGCGGTCTGGCACGTAGCCTGGCACGCGGCCTGGCACGCGGTCGAGGGCGCAGAGGAAGAGGTCGATGGCGAGGGTCGTCCAGAGGGTGAGGGCGATGTCGGGGATATAGAAGCGGGTGTAGAGGTAGGGGCCGATACAGGTGCCGAGGGCGAGGGTGCTGTAGAGGGCGGCGCGGTCGGGTGCGTGGGCGGGGGAGACTGCGGAGAAGAGGCGCAGGCCGAGGGCGTAGGTCGCGAGCAGGAGGGCGAGGGTGATGAGAGCGAGCGGAAGGCGGGCGGCCCAGGCGTGCACGCCGAAGAGATGCATAGAGGCAGCGGCGAGCCAGTAGAGGAGCGGGGGTTTGTCGAAGAACCGGATGCCGTCGACGAAGGGGGTGACGAAGTCGTGGCGGACGAGCATCTCGCGGGCGATCTCGATGTAGACGGAGTCGACGTCGTCGAGCAGGCCGGGGGAGAAGAGGCCGCCGAGGTGGAGGATGATCCAGGCGGTGAGGATGATGGCGAGCGACGGAAGGCTCCAGCGGTGCTGGGAGGGGGAGCTGCGATCAGCGGGAACGACAGGGATCAGGGGACGTCTCCGGTGGAGGGGGTGGTGGTGTGGAGGGGACGGTCGGTGACGAGGACCTTGCCGGAGCTCTCGAAGAGGGTGACCCGGTTGGCTGGCGGGAGGATGCGATCGGCGTCTTCGCGGCGTTCGAGGGGGATGAAGAGGAGCTTGCGGGGGCCGGTGCCCCACTGGGCGCGGAGGTCGGCGGGGGAGAGGAAGAGGTGCGGGGCGTCGGGGAAGGTGGAGCCGAAGAGCATGGAGGAGGAGCGGCCATCGACGAGCAGGACCTGGCGGCCGAGATAGAAGGGGATGGAGGAGCCGTAGGACTGATCGCCGAAGAGCAGGAGCTCCGTGTCGGGGGCGACGGCGTGGGTGGCGTCGAGGCGGTGGATGGTGTCGGCGAAGTTTTTGGACGAGAGCATGGTGCCGAAGCGGATGAGGGCGAGGTGCGCGGCGATGAGGAAGACGGTGGAGACGAGGGCGATGGAGACGGTGGCGGCGACGTGGCGGCGCTGCTGGCGGGAGAGCCAGGCGAAGGCGGGGCCGAGGGCGAAGGCGAGCGCGGCGAGGATGGAGGGAAGGCGGAGCGCGGCGAAGGAGGGGCCGGTGAGATCGAAGAAGTGCGACATGGAAAGGGTGTAGTCGCCGACGGCGCGATGGGCGAGGAGGTCGCCGATGTCGGGGTTGAAGGGGAGCGAGCGGGATTGCCAGAGGCCAACGAGCAGAGCGATGGCGGCGAGGCCGCCGACGACGGTGAGGGTTGCGTGGGCGAAGGTGATCCAGTTGCGGGCGGCGCGGTCCGAGGAGAAGGTCTGCTCGGCACGGGTGATGGCGGCGGCGATGAGCATGAGCAGCGGGAGATAGGCGGGAAAGGTGTAGTACTCCTGGTTGGTCGAGAGCGAGAAAAAGACGAGGATCAGGAGGGAGTAGACCGTGAGTAAAAGCGTGGTGCGGCCGCGGGTGGTGGAGAGCGAGCGCAGGCGCGGGAGGATGGGGCCGTGTGGCGGGCGGAGGCGGCGCAGGGCGAGAAGGACGCCGGTAGGGACGAAGAGGCTCCAGGGAAAGAGCCAGACGATGTGGAGCGACCAGTAGAGATAGCCGGGGAGCTTGTTGTAGTCCCGGGGGTAGCGGCGGCCGAGGAAGCGGAGGACGTGCTCGTTGATGAAGTAGAACCAGAAGAAGCCGTGGCCATGAGCGCCGCCGGTGTTGCGCAGCCCGGCGAGGACGTGCCAAGGGGCGGCAATGGCGAGGAAGAGCATCGCTCCGGTGAGGGGATGCAGGCGACGCCAGTGGCGCCACTCGCCGGTGAGCAGGAGATAGGCGAGGGTGGCGCCGAAGAAGAAGACGAGGGCGACGAGGCCCTTGGTGAGGACGGCGAGGGCGAGGGCGCTCCACATCAGAAGGGCGGACTGGGTGCGGGCGGCGTCCTGGACGGTGTCGAGGGTGCGGAGGAAGAGGTAGAGCGCGGTCGCGAGGAAGAGGGAGAGCAAGACCTCCGGGATGAAGACGCGCGTGAAGAGGAAGACGCCGGCGGCGGTGAGGGTGGCAAGGCCGGTGTAGAAGGCGGTGCGGAGGTCGAAGGCGCGCGCGGCCCAGTGATAGCCCAGCAGGGCGAGCAGAAGGACGCCGAGCGCCTGCGGAAGGTGGGCGGCGAAGGTGTTGAAGCCGAAGAGGCGGAAGCTGAGGGCGACGAGCCAGTAGGGGAGCGGGGCCTTCTCGAGGTAGCGGATGCCATCGACGTGAAGGGTGACGAGGTCGCCGGTGAGGGCCATAGAGCGGGCGGCGCTGCTGTGGGTGGCGTCGGCGTCGTCGAGCAGGGGCGGGGCGAAGAGGGCGGCAAAGAAGACGATGAGCCAGAGTCCGAAGAGAATGGAGAGCGCGGTCGAACGGCGCGGCCCGGCGACCGCAAGGGCGTTGCGGAGCGGCGTGCGATGGCGGGCGCGGCGGAGCGGGGCGGCTGTGGGTTCGGCGAGGGTCCGATGCATCGGGGGCAGGCTGATCCGAGGTTAAGAGTATCGCGAGCGGCGGTTCGGCGAGGGTGCGCGGTGGCCGGTGCTGGGCGGGCGCCGCGCGGAGTTGCGGAGTGTGTAGCGCCGTAGTGCGGCGGTCACTTGCGCGAGGGCTTGTTGCGCGATGTCTTGCGGCGCGGGAGCTTGGTGGCCGTGGTGTAGAGGCTGCGGATGACGCGGGGTTCCATGAGGCCGAGCAGGGTGGCGGGGCCGCGGGCGACGCCGAGGCGGGCGATGGAGCCCTTCCGCAGGCGGATGGCGGGCAGAGTGCGCGCCGGGCCGGGGACGAGCAGCGAGCTCAGAAAGCTGCTGAGGTTGGGGTTGTGGCCGACGACGAGGACGTCCTCGCGGTCCTGGTACTCGTGCAGGAGCTTCTGGAAGTCGGCAAAGGTGGCGGTGGGGGCGAGGGCGTTGGAGAGCAGGATCTGGTTCTCGTAGCCGGTCTCGGTGCCGATGAGGGAGGCGGTCTGGAGGCTTCGCTTGAGCGGGCTCGAGACGATGAGATCGAACTGGACCTTGAGCGCGTTGAGGACGTAGGCGAGGCGGAGGCTATGCTGCTTGCCTTCCTTGTCGAGTGGGCGTTTGAGGTCGAGCAGGGGATTGGCGCGGCGCGTTCCAGCGCTCGCGTGACGAAGCATGTAGAGATTCATACTCTATTCATCTTAGCGGAGGAGCTACGGCTTGGGGTCAAGGTCGGGGCGGTCGCGCAGGGCCTGCTCCTCTTCGGTGGAGATGGGGTTGGGTGCGGTGGGCAGAGGGGTGAACGGGTCGATGTTGTAGACGGTCTGGATGGGGGCGAGATCGGGGCCATGGTGAGGCGGCACGGCGGAGGCGGTATCGACGCGCGGACCCTGTTCGCTGGGTGGAAGCTGGGTGGGCGGGAGGTCGCCGGGCGGGGTGACCTGATTGCCGATGGGTGAGGTGACGACGGGCGGGGTGGCGACGATGGGACTGGTGACGCGCGGGTGGAAGGTTGGGCGTGGAGGGTTGGCATCTTCGTCGTGGATGGGGTGATCGAGGGCGAAGGTGACTTCGGCGCCGCGCTGCCAGAGGCGGGTGGTGATGCTGAGGAGGACGGCGAGCTCGGAGAAGATGATGAGGGCGCCGACGTGAGGGCGCGCGAGGGTGTGGAGGGCGGTGCGGCCGAGCAGCGCAAAGCCAACGGCGCCGAGCAGACTGAGCAGAAGGAAGCTGCCCCACAGGCGCGTGAGGTGCAGGCGAAGGGCGCGCCAGGCGGGACGAAGCGTGCGGCGGACGCGGCGATCGGGACGGCCGCTACGACGGAGGTAGAGGCCGAGCTGGACGGTGTAGACCTCGACCATGTCGAAGTAGAGGCGGATGAGGGTCGCGACGAGGAAGAGGAGGAGGGTCGCTGCGGTCTCGAGGAGGAAGGCGGGGCGGCCGACGATGTGATCGTCGATGAGACCGGTGAAGCGGGCGTTGAGCGCCGAGAGCGGGCCGAGGACGATGGCGAAGGTGAGCAGCGCCAGGAGGGTGATGCGAACGAACCGCCAGAAGTGAAGCAGACCCTGGCGGAGGAGGGTCGAGAGACGGGCGCGCTCGCGGGTGAGATAGCAGACGAGGACGCCGGGAGTAAGGATGAAGTAGAGCAGAAAGAAGACGGGAACGCTGGTGAGAGTCGAGGGAGAGCTGGCGGCAGGTGCGTCGCGGTTGATGCGCAGGAGGGCGTTGACTGCGGTGGTGAGATCGAAGCCGTGGGTGAGGCGGCGGGCGGCGAAGGAGTGGTCAAGCAGGCTTGCGAGCTGCAGGTGGAAGCGCAGCGAGAGGAGCACGGCGAGCACGAGGCCGAGCACGAAGATCCAAAGCACGGCGGCGAAGCGGCGGAGGACGAGCGAGAGCCCGTGAAGCAGGAGGCTGCGGGTTTCAGTCGGGCGGACGAGAGCCATGGTGAGATCCTCGGGGGCGGCTTGCAGTGTGGGTGTCTTTTGCTTTGCGCGGCGGTTTACGTCTTCGAGCGATGGCGATGAGGGATTCCGGTCAGACGAGCCAGCCGGCGAGTTGCTGAAGGGTCTGCTGGGCGAAGAGCCAGAGGGTGGTGAGTTTGGTCGAGGCGACGCTGTTGCGGCGCGTGGTGCGGCTGTTGTTGAAGAGGTCGCGGTCGAGCAGGGCGGTGTGGTCGGGGTCGATCTCGGCGGAGACGATCCTGCCGGTGCGGGTATAGGCGAAGCGGTGCCAGCGATCGAGACCATCCCAGTGCTCGCGGGTGGAGGTGCCGTCGTCGAATTTGATCTCGACGGTGATGGGAAGGGTGAAGTCGCCGTAACGGCGGACGTAGACGATGTCGTTGCGCAGGACCTTGCCGGCGTCCTTCGGTTCGGGCTTCCACCAGACGACGGGATCGGACGAGATGTCGTCGATGGCGTAGTCGAGGACGGCGGTGCCATAGACAGCCTGGCTGAGGAAGGGACGCAGACTGGAGCCGCTGACGGAGAGGGTGCGCGGAGGGACGGTGACGGTGTTGAGCAGGGCGGGAAGAGTGGCGGCGGCCGCGTTGTCCTGGGTGGTGGCTGGGGCGGCGAGAGGGCCTGCGGCGGCGGTGTTGGGGTCAGGCGAGTAGGTGCCGGTGGCGCGCCCGTCCTTGATGGCGACCTCCTCGATGGTGCGCAGGAAGTCCTCGGTGGTGGGGTGGGTGAAGCGGTAGCGCATGAAGTAGGTGTGCATGACCTCGCGCATGGTGTCGGGGCCGATGATGCCTTCAAGGGTCTTGAGCAGGGTGGCGGACTTGCCGTAGGTAATGCCGCCGTACGAGCCGATGTCGCGGAACTGCCAGGCGAAACGGGTGACGGGGTCGAGGTCGGGGCTGGCGATGTACTGCAGGCGCTCGAGATCGGTGTCGCTCACGTTGGCCCAGCGGCGGCGGAGGGTGGAGGTCTTGGGGCCGAGGATGGCGCCGAGGACGTTTACCTCGGTGTAGGAGTTGATGCCCTCGTCGAGCCAGGCATCCTCAAACTCGTTGGTGGCGACCATGCCGTACCAGTACTGGTGGCCGAACTCGTGCTCGGTGACGATCTCGGTGAGGTAGGCGGGCTCAAACCAGGAGGTGCCGCCGGTGAAGAGGGTGGGGTACTCCATGCCGCCGATCTCGGAGTCCGGCTCGGGGTCGATGACGGTGACCTGTTTGTAGGGGTAGGGGCCGTACCACTGGTCGAACTTGGCGAGGGTGGCGGTGGTGATGTCGAGGTATCGCTTGCCGGCAGCGGGATGGGATGCGAGGGCGAGGACGTGGACTTTGACGGGGCCCATGGAGCCGAGAAAGGTGCCGTCGGTGACGGTGAAGTGGGGGCTGGCGGCCCAGGCGAAGTCGTGGATGTCTTCACCGACGAAGCCGAGGGTGCGGGTGCCGTCGGAGTTGTCGGTGCGATCGGTGGGAACGCCGGAGGCGCCGACGACGTAGCGCTGCGGAAGGGTGAGGTGCACGTTGAAGGTGCCGAAGTCGGAGAAGAACTCGGTGGTGCTGTGGTACTGGTGGCAGTTCCAGGCGCCATGCCAGAAGACGCCGACCTTGGGGAACCACTGGCCGCCCATGAGGAAGTCGCGCTTGTAGCCGTTGCGAGCGATGGAGAGCGGGAACTGATCGTGGAAGGCGAGGTGGAAGGTGATGGCGTCGCCGGGTGCGAGGGGATGGGGCAGGGAGAGGACGGCGACGGTGTGGTCGTCGGCGTTGCCGTCGTCGGGCGCGGCGAAGTGGAGGGCGGGTGTGAGGTCGCCGTAGCCGTCGGCGTCGATGTGGGCGATGGTGATGCCGCCCAGCTTTTCGGGCGGGTAGTCGTTCTCCGACTCGGAGTCGCGGATGCCGCCTTCGGCGTGGGTCTCGCGGGTAAAGGTGGACTCGGGGCGGAAGGCGTTGAGATAGAGGTGGAAGGGGAAGCTCGAGAGCGGCTGGCTGGTCAGGTTCTTATAGGTCAGGGTCTCGGTCGCATCGACGGACTTCTTGTCGGTGTTGACGCGGGCGTCGATGGTGTAGGCGACGACACGGGTCGAGAGAGGGACGCCGCCGGGTGCGTTGGTCGCGATCGAGGTCTGGGCGGACGCGGAGGATGAGGCGGCGAGCAGGCAGAGCGACGAGGCGAGCACGGTGCGGAGCATGTCGCGGATTATAGAGTGGGGCGCCGCTGCCAGAGTTCCGAGGTGAGCAGACCGAAGAGCAGCGGATGGCGTTCGAGGCAGTGGAAGCCAGCGCGGGTGAGGGCGAAGGCGTGGTCGGGAAGGTGACGGACGGCGAGGCCAGTGAGCAGGCCGAAGATGCGGTAGAGGGTGGAGACGACGAGGCGGGCGGGAACACTGCGCCAGCCAGTCGGGATGGCGAACTCAGAGACGAGCCAAAGGGCATTTGGAGTACTGCGGGCCGCAACGAGAGAGGCGACTTGGTCGAGCTCGGGCTGGTGGAGGCAGTCGAGGAAGAAGTGGGTCACGATGAGGTCGCAGGGCGGGCTGGCGGGGGTGCGGCGGAGATAGGTGAGGGCGTCGGTGTGATGGATGGTGAGGCGGTCGCGGTGGATGGCGCAGCGACCGGCGAGGAGGGTGAGCATGGCGCGACTGCTGTCGACGGCGGTGGCGTGGAGGCAGGTGTTGCAGGCGAGGAGGGCGGCGGTGAAGCGACCGTCGCCGTCGCCGACGAGGAGGGCGCGGCGAGCGAGGAGCGTGCGGGCGAGCAGGTGGCTGCGGCAGCGCTCAAGAGCGCGGCCGAGGGTGAGGCGTTCGAGCCAGCGGTAGGGGCGGGCGATGGGATCGAAGTTGGCGGTGTGCGGGGGCGGTGCGGGGTGGACCGTCATCGGTGGAGATCGAGAAACGGGGCGACGAGGAGCGGGGTGAGAAGGGCGAGGTCCGCCGCGGCGCGAAGGTGGAGGCGGGTGAGGCGGTGCTGGAGGCGATCGAGGAGGAGCAGGGCAGTGGCGGCAAGGGCGATGGCGAGCGCGATGGACTGGCGCGTGAGCAGCACCAGCAGAGTGGCGGCGGCGATCAGGACGAGGTGAAGGATGGGGAGGTGGCGCAGGGCGACGCGGGTGGCGGCGTGGGGCAGGGCGTGGCGTATCGGGAGGACGGAGCTGCTGCTCCTTCGGCGTGGCTCTGGAGATGGGCTTGGGGTGCAGGCTGCGTGCTCGGGATGCTCCCAGGAGTAGATGCAGAGGCAGTTGAGGCTGCAGAGGGCGGCGAGCAGGACGGCCGAGGGCAGCAGTGCCAGTCGCAGCGCCGGAGCGCGGGCGATGGCGGGGATGAAGACGGCGGCAGCAAAGAAGACGCCGACGGCGAGCTCCTTCGGGAGCCGGGGTGCGGCGGGTGTGGCGTGGATCAGGATGAAGTAGGCGGTGAGAACGGCGCCGAGAGCGAGATCGAGGCGGAGGGCGGGCGCGGGTATGGCGGGCAACAGCGCGGCGAGGGCGGCGGAGACGAATGCGATGACGACGAGAAAGCCGGTGCGGTGGCGGGCGTGGAACCGGTGGCGGGCTTCAAGGTCGGGGGAGGCGGGTACGCTGGTCTCTCCGCAGAGAGGCGAGTCCATGATCTTATTCGGATGTCGGCTCGCGTCGGGCGGGGTGTCTGGCAGAGAGGCGTGGAGGTTGCGAACGTCGAGCAGGCGGTCCGCAGCGTAGAGCAGCCAGACGGCGAGAAACACGGATGCGGGGGCACGCAGCGGGAGCGGGACGTGGGCGACGGTGGCGATGAACCAGGTCCAGAGCGCGGCGACGGTGGGGGCGTCGAGCGAGAGCAGATGCCAGAGGGCGAGCGGAGAGCGTGTGGCGGAGAGGGCTTCCGGGGCTCGGGCGAGGGTGGCCACGGTCGGAAGAGCCTCCTACCGGCTTTGTGTTCTGGTCTGGGCGCCGGTGGGTTGCGGGATCGACTCTTCACTTCCGGCTTGCTCTGAGCTCTGGCGTGGCAGATCCCGCTCTGCGGTGCGTTGCAGGGTGGCGCTTGTGGTGTGTGCCCAGAGGCCGGGGTCGAGGTCGGGGAAGATGTTATCGCGGGTGCTGATCTCGCTGAGCCGGGTGTGCTGTTCGGGGCTGAGGTCGCCGGTGGTGAGGAGGATCTCCCACATGCCGCGGAGGTCGCTAAAGAAGTCGTTGTGAGTGAGGAAGCGGGACTCGGCGTAGTCGCGGGCGGCGCCGGTGGTGATGAGGAACTGCCAGTCGGAGGACTCGAGGAGAAGGAGCTCGCGGCAGAGTTGCTGGGCAATGGCAAGCGCGGTGGGGTTTTCGCGCCAGAGGGTTGAGGCGGCGAGGTCGCGGGTGTAGCGCTCGGCGGGGTAGATGTGGGTCCAGGTCCAGCGGGTCTCGGGGTTGAGCCAGACGTTGTTGCCCCCCTCTGCGCCCCAGGAGCCCTCGCGCATGGCGATGGGGTCGGTGGCGGGGAAGCGGTCGAGGTAGTCGCGGCCGCTGATGAGACGGGTGGGCGAGGCGGGCTGAGCGAGCAGGCGGGCGACCTGGTCGAGCCAGGTCACGCCCTCAAACCACCAGTGGCCGAAGAGCTCGGCGTCGAACGGAGCGGAGAGGATGGGAACGCGCTCGGGGTGAGACTCAGTGGCAAGGGCTTCGTGGACGAGGCCGACGAAGTGACGGGCGTGCTCCTGGGCTCGGTCGCGGGCGGCATCGGGGTAGTACGGTTCTTTGTTGGCCATGTCGACGCGGGGACCGGTGACACGCCAGTAGCGGTGGCCGCCGGGCCAGCGCTTCTTATGGAAATCGAGGTAGTTGGCGTCGCCGGGGTAGCCGAGCTCGCCGGACCAGACCTGGAGGCCGGTGCGCGGGTCGCGGGGGAAGATGTCGACAGGCGGGTACTCGGCGCGGTAGGGGCCGGCGACGATGTAGGGCTGGTAGACGGGGCGGTCGGCCGCGCTCTCTGGATGGTGGGCGGGTTCGGATAGGGCGTAGGGGGAGTGGACGACGCGCGACTCTTCGACGGAGTGGGTATCGACGAAGAAGAAGCCGAGGTCTGCCTCGGCGAGGGTCTGCTCGACGCCAATGCGATCGAAGCCGGGGTTCTCGGAGCCGTCCTGGTTGGGCACGGGGTAGCTCCAGAAGCCGGCGGGCCGGTAGCCGCACTCCGGAAGCCAGATGCCGCGGGGTGCGGTGCCGAAGTGGCGTGTGTGGGTCTGGACCGCGACGCGGATCTGGGCGCGAACGCTCTCGTCGGTGCCGAGCAGCGGCAGGTAGCCGTGGGTGGCGCAGCAGGTCATGACGTCGATGAGGCTGGTGGAGTTGAAGTGGCGAAAGCCGGAGAGGATATCGCCACCGAGGGAGCGGAAGTCCTCGGCGGCCTGGGCGAAGAAGGCGTACCAGAAGCGGGCGAGTCCCGCGTAGTGCCGTTCGCCGGACTGGTTGAAGAAGGCCTCATCTTCCTGAGCCGCGAGCATCTTGCGGGCGAGGTACTTGGGGAACTCGGCGCGGAAGAGAGGGTGGCTGAGCTGCTCGAGCAGGATGGGCGAGAGATTCAGGTTGCACTGGAAGGGCACACCGTCGCGGGCGAGATCGCGCAGCATGGCGAGCAGGGGAAGGTAGGTCTCGGCGGCGGCCTCGTGCAGCCACTCCATGCCGTGGGGCCAGGTGCCGTGGTTAACGACCCAGGGCAGATGCGCGTGGAGCGTGAGGGTGAGATAACCGGACGGCCTCTCGGACAGCTCGGGCAAGGCGGAGTCTCCTGGAGGGCTAAACCGGAACGGTTAGAGGAGCGGACAGTGGGAACAGTCTGCGGGAGGAAGACCCGGGGCCACAGCGGTGCGCTCCGGACGACGCTGCACAGCGATGGGATGCGCGCCAGTGTATCCGGGATACAAGGGTGCTGTGCAGGCGACCTGGGCCAGCCGCGGTGGCTACTCGAGTGGGCGGCGGGCGGAGCCGGAGTCCTCGGTTGCGTCGGCGCGAATGCGGACCGTAATGGGGTTGGAGAGGCGGAAGCGGACGAGGGTCTCGGAGGGGATCTGCACCTGCTGGCCGCGGGTGACGCCGTTGGCGCCGGCACCCAGACCGCCGCCGGCGGCCGCGCCGATGCCGGCTCCCTTGCCTCCGCCGAAGATGCCGCCGAGGATGGCGCCGACGGCCGCGCCGCCGCCGACCTTCTCCGCAGTGTTCTTCCCGCGGCCGTTGCCCTCCTTGCTGAAGCCTTCCGTGGCGACAGCGATGCTGTCTCCTCCCTTGCGGGCGACGCTGGTGAGAGAGATGGTGAGCAGCGCGTTGCCCTTGAAGTGAGCAGCCTCCTGCACGGCATCGACGCGGCCACTGACAGAGGAGCCCTGCGCAATAACGGTGGCGCCGTCGGCGAGGACGTCGCTGGCGATGGTGCCGCTGAAGGTCTGGCCCTGTTGAGTGGTGGCGCTGTCGAGCGTCTGGGTGATGCGCACGGGCAAGACGCTGCCGGCAGGCAGCGTCACCTCACGGAAGGTGGGCACGGGCTTGGGTGGGGGCGGCGCGGTGACGACCGGCGCGGGCGGCTGAAGACTCTGGGCCTGCGTGGGGTCGGGCGGAGGTGCAGCGGCGGAGTCTCCAGCGGGCGCCGGGACTTTGGCGCGGGCGGCCTGTTTGCGATCGCGATCGCGGCGGGTGAGCGCGGGTGCGGGTGCGATGCGGGGAGGCAGGGGCGCTGGCGTGGGCACGGCGGCGGTCTGGGGGGGCAGCGGGACGGGCGGCTGCACGGAGAGGTTATTCACGACGGTGCGAACGCCGGCGACTTGAGCGGTGTCGTTGGCGGCGAGCACGCGGGCGGCGTCGCTCGAGACGTTGCCGGAGAGGGTCGCGACGCCGCCCTGAACGGAGGCCTGGATGGGGCCGGAGCCGAGGGCGCTGTCGGCGGCCAGGCGGCTCTGCACGGCGGCGGTGAGCGACGCGTCGTCGGTAGGGGCGGCGTGCCTGGCGCAGCCGACGGGCAGAAGCGCCAGGAGGAGAAGGGCGGCGGCGGGCGAGGCTGCGGGCTTGCGGGGCGGAAGCATGGTGACCTCAGGATACTCGTTGGCTAGGTCGGAGTTGCGACCCGGATCGCGCACCGGCAGCTCGGTTTGCGATGCGACAGACCGAGGCGCAGCGGCGCGACACGATGGGTTGGACGCACGGCCCCGGGGTGTGGTTTGCGGCGGCCGGGCGGGTGTAGTTTGCGGCGGGCGGTCATGGAGTGACGGGTGACGTGGCATGCTGCCGGCGGGCTGCGGGATGGCGGAGCGCAACCCTCAACGCCGCGATGGCATCCACCACTCAGTGACCAAACGCCTTCCGTTTTGATGGCGTGGAGTTTTCGCGGTACGGCTTCTGTCGTCGGATGAGCGAGCAGGGCCTCTGCGGAGTGGTCAACTCACACTTTCAGTCGAGCACTCAGGAGGAACTATGTCGGATTACGAGAATGGCGGCGGCGGTCTTGGATGGTTCCTTGCGGGGCTTGGGCTCGGTGCTCTGGTCGGCGTGCTGTACGCACCGAAGTCGGGCCGAGACACACGAGATGACCTAGTTGCGGCCTCGCTCGAGGCGAAGGACAAGGCGGCTGCGCTGGCCCAGCAGGGCCGGGATCGCGCCGCGCAGGTTGCGCAGCAGAGCCGCGACCGTGCGACCCAAGTCGCCCAGCAGGGCAAGCAGCAGGTTGACGAGTACGTCGATCGTGGCAAGGAGTACTACGAGAAGGGCCGCACACAGTGGTCACAGTATGTTGAGAAGGGCCGAGGGCTGGTGACGGAGCAGCAGAACAAAGTTGCCGCTGCGATCGACGCGGGCAAAGAGGCGTACGCGACGACGACCGAACAGGGCTCCTAGAGCTAACGGTGCGGGACCGGATATGGAGTGCATGTATATCGCTCCGTACTCTCCGGTCTCTGCTGATGTGGGACGCTGCCGATCAGTCCGGAGTGACGGGCGGCGTCCCGACTCGTGTGACGGTTTGAATTGAGGTCGATTGATGTATCCGCTCCTCTCGCTTTCGGCGGCCTGGCTCCAGGGGACCGACTCTGTCGCGATCGCTTCGACGACCGACGCTCATCTGACGATGATCTTCGTCGGGTTCATTGCGTTCTTCTGCCTCGTCGTGCTGCTGATTCTTCTGGGCGTCGTCGTGGCCGTGCTGATCCTACGGAAGAAGGTCAGCCTGCTGGTGGCGGATGCGACGAAGAAGGCGCAGCCAGCCATCTCCGCCGCGACGGAGTTCCTGAACGAGGTCACCCCACAGGTCCGTAAGATCACGGGCAATGTCGCGTCGATCTCTGAGACGGTCAGGGGCAAGGTGGAGCAGATCGACGATACGATCACCGACGTCAACAAGCGCACGAAGGTGCAGGTGGCGCGGGTAGACGGGTTTGTCAGCGAGACGCTGAACACGACGGCTGATCTGGCGTCGTCGATTCAGAAGGGCGTCCGAGTGCCGGTACGGGAGTTTGCCGGGATCATGGCTGGCTTCAAGGCGGCAGTCGATGTTCTGGCTGGACGCGACAAGGCGAGCAGCGTGGATCAAGCGGCGCGCGAGGCTAGCGAGACGGCGGCGTCGGTGACGCCGATCACGTCGCGTCGGGAGACGGCGGTCGAGCCACTGCCACCGGCGCAGATTCGCAAGCTGTAGGCCTCGTGCTCAGGCGTCCCGCCGTGCGGCTTCGATCCAGCCGCCGCCGATGACGTCATCGCCCTGATAGAAGACGGCGGACTGGCCGGGGGTGATGGCGCGCTGGGGCTCGTCAAAGTGGGCGACGACGGTGCCGTTGGGGTTCTGGTAAAGGGTCGCGAGCGCGGGCTCGTGGCGGTGGCGGATCTTCACGGTCGCGCGCAGGTCCGTGGTGAGGTGGTCGATCGCGATCCAGTTGACGTCGGCGGCGACGAGCTCGCGGCTGAGGAGATCGCTCTCGGGGCCGACCTGAACCTGGCGGCTGGCGGGGTCGATGTTGAGGACATAGAGGGGATTTGCCGTCTGCAAGCCAAGTCCTTTGCGCTGGCCGACGGTGAACTGGTGGGTGCCGGTATGGGCGCCGAGGACCTCGCCGGTGGAGGTGACGAGTTCGCCCTCCATCGCGGGCATGTGCTCGCCCTGCTCCTCCAGATACGCCGTGATGAAGCTGGTGTAGTCGCCGCCGGGGATGAAGCAGATCTCCTGCGAGTCGGGCTTCTGGGCAAGGGTGAGGCCGGCCTCGGCGGCGAGGGCGCGGACGGCGGGTTTCTGCATCTCGCCGAGTGGGAAGAGCGTGTGGGCGAGCTGGTCCTGCGTGAGGCCGAAGAGGAAGTAGGTCTGGTCCTTGGAGCGGTCGGCGGGGCGGGAGAGGATCCATCGGTTGCGCGCAGGATCGAAGCGATTGCGGGCGTAGTGGCCGGTGGCGATGTGGGTGGCGCCGATCTGGCGGGCGGTGGTGAGGAGCTCGTCGAACTTGAGGTGGTTGTTGCAGAGAGTGCAGGGGATGGGGGTGCGGCCGTTGAGGTACTCGCGCACGAAGGGGCGGATGACGGCGTCCTCGAAGCGCTGCTGCTGGTTGACGAGGTAGTAGGGGATGCCGAGGTGGGCGGCGACGCGGCGGGCGTCGTAGACGTCGTCGATGGAGCAGCAGCGGCCGCGAACGGCCTCGGGCTGCCCGGGGTGGCCGGCGAGGCGGCGCTGATTCCAGAGCTGGAGGGTGAGGCCGACGATAGCGTGACCCCGGGCGTGCAGCATGGCGGCGACGGCGGAGGAGTCCACCCCGCCAGACATGGCGACGGCGATGGTCTGGACATCTGTCTGGGTCTGCTGCATGGTGGTCTCGCTTCTCCTTGTCTCGGGGTACCCCTACCCCGGGTGAATCTGCGCAAAGTCTTCGAACGACTGCAGTTAGGTCCGGACTTCCAGGGTATCTGACAGGGAAAAGTCCCATTTTCGGTGGTGGCGATGCGCAAAGTCTTCAGCCGACTGCAGTTATTGCCGACCAGATGCGATCGAGGATCTCTGCCTTGCCTTGCCTCTTCCTTTTTATTGTAGAGACTCTGAGGGGGCGATTGTGTCAGGCGGGATCGATGGGATGAAGCTTTCCGCGGTGGAGGAGGCTCTCGCGGTTGCGCTCGATAAGCAGGGGGCGCCCATGGAGGGCGATGGCTTCGGCGCAGGCGATGGCGCGGTGGAGGGGCTCGCCCGCGAGGTGGCGCTCGGCGGGGCGTGGGATGTGGTGGTGCCAGACGCCGGTGAAGGCGTGATCGAGGCAGATGCGCTTGAAGCAGTGGTCGAGGCGGATGGGCCAGCGGTGCTCCCGGGCGAGGCTCGGGAGCACGACCTCCGTGAGGTGCTTGAAGCGGGCGATGGTGAGATCAACCATGAGGCGGTTTCGGAGGGACGGCGCACACGCTGCGGCGCGACTCTCTGCGCCACCAGCGAGGAGCGGTTCGGACTGGTGCGGACTAGTCGGTGTCGTTGGAAGGCTTCTCCGGGGCGGACTCGGGGGTGGTGAGGGGTTTGGTGATGTCGTCGAGGAAGGCGGGGGTGCCGTCGATGCGCTCGAGGCGAGGGTAGCGAGGGCCATCGTGGTAGTCGATGTCGGCGGTCTGGACGAAGCTGTCGCTCTGCAGGAGGAGGTGGATGGGGTCGGACTTGCCTTTCGCGTCGGCGACGGCGTCCTTCAGGGCGTCGGGGGAGAAGAGATTGCCGTTGACGGCGAGGAGCTTCTGGCCGGGGGCGATGCGGGCCTTGTCGGCGGGGCTGCCCCAGCGAACGTCGTTGATGGTGCCGTCGGTGCTGACGGAGAAGCCGAGGGAGAACCAGACGTTACGGACACGGGCGCGGCGGCCGCCGTTCTCGGCCATGATCTTCTCGGAGGGGTTGGGCTTATCGGTGTAGACGAGGCGGTAGCCGCCGCGCTCGATGCCGGCGACGTCGGCGCGTGGATTGATGACGTCGATGTGCTCGTGGATGAAGGTGGCCCAGTCGTAGGGGAGGACCTGGTTGAGGTCACGGACAAGCTCGCTACGGTCGTAGGGGACGATGTCGGGGCCGGTGTCTTCACCCCGGCCAGCAAGCTGGCCGGGGGCCCCGGTGTCTCCACCCTTGCCGAGGAAGATGTGCTCGAAGTCGTTGAGTGACTTGGCGTTGCTGGTCTTCTGACGGATGAGGGTGTCGGCGTCGAGCCAGAAGAGCTCGCCCTCCTGGTAGTAGTCCTGACCGCGCTTCCAGTTGGCCCAGGCGGGGTTGCCGCCGCGCAGGATGCTGGCGGCGATGGCGGTGTCCTCGGTGGGGCGCCAGTCGCGGCCGGGGCGATTGTCGAGTTCGGCGGCGGACATGGCGAGCATGTCGCGGTAGTTGCTCTGCGACTTGAGATTGGAGCGGGCGGCGAGGACGTTGCCGAGGTACTGGGTCATGCCCTCGTAGACCCAGAGCAGAGCGCCCTGCTGGGCGGTGGCGAAGTCGGGCTGGTAGAGGCCGACGGGGCGGCGGTACTTGCCGTTCCAGGAGTGGGTGAACTCGTGCGAGAGGAGGTCGGAGTCGGCGAGCTGATGCTTGGGGTCGGAGAAGTCTTTTTCGCCCACGCCGTTATCGGAGGACTGGCCGTGCTCGAGGCCCTCGCCGCCGGCGACGTCCGAGAGGGTGAGGAGGAAGTGGTACTGGTGGTAGTGGTGCGAGGTGTACATGGCGCCGGCCTCGCGAACGAGGTTGGAGATCTCGGCGAGCAGGGCGGGGCGGAGGTTGGAGTCGGCGGGGGCGTCGGAGACGACGTCGATGAAGTGGGCGGGCTTGACCTCGGGGGCGAGGGGGAACTCGTGGAAGTACTGGCCGGCGATGACGGGGGAGTCTTCGAGCTGCTCGACGTTGGTGGGGGCGTAGTGGGTGGTGCCGCCGGCGGGGTGCTGGGGATCGTAGCCGTCGGTGGGCGAGAGGGCGGTACCGATGCCCCAGCCCTGGGGGACGGTGACGGAGGGCTGGATGGGGATGTTGCGGACGGGGGTGTTGGCGGGGTAGAGGAGGAGTTTTTCCCACTCAAGGACGGCGAGCTTGTCGGAGATGCGGGAGGTGACGATGCAGTCGAGGTGGGCGTGAAGGGTGGTGACGCCCTTGGGGATGGTGAGGTGGAACTGGTAGAGGTCGACGTCGTCGCGGCGCCAGGGGAGAGGCTGGGGCTGGCCACCGGGGAGGGCGGCGGTGAAGACGACGCCGGTGATGTCGTCGACGGGACCGGTGGGGCGGTGGTTGCCGGGGATCCACTTGGGGGTGGTGAGGGCGAGGGGGCCGGGGGTGACGGGGATGTCGACTTCGGCGTGGAAGAGCTTGCGGGGGGCGTCGGAGAGGTCGGCGGTGATGGTGATGGGCTTCTGCGCGAGGGCGGGGACGGCGGCGAGAAGGGTGGCCAGGAGGGCGGGGCGAGCGGAGAGGAGCAAGAGGCGAGACCTCGGAGAGGAGATGGTGATGCGGGACCGGGAGAGGCGAGGTACGGGCTACGCTCCTACTGCAGACGAGGCGCGGCGGTGAGGGGATAGAGGTGGGATCTCGGCGGGCAGATCACCAGGAGATGGGCGGCCGGAGCGGGTCTAGTGGTGGGCGGGGAGAGCGCCTTCGAGGGGAGGCAGGGCGGACTCGATGGCGCGGATGACGCGGGGGTCGTCGGGGAGCATGTCGGGGGCGAAGCGGGCGGTGATGCGGCCACGGCGATCGACGAGGAACTTCTCGAAGTTCCAAAGGACGGCGGGGAGGGGATTGGTCTGGCCCCTGTTGACGGAGGCGAGGAAGCCGTCGATGTTGGCGCGGAAGGCGGGGTCATTGACTTGAGCGACGGGCTGGGCGCTGGTGAGCCACTGGTAGAGCTCGCTGGTGTGGGGGCCGGTGACGGTGGACTTGGCGAACATGGGGAAGGTGACGTGGAAGCTGGTGGCGCAGAAGGCCTGGATGTCGGCGTCGGAGCCGGGCTCCTGCTCGGCGAAGTCGTTGGTGGGAAAGCCGAGGATCTCGAAGCCGCAGTGGCGATAGGTGGAGTAGAGAGTTTCAAGGGCGGCGTACTGGGGGGTGAGGCCGCATTTGGAGGCGGTGTTGACGATCAGCAGGACCTTGCCCTGAAACTCGGCGAGGGTGGCGGGCTCACCGGTGATGCGCGTGAGGGGGATATCGAAGAGGGTCGCAGTCGCGGGCATTTGCAGGCTCCTGAAGTATTTCCTTGATTATATGAGCGGCGAGGGCGCGCTTGACGGGAGAGGTAGCATCGGAAGCGATATGTCGATCTATGACGTTTTGCTGGGCAAGCCGCTGGCGACAAGTGAAGAGCGGGCGGAGCACATCGGGGTCGCGGCGGGGATTCCGATCTTTGGGCTGGATGGACTGACCAGTGCAGCGTACGGGCCGGAGGCGGCGATCACGCTGCTGATCCCGCTGGGGCTGATGGGCCTGAACTACGCGGTGCCGATCATCTCGTCGATCCTGATCCTGCTGGGGATTGTGTACTTTTCGTACCGGCAGACGATTGCGGCGTACCCGAGCGGGGGTGGATCGTACACGGTCGCCTCGGAGAACCTGGGCACGGCGCCCGGACTGCTGGCGGCGGCGGCGCTGATGATTGACTACATCCTGACGGCGGCGGTGGGGATCTCGGCGGCGGTCGAGGCGCTGACGTCGGTGGAATCGAGGCTGCTGCCGTATACGCTGCCGATGTGCCTGGCGATCCTGGCGGTGCTGGCGATCGTGAATATGCGGGGCATTCGCGATACGGGGAAGGCGTTCATCGTTCCAACGTTTCTGTTTGTGGGGACGCTGCTGACGCTGATCGGGGTTGGGGTGTTCAAGACGCTGGCGGCGGGCGGGCACCCGGTGGCCGTCGCGGTGCTGCCGGCGCCGATGCCGGCGACGATCGGGACACTGAGCCTGTGGCTGCTGCTGAAGGCGTTCTCGAGCGGATGCGCGGCGATGACGGGGGTCGAGGCGGTTTCGAATGGAGTGATGGCGTTCGGAGAGCCGCGGGCGAAGAAGGCGCAGCGGACGCTGACGGTGATCATCGGCATTCTGATGATTCTGCTGTTCGGGATCACGTGGCTGGCCAAGCAGTACCAGATCATGCCGATGGACCCGAATGCGAAGAACTTTCAGAGCCTGCTGAGCCTGCTGGTGTCGGCGGTCTTCGGGCGGACGTGGTTTTACTACGTGACGATGGGCAGTGTGCTGCTGGCACTGGCGCTGAGCGCGAACACCGCGTTTGCGGACTTTCCGCGGCTGGCGCGGGCGATCGCGATGCATGATTATCTGCCGCACGTGTTTATTCTGCGCGGCCGGCGGCTGCTGTTCTCGCACGGGATCTACGCGCTGACCGGGTTTACGGCGGTGATTCTGATCCTATTCCGAGGTATCACCGATCGCTTGATACCGCTCTATGCGATCGGCGCGTTTATGGCATTCACGCTGTCGCAGGCGGGCATGGTGATGCACTGGAAGAAGGACACGGAGCACGGTGGCCGGCTGTGGCACATGTTCGTGAACGGCACGGGCGCGATCGCGACGGGGATCACGACGGTGATCGTGCTGGTGGCGAAGTTTGCTTCGGGTGCGTGGGTGACGGCGCTGCTGGTTCCGGTGCTGATCGGGGTCATGATGGCGGTGAAGCGGCACTACACGGGGGTGAACCGGGAGATGTGCGATCAATCGCCACTGAACCTGGTGAACCTGCAGCAGCCGCTGGTGGTGATTCCGATGGCGCGGTGGGATCGCATTACTGAAAAGGCGATGCGCTTCGGGCTGCTGCTGTCGAAGGAGATCAAGGTGGTGCACATCCACTCGGACGATATCGAGGGCGACATGGGTCTGGAGGGGATCTGGGAGGAGCTGATCGTGACACCGATCCGCAAGGAGGGTCTGGCGATGCCGGAGCTGGTGACGATTCCTTCGTCCTTCCGGTACATCATCTCGCCGCTGATGGACTACATCCTGCGGCTGGAGAATGAGAATCCGGGGCGGAAGGTGGCGGTGTTGCTGCCGGAGCTGGTGGTGCGGCACTGGTGGGAGAACGCGCTGCATAATCAGCGGGTGCAGCTGCTGAAGCTGCTGCTGCTGCTGCGGGGCAATCAGCGGATCGTGGTGGTGAACATCCCCTGGTATCTGTAGGAGCTTCTTGCTGGACGGAGCTCGCGCGCGGTCCAAGCTCACCTAGTCACTGGAATCTTTTTCACTCCCGGTGTTACGGCACGACGGAGGTCACGCCCCGTGTCTCGACGCGTTGAAGAAGCTGCCGGGAGCGGTTTGCCTGGCGATGGAGGGAAGCTGCGCGCAGACCTGTGACTGCGGGGCAAGTCTGGTTCAGATGGCGGAGACGAACGACCGGCGCGGCTCGCGGCGAGATGGGACGGAGCGCAGACGGGTGACGGTCTCGACGATGAGGGCGGTGGCCTGGTCGATCTCGGCGGGGGTGGTGAGGCGGGAGAGGGAGAGGCGGACGGTGGAGCGGGCCTGATCGTCGGGGAGGCCCATGGCGCGGAGGACGTGGGAGGGCTCGGTGGCGCCGGACTGGCAGGCGGAGCCGGCGCTGAGGGAGAGGCCGCGGACGTCGAGAGCGATGAGGAGGGCTTCGGCGTCGACGCCGGCGAAGGAGAGGCTGGTGGTGTTGGGCAGGCGGGGCTCGGCCGCGCCGTTGACGGTGGTACCGGGGAGGGCGGCGAGGAGGGACTGCTCGAGGCGGTCGCGAAGGGCGGCGAGGGCGGTGGGGCCGTGGCCGGGATCCTGGGTGGGGGTGTGGAGCCAGGCGGAGGCGAGGCGGGCGGCGTGGCCGAGGCCGACGATGCCGGGGACGTTCTCAGTGCCGGCGCGGCGCTGACGCTCATGCGGACCGCCGAGGTGCATGGGGCGGAGGGTGAGGCCGCGGCGGACGAAGAGGGCGCCGACGCCTTTGGGGCCGTGCATCTTGTGGGCGGAGAGGCTGAGGAGATCGACGCCGAGGGCGAGGACATCGACGGGGATCTTGCCGATGGCCTGAACGGCGTCGGTGTGGACGAGGGCGCCGGCGGCATGGGCGAGGCGGGCGAGCTCGGGGATGGGCTGGAGGACGCCGGTCTCGTTGTTGGCGAGCATGAGGCTGACGAGTGTTTGATGGGGGCGGGTGTGTGGGGTGAGGGCGCGCGCGAGCGTCTCGGGCGCGATGCGGCCGGAGGCGGTGACGGGAAGGAGGGTGAGGTCGATGCCGTCGTCCTGAAGGGCTTCGGCCGCGTGAAGGATGGCGTGGTGCTCGATGGCGGAGGTGATGAGGTGCGGGCGGGGCGCGCCGGCGGCGCGGGCGGCGGCGGCGAGCGGGAGGAGGACGCCGGCGAGGGCGTGGTTGTCGCTCTCGGTGCCGCCGGAGGTGAGGATGATCTCGGCGGGGCTGGCGTTGAGGAGGGTGGCGACGGCGTCGCGGGCTCGCTCGACGGCGGCCTGGGCGTGCTGTCCGTGCTGGTGGATGGAGCTCGGGTTGCCGAAGTGCTCGAGGAAGAAGGGATGCATGGCCTCGAAGACGTCCGGGGTGAGGGGCGTGGTGCTGTTCGCGTCGAGGTAGATGCGGTCCACAGTGTCAGTTTACGGCGTTGGCACGCGTGCTGGAGGGGACGGGCGGCCACCGGTTTGATGAGAGCGGGGCGGGAGTCTGCTATCGTCGTCACGGTCCCAAGGAGACTAACGATGATGCGAATGGTGAGCGGTGAGCGAGGGTTTGGTTGTTGGACAGGCTGTTGGATGAGGGCGGCGGTTCTGGGGGGCGTGGTCGCGCTCTCGATGGGAGCGGCGGTGCCGGTGCTGGCACAGAGCGGCGCGACCGAGCAGAACGGGTCGGTCGAGCTCTCGAAGGTGCTGGACAAGATGGTGGGCGGGGTCGAGGACGAGATGATGGGCGTGGCGAGGGCGATGCCGGCAGAGAAGTTTGACTTCGCGCCGACGCAGGCGATCTTCGTGCCGTCGCAGAAGACGGAGTTCGCGGGCGTGCGGACGTTTGCGCAGGAGTGCATCCATGTCGCGCAGGCGAACTACTACTTCTTCGGGCAGGCGGGTGGAACGAAGCCGAGCGTGGATGTGAAGTCGCTGAGCAGCCTGAAGACGAAGGACGAGGTGGTGAAGGCGCTGGCGGCGTCGTTTGCGTTCGCGCACGAGGCGGTCGCGACGATCTCGACGGACAATGCGATGAACCCGGTGCGGGATGGCGAGACGCGGGCGACGATCGCGACGGCGGGTGTGGCGCACGCGTTCGACCACTATGGACAGATGGTGGTGTATCTGCGGATGAACGGGCAGGTGCCGCCGGCGAGCAAGAAGTAGAGCGCGGCGCGTTCTCGCTTCAGGCTGCCCCTAACGTATGTGCCATCTGTGCCCGCGCGAGGAGATGGCTGCAGAGAGAGAACGTCGCGCCTTGCACGCCGTCGAGGGCGTGGTGCCGGGGCCAGGTTGCGGCGCATCATCGTCGATTGCGGCTTGGCGCGATGCATCGTGACCTGGCCTCGTCCGCGCACAAGGCTGTGTCGACTCAAGACGCGTCTCTCGGCGACCGCGTTCGTCGCCCGGTGCGGATTCGGCAGAGGGAGACGTCGATGTGGCCGTCAGATCGGATCTTCTGCGCGCGAGTCTTAGAGGGTCCCTGACGCTGGACAGCGGCACTACTGCCTTGGCGAGGGGACCAGATCGACCCTGGAGGCCTGGTGCAGACGTTCGGCCACCTGTCGCGAGAGCTCCCGTGAGTGCGCCGCGTCACCCTGCTGGTCGTAGAGGTGAAGCAGATCCGCGATGGCGGGAAGGTTAAGCGGATCGATCTCCACTGCACGCTCCAGATGCTGCTGCGCGCGCTCGATCTGTCCTGCGCCAAGGTAGGCCTGGGCGAGGTTTGCCTGCTTCGGCGAGGATCCCGCGTCGAGCTGTACCGCTTTTTCGAAGGCGATCGATGCCTCGCTGTAGCTTCGAGCAAGCAGCAGGGCACTGCCGAGTGAGGTGAAGAACTCACTGTCTGCTTGAAACTGTTGTTGAACGTCGGTGAGCAGGTGATAGCCCGCGATCAGGTCCTTGGGGGAGCGGCGTTCCACGCCCACCTCGATCAGGGCAACGCCGAGATTTCTCTTCTGAAGGTCAGTCGAGGGCTCTCGCCAGGCTGCGATCGCAGCATCCTCCGGCATGGGATCGTCGGACGCTGGCTGCCGCTCAATGCGGTGATCGGTGAACGCACTATGACCGCCGTCCTGAGCCTCGCGCTTCGGCATATGGCACCCGATGCAGTCGCTGGCCAGTGGTGGGTGGGACGCGGGGAAGATCGTCTTCGCGTGGCAGGTGAGGCAGCGCTCGCGGAAGTAGGCGACCGGCTGGGCGGGCTCGAGGTGAGGGTCGTGGCAGGTGCCGCACCACATGCGACCGTCGCTCTTCCGCGCGCACGCGCTCAACGCAAACTGCTCGGAGTGGCTGATCACCTTGAACTTCGCTGTCGTGCCTTCGGGCGGGACGTTGTGGTAGATCGTGAGGGTGTTCTCCAGCAGATCGCCAGGTTTGTAGTCGGTCAGGCTCTTGCCGGGGTTGAGGATGCGTGCGGTACCGATCAGGTGACACTGCTCACAGACACCGTCACGAGCGGCACGCGGCAGCCGCGCCGGATTAATGATGTTGTTCCATTGTGGCTTTGCCATGTGGGCTTCGGCGGAGCCATGGCAACGATCGCAACCGATCGCGAGATGGCGAAACGGCGTCGTCCCGTATTGATTCACCGTTCCTGCGACGAAGGTATTCGCGTCCGCGTGACAGAAGACGCATCCCTCGGCGACAGGACGAGTGAAGTCAGGATCTCCTTTGTTCTCGTACCCCGGTGCGAGATCGTACGCACTCCGGCTGCGGTAGTACGCCACCGGTGACTGGAAGAGGTGGTCGTCCAAATCGACCAGGTACCCGCTGGCATGCTCGCCGGAGCCGATGACGTAACTCACGGGGAAGTGCTGTGCCTCGTCGGCGGCCTGAAGCGTCTGCTGGGATCTGCCGTTTGCGGTCGAGCTCATGGTGATGGTGGTTCCAAGAGCCTGCACGACCCCGGCCGGCTCCTTGCCTGCCAGGCGCATGGAGCGGCCCATCCCGGTCCGGGCAAAGCTGTCGACCTCTTCCTGGTGACAACCGCGGCAGCCGCTGGCATCGCGGGCAGCGACTGCGGCCGGGCTGTGCCGGTCGTTCGCGGCGGCGGCAAGGACCCCCGTGCTCCGCGAACCCAAAGCGAAGCAGAGCACCACAAAGACGGCGAGACTCGATGAGAGCAGAAGATGCCCGAGCAGCGCGGAGTGCCTCTGTGGCCCGCACATCAGGCAGCTACTCCGTCCGGCCAGCTACGAAGTGGGTGAAGCCCGTCCGATGTGACTCTCCACGTGCGCATCACACGCCGATTCTAAAGCCAAGTCGAGTCCCTACGGTCGGCGTCTTGCGTCTGCAGCGACGGTCGCTGGAGGTGTCCGAGCAGGGCGGTGAGGGCTCGTGCTGTGACGGCTCCTCCTGGGCTGTCCGTCGAGGCGGCCACCTGGTGTTCGTTGGTCAGTCTGCGTACGTCGCCGAGCGGATTGCGTTGCTCTTCGCTGGGAAGTCGAGGCTTACAAGAGGCCGGTGCGATCACGATGCAGCTTGGCGAGACAGGTGACCACAAGAGCGGTCCACCCGGTCTGGTGACTTGCGCCGCAACCTCGTCCTGTGTCTCCGCAGAAGTACTCGCTGAAGAGAACGAGATCGCGCCAGTGGGGGTTATCGGTATAGCGGCGCTCCTCGCCATGAGCGGCACGGCGGCCCTGCGGATCGCGAACAAAGAGACTCGTGAGCCGGCGTTCCAGCTCCTCGGCGACCTGGCGCAGATCGAGATACTGGCCACTGCCGGTGGGGCATTCCACTTTGATCGATTTGCCATACACCTCGTGGTAGCGTTCGAGGGCATTGATCAGCAGGAAGTTCACCGGAAACCAGATCGGACCGCGCCAGTTGCTGTTTCCGCCGAAGAGTCCGGAGTCTCCCTCCGCCGCTGCGTAGCGCACACTGAGGTGTTTGCCTGCAAGATCGATCTCGAAGGGATGATCGAGGTGGTAGCGGGAGAGTGAGCGCACTCCGTGGCCGGAGAGGAACTCGGTCTCGTCGAGGATGCGAGCCAGCAGCCGCAGAAGGCGATCCTTCGGCACAAGTTCGATGAAGTAGGAGCCTTTGGCTTTGGCGTCGGCGCAGTCTGCCACGGCCACAAAGCGGGCGAGCTGGGGCTTGTGCTTGAGGAACCACTCCATGCGCTGGCGAAAGCCGGGCAGATGTTCGATCTGCTCTTTCAGGAGGATCCCGATCGCGAAGACAGGGACGATGCCGACGATGGATCGCACCTTCAGGACCTGCGCGGGCTCGTCGTTCGCTTTCAGGTGGTCGAAGAAGAAGCCAACCTCGTCATCCCACAGTCCGTGTCCGTCGAAGTCGTTGATGGCCTCGATGATCGCGATGTAATGCTCGAAGAACTTGCTTGCGATGTCCTCGTATGCGGGCCGAGTCTGTGCGAGTTCGATGGCGATCTGCAGCATGCACGCACAGAAGAAGCCCATCCATGAGGTGCCGTCTGCCTGGTTCAGTTCGGTGCCGTCGGGGAGCGTCATCGAACGATCGAAGACGCCGATGTTATCGAGACCAAGGAAGCCGCCACCGAAGAGGTTATGGCCACTGGCATCGTTCTGGTTGACCCACCAGGTGAAGTTGAGCAGCAGCTTCTGGAAGGCGCGTTCGAGGAAGTCTGTGTCGTAGCGGCCAGACTGCTGGCCGGTGATGCGGTAGACGTGGAAGACGGCCCAGGCATGGACGGGCGGGTTCACGTCGGAGAAGGCGAACTCGTAGGCGGGCATCTGGCCGTTGGGGTGCAGGTACCACTCCCGAAGGAGCAGGAGCAGTTGTGACTTGGCGTACTCGGGATCGAGCGTGGCGAAGGGGATGACGTGGAAGGCGGAGTCCCAGGCAGCAAACCAGGGGTACTCCCACTTGTCCGGCATGGAGAGGACGTCGCGCGCGAAGAGGTGGCTCCAGGTGTGATTGCGGCCATTGAGGCGCTGTTTGGGCGGCTGCGGCAGGGCGGGGTCGCCCTCGAGCCAGCGCTCGACGACATAGTAGTAGAACTGCTTGGTCCAGATAAGCCCGGCGAAGGCCTGGCGTGCCACATTTCGTTCATCCTCGTTTAATGAGGCTGGCAGACGAGTCGCGTAGAACTCGTCCGCCTCACGCTTTCGCAGCGCGAAGATCGCGTCGAAGCGGTCCACGTTGAGGGGTGTCGTCCGAGCGTCTTCTTCACGGACGAGGCGCAGGCGGAAGACGACGCTGTCCCCAGAGGCGATGGTCTGCTCAAGGTGGAACGCAGCTTTCGTGCCGACCGCCTCCGGGTTGACAGCGTCTCTCTCACCTTCGACGACGAAGCGCGCGAAGGCGTCTTTGCTGTACGACGAGCCCGCGGTCGCGGCTGGCTGCATGCGGGCGGAGTTCGACTCGTTTTCTGTGAAGATGATCGGTACGGGTGCGCTTGTCTCCTCCCCGATCATGGTGAACAGGAAGCGGCCAAGCGTGCTGTGGCCGGCTAGGACGGTACTGGGCCCGTCCTTCCATCGCTGCATCCACGGGCGTGTCTGCTGATCGGGGTCCGGATGCGCATCCTGATTTGGATCACGCCACGACCAGCTGTTGCGAAGCGTCAACGTGGGAAGGACCGTCAGGTCGGCGGCGTCCGGACCACGGTTCGAGATTGTCAGCCGGATGAGCGTGTCGTCGGGTGAGTCCTTCGCGTATTCGACGTCGACGTCGAAGTAGCGCTCCTCGTCGAAGATACCGGTGTCGATGAGTTCGTACTCGGAGTCGCCGTATCCTCGGCGCGCATTTTCTTCGATTAACTCCTGATAGGGGAACGCGCGCTGCGGGTACCTATAGAGCGCGCGTGCGTAGGAGGCGGTCGGTGTCGCGTCGAGGTAGTAGAAGAGTTCCTTGACGTCCTCGCCGTGGTTGCCCTGATCGCCGGTGAGCCCGAAGAGGCGCTCTTTCAGGCAACGATCGTTGCCGTTCCAGAGAGAGGTTGAAAAGCAGAGTCGACACTCCCGATCTGTCCAACCGAGCAGTCCATCTTCCCCCCAGCGGTAGGCGCGGTACTGCGCCATGTCATACGAGAAGGAGGTCCAAGTCTGGCCGTCCGCGGAGTAGTCTTCGCGCACGGTGCCCCACTGCCGCTCCGGCAGATACGTTCCCCAGCGCTGCCAGTTCTGTTCCCGGGCCGCTGCCTGTTCGAGCCGCTGTGCCTCCGCTGTCTTCGGGTTGACCTCCGCCTGCCGACCCTCACCCTCATCAGCCAACGTGATCTCCTTGCGCTTTACGTCATCTGATGCGGTCGGGAGATCTCGTGAGCAGACAAGCAGGCGGGCGCCGACAGGTGGCTCACGCCTTGCTCCCTCTGTGCTCTTATCGCACGGTGGCCACCTTTGTGGGCGAGGGAGGCTGCGAGAGCAGTTGCTGCACCAAGGCTGTCATGTCGCGCTCCAGGGCTGCATGGCCCGCCGTGTTGCCTGGTCCCGCGAAGCCAGCATGCGTCTCTTTCACCAGCCCATCGCGACCGAGGAAGAAGGAGGTTGGCCAGCAGTTCAGGTTTACTGCTTGCGGTATCTTCTCGGCGAGCTGATCCGTTGTGCCGGCGGTCAGCACAGGATAGGGAATCGCGTAGTGGGCGATAAATGCTTTCAGTCGCCCAGTATCGATCTCGGGATCGCCTGTCTCGAAGTCGAGGTCCACAATCTCCAGTCCCTCCGAGTGAAAGCGCTTGTAGAGGTCTACCAGAAGAGGCGCTTCATCGTGGCAGTTCGGACACCACGAGCCACCGATCGTGACGATGACGACTTTGCCGCGAAACTCTGGATCCGTGTTGGAGACGAGCCTGCCACTGAGATCAGGAGAGCTGAAGGCGAAGGGAATCGTCGGATCTTTGACTGTCGTCTGCTGGGTCGGATCCGTCGGAGCCGCGAGGTGTTCCTTGCGCGCTTCCTCTGGCCGACGCGCGGTCAGATCGGCATCGAGGGGAGCCTGCGGTTTCGAGAGCAGGTTTGTGATGACGAGCGTGCCAGCGGTCTGCGGAGTCACGGAGTAGAGGGCGGGACCAGCCGCAGTGAAGTGTCCGACGAGGTAGCTGGTCCCGTTCCAGGTCCCCCAAAGCCCACCCGTGTCGCCGTCGATCCGCTGAATGACTGCTTTGATGACCGGGGATCTCGCGTCTGCCTTCTCCGCGCGGAACTCCCATGCAGATTCGCCTTTGGAGCTCCTGGTGGCGATCTCCCAAGAGCCTGTGATGTCGGGTGCGTTGGCCGCAGACGTTGGATCGACGTCGGCGGCACGCCGTGTGGCGCGGAACGGAATCGGCGGCGACGACTTCGCGGTCGAATGCGTGGGCCGGTAGACGCCGTCGAGCGTCGTGTCCGTCAGCGAAGCGTCCAGTGTGCGGGCGAAGTAGTCGAAGGTTGCGATCAGATGCGTTCCGTCGAAGCTGGTGGACGACGCCGATGTCGCCTCAGGATGGCGTGCGGGGCCATTCAGGAAGTCCATACGCAGACCGGATCCGCTACGCGAGATGCGAAGTGTGATCGGCACGTGCTGCGTCTCGTGGACGATGGCGTCACCCTGCCAGACGCCGGTGATCTTTGCGGCTGCAGAGGACTGCGCTCGAGCAGGTGGAGGTGCAACCGTTGCAGGCAAGAGAAGTACAAGCAGCGCAAGAGAGCTCGCAGAAAGCCCCATGATCTCGCTCCATCCAGTCAGGTGAGAAAGGGAGGTGCAGACGGTCCGTGAGGCTCCAGTGTTACCTGGCCTGAAGACTCGGACACACGACTGTGAGGGCCACTGACGAGCGGCAACAACAACACAGGTGTGACATCGTTTGCATGCTCCGAGAGTAAGAGGTCAAGAACGTGTGGTCAAGTCGCAGCGCGGGGAGGATCGCGGCAGGCCTTCCGTATCTCATCACAGGTGGCTACTGCCTGGCGGCAAGGATGTCCTCCAACAGCGGAGGAGTGCCAGGAACTCTCTCCATCGCCGCGTATCGAAGACCACCGCTCCAGGTGATCGCAAAGGAGTAGGTGTTCTTTCCCCGTTTGACGGTCAGCTTGATGGGGTTACCGCCGTTTGCGCGTTGTATCGCTTCTTTGAGACCAGTGATACTAAACGGTTGGCCATCGACAGTCGCGATCGATCCACCAGCGATGACGCCTGCCTGATAGGCGGGCCCGTTCCAGGTGACCTCAGCGATCGAGCCTGCTTTGTCGACCAGCAGGCCGACGGAGGAGCGAAGGTCGGCGGCACCGAGAGAGGCTTCGCGGCCGATCGAATACGGTGTCGGCTCACTCTTTTCGATGAGGTGATAGCCGCCCCGCTGAAGGCCGTCGGTGCTTGACGCGGCACTGTAGTCTTCGAGCTTTGCCGTGAGGAAAGAGTTCCAGTCGAAGGGCATGACCTGATTGAGTGCGGCAACCATGTCTTCCAAGGTGTACGGGTCCGCTTCGAAGGAGCCGTCGTGGGCACCGAAGAAGAGGCGGGCGAAGTCGTCCAGTGACTTTTTTTCGCTCGTCTGCTGGCGGATCAGGGTGTCGATGTCGAGCCAGATGAGCTCGCCCTGCTGGTACGAGTCGAAGAGATCGCGCTGCCAGCTCGGCCAGGACTGAGGGCCACGACCTTCGATGATGGGTTCATAGCTCACGTCTTCCAGAGGGCGCCATGCTGTTGCGGGCTGGGTCGATTCTTTGATTGCGAGTGTGGCAAACGCGTCCAAAGCATTCTGCCGGGACCAGAGGCCTGCGCGAGCCGTCAGCACGTCTTCCCAGTAGCTGGTCAGACCTTCGAAGACCCAGAGCAGCGCATCCTGCTGCGGGGTATTGAGGTTGGGCGTCCACATGCCCGCAGGAACGCGGAACATGCCGTTCCACGTATGGACGTATCCGTGGGCCAGAAAGCCGTGATAGGCGACGGTGTCCTGAAAGGGCTGCGTCAAGAGATCGGGGGAGAAGCTGTTCTCGCCTGAGCGGTGATGCTCGTAGTATGCCGGCCCAAAGCTGGCGGAGAGCCACAGCAGGAAGTCGTAGTGATCGAAGTGATGTGCGCCGAAGAGCTTGTAGGACTGGGCGACGAGGTTTTTATAGCCGTTGATCCACTCGGGTGTTGCCTCGAGCGCGGCGGGGTCGTCGGCAGCGATGTCCAAGCGGACAGGAACTGGATCGTTGGTGAGGACGATCTGCTTCAGGTAGCGGGCGGCCATGACGGGAGAGTCAACCAGGGTCTCGAGAGAGACGGGTGCGAGGTGCAGTGTGTCCGCAGTCCGGGTGCTGTCGAGCGCCGAGACAGACTTCCAACCCGCGGGCAGAGTAACGGTGGCGCTGAAGGTGAGGTCGCGCGCGAAGTAGCCCGCCGGGTAGAGCACGACGTCCTGCCACTCGAGATCGAGCATGGACGGCAGAACGAGGACGGAGCCGATGTTGGGGAGGACCGCGCTGACGTACTGGTATTCGAGCTCAAGGGATACCGAGGCTGCGGGCAGATCCACATGGAAGGCGTATACCTGGATGGGATCACGTCGCCAGTGCAGGCGTCTTCCGCCGCTCGACATGGTCAGGCCGGCAAGCTTGTCGAGGGGTCCGTTGGGGGAGTGATCGCCCGGCGACCACTGCGGGAAGAGGAGGGTCATCGCCCCTGCATGTGCGACCGGGATGGTCTCGCGCAGCCTGTAGAGCCGGTGCGTGACATCGGTTGCGTCCACCTGTAGATGGATGGTTCCGGGGAAGGGAGTGTCGCGTGGGGCCTCGATCGCCGGCGGCAGAGGTGCCGGCTGCGGCTTGGCCAGTGCCGGTTCGGATGGTGTCTGGGCGCTGAGCCGGCAGAGAGGGTTCCCGCAGAGGACGAGGATGGCTAGGATGAAGGCGATCGAGGCGCGCCTGCGGCACGCGAGACTCCGAGGGTCGATGTGAGAGGGCAGGCGATATCTCTGCGGGCGAGGATCAGGCGTGGTGAGCTGAGACGGCGGAGCGTTGCGATCGCTCGCGTGGGCAAGTGGGATAGTGTACATACTACTAGGTACAGAGTATGACGACTCGAGACCGACTTGTCCAGAGTGCGCAGGAGCTTTTATGGGAGCGCGGCTATGTCGCGATGAGCCCGAAGGCGATTCAGGACAGGGCCGGTGCCGGCCAGGGGAGTATGTATCACCACTTTGAGGGCAAGGCTGACCTGGCGGCGGTCGCGATCGAGCGCAGCGCTGCCGAGTTTCGCGAAGGGGCGGCGCGCTGGCTTCTGGCGGAGGGAACGCCGCTCGAACGCGTTCGGGGGTATATGCTGCGCTCCCGCGAGGCGCTGAAGGGGTGCCAGATCGGCAGGCTGACCCAGGATCCTGAGATCGCCGAGGACGAGCGGCTGCGCCGGCCACTTGCCGAGACGTTTGCGTGGCTTCAGTCGACGCTGCGGGGTGTGATCAGGGAGGGGCAGGCAGCGCAGGAGATCTCATCGGCGGTGGACGCCGATGAGATCTCCACGATGCTGATCGCGGTCATTCAGGGCGGCTACGTGCTGGCCGGTGCCTCTGGATCTCCGGAGGAGTTTCGGAGTGCGGTGCGCGGTGCGATCACACTGCTGGAGGCGCATCGTGGCGGCGCAGAGGACTGAGTCGCGTTCATTGGGGCAAGCGGGCGAAAGGCCACATCAGACTTGAAGAGTCGAGGAGTGGAGCCTCACCCCTGAGGGATGAGACTCCGTACCCGCGGATTGCTTCGATCTGAAATGGCCTCACTGCTGCGAGATGGCCTACGCGCGGGAGACTCAGGTCAGGCGTCCTCGTCCTCTTCGTCCTCATCTTCTTCGTCGTCATCGTCCTCATCTTCGAGGTCCTCGTCCTCATCGTCGACATCGTCGTCCTCGTCTTCGAGGTCTTCGTCGTCGTCCTCCTCTGCGTCGAGGTCCTCATCGTCCTCGTCGTCTTCCTCTTCTTCGTCCTCATCAGGGGTGGCGGCGAAGAGGCTCTCGCTGCTGGCGTGTGCTGTCGGATCAGAGGTCGACGGGTCGAAGGTGGCGGTCGCGTCCGGGCCCACCTGGAGCAGATCTTCGTTGAGGTCGGTGTTGTTCGCGGGTACGGCCATGGTGGATCTCCTGTCGGGTTTTGAGGTCTTTGGCGTTGGATGCAGGCGCTCGAAAAAGGTGAGTTTAAAAACCGTGACGAGGTGCGGCCGATGCGATGTTGGGGGAGCGAGCGTTGACGGGATCTTCGCGGCCGAGACCTGCGAGGACGCGCACAGGTGTTCAGGCCCTCGAGGAAGAGGTGCCGGTCTCCCAGGGTTGATGGCAGGGCTGGGGTCTGCTCAGGTCTCGCCGAGGGGGCGTAGATGGGCGAGGTCCGGTGGCGCGGTGAGCAGGCTGACGATCGTGAGTGCGAGGAGCGAGGCGGCGAGCGCCGGAAAGATGGCATCCCGATCGCCGATGATGCGGGGCAGGTGCGGCGCGAGGGAGTCCCAGGTGACCGTGACCAGGGTGCCGAGGGCGATCGAGGAGACGGCCGCACTCGCGGTGGCGCGTCTCCAGAAGAAGGCGGCGAGGATAACGGGCGTGAGCGCGGCGGAGTAGATCGTGTAGGCGTAGAGGGCCTTCTTGAGGACGGATTCGGCGTGCAGGCCCTGGTAGAGCGACCAGACCCCGAGCAGGACAACGGTGAGACGGCTGACGATGAGGATGCGTTTGTTGGAGGCTTCGGGCGCGATGTAACGGACGTAGATGTCGTTAACGATGTTGGTTGCGGGCGAGAAGAGCCAGTTGTTGGCGGTGGAGATGATCTTCGCAAAGATGGCGCCCATGAGCAGAGCGCCCAGCAGGGTGAACCGGGCGGAGCGTCCACTGAAGGCGTGCAGGCCGACGTAGGCGAGGATCTCGCGGGGGGCTTTGGCGACCTCGCCGGTCGGAAAGAGGGCGGAGCCGACGACGGCGATGGCGACGATGATGGTCTCGAGGACGACGGTGCCGACGATCCAGCCGATCACCGCCTGCGAGGCGGCCTTCTCGCTCTTGGCGGAGAAGAACTTCTGGTACATCGATTGGTTGCCGAGGAGAAGGAGGCAGGTGGGCAGGAAGAGTTCGACGGCCTGGATGGGCGTGTAGTCGCCGAAGAGTTGGAAGTGAGTCGCCGGAAGGGTGGAACGCACGACGCTCCAGCCGCCGGTGAGATGAAGCAGGACAGGAAGCGCGACGCAGAGGGTCGACGTGGCGAGCAGACCGATGAAGAGATCCATATAGGCGACCGAGCTCATACCGGCGATGGCGGTGAAGACGATGACGAACGCGGCGATGATGTAGCGGCCCAGGATGGGAGAGACGACCGTCGGGAAGATGAGGTGGAGGATGTCTCCGCCGCCGATGAACTGGTAGGAGGTGATGGCGGTGTAGGTGAGGAGGATGGCAAGGACGCCGAGGACGCGGGCGGCCTGGTTATAGCGGGCTTCGAGGAGATCGGGGATGGTGTACTGGGCGAACTTGCGGGCGCGCGGAGCGATGAAGTAGATGAGCAGCAGGCCGGCCCAGCCGCCGCCACCCTGCCAGAGGGCGACAAAGCCGTGTTTGTAGGCGTTCTCTGCGCCACCGAGCAGGGAACCGGAGCCGATCCAGGAGCTGAGCAGGGTAAAGACCAGGACGAAGGCGGAGAGCGAGCGGCCGGCGACGAGGTAGTCCGCTTTGGTCTTGACCTTGCCGAGGCGCCCGAGAGAGACGACGAGCAGAGTGAGGGTGATGACGGCGAGAACGATGACATAGAGGGTCATTGGTGTGGTGCGATTGTAGACGCGGGGCTGGACTAAAGTTCCGGGCCTGACTGCCGATGAGGGTCGGAGGCGTTCTACACTGGGCAACATCTGGTGAAACGAGGAGATGCATGAGGGATCGATCGGCCTGGCTTCGAGGCGCCGTTGCGGCGGCAGTGTGGGGTGCATTGGGAGCGGGAACAGCAAGGGGAGAGGGCGCGCCTATTCGGCTCAGCGTCGACCTGACAGATGCGCCGCGGAAGATCCTGCACGCGACCGAGACGCTGCCGGTGACCACGAGTGGACCGATGACCCTGGTCTATCCGAAGTGGATTCCGGGCGAGCACGGACCGACGGGACCGATCGATAACTTCGCGGGATTCCTGATCACGGCGAACGGCAGACCGGTGAAGTGGGAGCGGGACAAGGTGGATATGTTCGCCTTTCACCTTGAGGTGCCTGCCGGCACGACCGAGTTGAGCATCAAGCTGGATTTTCTGGCGACCGCTGCGGCGAGCGGATTCTCCGCGGGGGCTTCGACGAGCGCGAATCTGGCGCTGCTGAGCTGGAATGAGACGGTGGTGTATCCCGATGGAGCGAGGGCGAGCGAGGTGATGGTGACACCCTCGCTTAAGGTTCCGGCCGGATGGAGATTTGGGACGGCTCTCGAGGGCGACCACGCGGCGGACGGAGGTGAGTCGAGCTTCAGGACGGTGAGCCTGGAGCAGCTCGTGGACTCGCCTGTGCTGGCGGGGCGATGGTTCAAGGAGGTGCCCTTGGCGCCTGAGGTCTCGCCGAAGCACTTTCTAGACATGGCGGCGGACGGTCCGGAGGACCTGGAGCTCTCGAAGGAGCATATCGCGGAGTTTTCGAAGCTCGTGCTCGAGACGGGTGCGCTCTACAAGAGCCGGCACTTCAACTCGTACCACTTCCTGGTGACGCTCAGCGATCAGGTTGCGCACTTTGGACTGGAGCATCATCAGTCGAGCGACGATCGGGTGCCGGAGAAGACATTCATCGACGAGACGCGTTTCACGCTTGACGGAAGCCTGCTTCCTCACGAGTTCACACACAGCTGGAATGGCAAGTACCGGAGGCCGGCGGGGCTCGCGACCGACAACTACCAAAAGCCGATGGAGGGCGATCTGCTCTGGGTCTACGAGGGTCTGACGACGTACCTCGGTGGTGTGCTGGCGGCACGGTCAGGCATCTGGTCGGCCGAGCAGTACCGCGGCGTGCTGGCGAACTCGGCGGCCGAGATGGACAACCGGCCGGGACGTCTGTGGCGCGATGTGCAGGATACGGCGACGGCGGCACAGACGCTCTACAGTACGGGCGGAGGCTGGGATAACTGGCGGCGCAACGTCGATTACTATCCCGAGGGCGAGCTGATCTGGCTCGATGTGGACACGACGATCCGTGAGAAGACGAAAGGCAAGAAGACGCTGGACGACTTTATTGGGAGATTTCATGGACTTGATGGAGATACGCCGCCCAAGGTGGTGCCGTATACCTTCGATGACATCGTCGCCGGGCTGAACGCGGTGGTGCCGAACGACTGGGCGGCGTTCCTGCGAGAGCGGCTGGATACCAACCACTACCATGCGCCGCTCGATGGCATTACTCGAGGTGGCTACAAGCTGGTCTATGGCGACGTGCCGAATATCTATGCGAAGAGCGTGGAGGCGCTGAGCGAGTCTGTCGAGTTCTGGTACTCGCTCGGGATTCATGTGAGTAAGGCGGGAACGATCGTCGACGTGCTGAAGGATGGGGTGAGCGACAAGGCGGGTCTCGGACCGGATATGCGGATTATGGCGGTGAACGGACGCTCCTTCACGCCTGACCTGCTGAAGGCTGCTGTGCGCGAGGCGAAGGGGAGTGGACCTTCCGTGGAGCTCATCGTCGAGAATACCGGGTACTACAAGGTGACCAAGCTGGAGTACCACGACGGCGAGCGGTATCCGTTTCTCGAGCGGGTCACAACGGAGCCCGACCGGCTGGACGAGATTCTGCGGGCGAGGACGAAGTAGACGGGGTCACCTGGACTATGAGGTGGTGGCCATACCGGTGGCTGGCGAGGCGAGAGCGGGATCAGAGCTCCACAGGAGGGTTACGGAGGTGCAGCTTAAGAGGTAGAGTTCTGAACATCTGAGGGTTGGCGGAGCGCGTGCTTAGAGAGACACTGGCGCGGAGGCTCACGTGGTCGGCTCAAAGACAAGACGGATTCGTTTGGGAGTGCTGATCGCGATAGCGCTCACGACTGGGCCGAGCGGACCTGCCCAGATCGTGCAAATTGCGGGTGTGCCGTTCATGGCAACGCAGGTGATCACACAGACCACACCGGCCGGCACGACGCAGACCCAGGGGAGGGTCGCTCGAGATCACTACGGCTCGACCTACGTGGAAGAGATCGACGCGGCGAGCGGAGCTCCGCGGCGGGCGTTCATCTTCGATGTCCCGGGGAAGCGGCTGATCACCCTTGACCTGGCGCGGCACAGCTTCCGTATTCAAGCAGCTCCACAGCTGACCGCGCAGGGTGTTCCGCTGGGCTGGGCGGGGGACCAGCTGCGCTGGGCTGAGGCGCACCAAGACCGATCGACGCGCGAGGTGCAGGGGAGTGTCGCGGCGACACAGACGTGGCTCGGAGTGAGGCAGGTCAGCGGTCTGGTGACGGTGGGAACGCTGCGGGAGCGACGGCCCATCAAGGCAGATGGGGGTCTGGGGGAACAGGCGGTCGAGGTCGCCGAGAGCTGGTTCTCGGTTGAGCTGGGGATGTCGGTACTCATGACCGACACCAAGCCGAGCGCGGGTGCGGTCACTGAGGTACGACTGACGGGCGTCATGCGCGCGGAGCCGGATGCCTCCCTGTTTGAGGTGCCGCGGGAGTTTCAGCCAGAGCGAACAAAGAAGGGCGGCCAGCCAGTACCGGCCACCGAGGATGACCAGAGCGAGTCCTCCTGAGGTGGGCTGTGACGCGCTCGTACAGCGTCCACGGACGAGGTTGTCACCTTCCTTTTGTGGTGGGTGACGATCTTCGTCTCGGAGCTACGCGAGGACCACCAATGCGGTGTCTCGCGGCAGTCTAGCGAGTGCTGGCACCGGCGGGGGTGGCGGGCATGTTCTGTTCAAACCAGCGGAACTCGCGTTCAGCGCGGTCGCGGACGTGGGCGGGGTCCTGAAAGCCGTGACCCTCATTGGGGTAGACGACCAGCTCGGTCTTGACACCTTCAGCGCGCAGGGCGTGCCAGAACTCGAAGCTCTGAGGGGCGGGGCACTCGCCGTCGCGGTCGCCGACGATGACGAGGGTTGGCGTCTTGACGTTGCGGATGTACTCGATCGCGGAGCTCTTGGCGTAGATGGCGGGATCGTCATAGACGGTCTTGCCGAAGAATGGCAGCATCCACTGATCGATGGAGTTCTCGCCGTAGTAGCTCTTCCAGTCGCTGATGCCGGCCCCGGCGACGGCGGCGCGGAAGCGGTTGGTCTGGGTGACGCCGAACATGGTCATGAAGCCGCCGTAGCTCCAGCCCGTGAGACCTTCCCGCGTGGGATCGATGGAGACGCGTTTTTCGAGAACATCGATACCGGCGAGGATGTCGCGAAGATCGCCGTAGCCAAAGTCCTTGACGTTGGCCTGCGTGAAGTGTTCGCCCTGCCCGAAGCTGCCGCGCGGGTTGGGAAGAAACACGAAGTAGCCGAGCGCGGAGAAGAGAGCGGTGCTGGAGCCCCAACGTGAGCCGATGGAGGCGGATGGGCCGCCGTGCACGTCGACGATCAAGGGATACCGTTTAGAGGCATCGTACCCGGCCGGATAGAGAAGCCAGCCCTGAACCTGGAGACCATCGTTGGTCCAGGTGACGGACTCACTCTTGCCCCAGACAGGTTTGAGGTCGGGGTTGAGCTGCGTGAGCTGACGAAGGGGAGCTTTGGGACCGCGGGAGAGGAAGATCTCGGGCGGGGCGTCGAAGCCGGAGGCGACGAAGGCGTAGGCGCCGGAGCGGCTTGAGCTGACGCCGCTGGCGCCAGCCGAGATGGACTTCTGAAAGATCTCGCTGGTATCCGGGACGGTCGTTGCGCTGTCTGCGTTGAGGACAGAGATGAGATTGCCGCCATTCTTCCGGGCGAGGTAGCGGATGCGATCTTTGGCCGCCCACTCGAACCAGGCGGGGCTCGACTCCTTCTCGGGCAGGACGTCGCGGGGGGTGCCGCCGGTGGTGGGGATGAGATAGATGTCGCCGCCGGTCGAGCCCTGGTCGCTCATGAGGCCGCCGATGAACGCGATGCGCTTGCCATCTGGCGAGAGACGAGGGTTGGCGATCTGCAGGCCATGCAGGTCGCCGTCGATCTTCGCGGGGTCGAGGACGGAGTGGGGCTCGGCGTTGGCGGCGAGGCGCTGGGTGTAGAGCTGGGCGACCCACCAGTTGTTCTCGCCAGGCGGCGGGGCGGCCGTGTAGGTGAGGTCGTGCGAGGTGGGCGACCAGTCGAACTCATAGATGTGGAGTTTGGGCGGGGTGGCCTGGGTGACGGTGCCGGTGCTCGCGTCGGTGACGGCGACGCGTTGAACCTCGATGCCGTCTTCGCCGATGACGCCGGACCAGGGCTTCATGGCGTCGAGCGCGCCGGCCTTGCGCGTGGCGTTCTCGACGAAGAGAAAGGCCAGGCGTCGGCTGTCGGGGGACCAGGCGGGATCCTGGACCTCGCCGTGGAGATGAGTGAGCTGGCGGACACGGCCGGTCTTGCGGGTATAGAGGAAGAACTGGTCCTGTGCGGCGTCCTGCTTCTCGGCGGTGCAGGTGGACAGAAAGGCGAGCGTAGCGCCGTCCGGCGACCAGAGGGGCGAGCGAGCGGAGCAGCCGGTGGCATCGTTGCTGGGCGACAGGATACGGTCGGGAGCCGCGTCGGAGTGGGCGAGCTCGACCAGGTGGAGCTCGACGGCATCGCCCTTGCGAATGGTCCAGGCGAGGAGAGTGCCGTCGGGGGAGAGAGCGAGGGCGCCAGGGCTGTGCGCCTTGCGGAGGGAGTCGAGAGCGGAGCTCACGCGAGCGTCGGGATTAGCGAGCGCCGGCATCGCCGCCGGGCTACCGCTCTGGGCGACGGCGAAGGGCAGCGCGAGGAGCGATGCCAGGGCGAGACTGGAGGCGCGTGGGGCGAGGGGCATGGTCTTGAGTGTAGCGGCTCGCTCGCGAAGGCGCGAGGGTATGGCGGGGCGATGCTGGAGGTGCAAGTCGCTCAGCTCCCCCTTGACCCGTTCGGTCCTCCTTGCTATCTTTAGAAGGTTCCGCGTACCTGCGGAAGAAGCTGCTGGTGAAGCGTGCAGGGGAGTGGATACAACGGCTCCTCGGTGACGGATTCACAGAGAGTGTCATGATCCGCAGAGGCCGGCAGAGTCCCGCTGGCCGAAGAGTCTGCGGCCTTTCGCATCGTGCACTGCGACACCCTCCTCCCGGGATGGGCTATGCGGGCCGAAGCAGCGAAACGGAGCCGGTCTTGGTATGAAGATCATGCCATGCGCTCGGCCACCGTCGACTGCTCTTCACGGAAGTGTTCTTGGATGGTTTGGCGTGAGAGGGGCATGTTGCTCTCTTGCGATAAGGCGGTTGTGCTCGCCTGATGGGCTCCGGTGGTTGTCGGATGGCAGTTCGGTCGGCCTGCGTCGGGGGTCGAACTCGCAGTCGGTTGTGTGTGGTCTCGAATGGGTTTGTCGTTGTGGAGGAGTTTAGAGTGCCTACGTTCCATCAACTTGTGAAGCAGGGCCGCACACCAACGCGGTACAAGACCGCAAGCCCCGCACTGCAGGGCTCGCCGCAGCGCCGTGGTGTGTGCACGCGCGTCTACACGCAGACCCCAAAGAAGCCGAACTCGGCGCTCCGGAAGGTCGCGCGCGTGCGGCTGACGAACGGTATCGAGGTCACGACGTATATTCCCGGGATCGGTCACAACCTGCAGGAGCACTCGATTGTGCTGATTCGCGGCGGTCGTGTGAAGGATCTGCCCGGGGTGCGCTATCACGTGGTGCGCGGCACGCTGGATTCGGTGGGTGTCGCAAATCGCAAGCAGAGCCGGTCGAAGTATGGCGCGAAGCGGCCGAAGGCTGCGGCGGCGAAGTAGTAGAAGAGGTCTTTGGATTTGTAGAAGGTCCAGGTGCTTGAGAGGTCGACGGCTCTGGAGGAAGACGGGAAGGGAAGCTGATGCCGAGAAAAGGGTACATTGCGAAGCGTGAGGTTGCGGCCGATCCAGTCTATGGATCGACGCTCGTGACCAAGTTTGTGAACTCGATGATGTGGGGTGGCAAGAAGTCCACCGCGCAGGGCATCTTCTACGAGGCGATGACGAACCTTGAGCAGAAGGGCGGCGACGAGGCTCTGAAGCTGTTCAAGAAGGCCGTCGAGAACGTGAAGCCTCTGCTTGAGGTGAAGAGTCGGCGCGTAGGCGGAGCGAATTATCAGGTGCCGATCGAAGTCAATCCGGAGCGCCGGACGTCGCTCGCGATCCGCTGGCTGGTGACCTTTGGCCGGGCGCGTGGCGAGAAGGGCATGGTCGATAAGCTGTCAGCGGAGTTGCTTGACGCGGCCAACGGCCGCGGCGCGGCGATGAAGAAGAAGGAAGATGTTCATCGCATGGCTGAGGCGAACAAGGCCTTCGCGCACTATCGCTGGTAGATGACGGTGTAGTTGAGGGTCGTTTTAGAGGTATTCACCGTGAGCCGCGCGCTCACAGAAGAGACAGGAACTACCGTGGCACGCACGACACCGCTTAGCAAATGCCGGAACATCGGGATCATGGCGCACATCGACGCTGGGAAGACGACGACGACCGAGCGCATTCTCTTCTATACGGGCATTACGCACCGTATCGGCGAGGTGCATGAGGGTACGGCGACGATGGACTGGATGGAGCAGGAGCAGGAGCGCGGCATTACGATCACGTCGGCCGCGACGACCTGCACCTGGAATGGCATTCGGGTCAATATTATTGACACGCCCGGGCACGTCGACTTCACAGCAGAGGTTGAACGCAGCTTGCGGGTGCTCGACGGGGCAGTCGCGTGCTTTGACGCAGTAGCGGGTGTACAGCCGCAGTCGGAGACGGTGTGGCGGCAAGCTGACAAGTACCGTGTTCCGCGTGTCTGCTTCATCAACAAGATGGACAAGGCTGGCGCTGACTTCTTCTACTCCACGGGAACCATTCGCGACCGGCTGGGCGCGCGCGCGGTGCCGATCCAGATTCCGATCGGGCAAGAGGCGAAGTTTGCCGGCGTGGTCGATCTGGTGGAGATGCGCGCCATTCTGTGGCACGACGAGACCATGGGCGCGAAGTACTCGATCGAAGAGATTCCGGCAGACCTGAAGGAGAAGGCCGCGGAGTATCGCAGCCAGCTGATCGAAGCTGTCGCTGACTCTGACGATGAGGTGCTGAATGCCTTTCTCGAGGGCGAGGAGATTACGACGGCACAGCTGAAGCGTGCGCTGCGCAAGGCGACGATCAGCATGAGTGTCTTTCCTGTGCTAGCTGGCTCCTCGTTCAAGAACAAAGGGGTGCAGACGCTGCTGGACGCGGTCGTGGACTACCTGCCCAGTCCGCTGGACGTGCCGGCCATCCAGGGCGGCAATCCGGACAATATGGAAGAGCGGCTGACGCGGCCGGCTGAGGATGCCGCTCCCTTTGCCGCGCTTGGCTTCAAGATCATGACAGACCCTTTCGTCGGTCAGCTGATCTTCATTCGCGTGTACTCGGGCGTGCTGAAGACGGGTGACTCGGTGCTGAACCCGCGCACGCGCAAGACTGAGCGCATCGGGCGGCTGCTGAAGATGCACGCCAACAAGCGCGAGGAGATCACCGAGATCATGGCCGGTGATATCTGCGCGGCGGTCGGCCTGAAGAACCTGGTGACGGGCGACACGATCTGCACGGACAAGGCGCCGATTGTGCTCGAGTCGATCGACTTTCCGAAGCCGGTGATCGAGGTCGCGGTCGAGCCTAAGACGAAGGCCGATCAGGAGAAGATGGGCATGGCGCTCGCCAAGCTCGCGCAGGAGGATCCGACCTTCCGCGTCCGTACGGACATCGATTCGGCGCAGACGATCATCGCCGGCATGGGCGAGCTGCACCTGGAGATCATCGTCGACCGCATGATGCGCGAGTACAAGGTCGAGGCCAACGTCGGCAAGCCGCAGGTGAACTATCGCGAGACGATCCGATCGAACGCGGAGGCCGAGGGCAAGTACATCCGGCAGACGGGTGGATCGGGCAACTATGGTCACGCGAAGATTCGCATCTCGCCCAACGAGCCGGGGAAAGGGTACGAGTTCACGAACGACACCAAGGGCGGGGCGATCCCGAAGGAGTACATCAAGCCGATCGACCAAGGCATTCAGGACGCCATGCAGCGCGGCGTTCTGGCGGGGTACGAGATGGTCGATGTGAAGGTCTCGCTGTACGACGGCAGCTATCACGATGTCGACTCGAACGAGATGGCGTTCAAGATCGCAGGTTCGATGGCCTTCAAGGAGGCTGCGCGCAAGGCGAAGCCGGTACTGCTCGAGCCAGTGATGTCGGTTGAGGTCACGGTGCCGGACGAGTACATGGGAACAATCATCGGTGATCTAAACTCGCGTCGTGGCCGCATCGAAGGCATGGAGATGGTTGGCGGCGTGCAGGCGATTCGCGCGACGGTGCCGCTGAGCACGATGTTCGGCTACGCGACGCACATGCGGTCCTCGACGCAGGGCCGCGCGAACTACTCCATGGAGTTCAAGCAGTACGAGGAGGCGCCACGGTCGGTCTCGGAAGAGATCATCGCCAAGGTGCAGGGCAAGGACGACAAGCGGTAAGCTCGCGCACGCGAGCGTAATCCAGCCGACGGCAGAGCGCCGATCGACGAGAGTGACACGAGGGGGAAGCAATGGGTAAGGAGAAGTTTGACCGGTCGAAGCCGCACGTGA
>CAXTVA010000014.1:0-65948 GCA_964247625.1 uncultured Acidobacteriaceae bacterium
CCCGTGTTACCGCCGTGAAAGGGCGGTGTCCTGGGCCACTGGACGACGGGGACGCGGATGGTCCGGGGAGGCGAAGCTCCCACGACCACAGCTTCACGCTACCACAGGGCTGAGGCGCGAGAAAGGTGATCCTGACGGCTGGTTGCATGCCACAATGAGCACGTCCCGCGCTGCTTTGCGTGCTGAAAGAGGTATGGAGGCGGGTCAGGAGAGGCGATGCTGACGGAGCTCCGACGTGGTGAGAGCGAGGTCAAAGGGAAGACGCGTGCGCCGCGCGGCTTTCGCTACCTGGACGCGCTGACGACAGCGTTCGTGGTGATCCTGCTGGTGTCGAACCTGGTAGCGCAGAAGATCTGCCAGATCGGGCCGTTCGCAGTCTCGGGGGCGTTGCTGCTGTTTCCGATCACCTACATCTTCGGCGACATTTTTACCGAGGTGTATGGTTTTGCCGCAAGCCGGCGGGCGATCTGGTTAGGGTTCTTTGGGACAGCGCTGCTTTATGGCGTCGGTGCACTGACCATTGCACTGCCAGCGGCTCCGGGATGGAGAAACCAGCAGGCCTTTGCGACGGTCTTCTCGATCATTCCGCGCATTCTGGCGGCGTCGCTAATCGCATTCTGGTGCGGCGAGTTTGCGAACTCGTATGTGATGGCGCGGATGAAGCTGCTGACCGAGGGGCGGTATCTCTGGACGCGGACGGTCGGGTCGACCGTGGTGGGCCAGGCAGTGGATACGATTCTGGTGATTGCGCTGACGTTCGGGGGGACGGTGCCGGCCGGAACGCTGGTGAACATGATCATGACGGGGTACGCGCTCAAGGTGGGCTATGAGGTGATCGCGACGCCTCTGACGTATCTGGTCGTGGGTCTGCTGAAACGGGCCGAACACAGTGACGTCTTTGACCGCGACGAGAGCTTTAATCCGTTTGCGGTGACGACGGCGCAGCCGTAGGAGGGATGGAGAGGCGATTGCGTGCCGGGGTCAGGTTTGAGGGCGTGTTTACCGCGGACACAAAAGTTCGCACCTGACGGAACCTGGGGACCATCTATTCTCGTACAAGGTCGTTACAGAACAGATGAGGATGCTCTACGGAGTTTGAGCGCCGTGCTGCATCACTGATCGAGCGGGACAGTTCCTCGACTCGCGTACGTCTGCGGCGAGTCGGCCTTGAGGAGATCCAGTGCAAGCCAAGGATGCGATGTTGACGAGAACGAACGGAAGCTGCACTGCCTCAGTGCTTGCGATGCTTTCGGTGTGCCTTGTGTTGGCCGGGTGCAGCAAACCGGTGCCGCCGCAAGGAGCAGCCGCCGGTGGCGCGCCGCAGGCGATGCCAGTACAGGTGTCGACGATTGCGCTGAAGCCTGTGCCGAACTCCGACACGTACGTGGCAACGATCAAGAGCCGACGGTCGGCGACGATGCAGCCGCAGGTCGACGGCAACGTGACACGGATTCTCGTGCGCTCCGGCGATCACGTAAGGGCCGGACAGATGCTGATGCAGATCGATCCGCTGAAGCAGGTCGCGACGGTGCAGCAGCAGGAGGGGACGGAGGCGCAGCTGAAGGCGACCTATCAGTACAACCAGTCGGAGGTCGAGCGGCAGCGGCGGTTGTACGAGGCCGGGGTGACGTCGAAACAGGCCTACGATCAAGCGGTGCAGGCGTTTCAGAACTCGAAGGGCGCTTACGAGAGCGGGTCGGCGCAGACGACGACGCAGAAGCAGCAGCTGGCGTACTACCAGATTCGCGCTCCCTTCGACGGGATCGTCGGCGATGTTCCGGTGCATGTGGGCGACTACGTGACTGGACCGACCGTGCTGACGACGGTGGATGAGGACCGCGAGCTCGAGGCATACATTTACGTGCCGACGGAGCGCGCCTCGGAGGTTCGCAAGGGGCTGCCGGTGGACGTTCTGGACACAGACGGCAGTGTTCTGGCGCACAGCAGCATCGACTTCATCTCACCGCAGGTCGATAATGGCCTGCAGAGCATTCTGGCGAAGGCGCCGGTGCCGCCGTCGGCGGAGCGACTGCGAAACGCACAGCTGGTGAAGGCGAGGGTGACGTGGTCGAATACGCCAGCGCCCACAGTGCCTGTGCTGGCAGTGACGCGCATCGGTGGGCAGGCGTTCGTGTTTGTGGCGGCGCAGGGCAAGGATGGCGCATCGACGGCGCACCAAGTGCCAGTCACGCTGGGGAACACGGTCGAGAACACGTATCCGGTTCTGTCGGGGCTGAAGGCAGGGGACAAGGTCATTCTGTCGGGGCTGCAGTTTCTGCAAGAGGGCGCGCCGGTGAAGCCGCTGGGCTGATCCGGAGAGCGTTCCTGTTCGGGGAGTGAAGGTGATGTCTTGGAACGCGCGGCGGTTGTGTTTCAGGCGCCGCGCCTAGCGAAGAAACGAGAGTTACGTGGTCGACTTTTTCATCCGCCGTCCCATCTTTGCTACGGTCTGCGCACTATTGATCATCCTGGCGGGCGCGGTCTGCATTCCGGGGCTGCCGATCTCGCTCTATCCGGAGCTGGCGCCGCCGCAGGTCACGGTGACGAGCACGTATATCGGCGCCAACGCCCAGGCGGTCGAGTCGGCGGTGACGATTCCGCTCGAAGAGCAGATCAACGGCGTCGAGGGCATGCGGTACATCACCTCGTCGAGCACAAACAGCGGTGTGAGCACGATCACGGTGACGTTCCAGACCGGCTACGACGTGAACATCGCCGCGGTCGACGTGCAGAACCGGGTGCAGAGTGCGCAGGGCGTTTTGCCGCAGACGGTCAAGAACATCGGCGTGACTATCACAAAGACGAACCCGAACTTCGTGTTCGCGGCAGGTTTTTATGCCGACAACAACCAGTACTCGCAGGAGTTCATCTCGAACTACCTTGACCTGTACGTCAAGGATCCGATCAAGCGCATTGCCGGGGTGGGCGACGTGCAGATCTTCGGCGAGCGCAAGTACGCGATGCGGGTGTGGCTCGATCCGGTGCGTCTGGCGGCGCGACAGCTGACGGCGACCGACGTGGTGAACGCGCTGCTGGAGCAGAATGTGCAGGTGACAGCGGGCGCAGTCGGCCAGCAGCCGGCGGATCCGACGCAGCAGTTCCAGGTCTCGGTGCGCGCGGTGGGACGGCTGACGACGCCGCAGCAGTTCGAGAGCATTGTGCTCAAGAACACATCGACGGGCATCGTACAGCTGCGCGATGTCGGCCATGCGGCGATCGGGGCGGAGGACTACTCGAGTTCGCTGAAGTACTCGGGCCAGCCGGCGATCGGCATCGGCGTGCAGCAGCTGACGAACGCGAATGCGCTCGATGTGGATCGTAAGGGCAAGGCCGCGCTGGCGGAGCTGGCGAAGTCGTTTCCGCCGGGGCTGCACTACGTGGTCGCGTTCGACACGACGACGGTGGTCGGCGACTCGATCCATGAGGTCATCATCACGCTCGCTGAGGCGATCGTGATCGTGATCGTGGTGATCTTCTTCTTCCTGCTGGACTGGCGCGCGACGATCATTCCGGCAGTGACGATTCCGGTGTCGCTGATCGGCACCTTCGCGTTCATCAAGATCTTTGGCTTCTCCATCAACTCGCTGACGCTGTTCGGCATCACGCTCGCGACGGGGCTGGTGGTCGACGACGCGATCGTGGTGATCGAGAACGTGCAGCGGCACATCTCGGACGGCGATCCGGACCCGCACCACGCGACATCGGTCGCGATGGCGGAGGTGACGAGCGCCGTGATCGCGACGTCGCTGGTACTGATCGCTGTGTTCGTCCCGGTGAGTTTCTTTCCGGGGACGACGGGCATTCTCTACCGGCAGTTCTCGCTGACGATCGCGTTTGCGATCGCGATCTCGGCCTTCAACGCGCTCACGCTGTCTCCGGCGCTCTCGGCGATTCTGCTGCGCGGGGAGGAGGCGAAGTATCACCAGTTCGACTGGACGCGGATCCCCGTCATCGCAAACCTGTGGGCGCGAACGGCGCACGCGATCGACCATGCGATCGAGAGTCTCGGCCGAGGCTATGGGCGGCTGATCCACTTCGCGCTGCGGGTTCGATGGGCGCTGCTGCTGGTCTTCGTAGGCCTGCTCGGGATGACCGCCTACATGTACCAGGCGGTGCCGACGGCGTTTGTGCCATCGGAGGACCAGGGCTACTTCATCATGCAGGTGCTGGCTCCGCAGGGCGCGTCACTCAGCTACACGCAGGGGCTCGCGGATAAGGCGCAGGCGATTCTGGCGCAGGACAAAGACGTACTCGGCTCGTTCTCGATCATGGGCTTTGGCTTCAGCGGCGCCTCCTCCAACCAGGGGCTGATCTTCGTGCCGCTGATTCCGGAGGACAAGCGGCTGGAGCCTGGGCACGACGCAGCGGCGATCGTGGCGCGGATTGCGCCGCAGATGTTTGGTGTGCCGGGCGGCCTCATCGCGGCGTTCGAGCCGCCGGCGATTCAGGGTATCGGCTCGTTCGGTGGATTCCAGTTCGAGCTGCAGACCGAGGGGCGAAACTCACTGGCGGACCTGGATCGCGTGGCACACCAGATGGTGGGCGGCGGCCGTGATCCGAAGTCGGGGCTGGTGGGCCTCTTCACCTCCTTCACGTCGAACGATCCGGAGCTGATCGTGAATATCGATCGCGAGAAGGCGAAGGCGGTCGGGGTACCGTTCTCGCAGATCTCGGATGCGCTCGGTGTCTATATGGGCTCGACCTACGTGAACGACTTCGACTTCAACAATCGGTCGTACCGCGTGTACATCCAGGCGGACGCGCCATTCCGGCGCAACGCCTCGGATATCCGGCAGTTCTATGTGCGGTCGTCGAATAATCAGATGATCCCGCTCGACAACCTGGCGAGCATCGAGCAGAGCTCCGGTCCGCAGACCATCACGCACTACAATCTCTTCCGATCGGCGGAGATCCTGGGCTCGGCGGCGCCGGGCAAGTCGTCTTCGGAAGGCCTGGCGGACATGCAGACGCTGGCGCGCAAGAACATGCTGCAGGGTATGCGGTTCGAGTGGTCGGGCCTGGCGCTTGAGGAGATCGAGTCGGCGGGCAAGGCGGTCGTCATCTTCGGGCTCGGTCTGCTGGTTGTGTATCTCGCGCTCTCGGCGCAGTACGAGAGCTTTGCGCTGCCGTTCATCATCCTGCTGGCAGTGCCGGCCGCGGTGCTCGGCGCGTTGTCGCTGATCGCGGCGCGTGGTCTGGTGGACGATGTCTATGTGCAGATCGGGTTGGTGATGCTGATCGGCCTCTCGGCAAAGAACTCGATTCTGATCGTCGAGTTTGCAGAGCAGATTCGCGCTCAGGGACGATCCATCGCCGATGCGGCGATCGAGGCAGGCGAGCTGCGGCTACGGCCGATTCTGATGACGAGTCTCGCGTTCATCCTGGGCGTGCTGCCGCTGGTCTTCGCGAAGGGCGCGGGCAAGCTGGGGCGGCACTCGGTCGGGACCGCGATCGTTGGCGGCATGCTTCTCTCGACTGTCCTGAACCTGATCTTCATTCCAGTGCTGTACGTGATCCTCAAGACGGTGCTGGAGCGGTTTGGACGGGGTACGCGGCCAGAGAGCGGTTCGCGGATCGAGCGGAGCCACGAGGTACAGGCGGCGACGACGACCTAGGCAAGACCGGCGGCGCGTCAGAGGTCGATGCGCTGCCGGACGGTGTCGATCTTCTTCCACGGATCGCTGGCCAAGCGGGTGCGCCAGGCGGCGAAGTCGGCGACGCGGAAGGTGGGCCGGTCGGGTGCCTTGAGCTCGTTCCATGCAAGGGGCAGGCTGACGGGAAGGCTGGCGCGGGCGCGGGGCGAGAAGGGCGCAACGGCCGTCGCGCCACGCTCGTTGCGCAGGTAATCGAGGTAGATGCGGTTGGTGCGCGCGGCCTTGGTCATCTTCGTGAGATAGAGGGCGGGGTTCTCGCGCTCCATCTCGCGGACAAAGGCGTGGGCGAGGTCCTTGGTCTGAGTCCAGTCGAGCTGGGGCTCGAGCGGAACGACGATGTGAAGGCCTTTGCCGCCGGTCGTCTTAACGAAGCTTTGCAGGTGGATGGACGTGAGACGATCGCGGATCTCAAAGGCGGCGCCGGTGACGGTCGCCCAGGAGAGTGCCTCGTCGGGATCGAGATCGAAGATCAGGCGGTCGGGATGTTCGAGGTCGGCGTTGCGGGAGCTCCAGGGATGGATTTCGAGGACGCCCATCTGTGCGAGGCCGGCGAGGGCCTCCTTAGTGTCAAGGGTGATGTAGGGCTCGAGCTTGCCGGTCTTCTTGTCCGGAACGTCGACGGCGGTGACGCCCGCGGGCAAGAGATGATTGACGTGCTTCTGGTAGAAGCAGGGTTTCTCCGAGCCCTCGGGGCAGCGGACGAGGCTGAGCGGGCGGCCGGCGATGGCGGGCAGCATCTGCTCGCCGATGGCCCAGTAGAAGTCGGCGAGCATCTGCTTTGTCACGCCGGTCTGCTGATCGAGGAGCTTGGCAGGATGGGTGAGGCGGACGGGAGCATGGCCGGGGGAGATAGCGGGGGATGCGGTCGGGCGAGGCGACGCGGCCGAGGGCTTCTGCGGTACTTTCCTGGCCACCGGAGGCGCGGCCGGCTTCTCCGCGGGCGGCGCGGGAGGGGCTGCAGACCGGGTGCGCTTGGGCTGAGGTGCCACCTCGGGAGCTTCTCGGCGGACGTCCTGCGCGGGCTTGTCTTCGCGCAGGCCGAGGAAGGCTGCCTGGCGAACGAGGTCTTCGGCGGTCCAGGTGGCGAAGCGGACCTGTGCGACGAGCTCGGGGCGCACCCAGACGACACCGCGACGGGCTGGTCCAGGGACGTTGAGGAAGGTGGAGCGGCCGGCGCGCAGGCTCTCGAGGCGGTCGCGTACCAGACGGTGGGTCTTCTGGGTGAAGCCGGTGCCGGTGCGTCCCGCGTAGATGAGTCTCTGGTCGCGATAGTAGCCGAGTAGAAGGGCGCCGACGCCGTGAATGCCGTTCGAGGGCAGGGTGAAGCCGCCGATGACGAACTCCTGCTCGCGGAGGCACTTGGACTTCAGCCAGTCGCCACTGCGGCCGGCGCGGTAGGGCGCGGAGGCGAGCTTGGAGACGATGCCCTCGGCGTGCGCCTCGCAGGCCTGTTGAAAGAGGGCGGCGCCGTTGGATTCGATGTGTTCGCTGAGGCGAACGGTATCGCCGTCGCCGGTGGTGAGGATGGCCGCGAGCAGGTCTTTGCGGGCGCGCAGGTCGAGCACACGAGGGTTGCGGCCCTCGAGGTGGAGCAGGTCGAAGCAGAAGTAGGTGAGGGGATTGCGGGCGCCCTCCTGGAAGGAGGCCTGGAGGTCGGCAAAGTTGGTGGTGCCGTCGTCACGGAGGACGACGACCTCGCCGTCGAGGGTGCAGGTGCGCACGTTGAGGCGCCCGACGGCCTCCGCGACGGCGGGGATGCGGTAGGTCCAGTCGAGGCCGCTGCGGGTGAGCATCTCGACGCCGCGGGCAGACTTGCGGGCCTGCATGCGGTAGCCGTCGAGCTTGAGCTCGTGCAGCCAGCCCTCGGTGTCGGGCGGCGCTGTGGCTTCCAGGGCGAGCTGGGGCTTGAGGAACTCGGGCTGCGGCTCTTCCGGAAGTTCATCCAGCTGACGACGGACGGCGACGGGGAGCGCTGCGGCGCGTGCGCGCGCCGGCGGCGAGGCGGTCGCCGGCGCAGGGGCGTCCTTGCGATACCAGGCTCGGCCCTCGCTTTTGGCGGTGTCTTTTGAGTTCCAGACGTGGTCTTCCTCGGCGGCGATCTGCTCCATCGTGCGACCGGTCGCGACGCTGTTGGGCTCGGCCTCGGTGACCGCGGGTGCCTCGCGTGACCGCTCCTGGTCGTCATGCTCCTTGATGAGCAGCCAGTTGGGCTTGCGCTCCTGCGCCGCTTTGCCGCCCATCCGGATCAGGGCCCACTTGCCGTGCATCTTCGAGCCGAAGAGGAGGAACTTGAGGCTGCCCTCGCGCAGGCCGGCGTCGATGTCCTCGTGCCCAGACTGCGGCGCCCACGTGCCCTCGTCCCAGAGCATGACAGTGCCGCCGCCGTACTGTCCGCGGGGGATGATGCCTTCGAAGCCGCCGTAGTCGATGGGGTGATCCTCGACCTGGACGGCGAGGCGCTTGTCTCCGGTGACGTAGCTGGGTCCTTTGGCGACGGCCCAGCTCTTGAGAACGCCGTTCCAGCCGAGGCGAAAGTCGTAGTGCAGGTGGCTGGCGGCGTGCTTTTGAATGCAGAAGGGAAGTGTGCCTGCGGTTGCGGGCGCAGCCGCGGCTCCACTGGGCTCGGCAGTGATGCCGAAGTCACGCATGGAACGATACTTTGCGAGCTGCTGGTCGATGATGTCCGAGGCAGGGGCAGCGTCGGCGGCGGCAGGCGAGCGCTTCGGCTTCGATGTCGATTTAAGCGCGGGTGATGTGGCGGGTTTGCTCGCTCGCTTCTCCGGCTTCTTCGTGCGTGTCGGCATACAAGATCAGCTCCCGATGAGCTTGGGATGCTGGAAGCGCGGCGTGCGCCGGTACATATGCAGGTGCGATCCCGGCGGCGTTCGGAGCGAGTTAAGCGGAGCGTTTGCGAGCGGCGCCACGGGTGGACTTTGCCGGAACCTTTTCGGCGGCACCCTTGACGAGGGCGATGCCCTGGGTATCAACGGTCTTGCCCTTAGCGGCGGGGCGGGCGGCTGCTGGCTTCTTCGGAGCCTTCTCTGGAGCGGCGGGCTGCGAAGCCGCGGCGGTGTTGCCGGAGATGCTACGGCGGAGGGCGTCCATGAGATTGACGACCTTGCCTCGGGCGGGCGCCTCGGGCGGGTCCTGCGGGACCGGCGCGTTGTTGACCTTGGCGTCGACGAGCTCTTTGAGAGCGATCTCGTAGCCATCGACGAACTTCGACGCGTCGAACTTCGCGGAGCGGCGTTTGACGAGTTCGAGAGCGAGCTCGAGGGAGTCGGACTGAACGTCGACCTTCTTGATGTCGGCGAAGTACTCCTTAGGATCGCGCAGCTCCTGCTGATAGCGCATGGTGTAGGCCATCATGCCCTGCATCGTCTGGTCTTCGTCGGCGGTGAGTGCGATGACGTGCTCGCGGCCGCCAAAGGCGATCTTGCCGAGGCCGGCCTTGCGGGTCTTGCGGAGTGCCTCGCGAACGGTGGCGAAGGCCTCGGCTTGGGCGTCGTTCTCGGGCACGACGAAGTAGGGCTTCTCAAGGTACTCGGGCTCAAGCTCGTCGAGGCCAACGAACTGGCTGACCTCGATGACGTGCTTGGAGGGCACACGGAGGTGCTCGATCTCGCCGGGCTCGATGAGGACGTACTCGCCCTTGCGGTACTCGTACCCTTTGACGATCTCATCCTTCTCAACCGGAGCGGCGATCTCCTGAGGTGCCTGCTCGACATCGGCGGCGTTGACCTTCTGGTAGCGGACGCGCTGGCCGGTCTTGCGGTTGATCTGGTGGAAGCGAATCTCGCTCTTGCTCTCGGTCGCGACGAAGAGTTTAATGCCGAAGCTTACGAGGGAGATCTGTACCTGCCCGGACCAATATGGACGCGCCACTGCGACACCTCGACTGCACTCTTTGGGTAAGAGTGGGATTCCCGAGCAACGGGGAGAGATGCTTGTGCCCGGCGACGTTCGTCACCCAAGGTACGACGCGCAGCGCCGGCGGGCAATGGAAATCGCTCGCAGACGCAGACCAGACTCGCCCCGAGTTGTGCCGTTCGGCAAAGGTTGGCACACTCTAGCTTGGCGCGAGGGACTTCGTGACGAGCGAGAGAGTGACGGTCAGGACACCGACGTTCGAGGCGAGCCGGCGATGGACGGTGCTGCTGGCACTGCTGTACGCGGCAGCGGCGATCCTGATCGGGCGGGCGGCGGTGACGCAGAACGACACCCTGTTTCCGCTCGGCGACTTCGCCAACGGGCACGCGCCCATGCCGTTTCAGGCGCGGTACGCGATGGCGCCGCTGCTGCGGTGGGCGGGGCACAGCGGCGGCATGGCGCGACTAGCGCACGTGCTGCGGAACAGCTGCCGTGGGCCGGAGGAGCTGACGGTGCAGCTGGTGGATGCACTGTGCCTGCTGCTGTGTGGGCCGGTGGTGGTGGGGCTGCGGCGGCGATTCGGGCCGCCAGTGCTGCTGCCATGGCTGGCGCCAGCGCTGCTGCTGTGGGTGGTTGCGATCACGTTCGTGGTGCGCTACGAGCAGCGGCTCTACATGCCGTACGACTTCGTCTCGATCGTTCTATTTTCGGTGGCTCTGCTGGCGTGCGTCGACGGGCGATGGTGGCTGTTTCTGCCGGTCATGATCGGCGCGACGTACAACCGCGAGACGACGTTGTTCCTGGTGCCGGTGTGGCTGGCTTGCACGTGGACGCGGCGACGGCGGGCGGTGCCGGCCGCAACGGCGGTGGCGGCCGTTGTGGGATGGGTGCTGGTGCGATACCAGATTCATGGCTGGCTCGGCGAGACAAGCTCGGGGCTCATGGTCGATCTCCGGCGAAATCTGACGCTGCTCTTGCCGCATCACCTGGCGCAGGTCTTCAGCGCGGGCGGGTATCTTGCGATTCCGATGCTGCTGCGGCGGGATCTGATCGGCGATGTGCGTCTGCGGCTGGTCTGGCTCGGGCTGGCGCTGTTTGTGGTGAGTGATCTGGCGTTCGGGTTGTGGAACGAGACACGGATCTTCGCGGAGCTCTCACTGGTGATTGCGGTGACGGCGGCGATCCAGTTCGAGAGCTTTCTACACGGAGGATGGTCGAGGCCGCCCGAGGGTGGGGACCGCTAACACCATCCGCGACTCAGGTGAAGGAGCGTGTGGAGCCGGGGAGACCCTTCTCAAGCTCCTGCTCAGGCTCGAGGAGGAGGGTGACGCGGCCGAGCGTCTGGAAGCGGACGTCGACGGCGGTGCGGGGCTCGGCGTGCGTGTTGCCGGTCCAGCTGCCGGTGGTGATCCACTGACCGGCGTGCAGGCCTCGGGTGCGGGCGGTGGCTTCATTGGCGAGCCAGGGAAGCAGGCGAAGCAGATCGCCGGCGGTGTTGGAGCCGGTGCGCTCGACGCGCACGGTGCCGTCAATGGCCAGCGTGACCTGCTCGGCCGACCAGTCGATGGAGCGCCAGTCGGGGCAGGGCGGCCCGTAGACGAAGGCGCCGTGCATTTGCAGGTCAGCGACCATGCTGAGGCGGTCGACGGTGGTGGGGTTGGCGAACGCGCTCTCCAGGATCTCGACGGCGGGATGGCAGCTGGCGATGGCGGCGAGAACCTCATCGCGGGTGTAGGGGCGACCGGGGCGGGGCGGCAGATCCTGCCCGAGCAGGAAGGCGACCTCGGCCTCGAGACCGCGGTAGCGGATGCCGCGAACAGTGGCGCCGCCCGGGGCGATCCAGGCCGCGGGCATCGGGGCGTAGCCGGGTGTCGCGTCGGCGGTTGCGGCGCCGATCTTCCAGCCGCCGATGGCACCATAGGCGTCGGCGATGAGGTCCTGCATGACGTAGGCCTCCGCGATGGTCGTGGGGCTGTCGCCGGGGGCGAGGTCGGCGATGGCTTGTTTGGTACGGCGAGCATCCGCCAGGCGGTTCGCGGAGTCGGTGATGACCTGCATGCGCCTCGGATCGGGGCGCGTTTGCTGCTGCTCGACCGCTTCCATTCGATCTCTCCTGAGTGGGACGTGCTCTAGGAAGAGATGCTGGTTCGGTGCGCAGCGTCTTCTGACAACCGGCTAGCGCGTAGCCGTGTCGGGATGGCGGCCCAGGCTGAGCAGGTTGGCCATTAGGCGAAAGGCACCGGGGACGCCGGCAGGCATCTGGCGGTAGAGGGCGAAGGCACAGTAGACGTAGGCGCCTCTGCCGACAGGGGCGACGAGCAGGCCACCGCGCTGGGGGTCCTGGCCGGCGTCGTGGACTTCCGTAACGGCGGCGAAGTGCGGGTCCCAGGACTCGAGGAAGCCGTGGCCGCGCTCTTCGACCCAGCCATCGAAGTCGCGGGGGGTGATCCGATTAGGCCAGCGGAGAACCTGCGCGCCGGGGTCGAGGAGGTGGACGGGCGCACGCTCCTCGACGACCTTTTCGGCGGAGCCGACGGAGAGCGGGTAGGGCGCGTCCGAGCCGGCGTAGCCGGTGAGGTTGTACTGGACGACGACGACGCCGCCGGCGCGGGCGAAGTCGAGCAGCTTCGGCGTCGCGGCGGGCAGATCACTGTGTGCGGCGTAGGCGCGAACGCCCAAGACGAGCGCGTCGAAGCCAGAGAGGCGACCCTGCGCGATGTCGGCCACCGAGACGCGGGTGGAGGCGATGCCCATCTCGGCGAAGGTCGCTTCGACGGCGTCGCCGGTGCCGGGGAGATAGGCGACCTTGAGGCCGGAGGGGACTTGAAGATCGACGCCGCGGACGCGATAGGTGGCGGTCTCGTAGAGCGCGTCACGGATGATGCCGGGGTAGCCGACGAGGCGATACCCCTCGCGGTAGTTCTGGCTGGAGTCGCTGACCACGGCGGTGAGGGTGTATTGCTGCGGGCCGGGGTTGGCGGGATGAATGGTGAAGGTCGACGCGTCCGCGGGCGTGCCGCTGCCGGTTGGCAGGCGGAGGTCGATTGGCTGAGCGGTCCAGCGCGCCGGGAGGTCGAGCGAGGTGATGCTGCCGCGGGCGCCACGCTGATTGGAGTGGGTCTGGACGTGCAGAGGAAAGGACGCCTCACCGTCCGGAATGATGCCGGCACGAGGTGCGACAGCGACGCTAAGGGGTGGCACGATGGTGAGCGGCTGCGACGAGGCGCGGCCGGCATCGGCGGGTGAAGCTACCTGAACGACGGCGCCGAGATGGAGTGGTACACCGTTCCAGGTGACGGTCTCCCAGGCGGTGAGCGCGGGCGGGGTCACAGGGGCGTTGCGCAGGCGCGGGTCGAGGATGTCGTAGAAGGGCTGCTCGGTGTCAGGGCGGGTGAAGTAGGGGCGTGTGAGCGGAGCGTCTTTGTGTACCTCGGCATTGAGGAGTTCGTCGTGAAGTCCATTTACCGGGATCAGGTCTTTGTCCGGAGACACGGGGTCGCCGTGTTGGATGCCGATCTTGGGAGCGTATTCGGCAGTGTGGTCTGCCACCCTCAACGGCTCACGGCTTCCGTTCGAGACTTCGACCTGAACGGTGAGAGACTGCTGCCCGATAACAGCACTTGGGGCGGCGGCGAGGTCGCGCTGCGCGAGTGGAACGAGGGGCCGAGCAGCGCCATCGGCGACGACCTCGGCGCGTAGAGAGAGGCCGAGGGCGAGGGTGAGGGCGTGCTCGAAGACGGCCTGCTTGATGCGGAGCTCGTGCAGCAGGTCGTAGCGCTCACGGTCGGGGAGCCGGGCAGCCTCAACGGTGATGATGAGATCGCGAGTCGCGAGGAGGCCGGTGCGCAGGGCGAGGGCCGCGGAGTCGGGCTGGCCGGTCGCGGAGAGCTGCGCCTGCGCGTCGCTGACGGCGTGGGCGATCGTCTCGAGAGATTGGGGGAGCGTGTCACCGGCGGACGGGGCAAGCTGCGCGAGGCCGGCGAGGGAGATGTCGATGCCGTCGAAGAGGGTCGCCTCGTGGTCGGCGGGGTGAAGAGAGGGCACGGCGCCGTAGCGGCTATAGCTGGTGTCGGCGCGGCCGGGCGGCGGGACACGCGTATTGGGAGCGATCTGCGTGCGCTGCAGGGCAAGTCCCATGCGCGCGAACTGCAGGTAGCTGACGCCGAGTAGCGGGTCGGGCGTGCCTTCGGGGATGATAACGTTGGCGGGCGGGATCTTGGTCGACCAGGTGTGTGTGACGTAGTTGTAGAAGCGCGCCGGCGCGTACTTGCCGGTGGCGTAGTCGTACATGCCGCGCTCATCGACGGGCGCGAAGGGCACACGAGCGTAGACCTTGAGGACCTGCCATGGAGGCAGGTGCATCTCGGGGAAGACGGTGGGATCGGCGGCGGCGCGGAAGACCTCCTGGGCGGTCTCGCCCGAGACCTGGTGCTGGCCGTGGCCGTCCGTGATGCCGCCGATGAAGACGCTCGCGACGACCAGGGGGCGATAGAGACGGACGGCGCGCACGGCGTCATAGAGGACGCGCTGGTGGGTCCACTGGCTGAAGGCCTCCTCGATCGTCTTCGAGAAGCCGAAGTCCACCTCGGTGCCGAACATCTGATCCACGGCGAGGTAGCGGTCGGCGGCGAGCAGCTCGCGGGTGCGGACGAGGCCGAGCGCGTCGTCGAAGTCGCTGGTGACGAAGTTCTGGCCGCCCTCGCCGCGAGTGAGGGTGAGCATGCCGACACGGACGCCCTGGCCGCGAGACTCGTAGGTGAGCATGCCGCCGTCCTCATCGTCGGGATGCGCGACGATCATCAGGAGGCTGGCGCGGGTGCTGAGGCGGCGCAGGGTCTGCTCGAGGCCGGCGCGGCCAGTGTCCGCGGGGAGCGGCGGTGCGCCCTCGTCGGGCTGGCAACGCTCGCGCTTGAGATTGGCCGGGTCGTCGCGTTCGCTGGCGAGCTCCCAGGCGAGCTCGTGCTCGCTCATGACCGCGGAGCTCTGCGCGAGGATGGATGCGGGCGGAGTGAGCGAGGTCAGCAGCAGCGCCCAGGTCAGGAGGGCGGATTGCTGTGCACGCGCGGTATGTCGCCAGGTCCTCATTCTTCTACTCTCTCCTATTGCGAACGCTAGACTCAACCTCATCCGAACTTTTGCTCATTCCGACGATGCGGTGCCGGCTGCAGACCGGCTGGAACGACGGCTGTCCTTGCGGGGCGCCGTGGCTCTCAACCTGCTTGACATGGTGGGGGTGGGGCCGTTTATCACGCTGCCGCTGATCCTGGCGGCGATGGGCGGACCGCAGGCGATGCTTGGGTGGGTGCTGGGTGCGCTGCTCGCCGTGTGCGACGGCCTGGTGTGGGCGGAGCTGGGGGCGGCGATGCCGGAGGCGGGCGGAAGCTACCACTTCCTGCGGCGGATCTATCCTGGGGGCATCGGGCGATGGCTGAGCTTCGTCTTCGTCTCGCAGCTGCTGCTCTCGGCACCGCTGTCGATCGCGTCGGGAGCGATCGGGCTGAGCCAGTATGCGTCGTTTCTGGTGCCGCGGCTGGCTGATCACGCACCGCCCGCGGCCGGGCTGCACGTGGCCTTTGGTCCGATGAACCTGATCGCGGTCGCGGTGATCGCCGTCGCGGGGTTCCTGCTCTTTCGCGGGCTGGGCAGCATTCAGCGGCTGTCGATCGCACTCTCAGGCGTGGTGCTGGCGACGATGCTGTGGGTGATCGTGACAGCGATGGTGAGCCCCGCGGCGCACTGGAGAGAGGTCTTTGTCTTTCCGCACGGGGCGTTCCGGCCGGACGCGGGGTTCTTGGGCGGGCTGGCGACGGCGATGCTGCTCGCGACCTATGACTACTGGGGCTACTACAACGTGACCTTCCTGGGCGCCGAGGTGAAGGAGCCGGCGCGCACGATTCCCCGGGCGATCCTGCTATCGATCGCGATCTGCGCCGTGCTCTATGTCGCGCTGAACCTGAGTGTGCTGGCGGTGCTGCCGTGGCAGGGGCTGCTCGAGGTCAAAAACATTGCGGGGCGGCGGGCGGTGATCAGCAGCTTCACGGAGGCGGCGTACCTGCCGATGGCCGGAGCGGCTATCGCACGGCGGCTGGCGCAGATGGCGACGGTGCTGGTGATGATCACGGCGTTCGCGAGTGTCTTTGCGCTGCTGCTGGGATACTCGCGCATTCCATTCGCGGCGGCGCGCGAGGGCGGGTTTCCGGCGGTCTTTGGCCGGCTGCATCGAGGACTGGGCGTGCCGTATGTCTCGTTGCTGACACTGGCGGGTACGGCGATGCTCTTCTGCTTCTTCTCGCTCGGCGAGGTAATCGCGGCGCTGGTGGTCCTGAGGATTCTGCTGCAGTTCCTGCTGCAGCATATTGGCGTGATGGTGCTGCGGCGGAGCCAGCCGGAGATGGTGAGGCCGTTCCGCCTGTGGTGGTATCCGGTGCCGCCGCTGATCGCGATGGCGGGCTTTCTCTACATTTTGTTTGCGCGACCGCACTTTGCGCGCGAGTTGGTACTGGCGGGAGGCGTTGTAACCGTGGCGACGGTTTTGTCTCTAACTTTGCGGCGAGACGGTCGCATCTGGCGGGTCTGACGGGGTGGTTGCATCCGGGGTGGCCGGCAGAGTCGTCCTATACGTGGATGGATGCGAAGGCCCGGCGCGAGTGCTGGTCGGTTCGCATGAAAGGATCTTGTACATGGGACGTCGTCTATCAGCGAAGCTGGGTCCGGAGCCGCGGTCGTCGGAGATCACGCCGAGGTCTGAGTTCCGGGCGCTTCGCGGTGTGGGCCGGCGCAGCTTTTTGACCGGGGCCGCATACGCGGGAGCGACGGCGGCGCTGGGGACGATGACGGCGCGACGACTCCCTAAATTCATGCACCCGCGCGAGGTCGAGGCGGCGACGACACCGCTGCACACGATCTCGAGCAAGTACACGACGAGCGAGGTGCAGACGCCGCTGACCAAGGCGACGAGCTTCAACAATTTTTATGAGTTCGGCACGGGCAAGTCCGATCCGGCTGAGAATGCGCACACGCTGCACACGCGGCCGTGGGTGGTGCAGGTGACGGGCATGGTCAAGAAGCCGTTGACCGTGAACATCGATGATCTGATCCATTACCGGCCGCTTGAGTCGCGTGTCTACCGGCATCGCTGCGTGGAGGCGTGGTCGATGGTGATTCCGTGGGATGGCTACTCGCTCTCGGAGTTCATCAACTTTTGCCAGCCACTGGCGTCGGCAAAGTATGTGCAGTTTCTTTCGCTGGTCGATAAGAAGCAGATGCCGGACCTGCCGGGCGGCTATGACTGGCCGTACAGCGAGGGGCTGCGGATGGATGAGGCGATGCATCCGCTGACGCTGCTCACGTTCGGCTGCTACGGCAGTGTGCTGCCGAACCAGAACGGGGCGCCGGTGCGCGTGGTCACGCCCTGGAAGTACGGTTTTAAGAACGGCAAATCGATCGTGCGGTTTCACTTCACCGATCAGCAGCCGAAGACGACGTGGAGCGAGATCAGCGCGGAGGAGTACGGCTTCTACTCGAATGTCAATCCAACGGTGGATCACCCGCGGTGGTCGCAGGCGCACGAGCGGCGAATAGACAGCGCGCCCTTCCCGCACGCCGTTCCCACGCAGATGTTCAATGGCTACGGCGATCAGGTCGCGAGCCTTTATAACGGCATGGATCTGCGGAAGTTCTTCTAGGATGGGGCGGACTTTGAACGGCTCGCGCGCACGGCTGATCGGGGCAGGCAGGCCTGTGGCGGAGCTACACTGAGCGCGTTCATGTCGAAGCGAGCGATCATCGGCCTCAAGGTTATGCTGCATCTGCTGCTGCTGGCGCCGTTCGCGGTGCTACTGGAGCGCTTTCGCAGCGGCGCACTGGCGCTTGACCCGGACCCAGTGAACTGGATCACCCACTTTACTGGGGACTGGGCGCTTTGGATTCTGCTGGGCGATTTGGCGATCACGCCCCTGCGGCGGCTCTCGACGCGGCTGAGCTCTCTGGTGCGTTTCCGGCGCATGATCGGGCTGTACGCCTTCTTCTATGCAACGCTGCACCTCGCGACGTACGTCTTCCTCTTCTCGGGCTTCGACCTGCCGGGTGCCTTCGCGGCGGCGCGGGCGGGGCATCCTGGAGCTTTTCTCGAGCAGACGAAGATGGTCTGGCCGGTGATTCTGGACGATCTGAGGAAGCGGCGGTTCATCCAGGTGGGCCTGGCGGCGTGGCTCCTCCTGCTGGCGCTGGCGGTGACGAGTCCGGCGGCGGCGCTGCGGGCGATGGGCGGCAAGAGCTGGCAACGGCTGCATCGGCTGATCTACGTCGCGGGCATCGCGGCGGTGATTCACTACTGGTGGCTGGTGAAGGTGGGCGTACGGACCCCGTGGCGGGACACGGCAGTGCTGGCCGTGCTGCTGCTGGCGAGGCTGGGCTACTCGGCGTTGAAGCGGAGTCGAACGGCGCGGCCGAGTGTAGCGGCGCGGCAGCCGGCCTCACGCGTGTGAGACGCGGCGAGGCTTGCGACGGTGACGTCTGCCGGCGTACGGGCAGGAGCCTCTGCCATGGGTGCCAGGACTGCGGTGGAGGTGCGATACTCCCGGTGCCGGGATCGGGATGAGCCGGCGTGCGAGGTCGTCGATGTCGGAGCTGCAGTATCAGTCGGGGTTCGGCAATGAGTTCGCTACGGAGGCCCGCGCGGGCGCCCTTCCTATCGGGCAGAACTCTCCGCAGCGGCATGCGCTCGGGCTCTACACGGAGCAGGTGAGCGGGTCGGCGTTTACGGCGGCGCGTGGCGTGAACCGGCGGACGTGGATGTATCGCATCCGGCCTTCGGTGATGCATGAGCCGTACACGGCGATGGAGACGCGATCGCTGCTGCGCAGCGGGCCGTTCGATGAGGTGCCGACGCCGCCGAACCAGATGCGGTGGGATCCGCTGCCGCTACCGAGTGAGCCGACAGACTTCATCGATGGATTGACGACGATCGGCGGCAATGGCGATCCGTCGCTGCAGGACGGCGTCGCGATCCACCTCTATGCGGCGAATGCGTCGATGACAGACCGGTACTTCTACAACGCAGACGGCGAGATGCTGATCCTGCCGCAGCAGGGACGCTTCGACGTCTGGACGGAGTGTGGCCGGCTGGAGGTCAGCTCGGGTGAGCTGCTGGTAATTCCGCGCGGAATCAAGTTTCGTGCGGAGCTGCCGGACGGACCGTCGCGGGGATACCTCTGCGAGAACTACGGGCAGCCGCTGCGGCTGCCGGAGCTCGGGCCGATCGGCGCGAACGGTCTAGCGAGCGCGCGTGACTTCCTCGCGCCGGTGGCGGCGTTCGAGGATCGCGAGGAGACGCTGACGGTGGTGAGCAAGTTTCTCGGGCGGCTGTGGTCGGCGCGTCTCGATCACTCGCCGCTGGACGTTGTGGCATGGCATGGCAACTACACGCCGTACAAGTACGACATGGCGCGGTTCCAGTGCATTAATTCGGTGAGCTTTGATCATCCCGATCCGTCGATCTACACCGTGCTGACGGCGCCCGGGCCCCAGCCGGGGACGGCGAACTTCGACTTCGCGATCTTTCCGCCGCGGTGGCTGGTAGCCGAGCACACGTTTCGGCCGCCGTGGTTTCACCGCAACATGATGAATGAGTTCATGGGGTTGATCCAGGGCGCGTACGACGCGAAGGCGGAGGGCTTTGTGCCGGGCGGCGCAAGCCTGCACAACTGCATGTCGGGTCACGGGCCGGACGCGGAGACGTTCGAGCGCGCGAGTGCGGCGGAGCTGAAGCCGCAGAAGATTGCGGACACGCTGGCGTTCATGTTCGAGACGCGGCTGCCGGTGCGGCCAACACGCTTTGCGATGGAGACGAAGCTGTTGCAGCACGAGTACTTCGAGTGCTGGCAGGGGCTGAAGCGGAACTTTGCGCGCGGATAGCGGCGTGGGCGGAGAGAGCTGGGTCGAGTCGGCGGCGGAGGCTTCGTTGGGACGGCCTCTGCGCGCGCTGCCGTTCTGCGTCTTTCGCGATGGGGCGACGGCGACGCGGGTCGGGGTGGGGATTGGCGACCAGGTGCTCGATCTCGGGCGGTGTGTGCGACTGGGGAGTCTCGATGGACTCGCAGCGGAAATCAGGGCGGCGTGCGACGCGCCTGTTCTGAATCGTCTGATTGCGTGTGGCGCGGCAGAGCAGGCGAGGCTGCGCCAGCGTCTGCTGGAGCTGCTGGGCGATATGCGGCACCGCGAGACGGCGGGGCGGGCGCTGGTGCCGCTTCGCGATGTGGTGTTGGAGCGGCCGGTCGACGTGCCAAACTACACGGACTTCTATGCTTCGATCGAGCATGCGGAGCGGGTCGGACGATTGTTCCGGCCGGAGCAGCCGCTGCTGCCGAACTATCGCCATCTGCCGATCGGCTACCACGGCCGGGCATCCTCCATTGTGGTGAGCGGAACTGCGGTGACGCGGCCATGGGGTCAGGTGAAGAGGGCAGATGAGGCGGCGCCGCGCTTCGCCCCGAGTGCGCAGATGGACTACGAGATGGAGATCGGGGCCTATATGCTGGGCGGCAACACGCTCGGTGAGCCGATTCCGATCGGCCAAGCGGCAGGGCAGATCTTCGGGCTGACGCTGGTGAACGACTGGTCAGCGAGGGATCTTCAAGCCTGGGAGTATCAGCCGCTGGGACCTTTCCTTGGCAAGAGCTTCGCGACCAGTGTCTCTCCCTGGGTGGTTCCGATGGCGGCACTCGAGGCGTTTCAGCTCCCGGCGCGAGCGCGCGGAGTCGACGATCCGGAGCTGTTGGAGTATCTGACGCCTGTGCCGGAGGACGCGCTGACGCTCGACGTGACCATCGAGGCGCGGCTTGCAACCGCACGCATGCGCGCAACCGGTATCGCGCCGGTGCTTCTGGGGCGCAGCCGTCTCGCACATCTCTACTGGACGCTGCCGCAGATGATCGCGCACCACACGAGCAACGGATGTAATCTCGTCGCCGGCGATCTGTTGGCAACAGGAACCATCTCGGGGGCTGACGAACGGCAGCGGGGCTGTCTGCTTGAGATCACCGAGCGCGGTGTGATGCCGCTTGCCCTTGCGACGGGCGAGGTGCGAACGTTTCTCGAGGATGACGACGAGCTGACGCTCTCGGGATCCTGCGAGCGTGAGGGTGCAGCGCGCGTAGGTTTGGGGGAGTGTCGTGGAAGAGTGCTGCCGGCGCGATCAGCGAAGGACACATGAAACGGCTTCGCGACAGGTTGACAGCGATGTCGCGCGGAGCGGATGCTCGGGAGGTGCGGCGTGGTCGGCGCCGGCTGAGTACGAGGGGAGAGTTGCACGATGGCGACACTTGCACCGCAACACCAGACGACGGCTGAGCCAGCCAGCCAGCAGGACTTTCTGCCGCTTCGCGGGACGGATCATATCGAGTTCTACGTGGGGAACGCGCGCCAGGCGGCGTTTTTCTATCGCACCGCATTCGGCATGGCGCTGACGGCGTACAGGGGACCGGAGACGGGATGCCGCGACCGCGCGTCGTATGTGCTCGAGCAAGGTAAGGTGCGCTTTGTACTGACGACGGCGCTGCGGGCGGACTCCGAGATCGCCAAGCATGTGCATCGGCACGGCGATGGGGTGCATGCGATCGCGCTATGGGTGGACGATGCCCGTGCCGCGTGGCAGGCGACGACGAGCCGCGGTGCGCGCTCGATCGAGGAGCCGACTGAGCTGAGGGACGACGACGGGACCGCGGTGGTCGCAAGCATCGCGGCGTATGGCGAGACGGTGCACACCTTTGTCGAGCGCGGAAGGTACACAGGGACGTTTCTGCCGGGATACACGGCGATGCCGAAGGACGCGATTGCGCGGCCGGTCGGTCTGTTGCACATCGACCACGTGGTGGGCAATGTGGGCTGGAACGCGATGAATGAGTGGGTCGACTTCTACGCGCGGGTGATGGGATTCTCGCTCTACCAGCACTTTGACGATAGCGATATCTCGACGGAGTACTCGGCGCTGATGTCGAAGGTGATGGCGAACGGCAACGGATATGTGAAGTTTCCGATCAACGAGCCAGCAGAGGGCCGGCGCAAGTCGCAGATTGAGGAGTACCTCGAGTTTTACGGTGGCCCCGGCGTGCAACACATGGCGCTCGCGACCAACGACATTCTCGAGACCGTCTCGAAGCTACAGGAGCAGGGTGTAAGTTTTCTGACGGTGCCGCACAGCTACTATGCGGAGCTGCAAGACCGCGTGGGAGGGATTGATGAGCCAGTGGACGAACTGGAGCGGCTGGGCATCTTGGTCGATCGTGACAATGAAGGTTACATGCTGCAGATCTTCACGCGACCGGTCGAGGATCGGCCAACGGTGTTTTACGAGATCATTCAGCGCAAGGGTAGCCGGAGCTTCGGCAAAGGTAACTTCAAGGCGCTCTTCGAGGCGATAGAACGGGAACAGGCATCGCGCGGCAACCTCTAAGTTTGGAATGAGCGCCCGCTCGAAGCGCATTGATCGCGAGCCTGTCTTACTGCGGATGACGTACGTGCTCGGGTGAGTTGCCGCGTGCAAGGCTGCTTCTTCAGGTGCGCTCGTATCACAGAGGACAGCTGTTCCAGGAACCTACTGCGTTTCTCGTACGTACCTACTTCCACAGCGGTAGTCTGCTCAGTCGTACCGGCGAACAGACCGTCCGTACTTCTTGAAAGATGGCTGGCATAGTCCGCGGCGGCGGGAGGGAGATCCTGAGCGAATCTTGCTCCGAGACCCGACCGCCTGATGCGGGCGACGCGATACGGACTCGCACCGCGAGGATGTAGGTGAGAGGTCAGAGCAGAGATGCAGCAGGCGAGACGAGACCACGAAGGCAGATGATGAAAGAGAGATTGCGTCGCACGATTCTGTTTGCTCTGGTGAGCGGCATGAGTGCCGTTGAAACGAGCGCTGCACGCGCGGCCGCTACGATCCGCGTCCCGCTGACCGCCACTCGCTGGAGAGTCGTGATGCCCACGAGGAACGGCCCGAGGCCGGACGTGCAGTTTACAAAGCACGAAGGTTTTCCTGAAGGTGTGCTGGTCCTGAAGTCGGGGAGCGCCGCCCTGAACGACCTGACATTCCGAAACGGCACGATCGAGTTCGACATGAAGAGCCTCGGCGAAGAGATACCTGGTATTCAGTTCCGCCAGCAGGGCGTGCCCGGCACGCAGAACGGGGAGGAGTTTTACGTTCGGACCTTCCCCGAGTGCAGAGCTTCAAACGACTGCATACAGTACACCCCGGTGATCAACGGATTTCTGCTGTGGAACGCGTACCCCCAGTATCAAACGCAGGCCTTCATTCTGGACGGCTGGAACCACATTAAGCTGGTCGTCTCTGGCCGTCGCATGAACGTCTATATCAATCGATTCTCGAGTCCAGCTCTTATGGTTGGCAGTCTAGAGAGTAGATCTCCGGAGGGAGGTCTTCAGTTCCATGGGCCGGCGATCTATGCCAATCTGGTGGTCACGCCCGACGCGACGGAGGGACTCTCTCCGCAGGCGACAGCTGACCCTACCGCAACGGACCGGGGCTTCGTCCGAGCCTGGCAAGTTAGCTCACCGACCAAGTTCCGCAGTGACATCGCTCCGACCTATGTCGATGCGCCGGCACGCTCAGAGCAGTGGGCGCAGGTGAGTGCAGGCCGCTTTGGCCTACTTAACCTCAATCGCCTCTTCAAGCTTACGAACGATCCACCCCCTCTGATCTGGCTACGATCTACCGTCATCTCCGACCGCGAGCAGACGAAGCATGTCTCACTCGGCTGGAGTGGACAGGTGTGGATCTTTGTCGATGGCAAGCTGGTGGCACAAGGCAAGAACTTCTACGATGACGAGGCGCTAAGGCGGAATCCCGACGGACGACTGTCTCTGGAGAACGGCTCCTTTGATGTCCCCTTGCATAAGGGATCGAATGAACTGCTCCTTGCTCTTCATACCTCCATCCATGACGACAATAAGACTCCCAATTACTACGCCTGGGGCGTCGAGATGCGATTCGAGGATGCAGGTGGACTTAGCTCTGCGAAGTAGTCTCCGGCTAGCTCGTTGTGCTGAAGGTACGCGGATCCACTCTTAACGCCTCGTCCAAGCTATCGCGTCTTGTATGGCAGCGGCAGACCTGCCCTTGGCTCCTCCGCACGCCAGTCGAGGCCAAGTACCCGCGCCACTGTCGCAGCGATCTGACTCTGCGTTACCGCGTCCCCACCTTCAGCGACTCCCGTTGGGGCGACGCCTGGTCCTAAGAGGCCGACGAAGATACTCTTCGACTCCGGCAGCTTCTGCCCATGGCTCTTCCAGCTCTCCGCATCCTGGCCACGGCCATGGTCCGTGAGGAAGATGAGCGTTGTCTTACCTCGATACTCTGGCATTTCTTCCAGCGTGTTCCATAGTTGGGCTAGGTCGGCATCGGCGCGATGGGCGGACTGCAGGTACTCCCCATAGTTGCCTGCATGCGCCCAATCATCCGTCTCGCCCAGCGACAGGAACATTACTCGTGGCTTCTTTAGTTTGAGGTACGCAAGGGCAGTCTGAAAGACCGGCGCATCGAAGGCCTCGTCGTCCCACACTCGTGGTGAGTCGGCCTTCACTTGATTGAGCGCTTGGATTGTTGGTGTCATCGGCGCGACCAGAAGCGGATCGTAGGCCACGTTTACCGGAAAGCCGCATCGCTGCGCATTGACGATGCCGCTGATCACCTCCCACGCTCCAAAGGCAGCCACCCTACCCTGAAAGCCGGGCTGGTGATTGATCCACTCCAGCACTGTCTCATTAGGGTTTGGGCGATTGTCGTTCGAGTCGATGCGTGGATCCGGATGTCCAGTCAGCGTCTCGCTGTAGCCCGGGTATGAGAAGTTGAAGCCGTTGGTGACGTGAGCGTCCGAACCGAGATCCACATCGCCGTAGATCTCGCCTCTTGACACCAGGGTCGACCAGAGAAACGGCATCAGAGCCTGTCTTCGCGCCTCCGGTGTCGCTGCAAGGAAGCGCTGCTTCACTGGTTCCAGACTCCGTCCCTCCCAGTAGTTCTTTTCACTCAGAAGGCTTGCGTCCGCTCCGCGAAAGACCTCCTGCCAGCGCAGGCCGTCGGTCATGACCAGCATGACGTTCGCGCCATTCGGGGCAGAGCTCTGCGCGTTGGCTAGCGTGCTCCACGCCAGAACACCCAGAAGGACGATGCAGCTCTGTGTGCACACAGTTGTTTTCATCGCTCCATCTTGCCTCAGCAATGCTCTTTCCTGATGAACAAGCGAGCGTTGCCGCTGCCCTCACGAAGTCGTCGCCGCCCTCACGAGGTCGTCACCGCCGACACCTCGAACTCTCATGAGCGATTACGGAGGTCTCGGCTCTCGATTGAGAGCCGGTGGGAACGAGCCGTGAGCTGGAAGTGTCTCTCGGAGGTGCCATGTGCTGGACCAAAGTCCCTCCCCAACAAGTCCTTCGAGACGAAAGCAGCCACTTCCAAACTTCGATCTCCCGAAAGTGACACGTCGAAAGCGAAGTCTCCTGGCAGGTCGGGGGGCCGATCAGCGGTTGGCGGTCCCTTCTCTGCATCCAACCGGCGATGAGTGAGAACCAGACACCCAGTCGCCAGCACACGGTGCTGAAGTCCCTAGGCCTTGGGCTGATTACGGGTGCGGCTGACGACGACTGCTCCGCCATTGGAACGTACGCCCAGGCCGGAGCGCAGCTGGGGTACAAGGTGCTCTGGACGGCTCCCGTCACCTTTCCAATGATGGTTGCGGTCGTGTACCTGTCCGGCAAGCTGGGGCAGGTAACCGGACAGGGGCTGTTCAGCGTGCTGCGATCGCACTATGCGCGCTGGTTCCTCTACACGGTTCTCGGCGGGGTCGTAATCGGCAACACCATCGAAGCGGGTGCCGACATCGGCGGTATGGCGGCGGCGATTGGAATTCTGGTACACGTGCCGCAGTGGGTGATCGTGCTGAGCGTAACCGTGTCGGTGCTGGTTCTCCAGATCTGGGGATCGTATGGCTTCATTCGAAATCTCTTCCGCGTTCTCGCCATGTCTCTGCTCGCATATGTCTTTTCGGCGTTTCTCGCGCATCCCAAGCTGGCCGAGGTCGCACGCGGCACGCTGATCCCGTCCCTGCATCTCGGGAAGGACTCGCTCTCGATCCTCGTCGCGATTATCGGCACGTCGCTCTCGGCCTACCTGTATACGTGGCAGTCCAACGAAGAGGTCGAGGAAAAGGAGGCCGCCGGCAAGCACACCCTGCGGCAGCGGCGAGGTACGACGGACGTCGAGCTGCGGAGCAGCCTGTGGGATGTGATCTTCGGGATGCTGTTCTCGAACGTCGTCATGTACTTCATCATTCTGGCCACGGCAGCGACGCTCTTCACGACTGGCAAGCACGACATCAACACAGCGACCGACGCGGCGCAGTCGCTCGCTCCTCTCGCGGGTCGTGCCGCAGGGCTGCTCTTTACGCTGGGAATCATCGGCGTCGGTTTTCTGGCCGTGCCGGTGATGACGACAGGGGCAGCGTACGACATCTGCCAGACCATGGGATGGAGGAACGGTCTGCATCACAGACCGGCCAAGGCGAAGAAGTTCTATGCGGCGATCACGATCGCAACTCTGGTCGCGATGGGATTGAACTTCATCGGCATCAATCCGATTCGTGCGCTGGTCGTTGCAGGCATCGTGCAGGGATTCTCAACACCGCCCCTGATGATGCTCATCATGTTCATGACCAACAATCGATCGATCATGGGTGACCGCGTAAACGGACGGGCGATTAATATCTTCGGCTGGGTGACCACAGTCGTGATCTTCTCCGCATCCGCAGGTCTGGTGATCAGTTGGTTTGTTCCTTAGGCGCGACGATGTGCAGCACACCAGAGAGCTGCGAGTACACCAGGAGACGCGGGGCTGTCTCGCTGCTCTATCTCATCCTTATCCTCAGCGCGGCCCCGGTGTGTGGCGCGGAGGCATGCAAGGCGCCAGACGCGACTCAGGCGATCTCGACGGACCGTCCATCCTTCACCGATGCAAGTAAGACGGTGCCGTGCCGCACGCTGCAGTTTGAGAGCGGTCTCAATGAGACTGCGGCCCAAGGACAACGGAGCTGGGATCTACCCCAGACTGCAATGCGTTTCGGCGCGACCTCGACGACGGAGCTGCGGTTTACTGTGCCGGACTACTTCTGGAATACGCGATTCGCGGGTCTATCTGCGACTGGTCTGGGCGATCTTGCGGTCGGCGTAAAGCAGCAGCTCGGTCCGGTGCATGGCTTTGATGTCTCCGCGATCGCAACCCTGAGTTTGCCGACGGGGGCACAGTCTGTGTCGAGCCACGGCTACGATGCGACGCTGCAACTGCCCTGGTCGCGCAAGCTGCCAAGTCAGTGGACCGTCGAGGGCATGTTCAGCGTAGCTTGGCCGACAGAGAGTGGCCGACACAACGTGACCGGACAGGTGGCTGCACTGCTGGATCGGCCACTCACAACGTCCTGGGATGGCTTTGCCGAGTACGCCGGCACGTTCCCAGGTCACGGCGGACCCCAGCACATTGTCGACTTTGGAACGACGTACAAGATAACGAACGATCAGCAGGTAGACGTGCGCGGAGGTCTCGGTCTCTCGGCGGCGTCACTGGATCACTTTGTCGGCGCGGGCTACTCCCTCCGGTTCAACTTCTATCGTCACCGTTAAGCGGTTCGAGCTACACGCGGTAGAAGGAGCACGGCCCTCAACGCGGCGGGCCTCGCAGCGAGAGGACCGACCTTGACGCGCTGTTCGACTCTCGTTAGCATCGGGCTTAACATGCAGACGTACGCTACTGCCGCATCGACCTGTTGCCTGTGTTGTCACCGGCAACTGTGTCGCGCCCGCGTCTGTCTGCTCTAAGCGAAACCTGTTCGCGTAACGCTGAGAGTACCCACCCACAGCGCATCGGCAATGTCCGAGTGCCAGCGTGGGTTTCTGTTCTTGCACTCCCTTCAAAGGCCTAAGCGACTGCTTGGCACAGAGACTCGAATGACCTCCGGCTTCTGCACTGGCCTGCTCGGCGAGAGCGTCGAACGAGCGATCGGTTCCCCTGTAGAACGAAGGCAGGCCCGTGGTTGTTGTCGCTAGCGCGAGAACCTGACGCCGCCGTTAACCCCTCACACACGAAGCCATGAAGTCTCCGCGGTGCAGTGCTGTTCTGCACGAGCGTTGATCGGCTTCCTTCTGGCTCACAGCTTGCTGCACTCCGAGGATCCATGCCTCCGATCTCCCTTTCTCGACGCCTTGTCAGCACCCCGCGTGCGCTACCGCTCTACGACGCCGTCCTGGCCTTGCTCCTCGCGTTTCTTCTCGCGCTCACCGGCGAGGCTCAGGTGGTTGGCGGCACCATCTCCGGCACGGTGACGGACGCGACCGGTGCCGTCATCGCCGATGCCACTGTTCTCGTGCGCAACGAGGACACTGGCAATCAGCGCACCCTTACCACAGATGCGGCGGGCCGCTTCTCGGCGCCCTCCATTCCAGTCGGGCTCTACACCCTCGACGTGGACGCGACCGGCTTTGCTCATCAGAGACGCACTGGAGTCGCACTGACGATCGGACAGGCGCTGACGCTCTCCCTTGCGCTCGCCGTCAGCGGCAGTGAGATCGTCAACGTGGAGGACACCCCGGCTGCGGTCAACACCTCCACGCAGCAGATCTCGGGACTTGTGAACGAGCGCCAGGTCAAGGAACTGCCGCTCAACGGCCGCAGCTACGATCAGCTCATCACCTTGAACCCCGCCACCGTGAACTACACCGGCCAGCGTGCGGGCGGCATCGGAACGTCGAACTCCTCAGTGGGCAACATGTTTTCGGTCTCGGGCCGTCGACCGCAGGACAACATCTTCCTGCTCAACGGCGTCGAGTACACCGGCGCCTCACTCATCAATGTAACTCCGGGCGGCACGTCGGGCCAGCTTCTCGGCGTCGATGCGGTTCGCGAGTTCAACGTCGTCTCCGATACCTACTCGGCGGCCTATGGCAAGCGCGACGGCGCACAGGTCTCCATTGTCACTGCCTCCGGTACAAACAAGGTGCACGGAGACGCCTACGAGTTTCTTCGTAACAGCTTCTTCGACGCCCGCAACTACTTCGACGGACCCCGCATTCCCGAGTTCCAGCGCAATAACTACGGCGCTGCTCTTGGCGGCCCGCTGCGCAAAGACAAGCTCTTCCTCTTCGGCAACTTCGAGGAGTTTCGGCAGAACCTCGGGCTCTCGCTGGTCACGCTCGTGCCCGATTACCAGGCGCGCCAGGGTTTCGTGCCGAACGCTGCCGGCGTGGAAGAGAAGGTTCCCGTCAGCTCGACCTCGCAGCAGCTTCTCGACCTCTGGCCGGCCGCTGTGCCGACCTCGCCGGAGGTCCTGACCAACGGCCTGCCCACGGGTATCGCAACCGTCGCCTCCACAGCGCAGCAGCACATCCGCGAGGACTTCGGCACGACGCGCTTCGACATGAACGTCACCGCGAATGACCTCCTGTTCGCCGTCTACACCGTCGACGACTCCACGGCGCACACCCCGTCGCAGGATCCGTACTCGCTCGTGGACGAGGCGCTGCGAGAGCAGGTGCTCAGCCTGCAAGAGCAGCATGTCTTCTCCGCGCGGCTGCTGAACACCGCACGCGCTGGCTTTTCCCGCGCGAGTTTTCTCTTCCTCGGCTCCGTGCCGGCGGACCTCCAGGCCGTAACGCCCACGTTCATTCCCGGAAAGCCGACCGGTGCCGTTGTTATCGCCGGGTCCACCGCGTCAAACGGCGCCTCCGCCATCACCACTGCGGGCGCCAACGTCGGCTCGAACAATGCCATTACGCGCAACCTCTTCACCGTCGACGATCACATCTTCTACACCGTCGGCCGGCACCAGATCGAGGCCGGCGTGTGGCTGCAACGCCTACAGTCAAACGACAACCTGGCGCAGGATCAGTACGGCCAAGCCTCCTTCGCCTCGCTCAGCAGCTTTCTCGCAGGCACCATCAAGACGTTCACCTATGCTCCGCAGACGACGGAGCTCGGCTGGCGCACGCTCTTTGCAGACGCCTACCTCGAGGACACCTTGCATGTAACACCCCGCCTGGAGGTGCGTGCCGGCTTTCGATCTGAGAGCTCCACCGGCTGGAGCGAGTCGCAGGGCCGCGCGGGCGTCTACAGCGTCGTGAACGGTGTCCTTCAGACCAAACCCAACGTGCAGGCGAACGCGCTCACCGAAAATCGCGCGCTGTTTCTTCCAGAGCCTCGGCTGGGGCTGGCATGGAATGTCTTCGGTGATGGCAGGACCAGCGTCCGCGCCGGTGTTGGCCTCCATCACTCGCTGCTCGACGCGCTCGACTACCGGCTTGATCAGGCCGCACCCTTCAATACCGTCTACACGTACAGCAGCACTGCGTCGACCACCGTAGCGAATCCTACTGGTGGTACGCAGGCCGTCTCACCGTCCACGGTCGCGGCAGATCTCTCCACGCCGGCGCTGCTCTCGTACTCGCTGCGGATTGAGCAGCAGCTTGCGCCTGCTACATCGCTCACGGTCGGCTATAACGGCTCTCATGGGTATCACCAGATCCTCTCGGGTGACCTCAACGAGCCCAGCTTCGTTCTCTGCCCTAACCCCGCGTGCCCCGCCTCCGTCGCCGCGGGCACCGTGTACTACCCCAACACCACGAAGCCGAATACCGCGCTTGCCAACTCCACGTCGTGGTGGTCAGGCGGCTCCGGAAACTACAACGCTCTCATCGTCGACTTCCGCCACGACCTCACGCGTGGCCTGCAGTTCCGCGCGAACTACACCTGGTCGAAGAACCTCGATGACGGCTCGGCCTGGAACACGTCCGTCTCCGCCAACACACCGGCCTTCGTTGCAGTCCCACAACTGCCCCACCTTGACTACGGTCCCGCCTCCACCGACATACGTCACCTTGCTGCTTTCAACGGAACCTATGATCTTCCTTTCGGGGCGGGGAGGACTTTCTTTGGAGCGTTCCGAGGCCTGACCAACAGCGTGGTCGGCGGCTGGTCTCTCTCCACCATCGCGAATCTGCAGTCGGGATCTGTCTTCTCGCCGCAGCTTGGTTACAACCCTACCGGCTCCGGGGACTCGCGCAATCCGGTTCGACCTAACTACAACCGCACCCTCAGCGGTTCGCTCTATGACCACGGCACGACAGCGCAGAAGGTGTCTCAATATTTCAATCCTGCGGCTTTCTCCGCGCCCGTTTACGGTACGGTCGGGAACGCACCCCGCGATGGATTGGTGGGACCCGCCTACGCTGATTGGGACCTCTCGCTGCTGAAGTCCACGCAGATCACCGAGTCGACACGGCTGCAGCTCCGCGCCGAGTTCTTCAATGTGCTGAACCACACCAACCTGCAACTTCCAAACGCGGTCCTCTACTCTGCAGGCCCAACGCAGGGCACGGTGGCGAACCAGACGACCGCCGTCACCGCCGGCACTCCCGGTGTCATCACCTCGACCGCCAATACCAGCCGTCAGATTCAACTTGGTCTCAAGCTCCTTTTCTAGCGCGGAAGCAAGGGACGATACGCGTCGGAGACAAGCGATCTGCGTTCGCCCAACTACACAGACGGTGGTGACGGTCAGTATGGCAGGAAGAGTGAGAACACTGTTCCCTGATACGGAGGCCCCTGCCTGCTGCGGCACCTCAGCTTTCCATGGTGCCTTGCAACGATCTCCGCGCTGATCCATAATCCGATGCCAGTTCCGAGGATTCCTTTAGTACTGAAGAAGGCGTCAAAGACCCGGCGCTGGACCTCTGGGCTCATCCCGCTGCCGTTGTCCGCCACTGTGATGACCATGCCCTCGCGGTTATCTCTCCAGTCTCGCCCGTCACGACACCGGATCAGGAGTCGGCCCTGCTTCTGTGGAAGAGCATCGATCGAGTTTGCGACGAGGTTGTTCAAGACCTGCCGGATCTCTCCTTGCAGGCAGACGACGCTTCGTTGAGTCTGCTCTTTCAACTCGACTGTAGCGCCGATATATCTGAGCTTCTGATCGAAGATCAGCAATGCTCCTTCCACAAGCTGACTAAACCGGACCGCTTCTCTTCGGGTGGACTGGCGATGGAATCGTAGCGTCTTGCTTGTGATTGCAGCGACTCGCCGCAGCTCGAGATCTGCTTGATCGAGGTACAAGACAATCTCATCGGTCTCGGTACTCGTTCTCGCCAAGTGAACCAAATTGGTGACAGCCTCAAGGGGATTGTTGATCTCGTGGGCGATCGAACCGGCAAGTCTTCCGATCGCTGCGAGCTTTTCAGAGATAAGGATGGCGTCCTGGGCGAGCTTGCGATCGTGGATATCCTCGGTCGTGCCGTACCATCGAACGATCTTTCCGGTTTCATCTCTTCGAGCAAAGGCTCGAGTTCTCATCCAGCACTCTCGGCCGGAAGGGGTCAGGATGCGGTGTTCGATGTCGTATGGTTCTCCTGTAGCGAGAGCATTGCTCCAAGCCGCCTGCATACGCTCCAGATCCTCCGCCGCACAGACATGAATCCAGCCATCACCCAGAGCACTCTTCTGCGAGAGACCTGTCTTTTCGTAGTATCGGCCGCTCATCTCAAGCACCTTTCCTTGCGGATCGGCGGTCCAGGGAATCTGCGGATTGAAGTCAACGGAGTGCTGGTACTCCAGTTGAAGAGCTTCCAGCGTGAGCTCCGTTGCCTTACGATCACTCACATCCTCGCAGACTCCAAGGAGGTATCGATCGCTGAGATCATCCCGTTCGAGTACGGACAGGGACTTACGAATCCAGATTGTCGTCCCGTCGGGTCGGAGATAACGAACCTCGCTCACTGTCGCTTTGGTTCCATTTGCCAGACTGCTTAGATCGTCTGCGCAGGTCTCTCTGTCAGCTGGAAGAATCACGGCGAGCAGATTGAGTGTTTGAATCTCAGCGAGCGGTCTCCCAACGAAGCGACACAGAGCCGGGTTAGCGGCAACGAAGTTGCCCTCTGATGTAAGCAGCGCCAGTCCGACGGCGGTTTGCTCGAAGGCAGGAAGGAGAGAAAAGTCCAGGACGGAAGATGCGCTCATCGTGGCGGCCCGATCGCGGCGCTTGTGGGAGGAGAGGCCGCGACGCCCAAGAGACTTCTATGTGCGTCCCCTCTTTGGATGCAGCTGGGTGTGTTCTCTTCGGCCTTCCGCGACGATTCTTTGATGGCCGGGATCGACGGAAGTCGGGCGCGAAGGCTGATGGCTTCTCAGAGCCACCCCGCATCGATGACATGGTGTTGACCCGTGATGCCAGCGCTGTCGTCGGCGGCGAGAAAGAGAACCAGGCGTGCAACATCCTCTGGCTGCAGGTGGCGCTTCAGATGCTGCCGGGAGAGTACCTCGGCTTCATATTCGGGGGTGAGCCATAGGCGGCGCTGGCGCTCAGTAAGGATGGCGCCGGGCAGAACGGAGTTGACCCTGATATCCCAACGGCCCAAATCGAGGGATAAGGATCGGGTAAGACCAAGGATGGCTGCTTTCGCGGTGGCGTAGACGGGCAGATGCGGGGATGGAACCATCCAGGCGATCGAACTCAGATTGACGATTGATCCGTGCTGCATCTTCTTCATGCCGTCCGCGACAGCCTGCGCCGCGAAGAAGTAGTGGCGAAGGTTGATCGCGATCCGCTGATCCCAATACTCCACGGTGACGTCCTCGAAGGTGTGACGATCATCGCTACCAGCGTTATTCACGAGCACGGAAGGAGTACCGAGCAGACGGCTTACCTCGGCGACGGCGGTCTTCAGCGCGAAGGTGTCCGTCAGATCGCAGGGCAGGTAAAGCGGCTCGTGAGGGCCAGAACCCGCGATTCTGCGAGTGAGTTGATGGGAGAGCTCTTGATCGATATCGAGAAATGCAACACGGGAACCCTGTTGGACGAACTGTTCCACAATCGACGCACCGATCCCGGAGCCACCGCCAGTAATCAGAACGATGCGATCAAGCAAGCTGCCATAAGAGGCGTACGTGAACACTGTTCGAGACCTGCCTCCGGTGATGTGTGTTTTACCCTTCCATGCGAGTCAGGTTCGGCGGGCGCTCACGGTGATTCAACTCTACAAGGCAAGGAGCATCACTGATCAAGGTGGCAAGACCAAGGTGGCAGGACCACATCGCAGACTGGGCTTTTCTCCGCTTAAGACCGCAGGGTTGTCAGGACGGACCTGCTCACTGCGCGTGGCTCAGCAGATCTCTTCGAGCGGCTTTCGTTCCGCCGCAACGCCCCAGACGGCCTGGGCCAGACCGGCCAGGAGCATGGCACAGGCACTCGCCATAAAACCATAAAAGATGGGCAGCTTGGCGCCACGATTGAGCAGCGATCCAAAGACGGCGGGCCCGAGTACACCACCCAGCAGGGTGCCTGCTGCATAGAAGATTGCGATCGCAGAGGCGCGAATCTTCTGTGGAAAGAGCTCGCTGGTCGTCAGGTACGCCGAGCCGGCGGCAGAGGCGGCAAAGAAGAACGAAGCAGCCCACCAGGCGACCTGTCCGACGACCCCGAGGCGGCCGCCCAGAAAGAGCACGCTGGAGATCGAGAACACGACAGCAGTCGTGATGAAGTTCAGCGAGATCATGATGCGGCGGCCGACGGTGTCAAAGAGCTTACTGAGGATCACTGGTCCAATAAAGTTGGTCAGCGCGATTGGCAGGAAGAGGATGCCGGCGTGCGCGGCGGAGACGCGATAGAAGCGGATAAGGATGAGCGTGCTTGAAAACAGAAGTGAGTTGTAGAAGAGAGACTGCGCCATCACCATGCCCAGACAGAGCAGCGCGCGGCCGCGATACTGCGGATTGAAGAGCACGCCGACCTTCTGCAGGACGCTCTCCAAGCTTTGCTCCAGTTTGACCGACCCTTCTACCCTGGGCAGCGGGCCATGCTCTTCCATGACCTGATCTTCGATTCCAGTGATGATGCCTTCGGCCTCAGCCGTGCGGCCGTGAGTCAACAGCCAGCGTGGGCTCTCCGGAATGTGCTTGCGCAGGAACAGAACGACGATGGCGATGGGCACGCCGGAGAGCATCGCCATGCGCCAGCCCACACGCAGGCCAAAGGTGCGGTCGGAGAGGAAGCTGACCGTCACCAGCGAGCCGAGGATGACGCCGATCCAAAACGTGGAGCCGATGACCAGGTTGGCCCGGCCACGAAGGCGTGCTGGGATCAGCTCATCGATTGCCGAGGTGATGGCCGTGTACTCGCCGCCGATGCCTGCGCCGGTGAGCACACGGCATAGTGCAAAGGTGAACAGATTCCAGGATCCTGCCGTGGCTGCGGTAGAGCACGCGTAGAGGGAGAGCGTCCAGAGGAACAGGTTCTTGCGTCCGTACACATCGGCAAGATAGCCGAAGACCAACGCGCCCAGCACAGTGCCCGCGAGATAGCCGGTGGAGGCGATACCAAGCTGAGCGTCGGTAAAGTGCAGAGTGTTCGTCGCCTTGAGCGCGCCGGAGAGCGAACCGCCAACGCCGCCTTCCAGGCCGTCCAAGAGGAAGGTAATGCCGAGTGCAAAGGCGATGCGCAGATGCCATCGGCTCCAAGGCAGACGGTCGAGTCGAAGAGGGATGTCGGTACTGACGGTGGTGGGCGCGATCGCAGTGGGCATGGTAATCCTTGAGTCTGAGAGGATCAGGCAGACGGGGAGGCGACGGTTCGGCCTAACGTCTCCAAGTCGCGTTCGGCGTGGGACTGCCTTATATACAGATCGGCCTCGGCGTAGCGACGAGCGACGTCCGCGTTCATCGATAGGGGCTGCGGACCGTAGGCACGGGCGAAGCGCCGGAGGCAGTCCGTGCCCAGGAACTCAATGAGATGACGCAGCTGCAGCGCGCGGACCAGTGCTGCGTTCCGGTCATGCGGTGTGGCGTCGATCTCCTGGCCGGCGCGTTCCAGCAGCGCCTCCATGGCCCAGACGTTTGCTTCGAGCGCGCCCAGATGCGCCAGCGTGTGCGGGTCCTTGCGCCTGCTTGCCGTGGCGAAGTCAAAGAGTCCCGCGACGCCCCCCGCCCAGCACGCCGCCGGTCCACAGGCGCCATGCCAGAAGCCGGGTCGCTCGACGTACCAGCCAGGCGGGCCGACGATGGCGTCGGCCGTGAACTCCGCGTGGTCGAACGTGATGCTGCCTGTCCGTGTCTCCGCAAAGGCAGCGGTGTGCCAGACGGAGATGTCATATGAGATGCGGGCCTTGTCCGCAGTGAGGGCCACCTCAAGCAGGCTGCTCACGGGTTCGCCTACGGTAATCAGAGCGCGATCTACAACACCGAGCCCACTGCAGAACGGCTTGGTGCCGGTGACCACGCAGCGGTCTTGCGTGCGCTCGAGCCGGAGAGCCTGTCCGGGGATCTCCGACGCCCATACAGCGTAGAGTGCACCTTGGGTCGGCTCGCGGCCAGCCTCAGCCAAGATTGCGACAGCATCCCAGTGCGCTTCGGCCAGCTTGGCGAGAGTCAGATCTTCTCGTCCCACGACGAAGAGCCGCGCGTGCCGTTTGGCTGTGCCCCCGAGGCCCGGAGCTGGCAGCGTCTCCTGGACGACCTCCTGCAGCCGCCGCTGAAGGTCAAAGCCAGTCATGAAGTTGTCCCATTGTGAAGCGCCAGAGCCTGGGCGAAGCCGAGTGGCGCACGACCCACCCGGCGGCCGCTGGTCAGCACAGACAGACTCGCGTCGGCGAGGCAGGCGTGGTGCCCCTGCTGCAGACGTGCCCAAAGATCGTGATCCTCGGCCGTGTAGAGCGCCGCCCAGCCTCCTGCGCGAAGATATGCGTCCGCCCGTACGCCGAGGTTGGCCCCGTGCACATGCGGATGAGAGCCGTCGCGATGTGTCAGGTAGGTGGTACGGAAGCGTTCCGGCACATTGGCGTCGTGATCCTCAAAGGAGTCCACGTCGATGATGCCAGCGACCGCCGACCAACCCTGTCTGGCAAGCGCCAAATGCCGCAGCAACCAGTCGGCAGGCACCACGCAGTCCGCATCTGTGTTGGCGAGCCAGCACGTCTCCGGTAGTCCTGTGTATCGTTCGAGCGCGACCTGCGCCGCCAACGCTCGTGCTGCGCCCACGCACCGCGCACTGGTCAGCACGGTAACGCCGGAGACCTCCGGAAGCATGTGTTGCGCGATGGCATGCGTGGTGTCGGCGGAGCTGTCTGAGACTACGACGATGTCGCAGGTCGCGTACGGAAGGATTGCCTGGCGCGCCTCAAGAACCGAATGCAGACACCGTCCGATCAGCCGTTCTTCGTCCCGTGCCGGTATCAGCACGGCCAGGTGCCATGGAGCAGATGTCACTTGCGGTGAGGTCATATCCGCAGAAACCGTTCGAGTCGCAGGACGGAGGTCCGCTGCGATAGCTCCGCCCGGAGGTTGGGGTTGCGATGGAGCGCGTCGTGTACCTGATCGCCTGTCAACCGGTGGTGCGTGGAGTCGCCCAGCCAGTGCGCGGCCAGGACCGTACCCCCAAGAGGCATGACATTGACTAATGCCGCCGAGAGCGCGGCCCACCGATCCAGCTCAAAGTAGTATCCGATCTCGCTGAGCACCAAAAGGTCGTATCCGACTGATGGATTCGCCTGCGGCAGCGCTGCACATTGCACGCGCACATTGGATAGGTCAGCGCAACGCACGCGCGTCAGAGCCGATGCGGTGGGAGAGAAGTCGATCGCTTCGACCAGGTCACACAGGCCTGCAAGCCGCTCTGTAAAGACGCCGATGGAGCACCCGGGCTCAAAGGCGTGGCGGTAGCGCCTATGATCGATCGCCGCGGTCAGCGCTTTATATCGCTGCTGCTCGTACGGGTCGGTGGCGAATCGCCAAGGGTCCGTCGCACTCTGGTACTTGGCCTCAAAAAATCCGGGGGAGGAGGCGAATTCTGTGTCAGTCATTGCCGGATGTAAACCTCAAAACTGCGCCGGGCCGGCGCCAGCAGCTCGTCGGAGAGGATAGGCTGCCCGTCCTGATGCTCCAGTTGAGATGCATGCGCCCGAAGAGCGTAATCCTTGGCGTCCTGTTCTCTTTTCGTCAGGGCAAGCATTTGCAGTGGAACGTTGCTTAGCATTGCGGGCACACCGCGATGCCATGTCCAGAACAGGTAGTAGGTGAGCTCGAGCCCAAGCTCACGGGCTACTCGTGCGGCGGCACGGCCAGAGGCTTCGTGGTCCGGGTGGAAGTCGCGCTCCCAGGGCGCTACCAGGTGCATCCCGGGGGCGGCGATTGCCCTCAGCGCGGTCACCAGCTCTTCTTCGCACAGGGTCACGTCACGATCGGGCAGGTGCAGTCGCTTGATACTGTCGGGTGCGACACCGAGACGGGCCAAGGCCTCTGTCTGCTCGGCGGACCGAATCATGGCGAGAGCAGCTACTTCCTCCGGCCCATCGGAGTAGGCGTGCTCGCCATCAGTGACGGCCACCGCCGTGACAGGCACGCCCTGGCCGCGCAGCCGCGTGATGAGACCGCCAGCACCGAGCGTCTCATCGTCCGGGTGCGGCGCGATGACCAGTGTCGCCACGGGAGGTGGCTCCCAGAGGGGCATTGACGGCAGACTTGCCAGCCATGCATCTTCCTTCGTGAGCGGAACCACAGTTGGCATGAAGCTGTTTCGATGCGCGCTGTGAGCGCGACGTTATACCTTGGCCTGCTGCCATCGGCCGCGCAGGAAGAAGCTGCCGCTCAGCAGCAAGGCCAGGACCTGAGCAACCAGAATGGACACAAAGACACCATTAAGTTTGAGCGGCGTGTGCGCGGCCAGGAACCACGCGAGCGGGATCTCGACGATCCAGAAGCCGACCAGATTCAGGTAGGTGGGCGTGAGGGTATCGCCGGCACCGTTGAAGGCTTGAAGAAAGATCGCAGCAAAGGCGAAGAAGAAGTTGCCGATGCAGAAGACCTGGAGTGCGCGGATGCCCACTGGCATGGCAGAGGCGTCGTGGCTGAACAGCAGCACCAGCCGGTGCGCCAGCAGAATGAGAAGGACGCTGAGTCCACCCAGGAAGGCGAAGTTCAGAATACCGGTTCGCCAGATGGACTGGCGCGCCCGTTCCGGGTCGTTTGCGCCCATGCTCTGCCCGACCAGAGTGGCGGCGGCGTTGCTCAGGCCGAAGGTGGGGAGCAGGATGAAGCCCGAGACGCGAAACGCGATGGTGTATCCGGCGATGGCTGCGGGTCCGAACAGACTCACGATGCGGACCAGAGCGAGCCAGCGGCCCTGTTCGAGCGTGAACTGCACTGCTCCGGCGGCGGAGATGCGCAGAAAGGACCACATCTCGCCCAGGTGCAAGCGCAGGTGCCTGGCTTCCACCTTCAGCCGCTCACTGCCACGCGCCAATCGGTACAGCTGGTACAACACGGCGCAGCCACGACCGATGAGCGTGGCCACAGCCGGACCGGTAACGCCCAGCTTGGGAAATGGACCCAGACCGAAGACCAGCAGCGGGTCCAGCACTAGATTGATGAGGTTGGCTACCCAAAGCAGCCGCATTGCGATGGCCGCGTCTCCCGCACCACGAAAGATGGCGTTATTGAGGGAGAGAAGGATGATGACGCCAGAGGTGCCAAGCGCAATGTGGGCGTAGTTGGTTCCTAGATGAAGCACGGACGGAGTTGCACCCATAAGAGTCAGCAGCTTCGGCGCAAGAAAGAAGAGTGGAACGCCGAAGAGCAGGCTTACGGCGGTGCTCGCCGCGATGGCTTGTACGGCGTCGATAGCCGCCTTGTCCTTATCGCCTTCTCCGATACGGCGCGCCACCATGGCTGTGGCCGAGATACTCAGGCCGGAGCTGACCGCGAAGATCAGCGTTAAGAGCGACTCCGTCAGGCCTACCGCGGCGACCGCATCCGCGCCGAGACGGCTGACCCAGAACAGGTCCGTGATGGTGAACGCCGACTCCAATGCCATCTCCAGCATCATGGGGAGCGCGAGCAGGAAGATGGCCTGGTTCAGCGAGTACTTCGCGTAATCGACCTGACTGCCGGAGACTGCCTGCTTAAACAGTCCACCCAGTGATTCATTTAGCTTCTTGGGATCTTTGCTTTCCAGAACCGGCGACCTCTGTCCCGGTGGTAGATGCGCGACCGTTTCGGGAAGGTCCCCTCGATTCGGGCATGCCCTTCGTTTCGTCAACAAGTTGTCACGACAACGAGTCGAGGCGTTTACGTCACGTTGAAGAGTGCTTCCGGTGCGGCGTGTCGTTGTTCTTGGTTGCGGCCGGCGGCTATGTTCGCCCCTCTGATGCATTGTGAGTGCATCAGGAACTCGTCTGTGACTTACAGGGATTACTACGGTGAGCTCTGGCCTCGTTGCAGCTTCTGATCAACGAGAACGGTGACGAGATAAACAAACAGATATCTCCTCTGCTTTCGCCGGATCGCGCTACAACGCGCTGCCACTCGTGAGACTCATAGTAGTTGGTCGCGCGCGCTGCAGGTATAGACCCGAATGCGTCAGACCTGTCCTCTACTTCCACGAGCAAGATAAGCTCACCGCGCTTCGTTTCAGGCGATTTCATGATCGTTCTGAATCGTTGAGGCCCGCACCACCCACATACGGAGATTTCTATGGAAGCAACCGACAAGCTGACGACCCTAGTGTGCCTGTTCCATCATCGAAGTATGGCGGAGGCCGCGCTCAAAGACCTGCTGAAGGCGGGTGTGCCTCAACCCTCTATCTCTGTCTTCGACAGATCTGATCCGCAAGCGACAGAGCAACAGGAGCTGCTTGCTTTGGGTGTTCCCGAACGGGACCAAAGGCACCTTGAAGAAGGTCTGCAGAGTGGGGGAGTCATTGTCGCGGTCGCCGCGGTGTCAGATCTCGTGACGAAAGTGGAGCGGATCTTTGGAGATCACAGCGCCGCGAAGATCGATGAAGCAGAGGTGAACCGGGCGCCCCTAGCGGCCGTTGCCCCCGAAGCTGTCGCTGCCGGGATGGCAATTCCCGTGGTTGAGGAAGAGCTTGCGGTGGGTAAGAGAACGGTGGACGCGGGTGGTGTACGGGTCTATCGCCGGGTCGTCGAGATCCCGGTCGAGGAGTCGGTCTCCTTGCGTGAGGAGCATGTTGATGTCAGTCGCAGAGCGGTTGATCGGCCTGCGACGGACGTGGAGCTTGCCCAGGGTGACCGAACGATCGAACTGACCGAGATAGCGGAAGAAGCTGTAGTCGGGAAGAGTGCACGCGTTGTAGAGGAGCTGCTGGTCGGCAAGAGCTCCACCGAGCGAACGGAGCACATACACGACACAGTCCGCCGGACCGAGGTTAAGGTTGAGGACGTTGCTCCGGGCACTCCCCGCGAGCTGCTTGATCGCAAGCCGTAGGCACAAGCGCAGGTTCACCGTAGTACCAGGAGTTTGTAATGGCTGATCGCGTCAAAGTCTACGAAGAAGGAACCAAGAAGAAGCTTTCCATCTGGGCATGGCTTCTTCCGCTTCTTCTTCTTCTCGCACTGCTCGCCTACTTCCTTACTCGTCATAAGAGTGAGCCTGCAACCACGATGGCGCCGGTGTCACAGACCGCTCCCGTCGCCGCGCTTCCGGATCTCGGGACCGTCCACTTCGATACGGACAAGGCGACACTCACACCTGAGGGACAAGCGACGCTGCAGCGGGCTGCTGAAGCGATGAAGGCGAATCCGAATGCTCATCTGAGGCTTGAGGGCTATACGGACAGCACGGGGGACACCTCACACAATCTGGATCTCTCGCAGCAGCGAGCGATGACGGTGGCCAACTTTCTCAAGGGACAAGGGATCGATGGAAGCCGGCTGACCGGAGGGGGATTCGGCCCCTCGAATCCCGCGGACACGAACAACACGTCTTCCGGCAAGGCGGATAACCGTCGAGTCGAACTCTTTTCGCAACAGTAACCAGGACAAGGAGACAGTATGTCGAAGACAGTCGTAGGGCTTTTTAGTTCCATCGCAGAGGCAGAGAAGGTAAAGGCAGCGCTTGTGGCCGATGGCTATGGCGCACAGAGCGTACGGGTCGTGGCAAGCGACGAGGGCTCCGGCACCAGCGCCCCTGTGCGAACGGCCTCTGATAGCGGCTACACCGACATCGGAAGCGGCGGCGGCACCGGCGTCGGAGAGAAGATCAGCGGCTTCTTCCGGAATCTCACCGGCGGGGATGAGCATGCACATAACCATTACGCCACGGGCGTAAACTCTGGCGGCGCGCTGCTCACGGCCACCGTCGATGATAACGAGGCGGAAGAGGTGGCGGAGACGCTTCGCCAGCATGGCGCGAAGGACATCGAAGGCGGATCTCAGTCGACTGGCACCGCGACGCCCGCCTACACCGGGACCGTCAACGCGAGCGCGACAGGTGAGACAGCGATTCCCATCGTTGAGGAAGAACTTGTTGTCGGAAAGCGTGAGGTTGATCGCGGCGGCGTGCGCATCTACTCGCATGTCGTGGAGACACCGGTTGACGCAGACGTCAACCTGCGGGAGGAGCACATCAACGTTGAGCGTCGTGTGGTTAACCGCCCCGCGACGGCGGCGGACTTCGCAGCGGGCAGCGGTTCGGTCTTCGAATTGAATGCCACCGGTGAAGAGGCTGTCGTGGGCAAGACGAGCCATGTCGTCGAAGAGGTGCTCGTCGGTAAGCAGAGCAGCGAGCGGACCCAGGCGATCCATGACACCGTGCGCAAGACCGAGGTTGATGTTGAAAACCTGCCCGGCGAGGTCGTGAAGAAAGACCGCTACTAACAGTGTTTGCACTACCGACAGGTCGGGCATTCTTGTCCGGCCTGTCTGCTTTTCACAACAGTGAGGATTCCATGAGCACGTCGCTCCCGACGCAAACTGTACCGTCCGGAAGTCCAGTGCAGGACAACGTTCTCGTGACGGCTGGAGAACTGGATCCTGGCTGCGCCTACACCGAACTGCGGATGGCCGATGGCCAGGTTGTCCGTCTTCCGACTCAACTTCTACTCTCGGGCGCAGTCCAGTCTGGCGAGTACATGGACGATCCTGTTGGTACAGAGTCGGGTCAGGGCGACGGCTCCCTCGTGGTCCCGGTCGTGGAAGAACAACTCACCGTCGGAAAGCGAACGGTCGCCACAGGAACGGTTCGTCTGCGAAAGACGGTGCAGGAGTATCAGCAGGCTCTCGACGAGCCTCTCGCTGTCCGCACGTTCGATGTCGAGCGCGTCGTCCTCAACCGACCTATTGAGACGGTTCCTGAGGTTCGGCAGGAGGGTGAGACGACGATCTACCCGCTCATCGAAGAGAGACTCATCCTGACCAAAGAGTTAGTGTTGAAGGAAGAGCTGCGCGTCACGCGACGAGACAGCGAGCGACGAGATACACAGGTCGTGACTCTTCGCAGAGAGCACGTCGTCGTCGAACGGAGCTCGACAGATGCTGACGAGAGTATAGGGGCGACACGGATCTAAATCGAAGAACTTCGCGACAGGGCGCGTCATTCGCGTGCGCTCTGTCGCCGCTTATGACCTCTGACTTCCTTACTTGCCGGCGTAATAGCCGTCGCGGGTCTGGATGTGGAGGTCTTTTGCTTTTGGAAGGGTAAGTTCGACCTGGTGGTAGCCGTCGGCGGCCGTCGTCGCATCGGGGGTGAAGGCGAGACGATACTGGGCGCGAAGCTCCTCGGCAATCTGGTCGTAGATCTGAGCGACGGTCTCCTTCTTTGAGATCTCGAAGACACGGCCGCCAGTCTCGCCGGTGATGCGCTCGAGGACCTTCTTCCCGTCAACATGATCCTGGGTGCCACGACCGCCGGGGTTGCCGCCGCCACCACGCCCGCCAGGGTAGCCGCCGCCAGGATAGCCGCCACCACCGCCAGGGAAGCCGATGCCGCCTCGACGGCCTCCTCCAGGGTATCCGGAGTTCGTGTTGTCACGGGATTGCTCCCCCTTGAAGTAGATGGCATAGACGATCGTGTTGGCGCGTTGGGCGGCCTCGATGCTGCTCGTCAGGCTCTCCTTGCTGCCGCGGTCGTCGCCGTCGGTGAGCAGAATGAGGGCCTTGCGGCCGGTCTGCTTGGCCATCAACTCGTCGGCGGCGAGGAAGGCGGCGTCGTAGAGGACAGTGCCACCGCCGCGGCTGGCACGGCTGCCGCTGTTATCGGGATCGGTAGAGACATTGCTGCGCCCGTTCGAGGTGTCAGTGTCGAGCTCTCGCAGGGCGGCCTGGAGCTTGGGTTTGGAGTTGGTAAGGTCCTGAAGCAGCTCTGCCTGGCGGGCAAAGTGAAGGACGAAGGCGCGGTCCTTATCGCTGGCGAGCATGGTATCGAGGAAGGCGCTGCTCGCAGTGCGCTCGTCATCGAGTACACCCGAGACGGAGCGGGAGGTGTCCACGAGCAGACCGAGGGTAAGGGGCAAGTTGCTGTCGCGGTCGAAGTAGCGGATGGCCTGCGGGTGGCCATCGATCGTCAGGACGAACTGATCCTTCGTGAGGTTCTGAACGAGCGCGCCCTTCTTGTCGTGCACGACGACGGGGAGATTGACAAGACGGGCGTCGACGGCGAGAGTGGGCGCAGTCGAGCTGGTCTGCGTCGTCGAACTGGCCTGCGGCTGGGCTGGGGCGGGCTCCTGTGCGTTGACGTCAAGAGCGGTGAAGCTGAGGGCAAAGAGGCCGGCTACGAGACTGAACCGGTGGCGCAGCGGATAGCTCATTCCATGTAGACGGTTGAGGACGGATGAGGTTTCGCATGGCTGTGATGGCGGTGCTACCGCGTCGGAGGGAGCCTCGCGTGCGGGAATATACTTAAGGGGTGGACAAGACTTTTTACATTGAGACGTTTGGCTGCCAGATGAACGCGCACGACTCCGAGAAGGTGGTGGGCACGCTGGTACAGGAGGGATACGCGCAGGTCGCCGATGAGGCGAACGCGGGTCTGATCCTGTACAACACATGCTCGATCCGCGACAAGGCGGAGCAGAAGGTCTTTCACCGGCTGAATGAGTACAAGCGGCTGCAGGGCGAGGGCAAGCGGTTTGCGGTGATCGGGTGCGTGGCGCAGCAGGAGGGGGAGCGGATCTTCGAGAAGGCGCCCTATGTGTCGATCGTGTCAGGTTCTGCGAGCTATCGCAACCTGCCGGGGATGCTGGAGCGGCTGGAGCGGGGCGAGCAGCGGATCACGGGGTTGGACGATCGCCAGACAGACGAGGCGTTCGAGACGGAGTTTGTGGCGCGAACGAACCCGCATCGCGGGTACATCACGATCATTGAGGGCTGTGACAAGTTCTGCGCGTACTGTGTGGTGCCGTACACGCGCGGCAAGGAGCGGAGCCGAACGTCCGCGAGTGTGCTGGAGGAGGCGCGGCGAATCGCAGATGCGGGATTCACGGAGATACAGCTGCTCGGGCAGAACGTGAACTCCTACGAGGATCCGACGGGGCGGATGAGCTTTGCCGAGCTGCTGGCCGGCGTCGGTGAGGTGGCAGGGATCCGCCGGGTCCGGTTTACGACGAGTCATCCGCGGGATTTCACGAAGGACATTGTGGAGGCGATCGACGCGGTACCGACGCTGTGCGATCACGTACACCTGCCTGTGCAGTCCGGGTCGACGCACGTGCTGGGGTTGATGGCGCGCGAGTACACGCGGGAGTGGTATCTAGAGCGGATCAGCTGGATCAAGGCGGCGCGGCGGCCGATCAGTATGACGTCGGACATCATTGTGGGCTTTCCGGGTGAGACAGAAGCGGACCTTGAGGAGACGGCGACGCTGCTGGAGGAGGTCGGGTACGACGCGATCTTTGCGTTCAAGTACTCGCCGCGGCCGAACACGCCGGCGATCACGATGGTCGACTCGATCTCCGAGGAGGAGAAGGCGCGCCGGCTTCAGGTGCTGCTGGAGAGGCAGCGAGCGATCCAGCGGATGAGCTATGAGCGGCATGTAGGCGAGATCATGGAGTTGATGGTCGAGGGGCACAACCGGCAGCGGGGACAGGTGACGGGGCGCTCGACACAGAACAAGACGGTGAACTTCACGACCGGTTCGCCGATATTGCCGGCGACGGGGAGCTATGTGTCGGTGCGGGTGACGCAGAGCTTTCCGAACAGCCTGCTGGGGGAGGCGTGCTGATGCCCAAGAGCGAGCCAGCAACAGCGGTCGAGGTGGAGATGCAGATTCGCGGTCTGATGATGGACCCGGTGACGAATATGCCCATCATCGTGTTGAAAGATGTGGCCGGGGATAGCGTGTTGCCAATCTGGGTGGGGATGTACGAGGCGAACGCAATCGCGCTCGAACTCGAGAAGACAGCGACGCCACGGCCGCTGACGCACGACCTGCTGCAGAATGTGATGCGGGCGCTCGACGCGGAGGTGCGGCGGGTCGTCGTCTCGGAGCTGCGGGACGACACGTTCCTCGCGGTGATCTGGATGGAGCAGGCGGGAGAGGCGGTGGCGATCGATGCGCGGCCGTCGGACGCGATTGCGCTGGCGCTGCGATGGGACTGTCCGATCTATGTCGCGCGCGAGGTGCTTGAGAGCTCGAGGCAGGCGGCAAGCGCGACGCCAACGGTGACTGCGGAGGAGATGCGGCGGTGGCTCGAGAACCTGAATGATGACGAGATGGGCCGCTACAAGATGTAGTCCGGTGTCGTTGATTTCGCACATCAGTTTGGGATAGCGGTGCGCGGGAAGTGTGGCCCGCCGCGCGTAGGTAAGAGCGTCTTCTAGACCCACTCGCAGATGGTGGCGACCTGCTCGGCCCAGGAGTCCTCGCTCGGGATCTCGGGGAGTGGAGCGCTGAGATGGCGGTTCTCGCGTACCGAGGTGATCGCTTCAGCGAGAGTGGAGCGCATGCGGTTCGCGCCGCCAGTAAGCACAGTGACCCAGGGAGTCTCGAGCAGGATGTCGCTGACACCGGACTCACGGTGGAGCAGGACGGGAATACCACGCTGCAAGGCTTCGATGGCCGGGATGCCGTATCCCTGGACGGCGGGCATCAGGAAGAGGTCGGCTTGGTCGTAGAGCGCCTCCAGCTCGCGATCGCTGACGAAGCCGTGGAGCGCGATGCGGTGCCCGAGGCCGTGGCTGCGGATGAGGGCGCGCATCGCCTCGAGCTGGGTGCCCTTGCCGGCGACGTCGAGGCGCCAGTCGGCGGTGGCGGAGAGTGGCGGGGCGGCCTGTTCGAGCTCGGCGAGAGCGTTGATGATCCAGTCGATGCGCTTGTTGCCCTCGATACGGGAGACGGTGAAGAGGCGCAGGGTGGCCCCGGCGGGGCGAGGACGGAAGTGCTCGCGGGTGCCAAGGCCGCCCATGCGGGCGATGACGGCATCGACCGCGAAGACGCGGCGGCACTCCTGCTGAAGGTAGGTGCTGGTGACGATGGTCTTTCCGCCGGTGCGCAGACCGAAGCCGGCGATGCGGTCGGAGACGAAGCGAAGGAGGTTACTGCGTAGTCTGCGGCGGGGCTCTTCGCTGAAGAGGCTTGGCGTGTCGTGCATGAGGCAGTGAAAGCCGCGCAGGCCGGCGAGGGTGGCATGCAGGGCGGGCTGGTAGCCGGACATGAGTGGCTGGACGGTGGTGGGATGCAGGTGAAAGTAGTCGCGGAGGGCAAGGACCTTCGGCACGGGGCGAAGACGCGGATGAAGCTCGACGACGGTGAGTGGATGGTCGGCGTAGCCGGCGAGGCCGATGCGATCCTGGTAGGTGACGAAGTGGCAGGGGAGGCCCTGGCGATGCAGCCAGCGGGCGAGAGCGAGGCAGCTGCGCTCGGCACCGCCGAGGGCGACGATCTGTGTGAGCACGATAACGCGCGACTCCGCCGAGATCGCGGAGTTGATGGCTGCGCGTGGGGCGGCTTGGGGAAGGTCGCTCATGCGCCTGCCGATTCAGACACTGCCGCGCGACGAGAGTCGTGCGCAGGGTGACGCTCGGCGCCGAGGGCTGCGTGCATGTTCATCGTTGGGTGAGTGCCTCGAGGTGGGTGAAGAACTCGGGGAACGAGATACGGGCGGCGTCGGCGCCGTGAATCTCGCTCTCGCCGGTGGCGCGAAGGGCGACGACGGCAAAGGCCATAGCGATGCGGTGATCGCCGCCGGAGTCGATGATGGCGCCGTGAAGCTGCTGATTGCCGGGAATGTCGATTCCGTCGGCATACTCGGTGAACTGGGCGCCCATGGAGCGAAGGTTGCGGCAGACGAGGTCGATGCGATCGGACTCCTTGACGCGGAGCTCTTTGGCATCGCGGATGCGCATGCCGGTTGTGGTGTACGGGGCGACGGCGGCAAGGACGGGGATTTCGTCGATGAGCTGCGCGGTGAGAGCGCCCGCGATCTCCAAGGGGCGGTCGTTGCGAAGGGGGCGTGTGGGCTGGCCATTGACTTGAATGCTGCCGACGAGCTCGCCGTGGTGTTCTTCGACGGCGAGAACGCGGATCTTGGCGCCGAGGGCGGCGACGACATCAAGCAGGGCGGCCCGCGTGGGGTTCATGCCCAGGGCGTCGAGGACGAGGTGGCTCTCGGGAAAGAGAAGGGCGGCGGCGAGGAAGAAGGCTGCGGAGGAGAGATCCCCGGGGATGGTCGCGTCGACAGCTTTGAGGTGCTGCGGACCGGTGGTGCGGAGGGCATCGCGATCACGCGAGAGTGTGGCGCTGAAGGCACGGAGGGCGTGCTCAGTATGGTCGCGGGTGCGGATGGCCTCCAAGATGGACGTGGTGCCGTCAGCCTGCAGGCCGGCGAAGAGGACAGCTGTCTTGACCTGAGCGGAGGCGATGGGGGTCGTGAAGTCAATGGCGCGGAGCGGACCGCCACGGATGATGATGGGGGCGTGGCCGGCGGTGAGGGCGATGCTTGAGCGCGCGTCTGTAAAGAAGCGGCTGAGGGGCTCGCGAATGCGTTCCATCGGCCGTGCGGAGAGGGAGTCGTCGCCGATGAGGGTGAAGGTGTGCGGGTGCGCGGCGACGAGCCCGGCGAGCATGCGCATCGTCGAGCCGGAGTTGCCGCAGTCGAGCGGGACAGGGGGCTCTTGGAAGACACCGGCGACTCCGGTGACGGTGACGTCGCGACCGGTGACGGTGATCTCAGCTCCGAGTGCGCGCATGCAGGCGAGGGTCGAGTGGGGGTCGGCACCGGTGGAGAAGTTGCTGAGGCGGGACGTACCTTCCGCGAGGCCGGCGAGCATAGCGTACCGGTGTGAGATGGACTTGTCGCCGGGAAGCGCAACCGATCCGCGCAGGTTGCGTGCCGGTCGGATGATCGCGACGGTGTGGTCCGTGGCAGAAGCGGCGGTGGGAGAAGAAGACATCCTCACCATCCTAAATGTGGCTCGCGAGGACGCGAGGAGAAGAGGTGGTTCAGCTCGTCACGCGCAGGCAGCTGGCGTAGGGGTTGAGGGCAGTGCTGGGGATGGTGACAGCGAGGCCGGAGGCGGTCTGCGTAAAGGGGAGTGGGCCGGAGGCGCCGAGGAGCTCGACACGGGTGATGGGACGCGTGACGTGGGGGCTGCCGGTGGCGAGTGTCGCGATGAGCACCGCGCCGTTGGCGGGAGGTGCAAGGACGAACGCGTAGAGGGTGCTGCCGCGCGTGGTGAAGCGGATGTCCTTGGCGGTGTAAGAGCGCATGGTCTCTTTGAAGTTGGAGTTGTCGATGGGTTCGGGCGGGCCCTCGCCGAAGACGGTAAAGGGGCGCGTGCCGAAGATAGCCTCGCCGTGGACAGGCATCCAGGTAGCGAGCTCGTTGAGAAAGGCGTGCTCATCCTCGTCGAGGGTGCCGTCGCCGCGGACGGGGATCGAGAGCAGAAGATTGCCGTTCTTACTCACGATGTCGATGAGCATGTGGATGACGGTGGCGGCGGTCTTGTACTGGTGCTGCTCGTAGAGGGAGCGCTTGTAGTGCCAGTCGCCGATGCAGGTGTCGGTCTGCCAAGGGTCGGGCAGGATGCCGGTGGCGCGGCCGCGCTCGATGTCGAGGGTGACGGCGCCGGTGTGATCGGGGTCGAGGTGCTTCCCGTTGACGACACACTGAAGTGAGCCGTGACGCGCGATGGAGCTGTTGTAGAAGTGGGCGGTGACGTCGAGGCCTGCCTGACCAAGGGGCAGGTTGTCATCGTCGAAGTAGATGAGATCGGGCTGGTACTTGTCCATGAGCTCCTTGCAGCGCAGGGCCCAAGTGCGGGTGAACTCGGGGTTACCGGGCGGGGCCTCCTCGTGCCACTTCCCGTCGTGGGCCTCATGCCAGGCGTTTGCGTCCTGGATGGAGGTGATGCCGTCGGGTATGACGATGTTTCGCCCGGTGTAGAGCTCCTGCGGGTCGAGGCCGTCCCACCACTTTCCGCTGCCATCCGCCTTGGTGACGGTGAAGGCGTCGTAGCGGACGCTCTGCTTCGGCCCTTGGGAGTCGTAGGCGAAGGCGGTCTGGAGCCAGTGCCAGGCATGGCCAGAGTGATTCGAGACGCCGAAGCGCAGGCCGTGCGCGCGGGCGACGCGGGCCCACGTACCGACGATATCGCGCTTTGGGCCGATGCGGGTCGAGTTCCATGCGTGGTAGGTCGACGCGTAGTTGTCGAAGTTGTCGTGGTGGTTGGCGAGGGAGACGAAGTACTTTGCGCCCGCAGCCTTGTAGAGCGGCATGAGCTCCTCGGGCTGCCAGTGCTCGGCCTTCCAGCGATTGTTCATCTCCATCCAGCCGATCTGCGAGGGATGGCCGTAGGTCTTGGCGTGGTGGTCGTAGCAGGCGTCTCCCTGGAGGTACATGCGGCGGGCATACCAGTCACCCTGCTCGGGAACACACTGCGCAGTCCAGTGAGCCCAGATCCCGAACTTGACGTCGCGGAACCAGTCGGGTGTCGTATACGCGCGAAGCGAGGGCCAGGTGGGCTGGAAGGGACCGGCGGAAGCCTGGGCGAGCAGGCGTGGCGAGACGGCTGCGGCGGCGGTGGCGAGGGTGGCGGACCTGAGCAGATGGCGGCGGCTGATGCGGTGCCTGGTCATGGCACAGGATCATACGACCCTGCTCACGATGCAGGCGAGTACTTAGCGAACGCGGAGGACGACGAGGGTCTCGTCGTCGAAGCGCGGGCTGCCGGACTGAAAGATCTGCACGGCTTCCACGACTGCTTCCACGGCGGCCGTGGCAGAGTCGGCGGCCGTGGGATGGCGCTCCAGCAGGGTGCAGAGGCGATCGTTACCGAACATCTCGGCGTGGATGTTCTCGGCGTCGACGATGCCGTCCGAGAAGAAGACGACCATATCGCCGGGCTGGGTGTGGAGGGTGAGCTCGTCATAGCTGACGCTTGGGAAGAGGCCAAGGGGAAAGCCCTCGGCGCGCAGCGTGCTGACCTCAAAGCCGTGCGTCATGCTGGCTCCGGCAGAGGAGAGGTAGAGCGGCTGCACGGAGCCGGCGTTTGAAAGGTGGAGGGTACGAGCCGCATCGTCCCAAAGGGCGATGAGCATGGTCACATACTGCGCGTCGAGTTTGCGCTCCTGGAGCTGGTCGTTGAGCGCAGTGAGCAGCGCCGCGGGTGCGAGGCGGCGCGGAGCGAGCGAGCGAAGAACACCGCTGACGAGCGCGGCGTAGAGAGCTGCGGGTGCGGCTTTGCCGCTCACGTCACCGATGGCGAGGGCGATGCGGCCGTCGCCGTAGTCGAGGAAGTCGTAGATATCGCCGCCGATCGAGCGGGCCGGGATGAAGCGGGCCGCAATCTCGGCATTGGTCAGGACCGGCGGGCTGGACGGCAGCAGGCGAAGCTGGACCTCGCGAGCCATGTCGAGGTCGCGCTCGAGGCGCTGTTCCTCCTCGTGGATGCGCTGATAGAGGCTGGCATTGGCAATGGAGATGGCAACCTGCGCGGCGAGCGTGGTCAGGGTGCGCTGGTGCTCTTCGTTGAAGTAGTTGGTGCGGGTGTGTTCGAGGTCGATGACGCCGATGACGCGGCCCTTGTAGAGCAGCGGGACGGCGAGCTCGGACCGAGTCTCGGGGTTCTCGGCGATATAGCGCGGGTCTTTTCGGACATCAGGCGCGAGCAGGGGCGTGCGCTGGGCGGCGGCAGTGCCGATGAGTCCCTGGCCGAGCTCGACGGTGCGATCGCGGGAGACGCGTTCCCCGTAACGCGAGCTGAAGCGGTGCTCGAAGCGGTCGGTGCGATCGTTCCAAAGCAGGATTGTGAACATCTGGAAGTCGACGACGCGCTTGAGAAGCTGGCCGATGCGCTCGAGCAGGTCATCGAGATCGAGGATGCTGGTGATCTCGCGCGAGATGTCGTTGAGCACGGTGAGGGTCTGGGCCTGGCGCGAGACGCGGGTGTAGAGGCGAGCGTTCTCGACGGCAACGGCCATGCGGCTAGCGACGAGCTCAAGCAGGCGCTGGTGGTCGGGGGTGAAGAAGGCGGGCGACTCGGACTGAATGTCGATGACGCCGATCACCTTGTTCTTGACGATGAGAGGGACGGCGAGCTCGGAACGAACATCGGGGTTAGCGTCGATGTAGTTCTCGAGGTAGGTGCCGTCGGGTTTGCGGACGTCGACGACGAGAATGGATCGACGCTCGAGGGCGGCGGTGCCGGTGATGCCGCGGCCCAGCTTGATGCGGAGGCGCTCGATCTCGGGTGTGTGACCGGTCTGGAATCGCATCCAGAGCTCCTGCGTGCGGTCGTTAAGCAGGAGAATGGCGAGGATGCGGTAGTCGATGACGGCGCGGACGAGGTCGGCGACGCGGTGCATGAGGGTGTTGAGGTCGAGGGTGGTGTTGAGGGCATCGGCGAGGCGCTGCAGGAAGTCAATCTGAAGCGGCTCGACACGGGGCTGGTTGGCGGGCGCCGGCTGCAGCTCGGCGCCGGGGCGGTAGTCGCCCTCAAAGGCGTGCTCCGAGGGCTCGCCGAGCGAGCGGCGCGGCGGTGGAGCGGGCTTGTCACGCGGCGGCATGCGAAGCGTCGATGATACTCTCCCGCGCGGCGGAGCCGGGCGGGTTAGGCTGCACGGCGCGCGGAAGTGCGAACGAGGGTCAGGATGTGGCGGCGGCGAGCTGCTGGCGAAGCTCGGCGAGGATGCGGACGCTCGCGCTGGCACCGATGCGGGAGGCGCCGGCGTGGAGCATGGCGCTCGCGTCGGCGAGCGACCGGATGCCTCCGGAGGCCTTCACCCCGGCGCGGTCGCCGGCCTGCTCACGGAGGAGGGCGATGTCGTCGGTGGTGGCACCGGCGGCGGCGAAGCCGGTCGAGGTCTTGAGGAAGTCGGCACCGGCGGAGAGGGCGAGGTCGGCGGCGCGGAGCTTCTCCTCGAAGGTGAGCACGCAGGTCTCGAGGATGACCTTGACGATGGCGCCGGAGGCGTGGGCGAGCTCGACGACGCCGCGGATGTCGTGGCGAACGGCCTCGAGGTCGGCGGGGGTGCCGGACTTGAGCAGGCCGAGGTTGAGCACCATGTCCACTTCCTGCGCGCCGAGCTTGAGGACGCGGACAGTCTCGTCGCGCTTGGATGAGGGCAGGCTGGCGCCCAGGGGGAAGCCGACGACGACGCCCACGGGGATGCCGGTGTTCTCCAGCGCCTCGACGGCGGTGGCGACCCAGGTGGGGTTAACCATGGCGCAGGCGAAGCCGTGCTCGACGGTCTCGTGACAGAGATGGAGGACCTGGGTGCGGGTGGCTTCGGGCTTGAGCAGGGTGTGGTCGATGACGGCGGCGAGGGCGCGGGTGGAGGAGAGCGCCTCAGAGGCGAAGGACGGGGCGTCGAAGTGATTCGCGAGCAAGGGATCCTGACCGAAGGGGAGACACGAGATGAAGCTCATACAACGGCTCCTTGGCGCTCGATGGTCAACCCTGGGGAGGTGGCCGCGCCGGAGTTGGTTCTATCACACGGAGGTTGCGGCTGGCTGAAGCGTGGTGCCGTGCGCGGTGGCGGCGCGCCAGGCGAGTGCCAGGTCATCGCGCAGGAAGGCGTAGAGCTGCTCGCCGGACTGCTGGTCGCGCGCGCGGAGGACGGCGGAGGGGTGGATGGTGGCGATGACCTGGTCGGCGTAGGGCGTCGAGAGGACCTTGCCGTGATCGCGCATGAGCGCGAAGGTGCCGCCGAGCAGCGACTTCGAGGCGGAGGCGCCAAGGCAGAGGATGACCTGGGGCTGGACGGCATCGATCTCGGCGAGCAGCCAGGGGCGGCAGGCGGTGATCTCGGACATGCGCGGGTTCTGGTGAAGGCGGAGCTTGCCGCGCTGGACGAACTTGAAGTGCTTGACGGCGTTGGTGACGTAGACGGAGGTGCGGTCGATGTGCAGCTCTTCGAGGACCTGATCGAGGATGCGGCCGGCGGGACCAACAAAGGGCTTGCCCTGGCGGTCTTCCTGATCGCCGGGCTGCTCGCCGACGAGCATGAGGGTCGCGGCGTGGTGGCTCGTCTGCGGCGAGGGGCCGGCACCGGGGACGACCTGGGTCGCGTGCTCATAGAGCTCGCAGCCGCGGCAGGTGGGCAGGGCGGCGTTGATGATGGAGAGGGTGTGCTCTGCAGGAACAAAGGGGGCGGCGGAGGGCTTTGCGGCCTGGGTCTGGACCATGGTTCCTACTCGGGATGCGGACTGGGTGATGAGGGTTGGAAGAAGGGAGACTTCGGGAAGGTCGCGCCAGTAGCGGACGGGCATCTCGGAGCGCATGGCGGAGGGGTTGAGGCGGGCGGGGTTGTAGATGCTCGCATAGTAGGAGCGCCAGAGGGTCTCTAGCTCATCGTCTGCGGGGGCTGCTTCGCGAGGCAGGCCGGGGCTGAAGTGGAGCTGCTGGATGGCGGGGTCCCAGGTGACGGAGGCGTCCGGAGTGAGGATGCTCCAGTGCATGGCGTTGAAGCGATCGGCGAAGAAGGGGGCGGCGAGGGGCAAGATGCGGTGGTCGGGACGGTACCAGGCGACGAAGTGCTCTGGGAGGGGAGTTGGGCTATGGCTCGCTACGCCTGCGGCTCCGCTCGCGGGCTCGGCGGGCTGTGCGAAGGGGTTGGCCTCGTCCATACTGTCGGCCTCGACCTTGCGGAAGCGGACGAAGGCGTGCATCTTGTGGAGGTCGCGGCGGACCTGATGCTCGAGCTGGCGGAGTCGGGCGACGTCGGTGTCGATCTCGATGTGGAGCAGGTCGCGGTTGGTCTGGAGGCGAGAGAGGAGGCGGTAGAGGAGGTTCCAGCGGTCAGGGTCGCGGTGGACGGCGACGATCTCGGCGATCTCGAGGAACTGCTTGGGGACGTGGGGGGAGAGGACGGGGGCGCCGGTGGGCGTGGTCTCGGGGGTGAGGAGATCGAGGGCGAGGGGCGTGTTGACGGTGGCGTCCTCAAGGTCGAGGTCGGCGGGGGCGTAGCCCTCCTGGAGGGCGGTGCGGGCGTGGGTGCGCCAGTCGTGGAAGTCGGGTTGGATGAGGATGTGCTTCATGATGTCTGCGATGCTGCGGGTACCCCTCCCCCTCCCCCCCTATTTGCGCAAAGTCTTCGATCGGGACGAGTTAGGCCTGGACCCGGGGTTAACTTCGGGCAGAAGGTCTCATTTTCTCAATAGGGTGCCGGTAAAGTCTTCTGATGTCTAGGGTTGATCGTTTACAGAGTCAGGCCATCTCGAGCAGGACTACATCACAGCCATATTCTTTCAGGATACAGAAAGGCAGTGGTTCAGTACGCCACGCGGGTGTGGGTTGAGGAGAAGAGTTGCTACTGTCATCAGCAATGATGCACAGAAGTGGGATATGGCACCGAAGTGCGTTTCGGTGCAGAATATCTACATGAGGGCAAATGTAAATTTAGACGCTGATGTTTATACCTTCGCCTCCACGTACGCAAGTGCAAAGGGTATCCCGCTCGGTGCGGCCATCAGCGAACTTCTGCGACGGGCAGAACAGGCGCCGGAACCTGCGTCGGCTTTGCTGACCGAGAGCCGTCTTGGCTTGCTGGTAAGGGCGAAACAGGATCGTGAACCGGTTACCACGCCTGAGATGGTGAAGGAGCTTTCCGAGGACGATTTTGCCTGAGGGGACGAGATATCTGCTGGACGTCAATGTCCTGCTAGCCCTTTTGGATGAGCGCCATGCTAACCACGCAGCAGCGGAGGCCTGGTTCGATTCGCCTGGATTGCGATGGTCGTTATGCATCTTTACGGAGGCTGGCGTACTGCGATTTTTCACGCGTCCCAAGACAGGCGGACTGAGCATGGAACAGGCGACAGCCATGCTGGAGAGACTCAGGCGGAGACCGGGATACTCCTTTCAGCCGATCGTTGCGGATTGGCAGGCGCTGACGGCGCCCTTTGCGAGACGGATCCACGGACACAATCAGGTGACCGATGCAATCCTGCTTGGCCTGGCGGTGCGGGACGGACTGGTACTGACCACCTTCAATAAGGCGCTGCTGCATCTGGCGGAAGAGTACAAGAGACACGTGCTTGTTCTGGAGGCGGACTGAAGAGCGGCAGGCAGGGTGCGGTGGGTCGATGCAGTATCAACGAAGCATCGGAAGCACTGCCGTTTGAATTTGCCTTATTTCGGCTTTTCGTTTGGGTGCTGCCGCTGGTATGAATCAGCGAAGTATTTAAAGGCGTCTGCGCCAACGGTCGAGGCAAGCAACGTGAGTAAGGCGTAAAGGAGCACGACGGAACGAGCGATCCAATGCACCCCAGAGCTTCTGGCCTCCGATTGCTGGCTGTCCCACAAGAGAACTCGAAAGGCTTCTCTCTCGCGCCACAGTATAAGAAGGAGAGCGATCGTAATGAACAGGGCCGTCCGCATTGGCCCCCAACCGATCCAGTAGAAGAAGTTGATCATGACGATGTTGGCCATGACTGGAAGCGTCACCATCGCTGCAATCAGCGATGTCTTGCGGAACAGCAGAAGGGTCGCGGAGACGACCTGGATAGCGCCCAGAATGTACGTGTAAACATGGGAGTACCCAAAATAATACCAAGTCAATTCGTAGCCCCTAAGCGAGCCGATTGGCTTTTGTGCAAACGATTCAGGCATTTGGAGTTGATGACCTGCGATTTTGCTGATCTCGTAGAAGTAGAGCCACCATGCGCAGGCGTAGCGAAGCCAGTCCAGGTATTTGGGGTAGGGTTTCACGCAGCGAAGCTACCACGGTCGTCTACAAACGCACCAAGAACAGGTCACAAACGACTAATCGATGCAGACCACGAAATCCTGATTGGTAACGGGAAACGCCGTTGTGGAAATTTAAAGATTGCCCGATAGGGCGCTGGTGGGGGTGAAGAGGTCTAGCTGGGTGGCGGTGTCGGAGGTGGGGGCGAGTGGGGTGATGAGGGGGGTGGTGGGGAGGTGGTCGTCGGTGATGAGGTAGGTGAGGGCGTTGCCGATGCGGGCGTTCAGTTTCCGGAGGTCGGCGAGGGTGAGGCGGTGGTAGCGGCGGATGGAGAGGATGCGGTCGACGTTCTTGTAGCCGATGCCGGGGATGCGGAGGAGGGCTTCGCGGGGGGCGGCGTTGACGTCGACGGGGAAGAACTCGGGGTGGGCGCGGGCCCAGGTGGTCTTGGGGTCTTCGGTGAGGGAGAGGTTGGGGGTGGCGTCGGAGGTGAGCTCGGCGGCGTGGAAGCCGTAGAAGCGGACGAGCCAGTCGGACTGGTAGAGGCGGTGCTCGCGGATGAGGGGCGCGGGCTTGAGGGGGAGGCGGGTGTCGGCCTCGGGATAGGGACTAAAGCCGGTGTAGTAGACGCGGCGGAGTTTGTAGCTGTCGTAGAGGTGGGTTGCGGTTGAGAGGATCTCGCGATCGGTGGCGGGGGTGGCGCCGATGACCATCTGGGTGGACTGGCCGGCGGCGGCGAACTTGGGAGGCTTGAGGTGGGTGGGCAGGGAAGAGCTGCTGCGCTCGGCGTCGGTCTCGTCCTTGCGAGTCGCGATTTCGGACATGGTGGTCTCGATGACGGCGGACTTCTTCTCGGGGGCGAGCTGGACGAGGTCGGCCTGGGTAGGGAGCTCGATGTTGGCGGAGAGGCGGTCGGCGAAGAGGCCGGCTTCGGCGATGAGCTTGGGGTCGCAGCCGGGGATGGTCTTGAGGTGGATGTAGCCGCCGAAGCGGTGGACCTGGCGCAGGGTCTTCGCGACTTGCACGATCTGTTCCATGGTGTAGTCGGGCGACTGGATGATGCCGGAGGAGAGAAAGAGGCCCTCGATGTAGTTGCGCTTGTAGAAGTCGAGGGTGAGGGTGACGACCTCTTCAGGGGTGAAGCGGGCGCGGCGGATGTCGGAGGAGACGCGATTGACGCAGAAGACGCAGTCGTAGGTGCAGACGTTGGTGAGCAGGATCTTGAGCAGGGAGACGCAGCGGCCGTCGGGGGTGTAGGAGTGACAGATGCCCTCGCCGTCGGAGCTGCCGATGCCGCCGGGGGTGGCGGCGCGCTTGGCGCCGGAGGAGGCGCAGGAGGCGTCGTACTTGGCGGCGTCGGCGAGGATCTCGAGCTTTTCCTGGGTGGTCATGGCGTCAGAGCGTAGGATGCAGCTCCAGAGTAGCGAAGAGCGAGCGAAGATGGTAGCGGCACGGTGCATGCGTGGCGGTCGTCGCGTGGAGGATCGCCGGGGCGCTACACTGGTGCAGTTTGGCGGAACGCTTCCGCTCGCGAGGAGATCTATGACGCAGAGACGCTCTGTTTCGGACCGGCGTAACTTTCTGAAGGTGGGCGGAACGGCGGCGGCGGCTCTGCTGACGCACGGTGCGGCGACGGCGGAGGCGGCGAAGACGCTTCCGGGGCTGCCGGCGAACCCGCGGACGACGGCGGCGATGCCGACGCGGAACCTGGGCAAGACGGGGTACAAGGTCGGCATCTTCAGCCTGGGCGGGCAGGCCTCGATCGAGAAGCCGAACAACTTCGAGGTCGCGGTGCCGATCATCGAGCGGGCGCTGGACCTGGGCGTGAACTATATCGACACGTCGTCGATCTACGGCGGCCCGGAGCGGTGGAGTGAGCAGTATGTCGGGCGGGTGATGAAGACGCGGCGGAACGAGGCGTTTCTCGCGACGAAGACGAAGGAGCGGACGCGCGAGGGTTCGCTGCGGATGATAGAGAGGTCGCTGACGCTGCTGAACACGGATCATGTGGACCTGTGGCAGCTACACGATGTGGGTCTGCCGGAGGATGTGGACGCGATCTTTGCCAAGGGCGGCGCGATGGAGGCGCTGGTCGAGATGCAGCAGCAGGGCGTGGTGCGATATCTGGGCGTGACGGGGCATTATCGGCCGGAGGCGCTGATCGACACGATCGGCCGGCACCCGTTCGACACGATTCTGATGTCGATGAATGCGGCGGACTCGCACATTCACAGCTTCACGGACAAGCTGCTGCCGCTGGCGGTCGAGAAGCAGATGGGCATCGTCGGGATGAAGGTGCCATCGCGCGGGCGGCTGCTGGCGAGTTGGACGCCGCCGCCGATCGAGGCGCAGCGGCACGCGTGGGAGGGGTCGGCGATCGCGACACGGCCCGGAGTGATGACCATGCGGGAGGCGATGCGGTTCACGCTGACGCATCCGGTGAGCACGGTCATTATCGGTTGCGACACGATCGCGCAGCTTGAGGAGAATGTGCACATCGCGCGCGAGTTTACGCCGCTCTCACACACGGAGATGGCGCGGCTGAACGCGATGGCGGCACCGGTCGCCGAGCAGTCGCTGTTCTTCCGGTTTACGGATCGCAGCAAGGGCTGAGCGAGCGAGGTCTCCTGCACGGATTGCGTCCGCGGCGGCGCCGGCACATCAGATGTCTATGAGTGGCATCAAGAGTGGCGAGGCGGGGTCTCGGACGCTGCGGTTATCGGTGCTTGACCAGTCGCCGGTGGCTGAGGGAAGTACGCCGGCGGAGGCGTTGGAGCGATCGATCGCGCTGGCACGGCACGTGGACGGACTTGGATATACGCGCTTCTGGATGAGTGAGCACCACGCGATGCAGACGCTCGCGTGTACGGCGCCGGAGATCATGCTGGCGCGGCTGGGGGCGGAGACGTCGCGGATCCGGCTGGGGTCGGGCGGGATCATGCTGCCGCACTACGCCGCGCTCAAGGTGGCGGAGCAGTTTCGGACGCTGCACGCGCTCTACCCTGGGCGGATCGATCTGGGGCTGGGGCGGGCGCCAGGAGGCGGGCCAATTGAGGCGATGGCGCTGCGGCGCGAGCGTCGAACGCAGGCCGTCGATGACTTTGCGGATCAGTTGAGCGAGCTGCTGGCGTTCCTGGGCGAGGGGTTTCCTGCGGGGCACCCGTTCGGCCGAGTGCGGGTCGAGCCGGAGATGCCGGGCGGACCGGATGTGTGGCTGCTGGGATCGAGCATGTGGAGCGCGGCGGCTGCGGCGGAGTTCGGTCTGCCGTATGCGTTTGCGCACTTCTTCTCCCCGGTGGCGACGCGGGCGGCGATCGAGGCATATACAAGGGCGTTTGTGCCGGGCGAGCACCGCGAGAGAGCGGAGGCGACGATCGCGATCGGGGTGATCTGCGCGGAGACGACGAGCGATGCAGAGAGGCTGCACAGCAGTGTGCGGCTGCTGCAGCGAAGGATTCGGCAGGGGGATCGACGGCCGGTCGCCTCGCCGGAGGACGCGCTGCGGGAGCTGCGGGCCTTTGGAGGGGAGACGGTGGAGGAGGGCGAGTGGCCACGGTACATCGTGGGCACGCCGGAGCGGGTGCGGGAGCGGCTGGAGGGAGTCGCGGGCGCGCTCGGGGTGGGCGAGCTGGTGATCAATACGATCACGTGGGATCACGCCGCGCGGCTGCGAAGTTATGCGCTGTTGGCCGAGGTCTTTGGGATGCGGGCGAGTGACGCTCCGGCGGCAACGCAGCCGCTGGTCAGCTCCGTGATGTAGGAGCTGACCAGCGGGGTTCCTTCAGGCTTTCATAGGAGAGCTGATCAACGCCGACCGCCGCCGCCCTCGTGACCGCCGCCGTGGAAGGCGCCGTGCGCTTCCGGGTTGCGCTCGGCATGCGTGTCGTGGCCTGCGTTTCCGATGTGGCCCTGGCCGTCACGTGCCTCGTTGCCATGAAAGTGGTTGAAGGCCTGCTCGTTCCGTTCGGGGAGCGGGCCGTGGTAGCCGTAGTGCGGATCGTAGCGATTATCGACGTGGCCGTAGAAGCCGCGGGGACCGTGGAACCAAGGGCCGGCGCCGATGAAGATGCCACTGCTAAACCAGTCCGGGCCGTAGTAGCCGTATGGGGCGCAGGAGTACGGCGCATAGTCGAAGTAACCGTAGGGGCAGACGGGCGCTGTCCCGATATTGATGGAGACCTGGCCGGCTGGGGCGGTGGGAGATGCAATCAGGAGCGCGCTGACTGCGGTCGCGACAACAAGAGCTTTCAAGCGGATCATTGGCCTTCTCCTCGTGCTGGTAGTTAGAGCCGAAGGAGGGTGACGCGGTTGTGCGCTCGCCGGAAGTGAGTGATCCTGTCTGGATGATGCGCTCGCACGGGCTGCGAAGAGGCGGGCCTACTCACTCGCGGCGGACTCGGGGAAGAGGCGAATGTCGGAGACGTTGCGATAGTGCTCGGCGTAGTCGAGGCCGTAGCCGATGACGAAGTGGTTGGGGATGCGGAAGCCGGTGTAGTCGGCCTCGATGGGGACGAGGCGGCGATCGGGCTTGTCGAGGCAGACGGCGATCTTGAGCGAGGCGGGGCGGTGCTGGAGCATGAGACCGCGCAGGTAGGCAAGGGTGAGGCCGGTGTCGAGGATGTCCTCGACGAGGATGACGTGACGGCCCTCGATGGGATTGTCAATGTCTTTGATGAGTTTGACGGCTCCCGAGGAGACACGGGCGCGGCCGTACGAGCTGACGGCGACGAAGTCGAAGGTCGCATCGACGTGAATGGCGCGGGCGAGATCGGAGAGGAAGATGGCGGCGCCCTTGAGGACACCGATGAGGACGATGGACTTGCCGGCGTAGTCGTGGGTGATCTGGGCGCCGAGAGCGGCGACGCGAGCGGTGATCTCGGTGGCGGAGAGCAGGATCTGCATGCTCTCGGCGGAGGGAAAGGTCGCGGGAGCGATGGGGGAGCTTGAAGGCATGGTCTTGGATGGTGGGGTACGACCTGAGGGTATCGCGGAAGGCGGGATGGGTGAAGGGCTCGCTATACTTTTGAGTGGAAGCGAGGCGTATGTATCCGTATCTGAACTTGGGTTTCTGGCACCCGGGCACCTTTGGTCTGCTGCTGTGGCTGGCGGCGGTGGTGGCGACGGTCGTGCTGCACCGGAACTTTGTTCGCCAAGGCGTGGAGGCGGATGCGCTCGGGATCGTGGCCCTGGTGGTGATCGCGGGTGTGCTGGGAGCGAAGACGTGGCACGAGCTGCAGGACGTGGGCGAGCTGGTTGGCGCGATGCGGCAGATCCTGCTGCCCGGGTCGGCGCATCCGGGCGAGGTGGTGCTGGGATTTCTCCACTGGTTTCAGGCGGGGTTCGCCTGGTTTGGCGGAATGATCGCGGGGATCGCGATGCTGCTGTGGCAGGGGCGACAGGCGCACTTCCAAGGCCCGCGTGAGGGTACGGTGGGACAGGCGGTAGGCGGACTGCGCATGCTGGATCTGGCTGCGCCGGCGGCGGCGATCGGGTATGGCGTGGGACGGATCGGCTGCCTAACGAGCGGGGACGGCGATTACGGGATCCGGACGACGCTGCCGTGGGGCGTGCACATGCGGCCGAATGCGCTGGTGCCGGTGTATCCCGCGAGCGCGATGGTGCAGCCGACGCCGGTGTATGAGCTGCTGTTTGCGCTGGTGGTGTTCTGGGTGTTGTGGAAGCTCGGCGAGAGGGCGCGGCCGGTGGGGTGGCTGACGGGGCTGTACCTGGTGCTGAGCGGGCTGGGACGATTTCTGGTGGAGTTTGTGAGGATCAATCCGCGGATCTACTGGGGCATGAGCAACGCGCAGGTGGCGGCGCTGGTGAGTGCGGTGCTGGGGGCGGGGGTGATGGTGTGGGCGACCACCCGCGGTGTGCAGCAGGTGCCGGAGATGGCGGTGGAGTCGCGCGCCTAGCGGAGGCTCAGAGGCACTTCAGCCAGGCTTTGGCATCTTCGAGTTGCGGGAAGAGGCGTTCCTCCGCCTGGAACTCGCGGGAGTGGACGCAGCGGCGGCCGGCTTTGACGCGGACGGGGTGCTTGAGGTGGAGCATCTCGTGGTAGAGCAGGTACTCGACGGCGTAGCGCGGGGTGTCGGGGCGGTCGAAGACGCGGGAGACGACGATGGTGTTGTGGGCGGCGTCGTAGTGGCCGAGCATGCGGCGGGCGCTGTGGGCGGACCAGGTGAGGATGGGGCGGCCGAGCAGGCCGTGGAAGAAGCGCGTGTTGAGCGACTCGAAGACCTCGTCGAGATCCCAGCGATGGCCCTGCGCGGAGAGGATGCGCTTGCGGCCGCGGGTCTGGCGAATGTGGGCGGCCTGGCGCGAGACGAGGTCGGAGGAGCAGTAGCGGCGGTAGCGGTCGGCGTGGGTGGGCGCGATGGCTTTTTTGTAGAGCTTGGCCAGGAGGATGTGGGCGATGGCCTGATGGACGCTCTCGGGCGCGTGTTCGAGGAGGTCGGAGAGGCGGACGTGAAGGCGGCCCTCGCGCAGACGGATGGAGGTATTGAGGGAGGTGAAGCGGCGGAAGCGGATGTCGAGCGGAGGGATGGGCGCGCGGGGGCGCAGGTCGCGGTACTGCTCTTCAAAGATGGGGATGAGGGGAGAGATCACGCGAGAGCAAGTTTAACATCGGACGCGCTGTGTGCCCGGCAGCTAGCGCGGTGACTCGGCGGGCTGCGCGCGAGGGTCACCATTCTCGCGGTCGCGCTCGGCTTTGGCGGCCTCGGGATGAGCGGCGAAGAAGGTGCGCTGGTCGTCGATGAGGCGGACGGCCTCCTGGCGGAGATCGCGGACGCTCTCGAGGGCGAGTCGGCGCGAGACGCTGTAGGCGTCATCGTCGGGCGCGGTGCGGAGCGCTGTCGCCCATCGGTCGGTGGCTTCGACGAGCTTAGGGAGCTGACGGCGGAGATCGCGGTGACGCGGGCCGTAGTCGTCGAGGTTGTCGTTGAGCTCGTCGGTGATGGAGGTGAACTGCTCCATCATGGTGTGGAGGTCGTCTTCGCGGCCGGGGCGGTGCGGCTTGGCGAGGAGGTCCGTGAGGGCGCGGGCGCGGGTGTCGAGGAACTTGATAAAGACGGCGATGCGATCGGCGGGAACGTAGGCCGACTCGCGGAGCTGCTCGACCTCGGCGTCGGAGAGGGCGGGCTCGGCGCCCTGCGCGACCGCGCGCGGGGGTGTAGCGAGGAGCAGCGACAGGAGGGCACCGCAGGCGAGGGAGAGGTAGCGGACGGAGCGCCTGCCGCGAATGGGCGGAGCGCTAGTGACGGAAGACTTGCGCGAGCAGCTCATCCTGCACCTGGTTCAGTTGCTTGAGCGTCGCCTGCAGGGTCTCGCGATCGTCTGTCGATGCGGCGTGCAGGTAGTCGTTGAGGCGATGGGTGGTGTGGCTCATGAGCAGCTCTGCATTTTTGAGGCGCTTGGTGTCGTCGGCGAGGCCCATGTGGATGAGCTCGGCGTAGTGCTCGACGCGCTTGAGGGTCGCGCTCGCGTTCACGGCGTCGCCAGCGAGGAGCTGCTTGCCGGCCACCTCGGTCATGGTGTGGACGAGCTCGGTGTAGAGGAAGCATTGCTCGCGCGGCTTGGCCTGCTGGGCGCGCAGCTCGAGCTGGAGGAGCGTGGCCGCGTCGGGCAGAGTCTCATCGATGGCGGCGGCGTGGAGCAGGGAGGGAGCGGCGACGAGGACGAGGAGAAGAGGGAGCGTGCGACGGACGAAGGGGCCGAGTGACGTTTGCATGACGCACCTCCGAGGTGCGCTTGCTAATGAGCGTGTTCGAGGGCGATAAGGCGGTGGCGCGCCTCCCACTCCTCGTCTGGATACTTTCCATCCGCCACCGAGAGGAACTGCCGGTAGGCCTCTCGCGACTGCTTCAGGTGGTGTAGTTTGTCGTGCGCCGTCGCCTCCAGAAAGAGACTTGAGGGAGACTGTGGGAGGACTGTAGCACGCACAGCAAGCGCTTGCAAGACCGCATCGGGGTCATTGTTGACCGAGGCGGCAAAGGCGAGGCGGCCGGCGGCTTCGGCCATGTCCTGGGGGGAGTTAAAGGTGGCGCGGTGCTCGAGGGCGGTGGTCAGAACGTGCTGCGCGTCGGCGTAGCGCTTGAGGTGGATGAGGGCGTCGCCGCGCTGGCTGAGCAGGGGACCGTCGCCTGGGGCGCGCTCGAGGAGATGGGCGAGGACGAGGTCGGCGGCGGCGAAGTCGCCGGACTGGGTGAGGAGGCGGGCGTAGAGGCGGCCGAGGTCGGGGTCGTCCGGATGCTGCTGATAGAGGGGGGCGAGGAGAGCCGCGGCCTGGTCGGGATGTTGCTGGCGGACGCGCAGGGCGGCGAGCTCGGAGGTCAGGGAGAGGTCTCCAGGGTGGGCGGCAAGGGCGGTGGTGAGCAGGGGTTCGGCCTCGGCCTCTTTGCTCTGCGTGAGAAGCAGGCGGGCGAGGGCGGCGGTGGCGGCGGGATCGTTCGGCGATCTGGTCAAGGTGCGGCGGTAGACGGCCTCGGCGGCGGCGGAATCGTCACTTCTCTCGGCGAGCGCGGCGGAGAGAAGCGTGTCGTCCGGGGTCTCGGGCGAGAGCTTGAGGGCTTCAAGCAGGGCGTCGCGAGCCTCGGCGGGGTTCTGGGTCTGATCGACGTGGGCGAGGGCGCGGAAGGCACGGGCTTTGAGGGCGGGGGTGCCGGTGCGGAGGGTGGTGGCAGCGAGCAGCTCGGTGCGGGCGTCGGCGTCGCGTCCGTTGCGGGCGAGAAGGAGGCCGAGGGCGAGGTGGGACTCGAGGGAGGAGGGATCGGCGGCGATAGCGCGATGGTAGCTCGCCTCGGCGGCCGCGGTCTGCGCTGCATCGGTGCTGCTGAGGGCGTCCTGGGCGGCGGCAAGGTCGAAGAGGATGGGGGCGTCGGTGGGATGGTGTTCGGCGAGTGCTGTCAAAAGCCGGATGGCGCGAGGAAAGTCGCTGTGGTCGAGGGCGGCAGAGGCTTCCGCGCGGGCGCCCGCGTCCGGATCGGCGGGGGCGGTCTGGGTGGCGTCGGTCGTGCCGGCCGGAAGCTGGGCGTGTGCGGCCGGCCACGTCAGGAGAAGCGGCACGAGGACGAGCCAGGACAGGTGCGCTGACGGAGATGCAGGCCTCCGACCAGAGCCGGAGACGCGGTGCGTCATGCGGAGACCTCTTCGGCGGCCTCGGCCGGGAGGATCTCGCCGGGGGGTGTGCCGGTGCGCGCGGCGGCCGAGGCGAGGTGAAGGACGGGAGCGAGCCAGTGGCCGGTGTGCGACGCGGGGCTCGCGGCGATCTGCTCCGGGGTGCCCGCGGCGACGATCTCGCCGCCGCCGGAGCCGCCCTCCGGGCCCATGTCGATGACCCAGTCGGCGGATTTAATGACGTCGAGATTGTGCTCGATGACGAGCAGGGAGCCGCCGCCATCGATTAGCTTGCGGAAGGCGGTGAGCAGCTTGGCGACGTCGTCGAAGTGGAGGCCGGTGGTGGGCTCGTCGAG
>CAXTVA010000015.1:0-43366 GCA_964247625.1 uncultured Acidobacteriaceae bacterium
AGACGCACCAGACTTAGGATCTGGCGGAGCAATCCATGGGGGTTCAAGTCCCCCCGTTCGCACCACAACCCCGGCACCCAGAGACCCGACCCGCATGCCCCAGCAGCCCCCCGCTCCCGAACCGAAGCTCACCGTCACCCACTCCGAGATCTACCGCGAGGGCTACTCGAACAGCGTCCAGGTCCGCATGAGCGTCTGGGACTTCCAGCTCGTCTTCGGCACCATCCGCCAGAGCGCCCCCGACCAGGTCGCGCTCGACAACTTCCAGGGCATCTATCTCAGCCCCCAGCAGGCCAAAGCCCTCTGGAACGTCCTCGGCCAGAATCTCGCGCAGTACGAGCAGGCCTTCGGCACCCTCAACCTCGAGCCGCTCACCGCGCCCGAAGGCCCCGTCAACTAAGCGCGTGGCGCCCCCCGCTCGCGCTGCCCGTCCGGCCGCCACCCCCGCCACCCCGCCCACCCTCTCGTTGGGCATGCTCTACCCGCTCTGCTTCGTCGCCGTCTTCCTCAGCCATTGGACACTCCTCCGCCTCCCCTACTTCTGGGACGAGGGCGGCTACTACATCCCCGCCGCGCTCGACTTCTTCCGCACCGGCGCCCTCATCCCGTACTCGACCCTCACCAACGCCCACCCGCCCCTGCCCTCCATCCTCCTCGCCGCCTGGTGGCACCTCTCGGGCGTCGTCGTCAGCGGCACCCGCACCTTCGTCTGCATGGTCGCTGCCGCCGCCCTGCTCGCCGTCGTCCGCCTCGGCCGCGACCTCGTCGACACCCCCACCGGCCTCCTCACCGCCGCCCTCACCGCCACCTACCCCATCTGGTTCGCGCAGAGCTCGCTCGCCCACGCCGACATCTTCGCCGCCTCCTTCACCCTCTGGGCGCTCGCCCTCTACCTCCCCGCCCGCCGCAACGCGGCCTCCTCCGACCCCCGCCCGGCCACCCAGCGCTCCGCCGCACTCGGCACCGCCCTCCTCTTCTCCCTCGCCGCCCTCTCCAAAGAGACCAGCATCATCACCCCCCTCGCCCTCTGCGCTCTCGAGTGCGTCGAACTGCTGCGCGATCGCAAGCGACTTGCCCACGCATCAGGCATCGGCCGCCCAGATCGTGTCCTCGCCACCGCCCTCCCGACTCTGCCGCTCGTGCTCTGGTACGCCTACCACCTCCATCGCACCGGCCACGTCTTCGGCAACCCCGAGTTCTTCCGCTACAACGCCGCCGCCAACCTGAGCCTGCATCGCATCGCGCTCTCCTTATGGCACCGGCTGCTGCACCTCACCACGCACATGAACATGTTCGTCGCGAGCCTCGCGACCGGCGCCGCCCTGCTTATGCCCGTCCGCCCCGGTCGCGAGACCAGGTGGCCCGGCCGCCCCGCCACCCTCGCCATCGCCGTCGTGATCGCCGCAAACCTCCTTGCCTTCTCCGTCCTCGGCGGAGCGCTCCTGACCCGCTATCTGCTCCCGCTCTACCCGCTCTACCTCCTGCTCTGCGTTGCGGAGTGGCGCCGCCACACCCGCCTCTGGCCCGCCCTCGCCGCCCTCACCGCCACCGCCTTCGTTGCCGCCATCTTCATCAACCCGCCCTATGCCTTTGCTCCCGAGGACAACCTCACCTACCGCGACATGATCGTGCTTCATCAGGCCGCCGTCACCCGCATCGTCCGCCAGTTTCCCCAAGCCACCGTCCTCACCGCCTGGCCGGCCGACGCCGAGCTCAGCCGGCCCGACCTCGGCTATACCCGCACCCCCATCCGCACCGTCACTATCGCCAACTTCTCCCGCGACGAGATCCTCAAAGCCGCCGCCAACCTCACAGCGTTTGACACGGCCCTGCTCTTCTCCACGAAGTGGGCGCCACCACTCGGCACCACCGACCTCGGCCGCCGCAACCGGGCGGCTGATACTCGCTTCTTCGACTTTCACCGCGACCTCGATCCCATCGAGGCCGCAGCTCTCCTCCACGCGACCGTCCTCTGGCAGGAGCAGCGTCGTGGCGAGTGGGTGGCCATCCTTCGCCTCCCGCGCCCCGCCGCCGTCTCTACCGCATCGGCCGCTGCGCGGTGAGCCTCTATACTCAGCCTGTGCGCCCGCTCTCTTCTCTGTCGCCGCTTCGTCGCGGAGCCGCCGCTACCCTTCTGCTCCTGCTCAGCTCTTGCGCCTGCGTCTTCGCGCAAAGCCCGCCGTCAGACCCTGTCCGGGCAACTGGCGCCGGCAAGGTCATCCTCGTCCTTCCCTTCAGCAATCGAACCGGCCAGCCAGCTCTGGACTGGATCGCCGACTCTTTCCCAGACACCCTGAACCAGCGTCTCGCCTCCGCCGGCTTCTTCACCATCACCCGCGAAGATCGCCAGTTTGCCCTCGATCACCTCGGTCTGCCGGTCGACTTCAAACCCTCCCGCGCCACCACCATCCGCATCGCGCAGACCCTTGATGCGGAGTTCGTCATCGTCGGCAGCTACACCACGGCCGGCACCCGCATCAACGTTCAGGCCCAGGTACTCGAGATCAGCGCCCTCCGCCTCTCGCCGCCCATCGCCGACTCGAGCGAGCTCGCCCGCCTCTTCGACGTGGAAAACGCTCTCTCCTGGAGCCTCGCCCGCCAGCTCGACCCGCAGCTCGACGTGGCCCAGCAGACCTTCCTCGCAGCCTCCGCCGGCATCCCGCTCAGCTCATTCGAGAACTACATCCGGGGCATCGACGCTGCCGCGCCGCAGGAGCGCATTAAGCACCTCAGCCTCGCCGTCCAAGCAACGCCCAACTACGCCGCCGCCGCTCTCGCCCTCGGCAAGGCCTACTTCGCCGAGCGCGACTATGATCGCGCCGCCGCAACCCTCTCGCGCATCCCGCGCTCGGACCGGCGCGCTCTCGAGGCCGGCTTCTTCATCGGCCTCGCCCGCTTCAACAGTGCAAAGTACGCCGAAGCCGAGACCGCCTTCGCCTTCGTGGCCAGCCGCCTTCCGCTTCCTGAGGTCATCAACAACCAGGGCGTCGCCGCCAGCCGTCAGGGGCGCGATGCCGCCGCCTTCTTTCAGCGCATCGTCACGTCGGATCCCACCGAGCCCGACTTTCACTACAACCTCGCCGTCGCTCTCCTGCGCCGTCACGACACCGCCGGGGCCCAGCGCGAGGCGAACGCCTGCCTGAAGCTACGCCCCACTGACACGGAGGCAGCGCAACTCCGCGATGCCGCTGCTCGGGGCGACTCGATCGCCCTTCCGTCCGAGACCGAGACCGCCGCGACGCAGCTCGCGCCTCTCGAGCGCATCCGCCGCACCTACTCTGAGGCCACCTTCCGCCAGGCTGCCTTCCAGCTCGAGCAGATGCAGGCCGCGCACCTGGCCACGCTCGCCCCTGCGCCCCGCGCCGAGGCCTATACCCAGCAGGGTGAGGCCTACCTTGCGCAGGGTCTGCTGCCCGAGGCCGAGCAGAACTTCCAGCAGGCCATCGCCGCTGACGGCGCCAGCTACGCCGCGCACGCTGGCCTCGCCGAGGTTCGCGAACAGAGCGGCAATCCCGACGACGCCCGCGCCGAGGCGGAGGCCTCGCTGCACGCCCGTCCTAACGTAGCCGCCTACCTCGTGCTCGCCCGCATCGAGCTGCAGCGCAACGCGCTCGCCGCCTCGGCAGACGACGTCGGGCACGCCCTGCATCTCGACCCGCGCAGCACCTCTGCCCTCGGCATGCGCCAGGCGCTCGTCGCCCGTGGCCAGTCCGTGCCGTGAGCCTCCTCCCCAGCATCGTCAGCATCGCCTTCAGCCCCTCCGGCCACCCCTTCGCTTCCGTCAGCTCGCCCCACCTTGCGGACCGCGTCGTCATCCTGGTCTCGGCCGGCGTTCTGCTCCTCATAGTCGAGTGCCTTCGTCCCGGTCTCGTTCTCCCGGGTGCCACCGGCCTCCTTCTCCTCCTGCTTGCGATCCACAGTGTCCTTAAACTTCCTCTTCGCCCCCTCGCTCTCACTCTGCTTGGCGCCTCTATCCTTCTGCTTGCAGTGACCGCGGCGCGAAGGCTCTGGCTTGTCGGCGGTCTGCTCGGCACACTCGCCCTCTCCGCTGCCCTGCTCCTGCTCGTAGCACCGCACCGCGACGCCGTCCAGGTCTCGCGCCCGCTTGCCATCGTCGCCGCGCTTCTGCTCGGACCGCTCTCCACCCTCCTTCTGCGCGTCGCCAGCGTCGCCCGCAGAGCCAAGCGCTCCACCTCCCGGCCCGCAGCGTCGGCAAGAGTAGACTGAACTAAGTACTTTTCCCACCTCTCTTCCGTCTCACCTAAGGAGAACTTGCCCGCATGTTGAACGTGTTTCGCCGCCGCGTCGCGCCCCTTCTGCTCCAACTTGCCGCACTCTCCTCCCTCACGGCAGCCACGTTCGCAGGCGCACAGGCACAGACGATCTCAACTCTCGCGCGACAGCTCAACCGCATCGACGTCGGCCTCAGCGGCATTGGCCAGTTCCGCAGCAATGCCACCGGCACCAACTACCAGGACACCTCGATCACCCAGAGCGCGACCAGCGGCTTCGGTGGCCTCGTCCAGGTCCGCTACACCAAGTCCCTGCTAGTCGGCGCCGAGTTCAACTACACCATCGTCCGCTACTCCGAGAACTACAACAGCAACAGCACCACCGCGCAGCCCAACCCCATCCAGTACATTCCCGGCGGCGTCCAGACCAGTGCCTCCGAGTACACCTTCGGCTATGTCGCCCATGCGCCATCCTTCTTCGGCCTTCGACCCTTCGGCTCGGTCGGCGTCGGGTCCACTGAGTTCTCGCCGACCACCTATGGCGGCCAGGGTCTTCCCGCTCGCGCCCGCCTCACCTACTACTATGGCATCGGTGTCGACGCGTCTGTTCTGCCGCACATCGGCATCCGGGCCCAGTACCGTCAGCCCTTCTTCAAAGCGCCCGACTTCGGCCAGAACTACCTCACTATCAACCAGCGCACCAGCGCAGTCGAACCCGCGATCGGCATCTACCTCCACTTTTAGGTCGCCGCTGCCGGTGTACCGCGCTGGTTCGGTGTTACCACCGGCACCATTGCATCGGGCTGCGATCCACTACTCTGTTGCAAGACCGTACTGGAGACAGCCGTAACTGGCGTCGCGGACCGGGACGGAAGAGCGGCAGATCCCATGACCACGCGCTACGAACACTTCGGTAAAAGCGATAGCTTCGACGACGACGTCTCCACCAACGGAGCGGACCGTGAGATCTCGCTCGGCACCACCACCGTCCTCGGCATCTTTGTCGCTCTCGCCCTACTCTGCGCCCTGTTCTTTGGCTTTGGCTACAGCATGGGCCGCCGCTCCACCCCACCGCTGCTCTCCAACGTCGATCCGCACGTCTCCGCGTCGTCGCCAAGCCTCACCGACGAGCCGGCGTCGCCCGCCAGCAGCGGCGACTCTTCGTCGACATCATCCTCCCCTGCCCCGGTATCCCACAACCTCGCCGACCCCTTGCCCACTGCGTCTCGTCCAGCAGCCTCCAAACCAAGCGCCCGCGAGCTTGCGCCTTCCCCCGCGACGGCGCAGAGGGCTGTTGTCGCGATGCCGGCCCAGACTACTCCGGCCCAGACCACTCCGGCCCAGACCACTCCAGCAAAGACCACCACAGCCCAGACTGTCCCCGCCCCTGTTCGCGATCAGCCTGCGCCCGCCGCTGCCAGTCCAACGCCGGCCGTCACCGCTGCATCGAGTGCAGCGCAGAGTTATGTTCAGGTCGCCGCCATCTCGCATCGTGAAGATGCTGACCTTCTGCTCGCCTCGCTTCGTCGTCGCGGATACGCCGCCACTGCCCGGCCGGGCGCGCAGGACAATCTCCTCCACATTCAGGTCGGCCCGCTTGCCTCCAGAAAAGAAGCTGAGGCCATGCGTCAGCGCCTTCTTGCGGACGGCTACAACGCCATCGTGAAGTAAGCGGTGCGTGACTCACGAGCGTGTTGATCTCTGCTCCGCCCAGTCCACCGGCTGCATCTCCGCCGGTAGCGCCTCAGCCAGACTGGTACGTACCGCGCGCATCAACTCCTCGCGTGAAGTGAACGCTGCCGGATCAACCGGCGGCAGTAGGCGCACCTCCACCGTCCCAGGACGAAGCCAGAGGCTCTCCTTCGCCAGCAGTCGCTGTGTGCCCACGATCGCCACGGGCACGATCGGCGCGCCGGTCGACTGCGCCAGGAAGAACGGTCCCTTCTTCAACACACCCAGCCGTCCATCCCTCGCGCGTGTGCCCTCGGGAAAGACCAGGATGTGCAGCCCCGCCTCGAGCGCCTTCGCCGCCGCTGCAACGCTCCGCTGCGCCGAATCTCGGCTTCGTGCACGATCGACCGGAATATACCCGCCCATCCGCATCGCCGTACCCAGCAACGGAATCCGCATCAGCTCGCGCTTCAATAAGACCACCGCCCGGCCAGGCAGCACTGGCAGCACCGCCGGCGGGTCAAGGTTCGAGACGTGATTGCACATAAAGATGCAGCTCCGCCCCACGGGCAGATGCTCCCGGCCGCTCACCCGCACCGCAATGCCCGCCGCCCGCAGGCCAGCCGCAACGATCCACATGGCCGCGCGGTACATCGGCGAGATATCCCCGCTCACCAGCGTGTAGGGAATGCCGACCAGCGCTGCGAGCGTGCCCAGCGTGCCGTACACCAACGCCAGCTTGATCGTGCTCAGCATGGTCGCGCCCGCAACGGTCCGCGCCGCATCTCAGCGCTCACGCAAGGCAAGCGCTCGCGGCAGCATCTCGTAGATACCGCCGAAACCGCCGTTCGAAAGGATCGCCACTACATCCCCCGCGCGCAGCTGCGGCACAAGACGCTCGACGATCGCGTCCGCGCTCTGCCCTACCCAGCTCGGCACCCCGCGCGCGCACAACCTCTCCGCCACGCGCTCCGGCGCCAGCCGCTCCGCGAGGGCGATGCTCTCGGATCGGAAGACCGAAGCAAGTATGACCCTGTCCGCGAGGACCAGGCTCTCCACCAGTGCCTCTTCAAAGACGTTCCGCCGCAGTGTGTTGGACCGTGGCTCGAGGACCGCCCACAGCCGCCGCCCCGCATACGCCGCCCGCAGCGCCCGCAACGTCTCGCGGATCGCCGTCGGATGATGCGCGAAGTCATCGATGACCGTGACCCCACCCACCTCCGCTCGCACCTCCAGGCGCCGCTTCACGCTGCGAAAGCTCGCCAGCGCCTCCGTAATCGCCTCGGCCGCGACTCCCTGCCCCGCCGCCAGCGCCGCCGCCGCCGTCGCGTTCAACGCATTGTGCTCGCCCGGCATCGGGAGCGCGAGCTGCGCAAAGACTGCGCCATCACATCGCAGCGTCCACCGTGTCCCCTGACCGACATGCTCGAGCTCGCTCATCTGCCATCGCGACCCCGGCAGAAAACCATACCGCTCCACCCTGCACCTCGCATCTGCAACACACGCGGTGACACCGTCACTTCCGTCAAACGCCACCACCCGTCCGCGTCGCGGAATCAGATTCACAAATCGCCGGAACGCCGTCTTCACCGCCTCCAGGTCGACATAGATGTCCGCGTGATCGAACTCCACATGCGTCAGCACCGCAGCGTCCGGGAAGTAGTGCATGAACTTCGGGCCCTTGTCGAAGAACGCCGTATCGTACTCATCGCCTTCGAGCACAAACGGTCGCGTCGGCCGCAGACGAAAGCTCGTCCCAAAGTTCTCCGCCACGCCGCCGATCAAGAATGACGGCGCCAGCGCCGCATCCCGCTGCGACGCGACCTCGTAGATCCACGCCAGCATGCTCGTCGTCGTCGTCTTGCCGTGCGTTCCGGCCACCACCAGCGACTCGCGTCCCGCCAGGAACTCGTCATGAACTAGCTGCGCGAGCGAGGTGAACGGCAGCCGCGCATCGAGCACATACTCGAGCTCGACGTTGCCGCGCGAGATCGCGTTGCCCACCACGACCAGATCCGGCGCAGGCCGCAGATTCTCCTCCGCATATGGCTCCAGGATCGCTATTCCGAGCTCGTCCAGCAGATCACTCATTGGCGGGTACGCCGCCGCGTCCGATCCCGTCACGCGGTGGCCTTGTGCCTGCAGCATCCCGGCCAGCGACGCCATTGCCGTCCCGCAGACTCCAATCAGATGAATGTGCTTTGTCCCCTGCATTGTGTCGTCAGGTCTGAGACTAGACCAACACCGCCTCTTCGAGTAGTTCCAGCCGTGGGTCACGCGCATTAGAGAGCTCCAGGCGTGCCCTCACCCCGAGCGGCAGTGTCACGTTCTCACCGTCCACATGCCCCGCTCGCAGCCCGACCGCGATCGGCCCGGTGAAGTCCCGCAGCGCATGCAGAATAGCCTGCTCGAGCAACGCCTGCTCCTCCGCCGGTGCGCTCTGCGCCATGTCTCCCAGCACAACTCCGCTCGCTCGTTCGAGCACGCCCGCGTACCGCAGATGGACGAGCATGCGATCCCATTGGTACGGCTTCGTCCCCACGTCCTCCAGAAACAGCACGCACCGCCCCGGCTCAAACGCATACGGCGTACCCAGCGACTCCACAACGAGCGCCAAGCAGCCACCCAGCAAAGGGCCCTCCGCCACACCCGCTCGCAGCACCCGCAGTCCCTCCGCTTCGCCCAGCCTCCATCTCTGCGCACCTTCAAGACTGCTGCGCCAGCTCGCCTCATGCACACCGGATCGGCGCGCAAAGTCCGCCGCAACCATCGGTCCGTGGAACGTGACCAATCCCACCACACGCTGCAGCCACAGATGCAACGAGGTCTGATCGCTATAGCCGATGAACGGCTTCGGATGGGCTCGGATCAACGCCGCGTCGAGCAGCGGCAACAGCTCGGCGGATCCCCAGCCGCCCCGCGTGCATATAATGCCGTCGACCGCTTCGTCCGCAAACGCCTCGTGAAGATCCGCCGCCCGCTGCTCCACCGTCCCCGCGTAGTAGAGCGGCCCGGACGTCAACGCGTGGGCCGCGAGGTCCACCTCGTATCCCATCGCCCGGAGCGCTTGTACCCCCGCCTCCACCCGCTCCGGCCGGGCGGCACTCGCCGGCGAGACGATCCGGAGCCGCGCTCCCGATCGCAGCGCCCGCGGCTTCAAAGCAATCGGCGAGTCAGAGCCCTCCTGGTTGATCAAAGTCCAAGCTCCATCGGCGACACGTCCGCTCTTTCCTCACTCGCTTCCACGATCACCCGTCCCTCGCACACAATCTCCGCCGGACCCGTCAGCAGCATCTCCGCTGTGACCTCCGGCCATCGCACCTGCTGCGCTCCGCCCTCGGCGATCGCCGTGAGCGCTTTTGCAGCTCCACGGACCACCATCGCCGCGGCGGAGACCGCACACGTTCCCGTACCCGACGACAGGGTCGGCCCGCACCCGCGCTCAAAGATGCGAAATGCAATCTCCTCCGCAGAGCGAAGCGAGGCGAACTCCACATTTGTGCCGTGAGGAAAGCGCGGGTCCGTGCTGATCCGTGCGCCCACCTCCTGCCATCGCACTCCGTGCACCGCAAACGCAGCCTCTTCCGTAAAGACGACGAAGTGTGGGTTACCTACATTCACCATGACCCCTGTCACCTCGCCCAAACCTTCGACGACCAGCGTTCGTGGCATCACCCGCGGCACCCCCATCCCGCTCTCGATCCGGTACATCGCACCTTCGCGGCCCAGCACACGGCAGCGGCGCTCGCCGCCATGCGTTCTGAAGGTGACCTCCTCCCGCCCTTCGCTCGCTGCCAGCCATGCCGCCACACATCGCGTTCCATTGCCGGAGAGCTCCGCCTCACTTCCATCTGCATTGAAGAGCCGCAGAGAGAGCGGGCCCGCCGCTCGCCGGTCCAGGAACTCGATCCCATCCGCTCCGATCCCCGTCGATCGCGCACACAGCCGGCGCGCCAGCTCCGCATGGCGCCGGCCCGCATCCTCCTCTGCCATCACGAGAAAGTCGTTTCCGCAGGCATGCGCCTTTACGAACGGGACCGTGAACTCGTCAAACGGCATCACCCTCACCTGCCGCCGGGAGCTGCGCCCGCAAATGCCTCTGACGCGTAGATCCGCGCGCACGGCTGCCCCGTCGTGCAGACCACCTTCAACTCGAGGAGATTCTCCGGGCGCAGCTTCACCGCCTTCGCCACTGGATCGCCATCAAGCGCGATCACATACTGTGCCATCCTCGCCGGAGCCGCAAGAGCCGCCAACCAGCTATCGCGATCGCCTTCGCTCAGCACCTGTTGTAGTGGTATGCCCGCCTTCTGCAATGTTCCAATGTGATCGGACGTCGAAATCAGGATCGGCACGCCTGGCGGCATCGACCGCACCTCCACGGCCAGCGCCGTTTCCAAATTCTCCCGCGTGCGCGCGTTGACTTGCCCCTCCTTCAGAACCAGTGGTGTGGCATACATCATCCCCAGCGCGTTCAGTACTGCAAGCAGCAGCAGCATCGGTGGCATCACACGCAGCAGCAACGCCCGCGAGGGTCGTTCCAGCCTCGCCAGCGACCACACCGCGAACACCCCAAAGACTGCGAAGACCGGCAGCATCTGCATGCCATAGCGCGCGTTATAGAAAGAGTGTGGATACAGCTGCGGAACAAAGATCGGCACCGACCCATACGCGATCGAGTAGATGTAAAACGGCAGCGGCAACCAAAGCAGCAGCAGAGCTCGCTGGGTTCGCTCACGCCACACCGCCCACGATCCGGCCAGTGACGCCACTAGCACCAGAAATCCCGTCTCCCACCAGGCCGCGTCCACCTGCGCCGTCCGCAGATAGAACAGAATCGCCCATCCCGGGTTATGCCATCCCCGGTAGTGTCGCGAACCCGGCGGCGACGTCCGCCGCTCAATCGCCGGCGCCGAGTAGGGGCCCCGCAGGAAGTCCAGCCAGTCATGGTAGAAGTGCTGGTTGTAGGCGAGCCAGCTCACCGGCGCCGCCACCGCCAGCACCGTCATGGTGACAAATGGCAGGGCGAGCGAACGCCACAGTCTTCGCTTCGTCGCCAGCACCGTCGCGAGCACACACCACACCAGCGCCCCCAGCACCCACCCGTCGTAGCGCGTGTACACTGCTGCCGCGATCAGGAGACCGATCACCACAAGCAGCTGCCCGGCTCGCACCACCGCGTCACGTCGCAGTGCAGTGACGCACTCCGCCGTCAGTCCCACCATCCAGACCACGATCGCAAGAAACAGCGGTTCCGTCATCGCCGTCGTGGAGAGATACAGCAGGTTCGCGTTCAGCGCAAAGAACGCCGTTGCGGCAAGCGCCCAGGCGGGCGGCATCATGCGCCGCGTCATCCGGTACATCCCGACCGCCGCCGCGATGTAGCTCAGCAGGGAGGGAATCGCGCCCGCCAAACCGTTCTGCCACAGATCCATCCGCTGCACAAACGGCAGCATCAGCAGATGCGGCAGCGGAAGCCAAACACCGCCCAACTGCGCCAGCCCAGGGTTTCGCGAGTCGAAGATCCTTCGCGCAATTCCCAGGTGCGCGACTGCATCCCCATACAGCAGAACGTAACCGTGCGCAATACAGAACAGAAGCGCCACCACACCGAGCAGCAGCGAGCCGACCGCGATCGGCAGCAGGTCCTCCCGCGTCGCGGGGTGTACCTCATCCGAGGCCATCGCTTGAGCGGCCGCGAGATCCGGTCGAGGCGCCCGCACCGGAGGTCGTCTACGCGTGGACATGATCCCGGGCGTAACGGCTCGATGACGTGGACTCGAGATGCGACATCTCTTCGAGCAGCCGGAATCGCGCCTCGATCTCCTCGCGCGTTGTCTTCTGGAGCCGCTCCGTACCGAAGCGCTCGACCGCGAAGGAACCCATGACACCGCCGTAGAACATCGCCCGCCGAAACACCTCAGGTGACAGCACCGGCTGCGACGCAAGATAGCCATAGAACCCACCAGCAAACGAGTCCCCTGCGCCCGTCGGGTCCACAACCTCTGCCAGCGGCAGCGCCGGCGCACGGAATGGGTGCGGCACACTCGTCGCTCCACGAAAGCTTCGCTCACTGAAGAACGCCGTCGCGCCATACTCCCCGTGCTTGATCACCAGCGACTTCGGCCCCATCTCCATCACCCGTCGCGCCGCCAGCAGCAGATTCGACTCGCCCGCCAGCATCTTTGCCTCGCCGTCATTGATCAGCAGCACATCCAGTTCGCGCAAGACCGGCTCCAGATCTGCGCGATGGTCTGCAATCCAGTAGTTCATCGTGTCGCCGCACACCATCCGCACGCGCGGCATCTGCCGTCGCACCCCCGCCTGCAGCACGGGGTCGATGTTCGCCAGGAACAGATACTCGCTGTCGACATAGGCCGCCGGAATCTTTGGCGCAAAGCTGCTGAAGACATTGAGGTCCGTTCCCAGCGTCTTTGCCTCGGCGAGCGACTCCACATACGATCCCGTCCAGTGAAAGCTCAGCCCGTCGGCATGCTCGATTCCCGCAGTGTCGATACCACGCGCCTGAAAGACTGCCTCCTCCCTCGCGCCAAAGTCGCGCCCGACCACCGCAATCACTCGCACTTCCGTAAAGAAGCTTGCCGCCAACGCGAAGTGCGTCGCTGCCCCGCCCAGGCAGTGATCCACCGAGCCATGCGGCGTCGTGATGCTGTCAAACGCTACCGATCCAACGACAAGAATTCCCATGCACTCTCTTCCTTAACCCACTCAAACGAACCCGAACTTCCCATCTGCAAAGGCAGCGAACACCACAACTGGTTACAAATACCTCTCCAGCAGCAATCCGAGCCGCTCCCGCGTCGCCGCTGGAATCATCGTCCGATCCGTCAGGATGGCGTGCTGCAGCGCGTTCGCGCACGCACATGTGCGATCCTTCGGCATCGCCGCCACTGCCGCCCGCACCACCTTGCCCGCATTCTCGGCATTCTGGTGCAGCACCGCGACCACCTGATCGACCGTCACATCGTCGTGCCCCTCGCGCCAGCAGTCATAGTCAGTCACCATCGCCAGCGTTGCGTAGCAGATCTCCGCCTCTCGCGCGAGCTTCGCCTCCTGCAGATTCGTCATGCCGATGACGTCCGCACCCCAGCTCCGGTAGAGAGTCGACTCCGCGCGCGTCGAGAACTGTGGACCCTCCATGCACACGTAGGTCCCGCCCGACTTGCCTACGACGCCAACCTCGGCGCATGCCTTCGTAAAAGCGCCGGCCACCGTCACACACACCGGATCGCCGAACGCCACGTGTGCCACAATCCCATCGCCAAAGAACGTCGCGTGCCGCAGGAAGGTGCGATCGATAAACTGGTCTGGCACCACGAAGTCTGTCGGCTTGTGCTCCTCCTTGAGCGAGCCCACCGCAGAGATCGACAGAATGCGCTCCACCCCAAGCATCTTCATCGCATAGATATTCGCGCGAAAGTTAAGCTCGCTCGGCAATAGCCGGTGGCCCTTGCCGTGCCGCGCCAGGAACGCAACCCGCCGCCCCTCCAACTCGCCCAGAACGATTGTCTCTGAAGGATCTCCAAACGGCGTCGAAAGCCGCTCTTCCGTCACATCGCTCAAGCCCGGCATCGCGTAGAGTCCGCTACCGCCGATAATGCCGATCTCCGCTGTCTTCAATGCGCCTCATCCCTCGCTGCCTTCGTCATGATCGCCCGCATCGCGAGCCGTCCCAGCAAAGTATAGTTCGCCGGCATCGCTTGCCGAAGCGACGCCGTCAGGCCCTGGCCCGCCACACCCACACCGACCTGTGACTCCTCACAGTGACCTTCGGCTCGAACCACCGGCGCATTCACCGCAAGCGTCTCTCGCCGCAGCTGCTCCGCCTGCGCCCGCGCGAAGCCTTCCGTCACCACCACCGATCGTCCACACCGCGCGACCAGCACCTCACCCTCCTCCGATCTAAACCATCGGCCCAAGCAATCGGCGTCGCTCGCAGCCGCATCGTCGCCCTTCACCGCAACCTCCGGCTCGAGCCGCGCATACTTCCGCTTCAACTCTCCCGTGTACAGCTTGGCGAATGTCTCGGCCGCCTCCTCATCCTTCCATCGCGACACATACAGCAGCGCCAGCCCGCCCGTCCCCTGCGTCGCCCCCGGGCGTCGGTCCGCAGCATAGTAAGCACCTCCGTCCCACGCCGCCGCCAGCGCGTCCGCGTCCGCCGTCGGATCGAACGTCTCCGCCATCACACGCACATCGAGCGCTCCCATCACACCAACGTCGTATGGCGCATAGTCCGCCGCCAGCTCCGTCGGCAGATCCGGCAGCGCCAGCGCCGGCACCGTCCCATGCGCCAGATATGCCGGCGGTGTCATGACTTCGTAGGTCGAGTTCGGCGGCCGCGCCAGCGCCTCGGCGAAGGCGGCTCGCTTCCCGCCCGCCTTGAGCAGCGCCGCCTCGAACCGCAGCCCGTCCGTATAAGGAAACAGCAGCGACTCCTGCAGCACCCGCGGCGCCTCCGCCATCACCGGCGAGGTATCGTCCTTCGCGTCCGCCGAGAGCAGCTGCTCCACCACATCCGGCGAGTCCGCCAGCGTCTTTCCTGTCCCGCGCAGCGCATAATCCAGAAACACCAGCATCGCCTGGCCCTCGGCCACCGCCGATCGCGCCGTCTCAAGCTCGTCCGTCCGCAGATGCTCCTGGTCCTCCGCCGCGGTCTCCGCCACCCCGTGCACGCCCGAGTCGGACCACCGCTCGAGATCGACCGTCTGGTCCTGCAGCGCATGCGTCAGCTCGTGCGCCAGCACCGGTCGCTGCTCCTGCTCGCCCACCCAGTTCAGCAGATTCACCGTCTTCGTCTTGTCGTCGTAGTAGCCCGCAATCTGCTCCCGCAGCAGCCGCAGCAGAAACGGCTCCAGCGCAAATCCGCGCGGAACCAGCCCGAACTTCTTCAGCACCAGCTCCGACCGCTTCAGCCGCTCCGTATCCTTGTCCTCCGCCATGTGCTGCTCCAGGTAGGCCGTCACCTCATCCCGCGAGACCAGCCGCCGGCCGACATGGCTGTGGATCGGCAGCGCACTATCACTGCTCGCAAACCCAAGGATCTCGTCGACAGAGTTCAGCAGCGCCTTGGCCTGGGCCCCATCGAGCGGCCTCCCACTGTCCGGCGCCTGCGGCTTCCCTGCCTGCGCCGGCGTCGTCTGCAACCCGCGTCTGTCCGTGAACCTCGGCCCAACCACCTGCTCCCCAACGATGTCGCAGTCCGCCAGAAACACAGAACTCAGACTCCCGACACCCAAGGCCAGGACGCGAGCCATCCGCTGCCAGAACCGTCCACTCCCTCGCCCAGCAGCTCCAACGCGCACGGCAACATCCTCTCTCGCGACTATAATCGGTGTGTTTCCGCCGTCGCTCCCCCATGGCCACAACTCCAATCGCATCAATAGCAACGTTGGCAGCTCCCGCAATTGAGACCTTCACGGCGCTTCTCCGCACCGCCGCCTTCGCGCCCATCCACGACCGCGGCTTCCTCCGCATCACCGGCGAGGATCGCGTCCGCTGGCTCAACGGCATGGTCACCAACTCCATTCAGGACCTCGCCCCAGGCGCCGGCTGCTACAACTTCCTCCTCAACGCCCAGGGTCACATCCAGGGCATCGCCGACATCTTCGCGCTTGAGGACAGCCTCCTCCTCGAGACGGACGCCGCCCAACTCACCACCATCCTCACCCTGCTCGATCGCTTCATCATCATGGACGACGTCGAGCTCACCGCCCAGGAGGCGGCAGCGACAGACGCCGGACTGCACGGTCTCCTCCTCGCGGGGCCCGCCGCGCCCTCCCTGCTTGACGATCTCGCCCTCACGCTTCCCTCGCTACCCGCGCCCTCGCTCACGACCCACACCTGGCAAGGCGCTTTCCTTCGCCTCATCCATACCGAAAGCACCGTTGTACCCCGATTCGAGCTCTGGGCCGAGTCCGCCACCATCGCCGCCATCGCCGAGGCCCTCAGCGCCCGCGAGCTTCTCCAGGCCGGCCCCGAGCCCCTGGAGTGGCTCCGCACCCTCGAAGGCACACCCCGCTTCGGCACCGACATCCGCGGCCGCGAGCTTCCCCAGGAGACCGCAGCCTACGGCACTCAATCCCGCGCCCTCCACTTCAGCAAAGGCTGCTACCTGGGCCAGGAGATCGTCGAACGCGTCCGTTCGCGCGGTCGTGTCCACCGCACCTTCTCCGGCTTCACGCTCCAGATCGCGCCGGAGACCACCCTACCGGCCCCCGGCACCGCACTCCTGATGGACGAGCAGCCCGTCGGCGAGCTCACCACCGTCACCGCCATCCCCTCCTGTCTCGCCTTCCCTGGCGGTAGTACGATCGCCCTCGGCTATATCCGCCGCGAGGCCCTCGAGCAGCACCGCGCCATCACCGTCGTCGGCGGCACCGCGAGACCCTCCCCTCTGCCGATCCCGCTCGATCGGCTCTAGAACCGCACCGGAGCTCGCCGCATCCAATCTTTATAGATTTAAGAGTGAGGCACCATGTCCGAGGGCAAGAAGCCGTTCGTCATCACCGATCGCCGCCGATTCACCACCGAGGGTGACGTCCGCCCCGATGCTCCACCGCCTTCAGACCGCCATCGCGACGACTCTCCGTCGCAACCTTCCGTCGAGCCATCTTCCGCATCGCCAAGCCCGCAGACCGCAGGCCCCGTCCCGGTCGCAACCGCGGACATCCCGGAGACCGATCCGACTCTCGGCGACTACCCCGCACCCACCGCCGAGCAGACCGAGCAGTCCCGTCGCGCCTACCAGCAGACCGCCGACCGTCTCGACACCGCAATTCGCGCCTCCAACCCCGGCATGGACCATCCGCCCGCCGCGAACTTCGAGCAGCTCGTGCAATCGCTCTACATGACCGCGATCGTCCAGCTTGGCGGCGCCACGGCCGAGGGCCAGCAGCCACAGATCGACCTTCTCGGCGCCCGCGCCAGCATCGACCTCCTCGGCGTCTTGAGTGAGAAAAGCACCGGCAATCTCTCCCCCGACGAAGAAAAGTATCTTGCGAGCGCGCTCTTTGAACTCCGCATGGCCTTCCTTGAGGTCACCCAGGCCCTCGCCCGTTCTGCCAGCAGTCGCGCCGCCGCCGCCGACCCCGCCTTGCCCTTCAGCCCCGGCTCCAGCCCAGGTCCCGTCGGAGTCAAGCGCTAGCCTGCGCGCCTCCTCGATCAATGCAGGCCACCCTCACCTTCCTCGGCAGCGGCACCTCCATGGGCGTCCCCACGCTCGGCTGCACCTGCGCCGTCTGTCGCTCTCCCGACCCGCATAATCGCCGTACCCGTCCCTCCGTCCGCCTCCGCTATAACGGCCGCACAGTCCTGATCGACACCGGCCCCGACTTCCACGCTCAGGCCCTCCGCGAAGGCGTCGATCGCGTCGACGCCGTCCTCTACACCCACGGCCACGCCGACCACATCATGGGGTTCGACGACCTGCGTCCACTCTCCTTCCGCAACCCCGAACCCCTCGCCGTCTTCGCCGACGAGCCCACCGCCGCCAACATCGAGCGCATCTTCGAGTACACCTTTCGTACCGAAAATCGATATCCCACCAGCGCCCGTGTTAGCCTCCGCCGTATCGATCCCGAACCCGGCTCCTGTACGCCGCTCTTTGGCGCCTGCTTCGAGCGCATTCCCCTCCTTCACGGCGTCGAGGAGATCACCGGCTACCGCTTCGGCGACGCCGCCTACCTGACCGACACAAGCGACATCCCTGCCTCCAGCCTCGACCTGCTTCAGGATCTCGACATCCTCATCCTGGACGCGCTCCGCCGTGAGCCCCATCCCAGTCACATGCACCTCGACCGCGCCCTCGCCTTTGTCGAACGCATCCGTCCCCGTCGCGCTTTCTTCACTCACATCAGCCACGATCTCGATCACGACCGTACCGAGGCGACCCTGCCGCCCAACGTCCGCCTCGCCTTCGATGGCCTCCATCTCGAGTTCCGGATCAGCTGATGCAGATCGTCCGCGACCTCGCCTCGCTCTCCGCCCCGCTCGGCCCTCTTGTCGCCACCATCGGCAACTTCGACGGCGTCCATCGCGGTCACCAGTGGATCATTCGCAACGTCCGAGAACGCGCGGCGGCACTCAGCACCAGCACCGGCCGACCTGTCCGTTCCGCCGTCATCACCTTCGATCCCCACCCCGCCCGCGCCCTTCGCCCCGATGCTCCACATACCGCTATCACTCTCCTCGAGCAGAAGCTCGCGCTCCTCGCCGCCACCGGCCTCGATCTCGCCGTCGTCCTCCCCTTCACCGACGACCTCCGCCGCACCTCCGCTCGCGCCTTCGCCGAGCAGATCCTTCGCGACAAACTCGGCGTCATCGAGCTGCACGAGGGCGAGACCTTCCGCCTCGGCCACAACGCCGAGGCCGACATCCAGGCTCTCTCTGCGTTGGGCGCAGAGCTCGGCTTTGCGGTCGTCGGCTATACTCCCCAGCGCGGCCTCGCCGACCGTATCTCCTCCAGCCGCATCCGCGCCCTGCTCGCGGCCGGCGACGTCTCCGCCGCTCGCCGCCTCCTCGGTCGCCCCTTCTCCGTCACCAGCACTCCCGCGTCCGGTCGCGGCTACGGGACCCGCTACACGGTGCCGACGATCAACCTCGCCGCCTACCCCGAGCTCCTGCCGGGCAACGGTGTCTACATCACCTCGCTCCGCATCGGCACCGGCACCGGCACCGCAGCCGAACGCTTCGACGCCGTCACCAACGTTGGCAATCGACCTACCTTCGGTGCCGACTCCTTTACTGTCGAGTCCCACCTGCTTCACTTCCATCCCATCCAGCTCTCCGAGTCCACCCCTCTCGAGCTCTGCTTCCTCCACCGTCTGCGCGACGAGCAGCGCTTCCCCACCCCGCAAGACCTCCGCACGCAGATTCTCAAAGACGTGAAGACCGCTGAGCGCTATCTGCGCCTCCTGCACCACCTCACCCCATCACCCTGACCGACGCGCACCGGCAACGCTGTCTTGGATAACCGCGACTCCTCCCTTTAGAAAGGTGGCCTCCGCTCGATCGGCGCCGGTGGAGTACCCCCGACCGGGCTCGCCGGCGATCTCCGCTCAATCGGCGCCGGCGCCTGCTCAGTGGCCGGCGCGGCCCCAGCCGGCGCATCCGGGTCCGCCACCTCCGGCTCCTCCCTGTGACGCGGTCGCGGCGCCGGTGCGTCCTCGTCTACGACCGCCACATCCAGTACCTTCTTCGGCGCCCCCGCCGTCGCAAAGCTCTCCTTCGGCCGACCCGCGATCGCCGCCCGCATGAAGTCGATCCACATCGGGAGCGCCGCTTTCGCCCCCGTCTCCTTCTCTCCCAGAGACTCCCGCGTGTCAAAGCCGATCCATGTCCCGCACGTCACTGAGGGCGAGAACCCGATAAACCACGCGTCGGTATAGTTGTTCGTCGTGCCCGTCTTGCCGCCGAGCGGATGCTTCAACTGCGACGCTGACGCACCCGTGCCAAACCGAACCACCGACTGCAGCAGCCCCATCATCGTCCGCGCCGTCTCGAGCGAGATCACCTCGGTCACTCCCGGTGCGCGCTGTTCAAGCGCCAGCCCATCCGCCTGGCTCACCCGCCGAATCGCGTGCGGCGCGATGCGCAGCCCATCGTTCGGAAAGACGGTGTACGCCCCCACCTGTTCGGCGAGCGTGATGTCTGCCGACCCTAGCGCCACTGGCAGGTACGCCGGAATGCTGCTCGTGATCCCGAACCGGTGCGCCGTCGCAATCACCTTGTTGATCCCTACCTGGTGCGCCAGCTTCAGCGCCGGAATATTTCGCGACTCCGCGAACGCGCTCGTTAGCGTCATCGCGCCGCGATAGTCATGCTCGTAGTTATGTGGCGTATACCACCCGCTCGGCGTCGCAAAGCTGATCGGTGCATCCACCACAATGTCCGTCGCCTTGGCCCCGTTCTCAATTGCGGTCGTATAGACATACGGCTTGAAGCTCGATCCCACCTGTCGCTCCGCCTGCGTCGCCCGGTTGAACTGCGACAGCGCATAGTCGCGACCACCTACCATCGCCACGATCTCTCCGTCCGAGTTGTTGACCGCCATCAGCGATCCCTGCGCGCCGGTGTCCTGCTCGAGCTTCGCGCGCCACACCCCGTCTTTGCCCACCGAGTCCAGCCGCACATACACCACATCGCCCGCTCGCAGAATCCTCGCCGGCGACACAATCTGTGTCCACTCCCAGTCCGCCGGCGTAAGCCGCGCAATCTCCTCGCCGACCTTCACCATCGCGCTCACCTTGTCCACATCGATCACGAGCCCGTGAAAGTATCCGCCCGCCTCGACTGTCTGGGTCCAGTCCGCGTGCCGGTACTCGCTCAGTGGCGTGCCTTTGTCGAGCACGTTCTCAAGACTGCCCTTCCAACCGCGCCGCCGCTCGTATGTCGCCACCCCGTCCAGCACCGCCTTGTTCGCCACCCTCTGCAGATCCAGGTCGAGCGTCGTGTCCACCCGCAGCCCCGCCCCGTGCACCTCCTCGACCCCGTACTCCCGCTCCAGCTGTCGCCGGACCTCCTCGACAAAGTATGGCGCCACGCTGTTCGCCGGCACCTCGATCTTCAACCCCAAAGGCGCCCGCTCCGCCGCATCCGCCTGCCGCGCTGTGATCTTACCGTCTGCCAGCATCTCCGTCAGAACCAGGTTCCGTCGGCGCATCGCCCGCTCCGGATAGCGAATCGGCGAGTACGCCTCTGGCCCCTTCGGCAACGCCGCCAGGAGCGCCGCCTCCGGCAAGGTCAGATCCCGCGCGTGCTTTGAAAAGAAGTACTCCGAGCCCGCCTCGAACCCATACGTCCCGTGCCCGAGATAGATCTGGTTCGCATACAGCTCAAAGATCTGCTGCTTGGTGAACCGCCGCTCGATCTGCATCGAAAGAAAGATCTCCTGCACCTTGCGCCCGTATGTCTTCTCCGACGAGAGAAACAGGTTGCGCGCCAGCTGCATGGTGATCGTCGACGCTCCCTGTGCCCGTCCGCTTGTATGCAGGTCGCGATACGCCGCACCCACCGCGCGCACCAGGTTGACTCCCCAGTTGCTCTCGAAGCTCTTGTCCTCGATGGAGATGATCGCTTCGCGCAGCACCGGTGGCAGCTCCGTGTACGGCACCACCACGCGCCGCTCCAGCGCGAACGAGCCAAAGATCCGCCCATGCACGTCCCGTAGCTCGGTTGTCGTGTTCGGGCGATAGCGCTGCAGATCGTCCATCTGCGGCAGCTCGATCGAGTACACCAGCACCAGACCGCACAGACTCCCGAAGACCCCGGAGAGCCCCAGCAGCATCCAGAAGGTGATCTTCGTCGGCGTCCACTCCACCCGGACCTGTGGTCTGCGGACCCGGACCCGAATCCGCTGCCGCCACCACGGACGCACTCTCGGCCTCAACTCCTGCCCTCGAGGTGGTGTCAGCAGACTCTGCATCGATCTCCTGTTCGCCCGATCTCGCTCGCTCGTCCATCCGGCACGAGCCGCTAATCACGCGACACCTCGCACGCCGTTAGGCAGCCTTACTCTTCAGCAGGTCAAGCCCTTTATTCAGCTGCTCATCCACGGACACCGCTGGCTTCGCCACCACGGCGGCCTTGCCCGGCGCCGGAGCGTTCTTGGTCGCCGTATCTGTCGACTGTCCTTCGCTATCATCCTCGACGTCGCTCTCCGGCTGGCTTGAGGCCACCATCACCTCTGGCGTGACACCCTCGTCCTGCAGCTTTTTACCTGCAGGCGACGCGTACTTCGCCACCGACAGGATCAGCGCCGCGCCGTCCGGCATCTCGAACGTCTTCTGTTGCGCGCCCTCGCCAAACGTCTTCTCGCCTACCAGCTGCGCTCGCTTGTTATCTGCCAGCGCCGCCGCTGTCAGCTCGCCCGGACCCGCTGTGCCGCGGTTCACAAGCACCACCATCGGTGCCGTTGCGTTGACCGCCTTCGAGGCCTCCGCCGCAAACGTCTGCTTCGGCACCTTCTGCCCCTCGAGTGTCGCGATCGTCCCCGTCTTCAGAAACAGATTCGCCGCCCGCACCGCCTCCGCCATCTCGCCGATCGACACGTCCCGCAGGTCGAGCAGGATCTTCTTATTACCTGCCTTGTTCATCCCCTTCAGGCGCGACTCCAGCTGCTGCACATGCTCGTGATCAAGCGCGCCCGGCTTCAGGTAGAGAATGCTCGCGTCCTCATACATCGTCTCTGAGACCGGCGCCAGCGTCGTGTTCACCCGCGTCAGCTGCAGCTTGTTGGGTGTCGCCTTTGGCGGCCGCACCATCGAGACCGTCAGCTCCGAGCCTGCCGTTCCCTCAAGCATTAAATCGATCATCGCCAGCGAGAGGTCCCGCGTGTCCACATCCCCGATCGCCTCGATAATGTCGCCATCGAGCACACCGGCCTTGTCTGCCGGGCTGTTCGGAATCACGGAGACCACACCCGCGTATCCGCCGCGCTTGGACATCGTCAGCCCGACCTGCGCCTTACCCTTCGACCCCGCCTTGAAGATCTTGTAGTCCGCAGGCGTCAGATAGCTCGAGTCCGCGTCAAGCGACTCCAGCAGACCACGCAGCGCCCCGTCCGTCACCGACTGGATATTCGGCTCGACGACGTAGTCCGTCTGAATGTGCCGCAGAACCTCACTGTAGACATTGATCTGTCGGTAGGCGCCATCCTGGTCCGTCGTGGCCGCACTCACTCCGCTCGAGTTCACACCGAGAAACACCGTCACGACCAGCGCAACGGACAAGAGCAGCAGCAAAACCTTCGAGACCTTCGGCATAACGCTCCTACGGGCGCAGATAACACTTCAGCTTAGACGTGCGCCGTACCGCAAATGATACTCTGTCCAGACGACGCGGCGCACATCGAGAGGCTGCGAGGGCTGCCACTTTGGTGGCGGTGAGAGGAATCGAACCTCTGACCTACGGGTTATGAGTCCGTCGCTCTAACCATCTGAGCTACACCGCCAGTTGTCCCTGAAGCCGTGATCAACGCGCGCGGAGGAAGAGGGCGTTACGGCAGCGACAGACCCAACTATACCGGAACCGGATCACGCAGAAAACCGTGGCCGCGTTCTCGGCGTCATCCCCGCCCGTCTCGCCTCCACCCGCCTTCCCGGTAAAGTTCTGCGCGAGGTCGCCGGCGAACCACTGCTCGCCTGGGTCGTCCGCGCCGCCCTACGTTGTCCGCAGCTCGACCAAGTCATCGTCGCCGCCGACTCCCCCGAGGTGGCAGCCCTCTGCCGCCACCACGACTGGCCCTGCGAGATGACCTCGCCCACCCTCCCCAGCGGCACCGACCGCGTCCACGCCGTCGCCCAGCGCATCCCCGCCGCCATCTACGTCAACATCCAGGGCGACGAACCTCTTCTTCACCCCGAGCACATCACCGCGATCCTCCGCCCCTTCCAGCAACCCGAGGTCGACGTCGCCACCCTCCGCGTCCCTTGCTCCCCCGAGAACCGCAACAATCCCAATGTCGTTAAAGTCGTCACCGCTCGCGACGGCCGCGCCCTCTACTTCTCCCGGGCCGCCATTCCGTACAGCCGCGACGCCGCCCAGAACGGCACCGAGCCCGTTCCTCTCTGGAAGCATCTCGGTCTGTACGCCTATCGCCGTCGCGCCCTCGACCGCTTCCCTGACCTCCACCCGAGCGCACTGGAAGTCGCCGAACGCCTTGAGCAGCTGCGCTGGCTGGAGAACGGGCTCGCCCTCCACGTCGCCTCCGTCACCCGCGACACTATCGGCGTCGACACCGAAGCCGACCTCCACACCGTCGCGCCTCTGCTTCAACGCTGATCTCCTCACACGAAGGTCAGCAAGAGCTACGGCTCATAGCTCAGCACGACACGCACCAGCTGCATCGCACTGCTTCGCACGGCCGCCTCGCTGACCTCACGCCAGCAGCCGCTCGAAGCGTACCCGCAACCCGCCATCGCCCGCATCGCTCACCGTAACCCCCTCGAGCGACCGCACAATCCAGGTCGCTCCCCGGAGCTCCTCCGCCATGTGCGTCCCCAACACCCCCAGCACCCGGCACCCCGCAGCCACCCCCGCCCCGACTCCCGACGGCGCATCCTCCACCACCACACACTCTCCCGGCTCGAGGTCCAGCAGCGCCGCGCCACGCCGGTACGGCTCCGGATCCGGCTTGCCCCGCTCCACCATCTCCGCCGAGATCAGTCGCTCCGGCACCGGCAGTCCCGCGGCGTTCAGCCGCCCCATAAGCAGTCGCTGCGTCGCCGAGGTCACAATTGCCCATCGCTCCGCCGGCAGCTGCCGCAGCAGCTCCTTGACCCCCGGCAGCACGACCAGGTCCGCCGTGTCCTCAAGCTCCATATCTTCAATCCGCCGCAGCCCCTCGCGCTCGTCGATATCCGGCCGCAGACGCCGCACGATCTCGACCGCCCGCATCCCGTGCGGCACCTCGAAGCGATCCGCATCCGGCACGCCGTACTCCCGCGCCCACTGCTGCCAGCAACGCACCACCGAGCCGATCGAGCTCACCAGCACGCCGTCCATGTCGAACAGCAACCCTCGCGTCTCCACCTCGATCCACTCGCTCAAACCGCCTCGCCTTCCAACACAAACTCCTGCGCTGCACCCAGCACTCGCTCCACCATCTCCGGCGAGCAGCTCTCGCAGTACACCCGCAGCAGCGGCTCCGTCCCGCTCGCCCGAAGCAGCAGCCAAGTCTCCGCCGCACTCGCCCCGCCTCTCGATACCAGCCCCGCACACTCCTCGCTCCGCAGAAAGAACTTGATCCCGTCAAGCGTCTCCACCCGCTCCACAGCAAGCCCCGCAAACGCCGCCACCCCCGCCCGCGCCCGCGCAATCGCGGACTCCTTCAATGCCTCCGTGATGTGCATGTCGACACGCCCGTAGTGGTGTTCGCCAAACTCCTCCTGCAGCGACTGCACCAGCTCACCCAGCGTCTTCTGCTCGTCCGCCATCACCTGCGCCAGCAGCAGCGAGTTCAGCAGACCATCGCGCTCCGGCAGATGCCGGCTGATGCCCACCCCGCCCGACTCCTCTCCGCCAATCAGAATGTCCTTCTCGAGCATCAGGTCGCATACATACTTGAAGCCGATCCCGTGCTCGTGCAGCCGCCGCCCGTGCTTCGCCGCGATCCGGTCCAGCATCTTGGTCGTGTTAAACGCGCGCGTCACCTCGCCCGGCCAGCCCTTGCGCTCGAGCAGCCAGCGCAGCAGAATCGCGAAGATCTTGTGCGCGTCGACCACATGGCCATGCTCGTCCACCGCCCCGATCCGGTCCGCATCTCCATCCGTGATCAGCCCCGCATCGCACCGCTCCGCCACCACTCGGCGCTGCGTCTCCGCAATGTGCGGGAGGATCGGCTCTGGATTGATCCCTGGAAACGCCGGATTGATCTCCGCCCGCATCTCGACACACGCCACCCCCGCTCGCGCAAAGATCCCCGCCACCACGCCCCGCCCCGCCCCGTACATTGTGTCGATCAGGAATCGATATCCAGACGCGCGAATCGCCGCAAGATCGACAAAGCGTTCGATCGCTCCAACGTAGTCCGTCACGAAGTCGACGATCTCGATCCGCCCCGGTCTCGCCGCGGGCGCCGCCGGCTCACCCAGTCGCCTCTCGATCGCCGCGATGATCGACGGCTTGCCTGACCCCCCATAGCTCGCCTTGTACTTCACCCCGTTCCACTCTGCCGGGTTGTGGCTCGACGTGATCATGACCCCGCCCGCCGCCTTCCGCTCCCGCACCGCATAGGAGAGCGCCGGCGTCGGCGTCACCTCCCGAGCCAGCTGCACATCGATCCCCGCCTCCGCCAGCACCTCCGCCGCGACCCGCGCAAAGCTCGCCGAGCCAAAGCGCGTGTCGTACGCCACGCACACACCCGCCGAGGCGTCCTCCTCCTCGAGCACATACCGCGCGATCGCCTGAACCGCGACCCGCACATTCGCGTAGGTGAAGTCGTCGGCGATAATCCCCCGCCAACCGTCCGTGCCAAACTTCACGACCTGCTTGCTCTCCAAAGTGCCCATCGTCACCCTGTCCGCGCTTTCACCAGCCGCTGTTCATCGTTACTGCCCTAAATCAGATCGTGCTGTCCCATCTCCGCCAGCGCTCGTGTCAGCTTACCGACGTCTTGCGAGCGGTCCCGTGTCGTGATCAGCAGCGCATCCTCCGTCTCGACCACGACCAGGTTACTGACTCCTAGCAGGGAGATCGTCTTGCCCGGCGCATAGACGTAGTTCCCACGCGCCTCGATCGCGATCTGCCCCAGCGCCTCCACCACATTGCCGTCCTCGCCCTCGTCGTTGGCCGACTTGTGCTCATAGAGCGCGTCCCACGAGCCCAGGTCGTTCCAGCCGAAGTCCGCCGGCAGCGCGTAGATCTCCGACGCCTCCTCGCCCTTGGCCGACTGCGGCTCCAGCACCGCATAGTCGATGCTGATGCTCGCGCATCCCGGATAGAGCTCCGCGAAGACCTGCACGAACGCCGGCGTGCCATGCGCCGCCGCAATCGCCTCCAGATGCGTCGCGATCCCCGGCTGGTGCTCGCGCACCAGCGCCGTCAGCGTGCGCGCGCTCCATAAAAACATCCCGCTGTTCCACGCGTAGTCGCCACTTGCGAGAAACTGCTCCGCCACCTCTCGGGTCGGCTTCTCCGTAAACCGCCGCACCCGCCGTACCGGAATCTCCGCGAAGACCGGATCCTGCTCGGCGACCAGCTCTCCCTGCTCGATGTAGCCGTAGCCCGTCTCCGGCCGTGTCGGCGGCACGCCCAGCACAACGATGCGCCGTCCCGACGCCGCCAGCGCCGCGCCGGCCCGCACCACTGCGGCGAAGCGCTCCGCATCCTTCACCGCGTGATCCGACGGAAAGATTCCGATCACCGTCTCCGGAGCATCGCGCTCCAGCAGAAACGCAGCCAGCGCGCACGCCGGCGCCGTATTTCGCGCCACCGGCTCCGACAGGATCTGCGCCGCCGTCACCCCCGGCAGCTGCTCCACGATCATCGCCACCAGGTGATCGTTCGTGATCACCCACACCGCCGATGCGCCGCCGATCGGCGCCAGTCGATCGAGCGTCTGCTGAATCATCGTGCGCTCGCCATCGAGCGCCAGCACCTGCTTGGCACGCGTCTTTCGACTGCGCGGCCAGAAGCGCGTTCCGCTGCCGCCCGCCAGAATCACCGGCGCAAAGCGCGCCGTCACCCGGGCACCCGGAGACTCCGCACTCGCCTCGGATCGACCCGCCGTAGCGTCTGTCCTCCCCACCGTGGCCCCTGGCTCCATTGACATGTCTGTCATCCTAACGGAACCCTCCCGCTCTTCAGCCAAGCGAAGCGAAGTAGTGCTGCATCCGGGTCACACCCTTGCTGATCACCTCCGGCGCAACTGCGTACGACAGCCGGATGTGCTCCGCCGTCCCGAATGCCTCGCCCGGCACCACCACCACGTGCGCCTCCGCCAGCAGCTTCGCTGCCACATCACCCGCCGTCTTGACGCCACCCCGACCGAAAAACTGGCTTACATTCGGGTAGACATAGAACGCCCCATCCGGTACCGTGCAGGTCAGTCCCGAAATCGTCTTGAAGCCCGCCAGCACCTGATCGCGCAGCTTTAGGTAGTCCGCCCGCATCTCGCCGACCACCTCCTGCGAGCCCGTGACTGCCGCGATCGACGCCCGCTGCACCATGCTCGCCGCATTCGACGTGCTCTGCGACTGCAGCTTCGCCATCGCCGCGATGATCGGCTTCGGCCCCAGCGCAAACCCCGCGCGCCAGCCCGTCATCGCATACGTCTTCGAGAGCGATCCCAGCACGATCACGTGCTCCTTGCACTCCTTGAACGACGCCCCGCTCACGATGTGTCCGGTAAAGTTCAGGTACACATAGCACTCGTCCAGCAGGACATGGATCCCCCGCGCGTGCGCCAGCCGAACAATCGCCTCGAGATCGGCCGGCGCAATCACTGCTCCTGTCGGATTAGACGGCGTGTTGATGATGATCGCCTTTGTCCGCTCCGTCAGCGCGCCCTCGATCATCGCCGCGGTCACCCGAAACCGCTCTGCCTCGTCCGTCTCCACCATCACCGGCACACCACCCGCATACTCGATGATGTCTTTGTACGAGACCCAGTACGGCACCGGCAGCACCACCTCATCCCCATGGTCGATCAGCACCTGGATGCAGTTGAAGAGCGCCAGCTTGCCACCCGTCGTGAACACACACTCCTCTGGCGCATAGTCTGTCCCGAAGTCGCACGCGTGCCGGTCCACGATCGCCCGCCGCACCTCCGGCGTCCCCGCCACATTCGTGTATCGCGTCACGTTCTTCTCGATCGCCTCGATCGCCGCGTTCTTGATGTGGCGCGGCGTCGCAAAGTGCGGCTCACCCGCACCAAAGTCCGCCAGATCGACCCCCTGCGCCTTTAGCTTCAGCGCCTCAGCCGTAATCGCCAGCGTCGCCGAGACCTCAATGCGGCCAATCCGATCCGCAAACAGCTTCGTCGTGGTCAGTGTGCTCATGGCACCAGTCTTTCAGATTTAGCACGCGAGAGAAAGCCGAAACCTCTCATCCACCCCAGACCGTGCACGACACCAACCTCGCCCAACAAGTGCTCGAAGACACGCCAACGAAGCGTCGTCGAGGTAATCAGTCTGCACAACTCTTACGAAGACCAGCGAATGGCGGGGATGCGACCTCCGCCGTGCCGCACATCGCGGCTGGAAGTCGCTGAGGTCAAGCATGGACGCCCTCGTCGCAACAGGTGCGTCAGACTTCGCTCGCCGGAGTAACTCACACCAGTCCTCAGCTGCCCTCTTCATCCGCGGGCGCGGCAAAGAGAATCAGATTGCCGTCAGGATCCCTCACGATGAATGTTGTGGCTCCCCACGGCTCTCTTCTCAGGCCCTGGTGGAAGAGCACCTCGGCTGCCTGATAGGTCCGGAAGAGCTCCTTGATCTCGTCCGCGCGGCCCAGCGTCATCGAAGCGGAGAGCAGGTCTTCCCGTTCGCGAACGTCTTCGGCGAAGACGGGCTCGTGCATGGATCGCAGCGCAAGCCGCGCTTCATCACGGCTCACCTGTCCATAAAACGGCGGATCGCCATAGCGGAAGTCAACCGTGAAGCCGAGCTTTGCAGTGAAGAATTTGATGGACGCCCCGAGGTCGCGAACGTAGAGGTGCGCGGCCACTGAGGTCAGTCTCGGCGGAGACGGTGCGTGGCTCTCAGACATGACAGTGCAAGCTCCTCTTCCCTCGAAGTTCTCGTCGCCGCAGCAGGTCGGTCCTGCCCTCTCGACCAACGCACCGATGCGTCCTTCGCCGCAGCCCACAGAGTGTTCTGCCTCAGGATAGCTGCGTCGACCGAAAACACCACATCGCAAAACAAGCCTTGCCAGCCATCCAAAATTCAACGGAGAGACGCCAGCCGGATCGCACCTCGCCTTCGTCCGCCGCCAGCGCTCCACTCTGCTCACGAGAGTCTAAGCTGACTTCACGGGTCCGCTTACACCATCACCTACCCAGCTGAGACCTTCGCGCGCAGTCGCTCCATAACCAGCGCCGGAACCAAGCTCGAAACATCCCCACCCAACCGAAACACACCCTTGATCAACCGCGAGCTCACGTAGGTGTACTTCTCTGCCGGCATCATGAACAACGTCTCCAGCTCAGGATCGAGTTTGCGATTCATCATCGCCATCTGAAACTCATACTCGTAGTCGGAGATCGCCCGGATGCCGCGCAGCACCGCCTTTGCTTCGTGCTCGCGCGCGCAGTCCACCAGCAGACCGTCGAATGTGATCACAGAGACATTGCCGAACGATCGCGTCGCCTCGGCGATCATCTCCACACGCTCCGGAACCGTAAACAACGGCGTGCCCTTGTCCGCATTTCTGAGAATCGCCACCAGCAACTGATCGACGATCTTCGCTCCACGCGCAATCAGGTCGAGATGACCATTTGTCAGCGGATCGAACGTCCCCGGGTAGATAGCTTTGACAGCTTGCATGGCGCCTAAAGCATACCCTCTGCCCGTCATCGCGCGCCCAGTCACCTGCGAGCGAAGCATGCTGGCCAGCCTTCCTCTATCTACTTTCGACCGCCTCGCACCACCTCCATGGCCTGCGCCGTTCCGTTGACTGGCACCGCTGGAACCTCCGCCGGCTCCGCCCCGCCGCCGATCTTCAACTTGCGCCGAAGTTCGCTGTCGATCCGGCCAAATACCTCTCGGTTCTCCTTGAGAAAGTTCCGCACGTTCTCCCGGCCCTGCCCGATCCGCTCACCCTGGTAGCTGTACCAGGCGCCGCTCTTGTCCACTATGCTGTGCAGCACCGCCAGATCCAGCACATCGCCTTCGCGTGAGATTCCCTCGCCGTACAGGATGTCGAACTCCGCATCCCGAAACGGCGCCGCCACCTTGTTCTTGACGATCTTGACCTTTGTCCGCGAGCCCACCACGACATCGCCCTCCTTCACGGCGCCGATACGGCGGATGTCGATGCGCACCGAGGAGTAAAACTTCAGCGCCCGCCCGCCGGTCGTCGTCTCCGGGTTCCCGAACATCACCCCGATCTTGTCGCGGATCTGGTTGATAAAGATCAGACAGGTACGCGACTTCGATACCGTTCCGGTCAGCTTGCGCAACGCCTGGCTCATCAGCCGCGCCTGCAGCCCCATGTGTGAGTCGCCCATCTCACCATCAAGCTCGGCCTTCGGCACCAGCGCCGCCACCGAGTCCACCACCAGTACGTCGATTGCCCCAGACTTCACCAGCGCCTCGACGATCTCAAGCGCCTGCTCTCCGTAGTCCGGCTGACTGATCAGCAGATTGTCGATGTCCACGCCGAGCTTCTTCGCGTAGGCCGGGTCAAGCGCGTGCTCCGCGTCGACAAAGGCTGCCAGGCCTCCGTTCTTCTGCGCCTCCGCAATGATCTGCAGCGTAATCGTCGTCTTGCCCGACGACTCCGGCCCAAAGATCTCGACCACGCGGCCGCGCGGCACCCCGCCGACCCCCAGTGCCGCATCGAACGAGATCGACCCTGAGGAGATCACCGAGATTGGTACGATCGCCTCCTTCGATCCGAGGCGCATGATAGAGCCTTTGCCGAACTGCTTCTCCAGCTGCGAAAGTGCGGTCTCAATTGCCCGGTTGCGGTCGTCAGCCACGATAAAGCTCCCCTCGATTTCCAGTACGTGTCACATGGATACTAGCAGCGGAATGGAGCAAAGAAAAGGCGAATGACACTAACGTCGTAGAAGATCGATTGGCTCCGCAACATCCGTCACCCGAAAGAGCCCCGCAAGCCCCGGATGCCGGCCCACCATGGCCTCATACATCGCCCACGCCACCCGCCGATAGCTGAAGTGCCCCGCTACTCCCGTGCGCAACTCCGCGATATACACCGCCTCCGCCAGATCCATCTTGAACATTGACCGGCAACGCACCCCGAGCGGCAGCAGATACGCTGCTCCTTCCACTCCACTCGCCCGGAGCGCTCGCGACGCCGCCAGCGCCCCGTCCATCGCCGCGCGGAACTCTCCCTCCAGCCCCGCCTCCGCGAGCGTCGGCTGCCCTGGGCACACCGGCTCCTCGTACCCGTGAGCGTCCGTGAACTCCTGCAGCAGCTGCGTACATCGCCGATGCCGGTGCATATCGCGAAACCCGCCCACATCCATCAGAAGATCAAAGCGCAACCCGCCTCCCGCGCTGAAGCTTCGCAGCAGCTCATCGTGCCGCCCCCGCGCGCGCGTCCCCGCCGCGATGATCTCCGCCCGTCGCGTCTCCCCCAGAGCCGCCACCTCGCCCCGCAGCTGTCGGTACGAAAAATGACAGTGCGGGTAGAGCAGCGACGTCGCCAGCTCCACCTCGAGCGGCTCATCGTCTAACAGATCCACCACCGGCGCCGGCTCGATCGCCCGCCCGCGCATCACCTCCGCCGCCATCGCCGTCAGCGTCTCCCGGCTCTCGGCAAGATAGCGGTTCGGCGTCGCATACTTCACCAGCGTCGGCGCCACCTTCACCTCGGGAAAGATCGCCTCCAGCGTCTCGGGCCCGAGGGTCCCCTCGCCCGCCGCCACCCGGCTCGCCGCCTGCTCCCGCTGCAGATTCCACGCCGGTCCTGCCGCCGCCGCCCGCAGCTTCAGCCCTAACTCCCGAACCTCTGCGTAGCCGCTCGTCAGCAGTCTTGCGATCTGCGTCTCGAGCGTGCGCGCATTTACGATCTGCCCCAGTGACGTATTCGTCGCCAGCGGCAGCAGATACCGCGCCACATCGAACGCCCGCGCCTTCAGCGTCCTTCGGTACGCGTCCCCAGCCATCGCCTCCGGTCGCGGGATCCGCTGCGCCAGCGCCTCTGTCATCGCGGCGCCGACTCGCTCATACGCCCCGAACAACGCCTCGATCGACGCCGTATACGTTCTCGTCTGCTCGCCAAGTACCGGCGTATACCATCCCGACCGCTGGAAGTTCTGATACCGCGTCGACCGCTCCTGCCCATCCCAGCGCTGCTCATCGACCAGCTCGATGGCCGCCAGCAGGCTCAGCCGCTCGATCGCGAACGCCACGTGCGCCAGATCCGCAATTGACCGGTGACCATACTGGAAGTAGAACGTGTTCAAAAACTGCTCGGCCCGCTGCGCACTGATCTCCCGGAGCGACTCCCGCATCGAGAGCGCCGACCGCGAGTACTTCGCCATCGCATACGCCAGCACCTCCGGATCAGCGCCATGGATGGCGTAGACCTCCGTCTCCCCGGGTGTCATAACGCCGGCCGCCTCTGTCCGTCCCGCTTCGCTTGCCGACGGCGCAGCAGAGGGCGTCCCCACGTGCTCGTCGACCCTCGTCTCGTTCGCAACCGCGCTCGTCATAGATAGCGCCATTCTAGGACCGTCCTCCCCTCCACTCCTGTCGAAAACCGGTCTCAAATCCAGCTCAACTCTCGTGCGCATGCGCTCCCCTGAGGTAAACCAAGCGCACCGTGAACCAGCACCGCGATCTTTACCGGGACCTACATGCTCCGGTGAACGCTTCATCCCTGCACCGCTCGACGCATCCGATACATGTGATCTCCCCCCTCTCTCTCGACGATCCGGAAACGTCCGTCGCCCTCCCCGAGACCCTCGTCACGCCCTCTGACCGGTCCCGCAGCGTTCCCCGCCGCCCCTGGCGCCTGCGCCAGCGCTGGACCCAAGTCCTCTTCACCCACTGGCCTGTCCGCCCGACTCTCGTGCAGGCTCGCCTGCCCGCCGGCCTCACCGTCGATACCTTCGATGGCTGGGCCTGGCTCGGTGTCGTCCCATTCGTCATGGACCGCATCCGCGTCCGTACCGTCGGCGAACACTCGCTCAGCATCCCCGGCGCCACCGCCTTCCCTGAGCTCAACCTCCGCACCTACGTCCGCGCCCCCGACGCGAGCCCCGGCGTCTACTTCTTCTCACTCGACGCCGCCTCGCTGCTCGGTGTCCTCGGCGCCCGTATCGCCTTCGGCCTGCCCTACGTCTGGGCGCGCATGGAGAGCCACACCGATCCCCGCGACAAGACCGGCGCCATCACCTATCGCTCCCATCGCCTGCTCGGCGGCCGCGTCGACTTCTCCGCCCGCTACCGCTCGCTCAACCTCCCCAGCCCCGACGACGACCTCCGCCGCTTCCTCACCGAGCGCTACGCTCTCTTCGTCCGCCGCTTCGGCGCCATCCAGGTCGGCCACATCCAGCATGGCCCCTGGCAGCTGCAGCAGGCAGAGGCCGAGATCCTTCACGACGACCTCCCCGCCAGCTTCGGCCTTCCCGGCCCCGATCGCCCCCGCCTGCTCCACTACGGCCCCGAGGTCCACATGCAGGCCTGGACCCTCCGCCGCGTTCCCGGCTCCACCCTTCCCCGCTCCGTATACTCAGACAGATCGCCTCAGGAGCCCCAGAAGACATGCCAGGAGTAGACGCTCGTATCGCCCTCATCACCGGAGCTTCGCAGGGCATCGGTCGCGCCTGCGCCCTTGCCCTCGCCCGCGCTCGCGCCCACGTCGCCCTCGCCGCCCGCAATACCGAGAAGCTCACCACTGTCGCCGAGGAGGTCCGTGCCGCTGGCGGAGTCGCCGAGATCTTTCCCCTCGACATCGCCGACGAGACCTCTATCAAAGCCTGCGGCAAAGCGGTCCTCGAGCGCTTCGGCAAGATCGAGATCCTCGTCAACAACGCCGGCATCACCCGCGACGGCCTCGCCATGCGCATGAAGCGCGCCGACTGGGACGACACCCTGCTCACCAACCTCACCGGCGCCTTTCTTATGACCCAGGCCGTTATGCCCTCCATGCTCAAGCATCGCTGGGGCCGCATCATCAACATCACCTCCGTCGTCGGCCAGACCGGCCAGGCCGGCCAGGCGAACTACGCCGCCTCGAAGGCAGGCCTCGTCGGCCTCACCAAGAGCCTCGCCCGCGAACTCGGCAGCCGCAGCGTCACCGTCAACGCCATCGCCCCCGGCTACATCGAGACCGCCATGACCGCCGTCCTCACCGACGCCCAGCGCTCCGCCATGACGTCGCTCGTCCCTCTCGGCCGTCCCGGCACCGACGCCGATGTCGCCCCCGCGGTCGTCTTCCTCGCCTCCGAGGAGGCCGCCTACATCACCGGCCACACCCTAGACATCAACGGCGGCATGCACATGGCCTGACCACGCGCCCTGACTCAGGTCGCCAGAGCGTCACCTCACCCAACAGCATCGAGAGCCAGTACAACATCACAGGCTATTGGCTGGGGAACCCTCTCACCACCAAAACACATGCTCCAAAGTCGCTTAACTTTCGCGGCACGTGCCCCCTTGATTACTAACGGTCTCGGTTCAAATCCTCACGCCGCCTCAAGTGTTACTTGAAGATTCACCCCTAAACAGAGGCCTGAGAACCTGGCATGGTTCCACTCCACCTCTCCCTCAAGATAGTCATTGACCGGGCCGCCAGCGGTTTGTACTTTACCGCTAATGGCTGACATGCAAACCTTTCCCTCCTCCCTGCTCACCAAAGCTCCGGTCAGCGCGCCGGCCTCGATGAACATCGGGACCACCATTCGTGCTTACCGGCTCCAGAAGGGAATGTCCCAGGGAGATATCGAAAAGAAGACCGGCCTGCTGCGCTGCTATCTCTCCCGCGTCGAGAACGGCCACACCGTCCCGTCGCTTGAGACTCTGCAGAAGATCGCCAAAGCCCTCGACCTCCAGCTCTCCGAGTTCTTCGCCGAAGAGATCGTCGGCCGCGAGATGTCCGGCCTCAACCTGGGCGAGGACGAGATCCGCTTCCTCACTCAGATCCAGCGCTACTCCGCCCACCTCAGCGAGAGCGACCGCCGCCTCCTGCTCGCCATGGTCCGCAAGTTCGCCCAGACTACCCTCAGCTGACCCTCACCAGCCCCAGCCTCAGTGCAGCCCGAGTGATGGCCGCGGCATCCCCTGCGCTTTCCGCGGGTGCGGCCGCAGCGTCGTTCGTGGCGGGTACAGCCGCCTGAACCGCGACCGCCACACAGACGCCACGTTCACCGCCGTCAGCACCGCCGGAATCCCCCTCCCGAGCCACAGCCCCTGCAGTCCCAGCGGCGTGTGCAGCGTCAGGAACCACGTCAGCGGAACGCCCACGATCCACGACCAGAAGACCCCCGCCAGCATCGGTGTTCGCGTGTCGCCCAGCCCCCGCAGCGACCCCGACAGGCAGGACTCCCACGCGTCAAACGGCTGGTAGGCCGCCGAGATGACAAAGATCGCCACCGTCGCCCCGATCACCGCCGGATCCCGCGCGTAGATCGACGCCAGCTGTCGCGGCGCCACCAGAAACGCGATCGCCGCCATGCCGGCAAACCCCACCGCGATCCACGACGACATCCGCGTCGCCAGCGGTACTCCGCCGCGATGATCCGCCCCGACCGACTGCCCTACCCGGATGGCCGCCGCCGACTGAAATCCCAGCGGCACCATGTAAACGAACGCCCCCACGTCGATCACCACCTGATTCGCCGCAAGCGCGACCGTGCTCAGCCGCCCGCAGATCAGCGTCTGCACCGTCGAGACGCCCAGGTCGGCCATCGTCTGGATCGCCGGCGCCCATCCCAGCTTCGCCAGCGCCCGGAGAGGTGCCGCGCTCGGCCGCAGCATGCTTGCCTCGAGCCGCACCCCGTCCCGCCGCAGATGCCACAGGAACGCCACCAGCAGCAGCCCCAGCATGTAGTACCGCACAATCACTGTCGCCCATCCCGAGCCCGCAAGCCCCATCGCGCGCACGTGCAAGTGCCCGAACAGCAGCGCCCAGTCCGCCACCAGATTCACCAGGTTCGCCGTCACCAGCGAGATCATGATGGCAATCGTCCGGTCGATCGCCTGCAGATAGCGCCGCAGCGCCATATACCCCAGCAGCGGCGCCGTCGACCACGCCAGCGCGTGCAGGTATCCCGTCGTCATCCGGACCAGCCCCGGGTCAATGCCGTCCCACCGCATCACCGGCCCCGCTGCCAGCATCAGCAGCATCGTGATCGGAATCCACAGCCCCACCAGCCACAGCGACTGAAACAGCAGACACAGGCACCGCTGCCGGTCCAGCCGTCCGAACGCCTGCGCCACCAGCGTGTCCAGCCCGTACAGCAGACCCACCCCGAAGAACACCACCGCATAGAAGATGGTGTTACCCAGCGAGGACGCCGCAATCGCCTCCGGCCCCGCGGACAGGTGGCCCACCATGACCGCGTCCACCAGGTACGTCGACATCCATCCCAGCTCCGCCAGCGCCAGCGGCACTCCCAGACGCGCCGTCGCGCGTAGCTCCTCCGGCACAGTCCGCGCCATGGCAGGAGCAGGAATCGAAGGGGCGTAGGGTTCCGTCACAGGCTCCAGAGTCCAAGCTTGACCATGCTCGGAACCCCGCGAGTATACGAGACCCAGCCCCGTCGCCTGCCACCAAAACACACTTCCGTTTGGACCGGACTGCACGCGTCACCGGCCCGTGTTCGCGAAAGCACGACCAGCGGCCTCCCCTTAAATGTCTGTCTTCAGAAGCACGGCTTCAGCCGTGCTTCCCGTCATGCACGCGAGGACTTGGCCCATGCGGTGAGGGCGGACACACCAGGACGACAGGATCCTCTCCACAAACTGATGACCCGCGCCTTACCCGGAACGCCCGTTAGTAGATCTTGGCAATCCAGTACGCGAACAGCACCAGCACCAGCACCGCCACGGCAAACGTGATCTTCTGCCGCGCCAGATAGCTCCGTCGCCCCGATGTCATCCGCGGCACCAGCGCCGGCCCCAGCGCCAGCCCCGAGAGAAAGCCACCCAGGTGCGCCGAGTTGTCGATGTGCAGCAGGTGAGCGAAGTTCGACCCCAGCCCGATCACCAGGTTTAATCCGGCAAACTGGATCACCGACTTGCGCAGCCGCTGCAGCTCGACCACCGGAATCGGCAGTTTATGGTTCGAGAGCAGCACGATCAGGATGCCCGCGATCCCGAACACCGCCCCCGACGCCCCCGCGCCGACCGCGAAGTTGCGCATCACCACGCTCACCCCGAGCGAGAGCAGGTTGCCTGCCACCCCGGTGACCAGGTACACCCCCGCCAGCCCCCACCGGCCCAGCAGCGGCTCTCCCAGCAGACCCAGGTTGTACAGGCACCACATATTCGTCGCCAGGTGCACAATCCCCACGTGTACAAACGTCGCCGTCAACAGCCGGTACCACTGCCCCGCCAGCACCAGGTCCGTCACATTCGCGCCAAAGCGCACCAGATCGTCCGGCGTTGGCGAGGTCGCACTCACCCCGTGCAGCACCATCCACACGAAGACCGCGATGTTGATGCCCAGCAGAATGTAGGTCGCCGACGTCCCTGGCCCGCGTCGCACAGGCCGTGGCGAGGCCAGCACCTCCGGTGGCGTCTCTGCGAGCAGACGCTCCTGCGCCGTATCCGGCAGTGGCCCCGCCACCTGCGGCTGAACCTGCCGTACACCGCCATCGACCTCGGGAGTTGAACTCACAACCTCAGTCTATCCGCAGCAGCCCACCCGCAGATATCCGTTTGTCCTACGCCGCTCGCCGGAGGCGCTCGCGCAGGTCCGCCGGCAGATGTTGCTCCACAAAGCTGCCCACCAGCCCGGGCAGCGGCGTCGCCACCGCCACCAGAATCCAAAGCAGGCTCGAGATCGCCACCCCCGCGATCGCCACCGCCTCAAGCGAGATCGCGACCATGGCGTGGTGCAGCTCCACATGGATCGTCCCCACGTGCGTCGCCAGCTCCACCTTGTGAACCACCACCGCCGCCAGCAGGAAGGCCACAATCGAAAGCGTGCTCACCGAGATCAGCAGAAGATCGATCGTGCGCGCCGACCGCTGCCGCCGCCGGCAGTGGAGACACTCCTCAAGATGCTGCTCATAGTCGGTCCGCATCGCCGGCGAGATTCCGGAGATGTCGAACCGCCAGCCGGAGAGAATGCTGCCAACCACCACGTCAGTGCACTGCGTCTGGGTGCGGCGTGTGCGAACCGGAAAGGGCGAAGGACTCGAGGGCATAGGCTTGCGACTCATTCTAAACGTTTGGACGCCAGGAACACCTGGAGGATTCATCCGCCCGCAACGAATCCGATACCGTGCCGTCATATCCCGCGACCGCCACCGGGTCCTCGCCGCGACCCCGCTAGAGGCAGACCGGCTCGAGCGGCGTATCCTGCCGCGCCAGCACCACTCGATTCCCAAGCAGCCGCATTCGGTCCCCGATCGCCTCCTCGGCCGAGAGCCGCGCCAGCTCCGGAGCGTTGTTTGCCTCCGATAAGTGCCCCAGAATGATCGTGTGTGCGCCTCCGTCGTACTCCCGCGCCAGAAACTCCGCCGTGGCCAGATTCGACAGGTGACCCACCCGCGAGAGCACCCGCTGCTTCACCGACCACGGATACGGCCCATCCTTCAACATCTCGAGATCGTGGTTGGACTCGAGCAGTAGCACATCCACATTGCGCAGCGCCGACGTCACATTCGGCGGCATGTACCCCAGGTCCGTCGCAATTGCCATGCGGATCCCCGCCGCCGAGAATACAAAGCCGCACGGATCCGCTGCATCGTGCGGAATCGTAAAGGGACATACATCGATCTCCCCGATCCGGAACGGCGTCCCCGCATGGAAGTACTCGACTGCCGGCAGATACGTCGGGTCCGCCCGCACCCCGACCCTGGTCTCCTGGCTCTCACACGGCTCAGGATCGTCCCCTCTCCCTTCGCCGCTACTCTCTTGCCGTTCCGCATCCGCCGCCCCCGCAGCCACCGCCACCTCCGTCGCGGGCCGCATCGCCTCATAGCGGGGCACCTTCGCCGTCGCAAGCAGCGCCGCCGCCTTCGCCTCGCGCTCAGCCGCCAGCTTGGACAGCCACTGCGCATACGTCATCGTCGTTCGCGGCGTCAGCATCCGCACCCATGCCCGATGTGTCGGCTCGGTAAAGAAGACCGGGATCTTCAGCCGTCGCGCCAGCACCGCCAGCCCCGCCACGTGGTCCTGGTGCTCGTGCGTGATCAGAATCGCCGAAAGCTCCTCCGGCCGCTCCCCCGCAAGTGCCATCCGCCGCAGCAGCTCCCGGCAGGAGAGCCCTGCATCCACCAGAATCCGCGTGCGCTCCGCGCTCACCACCGCCGAGTTGCCCTTGGAGCCGGACGCCAGCACCGTCATCCGCATCCCCATAACATACGCCCGATCTTCGCCCCGCGCGAGTCCCCTTCCCCGCCGCTTCGCCCTCTCTAGACCGTAGCCGCCGAAGACCTCTCCGTCGCCGTCCCCGCGTCCCCGCGCAGCGGCGCCAGAAAGTTCACCGTCGACCGCATCACCACCTCACTCCGCTGGTTGAACGTGATAGTTCGCGAGCGCACCACCCCGTAGTTTGGCCGCGAGCTCGACCGCCGCACCCCCAGAATCTCCGCCTCCGTGCGCAGCATATCGCCCGGCCGCACCGCCTGTACCCACCGAATCTCCTCGACCCCCGCCCCGATCATGCCCCCCGAGACCGGCATCGAGCCCACCCGCAGCCGCATCACGATCGCCGCCGTCAGCCAGCCGGACGCCGCCAGTCCCTTGAAGAAAGAGTTCTCCCCCGCCGCCTCATCGATGTGGAACGGCTGCGGATCATACCGCTGCCCGAACTCCTTGATCTCCTCGGCCGTGACCTTGTAGCCACCTACCGACTCAAACTTCATCCCCGGGTAAAAGTCCTCAAAGAACAGCTCTTGCGGCATAGCGATCCGATCTCCTCTGCGCCCGTGCGCCTCGGCTCGCCAGACAGCGCCAGCCGCCGGACGGGCCAGAGGTGAGCCTACCCTATCCCGGTCCCCTGGCGAAAGGCGTCCTCCGTCGCAGCGGTTACGCCGTAAAACCGAGGAGCAGCACCGTGATGTTGTCGCCGCCGCCATGCGCATTCGCCGCCGCTACCAGCGCCTCGGCCGTTCGCTCCAGCTCCGCCTGCTCCGGCAGCGGCGAGCGCAGCCCAGCCGTCAGCACCTCCGCGATCTCGTCCGTGCTCAGCTCCCGCGTCAGCCCGTCCGAGCTCAGCAGGTAGACGTCCCCCGCCTCCGTCCGCACCCCGTCGATATCCGGCTCGATGTGATCCTGCGGCCCGATCGCCCGGGTGATGAAGTTGCGCATCGGCGAGGTCGCCGCCTGCTCCGCCGTCAGCTGTCCCGCTCGCACCTGCGCGTCCACAAACGAGTGGTCGACCGAGAGCTGCGCCAACGTTCCCCGCCGCCACCGATAGCACCGGCTGTCGCCCACATTCGCCAGAAACAGCGACGGCGGCGTCACGAAGCGCTGCGGCCGCGGGCCGCGCGGCGTCGCCCGCCGATCCTTCGTCGGCGCCGGCACATGCAGCAGCGCAACCATCGTCGTGCCCATCCCCGCGTGCTCCGGATGCTCCTGCTGAAACTGGTAGACCGCCGAGTTCGCCGCCAGCACCGCCGCGTGCAGCCGCGTCTGCGGCCGCACATGCGCCGCAACCGGCAGCGCCAGGTGGTCGATCAGCGTCTGCGCCGCCAGCCGGCTCGCCACCTCGCCGGCCGCCGCCCCGCCCATGCCGTCACACACCACGAACGTCCCCAGCTCAGGACAGATCGCGCAGCAGTCTTCGTTGTGGCGACGCACCCGGCCCGGATGCGAGAACATAGCGTGAATGAGAGCAGTCGAGGACACGGTCACAGAGCGAGGCTTCGGCATGACTCTACACGCGCCATCGAGCGTCGCCAAAGGCCACCTTGGTTGTAGTCCGTCCCTCCCGTCGTGGCTTCCTGCGTTCCCCACCCCCCATCCACGCTGCTGGCGTCCGGACCGGTCTTCCCCTTCGAACGCACGTCCCCACCATCCTTCTTGCCCGGTTCACCCCCCAACCGCGCGGAGCCCGCACCCGTGAACCGCATCGTCCACAGCGAAAATCTCGTCGTCCTCGAGCGCCTTCCCTCCGCCTCGGTCGACCTCATCGTCGTCGATCCTCCCTTCAACACCGGCCGCCGCCAGACCCGCCCCCGCCTGCGCACCACGCGCGACCCCGCCGGCGATCGTATCGGCTTCGGCGGCCACCGCTATCGCACCGAGATCCTGCCCCACCCGATCGAGGCTACCCCCGGCCCTGCCTCGACCCTCCCCCAACCCGTCCTGTCAACCCCACCCTCACCCGCCCCCGGCTACGCCGATACCTTCGACGACCTCGCCGCCTATCTCCGCCCGCGCATGGTCGAAGCCCACCGCATCCTCACCCCCGAGGGCTCCCTCTTCGTCCACCTCGACTATCGCGAGGTCCACTACTGCAAGGTCATGCTCGACCAGGTCTTCACCCGTCCCTGCTTCCAGAACGAGATCATCTGGGCGTACGACTACGGCGCCCGCCCCACCCGCCGCTGGCCCGCCAAGCACGACACCCTCCTCTGGTACACCCGCGACCCCGACCGCTACACCTTCAACTCCGACGAGATCGATCGCATCCCTTATCTCGCCCCCACCCTCGTCGGGGCCGAAAAGGCCGCGCGCGGCAAGACTCCCACCGACGTCTGGTGGCACACCATCGTCAGCCCCACCGGCCGCGAAAAGACCGGCTATCCGACACAGAAGCCCCTCGGAGTCTTGGACCGCATCGTCCGCGTCCACTCCCGCCCCGGCGACACCGTCCTCGACTTCTTCGCCGGCTCCGGCACCACGGGCGTTGCCGCCGCCCGTCACGGCCGCCACTTCCTTCTCATCGACCAGAACCCCGAAGCCATCCGCATCATGGAGCGGCGCCTCGCCCCCTGGCTCACTCCACCCCAGCCCACAACCCGCACCGTCCCAACGACCGAAGGTTCTTAACCGCGACCCTCCTGCAGCAAGACAGCCGCGCCACAGTCCCCACCTCACGTTCGCCAGCGGCGTTGGTCAGGCCCAGGGAACGAGGGCCAGGTGACGACGAGGAGACCGTTCGCTGGCCTTCGTCGTCACCCTTGGCTTTCTCCTCTGCATGGCAACCGTCAGAACGTCAGCCTCTTCACCTCGCCTGCACGAGCCCCGCAACGACGGTGGCAACCTTATCCAGGATCTGGTTCCAGCCCTCCATCTGACCGCTGTTCTTCGCGCTCTCCATCGGCTCATTGCCGATGAAGGTAAGCTTCGTCCGGCCGTCTCCGAGATCCTCAAACAGGGTCACGTCGTACGCACCGTCGATCGCCTCATGTTCTATTCCGAGCTGCGCAGGATCGATCTTGTCTCCCTTCGAGTTCGCAAAGTACATGGACGAGACGATCTTCTCGTGCAGAACAATCTCGTGGTACTCGACCGCATTCCAGAACTCCTGCCCGTTCGGCGCCCTCATGCAGAAGAGAGACTTCCCTCCGACGCGAAGATCCATCTGACAAACGGGCGCGGTGAAGTCCTTCGGCCCCCACCACTGCATCACGTACTTCGGGTCTGTCCACGCCTTCCAAACCAGCTCGCGTGGGGCGTCGAAAACCTTTATCACAACCATTCGCTCTGTCTCGCTAATCGTGTTGCTTGTCATCTCTGACCTCCCTTTCCATCTGCTTTACAACAACCTCAAGCTTCTCGAAACTCTCTTCCCAGAACCGGCGATAGCTGATCGCCCAGTCGCTGACTGTCTTGATCGCCTCTGGCCGAAGCGTGCACACACTCTCCCGGCCACGCTTCGTCTTGATCACAATCCGCGCCCGCACCAGGTAGGCAATATGCTTCGAAACCATCTGCTGCGAGAGCGCAAACGGCTCCGCCAACCCATGCACAGACACAGGCCCACGCGAGAGTCGTTGAATCATCGCCCGCCGGGTCGGATCGGACAGAGCTGAAAAGGTCATGTCGAGCGCATCCACAACCGTATGGTAGTGAATCATCCGTGGAAGTCAAGGTGAATCTTGCAAACCGTGATCTCTGTTCTCAGGTCTCAGGTCTCTGTCTCTGTCTCTGTCTCTGTCTCTGTCTCTGTCTCTGTCTCTGTCTCTG
>CAXTVA010000015.1:43466-64844 GCA_964247625.1 uncultured Acidobacteriaceae bacterium
GTCTCTGTCTCTGTCTCTGTCTCTGTCTCTGTCTCTGTCTCTGTCTCTGTCTCTGAACCCCGACGGCCATCTCTTGAGCAAGGCACGCGATCAGACCTGCCGCAGGCGCATCCGGGGCTGCAGATCAATCCGAATCACAACCCGGATGGAAATGCTCTTCGTATAACAACGCTCGCTCCGTCCCGCAGGAGCGACCACCCCGGACCGACTACACTTGATCCATGCGATATCTCCTCGCACTGCTCGCCTTGGCAGGCGTCGTCGTGAGCGTTCTCGCGCTCCGTGTGCACAACCAGGATCCCTCCCAGGCTCCGCCCTGCGCCGTCACCGAGCGCTTCGACTGCGGCGCCGTCAATCACTCGCGCTTCGCCTCCTTTCCGCCCACCGGCTTCTCCGACGAGAGCAAGCAGGGCCTTCACATCCCTGTCGCCACCCTCGGCATCGCCGGCTACACCTTGATGGCCGTCGCCGCCGTCCTTGGCCGCATGGGCCTCCTGCTCGTCCTCGCCGAGGTCGGCTTCTTCTTCGCGGCCATGCTCACCTATCTCGAGGCCTACGTCATCCAGAAGTGGTGCGTCTACTGCCTCTGGTCGCAGGGCATCGTCGCCACCATCCTTCTGCTCACCACCTTCCTGCTCACCCATCGCTGGTGGACCGGCCGCCGCCTCACCCGTACCCCCATCTCCCCCTCTGCCCGCGAGATCGCATGATCCGCCACCTGCGTCTGCTCGCCGCCCTTGTCCTCACCCTCCCTGGCCTGGCGGCATCCCCGCGCAGCATTCCCGTCACCGGCGACGTCCAGGGCACCCATGACCCGTCCATCGCACGCGACGGCCGCACCTGGTACGTCTTCGCCACTGGAAAGACCCCCGAGGGCGGCCAGCTTGCCGTCCGGTGCTCCGACGACCTTACCCATTGGCGGCGCTGCGGCCAGGTCTTCGCCGCCATCCCTGCCTGGATCCGCGAGCGTAGCCCCGGCACCCGCGAACTCTGGGCCCCGGAAGTCCACCGCGTCGGCGACGTGTACCGCCTTTACTACGCCTACTCCCTCTTCGGCAAGAACACCTCCGGCATTGGCCTCGCCGTCTCCAGAACCCTCAATCCCACCAGCCCCGACTTCGGCTGGGTCGACAAAGGCCTCGTCCTCGAGTCCAAGGCCACCGACAACTTCAATGCCATCGATCCCGCCTTCTTCAGTGATCCCCAGGGGCACCAGTGGCTCGCCTTCGGCAGCTTCTGGGATGGCATCAAGATGCGCCGCCTCGACGCCACCACCGGCCTGCTCAGCCCTGTCGATACCCGCCTCTACTCCCTGGCTCGCCGCGCTCCCGCCTCCGGCGCCCGCGCCCGGACCAGCGCCGCCGGCATCCAGACCTCGACCGGCCTCCACGAAGATGTGACCAGCCTTCCGGCCGACGCCGAAGCCATCGAGGCCCCGTCCCTGCTCGAGCACGGCGGCTACGTCTACCTCTTTACCTCCTGGGACCTCTGCTGCCGCGGCGCCAGCAGCACCTACCACACCGTCGTTGGCCGCGCCCGCACCGTCACCGGTCCCTTCCTCGACCGCTCCGGCAAACCTCTGCTCGAAGGCGGCGGCACCACCGTCCTCACCGCCAACCAGCGCTGGGCCGGCCCCGGCGGCGAGACCGCGACCCACAACCCCGACGGCCCCGAGTTCAACGGCGAAGACCTCCTCGTCTTCCACGCCTACGACCCCACCACCGGCAGGCCCTCTCTGCAGCTCTCGACCATCGCTTGGACGGACGGGTGGCCGAGTGTAGCCCTCGCTGCCAGGTAGCCAGGTACACCGACGCCCGCGCCGGTATCGGCCCTCCCTCGCTCATCGCGCACACACGTAGACTCAGGCCATGTGGCCCAAAGTCATCGCCCAGCTCTTTGAACTCCTGCCTCACATCTCCCGCATGGTCCCGCTCGCGGACCGATATCTGAGCTCCAAGTCCGCCAACGACCAGGCTCTCACCACCCTCTCCGACGAGGTCCGCTCCGACCTCGGCCGCGTCGCCAAAGCTCACGTCGACCTCGCCGCCCACCTCGATGAGTTTGCCGGCTTCGTCACCGCCACCGCCGCCGACGCCAAGAGCGCCCGGGCCGCCGCCGAGTCCACCCAGACCCGCATCACCAGCATCGAGCGGCAGCTTGTCACCTTGCGCACCCTCGCCCTCGTCGTCCTAGTCCTGCTCGTCCTCGTCGCCGCGCTTCTCGTCTGGCTTCTCGTCCAGCACCAGCACTGACCATACCGCTTCGACGGCCGCGCAAAGGAAAAGACCTGCCAGGAGGATGCATTCACCCCCCGCAGGCCTTGTCCCTCTCCGGCTTACTTCTTTGCGGCCGACTTTGTGTGCGCGTCCGCCGAGTGCTTATGCGCCTCGGTCGAGTGCTCGTGCGCCTTCGTCGAGTGCTCCGTCGCAGTCTTGTGGTCGCCCTTCTCGTGATGCTCTGCCGCTGCCTTGTGAGACTTCGCGGCGTTCTCGTGGTGCTCTGCTGCCTTCTTGTGCGCTTCCTGTGCCATTCGCTGTTGCCTTCTTTCCGGGGCCGAAGCCCTCAGTGTCAGAGGCACAGGATCGATCGAGAGTTGCTCCACGGCCGGCACCGCCTCGCCCACACGCGCTCACTCCAACCCGGGCCGAGACGATCAATCGCAAGGTGGCGTAGTCAGGCCAGCTCCCCCGGTATCCTGAAAAGAGAGCACTGGCGCGACCGTGAATCGCCACTTTGAAGCAAACCTGGAAGCCAGGAAGAGCTCACGCAAGCCGGCTCGTCGAGCCGTCCGCGGGCACTCTACCGCGGACCTTCGAGGACATGGGAGATACCAGGCTAAGCTCAGTCTTTTGAAGATTTTGTGCGAAGTGAGGGTACTGGGGGGGTACCCGCCGACGCATGAGGCGAAGATCACCTGCATCCCCCATGAACACCCCACGGTCCGTTTCCACACCGCGAAGTCGCCCCGCTGTACCAGCGTAAACTCGTCGTATGAGCATCACGCGCGAACAGGCGATCGACTGCTTCCGGAGCGATGATCTGATCGGCATCGGCATGGAGGCGGACAGCGTCCGTCGCCGTCTCCACCCCGACGGCGTCGTCAGCTACATCATCGACCGCAACATCAACTACACCAACTTTTGCACCGAGTACTGCACCTTCTGCGCCTTCTATCGCCCCCTCAAGGGAAAGATGGCCGCCGAGGGCTACATTCTTGACTTCGAGACCATCTACGACAAGATCGCTGAGACCCTCGAGATGGGCGGCACCGGCGTTCTCATGCAGGGCGGCATCCACCCCGATCTCAAGATTGACTGGTTTGAGAGCCTCTTCCGCGGTATTAAGCAGCGCTTTCCCTCCATCTGGCTGCATTGCCTCTCGGCCTCCGAAATCCTCGCCATCGCCGAGTACTCTGAACTCTCCCTTCGCGACACCATCCTGCGTCTCCGCGACGCCGGCCTCCAGTCCATCCCCGGTGGCGGCGCCGAGATCCTCGACGACGACGTCCGCCACAAGATCGCCCGTCTCAAGTGCAAGACCCAGGACTGGGTCGACGTCCACCGCACCGCTCACGAGCTCGGCATGCGCACTACTGCGACCATGATGTTCGGCGTCGGCGAGACCGTCGAGCAGCGCGTCAACCACTTCGAGGTCGTCCGCCGCCTGCAGGAAGAGACCGGCGGCTTCACCGCGTTCATCCCGTGGTCCTTTCAGCCCAACAACACCGCACTCGGCGGACGTGGCTGGAACGAGGCGACCTCGGTCGAGTACCTCAAGACACTCGCCATCTCCCGCATGTTCCTCGACAATATCGAGAACGTGCAGTCGAGCTGGGTCACCCAGGGCTTGAAGGTCCTCCAGATGGGTCTCCGCTTCGGTGGCAACGACGTCGGCTCCGTCATGCTGGAAGAGAACGTCGTTCGTGCCGCAGGAACCGCCAACTGCACCACCGAGGAGGAGCTCCGCCGCATCATCCGCGACGCCGGCTTCCGCCCTGTGCAGCGAGACACCCTCTACCGGACCATGTTCCTCAACTAGCCTCCCCTGGCGTGCAGAGAGCTTCGCCTCGCGTAAAATCAGCGATGGATGCCGAGGTGTGCTCTGCAGGCTGCGATGGACATGATGGCGGTGTGGCTGCTCGACGCACCGCGAGGTCTCGGCCACTACTGGAAGACACACTTCGCCGATAAGACGTTTGAACACCTCTACCGCTGGAACGCCTTCGACACCGCGCTTCTGATCCCATACTTCGTCGTCATGCTGATCCTTGCCTTCTACGGCATTCACCGCTATCAGCTTGTCTGGCTCTACTACCGCAACAAGAAGAACGAAGCCAAATGGGCCGAGCCGCCCATGCACTTCGCCGAGAGGGATCTTCCCTTCGTCACCATCCAGCTGCCCATCTTTAACGAGCAGTTCGTCATCGACCGGCTCATCGACGCTGTCTGCCGCCTCGACTACCCGCGTGATCGCTTCGAGATCCAGGTCCTCGACGACTCAACTGATGAGACGCAGCAGGTCGCTCGCAGCATCGTCGCGCGCTACGCGGCCGGCATCGGCACGCTCGCACCACAGCCCATCACCTACATCCACCGCGCCAATCGCCATGGCTATAAGGCCGGCGCCCTCGACGCTGGTCTGAACGTCGCTCGCGGCGAACTGGTCGCGATCTTCGATGCCGACTTCGTTCCGCCGCGACAGTGGGTCATGCAGGTTATCCATCACTTCGCCGAGCCCGGCGTCGGTATGGTGCAGACGCGCTGGACGCACCTCAATCGCAACTACAGCTTTCTCACTCAGGTCGAGGCCATCCTGCTCGACGGCCACTTCGTCCTCGAGCACGGTGGCCGCTCTCGCGCCGGCGTCTTCTTTAACTTCAACGGCACCGCCGGTATGTGGCGCCGGCGCGTCATCGGTGAGGCCGGTGGCTGGCAGCATGACACCCTGACCGAAGACACCGATCTCAGCTATCGCGCGCAGCTCATCGGCTGGAAGTTCAAGTACCTGCAGGATGTCGAGTGTCCCGCCGAGCTGCCCATCGAGATGACTGCCTTTAAGACGCAGCAGGCGCGCTGGGCCAAGGGCCTCATCCAGACCTCGAGAAAGATCCTGCCACGCGTGCTCGCCAGCAACGCACCCTTTCACACCAAGCTCGAGGCCTTCTACCACCTCACCGCGAACATCAGTTACCCGCTCATGATCGTGCTCAGCACCCTGCTCATGCCCGCCATGATCATCCGCTCCTGGCAGGGCTACTTGCAGATGCTTCTGATCGATCTGCCGCTCTTTGTCGCGAGCACGCTCTCGCTCTCGACTTTCTACATGGTGAGCCAGAAGGAGCTCTTTCCGAAGATCTGGTATCGGCGGCTCGCCTACGTTCCCTTCCTCATGGCACTGGGCGGCGTCGGCCTCACCATCACCAACACCAAGGCCGTGCTCGAGGCCCTCTTCGGTGTCAAAAGTGCCTTCGCCCGCACGCCAAAATACAGCGTGCAGAAGAAGGGCGAGCGCAGCCAGGCCAGAAAGTATCGCAAGCGCCTCGGCGTGGTTCCGTGGATCGAGCTTGCCATCGGCGTCTACTTCGCCTGGACCGTCTTCTATGCCATCTCGACGGAGAACTTCTTCACCGTCCCCTTCTTGCTCCTGTTCGTCTTTGGCTACTGGTACACCGGTCTGATGAGCCTGCTGCAGGGACGCTTCGAGCGCACCGGAGCGTCAGGGCAGGAGATTCACGGCAAGCCCTACCCCGTCGGCATCTAGCCCGCGCAGACCGCGCCAGCCCCAAAGAACGATCGATGCGCCCAACAGCGGCACACAGACATCCTCCGCGGCATCGCATCCTCTTCATCCTCAGCGGCTCTCTCTTGTCGGCGGCCTGCGGAAGAAAAAGTGGAAGCTTCGCTCCCGGATCGGCGCTTGGGATGGCTGATCCTCCGCCTCATCGAGGCCCGGCGTTACCCCTCGCGACTGCTTTTCCCTCGACTTTGGCGGTCTGCCGCTGGCGGAGTCGTCGCGCGAGCAGCAGCAAAGGCTTAGCATGCGAAAGAACGACCAGCGAGGAACAATGCTGAACAGACAACCGTGGATCAAGTCAGGCCTGTATGCCGTCCTCTTGCTTCTACCCGCCACGGCGAGTCGCGCCATGGACAGCGTTCCGAAGGCCGAATACCACCAGCGGCGTGAGGCGCTCGCGACGAAGCTGCACGGCGGTGTCGCGGTCCTCTTCGCCAGCGAAGAGCCAGTCCTCGATTTCATGCCCTACCGCCAGGACTCGGACTTCTTCTATCTCACCGGCTGGACTGAGCCCGGCGCCGCGCTCGTCATCATCGACGCGGGGCCGGCCACTGTGGTGCCGCGCACCGGTGTGGCCGTACCAGCGCATCAATATCGCGAGATCCTCTTCCTGCCCGCGCGCAATCTTGTGATCGAGAAGTACACCGGCGAAAAGATGGACGCGCAGACCCCCGGAGCGCCGGTAAGCGCGGGCGTCGACGCGGTGATGCCGGTGGCCTCCCTGCCTTCTGTACTCACAGCGTTTCTCGCCGAAGACCAGCGACGAACCCGCGCACTGTGGACCGAGCAGGACATGCCCGCGGCCTCGGCCGCGATGGGCTTCGTCGCCGCCTCGCTGGGGACAGCCACTGACGCCCTGCACGCGCAGGATGTTCGTGAGCTCACGATGGCGCTCCGCACCGTGAAGTCACCCGCCGAGATCGATCTGCTGCGAAAGGCGAGCGACGCGTCCATCATCGCGCAGCGTGCGGGCATGCAAGCCATTCAGCCTGGGGTGCGCGAGCGAACCGTCGCCGGCACCGAGATCGCCACGATGATGCGCGAGGGCTGCGAGCGGCCGAGCTATGCCGCCATCGTCGGCTCGGGCCCAAACTCGACGACGCTGCACTATGCTGCCAACGAGCGCGTCATGGCCGCGGGAGATGTCGTCGTCATCGACGAGGCAGGCGAGTACAGCATGTATGCCTCCGACATCACACGCACGATGCCGGTCAACGGTCACTTCACGGCGCGCCAGCAGGAGATCTATAACGTCGTGCTAGGCGCGCAGCGCGCCGCCGCTGAGGCCTTCGTCGCAGGCAAGTTCCGGCTTGGCAACACGAACGAGCGCGGCGCCGAGGTCACCGACACCCTCGACAAGATCGCCTTCGACTACATCAATACGCACGGCAAGGACCTGCACGGCGAGCCTCTGGGCAAGTACTTCCTGCATGGCCTCGGTCACTCGGTCGGTATCGACGTGCACGATCCCATGGACTACGCCCACACCAAACTCGATCGCGGTATGGTCTTCACCATCGAACCCGGCATATACATCGCGGAGGAACATCTCGGCGTGCGCATCGAAGATGTTTTCTACGTGGCGTCCGACGGACGGCTGATAGACTTGATCGAAAAACTGCCGCATGACGCTGCCCAGGTGGAAGCGGCCATGCGGCACTGAGGAGGACGGGATGATCTCCTACGCGATCATTGGACTCGCGGTGCTGCTCGGCTACATGACAACCGTCATGCTTTCACTTCTGGCAACGATGGGCATCGCCTCTGGAGTGCCGCGCTTTGTCGTTCGCGACTATCGCGTGCGTGGATCGTACAAGCTGCTGCATGAGGTGATCTGGTTCGTCTGCGCGCTGCTCGGCGGCGTTGTCGCTGGAAAGGCGGGCATGGGTGTCTTTGTCTGGAAGGCAGAGCTGGCTCTCTGCGCCTTTCTGCTGTTCATGCTCTGGCGAAACACCTGGGAGGCGCGGCAGCGCGGCACCGCCCACCAGATCCTGATCAGCGTCCTTACCGTTGGCGGCGTGCTCTCCGGCTTTGCCCTGCAACAGCGCTTCTAAATAACAGAGCCCGGCAGCCGCCGGGCTCTGTTGCCACGCAGTCGTGAAGTCAGTTAGAAGCGGAGACCCACCGTCACAGGAAAGTAGCCGGTCCGTGCATTCGCGTCCGGGTAGAGGCTCGTGTTCGGGTCGAAGCTCTGCGAGTCGAAGACATACACGTACCGTGCCTCGGCAAAGAGCTTCTGGTTCGAGAACCGCGAGAGCTTGTACGTCAGTCCGAGACCAGCGTTCACACCGCCCGCGTTATCCGAGTAGTGATCGAAGGTCTGGCTGGTCTGGAAGGCATACTGCCCGAAGAAGGGGCTGAAGCCAACCTCCGTCTGCGGCAGCGTAAAGTTCGTGACCTTGTGATAAAGTCCACCGCCAAAGACGACGTACGCACCTGTCTTCTCGCCGTCATGGAAGGTCAGGATCGGATTAAGCGTGATCGACCAGACATAGGCATTCGCATCAAGTCCACTGAAGTCAATTGGATTGCCGTTCGAGTCAGTGACCCCAAGGTTGCTGTACGTCTGAAACTGCTGGCTGATAATGCTGCCCTGGACCCCAAAGCGGTCGTAGTTGAACTCCACCAGCGCACCCAGCTTCTTGCTGAAGTTGATACCGGCGCCGCCCTTCAGCGAATAGCTCAGGTTGTACTGCCGACCCGTTCCCGCCGATGGCACCGTAAACCCGATGCCTGCGACAAAGGCCAGCTTGTTGGAGCCATCCGCATTGTGCCAGCGGTCGTTGTAGTTCGGGGAGCCATACCGGCGACGCCGATAGGGTGGCGGCTGACCGTTTCCATCCGCCGCGCCCGGGTCAGCACCCAGCGCAACATACGGAAGCGCGCCGTCCGAGTTGGACGAGTCCGCACTCGACGAACTTGACCCCGCATCTACAGACGGAGCATCAGGCAGCCGAAGGTCGAGAGGTGCCTTCAGCTCTGCCATAAGACCGATCGCCGGCCGCTGCGCCACCTGAGCGGCGCCCGCAGCGCCGTTAGCCACAGGCGCGGCGTCCTGGGCGTGCACACGGAGGCCTCCCAGCGTAGAAATAAGAAATGCGCCGGCGACACGCGCCACAACAGCGGCACCGAAGATCCTGGAATTCGACATCATGATGACCTCAAACGCTCCCGAGACGGAAGACGTGAACTGACCTGCTACTTGTTTAAGACACGGATTCGAGCACGTTGTTGTGTATGACGCAGCAACTCTGCAAAGGGATGACAGGACCACCTTTACGTGCGGTGATGGGGTACAGATGTCTGGCCTTTACCACCATGCCAGCAATACCAAAGGGAAGGCGCCCTCGACCAGCTCGAAGGCGCCCCACCCGCACGTCATCTCCGCCAGGTGACGGAGCCTCCGCCTAGTGAATGTCGAACTGCTCCGGATGCAGCGCCGGGTCCGACTTAACCAGAATCGTCTTGCCGATCATCTCTTCCATCTCCTGCAGCCAGCGGGCGGTCGGGCTCTTCAGCTGTTTGACCACCTCAGGATTGACCCGCAGCATCACATCGCCGCGGTCGAGATGCTTCTGCATCTTGCGCATTTCAATGTAGATATCGTTGCAGACCGTGACTGGGCTCTTCACCATCCCCGTTCCGGCGCAGACCCCGCACGTTGTTGAGAGGGTCCGCTCGAGCGATTGCTTCACCCGCTTACGTGTGATGGCGACCAGGCCGAAGTCGTTGAACTGCAGAACCTTTGACGGCGCACGATCCTTTTTGAGCTCTTCCTCGAGTACCGCCATCACCTTGTGCCGGTTCTTCCGCTCATCCATATCGATGAAGTCGATGATGATGATGCCGCCGAGATCGCGCAGCCGGATCTGCCGCACGATCTCCGGAATCGCATCGAGGTTCGTCTTCACGATCGTGTCCTCAAGCCGCGCCGTCTTCCCGACGTACTTGCCCGTGTTGATATCGATCGCGACCAGCGCCTCTGTCTGGTTGATCACGATGGACCCGCCGGACTTCAGCCAGACCTTCGACCGCAAGGCCTTGTTGATCTCCTCCGTGAGACCGAACTGCTCGAAGAGCGGCGTCTCCTTCGAATAGAGCTTCACGCGACGGATCAGCGACGGTTGGAAGCGCTGCAGGAAGCGCAGCACCCGCTCGTACTCCGTCTCCGTATCGACCCAGATCGCTGAGAAGGTGTCGGTCACCTGATCGCGCAGGATGCGCTCCACCAGGTTAAGATCGTGGTAGATCAGCGCCGGCGACTTGCTCGACTCCGACCGCTGCTTGATATCGGTCCACAGATTCAGGAGAAAGCGGAGATCGGAGCGTAACTCCTCTTCGCTCGCACCCGCGGCAGCCGTGCGAACGATAAAGCCGCCCGAGGCCTCGCCACGCTCCGACAGCAGAATCTCCTTGAGGCGACGGCGCTCCCCATCGGACTCAATCTTTCGCGAGACGCCGGTGTGATTGACCGTTGGCATGAAGACCAGAAAACGACCTGGCAGCGCGATATGCGACGTAATACGCGCACCCTTCTTCGCAATCGGCTCCTTGGCGATCTGCACCAGAAGCTCCTGGCCGGGCTTCAGCAGGTCGCTGATCGCCGGCAGGTTTGTCGTCTGCGCGGAGTGCCGATGATCACGCCGGCCCGACCGCATTCCGGAGGAGCGGTCGCCCGCGCCCCCCGTCGATCGGGCGCGTTCGTCGCCGCGCGAGCCGCGCCGGCCATCCCGTCTCCCGTCTCGCCGGCCGGAGCGCCGACCCCCCCGGCCCCCCTCATCACTGCGGCTACCGTCGGCGGCTCCGTTGCTGGTCTCCCGGCCAGGCTCACGCGAAGTCTCGTGTCCGTACGTCTCGTCGGTGGCAGCAGGCCGCTCGTCCTCCTCCTCGTCGCCGCTCTCCCGAGCCTCTTCCTCGTTCAGCTCGACATGCCCGGCGGTGTACAGCGACTCGTGCGCCTCGTCACCTAAGCTGTCCAGCTCCTCAAAGTCGACATCCTCCTCAAAGCTCTCCGCCGCGGCGTCCTCGCCCGGCTCCGTAAGATCATCGATGGACATCTCGCGGATCATGCTGCCGAGGTCTGCTGCGCCTTCAAGCGTCTCCTCCTCGTCGTAGTCCATCTCCTCGATCGACGCGGCATGAAGGGTCGTCGTCTGGAAGTCCTCCTCGATGGAGTCCTCCGTCATACCCGCAGCGTCAACCGCCTCGGAAGGAGACACCTCGCCTGCTCCTCGCGCCTCGAGAATCGCTGTCTCGTGCTGCAGCGGGGATGCCGGCGCGGCGATCTCTCGCGGCTCCGGAGTCGCCGCCTCGGAGAGCATCTCTCCCGAGGAGGTAAGCTCCGTAAATTCATGCGCGGGAAGCTCTGCCGTCACATCGGACGCGAGCGTCTCCGAAGCGTCCTCCGTCTCCGTCACAATCGGGTGCAGTGAGGCTCCCGCAGGCGGCGTGATCAGATGAGTCGCAGTCGCCGGCGGAGGTGCACTCTCCGCCTCCGCAGTCGTGCCCGCGTCCGGATCATTGGCCGCGGACTCCGGCTCCATCGTCGCCGCCGGCTGACGATACTCGCTCGGTGGCACAGGATCGAAGCGGTGCGACGCCGAGCCTTCCATCGGCTCATAGTCCACCGGCGCGGCGATCGGCGCGAGCGGAGAGAACACAGGAAGGTGCAGCTCAGGCGAAGCCGCAGCAGGAGTGCCAGCGGAGAGCTCAGGCTGGTGGACAACCTCCGGTGGCAGCGACTCGCCTGAAGCATGCACGTCGCCGAGCGGCTCGGGCATGCGCTCGAAGACACCCGAGGGTTCCGCGAGCGAGCTCATGGATGCGGGCGCAGCAGACGACGGATCCATTGGCACCTCGGCCGGCGGCTCCGGCGCAGCAGCCTCGGCCGGCGCAGCGCTGTATCCCACCGGCGTACCCGCAGGTGAGCGGAAAGAGACGTAGTCGTCCGCAGGCTCTCGCCGTGGCTGTTCTGTTGCGGACGCTTCGTTACCGGGCGTCACAGGAAGGGAGATGGCAGCACGATCACCGCGCGACCGCTGATCCGACTGGTCGCGGTCCCGTGCCGAGCGATCCCCGTCACGCGGAGCGCGATCCCGTTCGCGGGTACTCGTCTCCCGCGCATCGCGCCGCGACCCGCGGTCCCGTCCACCGCGGTCGCGACCGCCTGCGTCCCCGCGACCACGATCCCCGTACGGTCGGTCCGCACGATCATCGCCCGCCGGCCGGGTGCGCGGCCGCAGCGTCTCGCCGGGAAGAACGTCTCCGCCATCCCAGCTTCCGGGCAGTACAAAATCAGCCGCGGGCGCAGAACTCGCCGGAGCTGCGGAGGGCATCGCAGGAGCGGCCTCTCCGCGATATTTGGCAAGCGACTCGCCAGGCAGCACGATGGGTTCGGCCGTGGCGGAGCTGCCCTCAGTCTCCTCTTCGCTGTCGACGCCGTACAGGGAGCGCGATGGAGCGAAACCGCGCGGCGCACGAGGCGGGCGGCCGTCTCGGCCACGACGGCTGCGATCCCCAGAGCCGCCACGTGACTCCCGCCCCTCGTCACTCGAGCGACTGCCAGCGTCGACCGCGTCGGCGCTCCCGTCGTGGTCGCCCGAAGCAGCGCCAGCCGAAGAAGCTGAGAGGTCGCCGCCACGCGACCCGCGAAACTCGCGAGCGGCGGAGCCACTGCGATCACGGCGGTTCTCGTCGCGGCGGCCGTCGCCCCGTCGCGAGCCGCGCTCGTACGGATCAGAGTCGGACAGAACGATATCGGACGGAGGCACATCGTAAGCGGCCTCCGCAGCGCTGGTCTCGGCCGCGGCGTCGAACTCCAGCGCCTCCTCGTCCTCCTCGTCGCCAGCCAGATCAGCACCTGACGTGAGCGTCGGGTCAGGCGCGCTTGTGGGAAGACCTGCCTCGCGGCCGGCAGCTCCGCGTCCACGGCGTCGGCCACGCCGACCGCGCCAGCGGCGGCTGCCGTCCGCGCCAGGTGCGCCCTCACCAAGCTCACCGGCGATGGCCGACGACGTTGTCATCTCCCCGCCGTCAGGCTCGACCGCAGTCTCAAGCGGGCGCTCCTCGAGAGGCGCCGCTCCCGAGCCGAAGCTGTCGCGGGCAGCACCCCGATCCCCTCGTCGCCGTCGGTCGCCGCGACCCTCTCCGCGGCCCTCGTGCCGACCCTCAGCGCGAGCATCGCTGCGCCCCGCAGGCTCAGCCGCAAGCTCGTCCCCACTGCTCAGGGCCGGCGCGGATGCGCCGTCCTCGCGCGCGGAACGAGTGCGGTCGCGATCCCCGCGACCCCGGCCACGCCGGTCCGCAGAGCCGCCTGACTCTGCCGTGTCAAACTCCGCGGAGTCAGGCGCCTCCTCCAGAAAGTCAGTGATATAGAGGAAGGCATCGCGCTCGAGCCCGACGTCGACGAAGGAGGACTGCATGCCCGGAAGAACACGCGTCACCCTCCCGTTGTAGATCGAGCCGGCAAGCGTGTACTCGTTCTCGCGCTCGTAGTAGATCTCGGTGAGGTCGTCATTTTCGACGATAGCGAGCCGCGTCTCATGCGGCGTGGAGGAGATGTAGATCTCTTTCGACATGCGTTTCTGCTCTTTCTGCCCGCTCCCCTCAAGGAACGCGGACGGCAGACAGGACAGAAGCAGCTTCGGGAGCCATCAACCGCTCTCGCGGAAGATCCGGCTCACCGGTGTTACGGGCAGGTCTTATCCACGTTGCCTCAGCAGGCAGTGGCTGGGGCGAGCAGAGCGCTCGACCCGGCCCGGGCCGCGCAGCGGAAGGCTGCAGCAGCGAGGGCGGCACTGGCTGAATGGATTCGAGACAGACGTGGACGCTCGACGAGCGGAGAAACGTCGCGGAGCGGGGACGCGCGGCAGAGTGGTGACCAGAGCAACCTCGACGTCGTGAGGCGGGGCCGTTTGCCACTGCGATGCAGTCATTCCCTGAAAACCTGCCCGACCAACGGATTCGAGTTGCTTCTGGCTGGTCGGCCTTTTCTTCTCAATGTCATGGATCCCGTCTGCGGGCGCGGCGCGCCTGCACTCCGACGGGGGTTTCTGTTCAGAACCGGCCGGCATGGATCTGCCGCTCGGAAGCTGCCACCAGTATTGCACTAAATACGCGGCGGCGGGAGGTCGTCCCGAAACCGCATCTCGCAGGGTACGCGAGTCTCCGCATGGACCCGTGATCGTAAGTTACGCAGGAAGGGGAGTTGCAGAGCCTCTGCTAACTCTGCCCCGATGCTCCAGCCGACATGCCGGCGTGGCCTCGGAACGATGACAGACGCCTGAGTCGGCGGCGGACACCCTGGCGCAGGAGATGAACCCAATAGACGTGGCGCGGCAGGTAGCGGCGCATCAGCGTCGAGCGGTCCAGCTCAAACGCATCATCCCGCTGCCTCGCGCTCGCACCAGAGCGATCGCACAACGCAATGATGTGGGGCAGATGATGCCACCGGATGCGCTTGTCGGCGAAGCAGTACAGATTCAGCTCCCAGTCCGCGAGCAGACGATACTGATGGGAGTAGGTCCGTTCGCGAACGACCTGAGCCGGGTAGAAGATAGCCTGGTGACAGATGTTGCGTCGCGCAATCTTCCACACCGTGAAGCGGCCATCATAGGGCCGGGGTGAGTGGGTCCAGCGCACGTTTCCGTAGTAGATCGTCCACGGGTCGACCATCGCGGGGCGAAGCGACGAGACATCAGCAAGTAACACATCATCGCAACCCAAGAAGTAGACGAACTGCCCTCGAGCAATCGCAACCCCTTTGTTCATCGCATCATAGATGCCTTCGTCCGGCTCACTGACCCAGCGGTCGATCTGCGGAGAGAGCCGTTCCAGCAGCTCGACTGTTCCATCCGTCGAGCTGCCGTCAATGACGACACACTCAACCAGTGAACGGTCCTGCGCGAAGACACTCTGGAGAGCTCGCTCCAGGGTTCTGACGCCGTTGCGCACCACGATAATGACAGTCACAAGGGGCTTCACCGCATTATCCGCCTGCAACGTAGCTGCGCTCCCCGGCGATAGCGTGATCTCGGAACCAGGTTTCATCATCGCAAGTGCCTCAGTGGTGACTTCGAACCAGAGTTGACCGCTAAGGTGCGGCGTAGCGTGATTTCGCGCGATGCACTGCGTCTCCCAAAAAGCGCAGCAAAAGGGGCATTTCGCGGCAGAATAACACGATGGTAACCCTCGAAGCACTCGATTTCTGTGGACGGGGAACTGCATCCGTGGAGAGGCTGACTCGGACAAGGCCAAAGAACCATAGGCCTCGAACCGCAGGAAAGTTAGCGCACGGGACAGACCCAAAGGTAGACTTATCCAAGCGAAATATCCGGCCATCGCTGCCGTGGAGACCACCTGCGGTCGGGGAGGCTGCCAGGGAACGGACCTGCTGGATCTGGGAGCGTCGATCCGTGGCGGAAGTGCTAAGAACGTGGCTGGGGCGCATCAGCGGAGGCCGGGAGATCTCGGCGCTCGGCGATCAGGCCCTCGTCAGCGGAGCCAACTTCATCACGAATCTCATGCTGGCACGCTCCATGGGCTTGCGTGAGTACGGCGTCTTCGCGCTGACGTGGATGGCGGTCCTCTTCGTCAACAGCTTCCAATGGGCGCTGATCGTCTCGCCCATGATGAGCGTCGGACCCAAGCAGGCCGAAGCCGATCGCCCCACCTACTACGGCGCCGTGGTCGCGCAGGAGGTGGTCTACGCCCTGCTCAGCGCTGTGGGCGTCTTCGCCGCACTGCACGTTCACCTGACCCGCTACCCTGCCTGGAACTTCAGCGGGCTGGGCTGGCCGCTTGCCGTCGCGACCTTCTCCTATCTGCTGCAGGACTTCGTCCGGCGTTACTTCTTCTCGACGCGCCAGAGCGCGAAGGCGCTACTGAGCGACGCCGTCAGCTACCTGACCCAGCTGCCGATCCTGTTCTGGCTGCTGCGCCGACCGGGCACGGAAACCGGCGCCGTCCTGTGGGTGATCGGCGTGACATCGCTTGCGGGCTTCGTCGTGGGCTGGATCTATATGGAGCCTCTCCGGCTGCACTGGCCAGATCTGCGCGCCATCGCCGCACGGCACTGGCGCATCTCCCGCTGGATGGCGCCCTCGGCCTTTATGCAATGGAGCACCGGCAGTCTGTTCACGCTGGCGGCCACCCTCTACTACGGCGCGGCCGCGGCAGCGATTCTCCGCTGCTGCCAGAACATCGTCGGCATCGCGCACATCTGGTTCCTGGGCCTTGATAACGTCGTGCCGGCCGAGGCTGCGCGGCGCATGCACATCGGCGGCGTCGAATCAGCCTTCTCCTACATTAAGTCCATCGCCACTCGATGGGGCCTCATCACCTTTGCCTTCCTCTTCACGATCAGCGTGGCCCCGAACTTCTGGCTGCACCTGATCTACGGGGCGCGCTACTCCGGCTTCGGCCACGTGCTGCAGCTCAACGCCGCGCTTTATATGCTGGCCTTCTTCTCCGGCCCGCTGCGCGCGGGCTTGCAGGCCCTCGAATACACCGCTCCCATCTTCTGGTCGTATCTTGCGATGACGATCTTCTCCGTTGTGCTCGCCGGCCCGGCTGCCCACGTGCTCGGCCTGAACGGCGTACTGATGGGCATGATCGGCACCCAGATCGTCTTTCAGATGATCGTGGGAGCAGGACTCATCCTGCGCGTCCGCCGCTTACGAACCGAGGTCGCGGTGGCCGTCCAGCCTTAGATAGACCCTCAGTTCACAAAACGGCGCATGCGCACATTCATGACGATGCCAAGCGCTAGAAACGTGAACAGCACCGACGAGCCGCCATAGCTCATCAGCGGCAGAGGAATGCCGGTCACCGGCATCAGGCCGACCACCATGCCGACATTCACCGCGATCTGAAACAGGATCACCGCGACGATCCCCATTACCAGGTAAGTGCCGGGCGAGTCGGCCGCCGTCTGCGCGTTCTGGATCAGGCGCATCAGAATCAGGAAGTAGAGCACGAGAACCCCAATGGCGCCGATGAAGCCGTGCTCCTCGCAGAAGGCCGCGAAGATGAAGTCGGTATACGGGATAGGCAGAAAATCACCCTGCGTCTGCGTGCCGCGATTTGCGCCCTTTCCCCACAGACCGCCCGAGCCCACCGCGATCAACGACTGACGAATCTGATACCCCGAGCCGCGCGGGTCAGAGTCAGGGTCGAGAAAACTGGTCAGGCGTGCCTTCTGGTATGGCTTCAGCAGCTTGCCCGTCTTCCACACCGCACCGCCCAGCAGCCCGAACGCAAGCAGCAGAATGCCAGCCTGCTTCAGTCGAATGCCACCCAGAAACAGACCGCAGATCAGGATCGGCAGGTACGTCAGCGCCGTTCCAAGGTCGGGCTGCTTCAGCACCAGCAGCATCGGCGCGCAGACCAGCAGAAATGCCTTCCCGATCTCCTTCCACGTAAGCTCCCTTCCGTTGCGGTTCCAGAAAAAACGCGCAACGGCCACGATCAGCACCAGCTTCACCCACTCCGACGGCTGAAAGTGAATGCCGCCCGGAAGTTTGATCCATCGCCGCCCGCCAAGCACCTTGGTGCCCACCGCGAGCACCGCCATAAGCGCCGCGATGCTGATGGTGTACGCCGGCGTGGCGATATCAACCAGCCGGTGATAGTCCACCAGCGAGATCATGAACATGAGCGCCACGCCCACCAGCAGAAAGCCTATCTGTTTGGTGTCGAAGCCATGAAATTTGGTCTGCGCCGTGGCCGATTTAATCTCAAGCACGCTGATGATCGACAGCAGAAGCACAAAGCCGAGCAAGACCCAGTCGAAGTCGCGAAACGAAGAGAGACGGCGCATCCTCTGCGTAGTGTAGCGCCGACCCTCATCTCCCTGTCGCGGGACTGGTATGAACGCGGGCACGTGCTCTGCGCCCTACCTCGTCGCCGCGGCCGCCTTGGCCCGCCACTTGTCGGCGAGCTCCTTATCGGCCAGCGCCTTGATGAACACGCCGCCGACGACACTGCGCGCCTGAAAGCCGACCTGCTTACCGTCCTTGGTGTCGTACCAGTCCGTCAGTGGCACACGGGTCGGCGTCTCGTTGACCCACAGCGCCACTGGGTCCATGAACGCGGCAAAGTCGGCAGGTGTCTTCGCCAGCGTCGCGGTCCACAGCGTCCAATCGAGCTTGGTATAGTCGGCGCGACTGTCAAGCGGCAGCCCGTATTTGTTCAGCTTGGTCTTGTAGAACGCAATCTCCGAGTCACGCACCCCCTGCGGAAAGAGGTTGTAGCCGAGCACCGTGTCCCACACCAGGTTGTACTTCTGGCTCCACGTGTTCGCCGAGTCGTACGCGAGCTTAAAGTGATCGCCCTCGCGATCCATCTCGATCCATCTGGCGGCATAGCTGTGCGCCAGCGTGTTGTAGTCGCGTGCCTCCGCGTCATGGTGCAGCAGCCGGGCCAGATCCGCATACGCCTCAAGCGCATCGATCGCCTTCAGCGCCAGATTGGCGTTGTGAGTCACATGACCTGCGAAGTCGTCCGTCGTCAGCTGGTTCTCCGGATCGAGGCCATGCTGCTTCAGGTACTCCGCCCACTGTGTCAGCTTCGGCCAATACTGTGCGGCGAGGCTGGTGTTGCTCTCGAGCCGCGCCAGCGCATCCACCATCAGCAGCATGTTGCCTGTCTCCTCGACCGGCTGCTGATCCTCTTCCGTCTCCTCTCCGCCGCCGTAAGTCTGCCCGTTCGCGAGCGGATACGTTCCCAGGTCGTGCGGCGCGAACGGAAACTTCCAGTGGTTCGGCAGCACCGCGTACGCCAGCATCGGCCGCAGCTCCGCCTCGAGCAGCACAGGGTTGAAGAAGAGAAAAAACGGCGACGCGGGATAGAGCACATCGACCGTGCCGATCGAGCCGTTCGAGAAGTTCTCCTTGCCGAAGACCAGCGGCCGCCCATCCTCGTCCGCAACGAAACCATGCGCCGCCATCGCCTGCCGATACGCGAGAATGCACAGGTTCGCGTAGCCCTGGCCACCAACCCGCACCAGGTCCGCGGTAAGTTCGGTGTCAAGATCCGTGCCTCGCTTGTCCAGCACCAGGAACTCACGCTCCGCCTCATCGAGCATCGTCGCGACCGGCTTCCCGTTGCGCTGCCAGTACGGCCGTAAACTCCGCTGCAGATACTGAATCGCATACCCCTCGGTGTACGAGACGAGCACGTGCCGAGTCACCGGCTCGCCGCTGACCGCATGAAAGAGCAGTTCGGTGGCGAGGTGGGCATCGCCGCGACCCACCACCGGCGAGGCGTCCATGTCGTCGGCCTTGGGCAGGAGTCCCGTCTTCGCAAAGGCACCATTGGGCGAGACAGAGGTGTTGCGAACGATCGCCGACACAGACTCCTCGTCCGTCGGCACGGAGAGGTGGAAGTAGCCCCAATCGATGCGCAGATCGTCGCCGGAGCGATGCAACACGCGCTGGTCGCGCGAACCCACCGAGAGGACCGTCTGCGTCTCAGTCTGGTTTCGCGAGTACGTCACCGCCTCGCCGGGAGCGTTGACCGCGATGATCGGCCCAACATCGACGAGGACCGCCACATCGTTGTGGCTCGCACCGTCGATCGACCTGACCGTGAAGCTGACGTACGTCACCGGCCGCGAGAGCACGTCCAGGTCCGAGAGGATCGTCGGCGTGAAGAAGCTGAGGTCGAGCTGCACGCCGCCGCCGGTGAAGCTGTAGCGCGTGTGCGTCGGGGTAACCGTGTGTGCGGTCTGCTGCATCGCCGGAAGCTCCCGCGGATCCCGGCCCATAAAGCGCATCGTCTTTCCGTCAACACGCACAAGACCGGCGATCGGCTGCGGCTTGCCCGTCCAGTGCACCGTGTTCGACGCCGTAAGCTCGTCCGTGTCCGACCACACGGAGAAGTACGGGTTGTGCGTGATGAGCGGCGTCGACGGCGGACGCAGAGCCGGTGCCTGTGCACGGAAGAAGGAGGTGAGCCCGACGACGAGGGCAGCAAGAGCACGCACACGCATGAGTCTTAGGTCCTTCGAACGAGATTGAAGATGAAACCGCTTTCGCCGAGAATCATACCGTCCCGACCGGTGAAACGCTCGCGGCGAAAGCCCGGCGGCATGCGACCGATCCGCGCATCCCGTCCCGCGAGGTGCAGCGCGACCGTCTCCACCTCGTGCGTCTCCGGCCGGTTTGCCGCGTCGGCGTCCCGGTGCGCGCACCGCCTCTGCATGAAGTCGCGCCATCGCAGTCCGCCAGAAGTCGCTACACCCAACACCGGCCTCTCCTGGGCGAAGATGGGAGTATGGCTCCGTTCCTTCCCAACCCTTACTGGACCGCCCTCGAGACAGAGCAGAGCTCCATCGCACTGGGCGATGCGCTGGCCCGCCGCTTCCCTCCCGACGTCATCCCCTTCGCCGGTGTGCGCGAGCCGACGCCCGAGGCCGTGGCGTCGCTCCACCGCCTGCTCGCCCCCGGTGAAGTCGTCTATATCACCGGCACACAGCATCCCGCGCACCCCGGCCTCAGCTGCACCCACAGCTTTCCCGGCCTGCAGATGCACCACACCGGCCCCGTCGTTCCGCTGCCGGAGACAAGCCCCGCACAGCCGATCGAGGTCCTCTCCGGAGCGAACGCCGCGGAGATGGTCGCCCTGACCGACGTCGCCTACCCGGGCTACTTCTGCCAGCGCACCTACACACTCGGCACCTATCTCGGCATCCGGTCGCCTACTGGCCAGCTGATTGCGATGTGCGGCGAGCGTCTGGCGGTCCCCGGCCGGCGCGAGATCAGTGCCGTCTGTACGCACCCGGCACACACCGGCCGCGGCTACGCTGCCCGCCTCATCACAGACCTGCTGCAACGCCATCAAGCCGCAGGCCTCGGCAGCTTCCTCGGCGTGACCGGAAGCAACCACCGCGCCATCGCCCTCTACGAACGGCTCGGCTTTCACATCGCAGGCGAGATCGTCTGGAACCGTTTTGAGCGCCGTCCCGCCCAGACTCCCGGCCCGCACTCAGCGATCTGAGGCAGATCTAGCCGCTGTCTGCGGCACCTCGGACGAGGCCGCCGGCACCGTTGCCGGCTCGGCCGCGGCAATCTCCTGCAGGTTCCCCGCGCGCTGCCGCTGCTTGTTCACATATGCGTCGATCACGCGCGCTGCAAGCTTCGCCGAGTTCGCCCCCCAGTCCCCGTTCTCCCACAGCACCGCGACCACGATGTCCGGATTGCGCCGCGGCGCCATGCCAACGAACCACGCATTAGGTACCGTCTTGTGGCTCTTTCCGCTGCGTGCGAGAGCCTCATGGCCGATCACCTGCGCCGTGCCCGTCTTACCCGCGAAGTCAATGCCCTCCAGATGCGACGCCGCCGCCGTGCCTGTGCGCGTCGTCTCAGCCATCGCGTCCGTGACGATCTGCCACGTCTCAGGACTCATCGGCACCGTCACCTCTCCCGAGCCGGGGAAACTCTCGTGCACCGCCTCCAGCTGCTGTGGAGGAACCTCATCCGGGAAGACCACGTGCGGCCTCCGCAGCACCCCGCCTGAGGCAACGCCGCCGATCGCGCGCGCCAGCTGCAATGGCGTTGCCGCGATCGCACCCTGCCCGATGCCGAC
>CAXTVA010000016.1:0-63143 GCA_964247625.1 uncultured Acidobacteriaceae bacterium
CGCGTCCTCGCCGAGAAGTTCGCCCACACCCGCTTCGAGCCCTCCGGCTGGACCGGCAACGAGCAGATCGGCTACGCCAAGTCCGTGATGGACTATCTCTTCCGCTGGATGCAGATCCGCTTCCTCAGCGGCCACCAGCTCGACCTCTTCGCCGGCCTCACCCCTGGCGGCCCCCACGACCCCGCCGCAACCCGCATCCCCGTCACCGGAACCGTGACCGGCGGCAACCGCATCGTCCCCAACCTCGCCGCCGTCATGCCCCCACCCCCACCCAAGGCCAAATTGGCCACCAGCCCCACCCCCGAGCGAAGCGGCTCCATCCCCGAACCCCGCACCATGGCCCCCGAGTTCGACAAGGAGCCCGGCGCGACCCTCGCCGATCCCTTCAACAACGCCCCCGAAAACGATCCCTCCAATCACGACCGCCGCCCACCCCAGGCCGGCATCGCCCCATCGCGCAGCGATGTCATGGCAGCAGACCTCGCCGCCCGCAGCGGAATCGCCCCCAACGGCTCCAACACCCCGCAGGATCGAGGCTTGTACCACACCGCCAGCGCCCTCCGAAACCTCGTCGACATGGGCGACGCCCCCACCTGCGCCACCTGCGGAGCCATCATGACCCGCAACGGCTCCTGCTACCGCTGCAACGAGTGTGGAAGCACCAGCGGCTGCAGCTAAGAGCCGCAAACAAGCAGCCGGGAATCGCTAGGAGTTCTCACGTGAGACCTCCTAGCTTCAGCGCGGCAACTTCTCAAAAACAGGACGCGCGAACTCTATAACCCTCAGCGAGCGACTCGGTATCTTCGCGTTAATGTTAGTGCTGCCTAAGTCACGCGCTCACGGAAGCTTTGCTAGGAAGGCATTCATCGCTGCGAGCACGTCCACTTCATTCGATTTGAAGATGTAGTGATCGGCGTTCTTCAAGCGGACAACTATTGCCGTTGGGATGCCACTCTGAAGAGCGTCTGCTTGCGCGGAACATTCAGCAAGATCGTTCGCTTGCAATGCAGCTTTGGCCGCGTAATTGTCCGGGAAGGCTGAGCCGAGGTTATGTGGGCAAGCAAAGATGGCTAGGATCGGAACGTGGATCTCCGTGTACTTTCGAGTGCCCATAATGATCGCCATAATGAATGCTGGAGGGGGGCCGGGAGGAGCTGGCGGATCAGGAAGCGCGGCCATCTGCTTCGCGGACTGCTCCAGATCCTTCTCGAGTTGCGAAACGCTCGCCAACAGTTCCCCCATGAATTGGCGGTTTTCTGCTGTACCCGCCTCCAGAGCATCAAGCCGCTTCTTGAGGTCTAAGGTATCGAGAATCAAATCCCCGTGAACACGGTCGTAGTAGGCGTACCCGTTCGCAGCCTCGAGATAGATCAGCCCCGCCACTCTATTTGGAAAGCGGCTTCCGATTGAACTTAGCTCCTCCCCCGCAAGCGAGTGCCCCACCAGGACAGGATGATCGAGCTTAAGAGCTGCCATGACGGCCAGCACGTCGTCACCCAGTCGATCGGCCGAGTAGTTATCCTTTGTCGGAGTCGGCTGGCTGGAGAGACCAAAACCACGTCGGGTAATTCCATAGACGTGACACTTTGTTGTGAACTTCAGAGCAAGCTGATCAAACTCGTGAGCCGTTTCGCCCAGGCCAGCTAAGAAGACGAGTGGACGTCCACTCCCACCCCAATCCAAAACTTCCAGCTTCACGCCTGGCTCGACAGCAATAAATTGTGCGGTATGCGGAGACGAATCTACTTTCTCCTGCGCGACCGCCGCACTTGCGGTCAGGGCGGCCAGCACCGCGGCGCGCAGCATCTTGTTAATCATATTTTGATCTCCTAAGACTTCTTGTGTTTAAGTCACCGCGGCGTTTCAGAAGACGCTTCTATCGCCGGCGGCGGCACTTCACGTGGACCCGTGCACGGAATGCATTCGTGTTCCTGCACCTCCCAGGGCACAGGTAATGGCCCGTTTCGTCCTAGGAGCGACATGAACCCCGTAAAAAGAAGCAAAGCAATCAATGCACCTTGGAACAGGCGAGCCGTGCCGATGCTTTGATCTGAGATCAACAGCGTCGATCCAAGTAGTCCGCGGATGGGTTCTCTCCGGGCGCTGAGGCGTTGACGCACAAGTGACAGAAAGCCGTCCAGAAGTAGCCGGGCAGTTGCCCCCCGTCTCGACTCCTCTTCAAAGATCCAAAACATCTCAGCTCCGAACCGATTCTGGAACGCCGTGGGATGGCTACCTAGGATCAGCCGATAGACGAAAAGTGAAAGAGCACGTCTCACGCCTCTGTTGGTCTCCTCAGGCGCAGTCTGGCTTCCTTGATCACGTTCTGCAGCCGATCTACTTCCGTAGCGAGAGAACTACGTCCGTCCGAGGTGAGGTTGTAGAAGCGTCGGTCATCATCTTTCTGAGACTTCCGCTTCGTCACCTCTGCAACTAGGCCAGCATCCATCAATTTCTTTAGGTTGTCGTACAAAGTCCCCGGACCCATCCTGTAGTGACCATCGGAGTGATGAGCCACTTCTTGGATAATTCCGTAACCGTGCAGATCTCCGCCGGCCAGCGCGAGCAGAATATGCAGCGTCGCTGTAGACAATGGAGACGGCTTCTCGGGATCACTTACCATGTCGGATTCCGACTATATCGGAATTCGACTATCAGTGCAAGCACGATTTTTTTCGCGCCATTGAAAGCAAAGTCGGGTGGACGTTCCCATCACCATCCATCGCGTGTACCACGGCCGTCGCGACTTTGCGCGCCTTTAAGCGAAGCTACCGCCCCAACCTCCGCCGCATCGCCCCCAAGCCCCCCACCAGCCCCGTCCCTACCATCACCCACGACTCCGGCTCGGGTACCGGGGACGTGGAGCCCACCAGCACCTCGCCCGTCGCGCCCGAGAACGCCGTCGTCAGCACCAGGTTGCCGCCCGTCGTCGGCGCGAAGAGCGGGCACTCGGACGCCGGTCCCTGGTCGCAGCTCTGGTCGAGAAACGAGCCCTCCGGACCACCGTTCCACGTCGGCACCGTCTGCGCGAAGTCGTAGCCGAACCCGAGCGGCTGCGCTGTGACCCCGAGGTTCAGGCCGCCCGTCGCGCTTCCCAGCCGGATCTGGTTCAGATCGATCGTTCCTGCAAAGAAGCTCAGCTCGTCCTGCCCCACGGTAGCGTACGTGCCGAAGCCCTGCACGGTGATCGTGCCCGACGTGTACGGCACCGCAATCGACCGCGAGAACTGGTTGGAGAAGTAGCTGCAGCCGCTGATGGCGCTGCCGCTCTCGCAGGCCGCGATCTCCTCGGTCGTCGTCTGCGCGGTGAACGTCACCGTCCGGTCTTGAAACACCTGCGACCCAAAAGAGCCGTTGCCCGTGGCAGAGATCATGACCGTAATCGGATCGCCGTATGCGGGTCGAACCGAGGCAGGCAGCAGACACAGAGTGGCCAGCGCGGCCACACGGAACCGAGTGCACATTGGAGGAGCCTCCAGCGAAATACGACAGGTACCGGGGAGAGTTCTGCCACGCTACCAACTCCTTGGAGGGCCGTCAACGCAAATTACCCGTGCGTTCGCACCGATGGTATCGAAAAGCTGCTTCGTGCAACACAATCGTGCTTAGAACGCACTTCGTGCCACCCAGAATGCAGGTTACTGACCGAGAATCGGCACCCCCTGCAGCGCCTCGGTCGCTGCGATCCGCGCCCGCCACTCCGCCGGCCCAGTCTCGTGCACGCTCACCCCGTGCACGTCCACGGCGACCGTCACGGGCATGTCGACGACCTCGAACTCATAGATCGCCTCCATGCCAAGATCCTCACACGCAAGCAGTTGCGAGTGCCGGATGGCCTTCGAAACGAGATACGCCGCGCCGCCGACTGCCATCAGATAAACCGCGCCGTTGTCCCGGATCGCCTCGATCGCCGCCACACCACGCTCGGCCTTGCCGATCATGCCAATCAGTCCCGTCTCCTCGAGCATCTGCCGCGTGAACTTGTCCATGCGCGTCGCCGTCGTTGGCCCGGCCGGGCCAACTGCTTCATCTCGAACGGCTTCGACCGGTCCCACGTAGTAGATGAAGCGGTTTGTAAAGTCCACCGGCAGCCTCTCCCCACGCGAGAGCATGTCCGTCATGCGCTTGTGCGCCGCGTCCCGGCCGGTCAGGAGCTTGCCCGAGAGGAGCAGCACCTCGCCCGGCCTCCAGGTTGCGATCTCGTTGCGTGACAGGGAGTTGAGGTCAACGCGCCGAGCACCATGGACGTCATAGACGAGCTCCGGCCAGGCATCGAGCGGAGGAGGATCAAGCGCGACCGGCCCCGTCCCATCGAGCACAACGTGCGCGTGACGCGTCGCCGCACAGTTGGGAATCATGGCTACTGGCAGGTTCGCCGCGTGGGTGGGCCAGTCAAGGATCTTGACGTCGAGCACTGTGGTAAGGCCGCCAAGTCCTTGTGCGCCAATACCTAAGGCATTCACTTTGTCGAAGATCTCGACGCGGAGCTTCTCCAGAGACGTCTGTGGGCCGCGCGCTTTGAGCTCCTGCATATCGATCGGATCCATAAGGCTCTGCTTGGCCAGCAGCATGGCCTTCTCGGCGGTGCCACCGATGCCGATTCCGAGCATGCCGGGGGGACACCATCCGGAACCCATCGTAGGCACGGTAGTAAGTACCCAATCAACGACCGAGTCCGAGGGGTTGAGCATGACGAACTTGCTCTTTGCCTCCGATCCGCCGCCCTTGGCGGCGACGGTCACGTCCACTGTATCTCCCTGTACGAGCGACACTTCGACGACGCAGGGGGTGTTGTCGCCGGTGTTCCTGCGGGTGAAGGCCGGGTCGCGCAGGATGGAGCCGCGAAGTCTGTTGTCCGCGTTGCGCCAGGCGCGGCGGACGCCCTCGTCGCACATGCCTTGAAGATCGAGGGTGGGGGAGTTGCCGTGATCGTCGGTAAGGCGGACATTGAGGCCGAGCTTAATGAAGACGGTGACGATGCCGGTGTCCTGGCAGATGGGACGGTGGCCCTCGTAGCACATGCGGGAGTTGACGAGGATCTGCTTGATCGCGTCGCGGGCGGCAGGGCTCTCTTCCCGCTCGTAGGCGCGGGCAAGATTGCGGATGTAGTCCTCGGGGTGGTAGAAGCTGATGTACTGAAGAGCATCCTCAATGGATTGAATGAGATCGCTCTGCTTAACGACGGTCATGCGGCCTCCGGCAGAAGGCTATTCTACGGCTTGCGATGGACCGCTGGCCGGCTACTGCCGCAGCTTCTGCTGCCAGTCTGCGGGAACCTTGCCCTGGGGGCCGGGTGTGGGCTGCTTTGTCGGGTGGGCGTGCGGTAGAGCGAGGGTCGGGCCGCTCATGGTCTCCTTCGAGCGGTAGTCCCAGAACCAGTCTTCACCGGGCTCGAAGCTCTGCATGATGGGGTGGCGGGTGGTGTGAAAGTGGGCGGTGGCGTGCTGGCCGGGCGAGCTGTCGCAACAACCGATGTGGCCACACTCGGCGCAGCGACGGAGGTGGAACCACCAGCTGCCTTGCTGCTCGCACTCGACACAGCCGTGGCCGGAGGGTTCGGCTTCGAGATTGATGCCTGCGGGTCGGGTCGACATGAGGTCTCCTTAGGGTGGGCCGATCGGGACGGATGGTGATGGCCGTCCGCGGGTGAGTGACGAATGCGTCTCTCTGCGGTTTCGGCGAAGTACCCCCCTCCCCCCCAATCTGCTGCAAAGTCTTCGAAACAGACGACTTCGCTGACTGATGCCAGCTAAGGTCTTGCATACAAACGGCTTAGAGGTAAAGTCTTCAAACGAATGAAGTTATAGGATGTCAGAGATGCTGTGCGCGGTGAAGAGTGAGGGGCTAGATCCAGTTTAGCTGAGTGAACAGAGCATCTGCGCCACGTGAGAGAGTGGCGGGCGCTGGAGACGGCGCATGGCCGGGCGTCATGCGTCGTCATAGTCCTCTGTGAGCGAGAGCAGGAAGGCGGAGAGGGCGTCGACGTCTGCCTCGGAGAGGCTCATCTGGGCGAACTCTGGCGGAGCGTTGCGCAGCTTGCCGGCCTTGGCAAGGGCGGAGCTCTGCACATAGAAGCGAACGACGTCCGGAAAGGTGGCACGGCTGCCGTTGTGGAAGTACGGCGCGGAGTCAAGCAGGTCGCGCAGGCTGGGGGTCTTGAACTGGGCGATGGTCGAGGCGAGGCCCTGGTCGACCGAGCAGTCTCTTCCCGCGGCGCAGACGAAGCCCTTGAGGTTGGCCTGCGGGTTGGGGTAGTCGGGGTTCAGGTAGATATTCCAGAGACCCAGGTCCGCGAAGTCGGGATCGTTGGCCGAGACCGGATGGCGGAAGCGCTCCGTCGCCGTGGGATGCAGCGGCGTGGTGGGCAGCCAGGCGCTGGGGTCGGCGGAGCGCTCGGCGAGCCCCGGGATGTGCATGGCCGCGAAGGCGCCGGCGCCGTGAACGGCGTCATAGTCGTCCTGCGCGACGCCGTTGTTGTGGAAGCCGAAGTCGGTGAAGTCGGGCGCGGTATGGCAGCCGGCGCAGTTGCCGGCGTGCTGATCGCTGCCGGAGCCGGCGGCGGCTGCCTTGAGGAAGATCTTCAGGCCGGCGAGCTCGGTCGCGCCGAACTGGAACGGTTGGTCATGGTAAGCGAAGGTGCCGTCCGCCGGGGTGACGTACGCCGGGGTGCCGAGCGCCAGGACGTCCTGATAGAGGCGCTGGTTATAGGCAGCGGCAGCCTCGCCGGCGAGCGGCTGACGCGGCAGGTGGTTCTTGTTGAGGAAGACGTCGTAAGGGGACGCGAGATAGCGGCCGTCGTTGTCGTGCTTGAATTGCAGGTCTTTGAAGTACTGCGCCATGCAGAGCGCGATCTCGTTGAGGATCTGCTGATCGCTCGCGGTGGTGACATCGATGCGCTGGGAGGCGGGAAGGAGGATGTCGGACGGGATGCGCGGGTCCGTCCCCTTGAAGAGAATGGCGTACGAGAGGCCGTTGCTGCGGGCCTGCGCGAGCGCGCCGGAGCCGTCGTCCTGGCGGACGACGCGTGCGATGTGCTGGACGGCGGTGGCGTAGTCGCCCGGAGCCCAGCCGAAGTTGCGGCCTGTGAGGGTGCCGATGACGAGGTCCTCACCCGAGGCGAACTCGCCGTCGAAGTGCAGGAACTGGGTGCCGCCGTCGAGGCGGAAGCTGCCGACCATCTGCATGGCGTTGCGGGGCGTGGTCGCGAAGCCGTTCTGCTGGACGGGGAGAAGGGATCGCGTGGTGAAGTCCGCGTAGGTGCGATTGCCGGCGTTCTGCACTCCTTGAAACTCGGTGACGAAGTGGCAGGAGCGGCAGTTGGTGCTCTGCCCGGCGAACGGGCCGGGGAGGCTGCCAGCCGCGGTGGGAACGGTGGCGACGACGGGATCGCCGGTGCCGAGCGGGGCGTTGACCCCGGTCATGTGGTCGGCGAAGTACTTGGCGAAGCGGGTGTCGAGGAAGAGTTGCTCGCCGATGGGGTCGGCGGCCGGGGTGCTGGACTCGTTCTCCGTGCTGACGGCGGGGGCGACCCCCGAGCCGCAGCCGGCGAGAGAGGCGGCGACGGCGAGGCCGAAGAGGAGGAGCGCAGCGGCGATGCCTCGGGAGCGCCCTGACGGTGTCTGCGAGCGCCCTGATGGTACGAGGCTGGTTGACGCTGGGTTGATCGATCGCTGCGCTGCCATTGCTCTGCTCGTTCCGTTCATCGTCCTGATCCGCTTCCGGTCTGTGGTGCTGGGGCCGTGTCGGCTGCTGGGGTGGTCTCGTCCGGGTTCAAGGCGCGGAGGTAGGTGACGAGCTGCCAGCGCTCCCTGGCGGGCAGCGAGATCCAGGGCGGCATGCCCTTCCATGGATTGCCGTTGGTCATGAGCCAGAAGAGGTCGCCGTCGCTGGTGTGGGCGATGCGGTCGCTGACGACGGGCGGACGCGAGCCTTTGCCGAGGCCATTGTCGCCGTGGCACTTGGCGCACTCGTTGTGGAAGAGCTGCGCGCCGGCGGAGGCGTCGCTCTCACGCCCGGCGACCGGAAGCGGATTGACGCGGGCGTGATCGGAGGGCGAGACGCGGTGCAGCCATGAGCCGTCGGCGGCACCCATCAGAAGGACGGCGGAGAGCAGGGCGCAGCCTGCTCCGAGGAGGCGTTTCATCGAGAGCTCCGGAAGAGGTCGCGGACCTGGTTGAACTCGTAGGCGACCTTGAGCCGCCAGAGAACGCCCGCGCTGTTGCTGTTGAGGCCGAATTCGGGTCCGGCGAGGACGGTGAGGTTGCGCGGGGCGGTGTAGGCGACGGTAGGCCCGGCATAGAGCGAGGTGCTGCCGAAGCCGAAGGTGTAGCGCGTGCCGAGTCCGCCGAAGAGCTCGCCGCCGACGCTGAAGTACTGGCGGCAGAAGCGGCAGGGGCGCGGGTTGAAGCCGGTGGCGAGCGACCGGCTGGCGCCGATGGCGTAGCCAAACTCCCAAGGCTCGTTCGCGATGTTCTTCTCCGCGATGAAGTTCTCGGAGAGATTGACGCCCTTGACGTAGCTGGAGAGGATCAGCTTGCCTTCGATGGAGCGCTCGACGTCGGCGCGGAGGAGGTGATTGGGTACCTGCTGGTCGGCGATGACGTGGTTGCCGGTGATCTCGAGGAAGCTCTTGTCGGCGTTGCTGATGTCCTCGTACTCGAGGTAGAGGACGGGGTTGACCCAGTGACTCTGACGGAGGGGACGGAAGCGGTTCTCGAAGCGGAAGCCGGTGAAGATGGCGGAGTCGTGCGCGGTGACCTGGCCCTGCAGGTAGGCCTCGGCCGTCCACCAGGCGGCGACACCGTACTCGACCTCGACGGTCTGGGCGTAGAAGGGGTTAACGTCGCGGGGGGTGCTGTAGAGGTTCTGGGTGGCGATCTCGAGGTTCCCTGGCTCTTCGAGGACGTCGGCGTAGGTGACCAGGTAGGGGGGCTCCTGCGCCAGGACAGCCGGGCGGCCCGGGCCGAGGATGGCCAAGACGAGCAACAAGGGAACGCATGGCTGCCACAGCCACTGTGGCGAGCGCTTGCAACGCATACAGATCTTCTCCTGGACGAGCCCAGGCCCGAACTCGGACCTAAGCTGTCCGGATTATATGCGACAGATGCGGTCCGAGATCAAGGGAAGATCGTGAAGAGTGGTGACACGACGCATGCGGAGGGCAGGAAGAGGTGGGTTTGAGGAGAGTGCCCGTGCGGGCGCTATGGCGTCGGATCTGCGACGGCCGGGCTCTATGGGTGCGAGCAAATCGATGGTGAATGCCGGGTTAGGCGGCGTCCCGGTCGGTTCTTCGACGGCCTATGGCGGAGAAGCCGGGAGGTCTCGAGGGGGAGGGACGGGTACGGACACGATGGACGAGGCGGGCGCACGGAGGGCAGACGAGGTTAAGCAAGGGAACCCAGAGGACGATGCCGGCCAGGATGGCGATGGTGAGGACGGTGGCGAGAAGATCTTCCGACATGATGTGCCTCCGAGGGGGAGAACGTGCAGCGGGGCCCAATCTGCGAGGAATGGAACCACTCTACCTCTAGAAGGCGCGAAGGCGCGGAAAAAGGGGTCACGGTGAGTGAAGTTTCGGCAAAGGAGTGGGGTGCGTCACTCTACCACTGCGACTGGAGCGGTTCTGGGAGGATCCGGGAGCTTTCGAGCGCTGTCGCAAGAGGGCGGAGGGCATGAGGTGGGTCTCGGTGATCTTGGTCTGTTGCTCTTGATCGCTGCGGCCGCGCACGTCGCTGGGCAGGTCGTGATTCGGGCGACGATCGGCGAAGGGGGCGCGTTGACCTCTGGCCTTGATGAGCGGGCCGGAGATGCTGCGCAGCGCGGCGATAAAGACGGCATGGCTGTGGCGGTTCGCACCGCTGAGGGTGGGGGACAGGAGTGTGCCCTATCAGATCACGCTGACCTTCCACTTCACGACGATGGGACCGGGCAGCGGGAGGGTGACGGCGGATCCTAGGAGATGCGGGAGGGGTGTTCGGCGGTGGGTGGGCCGGGCTTTTTAATCTTGCGGCTGAGGACGAAGGTGGGGGTGGTGCGGCGCGCGTCGCTGGCGTGGTCGATGCGCTTCCAGAAGGCGAGAAAGTAGTCGACCGCGGAGATGATGCTGACGATGACCATCCAGTAGATGGCGGTGTAGGCGATGAGGCGAATGGCGAGGATGAAGCCGAAGAGGTTCCAGTAGCGCCAGCGGTGGGCGAGGATGGCGGCGATTACGGCGACGATCTGGAGGACGGTCTTGAGCTTGCCGATCTCGGAGGCTTCGATGGTGAAGCCCTCGGCGGCGGCGATGGAGCGGAGGCCTGAGACGAGGAACTCGCGGCCGATGACGAGGACGGCGATCCAGGGCGGGACGATGGCGGGGGTGTAGCCGACGAGGATGATGAAGGCGGTGGAGACGAGGAGTTTGTCGGCGAGGGGATCGAGGAGGATGCCGACGGTGGTGATCTGGCCGCGGCGGCGGGCGAGATAGCCGTCGAGGCCGTCGGTGACGGCGGCGACGAGGAAGAGCGCGGCGGCGGCGAGCTCCTGATGGCCGGGGGTGCGGACGGGCGAGTGGTGGCTGAGCAGCCACAAGAAGATGGGAATGGCGGCGATGCGGCTCAGCGTGATGGAGTTGGGGAGATTCATCGCGGACCCGGGTGTGCCGGCGTGAGTATGGGCCTGCAGGGCAGCAGGTCGCAAGGGTATTCTGTCACACCGGGACAGCGGGAAAGATGAAGGCCGCGAGCGCGGCGGGGTGGCCGCGCTCGCAGGTCAGGATCAGGCGTAGATACCGCGCTGCTTGGTCGTGTAGGCGACGCGGTCGATGGCGAGCATGTAGGCGGCGATGCGGTTGTTGACGTCGTGCGAGGTGGCGTAGGCGACGACGTCGGCGAAGGAGTCCGCCATGATGCGGTCGAGTCGCTGGTTGACCTCGAGCTCGGTCCAGAAGTAGCCCATGCGGTCCTGAACCCACTCGAAGTAGGAGGTGGTGACGCCGCCGGCGTTGGCGAGGATGTCGGGAATGACGAAGATGTTCTTCTCGGCGAGGATCTCGTCGGCGACGACGGTGGTGGGGCCGTTGGCGCCCTCGCAGAGGATGCGGCAGCGCAGGTCGGCGGCGTTCTGGCTGGTAATGACGTTCTCCGTGGCGGCGGGGATGAGGATGTCGCAGGGTCGGGTGAGGAGCTCGTGCTTGTCGACTGCTTCGGCGCCGGAGAAGCCGTTGATGGTGCCGGTACGCTGGCGGTGGCTGATGAGGTTGGGGATGTCGAGGCCGTCGGGGTTGAAGAGGGCGCCGTCGTACTCGGCGATGCCGAGTATGGTGTAGCCCTTGTCGTGGAGGCACTTGGCGGCGTTCGAGCCGACGTTGCCGAAGCCCTGCACGATGACGGTGCAGCCGGCGACGGACATGTTGAGGTGTTTAAGAGCCTCGTCGCAGACGACGGAGATACCGCGGCCGGTGGCCTCGCGACGGCCGCGCGAGCCGCCGATGTTGACGGGCTTGCCGGTGACGACAGAGGTGACGGTCTGGCGCATGTGCATGGAGTAGGTGTCCATGATCCAGGCCATGGTCTGCTCGTCGGTGCCCATGTCGGGGGCGGGGACGTCTTTCTCGGGGCCGATGAACTCGACGAGCTCGGCGGTGTAGCGGCGGGTCATGCGCTCGAGCTCGCCCTGGGACATGGTCTTGGGGTCGCAGATGACGCCGCCCTTGGCGCCGCCGAAGGGGATGTTGACGACGGCGCACTTCCAGGTCATCCAGGAGGCGAGGGCGCGGACCTCGTCGAGGGAGACGTCGGGCGAGTAGCGGATGCCGCCCTTGGCGGGGCCGCGGGCGACGGAGTGCTGGACGCGGTAGCCGGTGAAGACCTCGATGGAGCCATCGTCCATGGCGACGGGGATGTGGATGATGAGCTCGCGGGTGGGGTAGCGGAGGACCTTCCAGAGGCCCTCATCGAGATTGAGCTTGCGGGCGGCGAAGTCAAAGCGAGAGGCCTGCGCCTCCCAAGGATTGGTCTCTTGTTCGAGGGTCAGGGTGGCGGATGCTGCCTTGTGCTGCATGAGGGGAACCTTCCGTTCGGTAGCTGGGATCAGCGATTCTCCGGCCATAGCGGGCTCACCTCCTAGGGGAGCGGGTCGTTCGAGATGGCCAGACCGGTGGGTGGCCAAAACCCCGTGGAGTATAGGCTCGCTGCGAAAGAGTGTGCAAGAACGGAGGGAATCTCGCTATGCAACTTCTCAGGGACGGCCAGTCGCTCCCAAGGGAGGAACGACACACTTGGGCTTAGACGCGGGCTGGGGCCGATATGATACGGAAACTATGGGGATATCTGGCGGTGACGGACGGGTGCAGGGCAACGTTCCGGGCCGAGGGGCGATGCCGGACGAGCGGGAGTTTACGCGTGTGGCAGCGGAGCACACGCTGGTGCCCGTGGTGCGAAGCCTGATGGCCGACCTCGAGACGCCGGTGGGCGCGTTTCTGCGGCTGGCGGCGGAGGAGCCGGAGGCGTTTTTATTGGAGTCGGTCGAAGGTGGGGAGCGGGTGGGGCGGTACACCTTTATCGGCATCGCGCCGTACCGGAGGATCACGGCGCGGGGGCGGCGGCTGGTGATCGAGGAGGGTTCGGGCGAGGGCGCGACGAAGCGGGAGATGGAGGGCGACATCTTTGCGACGCTGAAGGAGGCCTTGCGCGGGCACCGGCCGGCGGTGCTGCCGGGGCTGCCGCCGTTCACGGCGGGTGCCGTAGGCTTCTTCAGCTACGACGTGGTGCGGCAGATCGAACGGCTGCCGGCGACGGCTCCGGACGAGCTCGGGGTGCCAGACGCGCTGCTGATGTTCTTTGACCAGGTGCTGGCGTTCGATCATGTGAAGAAGGAGATTCTGCTGATCGCGTCGGTGGACCTGCGGCGGGAGGAGCTCGCCGGTGCGTACGAGCGGGCGCTGGGGCGACTGGATCGAATGGAGGCGCGACTGAGCCGGGCGCTGCCGGTGCGGGCCACGACTGCGGAGGCGTCGGCGGGATTCGAGCTAAGGCCGCGCACGGAGAAGGAGGAATTTCTACAGTCGGTGGAGCGGGCGAAGGCGTACATCGCGAGTGGCGACGTCTTCCAGTGTGTGCTGTCGCAGCGCTTTGACTGCGAGCCGGGGGTGGACGCGTTCCAGATCTACCGGGCGCTGCGGGTGGTGAATCCATCGCCGTACCTGTACTTTCTGCGGTTCGGCATGGAGGGGGGCGGAGTGAAGCCGGAGACGAGGACGGCGCACATCGTCGGGTCATCGCCGGAGCTGCTGGTGCGAGTGCATGGGAGGCGGGTGGAGTACCGGCCGATCGCCGGGACGCGGAGGCGTGGCGCGGACGAGGCGGAGGATGCGGCGCTCGAGGCGGAGCTGCGCGCGGACGCGAAGGAGGTGGCCGAGCACGTCATGCTGGTCGATATGGGACGGAACGATCTGGGGCGGGTGAGCGAGTTCGGGTCGGTGAAGGTGGGCGAGCTGATGTTTGTGGAGCGGTACAGCCACGTGATGCACCTGGTCAGCGCGCTCGAGGGGCGGCTGCGCGAGGGGCTGGAGGCGATGGACGCGTTCCGCGCGTGCTTCCCTGCCGGGACGCTGAGCGGCGCGCCGAAGATTCGCGCGATGGAGATCATCGAGGAGCTGGAGCCGGCGCGGCGCGGCGTCTATGGCGGCTCGATCTTCTATGCGGACTTTCGCGGCAATCTAGACAGCTGCATCGCGATCCGGACACTGTACATGGACGGTGAGCACGGCCATGTGCAGGCAGGGGCGGGGATCGTGGCCGACTCCGTGGCGGAGCTGGAGTATGCGGAGTGCCGCAGCAAGGCGCAGGCTGTGGTGCGGGCCATTGAGCGGGCGAGGGAGATGTAGGGGCGGGGGGGCTGCGACGAAGCCGGTTGCGTTACCGAAAAGGCGGGCGAGCGGGCGAGCGGCGGCGGGAGGTCAGCGATGACGGGTCTGGCGGAGCGCCCACCAGATGCCGGCAGCGATCTGCGTGAGACCGATGGCGCGGGTGAGAGCGGGGCGGCGGGTGAGCTCGTGCATGAGGCCGCGCCAGAGACGCGGGCCCTTCTTCCAGGCCGCGGCGTCGTTGACGGGGTGGACGAGGGCCATTACGCCATCGCCGATGAGGACCATGGCCGCGAAGTGGGCGACGCGGGAGGGAGGATTGCGTGGCATATGTATGGCTTGGAGCGCGAGGAGGCGGCGGCTGTTGCCCGGGGCGGGATCGGTTCGCGCAGTAGACTGGAGGAGTGATGGTCTTCGTCCTCGATAACTACGACTCGTTCACCTACAACCTGGTGCAGTACATGGGAGAGATGGGTGCGGAGATGGTGATCCGGCGCAACGACGAGGTGACGCCGGAGGAGGTGGCGGCGATGCGGCCGGAGCGAATCCTGATCTCGCCGGGGCCGTGCACGCCGGGCGAGGCGGGGATCTCGGTGGCGCTGATCCGGGCATACGCGGAGCGAGACGGGAAGGCGGCGGCGATCGATCCGGCGCATCGCGCAACGCCGATTCTGGGGGTGTGCCTGGGGCACCAGGCGATTGGCGAGGCGTTTGGGGGCGAGGTGGTGCGGGCGTCGCGCCTGATGCACGGAAAGACAAGCGAGGTGGAGCACGACGGGCGAACGATCTTCGCCGGCGTGCGCGCGGGAACGGTATGCACGCGGTATCACTCGCTGGTGGTGCGGGAGGAGGCGCTGCCGGAGGTGCTGGAGGTCTCGGCGCGAACGCGGGAGGCGGACGGATCGAGCACGGTGATGGGTCTGCGGCATCGGCAGCTGCCGATCGAAGGGGTGCAGTTTCACCCGGAGAGCGTGCTGACGGTGGATGGGCGGCGGATGATCGAGAACTTTCTGCGCATGTAGGTCGCGGGTGGTGCCGGCGAGCTGCCGGTACGGTGGTGTGACGGACGGCAGAGCGTTCGGCTGACGAAGGATGGGATGAGGTGCGATGCTGAGCGCTGACGGTATGCGACGCTGCAGATCAGGATGTTTCGGGTTGCCACGGAGTCATGCCGGAAGCACGCGCCGGCTTGCGGCCGGAGTTGGGCTGCTGGGCGCGCTTGCGATGGGGCGGGCGGTCGCGCAGGAGGGGTCGACGGCGTCGCCGCCGCTGGGGTTTGTGACGGTGGAGACGGCGACCGTCTCGGGGGCGCTCGAGGTCACGGGGGACAAGGCGGTGGTTCGCGGAGGCGGCGTGATCACCGCGCGGGACCGGACGGCGGCGCTCGAGTTGAACCGCGGCGGCACCGTGAATGTGTGCGCGACGAGCAGCCTGCACGTGACGGCGGGGTCGGCGGTGATGGCGCGGCCGCCGCTGCTGCTCGCGCTCGACCGGGGCGCGATGGAGATCCACATGGACGCGACGGCGCGGGACGTGCTGATCACGCCGGACCTGCGGTTCTCGGTGGCGGCGGATGGGCCGCTCGACCTGCGGGTGCGGGTGACGCCGAACGGGGACACGTGCGTGGAGCACAAGGGGCTGCAGGCGCCGAAGCTCGAGATCGTCGATGTCTTTGGAGACGGCCACTACGAGCTGCGGGCGGGCCAGCATGTGCTGTTTGAGCATGGAAGTCTGCGCGAGGTGGTGGACCGGGAGACGTCTCCGTGCGGCTGCCCGGAGGTGCCGGTGGTCTCGGTGGCGAGCAGCGGCGCGACGGGTGCCCGGCCGGCCGCGCCTGGTGGGGCCACGGGGGGTCTGGAGGCGCAGCATCCGTTTCCGGCGGCGGAGAGTGAGGGTCTGACGACGGAGAGTGCCGCGGCGGCGAGGGCGCCGGCGACGCCACCAGGGGTGCCGCACGCGCAGGTGGCGGCGACGCTGGCGTACGGGGCGACGGGAAGTTCGGACGGGACGGGGGCGTTGCCGGGAGCTGGGACGCCTGGGGCGGGAGGTTCGGCGGCGGCTCCGGGGGACGCGGCGACGAACGCTGCGGCGGCGACTTCGACCGGGAGTCGTACGACGGGGGCGGCGCCTTCCTCCGCACCGGAGCCGGCTGCCGGAACCGCGACCGGAGCCGCCGGTGGCTCCGGGAGGGCGGCGGACACGGGCAGTGTAAGCACTGGCCGAGCCGAGGCGCCGCCTGCGCCCGCGCCGCCGGGAGCGACCGACCTGGCGCACCGCATCGGGCACTTCTTCCGGAAGATCTTTGGCGGCGGGTGAGATCCCGCTCGCACACTCTCTGGGTGAAGGCGTGCCTGCGTGCTGGGCTACAATCGAAGGATCGCGGCCGATGCTGCTTTTCTCCCATCGACCGCCTCCACTCCACGTACAGACGATAGGCAGGGTTCTTTCTCTATGTCGATTCCCGCAACGCAGATGCGCCCGGGCATGATTATCAAGTTCAAGGATGACCTTCACCTGGTGTTTTCGGTTGAACACCGGACGCCGGGGAACCTGCGCGCGTTTATCCAGGCCAAGCTGCGCAATGTGCGCACGGGCGCGATGTATGTGGAGCGGTTTCGCTCGCCGGACCCGATCGAGCGGGTCGTCGTCGACGAGGTCAAGATGGAGTTCCTCTACAACGATGGCGACGAGTACTACTTCATGGACGACAAGTTCGAGCAGACGATGCTGACGCGCGATACGCTGGGCGACGCGGTCGAGTTCCTGCTGCCAAACCTGTCGATCAGTGTGAGCTTCCACGATGGGAAGGCGGTCGGCATCGAGCTGCCGAGCGTGGTGGAGATGACGGTGGTGGAGACGGAGCCGGGGATCAAGTCGGCGACGGCCTCGAGCGTGACCAAGCCGGCGAAGACGGAGACGGGTCTGGTGGTGCAGGTGCCGCCGTTCATCAACGAGGGCGAGAAGATTCGCGTCGACACGGCGGAAGGCGCATACATGAGCCGGGCCTAGGCTTGTCGCCGGGCGGGTCACCCGACTCGCGCACTCCCTCCCCCGAACTCTGCTCGTGGAGCTCTGATGGTGCGACATTACCTGGTGACGGGGCGGGTGCAGGGCGTGGGGTTTCGCTGGTATGTGCAGCGGGAGGCGGCGGAGCTGGGTCTGCGGGGATGGGTGAAGAACACGGACGCAGGCGCGGTGGAGCTGGTGGCGGCAGGCGAAGCAGAGGGGCTGGCGGAGCTGGATGCGGCGCTGAAGCGAGGGTCACGCGGAAGCCGCGTGGATCGGGTTGTGATGCATGAGCTGGCCGACGCCGAGGGCGAGCGGCTGGAGAGCTTTGTGATCGAAGGAGCGTGGTAGAGCTGATGCCGAATGCGATTAATTGTGAGTCTCTGAAGCCGCTGATCCGGACTGTGCCGGACTTTCCCAAGCCGGGGATCCTGTTCTACGACATCACGACGCTGCTGAAGGATAAAAGCGGGTTTGCGCAGTTGATCGATGCCTTTGCGGCGAAGTACATCGGGCGCGAGATCGATCTGGTGCTGGGGATTGAGGCGCGCGGATTCATCTTCGGGCCTGCGCTCGCGTACCGGCTGAACGCTGGGTTTGTGCCGGTGCGCAAGCCGCGCAAGCTGCCGGCGCCGACGGCGAAGGTGACCTATGACCTCGAGTACGGGTCGGACTCACTCGAGATTCACCTGGACGCGATCGAGCCGGGGCAGCGGGTGCTGATCGTCGACGACCTGCTGGCGACGGGCGGCACGATGCAGGCGACGGTCGAGCTGGTGCGTCAGCTGGGCGGGGAGATCGCCGGGCTGGGGTTTGCGATCGAGCTCGATTTCTTGAAGGGCCGGGAGAAGTTCGCGGGATACGACGTGTTCAGCCTGCTGCACTACGACGAGTAGCCTCGTGAAGGATCTGCTTTATGCGGATGACTCACGCTGCAGGCGGGCACTCTGAGGAATGTCGGTTTTCCACCGATCGGTGGATGGTGTGGGAGCGTGGCTGGGCGAAACTAGTCTGGGTCGCTGCGCGGGGTTCAACGACGCGGCGAACGCCACAAGGAGCCTTATGTCGGAACAAGAGATTCTTGCGAACCAGAAGACGATTCTGGGCCACCAAGCGACGATTTTAGATAACCAGAAGACGATCGTGAGCAACCAGGAGACGATCCAGAAGAACCAGGATGCGCTCAAGGAGATTCTGAACAACCAGAAGCAGATCCTTGAGCACCAGAAGCAGATTCTGGACAATCAGAAGGAGATCCTGGCTGCGGTGAAGAAGTAAGGCCAGGGTGGGAATAAAGAGGCGGCCCCGTGGGGGCCGCCTTTGTGCTATGCGCAGGGTTCCCTCTGCATGGTACAAACGGCTTGCTTTGGGGAGAGTGAGTCGTGAGAGCGTGCGGTCCCTGGGTGGTTTGGCGGCAGGCTTGGGCTGGTGTTGGGGCTAGTGTGCGCGAGAGGGGTGGTGTCTGGGCAGGAGGCGGCGCCGCCGACCGCGAGGTAGAGTTATGAGCAGCTGCGTGCAGCGAATCGGCTGGACGGCAAGGGCAGGCTCCCTTTCATCTCGTGATTGCCGCGCAGGTCAACGATCTTGCAGGTAAGCCGGCGGAGGCCGGTACGGTCGAGGAGTGGTGGGTCTCGCCGCGCCAGTACCGGATTGAGATGAGTGGGCCCTGGGGGAAGAGTGTAGAGACGAGCGACGATGATGTGCTTGGGGGCACCGCGTTGGGACAGTCGGGCTTTCTGCTCGAGGAGCTCCGCAAGCACGTCATTGATCCTCTCTCCCCCCTTAGTGAGTCCGCGTCCATTGGCGTGCAGGATCGCTCGATGGAAGGCAAGAGGTTCCACTGCCTCGCAGTCGACCCCAGCGGTAAGAGCTCTCGTCCCGTTCTGCCGCCGGTCTACTGCGCGGAGATGGACCAGCCTAACGTGCGGCTTGTGTTCCCTCGAGAGGCTGAGACGATTGTGCGCAACGGTATGGCGCGCTTCCGGGCAGTCAATATTGCCATGGCAACCACGATCGACCTGGGTCACGCGATTGCAATCAGCGGTCAGATCACGACGCTTCAGAGCTTCGACCCAACGGCCAGCTCGTTCCCAGAGCTGCGTGAGGCGAAGCGTGCGGGTAACAAAGGTCCAGACGAGGAGGGAGACCTTTTCCCAGCGACGGTCCAGGCGGGACATTTGCTTACGAAGATCGATCCGATCTATCCGGAGGGGGCGAAGGCAGGACACATCGCCGGTAGTGTGTTCATCGCGGCGGTGATCACCCATGAGGGACGACTCCGGTCCCTGGAGGTCCTGGCGAGTCCTAACCCTCTTTTAACAGAGGCCGCGTTACAGGCGGTCAGGGATGCCCGGTACACGGCGTTTCTCCTGAGCGGAAGGCCGGTGGAGGTAACGACGGTGATCGTCCTCAGCTTTCACCTAAGCTGAGATGCGGGCGAAGGTGAAGCGCGCGGCGGGGCTGGGCATCCAACGTGCATCCAAAGAAGGACAACACAGGAGGATGCACTTCATGAAGAGCAAGGGGTATGCTGCGGAGTCGATGGGAGCGTCACTGACGCCGTTTTCGTTTGAGCGGCGGGAGCCGGGCGCAAAGGATGTCGTGGTGGCGATTGATTTTTGTGGGATCTGTCACTCGGACATTCACCAGGTGCGGGGCGAGTGGGGCGAGAAGATCTACCCGATGGTGCCAGGGCATGAGATCGTCGGGCGGGTGACAGCGGTGGGTGGTGAGGTGACGCGGTTCAAGGTGGGCGACCGGGCAGCGGTGGGCGTGACGGTCGAGACGTGCATGGTGTGTGAGAACTGCAAGGCGGGCGCGGAGCCGTACTGCGAGCGCGGCATGGTCGGGACCTACAACGGAAAGACGTACGACGGCGAGGTGACGTACGGCGGCTACGCGAACAATATCGTTGCTCCGGAGCACTATGTCTACACGCTCTCGGACAAGCTCGACCCGGCCGGGGCGGCGCCGCTACTGTGCGCGGGGATTACGACGTGGTCGCCGCTCAAGCACTGGGGCGTGGGTAAGGGCCAGCGGGTCGGCATTGTGGGGCTGGGCGGCCTGGGACACATGGGTCTGAAGTTTGCGCATTCGCTCGGCGCGGAGACGGTGCTGTTTACGACGAGTGAGGCCAAGGCGGCAGACGGAAAGCGGCTGGGCGCCGACGAGGTCGTGATCTCAAAGGACGATGCGGCCATGAAGCGGCACACGAGCTCGTGCGACTTCCTGCTGGACTGCGTCTCCGCGCCGCACGACCTGAACGAGTACATGAAGCTGCTGCGGCTGGATGGCACGCTGTGCCAGGTGGGTCTGCCGGAGACGCCGCTGCCGGTGGACGCGTTCGCGCTGGTGACGAACCGGCGGTCCCTTGCGGGGTCGATGATCGGCGGGATGCGCGAGACGCAGGAGATGCTGGACTACTGCGCGGAGCACGGCATTGTCTCGGACATCGAGATGACGACGGTGGAGGCGCTGGATGAGGCGTACGAGCGGGTGGTGAAGGGCGACGTCAAGTACCGGTTTGTGATTGATCTACGGCCGTTGGCGGCGGCGTAAGTTCGGTGATGCGGAGGGTTTCGCCGGGGGCGAGGTAGGACTTCCGGCGAAACCAGCTCTCGAGGGCGGCGTGCAGGTGGACGGCGGGGACCAGGTTGCCGGCTTCGAGGCGGCCGTCGGCGACGGGCAGGGTGTCGTCGAAGATGGCGTCGTTGGTGAAGTTACGCATGGAGAAGCTGTCGAGGTGGCGGATGGGGCACAGGTGCGCCTCGCCGGCGGGGTCGATGCGTTCGATGAGCAGGGTGCGCTGGAACATAGAGTGAAGGCGGTCAGGCGAAGGTGCAGACCATCGGCGAGTCGAGGGTGAGGGTGGCTACGGGGCCGGTGAGCTGACCGCTGCTGCCGTCGCGGCGGAAGACGGAGACGTTGGCGGAGTCCTGGTTGCCGCAGACGAGCCAGCGGCCGGTGGGGTCGAGCGTGAACTGGCGAGGTGTCTTACCGCCGCTGCTGATGCGCTGGACGGGCTTGAGGGCGCCGGAGGCCTGGTCGATGCTGAAGACGACGAGCGAGTCCTCGCCGCGGTTGCTGACGTAGGCGAAGTAGCCGTTGGGCGCGATGGCGACCTCGGCGGCGGTGTTCTTCTGCGAGCTCGGGAGGCTGGGGGCGGTGGTCTTGACGGGGTCGCGGTTGGCGTTGACGAGCAGGGCCTGGGAGGACTCTCGGGCGTGGGTCGTGGTCCAGAGGTAGTGATCGACGGTCGAGTCGAGCTCGTTGACACTGTAGAGCCATCGCTGGTTGGGGTGGAAGGCGACGTGGCGAGGTCCGGTGCCAGGGCGGCCGTTGGAGAACTGGTGCGTCTGGCCGAGGGTGAGCTGGGCGGTTCCGCTATCGACGGTGAAGACGGTGGTCTGGTCCGTGCCGAGGTCATTGACGACGAGGAAGCGGTTGTCGGGAGAGAGGGTGGCGCAGTGGGGGTGGGGGTTGTCCTGGCGCTCCTCGTTGGGGCCATGGGAGCCGAAGCGAGCGGTGTCGTGGAAGTCGATGCGCTCGACGGGCGGGCTGAGGGTGCCGTCGGACTGAATGCGGTAGGAGCTGATGCCGCCGCCGGCGTAGTCGGCGATGTAGACGGAGCGACCGGTGGCGTCGACGGTGACGAAGCAGGGGCCGGCGAAGCCGGAGGAGACGCGGGAGAGCTCGCGGAGGTCGCCGGAGCGATGGTCGACGGCGAAGGTGGTGATGCCGGAGGTCTGGTCGTTGCCCTCGTTGCTCGCGTAAAGGTAGCGGCGGCCGTTGAGGGTGGGGCCGAAGGCGAGGTACACGGGCCGGAAGGTAGTGGCGGCGAGGATGGGGTCACCGAGGTGGCCGGTGGTGACATCGAAGGCCACGCGGTAGATGCCTTTGCTGCTGCCCTTCTCGGTATCGCAGCCGATGTAGAGGCTGAGCGGCGGCGGTGGCGGCGCGGGGCGGCGGCGGAAGGGGTTGGTGGCGGCGAGGGCGGTACGGCTGGCGACGGTGAGGGCGGCGGCGTCGCGCAGCAGCTGACGGCGGCTCAGCACGGCTAGAGCTTAACTTTCTCGTTGACGTCGGGCTGCGGGGCGCCCTGGTAGACGCTGCTGCCGGGGTCTCCGGGGAGTTCGCCGAGGAAGGTCTCGGGCTTGATGTCGTCGCTGATGACGGGCAAGGAGGGCAGATTGGTGGTGCGACCGGCCTCGCGGACGACGGCGTCGGCGTGCTCGAGGACCTCCTCGACGGTCATGGTGTAGAGGTCGCGGCCGTTGTCGTAGCCGGACTCGATGGCCTGCTTGAGGTAGCGGCCGGCGGTCTGGGCGGCGAGGTAGTCGGTGATGACGTGGCCGGTGCGGCGCTTCATCTCGATCCAGCTGACGTTGGGCATGGCGATATAGAGGGGGCGCCCATTGACGGCGAAGCGGATGTCGGTCGCGTCGGCGTGGCGGGTGGCGATGGCGACGATGGTGCCCTTCCAGGTGATGTGGAGCGGCTCGCCGGTCCAGTGGTCCGCGATGGTGAAGTCCTCATACATGCTCACCAGCTTAGAGCAGTTCTCCGGATGCTGTGACCACCAACGGTCTTGCGGACCCGTTTTCTTGAGGAAAACCGCCGCGACCGACGTCCGATACGCTCTCTTGTTGCAGGAGAGATGCTCTCGTGAACGGGTCTCGAACGGCAAGGATGGCGGGGTCGAGGTGAGCCTGAGCGCGTGCGGAAGGCGCTTTCCGCGAGGACGGCAGGTTCGCCCCCCTCCCCCCGTGGTCCCATGCAAAATATTCGATTGACGTGAGTTAGGTCTAGACCTCGATACTACCGGCGGCGCGTCACCAGCCCCGCAGGCGGTTTGACAGACCTCACTTCCCTGCTTCTACTCTAGAAGGGTGGCGGGGGTGGGTACGCCAACGTGTGCTGCTTTGGATTGGGAGAGCTTCGAAGAAGCGTGCACACGGTAGCAATGCACGGCCGTAGATGTGCATCTCATCACGGAGAGGATGCGGGCGTTCGGCATCCGAGGTCAGGGAGAGCTCATGCTGATTCTACTTATCGTATTGCTGCTGGTGTTTGGCTTTGGCGGGTACCGGATGGGGCCAGGGATGGGCTACTACGGTGGAGGCGGCCTCAGTCTGGTGGTGCTGATCATCATCATTCTGCTGGTGATGCACGTCCTCTAGAGCGCGGATGGGCTGACGACGCTCTTCGCCACGGCGTGTGGCGGCGGGCTGAGGCCCACGCTCCTGACTGAATGCGTTCGCGGCAGGTCTACCGGCCGAGCTGCGTCTGGATTTGAGGCGTACGGTTCTCCAACGTCGTCAGGCGCCGATCTCGGTGCGGATGGCGGAGGCGATGCGGTCGGCGTGGGTGCGCATGGCGGCCTCGCTCTGGGCTTCGATCATGACGCGGGCGAGGGTCTCGGTGCCGGAGTAGCGGATGACAACGCGGCCGGTATCGGCGAGGTCGCGCTCGGCGGCGGTGATGGCCTCGACGACGGAGGGGATCAGGTCAAGGGGCCGGCGCTCGCGGACCCTGACGTTGACGATGACCTGGGGAAAGACGGTGAGGTCGGCGACGAGTTCGCTCAGAGTGCGACCGGAGCGGTGCATGACGTCGAGGACGAGGAGCGCGGTGAGCAGGCCGTCGCCGGTGGTGGAGCGGCCGGAGAAGATGATGTGGCCGGATTGCTCGCCACCGAGTGCGGCGCCGGTCTCGACCATCTTCTCGAGCACATACTTGTCGCCGACGGAGGCGCGGAGCATGTGGATGCCGGAGCGCTTAAGGGCAGCCTCGAGGCCCATGTTGGACATGGTGGTGGCGACGACGGTGGAGTGATGGAGGAGGCCGCGCTGGTCGAGGTCGCGCGCGGCGAGCAGAAGGATGGCGTCGCCGTTGACGACGCGGCCGAGCTCGTCGGAGAGCAGGCAGCGATCGGCATCGCCGTCGAAGGTGATGCCGACGGAGGCACGGTGTTGGAGGACCTCGGCGGCGACGACGTCGGGGTGCAGCGCGCCGCAGTGCTCGTTGATGTTGCGGCCGGTGGGGCTGGCGTGGGTGACGATGACGGTGCCGTTAAGGCCGGCGAAGAGCTCCGGCGCGACGGCGCTGGCGGCACCGTTGGCGCAGTCGATGACGAGGGTGCGGTCGTCGAGGCCGAGGCTGGGGACCTGATCGAGGAGGAAGCGGATGTACTCGGCGCGATCGGCCTCGCAGACGGCGGGCGGGATGGTGGGGGCGGTGGCCGCGGCGGCGGGGGAGTGCGGCTCGGCGAGCACGCGGAAGATCTCCTCCTCGATGGCGAGTTCGGTCGCGTCGGGGAGCTTGTAGCCGTCGGGGCCGAAGAGCTTGATGCCGTTGTCGACCCAGGGATTGTGCGAGGCGGAGATGACGACGCCGGCGGCGAAGCCGTGGGCGCGGGTGAGGAAGGCGACGGCGGGCGTGGTGATGATGCCGGCGTTCTCGACCGAGGCGCCACCGGCGTCGAGCCCGGCGGTGAGGGTGGCGGCGATCCAGGAGGAGGACTCGCGGGTGTCCATGCCGAGGAGGACGCGGGGGACGGGCTGGCGCCGGCCGAGGGAGCGGGCGAGCGCAACGCCGATCGCGTAGACGGTCGGGGTATCGAGCGGCGGCTGGCCGGCGACGGCGCGAATGCCGTCGGTGCCGAAGAGCTTCTTCATGAGTCGGGGGTCTCCGGGGAGGTTTGGGGGCGGGTTTCGGTGACGCGTGCGGTGAGTGAGCCGTGGGCGAGGCGTGCGCGGATGGAGGCGCCGGGCGCAATCTCCGCTGCTGAGCTTATCAGGGAGCCCTCCGCGGTGTAGACGAGGGCGTAGCCGCGGGAGAGCACCGCGACGGGCGAGAGGGCATGGAGGCGGCTGGCGAGGCCGCCGAGGACGGCGCGGCGGACGGAGACGGTGGCGGGCACGGCGCGGTGAAGCCGGGCGTTCAACGAAGCGACGCGCGCGGCGGAGGCGGCGAGACGGGCGTGGGCGCTCTGGCGCGCGAGGCGGGCGGAGAGGGTTTCGAGGCGGCGCTGGCGGACGGCGGTGACGCGGCTGAGGGCGAGCTCGAGGCGTTGACGGAGGTCGTCGAGACGCTGCTGACGGCGGCCGATGCTGTCGTAGACGCGGGCGAGGACATAGGCAGTGGAGAGGCGGCCGAAGCGCTGGCGGGCGTGCAGGAGGTGGTATCGGCCGGCGCGGTGGACGGCGCGGCTGAGGGCGTCGACGCGCTCGGCGATGCGGTGCTGGGCGGCGGTGATGAGCTCAGCGGCGGCGGAGGGCGTGGGAGCGCGAAGGTCGGCGGTGAAGTCGGCGATGGTGACGTCGGTCTCGTGGCCGATGGCGGAGACGACGGGCAGGACGGAGGCGGCGATGGCGCGGGCGACGGCCTCGTCGTTGAAGCCGGCGAGGTCTTCGAGCGAGCCGCCGCCGCGGGCGAGCACAAGGAGATCGGCGCGGCCGGGGTGGGCGTTGAACCAGCGAAGGGCGCGTACGACAGAGGCAGCGCAGGCGGCGCCCTGCACAGGGACGGGATAGACGAGCAGGTTGAGGCAGCTATGGCGGCGGCGAATGACGGTGACGATGTCGCGTATGACGGCGCCGGTGGGCGAGGTGATGACGCCGACGCACTTGGGATAGAGCGGGATGGGGCGCTTGCGAGCGGAGTCGAAGAGGCCCTCGGCGAGGAGGCGGGCTTTGAGCTGCTCGAAGGCGAGCTGAAGGGCGCCGGCGCCGCGCGCCTCCATGGTGTCGGCGATGAGCTGGAGCTGACCGCGGGACTCGTAGACGGAGAGGCGGCCGCGCACGAGCACGGCGAGGCCGTCGGCGGGACGGAAGCGGAGCAGCTGGGCCTCGCGGCGAAAGAGGACGACCGGGAGGGCAGCGTCGCCGTCCTTGAGGGTGAGGTAGATATGGCCGGAGGCGGCTGGGCGGCAGTTGGAGATCTCACCCTCGACCCGGACGTCGACGTAGCCGAGCTCGATGTGCTGGCGGATGTCGGAGACGAGGGCGCGGACGCTCCAGACGCGGGGCTCGCGCGGAGGGGCGGGTATCAGTCTGGGCGGTGTGGGGGCGGGTGGGCCGGGGGGCGGGGGCGGCGATGGAGAGAAGAGACTGGGCTGGGCCGGCTCTTCGCTCGCGGAGCGGAGGACGCGCGTAGTACGGCGCGACGAGCGGCCGAGGAAGTGCTGTGCGAAGGTCGCTGGCTTCTCGTCATCCGGCATACCGGCTGAGTGTAGAGCATCCGCTTCCCTGCTGTAGTGCGGCCTGCGCGGCGATCTGTGCGGGAGCTCTGCGGTGGAGCCGGGCGAGACGCTATGCGGGAAGGAGGAAGAGGGCGTTGGCGGCGCGGAGGACTTCGCTGGGCTGACAGGGTTTAGGGAGGATGGAGAGGTTGCGCTTGAGCTGCGAGGCGCGCTCGCGGACGTTGTGGATGCTGGCGTAGGCGCCGGTGAGGACGAGGATGGGACAGTCGGGCCGTTCGGTACTCATCTCGGCGATGAGCTCGATGCCGTTCTTGTCGGGCATGTTGATGTCGCAGAGCAGGATGTCGGGCTCGAAGGCGGCGACGCAGGCCATGGCCTCGGCCGCGGAGTAGACGGCGTGGGCGGAGAAGCCGTGCTGTGTGAAGATGATTTTGAGGGTGTCGGCGACTACGTGCTCGTCGTCAACGATCAGGATGCGGCGCATTGGACCCTGCTGTTCTCAACGGCTTGCGGCCGTTGCACGTGTACTGCATGCTTGCGGTTATCTCAGGTGTACCGCTGCGGCAGAGAGGCGTCCAGGGGTGATTGGTCTTTGTTTTGTAATGTTTGTGCGGTTGCGTACGGATAGAAGGCGCATCGTCAACGAAAGTGGCACATCTATTCTGCTACGTAGTGTGCAGGCCGGATGTCCTCTCGATCAAGGTGCTTTTCGACCTCGTTGTATCACGCCTGCAGAAAGTTTTGCACAGCGGTATACCTTGGTTGGCTGCAGGGTGGACGAGGTGTTGCGGCCGACGTTCGCAGGCTGCAGGCTCGAGTGAGGAAGAGGAGGCGCGTATGCATGTCGGAGCCATGTTGCTGGGCGTCTTCTTCTGCTTCGGCGTCGTGCTGGACGCGTTCCAGACGATTATCCTGCCGCGGCGACCGCGGGGGCGATTCCGCATCACGTCGCTGTTTTATATCGCGACGTGGACGCCTTGGGTGGCGATCACGTCGCGCATACCAAGCCGTAAGGCGCGCGAGCAGATCTTCAGCTTCTTCGGGCCGGTCTCGCTGCTGATGCTGCTGGTGCTGTGGGCGACGCTGCTGACGATCGGCTTTGCGCTGATCCTGTTCGCGCTGCGATCCCCGTTCGCGGATGTGAGCCTGACGCCGGCGTCGGATGCGCTGGCGCGGTTTCGCACGGATCTGTACGTGAGCGGAACGACGCTGACGACGCTGGGACCGGGAGACGTGGTTCCGCGCAGCCAGATCGCGCGGGCGCTGATGATTCTGGAGAGCGGGACGGGGCTGGGATTCGTGGCGCTGGTGATCGGGTACGTGCCGGTGCTCTATGGCGCGTTCAGCCGGCGCGAGGTGAGTGTGGCGCTGCTGGACGCGCGCGGGGGCTCGCCACCGACGGCGGCGGAGCTGCTGCGACGGCATGGCTTTGACGGCGGCCAACGGGAGCTGATCCGGCTGCTCGAGGAGTGGGAGCGATGGTCGGCCGAGCTGCTTGAGTCCCACATCTCGTATCCGATCCTGTGCTACTACCGGTCGCAGCATGACAACCAGAGCTGGCTTTCGGCGATGGTGAGTGTGATGGACGTGTGCGCGCTGCTGATCACGACGGTGGAGGGGCCGGCTTCGCGGCAGGCGCAGCTCACGTTTGGTCTGGCGCGACATGCGCTGATCGATGTCGGGCACGTCTTTCGGCTGGAGCGGCGGGAGGAGCGGCTGCTCGCGGGCATGGAGGCGGCAGACGACCGGCTCAGCGGCGAGGTCTTCGGGCAGCTGTGCGAGGCGGTGAGTGAGATTGAGATACGGTTGTGCGCCGATCCGGGCGCACCGGAGCGTCTGCGTGTGATCCGGCAGTTGTATGAGCCGCAGGCGCGCGCGATCTCGGAGTATCTGCACATGCCGCTGCCGGCGTGGGTCAAGGAGCCGTCGAAGACGGACCAGTGGCGGAGGGTGGCGAGTCTGCGGTCTGCACCGGATGTGGTGATGCAGGCGGTGCAGCAGATCGGGTTGCAGAAATCGCCGGAGCGGTCGTTCGAGGAGCAGCACTAGAGCTGCTCTGATCGCGCCCGGTACGGCGGAGAACGGAGCGGTGTCTGCCCGTTCCAAGGGGTGGCTGTGACAAAGTTCCACTGCTTCGGACGGCTTTATGCTCTTCAGCAATGAGTCTGTGCGGGACTGCTGAAGAGTGCGTCTCGCCGCGGACGGTGTCGCCCTTATTGGGCGGCGGGAGCGGCGGGAGCGGCTGGGTTCAGCTTCTGGGCGGCGATGAGGCCGGCGGGGCCTTTGGCGTCTTTGTCCTTAAGCTGGGCATAGATGCGGCGCGCCTCGTCGGTCTTGTGTTCGCCCTCATAGAGCTCGGCAAGCTGGAGCTGCGAGGTGCCGGCGGGGACGGAGGTCGAGGGCTTGCGGATGAGCTGGTTGAGCGTCTCGATGGCCTGCGCGTCACGGCCGGTCTGGCGGTAGAGCTGGGCGAGCGCGAGCCGAGCGAGGTTGGCGAGGTCGTGGTTCCAGCCGGAGGCGACCTGCGTCAGGACGCTCTCCGCCGAGCCGTTCTGGCCGGCTTCCATGTCGGTGAGCCCGGCGAAGTAGCGGGCGTTCTTGCCGACGGAGGTCATACCGTACTGGTCGGCGACCTGCAGGAAGAGCTGGTTGGCGGCCTTGGCGCGGGCCTCGACGGTTGGATAAGTCTTGACGCCGGGGGGAACGGGCTGGCCGGTGGGCGCGAGCGGCGTCTGATAGGCCTGCATGGCGGCGCCGAAGGCGACGGAGGCCTTCTCCGAGCGGCTGTTGTAGATCGCACCCGCGACGATGGCGACGAGGACGAGGGCGAGCAGGGCAGCGGCGCCGAGGATGAGCGGTCGGCGGTTGGCGGAGACCCACTCGAGGCCGGTCGGTTCGACGGTGAGGTAGTTGTCCTGCCTAGGGGCGATTTTGGTCGTCTGATCCACTTCGGTCGGTTCTCTCTTTTCGCGTTGCTCTGGCCTGGAGGCGGGGTCCTTGGGCGCGGCCGCACCCGCACAGGCACGAAGAGCTAGTTTAGCAGGGTGGTCGAGACCTCGCGGGGCATCCTACAGACGCGACATAGCCGGAAGGCGGAGTGATGAGGCGAGATGGATGGAGTGGACGGGTGGCGGAAGGTGTCGCGACAGTGGCTGCGCTGGTCGTGGCGGGGCTGCTGACGGGATGCGTCGCGGTGGGATACAGCAGCGGCGGAGGATGGTTTGTGTGGCCGGGCGGACTGGGGCTGCTGGTGTTGGTGCTCCTGCTGCTCTTCCTGCTGCGGCGGAGGTAGGGAGATGGTGAGACAGCAACGGGACCGCCTGGGCGGTCCCGTTGCTGCTACGAACGACGCGCGAGTCTACTGCTGCGCGCGGCCACGCTTGAAGAGCTCGTTGACGGTCGCGATGAAGTGCGCCGACGACTCCGGGGTGGGGGTCGACCCGCTCAGGATCGTCCGGTACGGAAGATCCGAGCCGTAGTACTTGGCGGTGTCCTTCGAGTTCTGGTGGACTTCGTCGCCGTTGAGGTCGATGCCGGCGAAGAGGCCCTTGCTGCGGGAGTAGGTCAGGAACTCGGCGTTGGCGAGCTCGGTGGTCGAGGCCTGGGAGTTACGGCCGACGGGACCGGCGGAGGCGGCGATATCCCCGCCGAGCTTGACCTTGTCCTTAAGCAGGTCGTCGAGGCTCTTCTTGTTGACGCCGACGAGGACGAGATCGGTAGACTGGCCGCCGATCTGGAAGCCGAAGCTGGCACCGGTCATCTGGATGAAGACGGGTGCGCTCCAGCCCGAGCCTGTGCGGCAGGTGGCAACGCCCTGACCATACTCGCCGCCGACGACGAACGCGCCCTTCTTGAAGCTGGGGACGACGACGACGCACTCGGCCTTCGCGGCGATATCGAGCGGCACGCTCTTATCGGGTGTGGCCATCAGCGCGTGAAGGATCTCGTGCGCGGCGTCGATACGGCTGGTGAGCTTGGCATCGGTGTTGTCTGCGGCGAAGGCGGCGCCGCAGAGGCTGGTCGCGACGATGGCGGAGGCTAGTAAGCGCTTCATGGGTGGTCTCTCTCTTCCTACTCTGAGTCTTCGGTTGCATGGACCCGGAGCGATTCGCCCCATAGATCGATGGCATCCCTGCAAGTAAGATGCGCGCAGGCGGCTGGCGTCTACCTCGGGCGATTTCTTCCTCACTTTGCGATGTTGACTTACTTGATGTCGCGCCAGTTATCGCCGAGGCCGATGTCCGCGACGATGGGCACGCGGAAGTCGGCGACGGTCTCCATCTCGTGTTTGACGAGGGCTTGCATGGTGCCGGCCTCTTCGGGGAGAACGTCGAAGAGGAGCTCGTCGTGGACCTGGAGGGTCATGCGGGAGCGGAGGCGCTCCTGCCGCATGCGGCGGTCGATGGCGATCATGGCGAGCTTGATGAGGTCGGCGGCGGTGCCCTGGAGAGGGGTGTTGACGGCCGTGCGCTCGGCGAAGCCGCGCTGGTTGGGGTTGCGGGACTGGATGTCAGGGATAGGGCGGACGCGGCCAAAGTGGGTGGAGACGGAGCCGGTGCGGCGGACGGTGTCGAGGGTCTGGTCGATGAAGGTGCGGACGCCGGCGTAGCGGGCGAAGTAGCGGTCGATGTACTCGCGGGCGACCTTCTGGTCGATCCCGAGCTGGACGGAGAGGCCGAAGGGGCTGATGCCGTAGACGATGCCGAAGTTGACGGCCTTGGCGCGGGCGCGGGTCTCCTTGGACATGGTGGCGGGGTCGACCTCGAAGACCTCGGCGGCGGTGAGAGTATGGATGTCCTTGCCGGTCTGGTAGGCGTCGACGAGCAGGGGGTCGGAGGAGAAGTGGGCCATGAGGCGGAGCTCGATCTGGCTGTAGTCGGCCGACATCAGCAGGTTGCCGGGGGCGGCGATGAAGGCGGCGCGGATCTCGCGGCCGAGGGCGGTGCGGATGGGGATGTTCTGCAGGTTGGGATTGGTCGAGGAGAGGCGGCCGGTGGAGGTGCCGACCTGGTTGAAGGTGGTGTGAACGCGACCTTCGGCGTCGGTGAGTTGGGGGAGCTGGTCGAGGTAGTTGCTCTTGAGCTTGGCGAGCTGGCGGTACTCGAGGACCTGGGCGGGGACGGGGTGGAGTGCGGCGAGGTCTTCGAGCACGTCCTGGGCGGTGGAGATGACCTTGCCCTTGCCGTACTTGATGGGCTTGGCGAGGTTCATCTTATTGAAGAGGACGTCGCCGAGCTGCTTGGGGGAGTTGATGTTGAAGCGGTGGCCGGAGCCCTCGTAGATCTTTTCGGCGAGGGTGTCCATGTCGACGGTGAGGCGGGAGCTCATCTTGCGGAGCAGTGCGGGGTCGACGCGGACGCCGGCCTCTTCCATGTGGAGGAGGACGGGGACGAGGGGGAGGTCGATGGTGCGGTAGACGATGCGAAGGGGGTTGGAGTCGCCGGCGTCGGGGGCACGCTGGGTGGGGGCGGCGAAGAGCATCTCCGGGGTGACGGCGCCCCCGAGGGTGGGCTCGTCGGCGGGGATGTGGTGCTCGACGGGGACGGCTTCGGCGATCTGCTGATCGAGGATGGGGCCGAGGCGGGCGATGGCGCTTGCGGCCTCGGCAAGGGCAGTCTCGGGGACGTGGGTGAGGGCGCGCGAGGAGGAGCGGGCGGCGACGTCGGCGAGCGTGTGTGAGCTGTGAGTGGGGTTGACGAGATAGCTGTAGAGCATGACGTCGGTGACGGGACCGGCGAGGGTGATGCCGTGGGGGGTGAGGGCGCGGATGACGGCCTTGAGGTCGTGGACGAGCTTGGGGAGGGTGGGATCGGTGAGGGCTTCGCGGAGACCGGGGGCGTCGAGCGAGACCTTGAGCGCGCGGGCGGGGTCGGCGGAGAGGCCGAGGGTGCAGGCGGGGTCGGGCTCCTTCTGCGCGGGTGCAGGGGAGGGCGGCTCGGGCGCGAAGAGGGCCATGGTCTCGGGCATGGAGGGTTCTGGCTCAGCCTCATCGGGGTTATCGGAGGGTTCAGCGGCGGTCTCTTCGGCGATGGCCTGGGCGGTCTCGGTGATGGCGATGGCGAGGCCGCGCTGGTCGCGGGCACTCCCGAGCAGGGCCGCAATCTCGGACGGGGTGGGGCTGGTGTTGTACGTGACGGGAGTGTTGTCGGTGTCGGGCGCGAGCTCTTTGAGGAGGGTGGTGAACTCGAGCTCCGCGAAGAGAGCGCGGCAGGCGGCGTTGTCGATGGGCTGAGTGCGCATGAGGTCGAGGTCGTACTCGATGGGCACGGCGGTGTGGATGGTGACGAGGTCTTTCGAGAGCAGGATGTTGTCGCGGTTGTTCTGTAACGACTCGCGATACGTTTTCTTTTTGACCTCGTCGGCGCGATCGAGCGCGGCCTCGACGGTGCCGAACTGCTGGATGAGCTCGACGGAGCCCTTGTCGCCGATACCGGGGGCTCCGGGGATGTTGTCGATGGAGTCGCCGCGCAGGGCCATGACGTCGATGACGCGCTCCGGCGGAACGCCGAGGGCGGCTTCGACGCCGGCGAGATCGAGGATGAGGTTGTCTTTGGTCGGGTTGAGGATGGAGACGTCGCGGTTGACGAGCTGCATCATGTCCTTGTCGGAGGAGACGACGAAGACCTTGTGGCCGAGGGCGGCGAGCTGGCAGGAGAGGGTGCCGATGACGTCGTCGGCCTCGAAGCCCTCGTAGTAGAGGATGGGGATGCGGAAGGCGTCGAGCGCGCGGCGGATGTAGGGCTGCTGCTGGATGAGGTCGGGCGGGGTCTCGGTGCGATTGGCCTTGTAGCCGCCGTACTCGATGGTCTCAAAGGCCTGGGTCTTGATGTTGAACTTCTGAACGTCCTTGAGCTGGCTGGCCTGCAGGTTGCGGTGAACGGGGGCGCCGACGTCGTAGACCGCGGCCATGTACTCGGGCGCGAAGTCCTTGCGGAGCTTATTGATCATGTTGACGAAGACATACGTCGCGGCGGTGGGGATGCCGGTGCGCGTGGACATGGGGCGGGAGCGCTGCATGGCGTGGTAGGCGCGGAAGATGAACGCCATGGTGTCGAGCAGGTAGATGGGTGGCCTGGCGCTGCCGCCGGAGACGGGACTGGGCGCGGCGGGGCTCGTTGAGGAGGCAGGTGGGATGCTGGTGCCGTTTGCGCCGGCCGCGGACTTGATCTTTCGGGTCGCCATAGCGTCTTTGATGGTAGACGCAGTGGGCCAGGCGCGGGCGACGGCCGCGGTCAAGGCCCGGCGGCGGACCGGTCAGGCGAACTGCTTGAGGTCGAGGCCGGGGTTGTAGGTCTCGCCGTGGGCGAGGAGGTCGTCCCAGGTGGTGGCGCGGCCGGTGAGCCCGGCCATGCGGCCGAGCATGCAGCTCTGCGCGGTCTCGACGCCGGCGGCGATCTGGTTATGCGGCTTGCCGGAGGTGATGCTGTCGATGAAGGCGCGATCCTTCTCGCGGTCGGCGAGGGCGAGGTTGTCGCCGAAGCTGCCGTTGGCGGCGAAGGTGCCCTGGCGGGAGGCGGTGTCGGCGGCCTGATCCCAACTCCAGGGCTGGGCGCCGAGGATGCGGACGGGGCCGGCGTAGGGGGCCTCGGCCATGCCGGCGGCGCCGAAGATCGAGAGGCCGGCGGAGAAGGCGCCATAGTCGCCGAACTGCGTCGAGGAGAAGCTGACGTGGACGTCGTTGGGGTAGAGGTAGTCGACCTGGACGTTGTCCCAGCAGTCGCCGGCGTGGGTGAGGACCGTGCGGCCGCCGGTGGCGGTGGCTTTGAGGGGATGGGCGCCGAGGACCAAGTTGCAGAGGTCGATGATGTGGATGTTCTGCTCGACGAGGATGTCACCCGAGAGCGCGCGGTCCCAGAGCCAGTTGCGCAGACGGTGCTCGGCGGGCGAGGCGTTGGGGCGGATCTTTTCGACGGACGCGGGCGCGTTGTAGAAGGCCGCGACGGTGGCGATCCTGCCAAGGGCGCCGGTCTGGACGCGGTGCATGAGCTCGGCGATGGGCGGGGCGTTGCGGACCTGGAAGCCGACGTCGACGCTCTGGGTGGGGTGGACCTCGCGAGCGACGGCGAGGGCGCGGCGGGCCTGGGCGACGTCGACGCCGACGGGCTTCTCGCAGTAGACGTGCTTGCCGGCACGGACGGCGGTCTCGAGATGCTCGACGTGGAACCAGGGCGGGGTAGAGATCTGGACGAGGTCGATGTCGGGCGAGTGGGCGAGCTCGAGGAAGGCGTCGGGGCCACGGAAGAGGAGCTTGGGGTCGAGAGCGGGCTGGTTCAGGGTCGCGTTCACCTGGTCGAAGTGGGTGTGGGCGGTGGCGAGCTGATCGGGGAAGAGATCAGCAAGTGCGACGACGCGGGCGGTGGTATTCCGGGCGAAGGAGGTGGCGACGGCGGTGCCGCGGTTGCCGCAGCCGAGCAGGCCGAGGCGAACGGCGGAGTTGGCCTGGTAGCCGAAGGCGGTGGCGGGCTTGAGCAGAAGCAGGCCGGAGGCGGCGGTGCCGGTCTTGAGTACATCGCGTCGGTTCATCGGAGGCCTCGAGGTGCAGATTCCCTTTGGGAGTGACGAGAGAGAGCGAGAGATGGGCCTGCATCAGGCGAGGCTGTTCAGAACGTCTTCGAGGTAGCGCTTCTCGCGGCGGACGTCCTCGATCTGCTGCGGGCCGTCAGTCTCGCGCTCGATGGTGACGGCGCCGGTGTAGCCGACCTTGTGAAGTCTGGCGAGGACGGTGTGAAAGTCGACGAGGCCGGTGCCGATCAGGACCTCCTCGCCGAGTTCGCTCGGGTTGGTGGGCCAGCGGCCGTCCTTGGCGTGGATGCTGCGGATGTGCGGGCCGAGGATATCGACGGCGTCGACGGGGTTGGCCTTGCCGTAGAGGATGAGGTTGGCAGTGTCGAGGCCGACGGCGAGGTTGGGCTGGCTGGCGTCGCGGAGGGCGCGAGCCATGGTGGTGGGGGTCTCCTGGCCGGTCTCCATGAGGAAGTGCTGGCCGTTGCCGGCGCAGTGTTTCGCGACCTCACTGATGGCGTGAACGGCTTCGTCATAGAGCGGGTCGGCGGGATCTTCGGGGATGAAGCCGCAGTGGGTCTGGACCTGAGGGACGCCGAGCTGGTGGGCGAAGTCGGAGGCCTGGCGGAGGGCGTCGATGCGGGCCTGGCGGGTGGCGCGGGGGACAAGACCGATGGTGGACGGGCCCTTGAGGAAGTTCCAGACGAGCGGCGGCGGGCCGACGACCTCGACGGTAGTTACGGTGACCTGGTAGCGGTCGAGGTGGCCGCGAAGCTCGGCGGCGAGGGCGGGGGTGAAGCGGCCGAGGAAGGCGTCGAGCGAGAAGAAGCAGTTGGTGAAGCCGAGGTCGTGGACGCGGCGGATGGTGGCTTCGGGGCCGTCGGCCGGCTTAATGAGGAGGCCGAGCGCCATGGGAGCCGGGGGTGCCGGGACGCCTGCCGGCGGACGGGCCGGGGTGTCTGCGGTGATCGCGCCGGCGGAGGCGGTCTCACGCCGGCGCGCCTGTGCGGTCGATGCGGCGCCGAGAAGGGCGGCGGCCGCAGCGGAGGTGAGGAACTGTCGTCGACGCACGGGAGCGCATCCTCCTCAAGAGTGGTGGAGCCGTCATACTCAGCCGTTCTGGAGGGGCTGCCAGAGCTCGAGGCGGTTGCCGTCGCAGTCGCGGATCCAGGCGAAGTGGCCGAAGTCGCCGTTCTCGCGATGGGGATCGATCCAGACGCCGGTGGCGGCGAGCCGGGTGAGCAGGGCCTCGAGGTCATCGACGCGGTAGTTGATCATGACAGACTGAGCGCCCTCGCCAAAGTAGGCGGTGTTTTGCGGAAAGGCGGACCAGGCGGTGACACCGGTACCAGGCGGGAGCTCGTCGGACCAGACGAACTTGATGCCGCCGTATGCGGTGAGGGCGACACCGAGATGTTCGGCATACCAGGCAGTGAGGGCTTTGGGGTCAGGGGAGCGGAGAAAGACGCCGCCGACGCCGGTGACACGAGCCATGAACGACCTCAGACCTCAGGTGGAGGTGAGATCGGTTCTACAACGACGGCGGTTCCGTAGGCAAGAACTTCGGTGACGCCGGACATGAGCTCGTTCGCATCGTAGCGGGCGCCGATGATGGCGTTGGCGCCGAGCTGGGCGGCGTGGAGACTCATCATGGCAAAGGAGTCCTGGCGACTGGACTCGCAGAGCTGGGTGAGCGGGGTGATGTCGCCGCCGATGACCGTCATGAGGCCGGCGCCGACGGTGGCGAAGAGGTTGCGCGAGCGCACGACGATGCCGCGAACGACACCCAGGTTGCGCACAAGGCGATACCCGGGCAGATCGAAGGCGGTCGTGACGAGGGCGGGATGGACGGTCGGGATCGGGGGCGGCGTGAAGGGCTGGCTGGGCATGAGACTGGCTCCGGGTGCCGTGCGGCGTGTTGGGCGAGCGCGTCTGGCGGCATCACGAGGATGAGGTACGGCGAAGGGTGGCGACGAGTTCCGTGACAGCGCCGGAGTCGATAGCGTGGGCGGCGCGGGTGATGCCGGCGCGGAGGTCGGGGGCGAGATCCGCGGTGAGCAGAACGGCGGCGGCGTTGAGCAGAACAACGTCGCGCGGGGCTCCGGGTGCGCCCGCGAAGATGCGGGTGAGGATGGCGGCGTTGGCCGCAGGATCGGCGCCGGTGAGCGCGGCGATGGGGCTGCGCGGAAGGCTGGCGGCCTCGGGGGTGAGCTCGAAGAGGCGGACGGAGGTGCTGGCCGGCTGTGGGCTGCCGGAAGAAGGCGGGACGCGGAGGACCTCGGCGAGCTCGGTGGGGCCGCTGACCGAGAGCTCGTCCATGCCGCCTGCCGAGCGAGAGAGCGGCGAGGAGAGATCGGACGGCCCTGCCTGGTGCGGCAGGTGCGCCGGCGTGGGGGCACCGGTGCTGCCGTGTACGACCAGAGCGTGGCGCGTGCCGAGCAGGGCCATGGTCTCAGCGACGAGCCGCACCTGGCGTGAGCCGAAGACGCCCATGACCTGACGGGCAGCGCCGGCAGGGTTGGCGAGCGGGCCGAGGAGGTTGAAGGCGGTGCGCACGCCGAGCGCGCGGCGGACGGGCATGACGGCGCGCATGGCGGGGTGGTGGGCCGGAGCGTGAAGGAAGGCGAAGCGATGGCGGCGGAGGGCGTCGGCGGCCTCGGCAGGAGGGAGGTCGACCGGGATGCCGAGCGCTTCAAGGACGTCGGCGGAGCCGGAGCGCGAGGTGACGGCGCGGTTGCCGTGCTTGGCGACGGTGGCGCCGGCGGCGGCGGCGACGAGGGCGGCGGCGGTCGAGATGTTGAAGGTGCCGGAGCTGTCGCCGCCGGTGCCGCAGGTATCGACGAGGGCGTCGCGCTCGGCGTCGGTGAGTGGCAGCGGAGTGGCGGAGGCGCGCATGGCGTCGACGAAGCCCGCGAGCTCGGCGGGCGTCTCCCCGCGGGCGGCGAGGGCGCCGACGAGGGCGGCGAGCTCGACCTCGGCCGGCGGTTCGGTGAGGATGCGGTGCATGAGCGCGCGTGCCTCGTCGCGGGTGAGGGTCTCGCGATGCTCCATGACGCGGCGGAGCTCGGGCTGGAGGCTCATGAGGATGAGCCTAGCAGCGGACGTTTGCCGGTGCTCTTCGGCGTTCGCTACACTTCTCTGACCGGAGCCGTCTTCCCCGCGTGCGTTGTGGGAGAGGTGCGCTGCCGCAACGAGGCACAGCGACGCGATGAAGATTCACGAGTACCAGGCGAAGGAGATCCTTCGCAAGGCGGGCGTTCCGGTGCCCAATGGCGAGATGGTGACGACGCTCGAGGAGGCGGACACGGCGGCGAAGGCGCTCTTCTCGGCCGGGAATGCGGCGGTGGTGGTGAAGGCGCAGATCCACGCGGGCGGGCGCGGCAAGGGCGGCGGGGTGAAGGTGGCGAAGTCGCTCGAAGACGCGGCGACGGCGTCGAAGGCCATTCTGGGCATGCAGCTGGTCACGCACCAGACCGGGCCCGAGGGGCAGCGAGTGCAGCGGCTGCTGATCGAGGAGGCGAGCGCGATCGACCGCGAGCTGTATCTCGGGATCGTGCTTGACCGGGCGACGTCGCGACTGGTGTTCATGGCCTCGCAGGCGGGCGGGATGGAGATCGAGGAGGTCGCGGCGAAGACACCGGAGGCGATCTTCAAGGAGACGATCGATCCGGCGGTGGGGTTCCAGCCGTACCAGGCGAGGTCGCTCGCGTTCAAGCTGGGACTGAAGGCGACGCAGATCAACGCCGCCGTCGCGTTCATGACGGGGCTCTACAAGGCGTTCGTCGCGACGGATTCGACGCTGATGGAGATCAATCCCTTCATCACAACGAAGGACGACAAGCTGATGGCGCTGGACTGCAAGATCAACTTCGACGACAACGCGATGTTCCGGCACAAGGACCTGAAGGAGCTGCGCGATCTGGCGGAGGAAGATCCGCTCGAGGTGGAGGCGTCGAAGTTCGCGCTGAACTACATCAAGCTGGACGGCTCGATTGCGTGCATGGTGAACGGCGCCGGCCTGGCGATGGCGACGATGGACATCATCGAGTACGCGGGCGGCAAGGCGGCAAATTTTCTCGATGTGGGCGGCGGCGCGAATCAGGAGCAGATCGAGAACGCGTTTGGAATTCTGCTGAGCGACCCGAACGTGAAGGCGATCTTCATCAACATCTTCGGTGGGATTCTGCGGGTTGACGTGCTGGCGCAGGGTGTTGTGAACGCGGCGCGCAAGCTGGCGGTAAAGCTGCCGATTATTCTGCGGCTCGAGGGCACGAACGTCGAAGAGGGCCGGAAGATTCTTGAGGACTCCGGGCTGAACTTTCAGGTGGGCGCAACGATGAAGGACGCGGCAGACCTCGCGGTCGCCGCGGCGAAGGGATAACAATGGGGCTGTTTGAGGCGAAGAAGTCGAAGGTAGACGCGAAGCCGCCGGTGCGGGCACTGGTGTTCGATGTCTTTGGAACGACGGTGGACTGGCTTGGCGGGATGACGGGGCACGGGCAGCGGCTGGGTGCCGAGGTGGGTGTTGACGCGGAGTGGGCGGGTCTGGCGAAGGCGTGGCGCGCACGCTACAAGCCGGCCACCAAGCAGGTGCGCGAGGGACGGCGGAAGTGGGCGGGGTTCGATACGCTGCATCGCGAGGAGCTGGACACGATCGCCGCAAAGCATGGGGCGAAGAAGCTGAAGAAGGCGGATCGCGACCGGCTGACGCATGGGTGGCACGAGCTGCCGGCGTGGCCGGACGTGGTCTCGGGGCTGACGCAGCTGAAGCAGAGCTTCATCATCGCGCCGCTCTCGAACGGAACGACGCGGCAGATGATCGACCTGGCGCGCTTCTCGGGGCTGCCGTGGGATGCGATCTTCGGGGCGGATGTCTTTCGCAGCTACAAGCCGGACAAGAAGGTGTATCTGGGCGCGGCGCGGCTGCTGGCGATGGAGCCTGAGGAGATTTTGCTGGTAGCGGCGCACAACGACGATCTGCAGGCGGCGCGCGCGCACGGGCTGCAGACGTGCTTCGTCAAGCGCGCGACAGAAGACGCGGCAGCGACGGCGATCTACGACTATACGGCGGTCGACTTCGACCATCTGGCGCATGTGCTGACCGCGGCGGTCCGGTAGCGAACGAGTTCGAGGGGGAGTTGGAATGGCGGTACTGGTTGGCAAGGAGACGCGGCTCATCGTGCAGGGCATCACCGGGCGTGAGGGGACGTTTCACGCGAAGGGGTGTGCCGCGTACGGTACGAAGGTGGTCGGCGGCGTGACGCCTGGCAAGGGCGGGACGACGCACGAGGGCTTTGCCGTCTTCAACACGGTCGCGGAGGCGGTGGAGAAGACGGGCGCCGATGTCACGATGATCTTCGTGCCGCCGCCGTTTGCGGCGGATGCGATTCTCGAGGCGACGGCCGCGGGTGTGCCGCTGGTGGTGTGCATCACGGAGGGCATACCGACGATGGACATGGTGCGAGCGTGGGAGGTGGTGCGGCAGTCGAGCGGGGTGCGGCTGATCGGGCCGAACTGCCCGGGGGTGATCTCGCCGGGGAGGGCCAAGGTGGGCATCATGCCGGGACGCATTCACAAGGAGGGATCGGTGGGGATCGTGTCGCGCTCGGGCACGCTGACGTATGAGGCGGTGTATCAGCTGACGACACGCGGGATCGGTCAGTCCACGGCGATCGGGATCGGGGGCGATCCGATCATCGGGACGCGGCACATCGACGCGCTTCGGCTGCTGAACGACGACCCGGAGACGGAGGCGATCATCATGATCGGCGAGATCGGCGGGACAGCCGAAGAGGCAGCGGCGGCGTTCATCAAGGAGCACGTGCGCAAGCCGGTGGTGGGGTTTATCGCGGGACAGACGGCTCCTCCCGGGCGGCGCATGGGGCATGCGGGCGCGATCATCTCCGGCGGCGAGGGCACGGCGGAGAGCAAGATGCAGGCGATGGCGGAGGCGGGCATCCACGTGGTGCAGTCCCCGGCGGAGATCGGGGAGACGATGGCGCGGGTGCTGGGCAAGAGCTAGCGCGGAGACTGCGCTCAGCGGCGCTGCTGGCTGTAGAAGATCGCGGCGGCGAAGAAGACCAGCGAGAGCATGAAGGCGAGCGTGGCGTGCTGGGTCGCGTGCAGGCGAAGGCTGACGAAAGCGTCGACGAGCCACGCTGCGGTGCCCGCGTACCAGACCCAGGCGAAGCGTCTCATGATTGTCAGACGCGCGCGAGGGCGTCCGGGGTTCACTTCGCGGTCGCGGTCCGGTCCCATACACTGAAGGCAGACCAACGGTTACAGGAGCAGACGAGATCATCATGGCAGAGCGGACATTCAGCATCATCAAGCCGGACGCGGTCCGGAAGGGCGACACGGGAGCGATCCTGGCGGAGATCGAGAAGGCGGGCTTCAAGATCGTAGCGATCAAGAAGATCTCTATCTCCAAGGCGCAGGCGGAGGGTTTTTACCATGTGCACGCGGCGCGGCCGTTCTTCGGGTCGTTGACGGAGTTCATGTCGGGCGGGCCGATCTTCCCGATGGTGCTCGAGAAGGAGAACGCGATCGCCGATCTGCGCAAGCTGATGGGCGCGACGAATCCGGCGAACGCGGAGGCGGGAACGATCCGCAAGCAGTTCGCGGCGTCGATTGAAGAGAATGCGATCCATGGGTCGGACGCGCCAGATACTGCGGCGTTCGAGATTGGCTACTTCTTTGCGGGGCTGGAGCTGGTCTAGACGCGGTCGCTACCGTTGTTGAACCGAGGTGGAAGGGGAGGCGATCACGCCTCCCCTTGCCTTTGGGTTATGGTCTCTTGTCTTCGAAGAGCTTGAGGTCGATGCTGTCGGCCATGCGCTTGTAGCCGCCGTCGCTGGGATGAAGATGATCGCCGGAGTCGGCGGCGCTGGCGAGGGAGCCGGGACGCGCGGGGTCGCGGGTGGCCTTGTCGAAGTCGATGAAGCCGTCGAGGGTGTTGGAGGTGCGGATCCACTGATTGACGGCCTGGCGCACCTGGTCACCGGCGAGCGAGCTGTAGTCCGCGCCGAGATAGGGCGGGAGGGTGGCGACGAAGACCTTGATGCCGTGGCCGTGGGCACGGGCGACGAGCTGAGCGAGAGCCTGAATGAGCTGCGCTGTGAGTTGGTCGGGAGTCACGGACTCGGCGGAGGTCTGGGACGATCCAGAAGAGGCTGGTTCACGCTCTTTCAGGGCCTGGCCGATGTCGTTGATGCTCTCGAGGAGGATGAGGTCGCGGACGCCGGCCTGCGCGAGCACGTCGCGGTCGAAGCGGGCGAGGGCGCTGGGACCGGTGCCGTCGTGCAGGACGCGGTTGCCGCCGATGCCCTGGTTCAGGATGGCGAGTTCATGGGTCTTCTTGCCGGCCTCGAGGCGATGCGCGAGGACGTCGGGCCAGCGCCGGTTCGCACCGGGGGTGGACTTGGCCCCATCGGTGATGCTGTCGCCAAAGCAGACGACGGCGCCGCTGTTGCCGGAGGCCATGACGTCGACGTCCTTGAGCAGGGGCCAGGAGGTGAGCTCCTGCGAGGCAGGCAGGGATGCACTGCTGACGGTGTTGCCGGGCGCGAGATAGCTGGTCTGATTGGCGAAGCCGTGGCCGGAGACGATATGGACCGGCTGCGCGGGCACAAAGATGCTGATAGCGAGATCGGCGAAGGCAGGGAGTTTGAGCGCGGCGGGGTCGGAGACGGCGCTGGCGCCGGGTGGAATGGTGATGGAGGGGCTGCCATTAAAGGTGAGTGCGTTTGCGGAGAAGAGGTTGATGCTGTTCGCGCCGGCGGCGAGGGCGAGGTGGACGGCGCCGAGGGTGAGCGGGTCAGTGCCGAATTCGTTCGAGAAGACGACGCGAACGAGCGGGCCGCCGAGCGAGGTGTGCACGATGAGACGCAGGGTCGTGTCCTGCGCACCGAGAACGGGGCTGGCGGGGCCGACGGGGAGACCGAGGCCGGGGGCGTCGTTACTGAGGGCAACGGGCGAGGCGGACCAGGTACCGACCCAGTGGTCCGGCGGCGGCGGCGAGGCGGAGCGCGCGTGCGCGACAGGCATGAAGGCGATAAGGGCAGAGAGCGTGATCAGGGCACGAACGCTGTGCCGTACGTTGCTGCGGAAGGGCATGGGTGCTGGCCTCGGGAGAGGTATTGGCCGAAGGAGGTGCAGGGCTGCGGCCATGATAGCGGTTTGACGGTTTTGTGCTGTCCGGTTAGGAGATGGAACGCTGAGCAGCGACGGGTCGGTCGAGCGAGGGCAGGTCAGCGGTGAACGGGGGTGGCCGCGGCCGACTCGCGTGGGGCAGCGCCTCTGGTGAGCAGGCGGCGGCTGAGCCAGCGACGGAGGGGCTCGTCATAGAGCTTGAGGCAGGCGTAGGCGATTGTGACGGCGGTGATCAGGAGGAGTACGCCCCAGATCGCTCCCTGGAGGGGCGGCGTCTTCCGGCTGGTGACGACGGCGGTGTAGATGTAGATCAGCGGGTAGTGCGTGATATAGAGGGGATAGGAGATCTCTCCGAAGAACGTGCAGACCCGGGTGGCGACGGTGCCGGTGATGCGCTCGCCGGCGCCGATGGCGACGATGATGGGAAAGACGACGATGATGCAGAACGACTCGTAGAGGCCGTTCTGCCAGAGGTGCTGGGGACCGCCGAAGCGGGGCAGCGAGAGGACGAGGATGATGAGCAGGCTGGCGATGGCGAAGGCGTTGCGCAGGTGGATGCGCCAGCCGAGGCGCATGAGCAGGACGCCGGCGAAGAAGGGATAGAGCATGCGGGCGAAGCCGATATGGAGCTGCGTCTGGTCGACGGACCAGCCGCCGATGACGTCGCCACGCGGGCCGAATACGGCGTACTGCACGAGCAGGGCCGCCGAGAGAAAGACGAGGACGGCGAGGGCCTTGCGGGAGAGCTTGCGGATGCCGACGGCGTAGAGAATATTGGCGATGTACTCGAAGAAGAGCGACCAGGCGGGGCCGTCGAGCGGGTGCATCTCCTGCCAGCCGCGGATATCGAGCGAGGGCCTGAGCGGGATGAGGGTGAAGCCGACGAGCATGACCAGGAGCACCTTCCAGACGGGCGTGGTCGCGACGAGCGGGAAGATGGGGGCGCTCTGGAAGTAGAAGAGCGCCGCGCCGATGATGCTGCCCATGATGACCATGGGCTGGAGGCGGATGAGGCGGCGCAGGTAGAAGTTTCCCTGGCTCATGATGGCCCAGCGATCGTCGTAGGCGTAGGCGACGACGAAGCCGGAGAGCAGGAAGAAGAAGTCGACGGCGAGGTAGCCGTGGTTCATGATCTGTTTGAAGCGATTGGAGTCGGCGTAGGCCTCGAAGGTGTGAAAGATGACAACCATGAGGGCGGCGACGCCGCGCAGGCCGTCGAGGATCTCAAAGTGGCTCTTGGTCTGGAGGGCGGCGGGCGATCGCTTCATACGATGGCGATAAGGGTACATCGGACGGCGGCCGTTGATAAGCCCGCAGTTTGCAAGGGTGCGGTGGCCCAAGCGAGGGCTTTGCACGATGTCGTATAGTGGCGAGTGCCACAGGGGCCGGCGACGCCACTTCGACCGACGAGGATCTGCACAGGAATGACGATGCTGCTGAAGGGAATGCTGCTGACGATCATGACGACGACTGGGATGATGACGATTGCCGCGCAGGGAGCGGTCACCAAGGCGGACTTCGGGAAGGCTCCGGATGGGGAGGCGGTCGAGATCTACACGCTGAAGAGCCCGGCGGTCGAGGCGCGCATCATGACGTTCGGCGCTCGCATTGTTTCGATCAAGACGGCGGACAAGAACGGGCAGGTGGGCGACATCGTGCTCGGGTATGACTCGATGGCGGGCTACATCGCGGACAAGAAGACGTACTTCGGCGCGATTGTCGGGCGGTATGGCAATCGCATCGCCGGGGGCAAGTTCACGATCGACGGCCAGAGCTACCAGGCGCCGCTGAACAATAACGGCATCAACACACTACACGGCGGCACGGTGGGTTTCGACCAGCTGGTGTGGACGGCGAAGCAGGTGCCGAACGGCGTCGAGATGACGCTGGTGAGCAAGGACGGCGACCAGGGATTTCCGGGGACGTTGACGGCGCACGTGACGTACACGCTGGTGGGCGATGCGCTGCGCATCCACTACGCCGAGACGACGGACAAGGCGACGGTGGTGAACCTGACGAACCACTCGTACTTCAACCTGGGCGGCGAGGGGAACGGAACGATTCTGGACGAGTCGATCATGATCAACGCGGACCGGTATACGCCGACCGACACGGGGCTGATTCCGACGGGCGATCTGCCGTCGGTGGCGGGGACGCCGTTCGACTTTCGCAAGCCGATGGTGATCGGGGAGCGGATTGACGCGGACGATGAGCAGTTGAAGCGCGCCGGCGGCTACGACCACAACTGGGTGCTGAACGGACCGAACGGAACGATGAAGCTGGCGGCGCGGGTGACAGACCCGAAGAGCGGACGCGAGTTGACGGTGATGACGACCGAGCCGGGGGTGCAGTTCTACACGGGCAATTTCCTGGACGGGACGAATAAGGGGCCGAGCGGGCAGGCGTACGTGAAGCGCGGCGCGCTGTGTCTGGAGACGCAGCACTTTCCGGACTCGCCCAATCACCCAAGCTTCCCGACGACGCTGCTGAAGCCGGGCGAGACGCGGCAGAGCACGACGGTGTTTACGTTCACGGTGAAGAAGTAGACGCGATGAGCGGGACGATGGACGTGTATTCGCCGCAAGGCCGCGTTCGCCGATGAACAAGATCGTCAGCTCGGCGGCGGAGGCGGTGGCGGACCTTCGCGACGGCGCGACGGTGATGCTGGGCGGGTTTGGGCTGTGCGGGATTCCGGAGAACCTGATTGCGGCGCTGGTGGCGCGTGGGGTGCGGGGGCTGCACACGATCTCAAACAACATGGGTGTGGACGGCTTTGGCATGGGGTTGATGCTCGAGGCGGGGATGATCGCGTCGCACGTGGGCAGCTATGTGGGGGAGAACCGGCGGCTGGAGCAGCAGGTGCTTGCGGGCGAGCTGGATCTGACGCTGATTCCGCAGGGGACGCTGGCGGAGCGGATACGGGCTGGCGGCGCGGGCATTCCGGCGTTCTTTGTGCCTGCGGGTGTGGGCACGGTGGTGGCCGAGGGTAAGGAGACGCGCGTCTTCGCGGGTAAGGCGCACGTGATGGAGACGGCGCTGACGGCGGAGTTCGCGCTGGTGAAGGCCTGGCGCGGCGACCGCTTCGGCAACCTGGTGTACCGGAAGACGGCGCGCAACTTCAACCCGCTGATGGCAACCGCGGCGACGGTGACGGTCGCGGAGGTCGAGGAGCTAGTCGAGCCGGGGGAGCTGGCGCCGGACGGGATCGACACGCCGGGGATCTATGTGGACCGGGTGGTGGTCGGGGAGCACTACCGAAAGCCGATCGAGGCGGAGTTCCTGCGCGCGGCGGCGGGGGGCGGGGTGTGAGCGGGGCGGCGATGGGGGCGAAGGAGCGAATTGCGCGGCGGATCGCGCGGGAGATCCGTGACGGCGACTATGTGAACCTCGGGATCGGCCTGCCGACGCTGATCGCGTCGTATCTGGAGCCTGGGATCGACGTGATGTTTCAGTCGGAGAACGGCATGCTGGGCGTGGGTCCGCCGCCGGCCGCGGGTGAGGCCGATCCGGACCTGATCAACGCGGGCAAGCAGGCGGTAACGGAGCTGGCGGGCTGCTCGTACTTCGACAGCGCGGCGTCGTTTGCGATGATTCGCGGCGGTCACATGGACATGAGCGTGCTGGGCGCGATGCAGGTCGACGAGCGGGGCGACCTGGCGAACTGGACGATCCCCGGCAAGATGGTCAAAGGCATGGGCGGAGCGATGGACCTGGTGGCGAGTGCGCGGCGGGTGATCGTCGCCATGGAGCACACGACGCGTGAGGGTGAGCCGCGGATTCTGCGAGAGTGCACGCTGCCGCTGACGGGACGCGGGGTGGTGCACGACATCGTGACGGAGCTCTGCTGGCTTAAGGTGACGCCAGGCGGGCTCGTGTTGTCGGAGCTGATGCCAGGGGCAACGGTGGCGATGGTGCGGGCGCGGACGGAGGCGCCGGTGAGGATCGGGCCAGAGATGGAAGCCGCAGACGCCTGATCGGCGGCCGAGTCACCGTGCCGGGGAGTGCGATGACCCGTTCGCGGGAGTGCAGGCGTGCGAGGCATGTCTTAGCGTCTGCTCATGCGATGCCCCGTACAGGAACGGCTTGCCCAACGTCATATCAGTGTTCTGGACCGCGTCCGCACGGCGGAGTTCTGGGATGAGGTGGTTCAGCAGAAGGTCGCCGCGGACGCCGCGTGGAAGGACGTGGTGGAGCATCGGCGGCGGTGCGGGGCCTGCCGTCCGCGGACGACCGAGATGGAGTCCTCGGTGGGCGTGCCGGCGTGGCGATCGGGGATCTACGGCTGAGGCGGAACGGCTGAAGTCTTTGGAGCACCGGATGGGAGTTGAACCCATGAATACTGGTTTTGCAGACCAGCGCGTTAGCCACTTCGCCACCGGTGCTCGGGACGCCGGCGGAGGATCAGGTCCGCCGGCGGGAACTTGGAGCTGCAGCGCGGCTACTTGGGCTGCGCGGCGGTGCGGAGATACGGCTTCACGGTCTTGAAGCCCTCCGGGTAGATCTGCTTGGCCTCCTCGTCGGAGACGGTGCCGGCGATGATGATGTCGTCGCCGTTCTTCCAGTTGGCGGGGGTCGAGACCTTGTGCTTTGAGGTCAGCTGGATGGAGTCAAGCACGCGCAGGATCTCGTCGAAGTTGCGGCCCGTGCTCATGGGGTAGGAGAGCGTGAGCTTGATGCGCTTGTCGGGGCCGATGACGAAGACGGTGCGAACGGGGGCGTTGAGAGCGGGGGTGCGGCCCTCGGAGGTGTCTCCGGCGTCGGCGGCGAGCATGTCGTAGAGCTTGGCGATCTTGAGCTCGGGATCGCCGATCATGGGGTAGTTGACCTTGGCGCCGCCGACGTCCTCGATGTCTTTGGACCACTTCTCGTGGCTGACGACGGGATCGACCGAGAGGCCGATGACCTTGGCGCCGCGGCGGGCGAACTCCTGCTCGAGGCCGGCGACGGCGCCGAGCTCGGTGGTGCAGACGGGAGTGAAGTCCTTGGGATGGGAGAAGAGGACGGCCCAGCCGTCGCCGATCCAGTTATGGAAGTGGATGGTTCCCTGCGTGGTCTCGGCGGTGAAGTCGGGAGCGATATCGTTGATGCGAAGTGACATGGTGTGATGGCCTCTGGTGTGGGCTGATGCGCGAGCTGTATCTCTTCGGCTAGGGAGTAGATGCGCGGGAGAGGCAAGGGTTACGGCACGAGAACGCCCACCCGGCGAGGCGCTCTGGGTGGGCGTGCGTGTGAGGCGGTTTCCGACGGCTCAGCTTAACCGGCTCACACGCACGCTCGCAGGCACCGACAGCAACAGCAGGGGCGCATGGCGGGAGAGAGGTGAGCGATATCAGTCATAAGCAGCTGGGTGACGCGTGAAGATCTGCCGCGGCCAGAGGATGTGCGATGGTTGGCGTCACAGTCGGCTGGCATGGAGGTTTGCTCCAGGTGCGGGCTTAGTGAGAGCCTACGGCGGAGGAGAGCTGATGTCAAACGAGACGCCGGAGACCGACGCGGTAGAGCGACCGGGGGCAGCCGAGCCCGCGCGCGAGGGGGAGGACGGGCTCGAGTACGCCGTGATGGATGTCTTTGCCGAGACCGCGCTCGAGGGCAACGCGCTGGCCATTGTGCCGGATGCACGCGGGCTCTCGGGCGAGCAGATGCAGCGAGTAGCGCGCGAGACGAATCTCTCGGAGACGACGTTTGTGCTGCCGCGGGACGCGGCGACGGAGCGAGCGGAGGGAGTGCGGGTGCGCATCTTCACGGTCGAGGAGGAGCTGCCGTTTGCCGGGCATCCGACGCTGGGCACGGCAGGCTGGCTGCATCTGTATTCGCCGCGTTCGGCGGGCGCGACGCGGATCGATCTGGCGCTTGACGCGGGCAAGATTCCGGTAACGTTTGCGCCGCGCACGGGTCGGCCAGGCGTCTTCGGGACAATGCGGCAGAACGATCCTGTCTTCGGCGAGGTCGTCGAGCGCATGGCGATGGCGGAGGCGATCGGACTTCGGCCGGAGGACCTGGACCAAGACGCGCCAGCGCAGGTGATCTCAACAGGTACGGCGTTCTGCATCGTGCCGCTGCGCTCGCTCGAGGTCGCGCAGCGACTGGTCGTCGACCAGCGGCGAGCGAGGCCTCTTCTGGATCGACTCGGGGTGCGCTGGTGCTACTGCCTCGTCGCTGGCGCGAGTGCGGGGTCCGATGCGGAGTTTCATGCGCGAATGCAGTTCTATGGCGGCGAGGATCCGGCGACAGGATCTGCCGCGGGCTGTGCGATCGCCTGGCTGGTGAGACACGGCCGCGTGCCGAGTGGCAGGACCGTGGTGATCGAGCAGGGCGTGGAGGTGCGGCGGCCGAGCCGGCTGCACGTCTCGGCTACGGAATGTGACGGGCGTGTGACGGATGTGTTCGTCGGTGGACGCACCGTTCGCGTTGCAAGCGGGCGTCTTTTCCTGCCGGGATACACGCGATTTCAACAGGCTGTATGACGCAAAGGTGGCATACAGCGCGGGTTTCCGCACGTCGGTGGATGCAGGGTACCCTCGGCCGGCAGGTTTCGCTCCACATTCGCTGTTGCCAAGCGGAAGGGCCATTCGTAGTCTGAGCGGGAGTTGCTGGTGCCCCCCTGGCCTTTCAGGTGGGGGCGGCGCCGGAGACCCTAGACTTTCGCCTGCTTTACCGAAAATTTGCGTTGAGAGAGACCGTTCCGCACATCGCGTACGGGCATCTCCGGCGTCCCCTTCGCACGCTGAAGGACAGCCTCACCGGTCGTAGATGACCGCGATGGGAGCTCCTGTCCTCTTTGCAGGCGAGGCGTTCGTCGAGAGACTCTGCGTGCCTCGCGGCGCGATCGCTCTCGCACCCATGATCCGGCCCTGGTGCCGGCACGGCGACTCTTCGTCCTGAGAGTGCCGCGGGAGAGCTCTGTCTCACGCGCGGTCTCCGGTGCCGCGGGAGCCTTTGTGCCCCGACCCCAGATCCGCGCTCATGGGCCTCCCCGAACGTCCTCCGCGTGCGGCCGCCAACCTGCGGCGATGCGCGACAGGATCTACCGGCCGGCTACTGCCTTACGGCAGAGTGCCGGCAGGAGAACGAGACTGCATGCGCCCGAAGAAGACTATTCTCTGCGTTGACGACAACGAACAGGTGCTTTCCGTACGAACATTTCTGCTGGAGACGCGGGGGTATCGCGTGCTGACGACGCGCTCGCCGCATGAGGCGCTCGAGATCGTGGGACGGGCGATGCCGGGCGCGATCGATCTGCTGCTGTGCGACCTGCTGATGCCGGGGATGGATGGCAATGAGCTGGTGCGGCGGGCCAAGCAGCTGCAGCCCTGCCTCCCGGCGATGATCGTCTCGGGGACGGTGAACGCCTTCGAGCGCGCCGGGTGCGCGGACGCGTTTCTGCCCAAGGGCGCGAGCTCGCCGGCGGAGATGATCGAGCGCATCCGCGTGCTGGTGGCGCGGCGCCGCGGACCGAAGAAGGCGGTGTCGCCTGCAGCGGGCGCGTTCACCGCGGTAGCGGCCCACTAGGACCGGGGGACAAGGCGGCGCTCAGGCCTCGAGCAGGCCGTAGCGCCGCTGCCACTGGTCTCGCAGGCGAGACCAGACGGCTTCGACCTCGCGATGTGGCAGGTGGATGTAGCCTGCCTCGGCGAAGCTGGCGGCCTCTGCGCGGCTGAGCTCGAGCAGATCGCGGTCGCGCACGAGGTTGGCGACGAGCAGCTCGGGCAGGCCGGCCTGGCGGGTGCCGAAGAACTCACCGGGGCCGCGCTGGGCGAGGTCGAGCTCGGCGAGTGCGAAGCCGTCCTGGGTGGCAACCATCGCATCGAGCCGGGCCTCGGCGGCCTCGCTGACGCGATCGCTGGCGACCAAGATGCAGACGCTGCGTGCCGAGCCGCGGCCGACGCGGCCGCGAAGCTGGTGCAGCTGCGCGAGGCCGAAGCGGTCGGCGTGTTCGATCACCATGACAGTGGCATTTTGCACGTCGACGCCGACCTCAATGACGGTGGTCGCGATGAGCACGTCGATCTCGCCGCGCGCGAAGCGCTGCATGGTGACCTCTTTGTCGGCGGGGGAGAGGCGGCCGTGCAGCAGGCCGAGGCGAAGCCCGCTGAGAGCTCCGTTGCGAAGCTCGTCGAACATCTCCGCGGCGGCGCGCAGGCGGATGCGGGCCGGCGGTGCGAGACGTTTGGCAGTGTTGCCGCGGGGAGCGCGAACGGAGGCGCCGGCGGGTGCCTGGATGAGGGTGCCGGTCTTCGTCCGGATGGTTCGGCCCGTCGTCTTTGACGAGGACCTCTGCGACGTCTCTGCACGGCGCGACGCGCCGCCTGCGGCGGAGCTACTGGCCCCGTCGTCGTGCGCGAAGTCGAGCTCGGCCTGGTCATCGCGCGTGCCCTCAATGACGGGATAGACGACGTAGGCCTGCTTGCCTTTTGCAACCTGCTTGCGCACATACTCCCAGACCTCGGAGGAGCGGGTGGTGGCGGTGCGGCGAGTGAGGATGGGGGTGCGGCCGGGCGGCGGCTCGTCGATGACGCTCGCGTCGAGGTCGCCGTAGACGGTGAGGGCGAGGGTGCGCGGGATGGGGGTCGCCGTCATGACGAGCACATCGGGCTCCTGCGGCGTGCCGTCGGAGCCGGGCTTGCGCATGAGCTGGAAGCGCTGCTCGACGCCGAAGCGATGCTGCTCGTCGACGATGACGAGGCCCAGGTTCGCGAAGTCGACCTTCTCCTGGTAGAGGGCGTGGGTGCCGATGGCGAGCTCGGTGTCGCCGCGGCGGATGCGGCCGTGGGCCTCGCGCTTGGCAGCGGGATCGAGCGAGCCGGTGAGCAGGCCGACGCGGTACGGACGGCCGGTGCGCGGCGAGACGGCGTCTGCCAACAGGCGGCGCGCGGAGAGGAAGTGCTGTGTGGCGAGGATCTCGGTGGGCGCCATGAGCGCGACCTGGAAGCCATTCTCGATGGCGATCAGCGCGGCCTGCATGGCGACGATGGTCTTGCCGGAGCCGACGTCACCCTGCAGGAGGCGGCGCATGGGCTCGGGACGACGCATGTCCGCGGCGATCTCGCCGAGCGCGCGCTTCTGGGCCGCGGTGGGATGGAACGGAAGCACCTGCTTGAGGGCGCGGCGGACGGCTTCGTCTGTAACGAAGACGGTTCCCTTTCGCTCGTGCAGACGGCGGCGTTTGAGTTCGAGACCGAGCTCGAGAAAGAAGAACTCTTCAAAGATCAGGCGGCGGTGCGCGGGCGTGCGCGCGCTCATCAGGTCCGTCATCGGCGTGCCGGGCTCGGGAAAGTGCACCGCGCGCAGAGCGGCGAGGCGCCCGGGCAGGTTCAGGCGATCGAGCAGCGCGCGAGGGAGCGTCTCGGTCTCGGCGGTGCTGCCAGACGCTGCGAGCTCTTCGAGGACTGTCCAGAGGACGCGCCGCAGCCAGCGCGAGGTGAGCTTCGCGCCCCACGGGGTGGTTCCGCCGAGCGTCTCGTAGATGGGAACGATGCGGCCGACCTCGAGCATGGCGAACTCCTCGCCCTTGGCTCCGGGCGCGGGCAGGATCTCGAACTGCGGCTGGATGAGCTTGAGGCGGCCGGCGGCGGAGCGCGAGGGCTCAAGCTGGCCGTAGAGGGCGACGGTCTGGCCGAGCTGGAAGCGCTCGCGCAGATACGTGCCGTTGAACCAGAGGCACTTCACAGTGCTGGTTCCCTGCCCCACGGTCATCTCGAAGAGGGGGGCGCCGCGCGTGCGCAGAAGCACGGTGCCGCGAACCTCACCGATGACGGAGGCCATGGCGCCGGGCTCGAGCTCGGTGATGGGGCGCGGATGGAGGCGGTCCTCGTAGCGAAAGGGAAGGTGGTAGAGCAGGTCCTCGACCGTGACCACGCCGCGGCGCGCGAGGTCTGCCGCGACACGTTCGCCGACACGTTTGAGGAACTTGACCGGTGTCGTGAGATCGAGGACCACAGCAGCGATGCTAGCAAGCGCAGGCCGGGCGGAAGGCTCTGGCTGCCCTGCTAGACTTAAGCCCTGTCCGATTTTCTCTTCCGGAGCACTTTGCAACAGCGGAGTCCCCAGTCCATGCCAGTCGTCCAGCTCGAACATGTCCGCAAGGCCTACGACACGAAGGTCGCCGTGAGCGACATGAGCTTCACCATCGAGGCGGGAACGATGTTCGGTCTGCTGGGGCCGAACGGCTCGGGCAAGACCTCGTCGATCCGCATGATGATCGGCATCACGGTTCCGGACTCGGGCGTGGTGCGACTCTTCAACCAGCCGTTTACGCGCGCGAACCTGAAGCGCGTGGGCTACCTGCCGGAGGAGCGCGGGCTCTACAAGAAGATGAAGGTGATCGATCAGCTGATCTTTCTCGGCCAGCTGCATGGCCTGGATGCGACGACGGCGAGCAAGCGGGCGCACGTGTGGTGCGAGCGCATGGCGATCGCGGAGGCGATGCCCAAGAAGACCGAGGAGCTCTCAAAGGGCATGCAGCAGAAGATTCAGTTCATCGCGGCGCTGCTGCACGATCCGGACCTGATCATCATGGACGAGCCCTTCAGCGGACTCGACCCGGTGAATGCGGAGCTGCTGCAGGATACGCTGGTGGACCTCCGGCGCGCGGGCAAGGCGGTGCTCTTCTCGACGCATCGCATGGACCAGGTGGAGCGGCTGTGCGACTCAATTGCGCTGATCTCGCGCGGCAACCTGGTGCTCTCCGGCAGCATGCGCGAGGTGAAGAGCCGATATCCGCGCAACCGTGTGCAGATGAACTTTGAGGGCGACGACACGTTCCTGCGGCACCCCTCGGTGCAGGAGTTCAAGAACTACAGCGGCAACGCGCAGATCACGCTGCGCGGCGATGGTGTGGGGACGCATCCCGACGCGCAGCCGCTGCTCGCGGCGGCGGTCGCGAGCGGGGCGCGGATCTCGCGCTTCGAGGTGATGGAGCCGACGCTCGAGGAGATCTTCATCGAGGAGGTCGGCCGCGACGGGCTGGAGACGGTGGAGGCGAGGAAGGTCTATGCATAATGTCTGGCTGATCGCGAAGCGGGAGTATCTGGAGCGCGTGCGCACGAAGGCGTTCATGCTCTCAACGATTCTGATTCCACTCTTGATGGGTGGCGGCATCGTGCTGAGCGTGCTGCTGGGCACGCGCACACGGTCGACCTCGCACATCGCGATCGTCTCCCGCGATCTGCAGCTGGCGATGGACCTGCAAACTGAGCTGACCAGCGGCAAGGAGACGAAGATGAGCGTGGATGTGATCTCGCCGCCCGTGGGCGAGACGCGGCGCACGCTCGACGACGAGCTCACGAACAAGTCGCTGGACGGCTATCTCTGGATCACGCCGGGGCAGACCGCGAGCGATCGGCCGGGCTTTGCGTATACGCCGCGGTCGACCGGGGACATCGCCACCAAGGGAAACATCACGGCGGCGCTGCACTCGGTGCTGATGCGCGAGCGACTGACCCACCAGGGGATGGTAGCGGCGGACGTGGACGCGCTGATGCAGCCGGTCAGGGTGGACACGACACAGGCGGGCAAGAATGCGGACACGACGACGGCGTTCCTGGGCGCGTATGTGCTGTTCTTTCTCATGTACTTCGTGATCATGCTCTACGGCATGAACGTCGCGCGGTCGATCATCGAGGAGAAGACATCACGAGTCTTCGAGGTGCTCCTGGCGACGATTCGGCCGGAGGAGATGATGGCCGGCAAGGTGATCGGCGTGGGTTCGGTGGGACTGACGCAGGTGACGATCTGGCTGACGGCGGCGATCGTACTGACGGCGACGCCGCTGATCGCCTCGCTGGCGGGTGGAGGCGGAGCGCACATCAGCCTGAGCGCGGCACAGATCTTCTTCTTTGTGCTGTTCTTTCTGCTCGGCTTTCTGCTGTACTCATCGATCGCGGCGGCGTTGGGGGCGATGACGAACTCCGAGCAGGAGCTGCAGCAGCTGAACATGTTCCTGGTGATGCCGCTCGCGGTGTGCATGTTCTCGCTGGGCGCGGTGATCTCGAACCCGAGCGGGACGGTGTCGACGGTGATCTCGATGATTCCCTTCTGCACGCCGCTGGTTATGTATCTGCGGATCTCACTGGCGATGCCGCCGGTCTGGCAGATCGTGATGTCGATCCTCGGGATGGTGGTCACGATCTGGGCGATTCTGTGGGTGGCGAGCCGCATCTACCGCGTCGGCATCCTGATGTACGGCAAGAAGCCGAATCTGCCGGAGATCATGCGCTGGCTGCGGTACAGCTAGACGGCAGCACGTACACTCGCACCCGTGGCTGAGTGGACCTTCAAGCAGCGTGTGGCGCTTGCCCTGATGCCGCCCCTGGCGGCGATGGTGATTCGTGCGATCGGGGCGACGCTGCGTTTTGAGGATGTCTTTGTCGCGGGGGCGGCGGGGGTGGCGCAGGTAGAGCGCGGAGACCTGCGGCCGCGGCCGGCGGTATTTGCCTTCTGGCACCGGTCGCTGCTGCTGGCGGGGTACCGGTTTCGCGGGCAGCGCATCGCGATCCTCATCAGCCGCTCGTTCGATGGCGAGCTCATTGCGAGGACGGTGGAGCGGCTGGGGTTTGTCGCCGTGCGGGGCTCGAGCTCGCGAGGGGGTGGCGTGGGGCTGCGCGGTCTGGAGCGGGCCTACCGGGATGGTCTGCTGTGCGCCTTGACCGCGGACGGACCGCGTGGGCCGGCGCAGGAGGCGAAGCCGGGCGCGGCGCAGCTCGCGATGCTGGTCGGCGCCCCCTACGTCGGCGCCTTTGCGCTCGTGCCGGAGCGGGCGTGGACGCTCCGGTCGTGGGATCGCTTCCTCATACCCAAGCCCTTCTCGCGGGTGGTCGCGACCTGGCCGGCGGACGCCCGCGGCGACGATGAGGTGACCACCGCGGCGGTGCAGGCAGCGCTCGACGAGGCGAGCGCGATGGCGGCCCGGGCGCTTGCCGCGCGGCCCCTACACTAGAGGGGTGAGGGTCGATGCGTTCCACTTCGAGCTCCCTGAGGAGCTGATCGCGCAACACCCGCCGGCCGAGCGCGGAGCGAGCCGGATGCTCCTGATGGACCGGGCGAGCGGCGCAATCGCGGACCGGAGTGTGCGCGACCTGCCGGCACTGCTCGAGCCAGGTGACCTTCTGGTGCTGAACGACACGCGCGTGCTGCCGGCGCGCCTGTACGCCACCCGGGCGGGGGCGCGGACGCAGGCCGGTTCGCCGTTGCCGAGCGGGCGGATCGAGGTGCTGCTGACGCATCCGCAGGCGAACGAGGGTGACCGCACGGAGTGGAACGCCCTGGTGCGGCCGGCGAAGAAGGTGCTGCCCGGCGAACGGCTGCTCTTCTCCGGTGCTGATGGCGAGCCGGTGCTGACGGCGGAGGTGATCGCGGCGGGCGACTTCGGCGAGCGGCGGCTGCGCTTCGACCCGGTCGCCGACTTCACCGGTGCCGTGGAGCGGATCGGGCACATGCCGCTGCCGCCCTATATCCGGCGGGTCGCAAACGAGCCGGACACGGCGGAGGACCGGGAGCGCTACCAGACGGTCTACTCCCGGCGGCAGGACCAGGAGTCAGGGCGCGATCGCTCGGCGGCGGCACCGACCGCCGGACTGCACTTCACGGAGGCGATGCTCGACCGGCTGCGGGCGCGGGGCGTCGAGATCGCCGCGGTCACGCTGCACGTCGGCCTGGGGACGTTTCAGCCGGTGCGGGTTGCGGCGACGGCAGAGATACGGCTGCACGCCGAGCGCTACACCCTGCCGCCTGCAACGGCCGAGGCGCTGAACCGGGCGCGTCGCGACCGGCGACGGATCGTCGCGGTCGGGACGACGACGACGCGGACGCTCGAACACTGCGCGCTCGAGGCGGAGCGGCAGGGCGGGGCCGAGGTGACGCCGGGCAGCGGCGAGACGAGCCTCTTTCTCTCCCCCGGCGCGCCCTTCCGGCTGGTCTCGGGGCTGCTGACCAACTTTCACCTGCCGGAGTCGACGCTGCTGATGCTGGTAAGCGCGTTTGCCGGACGGGAGGCGGTGCTGGCGGCGTACGCGCACGCGGTCGAGCAGCGATACCGGTTCTTCTCCTATGGGGACTGCATGCTGATCCTGTGAGGGATACCTCCCCCACTCCACCGCATGCTGCGCAAAGTCTTCGATTGACGACACTTAGGTCTGGACCTCAGACGATCTCTGCGGCTAAAGTCCCGCTCTTGGGGGGTTCTGCCCGGCAAAGTCTTCATTCCATGCAAGATGCATGACGAAGGCGAGCTGCGCCAGACGACTCCACGCGCGACTCCACCTCTCTCAGGATACGGGAGTGCAGGGGGCGAATGCGCCACGGTGGATGGTAGTGTTGTGCTGAGCGATGCGGAGCATCGGAAGGAGAGCGACGGATGAGCAAGGCGATGGGTCTGCGGTGGATGGCGGCAGTGGTGATGGCGGGCGGAGTCTCCGCGATGGCAGCGCCGAAGCAGGCGCCGGTGACGGTTCCGCTCAAGACCAGCAGCGGCGAGGACGCGGGCACGGCGGTCTTTCGCGAGGGGCGCAAGGGCAAGCTGAACATCAAGCTGCACCTGAAGAACCTGCCGGTGGGCGACCATGCGGTGCACATCCACGAGAAGCCGCTGTGCGAGGCGCCGGACTTCAAGTCTGCCGGGGGCCACTTCAACCCGGACGGCAAGCAGCATGGCACGGCGAATCCGGCCGGCCACCACAATGGAGATCTGCCGCAGAATGTGACGATCGGCGAGAACCACATGGGCGAGGCGAGCTTCAAGGTCGACTCTCTCTCGCTGACGCCGGGCGCGGCGAACTCGATCTTTGCGAACGGAGGGACGAGCATCATGGTGCACGAGAAGGCGGACGATATGAAGACGGACCCGACGGGCAATGCGGGGAACCGGATTGCGTGCGGCGTCATCATGGCGCCGCAGTAGAGCGGGGTTCAAGCGAACTGCAGCTTCTCTGCGGAGTGGGATCCCAGGCCGGAGAGGCGGATCTCTTGCAAGCCGAGAGGCGGATCTCCTTGAACGACGCTGGCCAGGACGAGATGCGGCTGCGACAACCTGAGGGCGGTCGTCGGGCGGCTCCAGAGGGCTCGGGCGAGCGAAGATCTTTCGTCACAGATGGTAGTCAGGGACAAGGCCGGGGGGTGGACGGCCCGGGTTGCGCTTGAACTGGGGGCGGGCCGTGCGCGTATAAGGGCGCATGGGCGTTTTGCACACGTCGTTGCCGATGCTGCCGGGGGTGGGAGCGTCGCGGCTGTACGGGATCGGCGCGGCGGGGCGGCCGATGCGGCGCGGCGGGCAGCCGGGGGCGGGGGGCGGGACGCCACGGGAGATGCTGGGTCTGCCGCTGGGGCAGGGTACACTGCCCCCACCACGGAAAAATCCCGTTGAGGGCACGTTGGAGCGGACGCCGGAACAACTTGCAGAGCAGGAGATGCTCGACCGGCTGGTCCGCCAGTGCATCGCCGGAGACGGCGCTGCCTGGCAGCAGCTGGTGACGGGGCAGCACCGCCGCATCTACGCGATCTGCTATCGGTTTACGGGGTCTGCGACGGACGCCGAGGACCTGACGCAGGATGTGTTCGTCAAGCTCTACCGCAACCTGAGCAGCTTTGATCTGACGAAGGGGAGCTTCAGCACGTGGATTACGACGCTCACGCGCAATCTGCTGGTGGACCACTTTCGCCGGACGCGCATGGAGCGCGCCACGGACTCGATCCATGCGACGGCGAACGGCGAGGAGGACGGGCCGACGATGGCCGATCAGCTGGCCGACGGCCGTCCGGGGCAGGAGCAGTACGTGGCCAGGCAGGAGCTGAAGGTGCGGGTGCAGAGCGCGCTCAAGGAGCTCTCGCCGGAGCTGCGCGAGGCGGTGATCCTGCGGGATCTGGAAGACATGGACTACAAGGAGATCGCGCAGATCCTGCGCATTCCCGAGGGTACCGTGAAGAGCCGCATCAGTCGCGGTCGCGGTGAACTTGCAAGGCTGCTGCAACGTACAGAAGGGAAGGTGATGTAGGTGGCGAAGATCAACCAATTCGGAGGCGTGGCGGGGATCTCGACCGGGGACACGCGGGGGTGCCTTCCCTTCGAGGCGATGCTGGTGGATGCGATCGACGGGATCCTGTCGGCGGCCGACCAGCAGCTCTTCGACGAGCACCTGAAGACGTGCGAGGGGTGCCGGGCGATGCTGGCGGACGCGGAGCGCGGGGTCTCGTGGATGAAGACGCTGCGGGCGGACGCGCCGGAGCCGCCTGCGGAGCTGGTGACGCGGATTCTTGCGGCGACGACGGGTGTGCGGCAGCGCGAGATGGAGGCGGCGCGGCTGGAGCAGCGGGCGGCCAAGGAGGCGGCGTCGCTGCTGGGCCGGCCGATGCCGATCGCCGAGGTTCCGGCGACGGGCGCGGGGGATGCGGGCGGGCGCGTCCTGCCGTTCCGGACGCGGCTCGGAGCGCGGGTGCAGGCGGCGCGGTTGACCGTGCTGCAGACGCGGTTTGCGATGACGGCGGCGATGGCGTTCTTCTCGATCGCGCTGACACTGAACCTGACGGGAGTTCGGCTGAACGAGTTCCGTGCGAGCGATCTGCGGCCGGCCAATGTGCGGCGCGGGCTGTATGCCACGGAGGCGCGGATGGTGCGCTACTATGCCAACCTGCGCGTGGTGTATGAGCTGGAGTCGCGTGTGCGCGACCTGCAGCACGCGGATAACGATGGGACGGCGAGTCAGCCAAGGCCGGAGGCGAAGCCGGAGCCGGCCGCGCCGGCGACACCGCCGACCGATGGCGGCACGGAGCCGAAGCCCGCGGCGGCGAAGCCGAAGGCGAACTCCGGCACGAGCCGGTATGAGCGGCCGGCGGGAGAGCGGAGTGTGATGGCCGATGTGACGCGGCGGCACGCGATGCCGGTCGTCGCCGTGGCGACTCCTGTCTCGCTCCGTCACGCGGTGGTTGCTCGGCGGGGAGAGGGGTCGATATGAACTGCATCAATCATCCTGAGCGACCTCGCATCGCCTTCTGCCAGAACTGCGGGAAGCCACTGTGCGCGGAGTGCGCGCGTGTCGTGGGATCGGCGGTCTTTGATGAGCCATGCCTGGTGGAACGGCTCTCGGCGGCAAACGCGGCTGCCGCCGCCGCGGGCGGCCCGGGAGCCTACTCGGGCGCGTACGGGGCTGGTTCGACCGCGTCTACGCCCTATGAGCCGATGCCGGGCGGCGGGACACGATACACGGTGAACGGGACGGCCGAGGGAGTTCCCTACGGCAGGCAAGGGGGGACTCCGCTGGCCGGCGCGCCGAATCCGGGGCTAGCCTTGCTACTCGGGTTTATCCCGGGTGTGGGCGCGATGTACAACAGCCAGTATGCAAAGGGGATTGTGCACCTGACCGTCTTTGCGGTGCTGGTGTCGCTCTCGGACCACTATGGATTCTTCGGTCTGCTGTTGACGGGCTGGGTCTTCTATCAGGCGATCGAGGCGTACCACACGGCGAAGGCGCGGCGAGATGGAACGCCGCTGCCAAATCCCTTTGGGCTCAACGATATCGGCGAACGGCTCGGCTTCGGCCGGGCGTGGGGTGCGGCTCCGGGGACGGCTGGTACGGCGCCGGTCGGGCCTCCTCCGCCGCCGCCCGAGACTCCCGGCGGGGGTTTCTCTCAGGCGGACTCGCCAGGCGCGGCGACGACGCAGGGTGCCGCGGCGTACACACCCTACACGGCTCCGGCCGCCTCGCCGTACGCGGGCTACGCGCCAGTGCCGGGAGTGCCGCCCGCCTCGGGACCGGGAGCTGCCGGCGCGACCTGGGGTCCGACTGCCGGGTACGGCGCGATGCCGGGTACTGTGGGTGCGGGGCTATACGCGGACAGGCGGAGCCGCTTTCCCGTCGGTGCGCTGGTGCTGATCGGTCTGGGACTTCTCTTCCTGATCGGCAATGCAGGCTGGATCGAGGGCTTTCCGATCTACCGGCTGATGCCGTTCCTACTCATCGGCCTGGGGGTGTGGATCTTCACCCGACGCATGCTGGATACCGGGACGGGGCTGGCGGACGACGGATCGCCCGCATACCGGCTGCGGGTGTACCGGGCGCTGCGCGGATCGATCTGGGTGATCCTGGTCGGCGTACTCTTCCTGCTCGACAGCTACAACATTCTCTCGTGGAGCCGGAGCTGGCCGCTTTTTATCGTGGTCGGCGGGCTGGTGGCATTTTTGGAACGATCTGCCTTCGCCTCCGCCGCGCAGATGACATACTCGGCTGCGCCTTCCGCGACGGACGCTCCCGTGGCAGCGGCGACAGTGCCGCCGGCAGCCTCGCCTGAGGTCTCTACTCCATCCGCGGCTGCGGCTGCTGATCCTGCTCGTCACCCGGGAGAGGTGTAGCCATGGGAGCCTATCCGCCAACGCAGCCCCCCTCGGACAAGGACTGGCGATACCAGAGACGCGCGCTGCGGCAGCAGGCAAAGCTGCAGCGAGAGGCGTTCCGGGCGCAGACGCGCGCGGTCCGGCGCTCCTCGGTCGTCGGACCGCTGCTGCTCGTCACAATCGGTGTGATCACCCTGCTAGCCGAGACAGGCCGCCTTCATTGGCCTGACCTGCTGACACAGTTCGCACGATGGTGGCCTCTGCTGCTGGTGCTGGTGGGCCTGGTCCGGCTCGCGGAGTGGTTTCTCGATCAGCGCGCGCAGGCCGACGAGGCCCCGGGAGTCTTTTACCCAAGGCGATCGCTGGGCGGTGGCGTGATCGTGCTGCTGATCCTGATTGCGGCAGGTGGCATCGCGGCGAGCGCCGTGCACAGCCGAGACGCGAAGCAGCTCTTCGGAAGGAATGCGCTCTGGAACCAGGACGATCTCGACGAGTTCCTGGGCGACAAGCACGAGAGTGATCAAGCGCTGACGGAGCCGCTGCCGCCCGGCGCACAGATCACGATAGAGAATCCGCGTGGCGATGTCGCGATCAACGGCAACAGTGCCGATGGGCAGATGCACCTCGACGTTCACAAGGAGATCTATACGCGATCGGACTCGGAGGCGGACAGCAAGGCGCACACGCTCGTCCCCATCGTGCACACAATTGACGGGCGAATCGTCGTCAGCGTTCCGCTGGTCGACGGCGCGCGGACGAACCTGACCGTCTCCGTGCCGCGGAGCATTCCGGTGATGGCGAACGTCAACCATGGCGATCTGCACGTGAATGCTTTTCAGTCTCCGCTGATGCTGACCGCAAACCACGGCGATGTGGAGGTCGCCTCCATCACGGGGCCAGTGGAGGTGCACGTAAATAACAGCGACTCTTCCATCACGGCGCACAGCATTATTGGCCCGCTCGAGATTACGGGGAAAGGCAAAGATGTGACGCTGACCGAGATCGGCGGACCGGTCTCCATCGCGGGCGAGTTCTTCGGCACGACGCATCTCGGACACATTAATAGTCCGATCCGATTCCACACGAGCCGGACCGATCTGCAGCTCGCTCGGCTGAACGGCGAACTTGAGATCAGCTCCAGCGCCGACCTCTCCGCCGACCAGGTCCTCGGCCCGATGGTGCTGAATACGCGCAACCGGAACATCACGCTCGAGCGTGTGACGGGAGACCTCACGATTACGAACCGGAACGGCTCTATCGACCTGACACAGGCGCCGCCGCTGGGGAATGTGTCGATTGAGAACCGGAACGGATCCGTCACGCTCACCCTCCCTACGGGAGCGTCCTTTGTCGCGCAGGCCGATACGACAAATGGCGACGTGCAAGACGACTTCTCGCTGACGACGGGCGGAAGTGATGGACACCCGACGCTCTCGGGGAGTGTCGGCCAAGGCGGACCGCTGCTCCGGATCAGCACAAGCCAAGGTGATATCGCTCTGAAGCGGGGAAGCATCGCTCCGCTTCCCCCGATGCCCCCCATAGCCCCTGTGCCGCACCTGTCTGCTCTGCCGCCCGACGCAGCTGCCGCGGTGCGGCAGGCGCAGAGTGAGGCACGGCGTGCGATGCATGATGCGCAGCGGGAGGCGGAGCGGGCACGGCGGGAGGGTGAGGAGGCGGAACGGCGCGCCCGTTCTGGGCAGGATGACTCGCCAAAGTAGGTCAACAGAGACGTCGCTAGGCGCTTGAGCGACGCCGGGAGGCGGCCGGGCCCTTGACCGTCGCGAGAGAACGGCTCGCGCCTCTTCGAGGAGCTTGTTTCCCTACAGACGTGAGTCACCCCACTGCGACAAGGGTGAGCAAAGACCAAGACTCAACCTTGTGTCTCGGGCAATCTCTTCGACCGGGTAGCACGGTCAAAGTCTTCTGACTCGAGTGGGTTCCCGCGCCATTACCTTCTGAAGCGCTTAAGCACGAAAGCCCCCAGGTCTTCTTGGGGGCTTTCGTTAGATTATGCCGGCGATCACCTAATCTCCCACACACTTACGCGTGCAGTACCATCGGCCCGACGAGGCTTAACTTCCGTGTTCGGGATGGGAACGGGTGGGACCCTCGCGGTAAAC
>CAXTVA010000017.1:0-52842 GCA_964247625.1 uncultured Acidobacteriaceae bacterium
TCATGCCGAAGACGTCAGGAACGATTGTGCCGAACCACATGATCGGCGGCGCGGGTGCAGGCGGTGACACGCACTATCACGTCGATGCGCGCGGCGCGACGGACCCGGCGCAGGTGAGGGCGCAGGTGATGGCGGGTATTCGTCAGGCGGCGCCGCACCTGGTTGCGGCGAGTGTGCGGGCGACAGGTGAGAAGCGCATGCGGCAGCCCTCGAGTATGCGGTAGGAGCGAGACGTGCTTCAAACACTTACCGTCAACGGAAACCCGGTGACCACAGTCGTGCTGCCGGTGAAGCCCGGTCTGCGCTCGGTCGAGTTCACGATGATGGACGCGGTCGCGACCGTAACCTCAGTCTTCACCGGGCAGGTGCAGGCACAGGCGTGGCCGGGAGCGGATATGCTTTCCGGCACGATGACGCTGCCGGCGCTCACGCAGGCTGACGCGGACGTCTGGATCGCGTTCCTGGCGGAGTGCCGCGGGATGCTGAATGGCTTTCTGCTCGGAGATCCGGCGCGAAGCTCGCCGAAAGGAACGGGTCGCGGCGCGCCGGTCGTCGACGGTTCAAACGCGGCGAACAATCAGGCGGGAGCGACGACGCTCTATACGGCGGGCTGGCTGCCGAACGGCATCGGCGAGCTGCTACCGGGAGACTATTTGCAGCTTGGCTATCGGCTGCACCGTGTGCTCGAGCGGGTGAACGCGGACGCAAACGGAAAGGCGCCGATCGCGGTGTGGCCCTCGCTGCGAGAGGTACCGGCAAATGGGCAGCAGGTGATCCTGAAGAACCCTGTGGGGATCTTCCGCCTGGCCCAGAATCAACGGGTCTGGAGCGCGGACTACACGCGCCTCACACACCTCAGCTTCCAAGTGAAGGAGTACCGGTGAGTCGCAACATCGATCCGGCGCTGAGCGCGGCGTTTGCGACCGGAGCGATCTTCCCGATCGTGTTGGTCATGCTCACGTTCAAGTCGGGGACGCGTTATGTCTGGACCGGTATAGGGACGCTGGTGTGGAACGCGCAGTCCTTCATCGGAATCGGTAGCGCGGGCTCGGTCGGCGCCATCTCCGAGGGCACGGAGGTGACGGCCGCTGGAACGACCGTAGGCCTCTCCGGGATTGACCCGGTACTGCAGGCGGAGTGTCTGACGGACATACAGCTCGGCGCGCCGGCGAAGATCTGGTTCGGCTTGATGACGGCGCGGGGGGTGCTGGTCGGATCGCCGTATCTGGTCTTCTCGGGCCTTGTCGACAAGCCGACGTTCAGCATCGCTCCCGAGACGCTCTCCATCTCCCTCGCTCTTGAGAGCAGGCTGGTCGACCTCTCGCGAGCCTCGCAACGGCGCTATACCGCAGCGGACCAGCACCGCAACTACCCGGACGACACCGGCTTCAACTGGGTCGAGATCCTGAACGACATCTCGCTGCGGTGGGGGAGCTGATGGCACTGACGCGCACACCTCACTGGGCAACGCGCGAGCTGCACGCCTTCCTGCTCGCTCGCGCGGCGATGCCCTTTGCGTGGGGCACGAATGACTGCGCGATCTTCGCTGCGGACGCGATCCAGGCATTCACCGGCACGGACATCGCAGCCCCGTTCCGGGGCGCGTACACGACCGAGCTCGGCGCGCTGAAGGCGATCAAGACGGTCGCGAACGGCACGACGGTGGTCGATGCGGTTGCCTGGTGTGCGCAGCAGCACGGGATGGTGGAGTGGACGCACCCGCTGATGGCCCGGCGGGGCGATCTGGTCATCGTCGCGGACACGGCGGGACCCATCTCGGGGATCGTGCACCTGAGCGGCCGGCACGTGGTGAGCGTTGGGCAAGAGGGACTGAAGCGGCTGCCGGTGACGGCGATCTTGAGGGCTTGGAAAGTATGACGCCGCAGCAATTCATTGAAGGTCAGCAAGTCGCGACGGTCTACATCATCACTCACTTTTGGTGGCTTTGGCTCTTGCTGATCGGAGCATGCGTGGGACTTCGGTGGCTTTGGGACAACTACTACGATGAGTAAGGCGATCGAGGGAGCGGCGATGCTGGGCGGCGCCGTCGCGATGGGAGTGGCGGCGTTTCTGGATCCCGCGCTGGTCGCCTCGCCGCTTTTCGACAAGATCTGGGTTGCACTGGTCCTCGGCGGGATCTCGCTTGAGGCGGGCGCGATCGCCGGGGCTCTTACCACGAACCGCGGCACCAACATCACCACCCGGCAGGCAGCGGCCTTCCGGCAGATCATCTACGGCATTCAGCGCGTCGGCGGTGTCGTGGTCTATCAATCGACGACCGGCGGTAACTATGACCAGTACAACTACGTGATCGTGCTTGCAGGCCATGGTTGCGCGGCGATTGAGAACCTGTACCTCGACGGCCGCCAGGTCTTCTGGGAGCAGGGCAGCTTCGCGAATACGACGCGCAACGGGGTCAACTTCGGCGGCTCCGCAGGCGGTGGAACGAAGAACGGACCGAGCGGCGCGCACTATAACTTCGACACGCTCGTCTTCTGTGAGGCGCGCTACGGCGACCAGGTCGCTGGCGATGTGATGACGTCCCTGAACGCCAACGATCCCACCTGGGCACCGAGCGCAAGTGGCAGCCCCTACCTTGGCGGGTGCACCTACGTCTACGTGAAGATCGAGTACGACACGGCCATGTTTCCATCTCCGCCGGAGATGCGCTTCACCGTTCACGGAAAGAACAACATCTACGATCCGCGAACCGGAACGACCGGCTACACCAGCAACTGGGCGCTCTGCGTGGCGGACGTGCTGACGGACACCGTCTTTGGCTTGGGCGACGTCGGCAGCGTCAACACGGAGCAGCTGATCGCGGCCGCGAACGTCTGCGATGAGGAGGTTGCACTCGCCGCTGGCGGCACGGAGCTGCGCTACGCGATGCACTGGCACTACGACACCGCGACGGCCCCTGGCGATGCGCTGCAGACGATGATGACGGCGGCGGCTGGGCGGCTGAGCCGCATCGGAGGCGAGTGGTACCTCTGGCCGGCATATTGGCAGGGTCCGAGCTTCAGCTTCGACGCCTCGGCGCTGACTGGGCCTGTCGAGTGGATGCCGAACCGCAGCTTCCGCGACCTCTGCAATGTGATCACCGGGACGTACATCGCCCCAAACTACCCCTACAACGACGCCGGCAACCTCTATGACGCCAACGGCTGGTACTACGGCACGCTCGAGAATAACTTCCCCTTCGCCTTCCAGCCGACGAACTACCCGGAGTACGCGCTCGACACGCTGCACGGCTACGCGACGGACGAGTACCTCGCGGAGGACGGGGGAGTTCGGCTGCCCCGGGAGATTGCGCAGCAGTGCGTGCTCTCGGTCGCGCAGGCGCAGCGGGTCGCGAAGATCTATCTGCTGCGGAACCGGCAGCAGGGCTCCGGAACACTGAAGATGCACCTAACGGCGTATCAAATGCAGCCGGTCGACGTGATGCTGCTGAGCTTTCCGGCGAATGGCTGGGCGGGCAAGATGCTCGAGATCACATCCACGGGCTTGAGGTTCGAGGAGCAGGAGGAGGCCGTCGCGGTACTCACGGAGTTTGGCGTGCAGGAGACGGCTCCCTCGGTCTACGAGTGGAGCACCACCGAGGAGCTGACCGTCTACGACGTCCCCGCGTCGCCGTTGCAGGCGCCGTACACGCCCGCGCCGCCGACCAATCTGAGCGTGATCTCGAGTGCGGCGACGGCCCTCGTCGGCACCGACGGCATCGTGAGACCGCGCGCGGAGATCACATGGGATACGCCGATGGATGTACTCGTGACCGCACTTGAGATCCAGTATCAAACCGCAAACCCAACCGGGCCCTGGATGGAGGCGGGCTACACCGGAGCGGCAGCGAATCTCGTCTACGTCGGCAATGTCGTCTCGGGTGTGAGCTACAACTTTCAGATGCGCTCGCTTCGTCCGAATGGAGCGGCAAGTGCCTGGGTGGGAGTTGGGCCGGAAGTGATCAGTGCGACGACGACTTCGATCGTCTCGACCGCATTGAACCCGAACTCGCCGTACAACATCGGCAACAACGCCACGGTGGACTCGATCGCGCAGAACGGGCAGGCGACGGTGCGGATCTACGGTCCGGGCGGACTGACAGCGAGCTACACCCGATTTGTGGGTTCCGCGCAGATCACCATGCTCGCCGCGCAGATCACCGGCGCGGCCTTCACAACGCAGTACTTCGTGGTCTATGACGCAGTCGGGCTCGACTACCTGCTCATCACCGACTTCAATCAGACTCTCTCCGACAACTACGTCTTCATCGGCACCCTCACGACCTGCGCCAGCACGTATACGGGCACCGGCACTACGGGCGGAGGGTCAACAGGCGGCGGCTCCGGAAACCCCGGTGGTGGACGCGCGCCTATCGAAAGATCGAACCAGCCCAACTCGAACTAAGAGGCGCACATGGCACAGCTCATCCGCGGCACCCTTCTCCCTGGACTGCATCAGGAACGCCTTCTCTTCATGGACAAGTTCGGAAAGCCTTTTCTCGTCTATCTCGACTTTTCGCAGGCCGCAAATCGCGCTGACACGATCAGCTCCACCATCGCGATCATGAACACGGCCGAGACGCAGACATCCAACTACGCCGTAGCTGCCGGTGTCGACCTCACCGCGCAGATCGCCGCGGGCACCGCCGCCATCGCGGCCGCACTCGCCGACCAGAACAGCTAGGAAGGAGCCACACCCCATGCGCAAGCTCTTGCTCGCGCGCGCACTGCTGTGCGTGCTCAGCCTCGTCACGTCGACTTCAGTCGCGCAGACCTACACCACCATCACCGCGGGGCAGATCGTCGACGCCTCCGGCTCACCGCTTGCGGCCGGCCAGATCACCTTCCAGGCCACCGACGGGAACGGCAAGGTGATCGCCTTCATGCCCTACCAGGGCGGCCAAGCAGTCACGACGCCCGTAAGCTGCAACATTGCTGGCGGAGTGATCACGACTGCAGCCTCAGGCGGCGCCTGCAGGCTCGCGAATACCGCGCTCACGACACCGCTCAACATCTGCTTCGCCGTGACGATCACGGACAACGTCACCGGAGATCAGCTGCAAGGGCCAGGCAACACCTGCTTTCAGCCGAAGGGCTCTACGACCAGCTTCGATCAGTACCAGCCAGACACGCCGGCGATTCTTCCCGTGGTCATCGGACCGCAGGGACCTCCGGGACCGGCGTCGGTCACAAACGCGAACGGATCAAACGGCGACTTCGCCGTTGGAGGGAAGCTGACGGCGCAGGTGCTTGGCGGAGTGATCGTCGCGGATAAGCTGCCGGGTACGGACGTCGGAGTGCAGATCAACGCCGCCTTTCAGCTCAATCTCGCGGGACGTGTGACGCTGACGCCCGGCGCGGTCTACACCTACCAGACCACGATCAACTTTCCCCTCGGCTCGCAGACCTACCCAATCCTCGACTGTCAGGGCGCGACGCTCAACTACACGGGCTCCGGAGATGCAGTGCTCGTGCAGCCGGGCGGAGGACCGCCGTATCAGAGCGGGCTGATTCAGAACTGCAACCTGCTTGGCACAGCGGCGGCGGCCAACGGCATTCACCAGGAGTCGCGGGTCGGCATGAAGTATCGGAACGTGCAGATCTCTTACTTCACCGGCGCCACCGCCGCAGCGCTGCTGCTCGACAATACGTCGTTTTCCGGGCAGACGACCGGTAGCAGTGCGGGCTGGAACGAGCGGCTCGAGGCCGAGATCACGAGCTACCAAAACACCTACGGCATCCGCGCGCTGGGCAACCATGGTGGCACAAATTCGTTTGCCTATCCTCACATCGATCTTCGATGCCAGCTCTATGACGGCGAGCGCTGCCTGACGTTGGACGGTCAGGGTGGCAACGCTGGTGCGGACATGTACGGTGGAATCGGTGTAGGCGTCGCTGCAAATGCAACGTTCAACAACACGGCCGGTCGAGTGATCGAGTCTGTGAATGGTGGCTCCTACAGGTCGCCGCTCGTCGTCAATGCGGAATCGAACGGTCCAGTGCAGGGGTACGGCCTATACACCGACGCATCGAGCGTCATCGCTGCCTGCGGAGTCTTCCTGAACGGCAACTTCCAGAACTTCAATGCAGGAGAGAGCTCCCGGCAGTTGCTGAACACCACAGGATCTGAGTGTCCGTCGGGCGCCGGTGCTACCTATCAGCCACCGCTCTTCTATCTCAATGTGGCTCAGCAGCGCAGCTGGAAGTACTTTGTGGGTCCGGAAGGAACGGATAACTATTTCGGCCACAACTACATCGAGTATCACGGTCACTCACGCTGGTACACCAACACCTTCCCGAGCGGCGGTGTCGAGGTCGACGGCACCGGTGCGACGACCTTCGCAACGGCCGAGGCCGACGGCGTCTTCTGCGTGGGCTCGCAGTGCGAGAACATCGGCAATCACGTGGCGCCGTTTCAGGTCAATGGAGCGAGCGCGGTCTTTTCTCCAGTGGGGTTTCAATTGAGGAGCTACATAACCCGGGCCTTCGATGCCAGTGGTAACGCGGGTGACTACCTTCGGAGCTCCAATGGCCCCGGGCAGCCTTCGGCGCACTATTATCTCGGCGCGTCGGACTTTTCCAGTGGAACGGAAGCGGCAGCCAATCTGGTCGACTGCTATGCCATCTTTGGCCGGGCCAGCTGCACGATCAACGGCCGCGTTGGACTCAAAGCGCTGACGACCGCGAGCAACTGCGTCGCGACGCCACAGGTTCCCAACGACTCCGGACCGGGGATGCTGCAGTACGTCGCTGGCGCCAGCGGCGCGCAGGACCACCTGCAGGTCTGCGCCAAGGACGCGACAAACGCGTACGCCTGGCGCAACGTCTATTAACGTTCCACCCACCCCAACACTTCTCTGGAGAACTCCTCATGAAACGACTGCTCGCCGCAGCCGGCGCCCTCCTGTGCCTGCTCTCTGCTGCTCACGCCCAGCTCACGACCATCACCGCCGCCTCGATCAAGATGGGTGGAACGCCGATCGCTTCAGGCTCCGTCTCGTTCACTCCGGTCTCGAGCTACGGCATTCCCATCCCGTTCTCGACTGGCGGAGGCGGCCTAAACTCGCCGCAGGCCTTCTCCTGCACCATTACCGCCGGCGCCATCGCCGCAGGGTGTCAGGTGCCCGACGCTGAGCTCACCACGCCCGCGAACATCCTCTATGCCATTCAGGTGACCGACTCCGGCTCGGGCCGCACGTTCACGCTTCAGGCCGTTCCGAACATCACCGGCGCGTCGTGGGCGCTCGACCAATATGGCCCGTCGGTCCCAACGAGCTCCTCGCAGAACCTCACCGTCTCTTACGGCACAGCTGCGATCACCAGCTGCGCGACGCCGTCGCTCTACATCCGCAACTATCAGGGTGGCCAGCTCTACATCTGCGTCGGCGGGGTGCCGGTGCTTGTGAATGGATCAAGCGGGGGGAGCTCGCCTGTGAGCGGAATGGTTGCTCCTCTCAACGTCTCCGGCGCGGCGCTACCGTCCTCCGACCTGCAGACGATCTCGCGACCTGCATACGCCGCTATTCTCCACGCGCTGCATGGTGCTGCAAGCGCTCCAGCTCGCATTCTGGTTATCGGCGATTCGCGCTCCGTCGTGGATACGACGGTTGGCGGCAGCGGCGGCGGCAGCACGCTCGCGGTCACCTTCGGCAATCGCTGGGTCGATCTCCTTCGCAAGTACCTCCAGGGCGTCTACGGATCGCACGGGACGGGCATGGTGCCGCTCTTCTGGGGTCAGGGTGTCGGAACTGTCGTCAATCAGGACTACTACAGCACCAGCGCCACGCTCAGCAACGACTGCTCGCTCGGGCCTTCCGTCTCGAGCTCCAGCTACTGCGGTGTCGCCGTGCTGCCGGCCGGCTCGACACTCAACTTCATCACCAGCATTCCTTATGATCATCTCCGCGCATATTGCGAGACGCTGCCCAGCTCGGGAACACTCACAGTGGCGATCGACGGCGCCGCGGCCGGAACGCTCTGCACGGGTACCAGCTCGGCCGCCGCCGTGAGCATCGGGACGTCCTCCGCTGTCACGCTTGCTGCGCACACGGCTGTGCTCACCTGCGCGGCGGGCGGTGGCGCATGCCCGCTCTACGCGACGGAAGGCGTCGCCGGCACAAGTGGTGTCAGCGTCGATAATGCCTCAGTCGGTGGTGCCGCGCTTGGGGCTTTCGCGTCCAGCCCTGCGACACAGTTTGCCTTCTCGGACGCAGTGCCGGAGCACGAGCAGCTCGTCATCGAGCTTCACCACACGAATGAGCCTGGCATAGGGGAGACGACGGCGCAGTTTCAGACGGAGCTGAACAACATCATCAATCACGAGCGGGCGCTCGCCTCACCGCCATCTATTGAGCTCGTCGCGCTGGCGCAGGATAACGACAACGTAGCTGGGCAGGCACCCTTCTACCCAATCATCGCGTCGACCGCAGCGGCGAGCAACACCGGTTTTGTTGACGTCCGCAACCGCACCGGGAGCGCATTCGACAGTACACTCTTCGGACCGGACGGCATCCATGAGAACAATACCGGAGCCGCAAACAACTACGCGATGATCTCGGCTCCGTTCATTGATATGCCGACCCCGCCCGGGGCAAGCAGTGGAGGCGTGAGCGGGACTGCAGACATCACGAGTGGTTCGATCGATGGAACGTCTATCGGTCAATCGGTGCCGGCCGCGGGCAACTTTGCCGGTCTAGGCCTGAGAACGGTGAACTCCTCAAACTTCACTGGCATCACCTACCGGCTGAGCGGGTTGAACAACTTCGACATCTCCTGCTGGGGCGCGACCAACGGCGCGGGGCTGGCCGGGTCTTGCGGCGTCTTCGATGAAACCACGTCCACCTTCCCTTGGGTTGTGAATGGGACCGATGACGTCTACTTCGGCGTGCCGATCGGCTCCGGCAACGTCGGCGCTGGTACGGGCGCGACCAGCGCCCATCTGCATGACGGCACGATTCTCTTCCCTCAGCTGAAAGCAACAACCGGCACCCGTTTCGTCTGTGTCGATACCACCGGAAAGCTCGTCTCGCAGACCACCGCCTGCTCGGGTACCTAACTCCACCCTTCTCACCCCTTCCCGAGGAGAACTCTCATGCGCATCCTCCTAGCCGTCATCGCGGCCGTGTGTCTTGCGGCCGCCGTACCCTCGTCCGTGCGGGCGCAGGCGATCTCCTGCGCGTCGCTTACGACCGGTCCCTACGCGAACTTCGGCAGCTTCCGACCGTTTCCCGCATCGCACCCGTTCAATACGGATATCTCGGACGCTCCGGCGGACCCGACCGCAACCGCGGCCTACCTCACCGACTGGGCGGCCGGCCACATCCATCCCGACACGAGCACGCCGTACAACATCGTCGACTCAAATGTAACGAGACCAGTCACAATCACCTATCCGTCCACGGCCTACACGTCGCAGTCCGATATCACGCCGCAGCCGCTCGATCAGAACACGCTGATCGAGGGCAATCCGGCGGACTGCTCTGCGGTATCAAGCGACCAGCACACGCTCGTGATCGACAAGGCAACCTGCACGCTCTACGAGAACGCCGTCACGCAGCGCTGCAAGGGAGCGTTCACCGTCAACTCATCGACGGCGATCTGGGATCTGACCTCGATCGAGCGGCGGCCCTACGGCTTCACCTCGGCCGACGCCGCCGGTCTGCCAATCCTGCCGCTGGTCGTGCGCTACGACGAGGTCGCCGCCGGCGCCGTCAATCATGCGCTGCGCATGACCTTCACCCAGACACGCATCGGCCATGACGGACCGTTCTTCGTCGATCCGGCCACGCACGGCGCGGGCGACTGCTGCTACGGCTCGAGCCTAGTCATGGGGAACCGGTTGCGCCTGAAGGCGAGCTTTGATGTCTCCAGCTTCTCGCCCGCCGCGCAGACCATCCTGAACGCAATGAAGCACTACGGCGTCTTCGTCGCCGACAATGGCTACACCGGCGCCTTCCAGATCGCCAACGATCCGCGCTGGGGAGACGGCACCGATCTCGCCGCGCTTGCCACCGTCTCGCTCTCGAACTTCGAGGTGCTGACCTCCGGCCCCGTCTACGCCACCAACGCCGCAGCCACCGGTCCGTCGCCCACCATCACCAACCTGGCAGCGACGGCCTCGACCGGCCCTGGAACGGCCGTCACGCTCACCTGGCAGCAGACCGGCAGCTCCTACGACTACATCGAGGAGGCCGGTCCCGCGCGCAACGGCACACTGCTTGTCGCGCCTCAGGTCACCACCACCTACGACCTCGTCAGCTCCAACCAATTTGGTCGCGCCTCCGGATCCATCACGGTCACGGTGCCGCCAGCCGTCGTGCCGCCACCCGTCACCACGCCGCCAGCCGGCACCTGGATCAAAGCCGGTAACGAGGGCGACACCTTTGGCGTGCCCGCCGGCGCGGTCGTGCGCTATGGCAGCGGCACCAGCTTCGACCCTGTGCGGACCTTCACCACCGCGACCACCTTCGTCGCCTCGAACAGCTTCTTCGGCGCCGATCCGCTCAAGGGCACGGTGAAGGAGCTCGACGTCGAGAACTCCCTCGCAGGCGTCACCCGCAACGGCACCCCGCTCGCCCCCGCCACCGGCACGGGGACACCCACCACCGCGACCACCACCGTCACCTTCACCTGCACGGCGTCCGTCACCAGCGCTGGCCAACCCACCGTCAGCTGCACCCAGCAGTAGTTTCCTCATCCCACAGGAGCCTTCCATGCAGACCATCACGCTCTCGCAGGAGCAGTTTGACCGTGCGCGCGCCGCGCTCCACGCCGATCATGACGTCACCCTCGCAGAAAAATCGCCGACGGAAGGCACGGTCGAGACGGTCGACGTGCTCTTCAGCTACTACTTCGATGGCAGTGTGCTGCGCATCGACATGCTGAAGAAGAAGAGCCTGAAGGCGAAGCTCGCCAGCGACGGCGTCATCTGCGGCCACATCGAGGATCTGCTGGAGCAGGCCTCGTGACCGCACACGAGCAGGCCTTTCTCTCGGCCGTCGTGCCTGGCGCACTCGCATCGCAGCAGCAGTACGGCATCCCCGCCTCCATCACGATCGCGCAGGCCATCCTCGAGAGCGGTTGGGGCCAGCACATGCCGCCCGGTTCCAACAACTACTTCGGGATCAAAGCCGCGCATGACGCCGCGCCAGACATGTACGTCGAGGCGCTGACGCCCGAGTACATTCGCGGCAAGCTCGAGCACCTGGAGCAGCCCTTTGCCAAGTACGCCGACGCTGCCGGATCGTTTCTCGCCCACGCCCGCCTGCTCGCCACCGCCAGCCGCTACCAGCCCGCCATGGCCCAGACCCGCAACCCACGCCTCTTCGCCACCCAGCTCCGCCGCTGCGGCTACTCCACTAATCCCACCTACGAGAACACCCTCATGCAGCTCGTACACGAGTTCGATCTCACACAGTACGACCTTGCGCCGGTGTCGGTGGCCTAAAGATCGGTCGGTTTCAAGTGCGTGTGCTTAGCGATGCGAGCCAGCATTTTTGGCCCGATTTCGTCGCCATCCTGAAATGACCAAGTGTACTCGCCATATTCTTGATGACGCAGCTGTTGATGTGAACTTCCCTTCCGGTCGTTTGGATCGTCCACCCAGCCGATCCTCGATAGCGCCTTCCGAACCTTTTTTGCTTTGCAACTAGACCAGAAGCTCACGCGATCGCGAACGCGACGCCATCCGTGGTGGCCTGATCGCGCTCCAATCGGTCAGCAATCACGCGTAACGCCAAGGCTTCCACCTTCGATTTAGCTTCAGCCTTCGTCTCACCGTATGCCATTACACCCGGCAGAGAAGGGATCTCGGCGATCCATCGTCCGTCGGTCTCCTGCTCAAATTCGATGTTGTAGCTCATCGTTGCCGCCTTCCAATTCACTCATGTTTGACGTAAATCCCTGATACGCGATTCACGCAATCGCCTACCACGAGCGATTGTGGAAAACCGTTTCCACAACGTCCGTCAACACTATCACCGCGCTATGCTGTGCGTGGAACAAATTACTCAACTTTGTTGCCCGACAGGACCAATCGGGAATGATGCTGCATGCACGTTCCTCAAAATCGCCCAGCTTTAGCCGGGCGATTTTTGAAGAACCTAAGCTTATTATATCTTTCTCGTGCAACAACATACGCCACGTTTAGGCCCGTATTTTGACAGTTTGTCACACCTCTGGATGTCCTCCACTCCGCCGACTACTCGGTCGCCTAGCTCAACAGGGGCGGACTGTGGATTGATCGGAGTGTAGAACCACCGGCTTGCGCCGTGCTCCGGCAAATGCAAACGCAAACCCGGAGAAAATCAGTACCCCCGCAAATACGGTCGTGAGCCATCGGTCGCGGTCCGAGGCGGACTTGCAGACCTCGAACTTTGTCCTGCACACGTAGATGTGAGCCGTTGCTTCGACGCTGGCCAGCTCGGCGACGATTCCCCTGGAGTAGCTCGTCAATTGGGCGTCGCCAACAGCCAACTGAAGCTGAAACGCAGCATCGCTTTCTGCAACCGAGTCCGTGTACCACGCGTACCCGGAGAGGGGGGCGCCAAACAAGCCGACTATCAGAAGAAACCAGCTAAAAGCTCGCACAGCTGCGATTGTGGCAGCGAAGCTCGCTTGCGGAGTATCACTCGTTCGGGGTAGGAACGAATTTGTCGTCGCCCCAATCCGGAAGCCCAATCAGGTTCCCGACCTGCTTTAAGGAACCATTCTTGAGCAAGCGCTCGAATGCGATCCGGACATTGTTCGGTTGCTTTGCGTCACGCTTCTTACCCTTCGTCACGCCGCCGTCGACAAGGATCTTCGTGATCTCCTCTTGAGCCATCCCACGGCCAGCCTCAGACAGAACGATCCGAATCGCGCGCCGGGGAGTCATGGCAACGAAGCGTTCCTCGGGGGCACGGGAAGGTACCACCTGCCCGTCAAAGAACGCCATCGTTGCTTCGTAACGCTTCAGGTCTCGTACCAACGGCCCCGCAACACGGTCGATCTCCTCTTTCAGCCGCTCGATCTCCCGCTCGAGTTCTCTTCTCAAGTCCACATCGAAGCTCCGTAACCCGGCGCTAAGGCTCAAGTTCTTCAGTCAAATCAACCAATAAAGCGATCATGGCCCGGTACTCATCTGCGAGCATGTCTGGGCTTCGCCATCCAATAGTCAGGATTTTACGCGAAGATTCCGCAAGCAGCGTACAAATTTCTACGACAAATTCGTCTTCAAGATGCACCGCGGAGGTGATCGAGGCCAGGTGATGGATCCTGCGTGCATTCCTTCGCATGGCGACGGTGTCTCGGATCTCGAGTTGTGGTTTGTCAGACAAGGCGCCCGGCCCGGTTGAACTTCTCGCTTCAAGAAACGCCATCCCGGAGGGGCTGAGGGGAGATAGAAACTCAGCGATCACGTACGTCCTCTTATGCTCTGCAGTTTTGGACAGACCTGGGAGAGAAGCAATGTGTTACCGAATGAATGTCAAACAGCGCCCAAGTGTACCCCATGGGGTAAAACAACTTTGTGGCAAGACGGGTGAATATCGTTACGGTGCGATTGACGGATACTGAGTTGGAGGCCTTGGAGAGGCTGGCTCAGAAGCGGGCGATCGGTAAGGCCTCCATGCTCCGCTTGGCGCTCGTTGATTACGCTCAACGGAACGAAGCGGCTCAGGTGTCAGCCCCCAAACCTTCTGGGCAGTTCCTGGGCAAATGAGAGATGCCGCCAATTCGGTTACTACGAAATGCTGTGGTAAACGATACGGAACGGTTGTCGGATTACGCAACATTACCAACGTTTCTAAGACTGTTGGCAATTCGAGTCCCTCACCGCCCACCACACACCATCATCGCGATTGCCAGACGAGTGCAGCGTAGGTCTGACATCAGGACATGCCTGTGATCTCGCCATCTGCATCGACATCGATGTGCATGGCGCGCGAAGACTTTGGCAGCCCCGGCATCAACATCATCGACCCCGAGGTCACGACCAGGAACTCCGCTCCTGCTGAGAGCAGCACATCGGTGACATGCAGCGTCCATCCTGCCGGTGCTCCCATCCGCTTGGGATTGTCAGAGAGCGAGTACTGCGTCTTCGCGATGCAGATCGGCAGCTCGCCAAATCCCCAGCGTTCGTACCGGGCAAGATTGTTTCTGGCAGCCTCGCTAAGCTCAATGCCCTCCGCTCCATAGATCTGCCGCGCCACCTTCGTGATCTTCTCGATGCCAGAGTCTGTGGCAGCGTACGTCGTGCTCAGCGTTGGATCCGGATTGGCCTCGATCACGTCGACGACCGTTCTCGCCAGGGCCGCGGCTCCCTCTCCGCCCTTTGCAAAGGCCTCAGAGAGAGCCACCGAGGCACCGTGAGTCCTGCAGAACTCCTGCAAGCGTTGCAGATCAGCATCCGAATCCTGCGGAAAGCGGTTGATCGCGACCACCACCGGAAGACCAAAGCCGCGCACGATCCCTATGTGCCGCTCGAGGTTGGGAAAGCCGCGTTCGAGATCCCCCTCGCCCTGGTTGCGCATGCTCTGCACGGTCGTTACGAGGACGGCCACGGCCGGCTTGAGTCCCGACGAGGGCATCACGAGATCCATAAACTTCTCAAAGCCGAGATCCGAGGCAAAACCTGTCTCGTTCACCACGTAGTCCGCGAGGCGCAGGCCAATCTGCTGTGAGACGACGGAGCTGGTGCCATGAGCGATATTGGCGAAAGGACCGCAGTGCACCATCGCCGGGGTTCCGTCTGTGGTCTGCGCCAGGTTCGGCTCCAGTGCCTCGGCGAGCAGCGCCATCATGGGACCCACCGCGCCAAGATCGGAGGCTCGCACCGGTTCACCCCTGCGATTCGCCCCAACGACAATGCTCGAGAGACGGCGTCTTAGGTCCTCGCGGTCGTGCGCGAGAGCAAGGATCGCCATGATCTCCGACGCCGCCGTGATCACGAAGCCCGATGCACGGTCGCTGCCCTCACGCGACCTCTTTCCGGGAGCCGTCACGCTGACGATCACGTTGCGCAGCGCGCGGTCGTTCATATCCATCGCGCGCGGCCAGGTCACCGCGTTCGGTTCAATCTCGAGGTCGTTCCCATGGAAGAGATGCGCATCGATCAAGGCCGACAGCAGATTATGGGCCGAGGTGATGGCGTGGAAATCCCCGTGAAAGTGCAGATTGATCTTCTCCGCCGGCTCGATCTGCGACTGACCGCCGCCAGCTGCACCGCCCTTCATACCGAAGACCGGACCGAGCGACGGCTCACGCGACGTGATGATCGCGCGCTTGCCAATCTGTGCCAGTCCCTGCACCAGACCGATGGAGGTTACAGTCTTGCCCTCGCCCGAGACCGTCGGTGTGGTCGCCGTAACCAGGATCAACTTGCCCGGCTTCGCCTCTCGGCCGGGTAGACCCGCAAGCAGATCCAGGCTGAGCTTCGCTGTGACCGGGCTTCGACGTTCGTAGAGGGATTCCGGGAGATCGAGCTTCCCGGCGACCGCTTCAATGCGCAACAGCTGTTTCAAGACGAATCCTCTTTGAAGGCTTAATACGGTATCGACCCGCACGCGCGAGCCCGGTCGATGGCGACATGAACCCAAGGCGCGATCCGCCGCGCCCGTCGACCGAGGAACGCACGGAAGGAGCCGACGCTGAACAAGCAGACCTCTTGTTCAGGAGCTTGCTATCGCCTGAGCGCTCCGAAGGCAAGATCGATCAGTGCCCGCTCCTCGAGCTCGTGTGCCTTTGCTGAGCCCGTCGCCGGACTTGCTGCCGCAGTTCGCTTCACACTCAACAGCGCCCGGTCGCCCGCGAGCTTACGTAGCAGCGGCATGACGAACGTGAGCGCGCCCATGTTCGCCGGCTCCTCCTGCACCCAGACAATCTCCTGTGCGCTCGGATGAGCCGCCAAGGCCGCCTCAACCTCCGCCTCCGGCCATGGATAGAGTTGCTCGAGAAAGACGATCGCGACGCCGCGGTCTTTGCGTCTCTCGCGCTCGACGCGCAGGTTGTGTCCGATCTTGCCCGAGCACAACAGCACCCGCCGCGGCTGGTCGACCTCGGCATCTGGAAGAACCTTGCGAAACCGCTCGACTGCGAAATCCGCCGGCTTCGACGACGCGTCCGGATGCCGCAACATGCTCTTCGGCGTGAACACCACCAACGGTTTGCGTATCGGGCTCAGTGCCTGCCGTCGCAGCAGGTGGAAGTACTGCGCCGCCGTTGAGGGCTGCGCCACAATCAGGTTATCCATCGCACACAGCTGCAGGTACCGCTCCATGCGCGCGCTCGAGTGCTCCGGCCCCTGCCCCTCGTACCCGTGCGGCAGCAGCAGCACGACACCCGAGAGCAGACCCCACTTCGCCTCGCTCGCCGCCAGAAACTGATCGATGATGATCTGCGCACCGTTGGCAAAGTCGCCAAACTGTGCCTCCCAGAGCGTCAGCGTCTCCGGATAATCACGCGCATAACCATACTCAAAGCCCAGCACGGCGGCCTCGGACAGCAGCGAGTTGTACACCTCAAATCGCGCTTGGCCCCCGCTGAGATTTGCCAGCGGAAAGTACTTGTGCTCGGTCTCCATATCCACCAGCACCGCGTGCCGCTGATTGAAGGTGCCGCGCTCCGAGTCCTGTCCGCTCAGCCGCACCGGCGTTCCCGCCTCTAGCAGCGATGCGAATGCGAGCAGCTCCGCCATGCCATAGTCGGCCGGCCGCTTGCCCTCTCCCATCTCCACACGCTGCTCGAAGAGCTTCACCACCTTCGGATGCGCGTGGAACTCTGCCGGCACCCGCGTGATCGCGTGCGCCAACTCCAGCACGCGCTCTTCGGAGATCCCGGTCACAACGTCGTCACCTGGCCGTGGAGCGCCGCCATGGTATCTGCTCCAGTACTCCGGCATCTCGCGCAGATGCGGCGGATGTTCAGCCTTGGTCGCTGCCTTCTGCTGCTCCAGCAGCTGCGCCTGCACCTCCGCGACCTCTGTCGCCGGATCGACACCGATCGCCTGCGCGTACAGCTCAGAGAGGGGCTTGCGGTCCTTGATCAGCGCATAACGCCGCGGTTGCGTCACCGTCGGATCATCGACCTCGCTGTGCCCGTGCCGCCGGTAGCCGATTAGGTCGATCACCACGTCAGAGTGGAAGCGCGCGCGATACTCCGCCGCAAGCGCCGAGATGCGTACGACCGCATCAGGATCCTCTGCGTTCACGTGAAAGATAGGGATCGGTAGCCGCTTCGCGATGTCGGTCGCAAACCGTGAGGAATTCGACTCCTCAGGAACTGCCGTGAATCCGAGCAGATTGTTCACAATGATGTGAATCGTGCCGCCGACCTCGTAGCCGCGCAGCGTCGCCATGTTCAGCGTTTCGGCGACCATGCCCTGCCCGGCGAAGGCCGCATCTCCATGGATGATGATCGGCACCACCTGGTCCTGTCCACTCTCGCCAAGCCGCACCTGCTTGGCCCGAGCGCGTCCCATCACCACCGGGTCCACCGCCTCGAGGTGAGACGGATTCGACGCAAGATGCAGCGCGATCGTTCTTCCGTCGATTGCGGTGTACGTGCCCGTCGCCCCGACGTGGTACTTCACATCGCCGCCGCCTAGCGTAGAGCGTGGATCCACATCTTCGAACTTGGTGAAGATCTCCGCCGCCGAGCGCCCGATGATGTTCGTCATGACATTCAACCGGCCGCGATGGCTCATCGCGATCATCGCCTTGGTCACGCCAGCGATCGCGCTCGACGCAAGCACCTGCTCGAGTGAGGGAATGAGCGCCGTGAGGCCCTCGAGCGAAAACCGCTTCGTGCCGAGATATCGCGCCTGAATGACCTGCTCGAAGATCTCGGCGCGCACCAGAGACGAAAGAACTCTGTGCTGATCAAACGCGGGTGCCGGTCCCTCCAGATGCTCCTCTATCCATTGACGCTGCGCCACACCGGGAATGTGCATGAACTCCGCAGCGATTGTTCCGCAGTAGAAGCTGCGCGCCTCCTGCGCGATCTCGCCATCGGGCACTGCGCTCGGAAACGGCTCCGCCGGTAGGTACTGCCCTAGTGGGTCCAGCGTCGCCTGCAAATACCCCCAGCGACGAAAGACATCGAAGATCGCCTCACGGTCGAGATGCCCGGCCTCATCGGCTGACTCAGGGCCCGCAGCACCGGTGAGTCGTTCGTTTGAGCGATCCTTGAGAGTCGTTGGTCCGGCATCCGTTCGGGCAGGGGAAGATGGAGCAGCGGAACGGCTTGGCGTTCCCACTTTGGTCGGCATTGCGATCCTCACGCGCGGCTTCGTGCCGCCAGGATCTATGCTAGTCCCTTCCGCCAAGCCTCGCACCTGACGCGGCAGATACCCCGGAGGGCACCAGACGATCGTAGCTCGGGAGCGCGCTTGTTCGCTCGTGCGCCTTCGTGACGTCAGACGGACCCGCTCCACCCTGCAACCCCCGCCACCACTCGCTATAGTGACCCTATGAGGGTGATTGACCGCTTTGTTCTGCACTCCGCTCTAGGTGCAGGAGTGTTGCTTCAAACTCTGGTCCTCAGCCCTCTCCCGTTGTATGCCCAGGTACCCGGGCTTAGGCCGGACTCGACTTCCGCCGCCCCTGCACCTGCGGCGATCGCCCCAGGGATGCCTCTACCGGATATAGCCGCGCTCATGCGCAGTGTCGAGGCGCAGCAACGCGCCGCAGAGGCGCGTCAGCAGGATTACATCTACCACTCCCGTCAGACCTTGACCGAGCTCGACAGGTCAGGCAAGCCAAAGAAAGCCGAGCTCCGCGAGTACAACGACTTCTGGCTTCAGGGAGTGCCAGTGCGCAAGATGATCGCGAAGGACGGCAAAGAGCTCGACGCGGGCGAGCTGCGCAAGGAGGACGATCGCATCGACAGAGAGGTTCGCCAGGCAAAGGAGCGCCGCATGAAGAATGACTCTCAGGGCAAGCAGACCGATCCGCGCGGCGACGAGGAGGTCACCGTCTCCCGCATCCTCGAACTAGGCTCCTTCAGCAACGCACGCCGCGTCGCCATTGACGGTCGCAGCACCATCGCCGTCGACTACACAGGTGATCCTGGGGCGAAGACGCGCAATCGCGCCGAAGCAGTCTTCCGCGACCTCACAGGCACTCTCTGGGTCGATGAGACCGACCACGAGCTGGTCAAGGTGCAGGGTCGCTTCGCGCGGTCATTCAAGATCGGCGGCGGCCTTCTTGCTGACATTCACGAGGGCACGACCATTGGCCTGGTGCAGAGGAAGATCAACAATGAGGCATGGCTGCCTACAGAGATCGACGCCAATGGAACGGCGCGATTTCTCTTCTTCAGCGTTCACGGAGCCGTGCACATTGCGAACAGTGACTTCCGACGCTTTCAAGCGACATCAACGATCCTGCCCGATGTCAACAAAGTCGAGGAGCCAAAGCCTTGAGCGAAGCACAAGCAAATGTCAGAGCCGCAGCGCTGCCCAAACGCACAGAGGGAAGCGGCCGGCACCGCTTCCCTCTGCAAATGTCGATCGTCTCGCCGGGGAGTGCCCGGTTATTAGAGAGGCTGAACGTCCGATGCCTGCCAGCCCTTGGGTCCCTTGACCACATTGAACTGTACGGCTTGGCCTTCCTGGAGGCTCTTGAATCCGTTCGAATTGATCGCCGAGTAGTGCACGAACACATCTTCGCCATTCTGCCGGCTGATAAAGCCGAAGCCCTTGGCATCGTTAAACCACTTCACCGTTCCCTGTTCCATGTTGAGTTATTCCTTAATGCTTTGAATTTGCCGCTTGATTCAAATCGGGTTCAACAGGCAATGCTTGCAGAAAACCAATCTGTTTCTAACGATGCAAGAAGGTTAGCACAAATGGCAAATTAAGCGAATTAAAAGTCGTACTTTGTTGCGCTTGCACCAAGCTTAGTGCAACGATCGCTCGGAGAGCGGTGGCCCGCTTCAGAAACTATGCCTCACCAGCACTGACGTGGCGGTCAGTCCTCGACCCCGGGCCCCAGGTGCGCGCACAAGAGCTCTTCCGCACGTGCAAGCAGCTCCTGCAAGCTCATGCGCGTGGAGTCGATCACCACCGCGTCCGCAGCGGGCCGCAACGGCGAGTCAGCGCGTGTACGATCCCGACGGTCACGCTCTTTCAACTCCTCAAGCACGCTCTCCTCGGTCGGCTGGATGCCTTTGCCCGCCAGACCGGGAGCCATCTGCTGGTATCGTCTCGTCCCGCGTACACCAGGATCCGCGTCCAGAAAGATCTTGAGATCAGCATCGGGAAAGACTGCGGTCCCGATATCCCGACCTTCCATCACCACGCCGCCCGCTCCGCCAAGCGCTCGCTGCTCGCCCACCATCCAGGATCGAAGGCGCGGATGCACGGAGACCCGGCTCGCCGCCGCTGTGACATCCGCGTCGCGCACACGCCGGCTGACGTCCACACCGTCGAGCAGCACGCGATTGCCCTCGCGTGTTGGCTCAAGCACCAAGCGCGTATGGCCCGCCAACTCGAGCAGCGGTGCCTCTTCATCAAAGTCCAGATCACTCTCGATCGCCTTCAAGGCGAGCGCACGATACATCGCGCCCGTCTCCAAGTTGAGTAGGCCAAAGTGCCGCGCCAGGTGCGCCGCTAACGTCGACTTCCCCGCACCGGCAGGTCCGTCGATGGCAACGATCGGACCGCGCTTCGCAGTCGCTGGTGTCACAGACTCGTCCATCAGCTCTCGCCCTCATCTGGCTTGCTCTTGCGGGCGGGTGGCCGTTTTCCCCAGGGCTTGTTCCCGCCCTTGAATTTCTCGAAGGGTCCACTGCCTGCAGAGGTCGACGTTGAACCGCGCTTGAAGCCACCTGACGCTCTCTTCGCACCCGGGGTTCGACCCTCGCCACCGCCGGGGGCGCCGCGCCATGCTCCAGCTTTGGGACGAGCAAATGTTCCAGCGCCTCCGGCGCGCTCCGGACGGCCCTCTCGTGTACGCGGCCGGTCCGCACCGCTTGCAGTGCCGGATCGTCGGCCGCCGTCTGCCTGGGTCCGGTTGGTTCTGCCTCCAGCACCCGCGAAGGGAGGACGCGCTGGCCTCTCCCCGTTGGATCGCGGATCAGCAGAGCGCTTCGCCTCGGGACGCGGCGCGTCGAAGCGGCGAAAGGCCGGCCGCTCCGCCCCATTGCCGGTGAAATTCGATCGCCTCGGATACGGCTTTGCTGTACCTGCATCCCGACGGTCGGCTCCGGAGCTGCCTGCAGGCCGCGTCGGCCGTGTGCGATCACGGTCAGCACCCGTTCCGCGGGTGGAACTCCAGGGTCGCTGCGGGCGCGTCTCCCCCGAAGGGCCACCCGCTCGCGGAGAAGAGCGAAACTCCCGCTCAGCCTCCGCCTGACCCGGCCGCGGGGTAGCAGCGCGATCCGTGGCTCGTCCCGCGCGCGGTGGGCCACTGTTGCGGCTGAACGCTGGGCGAGTTCCCTGTTCGGGACGCCTGCTGTACGCCGGTCGCTCGCCACCACGCGCCCGATCCGCAAACCCAGGCCGGCTTCCACGCGCCGCAGGTCGTGGTTCAGAACGCTCTCGCGTTCCTCCGCCTGCTCCCGCCGCAAACTCACGCCTTCCTGCAGCGGCTCCCGTGCCAGCGTCCGCCGGCGCTCGTCTGGAGCGCTCAACCCGCTCCTCTTCCCAAGGCCGCGCGAAGCTGGGCCGCTCCCGCCCAGCAGTTCGATCCGGCCGCTCACTTGAGCGGCTCGCGCTCTTCCCTGCATAGCCGGACTTGCTGGCTCCCTTGCCGGGTGCTCTGCCACCTGCACCGGAGAACGGCCGGCGTTCGCGTTCCGGTCTTCCCCCGGCCGCGACGAACGGTTTCGCACGTCCGATGTACCCGGTCCCGACCTTGCGCGGTGTGAAGCTGCGAATGCGCGAGCCATCCTCGGCCATTTCGACCGGCGCGGCCTCGGCCAGCACGTCCGTCGCAGCGGTTGCGGCGACCCCCGTACCGAAGTCCGGCATCTCCCCGGCGACATACAGCTGCTGTCTTCCCTCGATGACCACAGAGTCCAGCTGCTGCGCCGCGAGCAGATCGTGCAGCACGCCGCGAACACGCGAGCGCGAGGCAAGCGGCGATAGAAACGTCTCGATCTCATCCTCGGTCGCGAGCAGCGCCTGCCTGAGATAGAGCGATGCAAGCGCTGAGAGGGCACTCGGTTGCCCGGCGTTGGCGCCCGCTTTGATCTGCTTGGTAAGGCGTGTTGTGGCCGTCTCCCAGAGAGCAGGCGAACCATCTGCCTGGGACACTGGAAGAACGCGCAGGTGCTGCCATAGCTCTCCAAGCGCGCGCAGTACCGCGGCCTCCGTCAATCCCTTTCCCAGATCATTGACCAGATCGGCCGCTGTGCGCGGGCCTCCCTCCGCCAGGAGCACATACGTATTGATCGCCAGCGGCGACACCTTGGCCGCACCCGCGTTTGAAGGTGGCTGCTTCCAGAGCTTGTCTCCACGCAGGGTGAAGACATAGGGAAAGACCGCCGCGGAGCAGAGAAAGTCAGGATTGTCGGCCGTCGTGTTGGGTGCTCCCAGAAGGTTCAACGCAACCGCCGACCCGTCCTCAATCAGCCTCGCCACGAGCGTTCGTGCCTCGGCGGTGTCAGCAAGCGACGGTGCTGCATCTGTTCGTCCAAGCACCGCCTCAGCCACCGTCGGTGCCGGGGAGGTCAGCTGCGCCCTCGGCGCGAAGAGCACCAGACCCGCATGCTGAATGAACTCCCGCAGAGCCTGCTGCGTCAGCACTCTGTCCGCCGCGGACGGGACCGTCTCGGCCTCGGTCTCCTCAGTCCCTGGCGTCTCATGTGTGGTCGCAGCCTGGTGCCAACGCGTCAGTCGCGCGGCGTGTAACTGCTCGGCCGTAGGGATCAGTTGTGTGCTCAAAGTAGGGGCTTGCCTTTCCTCCCCACCGGCGATCAGGTCGCTGTCTTGCCGCGGACACCATCTCCGTAGCGGCGATGATGGACGGTGAGGGCCTGCGAAGTCCCGAGGGGCTTCAATCTTCCGATAGAGCTTCCATCTTGAGGGTACAGCATGATAAGCCCTGCCCGGACGGCCTAGGACAGGCGCACACCAGATACGCCGGTAGCAAGACTCAAGCACACGCAGCTCCGCGCCAAGCGTCCAAAGACCGGCAAACGCGCATCCCACAGAGGCAGGCAGTAATCGGGCGCATGCCAGAGGCGTGTGGTCCACGGAGGCAGCAATGAAAGGTTTGACTTGGCTCATCGCGGGAGCGGGTCTGGGCATCGCCGCCTACATCCTCTTCTCGCAGAACGAACCACGCTACAGCACCGGCTACGACGATATCGACGACGCGGCAGACGCGGCGGGACGCTGGGGCACTCGCCAACGTGTCACCGGTACCGGTGGCAACATCGTGGGCCGGGTCAAGGAAGGTCTTGGCCGGATCACGGGAGATGACTCGCTCGCCGGTGAGGGTGTGGCGGATCAGGCCGTCGGCGCTGTCAAGGACACCGCAGGTAAGGTCGCGCATGCAGTCGAAGGCACCATCCACGATCTCAACCAGTAACACGCGATATGCGTCGCGATGGCCTCCCAAGGGAGGCCATCCGTGTGTGCCTCCCACCTCGTCACCATTATCTTCGCCCGAACCCTCTACGTCCGCTGAAACGCCCGAGCGATATCCCGATGTGAGTACCGCAGCGCAATCGGTCGTCCGTGCGGACAGCTCGTTGGGTGCTCCGTCTTCGCCAAGGCCTCAAGCAGCCATGCGATCTTCGCCGGGTCCAGCGCCGTATTCACCTTGATCGCCGCGTGGCATGCGATCGATGCTGCGATCCGCCGCGACCGCGTGCCCGCGTTCTCCACCTGCTCTTCCGCTTCAGGCGCGCTCAGCAGATCTTCGAGCGTCATCTCCAGCTCGCGACCCTCGAGCCCGGTTGGCGCCGCTTTGATCGCAAGCGTACGTGGTCCGAACGGCTCTGCCTCAAAGCCATTCTTCTCTAACTCTGCAGCTAGCTCCGCAAAGCGAACCATCTGCGCCGGCAGCAGATCGATCAGCAACGGCATTAGCAGCCGCTGCCGTTGCACTGCCTCGGTCTGCCGCTCCCGCAGTACCTTCTCGAAGAGAATGCGCTCGTGGGCGACATGCTGATCGATGATCCACAGACCCTCGTCGTTCGTCGCTAGGATGAACGATTCCCGCAGCTGTCCCAACGGCCGAAGCGTCGAGAGCGCGTGCAGCGTGTCTGCGACGTGCGGTGCCCCACCACTCTCCGCAGCCGTCCCGCGTCGCTCGCCGAATGCGGCGGACGCGTCCACATAGCCGACGGGGATCGCCTCCTCCGCCCGAAACTCCAGGCGCCCCGGGGCCGGCGCCATGCGCGCGGACACCAGCGCAAATGGCTCTGCCTCCGACGGATCCGGCTCCGCCTCGGACTGCGGCCCGATGGTCGTCGCCAGCTCGGACGGAAAGCCTACCGCCGGCCGTGTCGGCGCAAGGTGCGGCTCTGCTAAGCCCGCAAGCGGCGCGGCTCCCGGCTCATAGAGGCCTGGCGCATACCTCGACGCGCTCGCCCCCGTCCGATTCGCACTGATGGCTCGATCCGGGCTCGGCTTTCCCGGCAGCGGACTCACGTCGATCAGCAGCGACGACGACGCACGATCGTCCGCATCCATGCCCAGCGCCTGCGCAAAGCTCGCCGCGGGCCGCGCCGCGACCAGCGCCGCCCGTACCGTGTCCCGCAGAAAGTCATGGACGAACGCGGGCTGCCGGAATCGCACCTCCGTCTTCGCCGGATGCACATTCACATCGACCTCTTCGGCCGACATCTCGAGAAACAGGAGCACCACTGGAAAACTCGTCGGCGGCAGGATGTTGCGATAGCTCTCGGTCAGCGCGTGCAAGATCAGCCGGTCGCGAATGAGTCGCTGGTTCACAAAGATGTAAATCGAGTTGCGATTCAGCTTCTGCAGCTCCGGCTTCGAAACAAAGCCGGAGAGACGCAGGAACCCCGGCTCTGCCGGCTCGTAACTTGCATCGCGCTTCCAGGGCGGCGGCTCCGGCAGGCCTGCGTGCCGGAACTGCATCTCTGCCGCGATCGGCAGCATGCGCGAGGAAGTCTCCTCGCCAAAGATCTGGAAGAGCCGATCCGCGCTCGACTGTACTGCCGGCGCCAGCAGCAGCGCCTGAGTCGCGGTGTGCAGCTCAAAGTGACGCGTCGGATGGGCCAGGGCGTAGTGCGTCACCAGCGCCGCGATGTGGGCCAACTCCGTCTGCTCGGACTTCAGGAACTTGCGTCGCGCCGGCGTATTGAAGAAGAGATCGCGAACCGTCATCGTCGTTCCAATCGGGCCGCCTGACGCATCGACGCGCACGATGCTTCCACCCGCAATCTCGACCGTGGTCCCCATCGCCTCCGCCGGCGCATCGTCCTCACCCACAGCCCGGGTTTCAAGCACGAACCGAGAGACGGAGGCGATCGACGGCAGCGCCTCACCGCGAAAACCGAGCGTTTGAATCGACAGCAGATCGTCTGAGGTACGCAGCTTCGAGGTCGCATGACGCTCAAAGGCGAGCAGCGCGTCGTCACGCACCATGCCGTGTCCGTTGTCCGTGATGCGAATCAGCTTGCGTCCACCCGCCTCGACCTCGACACGCACCCGCGTCGCGCCCGCGTCGAGCGCGTTCTCAAGCAGCTCTTTCACCACTGACGCTGGCCGCTCCACCACCTCGCCTGCGGCAATCTGATTCGCGACCTGGTCGGACAGAATCCGGATACGGCCCATAGTGGTCGATTGTACGAGGGCCTGCAGCAGGCCATCGAGAGCCCGACCTGGCCAAAGCCGGCCCTGCGCTCACCAATCCCACCGGACCGCATCCAACCGCCGGAGGCCTCTCATGCTGTGGATACTCCCCATGATCGCGCTGATCGCAGGCGCTGCCAACCCGCTGCAGGCCGCAGCCAACGCGGAGCTCAACCGACAGCTCGGCACGCCACTCTGGGCCGGCCTCAGCGTCTATGCCTCCGGTCTGCTCGGCATGCTTTTACTGCTGTTGCTCTCACGGGAGCCCGCGCCTGCCAGCGCCACCCTGGCCGGCGTGCACGCCTGGGTGTGGTTCGGCGGCTTGATCAGCATCGCTTCGACCGTGGCCGGCCTTCTGCTCGCGCAACGTCTCGGAGCCGGTATCTTCACCGGACTCACAGTGACGGCATCACTCGTCACCTCACTGGTTCTCGATCACTTTGGGCTGCTTGGCTTCCGCCAACACACGGCCTCCCCCGGTCGCCTCGCCGGTGGCGTTCTGCTGATCGCGGGTGCCTGGATGCTCGCGCGCTTCTGACCCGGGCCGCCGTACCGACCTACGCGTCCGTATCCAGATCACCCACCATGTGCAGCCGCATGAAGTTTGTCGCGCCTGTCCGCGTGCGCGTTCCCGCCACAATCCCGACCACCTGACGCCGTTGCACGTTGGCAAAGCGCTGCAACATCTCCTCCGCCATATGGACCAGCTTGTCCGTATCGCGGAAGCGCTCGCAGAGTAGCGGGTAAGTTCCCCACAGCAGCACCGACCGGTTTACCACCGCCTCATACGGCGAGAGCGCGTAGATCGGCGGCTCCGGCCGGTACTTTGAGAGTAGCCGGGCTGTCGAGCCCGTCTCCGTAAAGATCGCGATCGCAGCCAGGTCAAGATCCTGCGTCGAGTGCGCCATACACTCGCAGATCGTCTCCGCCACGGAGAGCCGCGTCCCCCGTGCCCGCTGCGCCCGGGGCGGCGGATCCAGCCGTATCTGGCTCTCCGTCTCCGCCACGATCGTCGCCATCATCGCGACCGCGGCCACCGGGTACTTACCCGCCGCGGACTCCGCCGACAGCATGACTGCGTCCGAGCCGTCGTAGATCGCGTTCGCCACATCCGAGGCCTCCGCCCGCGTCGGCCGAGGATTCTCAATCATCGACTCCAGCATCTGCGTGGCTGTAATGACTGGTTTTCGGTAGTCGGCCGCGCGCCGAATGATGTGCTTTTGGATCGCCGGGACCTTCTCCGGGGGCACCTCCACACCGAGATCGCCGCGCGCCACCATAATCCCGTCCGCCACCTCAAGGATGGAGTCCAGGTGTTCGATCGCCTGCGGCTTCTCCAGCTTCGCGATAATCCAAGTGTCCGCATTCATCTGCGCCAGCCGCGTCTTCACGTGCCGCACATCATCCGCCGTGCGCACAAACGAGACGGCGACTGAGTCGACCCCTTGTGCGACCGCAAAGACCAGGTCCTCCTCATCCTTCTCGGTCAGCGACGGCACCTTCACCGCGATGCCCGGAAGATTAATGCCCTTCTTCTCCCCGAGCAGACCGCCATTCACGATCTCGCAGACAACATCGGCACCAACGATGCGCTCGACCCGCAGCTCGATCAAGCCGTCGGAGAGCAGGATGCGCGAGCCCGGCTCCACGTTCTCGGCCAGCGTCGTGAAGACGGTTCCCACGCGCTCCGCCGTCCCGTCGATGTTCTCGGGCGTGATCGTAATCTCGCGCCCGGCGACGAGCTGCACCGGCACGCCCCCTTGCAGGCGTCCCGTGCGAATCTTCGGGCCTTGCAGATCGGCAAGGATGCAGATCGGCTTACCAAACTCCTTTGCCACCATCCGAACCATCCGAATGAGCTCGGCCTTCTGCTCGTGCGAGCCGTGCGAGAAGTTCAGCCGTGCCACGTCGAGACCCGCGCGCACCAGCTCACGGAAGATCTCCGGTGTGCTCGAAGCCGGTCCCAGCGTCGCTACGATCTTTGCTCGCCGCAGACGGTCCGTCGACGGCTCAGGAAAGCTCGCGGTGGCAGCCGGTTTGATCGAGGCATCGAGCGCGGGTACAGGTGCAGTGGTCATATGCTTGGGGCCGATCTCTTTCTTGGTTGGCGCTTCCTGATGAAGCGTGCTTCCTCACGGTGCGGTGTTGGGCGACGCTGCGCTCTCGTCTCGCCTGCGCCCGGATATTCTACGCGCCCACCACTACATCAGAACACCCGCGCTGTAAACGTTATCAGCTACGGTCGCCTCTCCGCAGCTGCGCGTTGAACTCCCCGCCAAACAGGACGCTAAACGACACGATGTACAGCCAGAAGAGCAGCGCGATTCCCGCCCCAAGCGACCCATACACCCGCGAGTAGTTGGCGAACCGCGTGACGTACCAGCCGAAGCCAAGCGTTGTGACCAGCCACATGGCCGTGGCGGCCATCGCCCCAGGAATGACCGAGAACCACGGTCGCCGCAGTGGCGTTCCCAGCTTGTAGAGCAGCGCAATCAGCCCGACGCTGCCCGTCAATGCCACAACCCATCGCACCACCAGAACCAAGACGTAGACCAGCCCCTGCAAAGCAGGAGTGGCATGGCCGGACATGATCCGCGCCAGCAGATGACCGAAGATCACCAGCAGGCTGCTCAGCACAAGCGGCAGCAGCGAGAGCGGTACCAGGGCGTATGCCCTCGCTCGCCGCTGCCAGAAGCTCCAGCAGTCCGGCGGAAGGTCGCTCGCCCTTCGCAGTCCCTCCATAAACGTGAGCAGCACACTGCCTGCGCCCGAGACCGAGACCAGCACGCCAAGCAGCAGCGCGCGCACTGAGGTCTCCGCATACTGCTGTGAGGTGAAGTACGCTGCAAGCACCGGGCGCACGTCCGCCGGCAGCACGCGATCGAAGACCGCCGAGAGCTCATCCCGCATCGGACCCGTATCGGGCACCAGCGGAATCAGAGCCGCCGCCACGATCAGCGTCGGGAAGAGCGCCACCATCGCCGAGTACGCCGCCGACTGCGCGATATTGAAGATGTCGTGTCGCATCGCGCTTGCGAGAGCCCGTTGCACCAGAACCGGTAGATAGAGAGCGCGATGCACAGACTCCAAGGTACGATCCGGTCTCTCTATTGGGAAGCCGCTGCCGCCGCACCCTGTCGGCGCGCGCCGGTATCGTATGCTGACCACACGATGAGATGGCTCCAACGGGGTGCGTGCAGCAGCGGGCTTCTCTGCGTCCTTTTCTCTGCCACGGTTGCGCCGCCATTGAGCGGACAAGCAACCACGTCACCCGCATCACCCACCACGCAGCAGCTCGCTGAGCCCACTCCGCGGCAGCCGAAGCTTCCACCCGGACACGCTCGCGTCATCATCCTCTGGCCGGGGGGCGCTCCCGGCGCCCTCGGCACCAAAGACGTCGACGTCCCTCGGCTCTTCGTCTTCCCCGCTCCGGAGATACCTCGCGAGCACACGCCGCGCACCGCCGTTGTGGTCCTGCCTGGCGGAGCCTACCGGACCCTCATGATGGACAAGGAGGGCGCGACCGTCGCGCGATGGCTCAACTCGCGCGGTATCGATGCCTTCGTCTTGCAGTATCGCCTCGGCCCTCGCTATCACTTCCCCGCCCCGATCCTTGACGGCGACCGCTCTGTTCGCTACCTGCGCAGTCACGCCGCCGAGCTTGGCATCGCGCCCAACAAGATCGGTCTGTGGGGATTCTCCGCCGGCGGTCACCTCGCCGGCTTTCTCGCCACAACCAACGATGCCGGCGACCCACACGCCGCCGACCCTATCGATCGCGTGAGCGACCGGCCCGACTTTGTCATCCTCTCCTATGCTCGGCTCAGCATGGACGCCAGCATCCCTCGGCCAACCAACCTTGAGGCCCTCATCGGAGAACACCCCTCGCAGCAGACCATCGACTCCATCTCGATCGAACGGCATGTGACCCACACCACATCGCCCTCCTTTATCTTCTCGACCACCGCTGACGAGCAGGTCAACTCGCTCAACGCGACCGCGTACTACGACGCGTGCAAGCGTAGTGGGGTACCGGCGGAGTTACATATCTTCGAGCGTGGCGTCCATGGTGTCGGCTTGGGTCTCTCCTATCGAACCTTTCCCGAGCTCGAACTTCTTACCGTCCTGGTTGAGAACTGGATGCAGATCCACAGCTGGCTGGAGGATCGGCCGGCACATCCGGAGTCACCCGAACAGGGGATAGTCGCGCATCGGCCCTAGGGCAATCCTAGTAACGGCAGCGTTTCCTGACCGGGTTTCCAGCGTCCGAATGGCTGGAAAGAACTTCCGCCTTCAAGCGGCAAGTGCTAGCGTGAGAGTCTGTTGTTCTGCACCTCTCTCCTTCCGGTCCTGTGCGCGCCATCGCGTCACGCTGCGATGAACGATGACTGGGGTACGCCGTTGAAGGACCGCACACGCAAAGATCGGTCGATGTCTCTGGCCTTCGCAGGCATAGGCGCCCTGACGCTGCTCGCCTGCGTCCACGGCCACGCACACGACCTGCTGGGGCCATGGTCGCTCTTGCAGCATCACTGGCATCTCACGCAGCTCAGTCTTGCCGCGACGTCCACCATCTGGCCCTGGTCGTCACGCCGTCGCTTCGCTGAAGGGCCAGGCAAGCATCTTCCTCCTTCGATCGACTACGCGCGCTTTCTGGGCGCTGCCGAGGTCTCGCTTGATGCCTTCTGCCTGATCGATGCAGATCGTAACGAAGCGGGTCTGATCGTCGGTTTCGACGTGGCGTACAGCAATCGCGTGGCGCGTGCTCTCATCCCGGGTCTCGACAAAGGAGAGCTGGAGCACCTTCTCTCGGGCAGTGATGCCACGGGCACCACAGGCTCTCTCTTCCAGAAGCTCTGCCGCGTCATCAACAGCGGTGAGGCGATGCTCGAAGATCTCGAGATCCAGGACCGGCATGTTCGTGCCACCTGGCTCCGCTTTCAGGTCGTCCGCCTCGGCGATGGCGCTGCTCTCACTCTCACCGATATCAGCGTTGCGAAAGCCGGCGAGAGCCGCCTTCGTGAGCTCAGCGACTTCTCCGAGTCCATCTTCGAGAACGCTCCCTTCAGCATTATCGCGACTGACGCCGACGGCCTCATCATCGCCATGAATCAGGCAGCCGAGAAACTCTCGAGCTACAACCGCGACGACCTCGTCGGCAAGGCGCCCATCACGCTGCTGCACGACCGCAAAGAGCTCCAGGCGCGCGCAAAGGAGATGAAGGTCCGCGCCGTCCCGGCACTCGAGGGCTTCGACGTTCTCACCGCCAGGGCTGTCAGCAGCGGCACTGACGAACAGGAGTGGACCATGCTGCGGGGCGACGGTGCCCGCACACCGGTCAACGTTGCCGTCCGAGCCCTCCAGACAGGCGGCGAAACGACCGGCTTTGTTTGGATCACCTTCGACATCACCGAACGCCGCGCCATGATGGAGTACGTCACCCATCTCGCGACGCATGATCAGCTCACCGGCCTCGTCGGCCGTGCCTTTCTGCAGGACCGTATCCGCCAGGCCGTCGAACGCGCCCGCCGCTACGGAACCAAGGTCGCCATCTGCGTCCTTGATCTTGACTACTTCAAACGCATCAATGACTCACTCGGCCACTGGGCCGGCGATCAGGTCCTGCTCGAGACCGCCGCCCGCCTCCGTCTCGCCGTACGATCCTCTGACACCGTCGCCCGCATGGGAGGTGACGAATTCGTCGTCGTCCTTGAAGACATCACCAACCTCTCTGATGTCGAGCTCTGCGCCGGCAATCTCCTGACTCGCTTCTCCCCGGAGATGCTCATCGAGGATCACCAGCTGCACGTCACCGCCAGCATCGGCGTCTGCGTCTTCCCGGACGTCGCGGGCGATGTCCGCAGCTTACTGAAGTGGGCCGACGCGGCCATGTACGAGGCGAAGGAGTCGGGGCGTAACCAGTACCAGATGTTCCGCGAAGAGATGCTCAAGGACGGCGCCGACCGCCTCTCTCTGGAACGCTCCTTGCGGCTCGCGATTCAGCGCAATGAGATGTGCCTCTACTACCAGCCGCACGTCTCCCTTGTCACCGGCGAGGTCATCGGTATGGAGGCCTTGCTGCGTTGGAAGCACCCGGAACGCGGCCTCCTCATGCCGGCACAGTTCATCAGCCTCGCGGAGGAGACTGGCCTCATCCTCCCCCTTGGCGAGTGGGCGTTTACCCACGCCTGCATCGAAGGCAAAGCTCTCTGTGACGAGCTCGGCATGGATCTTAGTCTCTCTGTCAACCTCTCTCCGCGCCAGTTCCAGCAGAAGAATCTCGTTGGCATCGTGACGTCGGCACTGGAGCAGAGTGGCCTGCCGGCCCGCAGCCTCGAAGTCGAGATCACTGAAAACACGCTGATGGTCAACTCCCCCGCCACTCTGGAGAAGCTCCAGCACATCCGCGCCCTGGGGGTGCGCACCGCCATCGATGACTTCGGCACCGGCTTTTGCAACTTCAAATATCTTCTCGACTACGCTGTCGATCGACTCAAGATCGACCAGCAGTTTGTGAGGCTGGCCGCGACCGATGCAAACGCCGCCGCCGTCGTGCGCTCCATCATCGCCATGTCTCACGGCCTAAATATCAAAGTCGTCGCCGAGGGCGTCGAGACGGAAGAGCAGTTTCGCTTTCTCGTCCGCAAGCGTTGCGATGAGGCGCAGGGGTTCTTCATCGCGCATCCTGTACCAGCGACGGAGTTCGCCGCCACAGTCAGAGCGTGTAATGCCAGCGCCTCTGTTCGATCAGCTTAGGCGGCCAGCCGGCGTACATCGGCTGCACTTCGAACCATCGTCTGCGACGGCGTCGTTCTTGTCTTCATCGGGAAGATGTTTTTGCCGCCCCGGTGAAGCACAAAGATGGTCGCCACGACGATGATCAGGATGACGAAGCAGCAGCCGAGTACGACGTTGAGAAAGTTCGGCCCCTTCGGGTATCGACGATAGTCAGCAGTCTCAGGATCCTGGGGCATGTGAGGTGAGATGCGGTTGCTCCAGCCTTTGGTGGAACAAACCCGAAACTCCGCGACTTTTCTCGACCGCGCGCTCACATAGTAGGAGGAGAGCCTAAACTGTCCGCTGCGTCCGCCGGATCAGGTGATAGATCCCTAACAGGATCACGGCCCCAACCACCGACATCAGGAAACCCGCAGACTGGTCCGGCCCGTAATGGCCGATCGCCCGACCCAGCCACGTGCCCAGGAAGGCACCCGCCACGCCAAGGGCCATTGTGATGAAGATGCCACCCGGGTCCTTGCCTGGGACAAGCAGCTTGGCGATGGCGCCTGCAATCAATCCGATAATCGCTACCCAGAGATAGTGCAGCATGCGATGGCTCCTGCAAAACAGAGATGAATGCAAGCTGGCCCGTGCGGCTACTCTACCACCGGGACTGGCCGAAGTCAGCACAGCGCAGTTTGACTTCGCGGTGGCTAAGCCCTCTTCTTCGCCCTTCGCTCCGCCCGCCGCTTCTCCTTCTTTGCCGTCTTGATCACGATGGGAGACGACGCCTGGGGCGGCAGAATCTTGCCAGGGCTCGGTGCATCCTGCCCTCGCACGGCGGCATCGGCGTTCCAGATCGCGATGCCACCTGTGATCGCATTCGAGTTCGCGCCTGTCACAACATTCTTCGGAAGCCGGGTCATCAGCTTTGCATTGCCTCCGCCAAGAAGCACATAGTCCACGACAAACGCAGCGCGAAGCCGCTCGACCACATCGAGCACCGCCTTCTGCCAGCGCTTTTTTCCGCGACGCTTCAGCCCCGCCAGCCCAATCACTTCCTCATACGTTCGGCCATTCTTGTACGGAAGGTGTGCCAGCTCCAGCGGAATCAGCGTGTTCTCAAAGATCAGCGCCGACCCCAGGCCTGTCCCGATACCGAGGAATAACATCTTGCCCCCGGTGTACCCACCGAGCGCCTGCATAGCCGCGTCGTTCATAAAACGAACCGGCTTCGGAAAGACCTTCTGGAAAGGAAATTCCACCCATCCAGGTGCCAGGTTGTGCGGGTCGAGCAGCGGCCGATCGTGCTCTACAGGACCGGGATAGCCGATGGTGATCGCGTCATAACTCCAGTCCTTCGTCGCCCCAAGGACATCGTTGACCATCTGTTTGGCCGTCATGGTCGGGCCGGAGACGATCTTTAGGGGCACGAGATGGTCCGAAGAGGCGACCTTGACGTGGGTGCCTCCAATGTCGATCACAAGAACGTTCATGTCTGGGAGGGTTCCCTTTCCTGGCACAGCTGTCGCGTCATTGTATGACGCAAGATGCTTCGGCCGTCGTGATCACTCTGCGAAAGTGCCAGCGTGCTCGTCATCCCACTCCATGACGCCATAGCAACTTAGCGAAACGGCTCACCATCCTATCTTGAAGCTGGCCACACGTTCCGCTGCCAAGTGCCGGCACCTTGATCTCTTTTCCCGGAGCGTGTTGAAGTGCTGCAGCGGAAGCGACTCGTACTCCTCTTCATCTACGTGCTGGCGACCGTGCAGTTTGCCTGGTGCTATCTCTGGCTCACGCGCCCATACGTCAACACCTCTCTGTACGAGCAGGGGCTGGAGCGCATGCCTTTTCAGGGCCGTGTGCTGATGATGTGGCCGATGCGATGGGCGCATGAGAGCACTCTTCTGCATCGTCTCTCCCAGCCCTTCGCCGTCTCTCACTTCTGGTTTCCTCGCCCGGTTCAACCAGAGGTCTTGGTCCAGGCAGTGGTCAACGTGCTATGCCTGCTCGTCACTGGTTATCTCACCACGCGCCTCTATCAGGCGAGCTCGACTCGTCGGCTGCTCACACCGTTTGTCTATCCTTTGCTTCTGGTCGCGTGCGCGACGACCTATGTGCTGCACACAGTGCAGAACTTCCGCTTCATCTACGACCTGCCCAGCCTCGCGTGCTTCGCGATCGCGATGTACCTTCTCCGCTTCGGTAAGCACTGGGGCTGGTTTGTCGCTCTCTTTCTCGTCGCCACTGTAAACCGTGAGACGACGCTTCTGCTGCTTCCCCTCTTCGCAATCAGCGGAGCAGTGGAGCACGGCCGTCTCTGCTGGCAGCGGCTCTTCCGCACCCGCACGGTCGCTGTTGTTCTGCCACTCGCCTGCGTCTGGATTGGGTGGCAGATCTTCATCCGCCACTACTTCGGCCAAAACCGGTCGGAGTTCTACCCGCGCCTCGACTGGAACATCAAGTCGCTGCTCGTGCCCCAGGCATGGCCCCAGCTTCTGAGCGCCTGCGGATATCTTCTCCTCTTCGTCGTCGTGATGCGCCGTCGGATCGTTGACCCGGAGCTGCGAGCCTGGCTGTGGCTGCTTCCGATCTGGTGTCTCTTTATGTTCGCCTTCGGCATCCTGATTGAAACCCGGGTCTTCGGCGAGCTCATCCCCTTCGTCGTCTCGGCCACCACCCTTATCGTCGAGGAACTCCTCGTCGCCCGCATTGTTGGCTCGCGCACAGAGCCCCGCACGGGGCAGATAAAGGCTGCGCTCACGGTCAGCAAGGCGGCCTAGGCCGGAGGAACGTGGACGTGAACGGCGGGCGTCTCGTCTGCGCCTCCCAAGCAGCCTAGTTCGTCTTGAGGTCCTCGACCAACTTCATAAACGCCGGTGTGTTCCAGAGAGCGGCAAACTGCTGGTCTGACAAGAGGCGCTTGCGATCTTTGAAGCCTTCATTCACTGCCTGCCGCAGATACTCCATCGCCAGCGTGTCGCTGCCGGCACTCGCATACGTGCGAGCGAGATGGTAGTGCAGATCGGCGCTGTTCTTGGTGTCCATCGCGGCCTGGATCGGTGCGTGCGGCCGGCGCGCGAAGACGTCTTCATCCAGCTCGCGGGCGCGCCGGTAGGCGTCGTCGCCCTTCCGAAACTTTCCGTGCGCATAGTAGAGCGTTCCGAGATTCTTCTCGGCCTCCGCGCTCTTCGGGTCGAAGTGCATCGCTCGCTTGTAAAGCTTCTCGGCACGCTTGAAGTCGCCTTCACTATGCGCGAGGGTACCCAGGTTGTTGTAGACCTGGGCGAACTTTGGATTGAGCTGCAGCGCCTTCACGAAGTTCTCACGCGCCCGGTCGTTGAGTCGCATGTGCTCGTAGGCGATGCCGAGTTTGTTATAGATCGCAGCCGACTTCGGCTCCGCTCCTTCAAAGGAGCGGATCGCCGCCATGTAGTGTCCCTGCTCGAGGAAGATCTCGCCCTGTTGCTCTGTCAGGGGCGCACTCTCCTCGGTCGTTGCGACGGAAGCTGCGGGCGGCGCTGTGGGCTGGAGCGTGGGCTGTGCCTGAAGGCCCGGTGTGACTGGAAAGAGCGGCGGCGACGCAGTTGTCAACGCGGCGATGTTCTGGAAGGCGTGCGCCGTCACTGCGAACATCGTAAGCAGGACGAGCGGAGAGAGGCGGATGGAGTGGCGGACGATGACAGACATGAGAGGCTTTCCTCCCGGACAGGCGGCTTGCCGCGCTGCGACTCACGACGGACACAAGGTGCTCGATCGAGAGCAGACGAGTGTACACCCTCGCCTCAGTCCTCTGCATGTAACCTTCGTTGGTTCCTCCCAAAATGTGTCATAGCCGCCGCGGCGGCGATGTCGTATACCGAGGGAAAGCCATGGCCGTCCTTCGGCGATGCGCTCGGCCGCACGATCACCAGGAGGTCACCTCATGGCAGCAGAGGAAGGCAACACAGTCCCCAGCACGACGCCCCAGGCGACACGTCTCTTCTCGACCTATCTGAAGGCGCAGGATGAGTTGCAGACCGATGCCGTCATGCTGTGGGAGGTCATCGGCAATGAGATCCAGAGCGTCGCGCTGCGCGTCGCGTCCGACGCGATGAAGCGGCTGGAGGCACGCGAATAGTCTCTGAGCGGCTACTCTGAAGAGACTGTGACCGATCTCGCGCTGCCGCCCGGGCCCCACCTCGCCTACCTCTTCGACCTCGACGGAACGGTGGCGGACTCAATGCCGCTGCACTTCGTCGCCTGGACGCAGGCCGTCCACGAGCACGGCGGCGAGTTCCCGGAGGCGCTCTTCTACGGGATGGGCGGCATCCCGCTGCTGCGCACGGTCGAGCTGCTCAACGAGCGCTTCGGCACCACGATGCACCCGGAGACGGTGGTCGCGCGCAAGGAGGCACTCTACCTCGGCATGCTCGACCGGCTTCGGCCGGTGGCGTCCGTGCTCCAAGTGATCGAGGCGAACAGCGGCCGGGTTCCCTTCGCGATCGTCTCGGGCTCGCCGCGAGCGTCGATCCATCAGACGCTGACGACGCTGGGCCTCGCCCACCACTTCCCCATCATCGTCGGCGCAGAGGACTATGTGCACGGCAAGCCAGCGTCCGACCCCTTCCTGCGCGCGGCCGCACTCCTGGAAGTTGAGCCCGGGCGCTGCCTGGTCTTCGAGGACGCGGAAGCGGGCGTCCTCTCGGCGCAGGCCGCCGGGATGGAGTTCGTGCGAATCCCACCGCCGCTGCCTGCCGGGTCGCCGGAGCGGGAGTCCGCTCTGCGCAGAGACGGCTGACTGAATGCGCCTTCGTGGTGAGAGGTACCCCCCCCCACCCGGGTATCTCGCTAAAGTCTTCTTTCCATTCAACTTAGGATGGAACTGGCGTGCAAAGTCTTCTCATCAAGGGACTTACGCGCAAAGTCTTCCATAGAATAGGTTTAGCCCTGGTGGAAGTATCGTCAGAAGGATAACGGCTGTTTTGCCCAACTTCTATTCTATGAGATCTGCCTCTGTAATGACGCCAGCCGCAGACGTCATCCACTGTGCGATCTGCCGGAACGGAGCTGATCAGACGCGCCCGAGAGCCGCTCCTTGCGCAGCGGCGGAGCTGAAGATAGCGGCCGTGGCCCACGACAACGAGACGACCGGCTGGAGGGCTGGCATCAGCGTTAGAGCTCCATGTTCCCGAGTCGAGACCCGGTTCCCGAAAGGAATTTTGTGTTGCCGCCAGAGCCAGTCTGCCTTTATGCTTCCGCGCATGACGCGCATCGTGGCTGTGCTCGCACTGCTGCTTGTCTGTCCCTTCGGCGTGCGGGCGGGGCAGATCTCCGTTGACGACTCGCTGAAGAGTACTCTGCTGGCGCGCAGCGATGCGTTTATGCAGAACTGGCAGCGGCGCAATATGACGGCCCTCGCTGAATCGTTAGCACCGGAGTTCCTTTACATCGGGCCGGAGGGCGTGGCACCGAAGGAGGGTGTAGTCGCCGCGCTCGCCCACTGTACCCTCTCTGAGTACAAACTCAGCGACGTGCAGCTGCGGCAGACGTCGGCGGACTCTGCCGCGCTGATCTATCGGATCCACCAGACGGGGGAGTGCGAGGGCCATCCGCTGCCGCCGGAGACAATGAATACGGACACCCTGGTGCGGCGTGGGGGTAAGTGGCTGTTTGTGATGACCACGGAGACGGTGGTGCGACAGCCGTAGGTCTCGTCGAGGTACGGATCACCTCAGCGTTTTCGTGGGAACGAGTGCCGAGCCTCTCGGTATGGGAGGTGGAGCAGATCGTCGCAGTGCTCCTAGGGGCAAAGGACCAAGGGAAGGGCGGACTCTTTCGAGTCCGCCCTTGGTGTTTTGCGCGTGAGCGCGTTGGCTGCGTGCCATGCTTACTCGCTGGCGGCGAGTTCTTCCTGCTCGCCTTCCATGCGCATCTGCTCGAGCTCGCGCTCTTCGGCGTCGTGGGCGTCCTGGACCTCTTGCTGCACGGCGGCTGCCGCTTCTTCGAGCTCTTCGGAGAGTTCGACGTTGCGGTAGTACTCCATGCCCGTACCGGCGGGGATGAGGCGACCGACGATGACGTTTTCCTTGAGGCCACGGAGCGTGTCAATGGAGCCGTTGATGGAGGCTTCGGTGAGCACGCGGGTGGTCTCCTGGAAGCTGGCGGCCGAGATGAAGCTGTCGGTCGAGAGCGAGGCCTTGGTGATGCCGAGCAGAAGCGAGCGGCCGATGGCGGGCTTGCCACCCGTCATGAGGACGCGCTGGTTCTCGGCGTTGAAGCGGAAGCGATCGGTCTGCTGATCGATGAGGAAGGAGGTGTCGCCGACCTCTTCGACCTTGACCCAGCGGAGCATCTGCCGAACGATGGTCTCGATGTGCTTATCCGAGATGGCCACACCCTGGAGGCGGTAGACCTCCTGGATTTCGTTGACGAGATACTGCTGGAGCGCGCGCTCACCGAGGACTTCGAGGATGTCGTGCGGGTTGCGGGGACCGTCGATGAGGGCATCGCCGGCGCGCAGACGCTCGCCTTCCTGGACGTTGATGTAGACGCCGCGCGGCACGGTGTACTCCTCTTCCTGACCGTTATCCGCGGTGACGTAGACCTTGCGCTGACCCTTGGCGACATCGCCGAAGCGAACGACACCATCGATTTTGCTGATGATCGCCGGATCGCGGGGCTTGCGTGCCTCGAAGAGCTCGACGACGCGCGGCAGACCGCCGGTGATGTCCTTGGTGCGCGTGGTTTCGCGCGGGATCTTGGCAAGGATGTCGCCGGGGTGAACCTCGTCGCCATCCGCGATCATGAGATGAGCGCGTGAGGGCATGAGGTACCGCTTGTTGCCGGTTGAGGACTTGATGAGGATGGTCGGCTGCCGCTTTTCGTCGGACGAATCCGCAACGACGAGACGGGAGAGGCCGGTGACCTCATCGACTTCTTCGTTGAGGGTGACGCCTTCCTGCAGGTCCTTGAACTGCACGGTGCCGGCGACCTCGGTGAGGATGGAGAAGGTGTACGGATCCCACTCGCCGAGGGTGTCGCCGAGTTTGACCTGCTCGCCGTCTTCGACCCGGAGCTTGGCGCCGTAGACGATGGCGTAGCGCTCCTTCTCGCGACCCTTCTCGTCGATGATGGCGATCGAGCCGTTGCGGTTGAAGGCAACGAGACCACCCTCCTTCGAGCGGACGGTGACGAGGTTGATGAAGCGGACGGAGCCGGCGTTCTTGGCTTCAAGATGCGAGGCATCCTGCACGCGGGAGGCGGTGCCGCCGACGTGGAAGGTACGCATGGTGAGCTGAGTGCCGGGCTCGCCGATGGACTGCGCCGCGATGACGCCGACGGCCTCGCCCATCTCGACCATCTTGCCGGAGCCGAGATTGCGGCCGTAGCAAAGGATGCAGCAGCCGCGCTTGGACTCGCAGGTGAGGACGGAACGAATCTTCACCTTCTCGATGCCAGCGGCCTGCACCGCGGAGGCGCGATCTTCGTCGATCTCCTGGTTGATCTCGACGATGGTCTTGCCTTCGAAGTCCTTGAGCTTCTCGAGCGAGACGCGGCCGATGATGCGGTCGCGCAGGGGCTCGATGGTCTCACCGGCTTCGATGATCGGCATGACGTAGATGCCTTCGTTGGTGCCGCAATCGTTCTGCGAGATGATGACATCCTGCGCGACGTCGACGAGACGACGCGTGAGATAGCCAGAGTCGGCCGTCTTGAGCGCAGTATCCGCGAGACCCTTGCGAGCGCCGTGGGTCGAGATGAAGTACTCGAGCACGGTGAGGCCTTCACGGAAGTTCGCCTTGATGGGTGACTCGATGATTTCGCCACTCGGTTTCGCCATCAGTCCGCGCATACCGGAGAGCTGACGAATCTGCTGCTTCGAACCGCGCGCACCGGAGTCGGCCATGATGTAGATCGGGTTCATGGCTCCTTCCTTGTCGGCACGCTTCATGTTGTTGAACATCTCATCGGCGACGCGCTCGGTCACTCCCGACCACATCTGGATGACCTTGTTGTTGCGCTCGCCGTTGGTGATGGCGCCGTCGAGATACTGCTGCTGGACGTTGATGACCTGCTTCTCGGCGTCGGCCACGACGGTGTACTTGGACTCGGGAATGACCATGTCATCGAGGCCGACCGAGAGGCCGGACTTGGTGGCGTAGGTGAAGCCGAGGTCCTTGATGCGATCGAGGGTCTTGACCGTGACCTCGAGGCCGAGGTTGAGGTAGCAATAGTTGACCAGCTGGCCAATGCCCTTCTTCTTGAGCAGACCGTTGACGAACGGCATGCCTTCGGGGAGAGCGTCGTTGAGGATGGCGCGGCCGACGGTGGTCGAGATGAACTGCTTGTTGAACTCGACCGGCTCGGTGTGGGTGAGGTCCTGATCGTCGTACGCGGTGGTCATGTCGAGGACAGGACCGGTGTAGCGCAGACGGATCGGGGTGAGGGTTTCGACCTGCTTGGCTTCGAGCGCCATCAGGACTTCCTCGATGTTGGCGAAGACGCGGCCTTCACCCTTGGCGCCGACCTTGGCCTTGGTCAGGTAGTAGAGACCGAGGACGAGATCCTGCGTGGGGACGGTGATGGGCTGGCCGGAGGCGGGCGAGAGGATGTTGTGCGACGCCAGCATCAGGACCGAGGCTTCGATCTGGGCTTCGGGGCTGAGCGGGATGTGCACGGCCATCTGATCGCCGTCGAAGTCCGCGTTGAAGGCGGTGCAGACGAGCGGATGGATCTTGATCGCCTTGCCTTCGACGAGCACCGGCTCAAACGCCTGGATGCCGAGGCGATGGAGGGTCGGGGCGCGGTTGAGCAGGACCGGGTGATCCTTGATGACCTCTTCGAGGATGTCCCAGACGATGGGCTCCTGCATCTCGACGAGTTCCTTGGCCTGCTTAATGGTGGTGCAGTGGCCGGTCTGCTCGAGGCGGTGATAGATGAAGGGCTTGAAGAGCTCAAGCGCCATCTTCTTCGGCAGGCCGCACTGGTGCAGCTTCAGTTCCGGACCGACAACGATGACCGAGCGGCCGGAGTAGTCGACGCGCTTGCCGAGCAGGTTCTGGCGGAAGCGGCCCTGCTTGCCCTTGAGGGTGTCGGAGAGGCTCTTGAGGGGACGGTTGTTGGCGCCACGGAGAACGCGACCACGGCGACCATTGTCGAACAGAGCGTCGACGGCCTCCTGCAGCATGCGCTTTTCGTTGCGGACGATGACCTCAGGCGCATGGAGGTCCATGAGCTTCTTGAGGCGGTTGTTGCGGTTGATCACGCGACGGTAGAGGTCGTTGAGATCGGACGTGGCGAAGCGGCCGCCGTCGAGCGGGACGAGTGGGCGAAGCTCGGGCGGGATGACGGGGATCACGTCGAGGATCATCCACTCCGGCTTGTTGTCGGACTTGCGGAAGGCCTCGACGATCTTGAGGCGCTTGGAGTACTTGAGCTTCTTCTGGAGCGAAGTCTCAGTCTTCATGCGCTCGCGCAGTTCGATCGAGAGCTCCTGAATCTCGACGCGACGAAGCAGTTCCTTGATGGCTTCGGCGCCCATCATGGCCTTGAAGCCGGAGGGGCGGTACTGCTGATCGAGCTCGCGGAAGCGGGTCTCGTCCTTGATGACCTCGCGCTCCTTGACCGGTGCGTCGCCTGGATCGACGACGACGTACGACTCAAAGTAGAGGACGGCCTCGAGCTCGCGCAGCGAGATGTCGAGCAGGTGACCGATGCGCGACGGCAGGCCCTTGAAGAACCAGACGTGCGAGCAGGGGCTGGCGAGCTCGATGTGGCCGAGCCGCTCGCGGCGGACCTTCGAGAGGGTGACTTCGACGCCGCACTTGTCGCAGATGACGCCGCGGTGCTTCATGCGCTTGTACTTGCCGCAGAGGCACTCCCAGTCGGTGATCGGTCCGAAGATGCGAGCGCAGAAGAGACCGTCGCGCTCGGGCTTGAAGGTGCGGTAGTTGATGGTCTCGGGCTTGGTGACCTCACCGTGCGACCACGAGCGGATCTTCTCGGGGCTGGCGAGCTGGATCTTGATGGCGTCGAAGTCGGCGATGGGGCCGGTCAGTTCAAAGGGGCTGGAGCGGAACATAGTCTCGTGTCTCCGGGTGCAGCGGGCGGCTGCTGTTGCTGGTACATGTCTCACGATGACTTGCGGCGCATCGCGATGCCGTTGGTTCTGGTGCCAGATACCTGTCTTCGATTGGGTGGTACGTGCCGGGCGAGAAGCAGTGCCATCGCTCTGATCGGCTCGGGGTGGAAGCGCTGCAAGAGGCTTCCACCCCGTACTGCGATTAGTCGGCGGCCGCGATCGCCGGCTGCGGCGGCGTCTTCTGATCGGCTAGCTTGATCAGTTCGACGTCGAGGCAGAGCGACTGCAGCTCACGGATGAGGACGTTGAAGCTCTCGGGCACGCCGGGCTCGATCGCCGCCTCGCCCTTGACGATGGCCTCGTAGATCTTGGTGCGGCCAAAGACGTCATCGGACTTCGCGGTGAGCAGCTCCTGCAGGATGTAGGCCGCGCCGTAGGCCTCAAGGGCCCAGACCTCCATCTCGCCGAAGCGCTGTCCGCCGAACTGCGCCTTGCCACCGAGCGGCTGCTGGGTGATGAGCGAGTACGGTCCGATCGAGCGCGCGTGGATCTTGTCGTCGACCAGGTGCGACAGCTTGAGCATGTAGATGTAGCCGACGGTCGCGGGCTGCTCGAACTGATCGCCGAGCATGCCATCGAAGAGCGGTGTCTTGCCCGAGCTGGGCAGACCCGCGGCCTTGAGCAGCGCCTTGATCTCCGTCTCGCGCGCGCCGTCGAAGACGGCCGTGCCGAACCAGATGCCGCGCTTCATGCCCGCAGCGACGCGCATGGTCTGCTCGTCGTCGAGGTCGAGAAGCTGATGCAGAGCAGCCGTGCCAGCGAAGCGCGCCCGGAAGAGCTCGCGAACCTCATTGGCATCGGTGTGGGTCGCGGCGATCTCGGCGACCTGCCTGCCGAGCTCGTGCGCCGCCCAGCCGAGGTGCGTCTCGAGGATCTGGCCGACGTTCATACGCGAAGGCACACCGAGCGGGTTGAGGACGATCTCGACCGGCGTTCCGTCGGGGAGGTATGGCATGTCCTCTTCCGGCAGAATGCGCGCGATCACGCCCTTGTTGCCGTGGCGGCCTGCCATCTTGTCACCGACCGACAGCTTGCGCTTCATCGCGATGTAGACCTTTACCATCTTGATGACGCCCGGTGCGAGCTCATCGCCCTTCTGCATCTTGGCGATCTTCTCGTTGGTGATCTTGCGCAGCACGTCGATCTGCCGCGAGGTCATCTCCTCGATCTCGTCGATCTGCTCATTGACGCGCGGATCTTTGTCCGCGTAGCGAATGCGCTTGAGATTGCGAGTGCTGATGAGCTCGATCGTGTCGCGATCGAGCAGGTCGCCCTTGGTGAGCAGCTTCTTGTTGGTGCGCTCGTCGTGCAGGTCAGCCTGGACTTCCTTGGCGCCCAGGATGGCCTCGAGGCGCTTGAGGCGCTCGTCGGTGAGAATGCGGATCTCGTCGGCGAGATTGCGCTCGAGCTTCTCGACCATCTCCTGCTCGATCTGCTTGGCGCGCTCGTCCTTCTCCTGACCCTTGCGGGAGAAGATGCGGACATCGACCACGGTGCCCTCGATGCCCGGAGGGCAGGTGAGCGAGGCGTCGCGAACATCGCCGGCCTTCTCGCCGAAGATCGCGCGCAGCAGCTTCTCTTCCGGCGTGAGCTGGGTCTCGCCCTTGGGCGTGACCTTGCCGACCAGGATGTCGTTATGACCGATCTTCGCGCCGATGCGGATGATGCCCGACTCGTCAAGATCACGCAGCGCGTGCTCGCTGACGTTGGGGATATCGCGCGTGATCTCCTCCGGCCCGAGCTTGGTGTCGCGCGCCTCGATCTCGAACTCCTCGATGTGGATCGAGGTGTAGTAGTCCTCGCGGACCAGCTTCTCCGAGATCAGGATCGCGTCCTCGAAGTTGTAGCCGCGCCACGGCATGAACGCCACCAGGACGTTGCGGCCGAGGCCGAGCTCGCCCTGCTCGGTGCAGGGTCCGTCCGCGATCACCTGTCCCTTGAGAACGCGATCGCCGTGACGCACGATCGGCTTCTGGTTGATGCAGGTGTTCTGGTTGGAGCGCTTGAACTTCGTGAGCTGGTAGATGTCCGAGCCAACCTCACGCGAGAGCTGCGTGGGGTGGTGCTCGCCTTCAACGCGGATGATGATGCGCTCGGAGTCGACCGAGTCGACGATGCCGTTGCGCTTGGCGAGGATGACAGCGCCCGAGTCGCGCGCGGTGACGCCCTCCATGCCAGTGCCGACGAAGGGAGCTTCGGCGACGAGCAGGGGAACAGACTGCCGCTGCATGTTGGCGCCCATCAGTGCGCGGTTCGCGTCGTCGTGCTCGAGGAACGGAACGAGCGAGGCGGCGACCGAGACGAGCTGCTTGGGGCTGACGTCGACGTAGTCGACCTCGGCCTTGTTGACCAGCACGAAGTTGCCCTGGCGCCGCGCATTGACGAGGTCCTCGACGATGTTCAGCTTCTCGTCCAGTTCAATGTTGGCCTGCGCGATGGTGTGCCGGTCCTCCTCCCACGCGGAGAGGTAAAAGGAGAAGGGCTCAAGCTCCATCGTGCGCTTGCCCGCCTTCTTGAGCTCGGCGTTCTTGACCCGCGACTCCTCGCTCTCGAGATAGTCGCCCTGCCGCAGACCGGACTCGCCGGCGTTCGAGACGGCGACGTAGTCGAGCACGCGGCCGTCCTTGACGCGGCGATACGGACTCTCGATGAAGCCATACTCGTTAATGCGCGCGAAGCAGGAGAGCGAGCTGATCAGGCCGATGTTTGGGCCTTCCGGCGTCTCGATCGGGCAGATGCGGCCGTAGTGAGTCGGGTGCACGTCACGCACCTCGAAGCCGGCACGCTCGCGTGACAGACCGCCAGGCCCGAGAGCGGAGAGGCGCCGCTTGTGCGTGATCTCCGACAGCGGGTTGGTCTGATCCATGAACTGCGACAGCTGTGAGGAGCCGAAGAACTCGCGGATCGCCGCCATGACGGGCTTGGCGTTGATCAGGTCGTGCGGCATGGCCGTCGACATCTCCTGATACACCGACATCTTCTCCTTGATCGCGCGCTCCATGCGAACCAGGCCGATGCGGAACTGGTTCTCCATGAGCTCGCCGACCGCGCGCACGCGGCGGTTGCCAAGGTGATCGATGTCGTCCACCACGCCGATGTTCTTACGCAGCTTCAGCAGGTAGCGGATGGTGCCGTAGAAGTCCTCGGGCGTGAGGGTGCGCTTATCGAGGCCGGAGGGATCCTGGTTCTCGTAGAGCTTGATATTGAACTTCAGGCGGCCGACGCGCGAGAAGTCATACTTGCGTGGGTCGAAGAACATGCCTTCGAAGAGCGCGGTGGCGGTGTCAAGCGTCGGCGGGTCGCCGGGACGCAGCTTGCGGTAGATCTCAATCAGCGCCTCCTCGGGCTTGCGCACGGAGTCGCGACGCAGCGTGTTGGCGATGATGTTGCCGACGTCGTCGCGGTCCGGGAAGAAGACTTCGAAGCTGGTCACGCCGGACTGGATGATCTTGTGCAGCTTGTCGGCCGTGAGCTCCTGGTTGGCCTCGTAGAGCAGCTCGCCGGTCGAGAGGTCGACGACGTCGGAGGCGGTCATGGCACCGTCGAACTCGCTCGTCTCGACCTCAATCCGCTCGATCTTTCCGGCACGCAGCTGACGCAGCGTGTTGGGCGAGATCTTGCGGGTCGCGGGCGCGATCTCCTCACCCTTGATCGAGATGGGCGTGGAGGGACGGGTCCCAAGCAGATTGGTGGGCTGGCCGTCTGCGGTCACGCCCCACGAGAGCTTGCAGTCGGCGACATGGATCGTGTCGACCGTGTAGAAGGTCTTGAGGATCTCCTCGTCGGTGCGCAGGCCGAGCGCGCGCAGGAAGATCGTGCCAAGGAACTTGCGCTTGCGGTCGATACGCACGTACAGCGTGTTCTTCTGGTCGTACTCAAACTCCACCCAGCTGCCGCGGTACGGGATGATTTTTCCAAGAAAGTAGGTGCGGTTGTTCGCCGTCTCGAAGAAGACGCCCGGCGAGCGGTGAAGCTGCGAGACGATGACGCGCTCCGTACCGTTGACGATGAAGGTGCCGTTCTGGCTCATCAGAGGGATGTCGCCGAAGAAGACCTCCTGCTCCTTCATATCGCGGAGGCTCTTTACCCCGGTCTCGGGATCCTTGTCGTAGATCTTCAGCCGGATCGTCACCTTGAGCGGCGCCGAATAGGTCATGCCGCGCTCTTCGCACTCCGCCTGGTCGTACTTCAGCTGCAGACCGACCGGGTCGCCGCACTTCGTGCAGAAGTCCGGGGTGTTCTTGTTGTAGGTGCCGCAGAAGTTACACAGCACATCGCCCGGATGGAAGGGATCGGTGATGACCATGTGACCGCAGTTGGTGCAGGCCGTGCGCAGGTGGTTCAGCCCCTTCAGATAACCGCACTTGCACTCCCAGTTGCCGATCGAGAAATCGACGAACTCGAGCTCAGAGACGTTGCGAAAGTCGGTGATGGGGAAGACCGAGGTGAAGACCGACTGGAGGCCGTTGTCCTCGCGCTCCTGCGGAAGCTTGTCCATCTGCAAGAAGCGCTCGTAGGAGCGACGCTGCACTTCAATCAGGTTAGGGATCTGAATGCTGGTGGGGATCTTGGAAAAATCCAGACGGCTTCGAATGGCGCGCATCTCTGTGGACATGCTCTCTCCTGAGAACTGATTGCTTCGAGGCCTCTCTGCCGTTGCAGCCCGCATCTGAACGCTGGTTGCATGGCGAAAGAGGAGAAGGGTCACCCGACCCCAACAACGCTGCTTGCGCTTAAGCGGTCACCCGCCGACTTCGGCACTCCTCGCGCGCACCGGGGTCTCGCGCAGATCTGATCTCGCCGGACGCTCCGGCGAGGGATACTGCTCTTGCAAAGATTGAAGGACTGGGTGCCCGCGAAGCATTCTGCGGAGCGATCTCAGGGTGTTCCAACGCCTGGGCGCGAAACCGAGCCGTCTATGTGTTAAGACGGGAAAGCGCTCGCAGGGATAACATCTCCCACGAACGCAAAGTACGTTGTCTGTGATGGTTCAGAACTGTCGCGAATGCCTGCCGCCGCCCAAGGCTCGCCGTGCCTCGGGTTTGCTGCCGCTCGATGATGCCAGATATCACTCCCGCGCTCGGCCGCTCGAGCGAAGAATGGCCGGCTCCCTAACCCGCGACCTGCGCGAGATAAGCCGGAGACTACAGGGTTAGTGTGGAACTCGAAGCCGCCGTACACGCCAGAACGGAACGGGTATCTCATCCAATGTCAAAGATACCGCGTTCCGTCCATCCGTGCAAGTGAGAGGCCTTACTTGATCTCGACTGTTGCCACGCCCTCGAACTTCTTTGCGATCGCTGCCGCATCGTCCTTCGAGATGTTCTCCTTGATCGCCTTGGGCGCGCCGTCGACCAGGTCCTTGGCCTCTTTCAGGCCGAGCGAGGTAACCTCACGCACTGCCTTAATGGTGTTGATCTTATTCGCGCCCGCATCCTTGAGAATGACGGTAAACTCCGTCTTCTCCTCAACCGGGGCTGCCGCTGCCGCGCCGCCGCCGGCCGGGGCCGCTGCCGCGACCGCTGCCGCCGCCGAGACGCCCAGACGCTCTTCAAGCTTCTTCACCAGAGCTGACGCCTCGAGCAGGCTCAGGCTCACGATCTGATCTTCCAACTGCTGCATGTCTGCCATTTTGATCTCCTCAGATCACTTCAAGCTTTGTCTTTCTACTGCCCCGGGCTCCACATGAAGGCGCCCCGATTGCTCTGCCTGTACCCGGGTTTCCGTTGCGCCCAGACTGGCGCCCCCGAGTCAAACCGAGCGAAACTCATCACTGCCGGCCTAGCCCTCAGCCGGCTCGCTCTCCGCAGCCTCACCGGCCTGGGACGCCGTCGCGTTCTCCGGCTGCGCTGCGCCGGAGGGCTGCTCACCAGCGGCGTGCTCCTCAACTACGGCTGCCGCCTCCTGAGAGGAAGCCGCCTGCGCCTCGTCCGCAACCGGAGAGGATGCCTCGGGCGCAGGCGCGGCGGAGGCCTCCTGGATAGCCGGCTCCGCTGGCGCGGAGGCCGCGCTGGCGGTGAACTTCTCCTGCTCGACTGCCTGGTTGATGACCACAGCCAGATCACGTCCGGTAGCGTTGATCACCGTCGCGAGACGCTGCGCAGGCGAGTTGATGAGGAAGAGCAGCTTCGAGAAGAGCTCCTCCTTGCCAGGCATGGTCGCGAGAGCACCGATCTCCTCGACGGTGATCACCTTGCCGTCGACGATGCCCAGCTTGAAGGTAAACTCGGCGTTGTCCTTGACCCACGCCGAGAGCGCCTTTGCGAGTGCCACCGGATCACCGGAGGTGTACGCGACCGATGAGACGCCCTTCAGTCCCTTGAGCGCACCCTCGATCTTGGTCCCCTCTCCGGCACGCTCGGCGAGCTTGTTCTTCACAACGTGATAGCTTCCACCCGCGGACCGGATCGTCTTGCGCAGTTCAAAGTCCTTCGACGCCGTCAGGCCAGTGAACGTGCCCACAATGGCCGAGGTCGAGTGCTCGAGTTCAACGGCGAGCCGTTGAACGTTCTCCGTCTTCTTGCTTCTGGTTAACGCCATAACACAAACCTAACTCTCTCTGGCTGCCTTCCTGCTCTGGCTGCCGATGGCTGCAAGCTGCAGCGAAGATGACTCTCTGTAGTAGCCGGCGACGAAGGGCTGCGCTGCGAGGCCCCTGCTGGACCGCAGCCTAGACCTTGCCCGCCTGCTCCGCCGCGGCAAAGTCCAGCTGGATACCGGGGCCCATCGTCGAGCTCAAGGTGATCCCTCGGATGTACTTGCCCTTCGCCGCTGACGGCTTCGCCTTCATCACCGACCCGATCACCGTCATCGCATTATCGATCAGCTTCTGCGGCTCAAACGAGAGCTTGCCGACGGGAACGTGCACCAGCGCCGTCTTGTCGGTGCGGTACTCCACCTTGCCGGCCTTGATCTCTCGCACGGCAGCGGCGACATCGGTCGTGACGGTGCCAGTCTTCGGATTCGGCATCAGCCCCCGAGGACCGAGCACCTTACCGAGCCGGCCGACAGACTTCATCATGTCCGGTGTCGCGATCAGCGCATCGAACGCCGTCCAACCTTCCTTCTGGATCTTCTCGACCAGCTCTTCGCCGCCAAAGAACTCCGCGCCCGCAGCCTCGGCGTCCTTGATCTTGTCCCCCGAGGCGATCACGGCGACGGTCTTCGACTTGCCAAGACCATGCGGAAGCACCACGGTCCCTCGAACCATCTGATCGGCGTGCTTGGGATCAACTCCGAGCCGCATCGTAAGGTCGACGGTCTCGTCAAACTTCGCGTACTTTGCCTGCTTCAGCAGCGGTACCGCGTCGTTTAGCGTATACGGGCGCGGCTCGACAAGCGAGCGCGCCTTCGCGAGATTCCTTGAGATCTTCTGGGACATGTGCTTCCTTTGGTCTCCCACCCCGTCATGCAGCCAAGCATGGGCGTGGTTCGACGGTGCACTCGATGTGGATCGAGGCAGCCTTACGAGTCTCGCATTGGGTGTGGATGATGTCAAGCGCCTCTCACGCGATGTGGACAGAGAGTCGATCTCCGCCGGCGGGATGTTGTGATATCTTTCCCGAAAGGCGAATATATGGCGAATACGCAAGCGTCAGCCGACACTCTCTTTCCCATGCTTCGCCCCCACGCGACCGGGATCGCGCGACTCGCCGCCGAGGCCGAGCGCACCGACGATGGGCATCTGGTCGAGTTCCGCGCACTCACGGTCCGCAGCGTATTGAACCGGTCGGAGTCCAAGCGCCGCCTCTCCATGGCCTGGAGCATCAATCCGTATCGTGGCTGCGAGTTTGGGTGCCGCTACTGCTACGCGCGATACACCCATGAGTTTCTGGCGCCTGCGGAGCAGCAATCAACTGCCACCGATCAGCTGGCGGACCTGCAGGATGGTGCTGCGGCGGGGAGTCTTGACCTCCGTGCTCCCGAGGCGTTTGAGCGCCGTATCTTCGTCAAGCAGAACGCCGCATGGCTGCTCGAGCAGGAGTTGCGCCGCATCGATCCGGGCGAGGAGATCGCGCTCGGGACCGCAACCGACCCCTACCAGCCGATTGAACGCCGTGCACGGGTGACGCGCAGCCTGCTCGAGATCTTCGCGCGGCGCAGTGGGCACCGCCTCGGGATCGTGACCAAGTCGAAGCTGATCGAGCGCGACATCGATCTGCTCTGCAAGATCGCGCAGCGCAACACCCTGGTGATCCACCTCACCATCACAACGGCGGATACCGCTCTGGCGCGCCTGCTCGAGCCGCGTGCGCCGTGCCCGGATCTGCGGTTTCAGGCCGTGCGCCGCCTGCGAGAGGCCGGTCTGCGCACCGGTATTCTGTGCTCGCCGCTGCTGCCCGGCATCACGGACTCGGCCGAGGCCATCGACGGCATGGCCCGGCGCGCGGCGCAGGCGAACGCCAGTTTCTTTGCCGCGCAGCCACTCTTTCTCAAGTCGTGCTCACGCTCAACCTATCTGAGCTTCGTTCGTGAGCACTTCCCTGCCCTCGAGGCCGAGTACGCCGCGCGATTTGCGCACGCAGAGTTCGCGTCTCGGCCTTACCGGCAGCAGATGTCGGCCCTGGTCGCCGCCGCATGCCGCCGGCACGGTCTGCCCGAGCGTTCGACAGACGCTCTGCTGACCCGCGATGCAGGCGAGGGAGTGCGAAGAGGGGTCGCTGGCGCACGCTGCGCCGCCTCGCAGCAGAGGCTGTTCGCGTAGACGGCCCGCGGCGATCTGTTCAGCACAGGCTACGGCCACCGCGAGCACGAGCGAGGACGCAAGGGCTGATCGCCAGCTCGCGTCCCCTACAATCCTTCTATGCGGGTCCTGCTCGGCGGTTGTCTCTTGGTCTGTCTTGCCCTGTCAGGGCGAGGCCAGGCTCGCTCTGTCGCGATCACGATCGACGACCTTCCATGCGGAGACTGTGCCCCGGTCACGTCCGACGAGGACGCCACTCCGGGTGCGCTTGAGTCCACCAATCAGCGACTCGTCGCAGCCTTCGCGCGCGCCCACGTTCCAGTGACCGGATTTGTCGTCACCCAAGCCGCAGACCAGGCGGGTGTCTCCGGCCAGCACGCGCTGCAGTTATGGCTGAATGCGGGTTTTGACCTTGGCAGCCACAGCTACTCGCACCCGAACTTCGCCGACATCACGACCGAGCAGATGGAAGCCGAGATCACCCGTGCCGACGCGACCCTGCGGCCACTCGTCACCGCCCGCGGTCGTAAACTGCACTACTTCCGCTTTCCTTACAACGATACGGGCGACACGCAGGCCAAGCACGACGCGATCGCCACCTTTCTGAAAGAGCACGGCTACCGCATCGCGACCTGCACGATCGACACCTCCGATTACACCTTCGCGGCCGCCTACGCGCGCGCGCTCGGGGCTTACGACAACGGTACCGCCGCCCGGATCCGGCGCGCGTACCTGGCCTACAGCGCCACTGAGATCGACTTCTATGCAGCGCTGAACCGTCGTGTCCTAAGCTACGAGCCGCCCGAGGTGATGCTGCTGCACGACAGCCTGCTCAACGCCGACACGATCAATGACGTCCTCGCCCTCTTCCGCGCACGCGGTTACAGCTTTATCTCGCTGGCGAAGGCTCAGCAGAATCGCGCCTACGCCATCCCGGACACCTACATCACCGGGCACGGGCCGATGTGGGGCTATCGCTGGGCGCAGGAGCGAAATCTTGGCCGACTTGGCATGCAGGAGACTGAGCCGCCGGAATGGATCACCGGCTATGCGAACGGCAGTCCTCTCCCCGGCGACGCGCAGAGCAAGGCAGGCGCTCCCTGATCCGGTCGCCGCGTCAGAGGCGCGGGCGATTGCCTGTCGTGACAAGAAGAGACCCGCGGCTACGATCGCCGCGGGTCTCTTTCGTTCTCGTGAACAGAGTGGACTAGCCGACGACCTCGATGCCCATCGAGCGCGCGGTGCCGCGAATCGTCTTCGCCGCTGCCTCGACCGAGTTCGCGTTCATGTCCGGCATCTTCTGCGTGGCGATCTCGAGGATCTGCTTCTCGGTGACCTTGCCGACCTTGTCCTTATTCGGTGCGCCAGCGCCCTTGGCGACTCCGGCTGCCTTCATCAGGAGCACCGGCGCCGGCGGCGTCTTGGTGATGAAGGTGAAGCTGCGGTCGGCGTAGACCGTAATGACGACCGGGATCGTCAGACCGGTGATGTCCGGACCCTTTGTTCGCTCGTTGAACTGCTTGCAGAACTCCATGATGTTGACCTGCGCCTGACCGAGCGCGGG
>CAXTVA010000018.1:0-47967 GCA_964247625.1 uncultured Acidobacteriaceae bacterium
GCAACCTGAGCTTCGGGTTTACGGAGCCGTACCTGCGCAACAAGCCGATCTCGCTCGGCTTCCAGATCTTCTCGAGCAAGTACGACTACAACCCGGCGAAGAGCCTGATCACGCAGGGCGCATCGGCGAACCTCTCGACCGCGCAGCAGTCGCTGCTGACGAACTACAACACCTCCACGACAGGCGTGACGCTCTCGCTGCAGGAGCCGCTGCGGCACCTGTTTGCGCGTTCCGGCGTCACTCGGCTGGGCGTGTCGTATTCGCTCTCCCGAGCGAGCGTGACGACGTTCAACGACAACACGCGGAATGTCTTTCAATCGCTCGCGTTCCGCTCGGGCGTGGCTGGACAGAACCAGCTGAACGGCATCATCACATCGGTGCTGACGCCGACGTTCACGTACTCAAGCCTCGACCGGCAGGTGGGACCGCACGCGGGCAAGGACTTCAACGCGCAGTTTCAGATCGCGGGCGCGGGCGGCAATGTGAAGTACTATGCGCCGGCGATCAGCTACAAGCAGTTCTTCCCCTTCAAGGGCTTGCGGGAGAATCGCGAGGGTCACAACGTGCTCGGGTACCGGGTGCAGCTCGCGCACGTCGCCGGCTTCGGGGGCGAGGTTGCGCCGCCGCAGAACCGGCTATATGGCGGCGGTGAGAGCGAGACGCGCGGCTTCGACATCCGCACGGCGTCGCCGTACACCTTCATCCCGACGCGGCTTGAGTTCAACCTGACGAACCCGGACGGGCAGACGATTCCACGTGACCCGACGCAGCCGAACCTGGGCGCGGTGCAGATTCCGCTGCCGGTCTATCGTCTGGTCACGATCGGAGGCGACACGCAGCTGACGTCCAATGTCGAGTACCGGATTCCGATCATCAGCCAGGTCACGTTCGCGTTATTCACGGACTTCGGGCTGACGGCGAACACGCAACGCGGACAGCTGCGGCAGAATGCCTCTGGCGAGTCGCTGATCACGAGCCCGCTCTATGGGTGCGCGACGGTGTTGAACGGAGCGTGTACCGGAGGACAGCCGGTGGTGTTTCCCTATCAGCTGCGAACGGTGCCGGGGACAAACGTTGTCCCGCGCATGTCGAACGGCGCGGAGCTGCAGGTGATTCTGCCGGTGGTGAACGCGCCGTTCCGGATCTACTACGCATATAACCCGCTGCGGCTCTATCGCGACTTCCCACCGTCGCTGGGGCGGCCAGAGGGATGCCCGGCGTCGACAAGCTCGACGGAGTGCTTCCGGGAGTTCTTTCCGCAGACGGCGGCGGGAGACTTCTCGTACGCGCAGGCGCTGCAGTTCTACAACGCGGCGTACACGCTCCGGGAGCCGAGGAAGACCTTCCGGCTGACGGTGAGCACGACCTTCTAACAACCCTCTGAGAAAACAGGAACGAGTCCGAAGAACTTCGGACTCGTTTTCTTTTGGATGCGTAGCGAGTCGCGTCTGCACGCATGCGAGAGGCGCGAAGCTCTCCTCTTACGCGGAGATCTCGTCGAGCATGGCTTAGGCGTTCCGAGCGGGGACGCTGGCTGAGGCCTGTGCGCCTTCTCAGGGAGGGAGCGCTGCGCGAGATCGCACTAGTAGGAGCGCTGGTACATGCGGGAGAGGCGGTCGTGCCAGCTGAGGAAGTCCTCGTCGACAAAGGCCCAGAGCAGGCCGATGCCGCAAGGAAGCGCGGCGAGGGCGAGGTGCAGGATGCGGCGGCGCATGGCTTTGCGCGAGGGGTTCTCGTCGGAGAAGGTGCAGAGCGCGATGCGCGCGTAGCGCATGCCAGGGGTGGATTCGGCGTAGGTGAAGAAGAGGATGAGGTAGGTGAGGCCGAGCAGCACGAGCGCGCCGGCGGCGATGAGCGCTGCAATGGGAGGCGTGGTGTGCAGGGCGCGGGGGGTGTGCGTGAGACGGGCGATGGTCTCAATAAAGACGGCGCCGGCGGCGGTTCCAGTGGTGACGACGAGCATGCCGTCGACCATGGCGGCGATGAGGCGACGATGGATGGGCGCGACCTGGGGTACGAGGGTCGGGGAGAAGACGGGCTGTCCGGCGAGGTGGTCGACGAGGTGGCTCGACGCGGAGTACTCGGTGGCGGGTTGGGGCGGCAAAAGGATCGAGGACCACTCGGGCGCGGCATCGTCGGCGATTGGGGCCGGAGCGGTGGTGTACGACGCGGGGTCGACCTCAAAGATGCGCAGCTGCGATGGGTCTGACGAGGCGCTGTCCCGCAGCGGCCCCTCGGCGAGGCGCGGACGAGCCTTGCGGGCAGCGATGAGCTGGCGGGGGAACTCGATCAGGTTAGCCGAGAGCGGAAGGGGCGTGATGGTGCCGGTCTCGAAGCTGGGATCCTGCCGGAAGAGGATCTCGTCGTCGAGCGCGGAGCACTCCTCGACATCGATCTCATCGGGAACTTCACGACGGGCCGGCGAGGGTGTTGCGGAGGAACGGAGACTCTCGGCGAGGCGGACGGTGTAGGCCTGCGGTACAGCTTCGGGCAATGAAGGTGTGGTCGCTGCCTGGAGACTGGCCGGGAGTTCGGAGGCGGGCTCGGTAGGAAGGTCCCAGTGCTCCAGGTCGGCGAGTATCTGCTGCTGCGCGTTGCTGATGGCGCGGGCGTTGATGGTCGCGACTTCGGCGATGGCCTCCGCTTGGCGGACGGAGCGCTCGGCCTCGGCGGCGAGGAAGGAGCGATAGGACTGTGACTGGGCGTAGCGCTCCTGGATGACGCCGGCGAGAGCGGCATGACGGCCACGCGGGTGCGTGCGCGCGGTGCGGGATGCGGCGCCTGACTCCGAGGTGGGAGCGCTGTAGCCGCGACGGGCCCGGTGGGCGGCGAGGCGCTCGGCGACCTGCTGTCGGAGCGCGAGGGGCTCGGAGAGCGCTTCGGTAGCGGCGACGGTCTCGGGCTGCGATTCGAGTTGTGCTGCTGCGTTCGTCATGGGTCTGTGAAACTGAAGCCGCTCCGGCAAAGATCGTTTACGCTCAAGATGTGGCACGTCAGGACATGCGCGAGGTGCAGCGACAGACTGCGGTGGCGATGTCGAGACGGTGGGCGAAGGTAAAGCGCGCGATATGCTGGATCGCTTCGTCCTTTCTGATAACTACCATGCTGCTGTGGGCAAAACCTACTGCACTCTTGGCGCAGCAGTTGACGAGTCAGGCACCTCCTCAGGAGGTGCTGGTGGACGGGCCGGATCTGCCAGTAGCGCAGCTGCTCCCGGGCGAAGATACGGGCGCGCCACTGACGATCGAATCGGACCTGCAGAGCAAGGTGGGCGAGCACTATGTGCTGGACGGGCGCGTGGTGCTGACGCTGCGTGATCGCCGTGTCGAGGCCGATCACATCGAGTACGACGGGGCGACCAGCGACCTGACGGCGACGGGCCATCTGCGGGCGAGCGGAGGCGCGAACCACGAGGAGATTCGGGCGAGCCACGGCACATTGAACCTGCGAACGCAGGTGGGGCACTTCTACGACGTGACAGGCTCTGTGGGTGTGCGGCTAACCGGGCAGACGAAGGTGTATGTCAGTGCCAATCCGTTTCTGTTCTCGGGCCGCGAGCTGATCAAACTCGGGCCGGAGAGCTACGAGGTGATCGGGGGGACGGTGACGTCGTGCCGGCTGCCGCGACCGGACTGGTTGCTCTCTGCGGGAGAGTTCCACGTGCAGGACGGGCAAGCGCGGGCGCGGAACAGCGTCTTCCGTCTGCTGAATGTGCCGGTGCTGTTCCTGCCGTATGTCACGCACCCAGTGGACGAGGAGACGCGGGAGAGCGGGCTGCTGATCCCGACGGTCGGGCAATCGTCGACTAAGGGGCTGGTCCTGGGCGAGCAGTTCTATCTCGCCCTCAGCCGCAGCGCGGACCTGACGGTCGGGGCGGACTACTTCTCCCTGCGAGGGTGGCTGGACAGCGTGACGTTTCGCTATCGCGGAACGGGGCAGGACTTTGTGCGCAGTCACTATAGCCAGCTGTTCGATCGCGGGTACACGCCGGCGGGTGGCACGTACACCAACCAGGGTGGCGAGGATCTGACGTTCTCTGGACGGCACGACGTCGACCAGGCGACGCGGCTGGTGGCCGATATTGAGTACCTCAGCTCGTATGTGTATCGCGAGGCGTTCACGGAGAACTTCAACCAGGCGGTCTCGACCGACATCGTCTCGACCGCGTATGGCGTGCATGCGGCGGGGCCATTCACGGCGGCGTTCGAGGCGGATCGCTACCAAGGGCTGAAGCAGGTCGAGGTCGGGGGGACGCCGACACTCGGCAACAGTGGAGAGCAGATCCGCATCTTCCACGTGCCGACGCTCCGGCTGGACGCGACCGAGCACGCGCTGGCGTCGACCGGGTTGCAATGGAGTTTGGACACGTCGGCTTCGGGGCTGAAGCGGGTCCAACCGGATTTTGTAACCAACGGCATCACAGAACGGGTGGATGTGCACCCGGAGCTTGCGTATCCGTTTCAGGCGGGAGGATGGCGGGTGAGGCCCTCTGCTGGCGTGGAGGAGACGTTCTACAGCCGGAGCCGGGAGGCGCAGACCCTGCCAAACGCCGCGCCGGTCGAGGTGTCGTCGACGTTGAACCGGGCGGACGCGGATCTGGCGATCGAGGCGCGCGCCCCGGTGCTCGAGCGGACCTTTCACAGCGATCTGCTGGAGCGGCTGGCGCGGGGCGAGGTCAAACACACGATCGAGCCGGAGGTGACGTATCGCTATCGCAAGGGCATCAACAACTTCCTGAGCGTACTTCGCTTCGACGATCGCGATGTGGTGGCCGACACCAACGAGGTGGAGTACGGAGTGACGCAGCACCTGTATGTGCGCGGCTCGACGGGAAAGGCGTGCGGCGATGCAAGCGCACCGGCGGAGACTCCGATCGCGGCAGATGACGCGAGCGGCAATCTGGAGACGCCTGCGGTCAACTGCAGCACGCACGACTGGGCGGAGTGGCGGCTGACGCAGAAGCGGTTCTTGAACACGACCTTCGGCGGAGCGCTGGTGACGGCGAGGCGCAACATCTTCGATACGACGCTGGATCTCTCGGGCGTGGCCTTCCTGACGGAGCCGCGGTCGCTCTCGCCGCTGATCTCGCGGCTGCGCGTGCGCGGTTCGCAGGCGGTCGATGTGGAGTGGGACTTTGATCTGGATATCGGCGCGAAGAAGTTCACGGCGAACAACGTTCTGGTCGATCTGCACAAGGGCAGCGGCTTCGCGGGGCTGAGCTATGCGCGGCTGAATGCGCCGGGGCGATCGTATGTGGAGGGAGTCTCGTCGCTGACGTCGAACTTCAACCAGATGCGCGTGCTGCTGGGGTATGGATCGCCGACCAAGCGCGGATTGAGTGTGGGCGCGAACGTCGGGCTCGACCTGAACAAGACGCAGGTGCAGTATGCGACGCTCGAGTCCAGCTACAACTGGGACTGCTGCGGGTTTGCAGTCGAGTACAGGAAGTACGAGCTTGGCCCGGTACGCAATGAGAACGCGTACCGCTTCAACTTCACGCTCGCGAACATCGGTTCGGCGGGCAATCTTCGGCGGGCGGAGCGACTCTTCTGAGCACGGGAGGCAGGTACCCGCGTCGGCTGGGAGCGGCCTGGCGGGGAGGTCGCGGCGGGGCTGCGTGTGATAATGAAGCCTGTGAAGATTGCGCATTCGTCACGTCATTTGCTGCTGTTTCTTGTGCTCGCGGGTGGGTTCGGATGCCGGGCCCAGGTGCCCGCTCCGGGCAGCATCTCAGCTGTGACGCCCGAGGTTGCGCGGCGGATCGAGGTACTGGTGCGGTCGCACCTGAGTGTGCCGGCGAACTACGCGATCGCGGTGGGACCGCGAACAAAGAGCGATGTGCCAGGCTATAGCGACGTCAGCATCGTGTTTACGGCAGACGGAAAGAGCAGCAAGCCGGCGCACTTTCTGCTCTCGGACGATGGCAAGACACTGGCGCAGTTCTCGAAGTTTGACATCAGCCAGGATCCCAGGAACCTGGTGAACGCGAGTGGACGACCAGCGCGCGGGGGGCCGGAGGCGGCGCCCGTGGTCATCGTGGGGTACGACGATCTGGAGTGCCCGTTCTGCGCCAAGATGCACGCAGAGATCTTTCCCGCGCTGCTCGAGCGGTACAAGGACCAGGTGCACATCGTCTACAAGGATCTGCCGCTCGACATCCACCCGTGGGCGCTGAGAGCGGCGATCGACGCAAACTGTCTGGCCGTGGAGAGTCCGACGGCATACTGGCGCATGGTGGATCACGTGCACCTGCATGCGAGTGAGCTGGGCGGCGAGGAGAAGAGCCTGGCCAAGGCAAACGAGGCGCTGGACACGATTACGCTGGACGAGGGCAGGCAGGCGAAGGTGGATCCGGTGAAGCTGAACGCGTGCGTGGCCAAGCAGGACGCGACCGCCGTACGCGCCTCCATCAAAGAGGCGGAGGCGCTTGGAGTGGAGTCAACTCCGGTGTTGTTTATCAATGGCGAGAAGCTTGAGGGCGCTTATCCGCTGGCGGACGTCTTTCGGATGGTGGACGAGGCTCTCGTTGCGCAGGGCAAGACTCCCCCACCTTCGCCACCGGCCGCGACGTCCGCAGGCAAGCCGACCAGTTAAGAGCAAGACGGGAGCACGACGGATGCAGGCAAGGAACGAGAGATACGGCGTGCACGGCCGATGGTCGGTGCGGCCCGCGGTTGTTTCGCGCACAGGCAGTGCGGGGCTTGTCGGGATGCGGGTCACTCGGCCGGGCGGCGCAGGATGGGCCTTGGCTGCAGCCGCGCTCTTGCTGCTGCCGGCCGCCGGCTGCCGGCACACGCACAACGGTGACGTGGTCGCGACGGTGAACGGGCACGCGATTATGCGGCCTGAGGTGGACAAGGCGTACGCGGCGCAGATCGGGGAGGGACAGGGGCAGCAGCCTGCCTCCGCAGACGGGGCGGACAGTCTGCGACTCAATCTGCTGCGCGAGCTGATCGACGAGGAGATCGTGCAGCAGCGCGCCGCGAAGATGAACCTGACGGCGAGCAACGAGGAGGTCGACGCGAAGCTGGCGGTGATGAAGGCGCCCTACACCGAGGAGCAGTTTGCGCAGCGGCTGCAGGAGAGCAAATACACGCTCGACGACTTGAAGCACAACCTGCGGCGCAGCCTGACCCAAGACAAGCTGCTCAACAAGGAGATCAACTCGAAGATCACGGTCACGGACGCGGACGTGGCGAGCTACTTCAAGGAGCATAAGGCGGAGTTCAACCTTATTGAGATCCAGTACCATTTGGCGCAGATACAGGTGACGGCCACACCATCGGCGCAGCCGGGGAATCTGCAGGGATCGAAGGCGACGAGCGACGGGGAGGCAAAGAAGAAGATCCAGGCGCTGAAGAACCGGCTGGACTCTGGAGAGGACTTTGGCGCCATTGCGATGAACTTTTCTGAGCGGCCAGAGACGGCGCCGAATGGCGGCGATATGGGATTTGTAACGGAGTCGCAGATGCACACGGACCCCATGATCTACGCGGCGATCACGAAGCTGAGGGCGGGCGAGATCACGGACATCATGCCGATCATCGACCCCACGACGAAGAAGCCAGTGGGGTATGCCATCTACAAGCTGCTCTCGCGCGAGCCAGCGGGGCAACGCGACCTGAACGATCCGCGCGTGCAGCAGGCGATCCGGCAGCAGCTGCACGATGGTCGGTCGCAACTTCTGAAGAACGCGTACTTCGAGATGCTGCGCGATCAGGCGAAGGTCGAAAACTTTCTTGCAGAAGAGGTCTTCAAGAACGACGCGCAGTAGCGGGCGCGGCACTGACGGGACAGCTCTCAAAACCGGAGCGGCTGGCCCAGGGAGAACACGATGGAGCAGGCGAGTGTGGGGCCGGTCCGGTACGCAATTCTTGGTTTTGGCCATCACGGTGCAAAGCGACTGGCGCCATCGTTCAAACAGGCGAAGAACTCGGTCCTGACTGGTCTGTGGCGGCGCAATGCGGAGGCGGCGGCGGTGAACTGCCGTGAGTTCCAGGTGGCGCACTGCTTCGGTTCGCGCGAGGAGCTGTGCGCCTCACCGGATGTCGACGCGGTCTTCGTGACGTCGCCGGACGCGATGCATCGCGAGGACACGCTGATGGCCGTGGCGCATGGCAAAGCGGTGCTGTGTGAGAAGCCACTGGCGATGTCGGCCGCCGAGGCGACGGAGATGGCGGAGGCAGCCGAGCGCGCGGGCGTGCTGTTCGGCGTTGCTCATAACTTCCGTTGGAACGCGAGCGTGCAGTGGATGCGTGAGCAGGTGGCGGCGGGTCGGATCGGCACACCGCGGCTGGCGCATGCGCAGTTCGCCTATGAGGCGGACCGGTCGCCGCGGCGATGGATGACCGACGACACGCTCGCGTGCGGCGGCCCGATCGGCGATGTCGGAGTGCACTGCATCGACCTGCTGCGTGATGTGCTGGGGCAGGAGGTCACGGCGATTCAAACGCTGGCGGAGACGGATGCTCTCTCGGGCGGTATGGAGGCGACCGCGACGATGCAGATGCGCATGAGTGGCGGCGCGCTGGCGATGGTGAGCCTGACGGCTCGGGGACGGTATCGCTCGCTGCTCGAGGTGACGGGCAGTGAAGGCGTTTTGGTGGTGGAGGCGGGCATCACGGTCGACCGGCCGGTCGAGGGGCAGGTGCTGATCGGCGGCGAGGTGGCGGAGCGGCGGCGCTTCGACAATGGGGATGCGTTCGTGCGCATGCTGGACAGCTTCTCGGGCGCCTTCCGGGGCACAGGGGTGTACCCCGCGAGTGGCGCCGATGGTGTGGTCAACATGCGCATTCTGGACGCCGCATACGCGAGCTGGCGCGACGGATCGAGCCTGCGCACCCTCTAGGCCGCAGATCGGCGGCTACTGGAGCGAGGTCGCGAGCGCGGGAGTGATGGCGCGCGAGGCGACGTTATAGTGCTCAGGCAGAGGAGCTCCGGGTTGGTACCTGCGATAGACGCTGATGTGAAAGCAGGACTGTTTGAACTCCTCTTCGACATCGATCTTGCCGGCCTCGATCAGAGGCAGAAGGTAGCCGCGCATCCAGGCGATCTCTGTGAGTGAGAGGCCACGTTTGGCGAGATCGACGGCCTGACCGGTGAGATGTGGCGAGGCGGTATCGCCCTCGGCCGGCGCGGCGTTGCCGTTGATGTGCACCAGGTGCTGCTGAAAGGCGACGGTGCGCACGGCAGAGTTGAGCTGCAGCGGAGTGTGGAAGCGGGCGAAGTGGGCGCGCGCGAGTGTCGCGAGAAAATCGGCGGTCCATGGCCGGCAGACGCGGCGGTCTTCGGGCAGGCGCTCGTCGACGACCAGGGAGGCGCTGACAGGAACGGGGACGAGCATGCCACGGCGACGCATTCCTTCGAGATCGGCGTCGTCCTGCACGCGGCCGAGGCCGTCATCGTCGGCGACCTGATTCTGGTGCACAAGGATCTCGTGCGACCCGCGCAGCGGGGCAGGCATTAGAAGGCGGCCACGCGCGCTGAAGAGGGTGGGCAGCAGCAGCGGCTCCTCCACAGCAGTGGCAACCGAGGGCAGCTGCGGATGGTCCGTATTTGGGCGAACGATGCTGACGACGCTGGTGGGCCGGGCTGTCGCGTCCGTGGAGATGGCGGGCTGCGCGCGATCATGTGGCCTCACCTGCGGCACGGGAGCGGTGTGAGGCAGCGACTGTGCGGCGGAGAGGAAGTCTGCGGGTGTGGCGCCGCGCGGGCCGGGGTTGCCGGCGACGTTGCGTTCTTCTTGGCCGGCGCCTCTGCGGCGACGGCCGATCGTGTGCGCGGTGGTGAAGCCGGTTGAGCGCAAGGCGCGACGCTGCGTCTGTAGCCGCATCGGTGCGGCTGTGCGCCCGAAGCGCGATCCGGAGCGCAGGTTGACACGACGGAGTGCCGGCCCCGGGAGGCGTGTGCGCGCGCTCGTGTGTGAGTCGTGCGCCTGCGGCACACGGTGCGTCGCAGCCGCCGCCGACCGTGGCTTGTGCGCGCTCGACGTGTGCGCTGCATGGTGGGTCACGGCGCTTGTCGGCAGAGGCGAGGACGCGACCAGGAGCGCCAGCAAAGCGGCGGCAGGCAGAATGCGCAGCATAGGGATGTGAGGGTGTCGCGGGGACCACCAGAGCAATCGCAGAGTACGGTGTGTGATCGCGTCGAAGCAAGTGGCGAGACGGGTTCTACACTACAGAAAAGGCGGGAGGATTCGGTGCACGTTCGGTTCGCTGCAAGGATGGTGGTGATGCTGGTCACGGCGGCCGCCGTGTCTTTCGCAAGGGCGCAGGACGAGGCGGCGCGGCCGGAGTTCTATGCGACGCAGGTCAAACCGGTGCTGGCGAACAACTGCTACCGCTGTCATGGCGGCATGAACCATCGCGGCGGCCTGAATATGGAGACCCGGGCGGCGATGCTGAAGGGCGGCCACGACGGTGCGGCACTGGTTCCGGGAGATCCGGCGAGGTCGCTCCTGGTGCAGTTGATGCGGCATGAGGGACCGGCGAATGATCCCATGCCGATGCCGCCTCCGCCGCGCGCGAAGCTTTCGGACGCGGAGATCGCGCTGGTGGAGCGATGGGTGCGCGCCGGCGCCATCATGCCTGAGGACGTGCCGAAGCCCTGAGACGTGCCGGCGAGTATGCTCTTTCGCGGAGATGTTTCAGGGGGTTACCGAATGGATCGCCGAGCACTTCTCGAGGGACTGGGTGCATGTGCGGCCGCATCGTTGCTGCCGGCCACTGCAGTGCGGGCAGCGCAGGCTGCGGGCAGTGATTTGGCAGCGGCTCGTCTTGAGGTGAGCGACGAGCGGCTGGCGACGCTTCCGGCGGAGTTCATGGGTCTCGGCTACGAGATCTCATCGGCGGCGCAGATGGGCCTGTTGAGCGAGCGCAACACGCACTATGTGCGCCTGGTAAGGACGCTCGGAGCCGGAGGCGTAATCCGCATCGGTGGCAATACGTCCGACGACGCAACCTACTCCGCGAGCGCGGAGGCCCGGTCGGCGCCGGTCGGTGGCGTCGTTAATCAGCGTGGGCTTGAGGATCTCGGCGGATTTCTGCGCGCGACAGGATGGCGGCTGATCTGGGGCCTGAATCTCGCGACGGGGAGCAAGGAGGCGGCGGCCGAGGAGGCCGCGGCGGTGACGCGCGGGGTGGGTGGGCAGCTGCTCGCGTTCGAGATCGGCAACGAGCCGGACTTCTTTCCCGGTAACCCAAAGCATCGGCCAAAGCAGTACGGCTATGACGACTACCTGCAAGAGTTCCGTGCGTATCGCGCGACGATCCTCGCAAAGCTGCCGGGCGCAGTCTTTGCGGGGCCGGATGCGGGTGAACGGACGGAGTGGGTGGAGCGCTTCGCTGCCGACGAGGGGCGGTCGGTGACACTGCTGACGGAGCACTACTATCGCGAGCAGGAGAGGCCGACGAGCACGCTCGACAATCTGCTACAGGCTGATGCGCGTGTGGTCGAGACCTGCGAACGGCTGCGACGGGCCTCGGCGGCATGCGGCAAGCCGTATCGTATCTGCGAGGTCAACTCTTTTTCGGGCGGAGGGCGGCCGGGTGTGAGTGACACGTTCGGCGCTGCGCTGTGGGTTCTGGACTACATGTGCCTGCTTGCGTCGCATGGGTGTGCGGGAGTCAATCTGCAGACGGGCATGAATCAACGCGGGTTCGTCAGCTCGTACTCGCCGATCGGCGACGATCTCCAGGGTCATCAGAGTGCAACGCCGGAGTTCTACGGCATGCTGGCCTTCGCGGCCGCGGGTGGCGGCGAGGTGATGCGCGTGACGTGGGATCCGGGAGCGGTAAACGCGACGGCGTACGCCTTTCGCTCGGCTGCAGGTGCGACGCGCGCGGTGGTGATCAATAAGGACCGTTCCCAGGGAGTGACCGTGCAGTTCGCACAGCCGGTGCGCGAGGTGCTGCGGCTGCGTGCACCCTCGCTGGAGGCGCGCTCGGGCGTGACGCTGGGCGAGGCCACGATCGCGGACGATGGCACATGGAGGCCGCGAGCGCAGGACCCCATGCCCGAGGAGGGTAGACACCTTGCGGTTCCGGCGGGGAGTGCGGCAGTTGTGCGACTCGGGTAGTGCGGCGGAGAGCGGTGTGGACTCGGTGAGAGTGCGAGGGGCTCTGGATCGCGGCGGAGTCAGTCCCGAGGGGGGTGACGGCGTCGCGACAGCCGCAAACTGACTGCACCCGTTAGACTTACGGCGACGAAGCCAACGAGGGCGACGACCGCGATGGAGGTGATGATGGTGGAGATGAGGAGGAGAAGGGACGAGGTGATGGAGCGGAGGACGGCGGTGAAGATGCCAAGGAGAGCGCGGATGATAATGATCAAGTGGCTCTCCCTGAAGGACTTGGCGCGCTGCCGCGCGCCGCGATCCTCCTACACGCTCCGTGCGTCCTGCTCCAGTATGCGCCTGGAAAGAGCGGTCGAGCGTGCGTCTTTGGGGTCATTTGACGTGCACGCGGACGGGTTTGGTGTGCACGAAGCGCAGTTTAGGCTGCACGCGGAGTTCAGCTGTTGGTGAGGGAGAGGATGTTGCCGTCGGGGTCCTTGAACCAGGCGATACGGTGGGTTCCGGAGGGCATGGCGTGGATGTCGCCGGTGGGCTCGAGGGTGAGGTGGGGGCCGGGGTAGTGCTCGAAGGCGACGCCTTTGGCTTTGAGGTCGGCGACGATGCGGTCGAGCTCGGCGCCGACGGACCAGGTAAGGGCGGTGGCCTGGTTTGAGCCGGCGTGCTCGGAGAGGTAGAGCAGAAGGGTGGAGGCGCCGGAGGTGACGATGGCGAGCTGCGGGCCGGAGGGGCCGCCCGGGGTCAGGCCGAGGGTGTCCTGGTAGAAGCTGCGGGCGCGGGCGAGGTCCCGGACGGCGAGGTTGAAGGCGGCGGTGCGGTTGCTGAGCATGTCGGCTCCGGGAACGGAGTGAGGGGGGCGGTGCGCGACCGCCCCGATGGGGCTAGTCCTCGACGACCTTCTCGTTGGCGAGGGCTTCGGCGGCGGGGATGCTGAGGATGACCTTGCCGTCGACGGAGGCGACGATCTCAAGCTTGATGTAGTGGTGCTGGCCGCCCGCGAGAGGATCCTTCTTGGTGAGTTTGATGCCGAGGTTATCGACGGTGCCGACGTGCTGGCCGTCGGAGCCGACGACTTCCATGTGCTCTTCGATCTTGGTGGTGTCTACCATTGTGGGGCTCCTGGGATGTGATGAGTGCTGGTGATTGGATGCAAGGGTTTGGCGCCCGGTCTGCCAACGGGTGTGCGCTCGACCTGAGATCCGGAGTGAAGCCTGACGAGATCTCAGAGGCGATCGTCAGAGGACGATGTCCGGTGTGCGCGCAGGGGTTCACCGCCGCCGCAGGCGGAGCGCGGCACTCGATCTCCGGGTGCCCGCAACCAATGCGGACGCTGCTGCCTCTAACGGCTCATGGCGAAGATGACGAGCGATCAGGAGCAGGCGATTCGATCAGGGGTACAGCAGGTCGAAGAGCGAGAGTCGATGAGTGCGGGGCTCGAGAGCCCGAGAGATGTGACGATCGAGGAGCGGGAGCCGGAGGCGGGGCTTGAGGGCGGCGCGGTGAAGACGCTTATGGGCCGGCCTACGCTGCGGCTGTTTGCGCAGGGGGAGAGCGTGCGAGTGCGGGTGGGAGATGCCCACAACGGGTCGGAGATGTTCGAGGGGGTGTACGGGTCGGCTGAGGAGGCGAGTGCTGCGCTGCTTGAGGCGGGGGTGCTGACGGCGGAGCAGATGGAGGACGCGTCGGGCACGGGGGTGCGGCTGGAGGGGGTGTCGGCCGAGCAGATGGAGGCGGCGGGGCTGAAGCGGCATGGGGTGGCTTCGCTGTAGAGAGGAGTTGGAGAGTACTACCTGGGAGATCGAGGGAGCTTGGACGATTTACGTCAGCCCGTCCGCGATGGGATGGGAAGATACGCGCCAGTAGGCTCGGGCGCTAGGCCAGATGCTGGGTTGCCTTGGGTAGGGGTCCTGGTGTGGGTTGTTGGGGTGGGGTTGGCCTACGATGAGACTGCAAAGTTTTGCGTGGAGCTTCGGTGAGGTTCAAGTGACGTGGGTCTCGGGCGAAGTTATGCACGATCACGTACAGACGATGCTTCACAAGCATAGAAAAATAGATGGATGGAACACGCGGCCCCTATCTCGATCATCGCTGTCGACTTCCTGAGTGCGGGGCTCGTGGTGAAGTTTGACGATGGGCGGTGTGCGTTCTACTCAGCGGAGATGCTGAGCGCTCTCTTCGCAGAGGCGGAGGAGATCGACGAGACCGAGATCGTGTGGTGAAGGTGCTCTGTGGCTGAACGCGTGTGACGGGCACGGCACTGGCATGCAGAGTAGTCGCCGAGGCGAGCGCGGCGCGGGGCTCTAGTCGTCAAAGCCGGGATCGAAGCTGGCGAAGTTCTCCAGGTGCTCCCGGACTACGCGATAGCACTCGCAGGCCTCGGCTTCGAGCCGGCGGCGATCGAGGATCTGAATGACGCCGCGCCGATAGTCGATGAGGCCTCTGGTTTTGAGGTGGGCGGCGGCGATGGAGACGGTGGAGCGAGTGCTGCCGAGCATCTCCGAGACGAACTCCTGGGCCATCTCGAGGGTGTCACGGTTGGCGCGATCGGAGCAGATGAGGAGCCATCGGGCGAGACGCTGCTCGTAGTTGTGCGTCGCGTTGCAGGCGGTGTTCTGCGTGGACATGGTGAGCTGGGTCTGGACGTAGCGGAGGGTGAGCCGCTGAAAGATGCCGTTGCGCTGAAACTCCGCCCGCGCGGCCGCGATGGGCGCGGTATAGCCGTGGCCGCCAAGCTGCATGAAGATCGGATTCAGGCTGTGCTTTGAGCCCATTAGCGCGGAGACGCCGATGACCGACTCGAAGCCGAACATGCTGGTCTCCACCTGAACGCCGCTCTCGAAGGCGGTGGTCATGGAGGCGATGCCTTCCTCAAGGAAGTAGAGGTGCCTGATGGATTGGCCGGCGACCTCGAGGTCGAAGCGCACGGGGAGGATCACGCGTTGCAGGTGAAGACGACCGAGTGTCTGGTGGTCCAGGTGCTGCAGTGTCGTGTTGTGGAAGGGCTCTACCGCCATGGTGCGGATCTGCTGCCGGTGGTCCGGTTGCAGGGTCTCCTTTGCCCTCTGTTGTACCAGCAAGGGTGCTGTGAGATCGAGTCGCGGGGCCGCGTCGACCTTGGCATGATCTCGCGGAAGGGGCCGTCTGTCTGTGTGATGTCACACAGACACGAGGTGCCTTGGCGGGCATACTTTTGCAAGACCTTCAGCATCGTGCCTGGCAGAGGAGTTCCAGGCAGACTCTCTCTGGGAGAAGGAAGACGACCTATGCCGGACTCTAGCCGGATCTATGTCGTGGACGACGAGCCCATGATCGCATTTACGCTGGCAGCCATTCTGAAGCAGAGCGGCTTCGCGACGCGGGCGTTCACGAGTCCGTTGAAGGCGCTCGAGGCGGCACGGAGCGAGCCACCAGACCTGCTGATCTCGGACGTGGCGATGCCGGAGCTCTCGGGCGTGGACCTGGCCATCCTGTTCCGGGAGCGGCATCCGCTGTGCCGGGTGCTGCTGTTCTCCGGACAGGCCTCGACGAGCGACCTGCTGGTGCACGCGCGAAGGAGAGGCTACGAGTTCACACTGCTCACCAAGCCGATGCACCCGACCCTGCTGCTGGCGACGATCAGCGAGCTAGGCCGAGCGGCGGGGCGGGGTGAGAGCAGACGCGCCGAGATCCGGGCGTGAGTGCGAGATCGCACAGACGGCGACGATCTTCATGAGGGAGAGTGGGTTGCATCAGGACATGCATTATGGGTCTCCCGCGAGGGAAGCAGGTTCAAGGTGTGCCAGGAGGGTCTATGCTTTCCGCTTTCTCCGAGGAACATGTGCTTTTTGGATCCGGGCTTTGGCTGCAGCGGGGAACACGCACGATTCTGCTGGTGGACGACGACGCGGCGGTGCTGCAGATTCTATCGGATGTGCTGGTGGACGCCGGGTATAAGGTGCTGGCGTGCAGCAGCGCGGATGTGGCGATGGAGTCGTTTGAGCGGAACGGATCGGTGGATCTGCTGCTTGCGGACTTCCTGATGCCGGAGAGGACAGGGGTCGAGCTGGCGACGGCGCTGACGAGTCTGGCGAGCGGGGTTCAGGTGCTGATCTTCTCGGCGGCGGCGATGGACGAGATGGTGCTGTGGGAGCTGTGGCGCAAGGGGTGGATCGTTCTTCCCAAGCCGACGACGCTGGCGGTGCTGCTGAAGACGGTGGACTACCAGTGCGGGCTGTTCCCGGTCGACGATGCGCTGATCAAGGTGGCCTGCTGAGGGCTGATCTCAGGCGACTGGGTTGCGGCGACTTCTCCAGGCTGAACCGAGACGAGGCTCCCCGCGAGAGATCGTCTACTGCAGCAGGGTTCCATTTTCAGGCTGAACCTTGGGGTCTTCCGGGGGGATGACGACAGCGGCGGCTACTTTGTCGCCCTCGTCGAGGTTGAGGAGTTTGACGCCGGAGGTGGAGCGGCCGGCGGAGCGGATGGTTTTGGTGTCGATGCGGATGATCTTGCCGAACTGCGAGATGAGCATCATTTCGGTGGTGTCGTCGACGAGCTGGATGGAGGCGACCTTGCCGATCTTGGGGGTGGTCTTCATGTTGATGACGCCCTTGCCGCCGCGGGACTGGAGGCGGTAGCGGTCGACGTCGGTGCGCTTGCCGAAGCCGTTGTCGGAGACGGTGAGGATGAGGCAGGGGGTGAGGCCGAGCTGCCGGTCGAGGCGGTCGAGTTTGGCCTGGGCCTCGGGGCTGATCTCGAGGTCGGAGCCGAGGAGCTCCTGGCCGTCGGGAGCGCTGGTGGTGTCGGCGATGTCGCGGAAGGCGGGGGGCTGTCCCGAGGTCTGGGCGGCGGCTCCTGCGGAGGGCTCCGCTGCGGCGTCGCTTCGAGCCGCCTCGGGCCGGGAGGATAACGGAAGAGAGGACGGTGCGCCGCTTCGCGTCGCGTCCGCCCGGGAGGACACGTCGGAGCCGGCCTGGGGAGTGGGAAGGGCGAGGCCGGCTTCGTCGAGGGCGGCTTCCACCTGGTCGGTGAGGCCCTTGAGGCGGGCGGCTTCGAGGCGCGCGCGATTGCGGGCATCGTTGGACGGGGTGACGGCGGCGCCGATGAGGAAGTCGCCTTTGCGAAGGTTGATGCCGCGGTTGCCAGTGGCGGGGCGGCCCATAGGGCGGAGGTCCTGCTCGTTGAAGCGGATGGCGAGGCCGTCGTGGGTGGCGAGGAAGATGACCTGCTGGCCGTCGGTGAGCTTGGCGGTGATGAGCTCGTCGTCCTTGTCGATGTTGATGGCGATGATGCCGCGGGCCATGACGTTCGAGAAGTCCTTGAGCGGGGTCTTCTTGACGGTGCCGTTGCGGGTGGCGAAGAGGACGTGGCGGCCTTCCTCGTTGAGGTCGCGGGTGGGAAGGATGGTGACGACCTTCTCGCCGGGCTGGAGGGCGACGAGCGAGGCCATGGCCTTGCCTTTGCCGGCGGCGCCGACGTCGGGGATCTCGTAGACCTTGAGCCAGTAGACGCGGCCGGTGTTGGTGAAGCAGAGCAGATAGGCGTGGGTGGAGTTGATGATGAGCTGGGCGACGAAGTCCTCGTCGCGGGTCTTCATGCCGAGGCGACCGGTGCCGCCGCGGCGCTGCTGGCGATAGATGGAGATGGGGGTGCGCTTGAGGTAGCCGGTGTGGGAGACGGTGACGGCGACCTGCTCGTCGGCGATGAGGTCTTCGAGGGTGAGCTCGGTGGTTTCGTCGAGGATCTGGGTGCGGCGCTCGTCGCCGTACTTGTCGCGGATCTCTTCGAGTTCCTTGGTGATGACGCGGCGGAGCTTTTTCTCGGACGCCAAGATGGATTCGAATTCGGCGATGTTGTCGCGGACGGTGCCGAGCTCTTTGAAGAGCTCGTCCATGGAGAGCTGGGTGAGGCGATAGAGCTGCAGCTCGAGGATGGCGTCGATCTGCTTGTAGGAGAGGATGAGGGTGGCGGCCGTGGCGCCGGCGGTGCCGGCGGAGAGCTGGGCGGAGACGCTGCCGCCGGCGAGGTCGATCGCGTACTTGGCGGGATCGAGGGTGATGCCGGCGATCTCGGTGCCGCGGAGGGAGATGCGGCGGTTCGAGAAGAAGGCGAAGAGGTTCTCGCGGGCGTCGGCGCGGGAGTTGGACTGGCGGATGATCTGGATAACGCGATCGAGGTGGTCGAGGGCGATCTGGTAGCCGAGCAGGATGTGCTCGCGGTCGCGGGCTTTCGCGAGGAGGAAGCTGGTGCGGCGGCGGACGACCTCGATGCGGTGATCGAGGAAGGCGTGGATGGCCTGGTCTAATGGCAGTTCTTTTGGCTGGCCGTTGTGGACGGCCAGGAAGATCATGGAGAAGCTCTCCTGCATGGCGGTGTGCTTGTAGAGCTGGTTGAGGACGATCTGGTGCTCGGCGCCGCGCTTGAGCTCGATGACGATGCGCATGCCGTCGCGGTCGGACTCATCGCGGACGTCGGAGATGTCGTCGACGATCTTCTCGGTGACGAGCTCGGCGATGCGCTTGATGAGGGTGGACTTGTTGACCTGGTAGGGGATCTCGGTGGTGATGATGGCCTGGCGGCCGCCGGTGATGTTCTCGATGGAGCACTTGGCGCGCATCATGAAGCGGCCGCGGCCGGTGCGGTAGGACTGGGCGATGTTGGAGCGGCCGTAGAGATAGCCGCCGGTGGGGAAGTCGGGGCCTTTGACGTGCTCGAGGACGAGCTCGAGGTCGGAGCGGGTCTCGGATTTGTCTTTGGTGAGGATGGCGATGCAGGCGCCGATGACCTCGGTGAGGTTATGGGGCGGGATGTTGGTGGCCATGCCGACGGCGATGCCGGTGCCGCCGTTAATGATGAGGTTGGGCAGGCGGGCGGGGAGGACGGTGGGTTCCTGGGTGGACTCGTCGTAGTTGGGGGCGAAGTCGACGGTGTCGGAGTCGATGTCGGCGAGCATTTCGCCGGCGACGCGGGTGAGGCGGGACTCGGTGTAGCGCATGGCGGCGGGTGGATCGCCGTCGACGGAGCCGAAGTTGCCCTGGCCATCGACCAGGAGATAGCGGAGGGAGAAGGGCTGGGCGAGGCGGACCATGGTGTCGTAGATCGCGGAGTCGCCGTGGGGGTGGTAGTTGCCCATGACGTGGCCGACGACCTTGGCCGACTTGGTGTACTTCTTATTGAACTGGAGGCCCATCTCCTGCATGCCGAACAAGATGCGGCGATGGACGGGTTTGAGGCCGTCGCGGACGTCGGGCAGGGCGCGGCCGATGATGACCGACATCGAGTAGTCGAGATAGGAGCGGCGCATCTCGTCCTCGATGTTGATCGGGAACATGCGCAGGGCTCCGGGGCCGGTCGAGCCGGGGCCATCGGGCGGGGTGCCGGCGGGCGGGGGCACATTTCCTGAGGCGTCCTGGGGAGAGGGAGGCGTGGGGTCGCCGAGGGGAAGGTCGTTCTGGTCGTCTGCCATGGGTATAGCCCTATTATAGGGCGTTTATCGGCTGGGGGGGAGGGTCCGGATGGAGAGCGCAGGCGGGCTGGAGGACGCACGATGGTCGCGGAATCTGGGCGGCGGAGGTCATGATGCGGCATTGGCGTGGGTGGGTGAGGTGGGACTCCGAAGATGTTGTCCAGAGCCAGCTCGGCGAGTGGGCGAGCTGGAGCCGCGTTGCAGGGATGAGTGACTGCGGCTGCGGCCTCGCCGTGTCTGTGCCGCCGGCGACGCTGCGATCCTTCCGGGAGACATGGATTGGTCGAGGGGCCGTCGGCGGCGTGGGGGCGTTGTTGGGATGATCTGTGGCAGAGCGCCTATACTGGACGGTGTTTCGGGCGATATCTGCTGGGGTCAGGGCGGAGTTGCACTGGAGAGTGCGGAATGAGTCTGACTGGGCTGCGAGATGGGCTTGCGGATGGGCCGCGGGCTGCCGGGGGGGGGCGTGCGCGGGCGAAGGTGACGGTGGCGAGCCTGGCGGGGTGGAAGCGGGCGCGGCGGCCGATTACGGCGGTGACGGCGTACGACATGCCGACGGGCCGGCTGCTGGATGAGGCGGGCGTCGACGTGGTGCTGGTCGGGGACTCGGTAGGCAATGCGGTGCTGGGGTACGACGACACGCTCCCGGTGACGATGGAGGAGATGCTGCACCACGTGCGGGCGGTGCGGCGCGGGGTGACGGCGGCGCTAGTGGTGGCGGATATGCCGTTCGGCAGCTACCAGGTGAGCGCGGAGGAGGCGGTGGGGAACGCGATCCGGTTTGTGAAGGAGGCGGGCGCGGAGGCGGTGAAGCTGGAGGGCGGCGTGAGCCGGGCGGGGCTGGTGGAGCGGATTACCGGGGCGGAGGTGCCGGTGGTGGGGCACATTGGGCTGACGCCGCAGTCGGTGCACCGGATGGGCGGGTACCGGGTGCAGGGGCGGTCGGCGGCGGCGATGGAGGCGCTCTATGCGGATGCGGCGGCGCTTGCGGGAGCGGGGGCGGTGGCGTTGGTGGTGGAGGGCGTGCCGCGGGAGGTCGGGGCGCGGATCACGGCGATGGTGGGGATTCCGACGATCGGGATTGGCGCGGGGCCGGAGTGCGATGGGCAGATTCTGGTGTTCCACGACATGTTCGGGCTGACGTTTGGGCCGGCGGCGAAGTTTGTGCGGCGGTACGGGGATGCGGCGGCGATGTTCCGGGAGGGGATTACGCGGTACTGCGAGGATGTGCGGGAGGGGCGGTTTCCGAGTGACGCGGAGAGCTACCACCTGCCGGCGGGAGTGAGTGCGGCGGGCGAGGGGGAGGACGCGGTGGCGGACCTCCTAAAGGCGTAGCGGCGATGCAGGTGCTGCGGACGGTGGCGGCGATGCGGGCGGCGGTTAAGGAGCTGCGGGTTTCCGGAGCGGGTTCGGGGAGTGCCGCGGGATCGGGTGCGGGTTTGTGGGGGTTGGGGCTGGTGCCGACGATGGGGGCGCTGCACGCGGGGCATCTGGCGCTGGTGCGGACGGCGCGGCGGGAGTGTGCCGGGGTGGCGGCCTCGATCTTTGTCAATCCGCTGCAGTTCGGGCCGGGGGAGGACTTCGGGCGGTATCCGCGGCGGTTCGAGGCGGACTGCGCGCTGCTTGAGGCGGAGGAGGTCGACCTGGTGTTTGCGCCGGCGGCGGAGGAGATGTATCCGGCGGGGGCGAGCACGGTGGTGGAGGTGGGTGGGATCGGCGACCGGCTGGACGGGGTGTCGCGGCCGGGGCACTTTCGCGGGGTGGCGACGGTGGTCGCGAAGCTGTTCCACATCGCGGGGCCGGACGCGGCGTACTTCGGGCAGAAGGATGCGGCGCAGGTGGCGGTGATCGAGGCGATGGTGCGGGATCTGCACTTTGGAGTGCGGGTGGTGGTGGCCAAGACGGTGCGGGAGGCAGACGGATTGGCGATGAGTTCGCGGAACGAGTACCTATCGGTGAAGGAGCGCGGGCGGGCGCTGGTGCTGCGGCGGGCGCTGGTGGCGGCGGAGGGGCTGGTGCGCGAGGGTGAGGTGCGGGCGGAGCGGCTGCGGGCGGCGATGGCGGCGGAGATCCACGGAGAGCCGGAGGTGGAGCTGGAGTACGCGGCGGTGGTGGATCGGGCGACGCTCGAGGAGGTCGAGGAGGTGGGGGGTGGGGCGCTGCTGGCAGTGGCGGCACGGGTGGGGCGTACGCGGCTGATTGATAACGTGGTGATCGCCGGGAGAGTGGACGGTGTGGCGGGGGCGGAGGATCGCGATGGCTGAGCTGCGGCGAGTGATGGTCGGGGTATGTGGCGGGGTGGCGGCGTATAAGGCGGCGGAGCTGGTGCGGCTGCTGCAGAAGGCGGACGTGGAGGTGCGGGTGACGATGACGCGGGCGGCGGAGGAGTTTGTGCGGCCGCTGACGTTCTCGTCGCTGACCGGGCATAGGGTGATGCGGGATCTGTGGTCGCAGGACGGGCCGGACGCGGGGGAGGCGGCGATCGAGCACATTGCGGAGGCGCAGTGGGCGGAGCTGCTGGTGGTGGCACCGGCGACGGCGCACACGCTGGGCAAGTTTGCCAACGGGCTGGCGGATGACTTCCTGTCGACGATGTACCTGGCGACGACGGCGCCGGTGGTGGTGGCTCCGGCGATGAACGTGAACATGTGGGGGCACGCGGCGGTGGCTGCAAATGTAGAGCGGCTGCGGACGCGGGGGGTGCGCGTGGTTGCGCCGGGGGACGGATACCTGGCGTGCGGGATGGTGGGCGGCGGCCGAATGGCGGAGGTGGAGGTGATTGCGGGGGCGGTGCTGGAGGAGCTGGCGCGGGTGAGCGCGGGACGGCGAGACCTGGCGGGGGAGACGGTGCTGGTGACGGCGGGCGGGACGCGGGAGCCGATCGATCCGGTGCGGTTTGTGGGGAACCGGTCGAGCGGCCGGATGGGGCATGCGGTGGCGGAGCGGGCCGCGAAGCGCGGGGCACGGGTGATGCTGGTGACGGCGTCGGCGATGGAGGTGGGGCCGGGGGTTGAGGTGGTGCGGGTGGATACGGCGGAGGCGATGCGTGTCGCGGTGATGGCGCGCCTGCCGCTGGCGACCATGGTGGTCGGGGCGGCGGCCGTGGCGGACTTTAGGCCGCGACGGGTGGCGGCGCAGAAGATTAAGCGCGGTGTCGGGGCTGGGTTGGGAGATGGAGGTGTGGGACTGACGGTCGAGATGGAGGCCACGGCAGACGTTCTCGTGGAGGTGGTGCGGGAGCGTGCGGCGGGGACTCTGGTCGTGGCCTTTGCGGCGGAGACAGAGGATCTGCTGGCACGCGCGCGGGAGAAGCTTGCCCGCAAGGGCGTGGACGCGGTCGTGGCCAACGATGTCTCGGGAGCGCGGACGGGGTTTGATGTGGACCGGAACGCAGCGTTGTTCGTGACGCGGGAGGGTGTGGTGGAGCTGCCGGAGAGCTCGAAGGGCGAGCTGGCGGAGCGCATTCTGGATGAGGTGATACGGGTGCGGCAGACTATCAGCCTTGCTCAGACGACCTCTTCCTAGTTTGAGCCCTTCCTTTGCAGGACGCGGCAGCGGGTAGGAGCTGTCAGTCTCGTCTGGTTTGAGTAGAGACACCTTCCATCTACCTGCGGACGGCTCGACTACCGCAATAACCGTGATCGAGCTATGTCGTTGACGTTAGTCGCGGAGCGCGACGCGGAAGAGGTGCAGGGTGGAGCTGTCGTCCGCAACCTGGGCGTCCGGGTCGGGTGGAAGGACCACTTCTGTGACCTGACCCAGCTCGCGAAGCTTCGAGAGCAGAGCGTTATGTGGGTCGTAGTAGTTGTTGTCGTAGAGGACGAGCCAGACGGTTCTGGGCGTTGTCGTTGCAATGCGCGATGCAACGTTGTCGAGGTCTGTCTTGAGAATGACGGGACCGCCCCAGCCTCGCATGTTCTGGCTCTGCCACCAATCGGCAATTGAGATTGGAAATCCGGCTTCGTTGGGCTGGAAGTGATGGAGGTTGGCGACGTAGTCGAATGGGACCTGGGAGTAGAGTGCATCGAAGACGACGAGGTCTTGCGGAGCATAGCTCTGCTGCACTGCCAAGACGAGATTCTGCCATGGGCGGCCGTGCTGTTTCGTGGCCTGACGATAGAAGGCTGCAGTGTAGATGGCGAGGAGAAGTGCACCCGCGATCGGTCCGAGGAGGTGCCAGCGTCTCGTTGCCGACCAGACCTGAATGACACGTGCCAGCGCGAGAACAAAGAAGGGAATGAGTGGGAGGAGATAGCGCGTGCCGTCCAGGTGAAGTAGCGGTTCCCCTAGGAAGAAGACGATCGTCGTGATCCCGCAGAGGCGGCAGACTTCATCGTGCCGAAGGAGCCAGAGGTATGCCGTCGCGGCAAAGGTGATGACGAGGGGTAGAGCGCAGAGCAGGAGAAGCACAGGGGATCGAGCGGGATAGAAGCCGGCTACGGTCGCGGTGCTCTTCACCAGGTGCAGGGGAAGTGTCTTCGCGGTGTTCTGGCTGGTGCCGCCGTAGGAGAGGGTACGGGGATCCTTGCGGCTGAGCTCGAGGCGGTGGTCGAGGCCAGCCTTTGCGGCGTGTTGTCTCTGCGAGAGCGCGAGAGCTGGCAGGGCGAGCACGAAGGTGATGATGGCGGGAGTAAAGACTCGCGAGAAGCGATCCTTTGCAGAGCGGGAGACCAGGACGCGATGGAAAAAGAGAGCGGCCAGGACGAAGAGGGCGAGATAGTGCACGTAGAACAGCAGGGCTGAGAGAAGACTGTAGGCAGTTAGGAGAGAGAAGGACGTCCGTCTCTCTACGGTGAACTGCCAATGCAGGATGAGCAGAGCGACTACAAGCAGGATGACGAGCATGTAACTGCGTACTTCAAAGGAGTACACGAAGAGCATTGGCGAGAGGGCGAAGAGGATCGCGGCGAGCGAGCCGCACTGCTTCGAGAGGAGACGTCTGCCGAGGAGGGCCATGAGCAGAACGCTGCCGAGATCGAGCAGGACGCTGAGGAGGCGGAGGAGGGCCGATGTGTCGCCGACGACGCGGATCCAGACCCATAGGAGGAGGTAGTAGAGCGGCGGGTGAACGTCACCCGCGGTGAAGAGGAACAGATCTTTCAGGGGCATGTGCGCGACGAAGGCGGAGTAGGTCTCGTCGAGCCACAGTTCGCGCGCGTTCAGCAGGGAGAGTTTGCAAGCGGAGGTCACAACAACGACGAGAGCGAAGAGCATGAACGGACTTCGCACAAGGCGCCTGATCAAGCTCTGCACACTGCTCTCTCCGTCTGTGTTTGTTGGATTATCGCACCGCTGCGATGCGGCACTCGTGTGTGCCGATGTGAGCTTCGATCGAGCTGTCGCGCCGTGTCGACCGGCTAGGGAGTGGCGGGCGTGAGGGAGATGGTGCGATGGGCGGCGGCGGACTCGCGAGCGGCGGCGAGGATGCGAACGACCTTGACATTGGTATCGAGGGCGGTCATATCGCCGGTCGGGGTGAGGTGATTGGTGAGGACGTTAACGAGGTAATGGAGGGAGTCGTCCTGGGGAGACTGCAGGGCGGGAGCGAGGGCGGGGTGCTCTTCCTTCTCGCCGGGGAGACGCAGGCGGAGCTGGTCGGTGACTCTGGTGGAGACGTAGACGGTGTCGACGTAGCCGGTGGCGCCGTAGACCTCCATGTCCTTCCGGTCGAAGGGCCAGTTCCAGGAGCCTTCGAGGTCGGCGACGGCGCGAGGGTACTGGAGGAGGACGGTGGAGTCGTCGTCGATGTGGGTGTAGATGGAGGGCTTGTCGGTGTGGGTGACGGCGGTGACGGAGAGGGGCAGCGCGCCGTGCATGAGGACGGTGGCGAGGTCGGCGCCGTAGCAGCCGAAGTCGAAGAGGGCGCCGGCGCCGTTCTGTTTGGCATCGGTGAGGAAGCCGAGGAACTCTGGGTCGACGCCGATCTCCTGCGGACCGCGGTGGCCATCGTGGACGACGATGCGGCGGAGTTCGCCGAGCTTGTCGGCATCGGCGAGGTGGATGGCTTCGGTGTTGGAGGCGTACCAGGTGGTCTCGTAGTTGGTGAGGACAGGGACGCTGTACTGCTGGGCGAGGCGGGCGATGGCGAGGGCGTCGGGCACGGTGGTGGCGAGCGGCTTTTCGACCATCGCGGCGATGTGCATGGGCGCGGCGACCTGGATGGCGGCGAGGTGACCGGCGGGCGCGGTGTAGACGAGAATCGCGGCGGGGTGGGTCTGACGGAGCATGTCGGCTTCGGACGCGAAGAAGAGGCTGTGGGGCAGGTGCAGGCGCTGCTCGTACTTGTCGCGCAGGGCCTGATCTGGCTCGGCGATGCCGACGAGCGCGATCTCCGGGTGGGTGGGGAGCGCGTGCAGGAAGCCCTGGACGTGGCCGTGGGTGAGGCCGACGATGGTGACGCGCGTGGGTGAGGACTGCGCGGTAGCGGCGAGGGTGGTGGCGGCGAGTAGAAGGGCGATGGCGAGAGATCGCGGCATGGGCGCCAGTGTAGACGGTTTGGACCAGCGGCGCTCTGGAGCGATGTTGTGGCTCGGTCTGTGCGGAGCGGGCGGTGATTTTGAACAAGAGTTCGATCGGAGCAACAAGACGCGGGGTGCTCGGGTGTCAGAGAGCGAGAGGCGGCCATCTCAGGAGGGAAGTCCGTCGAGAAAGATGCGGCGGCAGACGGAGAGGATGACGCGCGATGGCGAATCAACTGGCAGTGGTGACCGGAGCTTCGTCCGGGATCGGGTACAACCTGGCGAAGGTGTTTGCCGAGAACGGGTTCGATCTCGTGATCGTGGCCGAGGGCGATCGGCTGGCAAAGGCGGAGACGGATTTTCAGGCGCTCGGTGTGCAGGTGCGAGCGGTGCAGGCGGACCTGGCGACCTACGAGGGGGTGGAGACGTTCTGGCAGGCGGTGGAGGCGCTGGGACGGCCGGTCGACGCGGCGGCGATCAATGCAGGCGTCGGCGTTGGCGGGCTCTTCGCGGAGACGAAGCTGGAGGAGGAGATTCGGCTGGTGCGGACCAATGTGGAGGGTACTGTGCACCTGGCCAAGCATGTGGTGCAGCACATGGTGGGGCGCGGTGCGGGACGGATCCTGATCACGGCGTCGCTGGTGAGCGAGATGGTGGCGCCACGGGAGGCGGTCTATGCCGCGTCGAAGGCGTTCGACCTGTCGTTTGCGAAGAGTCTACGGGCGGAGCTGAAGGACACGGGGGTGACGGTGACGGCGCTGCAGCCTGGGCCGGTCGATACGGACTTCTTCCATCGGGCCGGTTTGGACGACACCGACGTCGGGCAGAAGGGCAAGAAGGACTCGGAGCCGTATGACGTGGCGAAGCAGGGGTTTGCGGCGCTGATGAAGGGCGACGAGCACGTGTTTGCGGCGAGTCTGACGACGAAGGTCGAAGGAGCGCTGATGGGGTTGGTTCCCGAGTCGGTTCAGGCGGCGATGCACACGAAGATGGCGGAGCCAGTCGGGTCGAAGTAGGACCAAGCGCAGGTGGAGGCGCCCCGGCGGGCGCCTCCACCTGGTGGACGCATCGATGCTACTGGACGGTGACGCTAAGGGTCTGGGTGGTCGTCGTGCTATTTGCGGTCACGGTGATCGGGATCATGTAGGTCCCGGAGGTAGCGTCGTTGCTGCTGGAGCTGCCGCAGCCGGAGAGGGTGGCGACTCCGGCGAGGAGAACGGCGGCGACCATGACGCGGAGGAGGCGAAGGGTTGCGAGGTGCTGCAACGAGGCTCGGCGGCGGAGGAAGCCGATGCCAAGAGAGGGAAGAAGCATGGCGGAGAGGGTGGCGAGGACGATCTCCGGGGTGGTTGGGCCCGTGGGCTGCCGGGGTCGAAGGCCGGCGGGGGAGCGGAGGCGGGCGGTGGCGTTGGTGGCGATGGTGATGGTGGCGGTCTGGGCGCCGGCGGTGTCACTGGTGAAGGTGAAAGAGGTGTTGGAGAAGCTGCAGGCGAGGTGAGCCGAGAGGGCTCCGCAGGCGGCGGTCGCAGTGCCTGAGAAGCCGTTGCTGGGAGTGAGGGTCAGGGTGGTGGTGCCAGAGGCTCCGCGGGCGAGGGTGAGGGAGGCTGGCGAGAGGGTCGCGGCGAGGGCTGGGGTGGCGATGGTCTCGGTAAGAGCCGCAGAGGCGGAGGGGCTGAAGCCAGGGCTGCCGGCGAAGCTGGCGGTGATGCTGTGCGTGCCGGCGGCGAGGGTGGAGGTGGTGTACGTGGCGGTGCTGGTGGTGGTGCCGATACTGGTGAGAGCGGTGGTGCCAAGGGCGGTGCTGCCATCCGAGAAGGTGACGTTGCCAATGGGCGAGCCGGAGGCGGCGACGACCGGGGCGGTGAAGGTGACGGGGCTGCCGACCGCGGCGTTGGGTGTGGAGGAGGTCAGGGTCGTGGTGGTGGCGATAGCCGGGGCGAGCTGTCCGGCGGCCGTGGTGGCGAGGAGGTGATGGCCGGCGGTGGTGGGATGAAGGTCGTCCCAGAAGAGGTACTGGTCGGGGTTGACGAGCTGGGCCTGTGCGGAGGCGGCGACGTTGGTGAGGCCGGCGGCGCTGGGAGCGGCGATGACGTTCTGGAAGAGGGTGAAGGTGTCGAGCTGATTGATGTGCAGGGTGCGGCCGGGGTTCGCGGCGGGCAGAGCCTGCAGGCCGGCGGTGAGGGCGGTGTTGAAGGCGCTGGCGGCTTGCGTAATGAGGCTCTGGACACTGGTTGGCTCCGCGGCGAACCGAGGGATGGCTCCGAGCGGCGGGAGGTTGGGGATGAGGAGATCGGTGGCGCCGGCGGCGATGAGGCGCTGGGCGAGGGCGACCTCCTGGCTGGCGGCGGTGGTAATGACGGTCTGAGGGTTCTGCGTGCCGGCGGTGGCGAGGGCGGCGAGGTCATTGGCGCCGCCCCAAAGGACGACGAGCGTGTTGGCGGGTACGGTGGGATGAGCGGCGAGGTAGGTGTCCACCTGGCTGCCCATATCCGGGACGGTGATGGTAAGGGTGATGCCGCCGACGGTGTCGGACTCCTGGTGAGTGCCGTTGTTGGTGGTGGCGGAGCCGAAGGCGTAGTCGGTGCCGCCGTCGAGCGAGGCGGAGATGGCAGGGTGCGCGGCAAGTGTGGCGGCGAACTGCTCGACCCAGACCCCGGTGAAGTTGCGGGCGGCGGGCAGGGTGTCCGTGCCATTGGTGAAGCGGCCGTCGGTGTAGTCGGCGAGGGGTCCGGGGTAGCGGATGCCGGTCTGCGCCTGCACGAGGTGGGCGATGTTCCCGGTGTCGGAGAGGGAGTCGCCGAAGATGACGATGGAGGTGTAGCTCTGGGCGTGGGTGAGGGCAGCAGCGAACGAGAGACAAAGGACGGCGAGGCGGCGGAGGTGCACGACGGAGAGCTCCTTGCGAGGCAGGGCGATCGCTGGTGGTTGCGGGTGAGGGTATCACCGCGAGGGAGAGCTGCGCATCCGGGCGCTGCGGATGCGGGCGACAGAGCAATCGTCGCTGCCGGATGGGTGCCACCGCCCGCGGGATGAGGGCACGCGTGCAGAAAAGGGCGCCGTTGGGCGGTAGGTTCGCATCCATACTGCCATGATGCGGAAGAGGTGAGGCATGAAGGCATGGCGCACGCTGGTCGTTGCCGGGTTGATGCTGTTGCCGGGTGTTGCTTCGGCGACGGGACAGGATCGCGGGGCGTACTACGAAGGGATGCATCGCGGCTATGATCGCCGCGGCCACGGATATACCGATCACGACGATCATCGGCGCTATGACCGGCGAGACGAGTACGACCGGACGCATGGCGGCATCGGTCCAGGCAAGGGTGCGCTGATTGGCGCTGCCGGCGGTGCGGCGCTCGGAGCGCTCTTCGGCGGCGGGCTCAAAGGCGCCCTGATTGGCGGAGGAGCGGGCGCGGGTGTCGGCGCCGTGGCGGGCAAGGTGCACCAGGATAACAAGCAGCAGGACTATCGAGACTATCGGGACGGACGGCGATAGCGGCTGAAAGTCGATGGCGGACGGGCATACCGAGGAGGACAGAGATGCGTGAGGGCGTGAGCAGGCAGGTGAGGCGGATCGTGGCGACCGGGGTCTGGATGGTGGGGCTGTGGGTGCCGGCTGTGATGCTGGGGCAAGGTGCGCCGTCGTCGCAGACCGCGGGCGTGGTCGGGCAGACCGAGGCGCCGCACAGCTGGACGACGGAGCAGCTGCTGACGAGCACCGTGCACGAGGCGTGGGTGCTGAGCGGGCGCAATGAGGATCAGTTCTTCGAGATGGTGAAGGAGCTGGCGGCGATGAGCGCGCAGAAGCGCGGATTGACGCTGCCGGCGACGCAGACGGCGGGGACAAAGGCTGGGCAGATGATCAAACGGGAGGCGAAGAGGGACCCGGATCAGCTGCTCTACGCGGTGGTGGACCGGGCGGTGGTCAAGACCGGGACCAAGACGGCGGCGAGTCTGGGGCAGTAGGTCTTACGCTCGCGCTGCCGGGGCGTTCTAAAGGCGGGGTGAGCGAGTGTGAGATTCTCCCGGCTTATGGCGTCACGACGAGGGTGATGGTGGTGCTGCGGGTGATGTTGCTGCTCTCGGCGTGCCCGGTAATAGTGATGGTGTAGGTGCCGGGCGCGGTGTGTGGGGGATAGAGTCCGCTGCAGCCGGAGGCGGTGAGGGCACCGACGGAGACCAGGGCGATGAGAAGGAGCCGGGGAAGCCGGATGCGTCGTCGCCAGCCGAGCAGGACCGCGGCCGGAAGAAGCAGGGCGAAGGTGATCGGAGCGAGGCTGCCACGGGTTCGGATGGGCGGACCTGGATGGAGTTGGGCGTAGCCGAGGACGAAGTCGGTGTCGAGAACGAGCGTCGAGGTGGCGGTGCTCGAAGGGGTGGGGGCCTGGTTGAGGCCGAGGCTGCCGGGGTGGAAGGTGCAGGTGGTCCACTGGGGCAGGTTGCTGCAGGTGAGGTCGACGGTGTCGACGAGACCGCCGATGGCGGTGACGGTGACGCCGAGCGACGCGTGGTGCTCGGTGGGAATGGAGATGTTGGGCGCGGCGGTGGAGAGGGAGAAGTCGCGCGGGCTGACGTCGAGGGTGAAGGTCGCGGAGGCGGGCTCGAGGGTGGCGTTGCCGCCGAACTGGGCGGTGATGAGCTGGGAGCCGGCGCTGGTCGGCGTGAAGGTGAGAGTCGCGACGCCGCCGTTGAGCGTGGCGGAGCCGAGGGCGGTGCCGGCGTCGGAGAAGGCGACGGTTCCGGAGAGCGCGGAGGCGGGCGCACCCGCAGCGGCGAGCGTGGCCGTGAGGGTGACGGCCTGGCCGACGACGGGGTTGGCGGGGGATCCGGTCAGCGCGAGCGATGAGGTGACGGCGGTGACCGTGAGGGAGGCGACGTTCGCGAGGCTCGGGCCGAAGATGCCGTCGCCGGAGAAGGTTGCGGTGATGGTGTAGTTCCCGGCCGGTGGGGTCAGGGTGAGGGCAGCATCTCCGGAGGCGTCGACCGGGGTCGAGCCGATGCTGGCGCCGTTCGCAAAGAAGGTGACCGTGGCCGCGGGCCCGCTGGGGGTGTTGAGGGGCGGGGTGCCGGAGGTGTTCGAGGCGGTGTGGGTGGTGAGGCGGACGGGGGCAAAGGCGATGGACTGCGCGGGCGCGACAAGCAGAGAGGTCGTGGTGGGGATCTGGTTGACGACTTCGTTGACGGTCGTTGAGGTGGATCCGCCGATCGTGCCGCTGCCTGCGTAGACGGCGGTGAGTGGGTGAGTGGCGGGGATGGCGGTGAAGGTGGCGGGGAGGATGGCCTGGCCGTTGTTTACGGACGCCTGGCCGAGCAGGGTGGTGCCGTCGAAGAAGTTGACCATGCCGGTGATCGTCGCGGTGCCGGAGACGGGTGCGACGGTGGCGGTGAGCTGAATGGAGGTGAGGGCGGTGGTGGGATTCTGCGAGGTGGTAAGGGTGGTGGTGGTCTGGATGCCGGTGATGGTCTCGATCGTGGTGCTGGAGCTGGGGGCGAAGGCGGTTGCGGGGGGAGCGGCGGGAGTGTAGGTGGCGGTGATGGTGTTCTGGCCGACGGGGAGATTGGTGATGGCGGGGAAGGTAGCGGTGCTGGTGGCGGCGCTGCCTGGCGTTAGCGTCTGGGTGCCGAGTACGGTGTTGCCTGAGGTAAGCGTGACGCTGCCGATGGGAGCGGGGCCGGTAGGGCTGGCGGTGTTGGTGACCTGGGTGGTGAAGGTGACGGGCTGGCCAACGGGGACGGTGGTGCTGGGCTGAGCGAAGACGGCAGTGGTGGTCGGGATTGCAGCGGCGGCGCTGATGGTGAGGGCGCAGGGAGGCGTCGAGGTAGCGGCCTGGTAGTCCGCTGTGCCGGCGTAGGTGGCGACGATGCTGTGGGAGCCGGTAGTAAGGGTCGAGGTGGTGTAGGTGTAGGTGCCGTTCGCGTTGAGCGTGACGGGGTCGAAGGGGGTCGTGCTGCCGTTATCGAAGAGGGAGACGGTCGCGTTGGGCGGGATGGGGCCGGTCGAGGTCAGGGCGATGCCGAAGCTGACAGCCGCGCCGGGAGCGGCAGGCGAGACAGGGCAGGCGAGGGTGAGCGTCGTGGTGTAGGGATCGACAAGGATGAGGGCTTTGACCGAGGTCGCGGGCGAGGTGCCGTTCTGGGCGGGAATGGAGGCGGTGAAGGTGTGGAGGCCGGGGGTGAGGGGCGGGGTGGTGAGGGTAGCGGACGGTATGTTGGCCGTGGTGGCGACGGGAGCAGTCGGATTGGGACCGATGGGACCGCCATCTTCGGTAAAGGTGACAGGGCCGGGTGGGATGTTTGGGGCGACGTTTGAGGTATAGACGAGGGCGGTGAGGTCGACGGTGCTGGCTCCGGCGACGTGATAGCCCTGCTGTGGGGGAGTGCCCGAGTTGGACTGGGTGGAGGAGAGGAAGAGGGTGGTGATGCCGGCGTCGTCCGCGCCCTGGTTCTCGTACGGGCCGAGGTCGATGATGGGATAGCCAGCGGCGGTGCTGTCGAGCACGCGAGCGTTGCCGTCGAGGTCAGGCAGGGGCGGCTGGAGGTTGTTGTAGAGAAGGTCGGCGATGGCGCTGGTATTGCCGGCGTCGATGGCGGGGGAGCCGGCGCGGAGGTGGAAGTCGGCGGAGGCGGGGTTGGTGCTGGTGAAGGCGGGGTCGACGGCGATGTTGTTGAACGAGCCTGCCTGGGCGGAGCAGCGGGTGGCGCCGCCGATGGCTGGGCCGCCCTGGGTGGTGTTGAGGAGGTCGTTGTGGTCGATGACGAGCGGGGTGATGCTGAGGTTGTCGAGCTGGAGGCCGCAGGAGAAGGTGGCGATGGTGTTGGAGGCGCCGGAGAGGATGTTGTTGGCGAGCACGGTCTGGGAGAGGTCGCCTTCAAGGTAGAGCTGGGTCGCCTCGTCCGGCGGCGGTGCGGTGGTGGGAACGACGGTGTTGCCGGTGATGGTGTTGTTCAGGATCAGGCTGTTCGGTGGTCCGAGGCCGTTCGGCAGCTGCCCGTCCTGCGGCAGGGTGATGGAGACGGCGCCATGGGTTCCGGACTGGTTGCCGACGATGAGGTTGCCGCTGAGGACGATGGCGCCGCTGTTGATGACGTGGATCGCGCCGCCGGCTCCGGTGGTCGTGTTGTTCAGCAGGAGGTTGTTCTGGATTACCGGGCCGACGACGCCCCATACAGCGATCGCGGCACCGCCGTCGTTGCCGGCGTTGCTGAGGCCGGAGGCGACGTTCTGCTGGATGTTATTGCTGACGATAAGGGCACGGCTCGCGGAGAAGAGAGGGCCGGATTCGCTGTCGAGCCAGATCGCGGAGCCAGCGGCCGAGGCGCAAGGGGCGCCGGGGGTGTACAGGGTGTTGTTGATGTTGTTTGCGATGATGGCGGGGGAGCCACCCTCGCTGTAGACGCCGAAGCAGGTGTTGTTGGTGATGATGTTGCCGCTGATGGTGGGGGTTGCCGCCTTGATGTAGATGCCGCCGACCACGCCGGTGCTGGCGTTGCCGCCGCCGTTCTGGATGGTGAAGCCAATGAGAATGCTGGAGCGGGTCTCGCCCTGAACGAAGCGGACGGTGGGCAGACCAGTGGCTGCACCGGCACCATCGATGATGGTCTGGGTCGGGTCGGTGCTGGTCGCCTTGACGGTGATGGCTTTGCCCGAGAAGTTGATGTTCTCCGGGTAGGTGCCCGGGGCGACCAGGACGGTGTCACCGTTGGCCGAGGCGTTGATCGCGGACTGAATGGTGGGATACGCGCTGGTGGGGACGTTGCGCTGGATCTGGGCCCGGGCGGTGTTGATGGCAGACGAGAGAACGAGGGCCGTAGCGAGGAGGAGAAGGTTTAGGCGGGCGGCTACGGTGGTGCGGTGCATGGGTACTCCGGGGAGAGCGTCACGACACCGTAGCATGGCGGCGGAGGAAAGGCGATGCTACTTTGCGGTGAGGGTGGGCCTTATGTTTGCTGGCGAGATGCCGATAGAGACGAAGAGCGTGCGGGTGAGGGGCTTGCTACTGGGTTCATGTCGACTGGGGTGGCGGTTCGTCGGACGAGCGTCTGCCCGGTGGACGGTGATGGCAGATGAGATTCCCCCAACCTGCTTTGCGAGTGGCACTTACACAAGCGACCCGCATGGCGGCCAGAGCAGTACCAGCGAGGAGACCGGGTGCACCGCAGGGCGCTTCAGAGGGGAAGCCGTTCCGGCGGTCGGTGGGACTTTGCAGGGTATGCGCAGATGTTTGCGCTCTCGTATGTACTCCCTGCTAGGGTGGTTGGGAGCGCAGGCGATGCTTGATGCACAGAGCAGTATGACGAAGAAGTGGGATGGCTCGCCGGTGAGAGCGCACTCATGATTCAGGACGACCGTGGTCTGTCTCGCGCTGGCGCTGGCTCGCCTGCGATCCGGGGCGCCCGGCTCACCGAATGGATGAGGGATCTCTCGATGACACGCAGACTTCTTCTGGGCTCGCTGATGCTGGCCGCGGTGGCGGCGGTGGCAGTGGAACGGCATATGGCGGCACAGAACCTGACGGTGACGTTTGGCCCACAGGGGGTGCAGCGGCTGCAGTTCGGGTCGACGGTGCTTGAGGATCTGCAGGCGTCTCCGGCGGATGTCTTTCATATCTGGCACATGAAGGTCACGGACCTGGCAGGAGACGTGCTGACGCAGGATGGGTGGGGCGAGAACAACGAGGGCCGGCAGTGGGACGCGGCTTCGCGGAGCTGGACGACGAACTATGCCTGGGGATCGATCCGGGTGGGATTCGCGGTGCAGGGCAACACGCTAAACATGAATGTCACTGCGACGAATCGCACGGGCTCGGGTGTGATCTTCGACGGGGCGGCGATCTACCCGATGGCGCTGCACATGCCGTCGCTGCCGGTGGGATTTGCAGACCCGAGCTATCCCCAGCTGGCGTTCAACACCACAGGGCCGAGTGTGACGGTGGCGGACTGGGGTGCGGGTGAGGTGGTGGCCGTGGCTCCGGACGCCGCGAAGCCGCTCTACAGCGGCTTCCAGCCGACGGGGCAGGGGACGACGTATACGCCGATCATCAGCGGGACGGCTCTCGACGGCATGGCGACGTTTCTGCCGCACAACGACCGGCCAGTGATGCCGGGGCAGACGGACAGCTACACGGTGTCGCTGCGGTTTGCGCCTTCGGGAACGCCGGCGGCGACGCTGGCGACGGACGCGGACGCGAGCTGGGCGACGACGTGGCCGGCGCAGCTTCACTGGACGGACCGGCGGATCATCGGGACGGTGTACCTGGCGAGCTCGCCCACGGGCAGCAACGTCAATCAGCCGGGGGGGTATCCGAACAACCCGCGGCGGTACTTCAACGATGGCACGGCGACAGACTTCGATGTGCGAACCGCGGCGGGACTCGCGCAGTTTCAGCGGCGGGTGCTGACGGCGGCGACGAACAACGTCGCGAATCTGCGGCGACTGAATGCGCAGGGTGCGATCACGTGGGACATCGAGGGCGAGCAGTATCCGCAGGACACGAGCTACGTGTGCTCGCCGGACCAGATTGCCACAGTCGCGCCGGAGATGGAGAGTGTCATTACCGACCAGACGTCACCCTACGCGGGGATGAAGCTGGATGACGCGTACTTCAAGACGATGCGAGATGCGGGTTTCCGGGTGGGCGTGTGTGTGCGGCCACAGAACTTCGCGATGAGTGCGGACGGTACGGCGCAGCAGACGACGCTGCCCGACGCTCAGGTCGCGGCTGAGCTGCTGCGCAAGGCGAAGTATGCGCATGATCGCTGGGGCGCGACGCTGTTCTACATGGACTCGACGGTGGAGACAGATGGGGCGGTGCTCGATGCGAGCATCTTTCAGCAGGTCGCGGCGGCACTGCCGGACTCCCTGCTGATTCCGGAGGAGTCGACGCCGAAGCACTACGCGTACACGGCGCCGTTCAAGACGTTTCTGTTCCATGGCGATCTGGGGACAGACGCGTCGGTGTATGCGTACTATCCGCACGCGTTCAGTGCGAACCTGATCAACGACGTGGATCCAGGGAAGCTGGCGGCCGCGACGCCGGCGCTCACGGCCTCGGTCAAGGCCGGGGATGTGCTGATGGTGCACGCCGACTACTGGCAGGCGAACAACGACACGGTGGTGGCGATCTACCAGGCGGCGGGAGGTGGCGGGACGGCGAATCCGCCGGCTCCGGCACCGTCTCCAACGCCCACACCGGTCCCGACGTCTCCGGTGACGACGCCGACACCCACGCCCACTCCGACGCCCGCTCCGGCACCAAAGCCGCCGGTGGTCACGCCGCCGAGCAGTGGGCTGGTGATTACGTCACCGCCGGCGAACAGCACGATCCACGGAGCGACGACGGTGCAGGCGCAGGTCAATGTGGGTCTGGACGCGGGCGGGTCGTACCTGATGGTGGATGGGACGGAGATCGGAACCAGACATGTGGCGGAGGGGCCGTTTCAGTACCCGCTGAATACGGCGACGCTGGCGAACGGGACGCACCTGCTGCAGCTGTGGGGGCACACCACAGCAAACACGGTGGTCCTCTCGGCGACGGTGCCGGTGGTGGTGAGTAACACAACGACGACACCTCCATCGCCTGCACCGGGGACACCGACGCCGGTGTCGAGCTCACCGGCGGTGCTGACGTTCCCGCTCAACGGGCAGGGGATCTCGGGCGTTGTGGACGTGACGGCGAGGATCGCAGCGACGCTTGATGCAGCCGGGTCCTATCTGATGGTGGACGGGTCTGGCGTGGGGTGGCCGCATGCGGGTAATGCGCCGTACGTGTATGCGCTGGACACATCCCTGCTCTCGGCGGGAACGCATGTGCTCCAGGTGTGGGCGCATGACATTGGAAACAGCGTGCTGCTCTCAAATACGGTGACGGTCGTCGTGCACTGATGCAGGCGGCGTGGGAGGGCTCCGCGTGGTAGAGGCCGGTGTCTCGAAGCTCGGAGCTAACCGATGGGTCGGGCGGTCGGCGGCTTGTACAGGTAGGCGATGACCTGCTCCTCGGGGTGGGAGTTGCGGTCGGTGAGGAGGTCTTCGGTGTCCATTGGGAAGGTCTCGTTCCACTGCGGGACGAACGCGGGGAAGTCGTCGAGAACGCGGGCGGACTCGGGATTGATGTAGAGGAGCCAGGCCTCGCGTGGGTGGTCGCGGAGGGAACGCTCGAGGTTGAAGAGGCAGCGGCGCAGGACGGGCGCAAGAAAAGGGTGGTAGAGGTAGACCAGAAGCGGCGTCTGGGGGTAGTCGAGAGTCGTGGCGTCGGCTGCAAGCACTGTGATCCGCGAGCAGCGAAGGTCGGCGGCGGCGAGGTGGGTGGGGCGGGTGACGGTGCGAAGGTTCTGCTCGGCGATGCGGGCGAGCGTGGGATGAAGCTCGACGCCGATGATGCTGTGGAAAGGTCGGCGCGCGGCGAGCAGAAGGGCGCGGCCCTTGCCGCAGCCGAGGTCGAGAAAGCTGAAGCGGCTCCACTGGTCGTTGAGGGACGGCGAGAGACGGTCCAAGACGGCGTTGAAGAGGGACGGGGCGATCGCGTAGTAGGCGGTGATCCAGGCGTCGTTGCGATGACCGGAGGCGAGGTCTTGACCCCAGATGAGGCCGCTGGTGTCGACGTCGTGGACGAGGTCGAAGGGATGGATGTTCGCGGGCGGAGGGAGCTCGGCCGAGGGGGGGCGAAGCGTGAGAGTGCGGGCGAGCGTGCGGATGGAGGCGCGGAGACGGTCGAAGATCACGCGGGCGCGGTCTCACGTTCAGGAAGAAAGAGGCTGAAGATGGTGCCCTTGTGAACCGTATCTTCTGTGCTGCGGACGGTGAGGCGGCCATCATGGCGATCGACGATATCTTTTGAGATCCAAAGGCCGAGGCCGGTGCCGTTGAGGTCTTTGGTGGTGAAGAAGGGCTCAAAGAGTCGGCTGAGGGTGGCGCGGCTCATGCCGTGTCCGGTGTCGGCGATGAGGATGCGGAGGCCGCGTCGGCCGGTGGTGTGATCGCTGCCGTTGTGGGCACGGACGATGAGGCGGCCGCCGGTCCGCATGGCGTCGATGGCGTTCGCGATAAGGTTGTTGAGGACTTGGCGGATGTCGTTCTCGAAGCAGAGGACGGGGGTGTGGCTGTCGTAGCGGATGTCGGTCCGGATGCCGGAGTTGGCGAGGCGGCCCTGGTAGAGATTGAGGACGGCATCGACGAGCTGGGCGGCGGTGACGAGGGTCGGCTTGACGGCCTGACGATGGAAGCGAAGGGTTTGGGTGGCGATTTGGGAGACGCGGGAGAGCTCTGACTGCGCCATGTTGACGTAGACCCTGAGGTCCGGCGGCAGACCATCATGCTGGGCGATGAGGTAAAGGAGGTTGGTGATGGCCTCGAGGGGATTGTTGATCTCGTGAGAGATGGAGGAGGCTAGGCGGCCGACGGCGGCGAGCTTCTCGCTCTGGATAAGGGCGGCCTCGGCGCGACGCTGGTGCGTGATCTCGAGCGACGCGGCGGAGATGGCCTGGACGGAGCCATCCGGCGCGTGCACGGGAAGGTAGTTCACGGTCCAGAAGCGATGTTCCCCGGGGTGGGTGGCGAGTTCGCCTTCGAGGATGTGATTGATCACGGGCTGACCGCGGGCGACCTGCTCGAAGAGCTCACGAAGGCCGGGGATGGGCGCCATCTCCGTCAGACGCTTCCCGAGGATCTGTTCCGGGGGAAGGGCGAAGAAGGCGGCCTGGAGGTGATTGAGGCGAAGATAGCGAAAGTCGATGGGATCGAAGAGGGCGAGGCCGATGGGAGCGGTCTGGTAGATGGCCTCGAGCTCGGCACGTTTACGTTCGGTCTCGAGCTGCTGCAGGCGAAGCGTCTCAGCGAAGGTGCTGGCATCATCGATGTCCGTGGCGACGCCGAGCCACTGGATGATTCTGCGGTCGTTATCGCGCACCGGCAACGCGCGGAGGTGCCACCAGCGGGAGGCACCATCTGCTCCGCGCAGGAGGCGCGCCTCGATGTCGTACTCGTCGCCGGTCTCGACCGAGTGAGTCCAGGTAGCGATGACGCGGTCGCGGTCTGCGGGATCGAAGCTGGTGAGCCATCCATCGAGGTCGGCGGTGGCATGGCCGAGGTAGTCGAGGAAGCCCTGATTGGCGTAGGTGACCTGTCCTTGAGGATTGCCGATCCAGAGCGCCTGGGGGTTGAGGTCGGCGAGGACTCGGTAGCGGCGCTCGCTCTCGCGCAGGGCCTCATCGTTGCGTTTGCGGGCGGTGATGTCGATCGCGATGCCACGGAGGTGCGTGGCGACGCCATCGGTGAGGACGGCACGACTGCGGCTCTCGATCCAGCGGGTCGAGCCATCAGCGGCGATCAGGCGGTACTCGCGCAGGTGGGTATCGTCGGGGGAGGCGGCGACCTCGACGAGGGTCGGGTGATGGAGGAGTGACTCGGGATGGATGATGCGGCGGAAGGCGCTGGTCGATCCGAGCTCCTCAAGGGGATAGCCGAAGACAGAGGCGGAGCCGGCGCCGAAGGTGATCTCGCGGGTGCTGAGATCGATCTCCCAGGTCGCGACGCCGGTGGCCTGCTGGACGAAGGCGAGCTGGGTCTGCTGGTCGCGAAGGACCTCCGCGGCGAGATGGTCGGCGGTGATGTCGCGAAAGAAGACGATGATGCCGTCGTCGGCGGGGCGGACGTCGAGGTTGAGCCAGTTGTTGAGCGGAGCAGGGTAGAAGGCGGTGAAGTTGGTCGGGACGCGGTCGTCCATCGTGCGGCGGAAGTTGCGTTCGAAGTCTGTGCCGATCGCCTGGGGGTAGAGCTCCCAGAGGGTAGGCCCGCCGAGCTGGATGTCCGCGCCGAGGATCTCCCGGCCGCGCCGGTTGAGATAGGTGTAGCGCCAGTTGCGGTCGAGGGAGGTGATGCCCTCGTTGGTGGTGTTGAGGACCTGTTCGAGAAGGGTCGCGCTGCGGTCGCGGGCGAGCTCGGCCTGCTTCCGGTCAGTGATGTCGGAGAAGAAGATGATGATGCCGGCCCTGTCGAAGGGACGGGCGGAGATGCGGTACCAGCTGTGCAGTGGTGCGGGATAGAAGGCCTCGAACTCGGTCGGAACACGCCCCTGCATGGTTTGCATGTAGGAGGAGAAGAACGGCTCTTCGCGATTGCCGGGGAAGAGCTGCCAGAGGTTTTCGCCGATAACGGAACCGGAGCGAAGGAGATGGATCGCCTGCGGGTTGGCGTAGCTGAAGTTCCAGCTGTCGTCGATGATGACGATGGCGTCGGGGGTGACGTCGAGGATCTGCTGGATCTGTTGAATCTGCTCAGAGGCCACGCCGACTCCCGCTGGAGCGAGAGTCTGGGCCGAGACTTTCCCGGAGGTCTGAGGAGGGGGTTTGGGCGGCATACGCGGCGTATCCGGAGCTTATCTTACGCGGGACTCGGCTTTAGATCGGCAGAGGGGGACGCCGGCGTCGAGCTTGGCGCGGGATCTTCGAGGGCCTGAATACGCTGCTCGAGCAGTTCGAGGCGTCGCTCGAGAGCGGCGAGTCGAAGGTCGGCGCCGGCGGGTGAAGGCGCGGGTACCGACGTGGAGAGCTGGGGGGCAGTCTCGAGCGGGGCGGGGCCGAGGAGGTGCATGTAGCGGGCCTCGCGGGCGCCCGGCTGGCGGGGGAGGAGGGCGACGAGGGGACCGGTGGACTGACTGTGGTCGGAAGCTGCGGGTTCGGGGCGGTCCGCCAGACGACTCAGGCTGCTGACGACGGCGTCGAGGTCGTCGAAGGAGAAGAGGCGGTCGGCGCGGGCACGAAGCTCGCCGGGGGTCTGTGGACCGCGGAGCAGAAGAAGGCAAAGGAGGGCGGTCTCGTCGCGGCGGAGGTTAAGGACAGTGCGGGCGCGGTGCTCGAAGCGGGGCACGCGGGAGTCGCGCACGGGGGCGACGAGGGCGAGCCGCTCCAGGGCGCTAAGGGCGGAGCGCAGAGCGGGCTCGTCGAGGTTCATGACCGGATCGCGACTGGAGCGCTGGTTGGCGGCGGCCTGAAGGCTATTCAGCGAGAGCGGGTAGTACTCGGGGGTGGTGATCTCTTTCTCGATCAGGGCGCCGAGCACGCGCTGCTCGTCCAAGGAGAGCGTCATGTGTACAGCTTGCCACGGGGAAGGCCGGGGTGCTTGGGGAGGTTCTATGACACAAAAGTTACAGGCCGGGTTGCCCTCTGGCGGGGTCATAGGAACTCCGACGTGCGTACACTAGGGACAGCGTGAATGCGTTTTGCTGATCGGCATTTGAGTTGTCGAAGTCAGCGGCCATGACCCACGCACGATCCCTGGGAGTTGACGATCTATGGCGTGGAACGAATTTGGTCCGCTGGGACGATGGATGGGCACAGTCAGCCTCGGCTTCGGCCTGCTGGCCGGAGCAACAGGACGGGTCCACGCCGACGAGATGCCGCCGGCGGGCACAGCAGGCGATGTGACGGCAACGGCGGATGGGATGAGCGCGGGGACGATGAGCCTGGGTCAGCGCTACTCGCTGCGACTGCACCATCTGCACACGGGGGAGAGCATCGACATCGTGTACCGGATCGGGGACGTGTACCTGCCGGATGCGATGGAGAAGTTGAACTACTTCCTGCGCGACCATCGGACACAGGATGAGACGAGCTACGACCCGAAGGAGTTCGACCTGCTGCACACGATCATGGCGCGGCTGCACCGGCCGGCGGGGATCATCGACATCGTCTGCGGGTACCGGACGCCGGAGACGAACGAGTATCTGCGGACGCGGGCGGCGTTCACCGGGGTTGCAGAGCACAGCCAGCACATGGAAGGGCACGCCATCGACATCCGCGTGCCGGGCGTGTCCACGGCGATGCTGCGCAACGCGGCGCTTGAGATTGGGGCGGGTGGAGTGGGGTACTACCCAGTCAGCCAGTTTGTGCACGTGGATGTTGGGCCGGTGCGGGAGTGGCAGTTTGGCGGCTTTCGGCGCGTGCGCGGGACGGCGCGGGCGAGTGGGCATCGCCGCGTGCATCGCCGACATGTAGGCTAACCGCGAGGTCATGCAAGGACGAGGGCTCCGGAAGATCTCCGGAGCCCTCGTCCTTGGGAGGAGCAGCTCTCGATGCTCTGCTTACTACGCTCGCACGGCGGGTTCGACGATCTCTATCGCGTCGGAGGCGGTGGGGACGGAGGATGGGTGGTTCTGCTTCTGGGCGGGTCGCAGCAGATAGAGCGGGCGCTGTTTGGACTCGGTGTAGATGCGGCCGATGTACTCGCCAACGATGCCGAGTGAGAGCATCTGCACGCCGGACATGAAGAGCATGCCGATGAACGACATCGCCCAGCCGCGCACCCAGGAGTGCGTGAAGACGCGGACGGAGAAGGTGTAGAGGATTCCGAGGAAGGCGATCGTCGCAGAGATGAAGCCGATAAGGGTGACAAAGCGGAGAGGGATAATGGAGAAGCTGACGATGCCGTCGGCGGCGAGCGCGAGCATCTTCTTGAGCGGATACTTGGTCACGCCGGCGTGGCGCTCGGCACGGTGGTAGTGGAGGCCGATCTGGCGGAAGCCGATCCAGCTGGACATGCCGCGCAGCAGGCGGTGACGCTCGGGCATGCGCTGAAAGGCCTCGACGGCGCAGGAGTCGAGGAGGCGGAAGTCTCCGGTGTCGATGGGGATGGCGACGTCGGAGAGCTTGTTGAGGGTGAGATAGAAGATGCGGGCGGACCAGAGCTTGAAGGGGGTCTCGCCGTCGCGGGTGTCGCGGACGCCATAGACGACCTCGTAGCCGCGGCGCCAGAGGGCAACCATCTCCGGGATGAGCTCGGGCGGGTCCTGCAGGTCGGAGTCGATGATGACCGTTGCACGGCCGCGGGTGGCTTCGAGGCCGGCGGAGACGGCGGCCTGGTGGCCGAAGTTGCGAGAGAGCAGCAGCACACGGATGTGTGGATCGACGTCGGCAAAGCCCTGCAGGAGGTCCGCGGTGCGGTCGGTGGATCCGTCGTCGACGAAGATGAGCTCGTAGGTCTCACCGGTGTCGCGCAGGACCTCGGTGAGGCGTGTGTGGCAGGCGGCGATGCCCTCTTCCTCGTTGAAGCACGGGATGATGACGCTCAACTCGGGATGGTCGAACATATCGAGAGAATAATAGACGCGATGCGTGGCCGATGTACCGCTGATGGGGGAGAAACGAGGAGCGGTCCGTCAGGCGTGCCTGAAACGGCTATCGGCCGAGGGCGGCAAGGACGGCGGCGGGATCGTCGAGGCGGTAGACCTCAAGGTTGCCGTAGTACGGGCTGGGCACGGTGCCGACGTGCTGGCTGTGCGCGGTGATGGCGGCAAGGGTGGCGTTGAGGTCGTCGTAGTAGGGCTGATCCCACAGGCTGCCCTTGGTCTGCATGGGATCGCCGGTAATGAAGTAACGCGCGCCGTAGTCGCGGATGGCCTGTGCCGGTGAGGTTCGCTCGTACGAGATGTAGCGGCCGTCGCGCAGGCCGAGCCAGAAGGTGATGGTGCCGTAAGCGGTCTGGTCGGTTGGAATTATCGCTCGCAGGCGAGCCTCCACCTGGGCGTAGTTGGCCTTCGACGCGCTGCGCAGCAGGACCACGTTGGCGGCCAGCTGCATGAGGATCACGAGACCGGCCAAGACGGCAAGGAGCCGCCCGTTGCGCCGACCGCCGCGGTACGCCTCGGCGACGGCAGCGGCGATGGTGATGGCGAAGATGGGCGCGAGCAGAGAGAGGTAGCGGGAGGACTTGTTGGCCGTGTAGGCGAGCCAGAGCATCGTGGGGACAAGGGCGATGAGCTCGGCATAGAACCAGGAGCGGCGATGGCGCCAGAGGAGGTATGAGGCGACGAGGAAGAACACGGGAATGGGTAGGCGGGCGGGAATCGCTCCGAGAGCGCCGGGAAGGGCGTGGGTGCCGAGGAGGTCGGCATAGCGGTAGACCTCGTGGACCGCGCGCTCGGTGATGGGCGAGCCCTTGGCCTTGCCGACAAACTCCTCGCGGAAGCCGGCGCGGTGAGACGGGGAGGCGACGAACCACAGGATGAGCGGGACCAGGCCGAGTAGCCAGCCGAGCATGGAGGCGAGCGCACCGCGCAAGAAGAAGGCGTGTGCCGCGCGATCGATCATGATGGCGAGCAGACAGAGCGAGGCGACGTAGCCGAACATCGTGACGTGAAAGGAGGCGCCGAGGGCCAGGAGGAGACCGGCGAGGATCGCCCAGGCAACTTCGCGAGTGAGCGCGTAGCGTTTAAGTGCAAGGAGGGCGGCCAAGATGGCCATGACGGTCAACGCCTCTGGCCGCGCGCTGCGGGAGACGAGAACGATCAGGTTGTCCGTGGCGAGGAGCAGGCAGGCGAGGACGGCGCCGAGCTCGCCGAGGAGATCGCGGGTGAGCGCAAAGGTTAGTGCAACGATGGCCACGCCCGCGACGACGGAGGCAAGACGCGCGGTGGCGGCGCTGGTGCCGAAGAGACGAAACGCGGTCGCCATAGCCACGAAGGTCCCCGGCGGGCGGCCGTCGAAGTGGTTCTCCTGGTCGTTGGGTCCCATGCCCGGGTCGCGCAGACCGTCGGCGTGCGCGAGCGTATACGCGGGACCGGCGTACCAGCTCTCGTCGGTCACGAACCGATACGAGAGGTACGGGACGACCTGGAGGAGGAAGAGCAGGATGGTGCCGGACAGCCAGAGGTAGCCGCGTCGCGCGCCGTGGTCGAGATCTCGGCGGATGGCTGAAACCGAGGTTAGAGTGGGCGAACTCACGTGGCGATGGTAGCAAATCGCTGGGTCAAGGCCATGGCCCAAACTACGCACGTGCGCGGTTTTTCCGAGAGAGAGGGTGGCAAGAGCTGATCGCGAAGATGAGCCCAGGGAAGAGACAGACCGGCGTCAGCGGCGAGGCCGGAACTAGTGTTGACGCTTGGATGCATCTCGCCGTGGCGCGGCAGAGGCAAGTTACAGGCGTGCAACTTTATAAGCCGCATCAAAGCCGAGTCGCTCATCGGGGACAGGACTGACCTGGCACTTCCGCCAGAGCGCATCACATGCAACACCTTCGCCATTGCATGTGAGTCGCGAGCGCACGTTGTCTGTGTTGTCGGGCGCTGCCTAGGCGCGCCTGTTGTCCCCACCCGTTTCGTCATGTCTGAGAGGACTTATGTTTCTACGCTCTGAAAAGCTATTGATTCCGCTTGAGAAGCCCGCCAGCCCCGACCCGAATGGAGCGGCTGCCATCCAAGAGCTGCTTGGCGGCAAGTTCGGTGAGATGTCGACACTCAACAACTATCTGCATCAGTCGTTTGGCTTTAAAGAGAAGAAGAAGCTGAAGCCCTTCTATGACCTCGTCGCGAGCATCACGGCCGAAGAGCTGGGTCACGTGGAGCTGATCTCGACGGCGATCAACCTGATGCTCGAGGGCTCGGTGCCCGAAGGCGAGCCGGTGGATGCGCCGCTCGGGGACGCGAAGAACCTGCGCAATACGCACCACTCCATCGTGGGCGGCGGCGGCCATCAGGTAATGGACTCCATGGGTCACTTCTGGTCTGGCGAGTACGTCTTCTCGAGCGGCAATCTGGTTGCGGATCTGCTGCACAACTTCTTTCTCGAGACCGGAGCGCGCATGCACAAGCATCGTTGCTACCAGATGACGACCAACCAGGCCGCGCGCGATGTGATCGGCTATCTCATGGTCCGCGGTGGTGTCCATCAGGCGGCCTACGCGATGGCGCTGCGCAAGGTGACGGGCGTGGAAGTGACGAAGATGCTGCCGACACCCAACATCGACGACGCAAAGATTCCGGAGGCGCGGAAGTGGCAGGACATCGGCAGCCACCGGAAGCTCTATACCTTCTCCGAGTCAGATTACGGCGATGTTGCGGGTGTCTGGTCCGGGCCGGCCGACTGGGCGGATGGCGAAGAGCTGGAAGTGATCAAGGGAACGCCGGAGTATGCAGCTGAAGGCCCCGTGATCGGCGAGTGCCGGTCGCTCTTCTCACCGGACTATGCGCCAGAGGAGATCTACGAGATCGCGGCGCAGCTGATGCAGAAGGGCGGTATCTCACCGTTGCAGCCCGGCGATGGCCAGCACTCCCGCTTCCAGGGAAGCGTCGCGGACAGCCCCGGAGCCAAAGCACAGCCGGGCCGGAAAACGACGCCAGACAAGGCAAAGTCCAAAAAGCATTAGGCAGCGGAGGTCCGTTCGCGGGCCGAAGTCATCACTGGAACGTAGAAGAGGCCGCCATGATCTGGCGGCCTCTTCTACGTCAGCTCTGAGCGCTACTAGTCGCCGGCGACGGTCTCTTCTGCGGGAATGGTGTTGACGACTTCGACGTTGCTCTTCGGGGCCGGCGCGGAGGCAGGCTTGATACCACCCAAGCCGCCGATATCACCGAGGGCGATAAAGCCTCCGGGAAGTTCGGGCTCCTGCAGGATCTCCTTGCGGTAGAGCTTCGCCATGCGGGCGTTCTCCGCGTCCTGCTTGAGCTTCGCATCACGGGCGCGAATCTTCTCCTCGCGGGCGTTCTTGGCGACGCCTGACTTGTCGTGAGTGTCGTTGGCGGCTGCGTTGACGTGAGCGTCGTTCAGCACAAGGTCATACTTGTCCTGCTTGTCCAGACCGACCTTCTTGCCGCCAGCGAAGATCTCATGACGGCCGTGCTCCTCGTACCACTTGGTGAGGCTCGACGTCATGTGCATCTTCTCGATGATATTGCGCCAGCCCACACCAGTGTTGTAGGCGCAGAAGCTGATCTCGCCCTCTTGGGTCGCATACGGGATGATGCACTGCTCGGTGCGGCGGAAGTCGTAGTTGAAGAGATCCTGGAACCACATGCCCGCGATGAAGAGGAAGTTCCAGCGGTCGGCGCGACGCTTCTCGATGTCGGCCTGCGTACGGTCGGCGGTGACCTTACCGTAGTTGCGGCCGGTGGCGCCGAAGCACTTATCGAACTTCGTGAGCAGGTCGAGGATCTTGAAGTGGGTAGGCGCCTTGACTGGGTCGTAGTTGCGCAGCAGCGCGAGCGCGGCGCCAAGCATGGTGAGGTACTTTCCGCGAGCGGAGTCGTTGACGCGGGCGATGTCTTTCGCGAGGCGATCGGCGTTGAGGAAGGCGGTGACAGGGACAGCCTCCTTCGTCTCCTTGTCGATCATTAGCGCCATCCCGATGCCGCAGTTCGGGTGGCAGCCGCAGGAGAGCTGGCCCCAGTCGCGGTTTGGGCCATGCACAAGGTCGGCCCAGTCGGAGAAGGTCGACATGAAGGAGATCGGGAACCAGTCGCGGACAGGCTCGCCGAGACCGGTCTGGTTCTTAACGTCGTGGGCGAGGTGCGAGAGGGTGTAGCGCTGCGCCTTGCGACGCTCGTCGGAGACCTCTTCATCACGGCCGGTGAAGCTAACGGGCTGGAAGGAGAGGAAGTTGATCTTCTTCGGGTTGTCGAGCGCGAACTCGATGATGCGGCCAACCTGCTCGTTGTTGATGCCGTTGATGATGCAGGTGACGGGGACGATGTCGACGCCGGCCTCATGCAGGTTGTGGATGGCCTGCAGCTTGACGTCGAACGAGTTGCCGACCTTGCGATGCGAGTTGGCCGCGTTGCCGATGCCGTCGAACTGCAGATAGGCGTAGCGGAGACCAGCCTCGGCTGCGGCCTTAGCAAACTCCTTCGACTTGGCGAACTCGATGCCGTTGGTCGCGGCCTGGACCGAGGTGTAGCCCACCTTGCGGGCATAGGCGACAGCGTCGAGGAAGTAGGGGCTTAACGTGGGCTCGCCACCCGAGAACTGGACCGACATCTGACGGCGCGGCTTAATGGTGACCGCGTTGTCGAGCATGGTTTTGATCTCGTCCCAGGTGAGCTCGTGGACGAAGCCGACCTGATTGGCGTCCATGAAGCAGGGATCGCACATCATGTTGCAGCGGTTGGTGAGGTCGATGGTGAGAACCGAGCCGCGGCCATGGGTCACGGTCGAGGTGCCGTGATTGTGCAGCTTCTCGTCATTGTGGGCGCGGATGTCGCGGCCGGGGAAGACCTCTTCAAGGTGCTTGAAGAAGG
>CAXTVA010000019.1:0-42582 GCA_964247625.1 uncultured Acidobacteriaceae bacterium
ACCCGCGACCTCTGCCGTGACAGGGCAGCGCTCTAACCAACTGAGCTACGTCCCCTTCTTTACGCTCGCCTCTCGACTGCCTTCGGGCATCGTGCAACGCGCGCTCAACAGAGTTTACCAGAGACGGGCGACGCTCGGGAGGCGCGATCCAAATGCCGCGAATGCGCTACGCTTAACGTTGCATGATTGATCTGCACCATCATCTGCTGCCCGGTCTTGACGATGGCTCTCCCGATCTTGAGACGTCGCTCGAGATGGCGCGCATCGCCGTCGAAGACGGGATCACGCACGTCGTCTGCACGCCGCACGCCAACCATCGCTTTACGTACGTTCCTGAGACGGTGCAAGCGCTTGTCGGCGGGCTGCAACGTGAGCTTAACGCGAGGCACATCCCGTTGAAGCTCGGCCATGGCTGCGACTTTCACCTGACGTACGAGAACATCACCGACGCAAAGGAGCACCCAGAGCGCTACAGCATCAACGGCAAAGGATATCTGCTGGTCGAGATCGCCGACTACAGCGTGCCGACGCAGCTGACGGAGATCTTCTATCAACTGCGTCTCGCTGGTCTGCTTCCAATCCTCACGCATCCGGAACGCAATCCGACGCTGCAGCAGGACCATGAGCGCCTGGCGGAGTGGATACGGAGCGGCCTCTACGTTCAAGTGACCGCCGGCTCTGTGCTGGGGCATATGGGTCGAAAAGCGGAGCGGATGGCGCACGAGCTTCTGGCCCGCCGGTGGGTGCACATGATTGCGACAGACGCGCACAATACGACCTCGCGCGCTCCCAGGATGCAGGCGGCCTTTGAGAAGATCGCCGAGCGTTACGGCTCCGAGTATGCCCACCTGCTCTGTCTGACCAATCCGCTTGACGCCTTTGAGGGCAACCCGCTGCAGCCGCAGCCCGAGCCGCAGGACCTCTACGAGGAAGCGGTGTCCAGAAGCTGGCTGCAACGGCTTCTCGGGCGATAGCCACACACGCGCACACCCACGCGCTGCCCTGCCAGTTAGTTCTACAGTCCCAACCCGCCGTCGACCGCTAACAGCTGGCCCGTGATGAAGTGGGGTCCGGTGGCAAAGAAGGCGACGGCCTTCGCGACGTCATCTGAAGAGCCATTGCGGCGCATCGGTGTCTTCTCAGCGAAGTGCTGATACGCCTCTCCGACCTCTCCCTGCACGATCATTCCGGGCGCGATGCAGTTCACGCTGATCTCAGGTGCCCACGCCTTGGCCATCGTCTGCGAGAGCATATGCAGGGCCGCCTTTGAGGTGCAGTAGTGCGCGTGCGTCGCCCATGGATGGATGCCGCCCAGTGAGCCGATATTGATGATCCGGCCACGGGCCGCACGGAGCAGTGGAAGTGCCGCCTGAGCCACCAGGAAGGGTGCTCGCGTATTGGTCGCAAACATCGCATCCCAGGCCTCCGGAGAGATCGCTTCCATCGGCTCGGAGGCAAAGACGCCAGCGTTGTTGACCAGGATGTCCAGCTGAGGGAACGTCTGCGCGACGAACGCAAGCGTGGCCGAGATGCTCTCGGGATCACGCAGATCGCAGCGAACGGCGAGCGCGTTACCCTCGGCCTGGGCCAGTGTGCGAAGTGTCTCCTCTGCCTCCTCGGCAGAAGAGAGATAGGTAATCGCAACGCTCGCACCCAGGCCGGCCAGCTCGAGCGCAATCGCTCGACCGATGCGTTTAGCGGCCCCGGTCACGAGCGCGGTGCGTCCCAGCAACGGACGTGAGAGATCGGACACGGGCACTACTGAGGTGTTGGCGCCGCGGCCGGGGGCGCAGACGGGGGCGGCGGAGGTGGCGTTGCGGGCCGCTGTTTGGGCGTCGCCGGCTCCTGCACGCCGGGTTTGCGCGTCGAGCTCTTGCCGCTGTTGTCTTCGTACGAGGAGACCTGCTCCTGCGGGCGCAACATGGTCACCGCGATCTGCTTTGTGGACTCACTCACGTCAAAGTCGTCGGCAAAGGTGGCGAAGCCGCTCGCGATCACCTGTACGCGCACCGTGCTGCCTAACGGAATCACGTCCACGGTCGCCTTCCCCTCGGGATCGGTCTTAACCTCAAGGTTTCCGGCATCTTTGCCATCCTTGTAGGGATGGAAGACCACGGCGGCGTTCTGGATTGGCTTTCCATTGGACTTCTTTGTCACCAGCACCTCGATATGCGAGGTCGCCGGAGGAGACTTGTACTTTCGGCCGCGCTGATAGTCCTGTGAGTGCACAGGCAGCGTCACCAGCACAAGGGCCGCGGCAAGCAGAGAGGAGAGACGGAGCTGCGACGACATGAAGGATAGTCTACGCTGCCCAAACCGCTTCGATCAGCATGCTCTTCTCGTGAGCTCCCCATTCCGCGTGCGGAGTCGGTATGGTGACGGGTCAGATCTGCGTGCCATTCACTCACATTTAATCCTCCTGTCTTGACACTGTGGTTCGCGCTCCTCTATTGTTAGCAGTCGAAGGCCTTGAGTGCTAACCGAAGGACTGCTGGTTGCACTGCGACCCGCAGAGGAATCACTTGAGGCGTTCTCCCCTCTGTGCCGGATACTTTGTGCCGGACGGCGAGGCGATGCGCTGGACATGGGTGTCCGCGGGCACCACAACCTGTTGAAAGAAGGAGACGTACAGCAATGGCAACAACATCATTTACGCCCCTGCACGACCGTATTCTGGTTCGCCGTGTGGAAGAGGGTGAGACGCAGCGTGGCGGCATCATCATCCCGGATTCGGCAAAAGAGAAGCCGCAGCAGGGCGAGGTGATCTCGGTCGGCAAAGGCAAGTCCAACGACGAAGGCAAAGTCTTCCCGCTTGACGTGAAGGCTGGCGACAACATTCTCTTCGGCAAGTACTCCGGTACCGAGATCAAGCTGGACGGCGAGGAGTTCCTCATCATGCGTGAGGAAGAGGTTCTCGGGATCCTCAAGAAGTAATCCTGCGACCGGCACATCCCGCGTCGCGGCAGGGCCAAGTTTAGACACACTCATCACGGTTTCGTCGGCGACAGCTGACATCACATAGGAGTAGAGAATGGCAAAGCAGATCTTGCATGGAGAAGACTCGCGGCAGGCGATCCTGCGCGGCGTCAATATTTTGGCAGACGCAGTGAAGGTGACACTTGGACCGAAGGGTCGCAATGTGGTCATCGAAAAGAAGTTTGGATCTCCTACCATCACCAAGGATGGTGTAACGGTCGCGAAGGAGATCGAGCTCAAGGACTCACTTGAGAATATGGGCGCGCAGATGGTGCGCGAGGTGGCCTCAAAGACCTCCGACGTCGCCGGGGATGGCACCACGACGGCGACGGTTCTGGCGCAGGCCATCTACCGCGAGGGCGTGAAGACGGTGGCTGCCGGCGCCAACCCGATGGCGCTCAAGCGCGGCATCGACAAGGCGGTGGAGGCTATCATCGGCAAGCGCGATGAGCACGGCGTCGTGCAGGGCGGCGAGCTGAGCAAGCTCTCGAAGCCTGTCTCGGGCGCGATGATCGCACAGGTCGGCACCATCTCGGCCAACTCGGACGAGCAGATCGGCACCATCATCGCAGAGGCGATGAACAAGGTCGGCAAAGACGGCGTGATCACAGTCGAAGAATCCCGCACGATGGAGACGCAGCTCGAGGTGGTCGAGGGAATGCAGTTCGACCGCGGCTATCTGAGCCCCTACTTCGTGACCGACGCGGAGCGGATGGAGGTCTCGCTCGAGAACCCCTACATCCTGATCTATGAGAAGAAGATCAGCTCGATGAAGGATCTTCTGCCGTTGCTTGAGCAGATTGCACGCACGGCGAAGCCGCTCGTGATCATCGCCGAGGATGTCGACGGCGAGGCGCTGGCGACCCTGGTGGTCAACAAGCTGCGTGGCACACTCAACGTCGCCGCGGTGAAGGCACCCGGCTTCGGCGATCGGCGCAAGGCCATGCTGCAGGACATCGCGATCCTCACCGGCGGTAAAGCAATCACGGAGGACCTCGGCATCAAGCTCGAAGGAGTCAAGGTCGAGGACCTGGGCACGGCAAAGCGCGTCACCATCGACAAGGACAACACCACCATCGTCGACGGCGGCGGTAAGGACTCCGAGATCGAGGGTCGCGTGAAGGAGATTCGCGCGCAGGTCGACAAGACCACCTCGGACTACGATCGCGAGAAGCTGCAGGAGCGCTTGGCCAAGCTGGTCGGCGGTGTTGCGGTGATCAAGGTCGGAGCGGCGACTGAGACCGAGATGAAGGAGAAGAAGGCTCGGGTCGAGGATGCGATGCATGCGACACGCGCGGCCGTCGAAGAGGGCATCGTCCCGGGCGGAGGCGTCGCTCTGGTTCGCTGCGCGCTCGCAGTCGATGCGCTGGTCAAGACCCTCGAGGGCGACGAGAAGATCGGTGCCAACATCATTCGTCGCGCGATCGAAGAGCCGCTGCGCATGATTGTCTCAAACGCTGGCGAAGAGGGCGCGGTCGTCATCGGCAAGATTCACGAATCGAAGGAGTCCAACTTTGGCTACAACGCCGGAACGGGCGCCTACGAGGACCTGGTCAAGGCCGGTGTCATTGACCCGACCAAGGTGACGCGCACGGCGCTGCAGAACGCAGCTTCGATCGCAGGTCTCATGCTGACCACCGAAGCCATGATCTCCGACATTCCGGAGAAGAAGGAGGCGGCAGGCGGCGGCCACCAGCACGGCGGCGGCATGGACGGCATGTACTAAGCAGACTGCAGTCGTACGAGCGAGAGGCTCCGGATTCGTCCGGAGCCTCTCTTTTGCTTTGAAGGAGTACTGTGTTCCAGTGTCGTGTGCACGGCACGCTGGACGTGGTTTTAGTGCAAGACGGGATACGGGATCCTACCCGTCTCGGCCTCAGGAGCCGTTCGTGCACGGGTGTCGACGAAGTAGAGATCACTGTCCTCATACGTCGTCAGAAACTTGCCCAGGTACTGCAGCGGAATGTGTCGTGCAGCAAGCGCACGCGGCAGCCACTCCTGCTCGTTTGTGAACGTGCCCACCATATAGAAGCGTGGCGTCGTCGCGAGGAACGGGTCGAGCGGAGCCGTCCGACTCGTAAGCTGAAGCAGTCGCCGGATCTTCTCTTCGTTGTCGAATAGGGTGTATCCAGAGAAGCGCATCGCCGCGTCGTAGTCGGTCAGATACACGGTACGCGCTTGCACGGGAGCGGACTCGCGGTCCGACATCTCGATGTAGGTCATCGGATTCGCCGTGACAATCGGCAGCGAGGGATCGAGTCTCGCCAGATCGAAGGGGAGAACTCCCTGCTGTGCCATAGTGGCATCCAGCGCCGGTGTCATAGCGCCTTCCACATGGAAGCGGATCGCCGCGCCGATGAACAGTGCGAGAACGGTCAACACCGCAAAGTGCCGGAGCTGAGGCCGAAAGAAGTGCTGTAGGAGACGGGCGATCAGAACGGCCTCAGGTATCGCCACGAAATAGCCGTACCGGTCCCAGAACTGAATCTTGGTATATGAGTCCGCGGCCATGAGAAGCAGCGGCAGTGCTGTCAGGCCGATCAGGAGTGCATAGTCCTCTGGAAGCAGACCGCTGACGCGTCTGCGCGCGAAGGAGAGCGGGAGCCTTGTCCGCGTGCCCGGCCCGGAGGCAGCAGCGTTCTTCGGCAGCAAACCCCACACTAACGCGCAGGAGCCAAAGACGTAGAAGAGATCCGTCACCGTATGGAAGTACATCCGCACGGCATGTGGAATGCTGGGCAGCCGGTCGGCGGGAAAGGTGTTCGTGCCGAGGTGTTGAATCTGAAAAAGCGCCAGAGCGGCGAGCGGCAGCGGAGCGGCGAGCGCCAGAAGTAACTGCCAGTCCCATCGTCCCGTGCGCCGCGCGCGGACGGCCTCGGCGATGGCGAAGGGAAGCAGGCAGGCAAGGCCGAAGAGGTGCGTCTGCGCAAGCAGCAGTGCCAGTGCGGCGACCAGCACGAGAGCCATCGGTGACCGCTCGCGACTGGTGGCCCGCGACCAAGCCACCATCAGCAGCGCCAGAAGCGCGTACCACAGCATGTAGGGCCGGTTCTGCCACGCGAACTCCGGCAGCGGACCGAACCAGAAGACAATCACGGCGGTGAATGCCGTCAGTGGTCCGAGACGGCGCTTGGCAAAAGCAAATACGCCGGCTAGAGCGAGCAGACCAGCAAGGATATTCGGCAGCCGCGCGTCGAACCAGCGCGGGGCCGGCAGCCGGAGCGTGACGCGCTCAAGCAGATAGTGCAGCGGTGGGTGGAGATCGATCTCACGTCGCAGCGCAAGCATCGTCCGCAAATTGGGAGCCTGCGCGATGTGAACCGTGAAGATCTCGTCATGGGTCAGCGGGACATTGCGCGCATGCTGAATGCTGAGCGGCAGGTAAGCGCCAAGCAGGAAGAGAACGAGAACGACCCAGGATCGCCTCTCCAGCTGATCAGCCATCCCCTCCAGACCCTCAAGCAGGCGGGCCCGCATCCTCTGCCGGAGTCGGGCGCCACCGCCTGCTGTTGTGGGTTCTTCAGCCTCCCGCGCCGGTGCGGTCGAGGAACGCGAGAACCAGGTCCGAGCTTGCATCACTGCCATACTCCCGAAGCTTCGGGCCATTACTCTTCCCTTCCCGTACGGTTTTTCTCGAGATAAGTCCGCGGGTTGTCGAAACCCGTTCAGCTTACAGGCTGGACGACTTATCACTCAAGCTCGCAGCTGCGAAGGTTGTCCCAGGATGCAACGCCTGCGTCGCATGCACCTTGATGGCTTTCTCAGAGGAGCGTACGCGCACACTGACGACATCTTTTTGATCGGCAGTTTGAAACGATGCCACGTAGCTCTCCGCAATCACTTCCTGAAACTGCTTCAGGTACGGCAGCAGAGCAACAGGATTCGACCGGCCCTGATAAAGAGCAACGCCGCCGGTCTGCTCTGCGATCTGTGACAGATAGCTCTGGCCGCTGAAGTTTGCCAGACCGCCGCCGACACCCGTGTCCGCGTAGTAGATCGACGAGACAGGGATCCCCGCACGTTGCGCATCGGTCGCTGCGGCAGTGACGTAGGGGCTGTCCTGATTGAGCGGAGAGACGCTGCCGTTGTAAGGATCGACGCCGTTGGTCAACATGAGGATAAAGCGTGCCTTGCGTCCGGACGTGCCCGCGACGCCATACCCTTCCGCCTCGGTCGGCCAATGCTTGACGAAGTCGGAGACACAGAAATAGGGACTTGCGTTGACACCCGCGGACCCAAGCGGAATGCGAAGACGCGATGCCGCAGCCGCCAGATCGGTGGTGAAGTTCTCCTGAGCGACCACACGACCATTCTGCATATATCCCACGAAGATCGAAGTACCCGGTGGCAACGACTGGATGAACTGCCGAAGATCTCCGAGCTGCCGCCCAACCGAGGTGCGCAGGCCGTCATCAATGAGAAGCGCAACCTCCGTGCCAGCGGGCATAACCCGCGTCAACGACGTTACAGGCACGTCTTTGTTATTTACCTGAACTCTGATCGCATCCGCGCTGAGCGGCGTGGCCGCAGCCCCTCCCTTCGTCTCCACACGTACCAAAACCTGCGTCGCCGCGGGTCCCTCCTGCTGAGCAACAACGGCTGCCGGCAACACTGCGCACAGCGCCAGAGACAACATCAATCCCTTCATTAGGCACAACCTCTCGTCCTTTAGACGTACAGAGTCGCCTGGGAGACCGCCCGTCGAGCTAAATGCACTGAAGTGTATGACTTCCACGTTGCACGTGTGTCACTCCGCGTGCTGAGGTACTGGCCTATTTAGTGTTGCTCCGTCTGCTCTTCCATGTGACCGGCTCGCATGCGCTGCGGCCAGCTTCCATGCAGACCTAACCGCTGAACGGTGTAGCTGAGCACCTCGTGAGCGTAGCGCAGAAAGAGGTCCACCCGACCGATGTGTCCCATCAACGCCCGTGGTGAAGTGTAGACGTCCAGCCCCGCGTCTTCGCAGAGCTCGCGGATGCGGAAGAGGTGCGTGGCATCGGAGACGACAACGACATGGACGAAGCCGTGATCGCGGGCGATCGCGGCCAGTCGGTGCACCTGCTCCTCGGTATCGGTCGATCGCGTCTCAGCGATGATGCGCTCCATCGGCACCCCCTTTGCGAGCAGGTAGTCGCGACCCACGCCACCCTCGGTCTTGCCAGAGTCGCGGTCGCTTCCACCACCGAGCGTGATCACGACCGGCGCGATCTGCCGCTGATAGAGATCGACCGCATGATCGAGACGTGCGTGGAAGACGGGGGAGGGCCGGCCGGAGTACTCGGCTGCACCGAAGACGGCAATTGCATCGGCCGGCGCGGCCTGGTCCTCGTTCGCGACCTGATCGATCTGCCGATAGACATAGAAAGACCACGCGGCCACAGCCAGACAGATAACGCCGAGCAGGCGCAGGAGGAGTCGCGGCCGTCGTTGTCGATCAGAGACAGGGGGAGCCATCGCGCGTCCCGTCGAGTGTACGGCAAGCCGGGTCTTCGCTTGCAGTCTGCTTGACGTCGGTATACCGCGAGGGCGACGCCTCAGTGCTGCAGGGCGAGGGCGATCTCATGCGTGGGGATGGCGCCCTCGCGCAGGATCATCCAGGAGCGTCCACCGCCGGAGAGATCGACGATGGTCGTCGCCTGTGCGCGCGCCGTGGGGCCGCCGTCGACGATGAGTGGAATCGCACCGCCCAACTGCTCGCGCACGCAGTTCGCGTACGTGCACTCGGAGAGCCCAGCGAGGTTTGCCGAGGTCGCCGTGATCGGCAGGCCAAGCGTCGCCACCACCGCGCGCGCAATCGGCGCCTCCGGCACGCGCAGCGCCACATTGCCCGTATTCGCCGTCACGCGCAGCGGCAGCTTCGCCCCGGCTTTTACGATGATGGTCAGGGGACCGGGCCAGAAACGCTCCGTCAGCCGATCGAACGCGCCGTCGATCGATCGGGCCAGATCGTACGCCTGCGCCGTCTCGGCGAGTAGGAGCGAGAGCGGCTTATGACGCGCACGCGTCTTTAGCTCGTAGATCCGGTCGACAGCGCGTAGGTTCACAGGGTCCACGGCCAGACCGTAAAAGGTGTCTGTCGGCAACGCGACGACCTGACCTGCCTGAAGCGACTGCACGACGCGGTCGATGTGCGCGGACTCAGGCTCGTCGGGATGAATGCGAAGGATCTCTGCCGTCAAACACTGGCTCCTTGGATGTGTCCTGGGGCGTTACGGTGGGGTGGGAGAGCGTCGCCACGCCATTCGCTCGCAGTCTCGAAGGCTAGCACACGTCTGTGGTGGCCTCAATGCATGCGGAGGTACGGCGGCCTGCCCACGCGGGGGTACGATGGGGCCATGCCGGGCGTTGATCAGGTCGTCGTGAGCACCAGCAATGCGCGCCTCAAGCAGCTCCGGGCCGCAGTCGCCGGCAACGCGCGGCTCAGTGCGGGTCTCGTCGCGATCGAGGGAGAGCACCTCATCGAGGAGGCGCTTCGCAGCCGCATTCCCCTCCGTGCCGTTTTCATCGCCGACGATCGCGAGCCTCCCGGCTGGCTCGGCGGAGTCGGTATCGAAATCATCCGCGTCGCCGCCACCATCCTCACCAGCATCGTCGAGACGCGCACACCCCAAGGCATCGCAGCCCTGATCGCGCCAAGAGTATGGCGGGCAGAGGACACTTTGGGGCCGCCCGGCTGCCGGCCACTTGTCCTGGTCCTCGCAGATCTGCAGGATCCCGGCAACGTGGGCACACTGCTACGCTCTGCCGAGGCGTTCGGCGCCACGGGCGCGATCCTCTCCTCCGCCACGGCCAACCCGTGGTCAGGCAAGGCCCTGCGGGCTTCCGCAGGATCTGTCTTCCGCCTGCCGACCGTGCGTGTAGCGGACGCGTCGGAGATGCGAGCGATACTCGGCTCCGTGCGCCCCCTGGCCGCCGTCGGCTCACGTTCGCTCAGCGCCACCACCAGACCGCAGCCCATCGAGGAGATCGACCTCTCCATGCCTGTCGCCCTCATGCTCGGCAACGAGGGCACGGGTCTCGGCCCCGCGTGGGTTCGCGCCGCCGATGCATGCGTCACCATTCCCTGCACCGGCGCGGTCGAGAGTCTGAACGCCGCCGTCGCCGGCGCGGTTCTGCTCTACGAGGCACAGCAGCAGCGCGCGCGCAGGCGCGATGACTCCGGCGAGCACAGGACCGCAGACCGGAACGCTGCCAAACCGGACTTCCGTGACGGAGCGCCCGCGCGATGAGTCTCTTCGACACGTCTCCCCTCGCGCAGGCGGCAGTCTCTACCGCGCGAGCGCCACTCGCCGAGCGCATGCGACCGCGCAGCCTCGACGAGTACACCGGTCAGGAGCACCTGCTCGCTCCCGGCAAGCCGCTGCGCGTTGACATCGAGAGCGACGACGCCGCCAGCATGATCCTGTGGGGTCCGCCAGGCGTCGGCAAGACAACCTTGGCGAAGATCATCGCCGAGCGGACCGCCGCCAACTTCGTCGAGTTCTCGGCCGTGCTCAGCGGCATCCGCGAGATCAAGGACGTGATGGTGCGAGCCGAGCGCGCCTCCGGCTCCGGCATGCGCACCATCCTCTTTGTTGATGAGATTCATCGCTTCAACAAGGCACAGCAGGACGCCTTCCTCCCCTACGTCGAGCGCGGCACGATTCGCCTCATCGGCGCCACGACGGAGAACCCCAGCTTCGAGATCAACGCCGCGCTCCTGAGCCGCTGCCGCGTCTACACGTTGCGTGCGCTCTCGGAGGAGCAGGTGATCGCGCTGCTCGAACGCGCGCTCGTTGACCCCGATCGCGGACTTGGGGCGACCGGAGTTCGCGCTGACGCCGAGGCGCTCGCCACGCTCGCCGCCTTCGCCAGCGGGGACGTCCGGCAGGCGATGAACGCGCTCGAGGTGGCCGCGCAGCTCGCACTCGTTGACCAGAGCGCTGCCCCCTCCCGCACCATCACCTCCGCACTCGCGGCCGAGGCACTGCAGCAGCGCGTGCTGCTCTATGACAAGCGCGGCGAGCAGCACTTCGACCTCATCTCGGCCCTGCACAAGAGCGTGCGCAACTCCGACGCCGACGCCGCGCTCTATTGGCTCGGCCGCATGCTCGCCGCCGGCGAAGACCCGATGTATCTGGCGCGCCGCGTCGTGCGCATGGCGGTCGAAGACATCGGCCTCGCGGCGCCAGAGGCGCTCAATCTCTGCCTCAGCGCGCGAGATGCCATGCACTTCCTCGGACCGCCGGAGGGGGATCTCGCACTCGCGCAGGCCGTCGTCTATCTCGCCTTGGCGCCCAAATCGAACGCGGTTTACACCGCCTTCGCCGCTGTCCTCACAGACGTCGAGAAGACCGCGGCCGAGCCGGTTCCGCTCTATCTCCGCAACGCCCCGACACGCCTGATGAAGGAGCTCGACTACGGTCGTGGCTATCAGTACGCGCACGATATCGAGGGCCGTGTAGCCGCGATGGAGTGCCTGCCCACCTCACTCGCCGAGCGCCGCTACTACCAGCCCACGGACCAGGGTCGAGAACGCCAGCTCGCTCAGCGGATGGAGGAGATCCGGCGCATAAAGCAGGAGAAGACCGACCCAGTGACGCCAGGCTCATGAGACGAGGCGGACCCGCACCTGTCCGCCGTGCGTTTGTATCAACGAAGCGCGGCGCGCCTTCGATAGAGAAGAACAAGGCAGAGTGACGCCACACCCAGCACAGCAAGTGACAGGAGCCAACGGTGACTGCCGGCTTCGGCAACCTCTGCCTGCAAACTGGACGCAGGCGGTGGAAGAACACCTGCGCTCACAGGCGCCGCGATCTCATACGCCTCGGCATCATTCAGCTTGAGGAGGCCGTGCAGCACAGCAGGCAGCGCCGCGCCTCCAGGAACCCGCTGCAGTCGCAGTCGAAGCCCATCCGAGAGGGGCTCGACAGGCTGCTCCGCCGAGGGGCTGACCAGGTTCGGGTCAGATGGGAAGAACTCGCCTTCCGTCTCGTCGCTTCCGGTATGCACGGTGAGCAGCAGCTCATCGGTCCCTGCGAGCACGTCGCTGCTCGGCTCCTCGGACGGCGGCCGGGGAAGAAGCGTAAGCGCCTCCCCCAGAGCGCCCACGGGCGGGCCCGGTGGTTGTGCCTTCGCCACCACCGGAAGATCAACTCCCATCTGTGCCCGCCCCGGCACACAGGTCTCGTTGCAGACCAACCACGAGACCTCTGCGTCCAGGTGCACGCTCGTTCCCTTCAGATCGCTGCTGGCCGTGATCGCCACTGGAAGCGTGACCTCGTTCTCATAGCCGAAGTCCGTAAGCGAGCCGCTCGGAAGCCGTGACGGAATGGGGAACTGCGTCGCTCCTGCGCTGATGCCCTTCGGCAGCTGCCAGCGGATGTGCGGCGGCTCACCGCGATCGCCACCGCGGCTCCAGAAGATGTGCCACTTCTCCTCGAGCGCGAGGACCACGCCGACCTCGATCGTCTCTCCGGGCGCGATGCTCTCGCGATTCGACGTCAGCTCGGTCGTCAGATGCTGCGCTTTGAACGGTCCGGGACCGCCGTCACCGACCACAGTCCCCTGCGCCCCCGCCTGCGCAGCAGATGCAAGCAGGCAGGCAGCAGAGAGCAGAGCGACAATACGCGACCGCAGAGGCATAGCCATCGATTGTAGGGCGAGTGCTAGAGGCCGGACTTGCGGTGTTCGACCATAATGCAACGATCCATCACCACACGAACTCCGCCCGCCTCTGCCCTGGACGCCGCCTCCTGGTGAACGATTCCCTGCTGAACCCAGAGCCGCTTGAGACCAAGCGCGAGCATCTCGTCCACGATCTCCGGAATCGAGCTCGGGACGCGAAAGACGTTCACCACATCCGGCCGCTCCGGCAGCTCGCGCAGGGAGGCGTAGCTGGTCTCCCCAAGGACCTCTTTGACTGCCGGGTTGACCGGAAGAATGCGATATCCGTGCTGCTGCATGTATGCCGAAACATAGTGACTCGGGCGGTCGGCCCGGTCTGAGAGACCGACGACTGCAATCGTTGGTCGCTTATTTGCATTCGCTCCAAGCATCTCGCGAATCACCTCAGGCTCGTTCACACCGCCTCCCTTCTACTCACTTCCATATGCCAAGCAGCCGACGCAATACGACCATCTCGCCAAGGTGATAGCTGGTGTGGTCAGCGATCAGCAGCGCCTCCCGCAGGAGGTTCTGTCCCTGTCCCCAACGGAACGGCTTGAACAGGTTCGCATCGGGCCGGCGCAGCAGCGCCTCGAAAGCATCCCGGTCTCTCACGATGGCTGTGAGCGTCTCCTCCCACGCCCCCGCGGAGGGTGGCGCCGCCTCCCGTGGCCAGTAGTCCTCGGGCCACTGCATCGGCTGATAGCCGCCGCTCGGCGGTGCGCTGAAGAGCAAGATGTCGTGCTGCGCAAGGCGCAGATGTTCAAGGATCTGCCACGCCGAGTACGGCAGGCCGTCCGGCACAGCGCCGCGCAGCGACGGCGGGAAGTCGGCCACAATCTCATCGAAGCCGGCATGCGCCTGTCCGCCCCGCAGCAGAGCCACGAGCTGGTCAAGCAGATCCCCGACGTTGGTTGCGTTCAACTCGTTGAGTGTCGCCATGGTCCGTTCTCCCTTGGGCCGTAAACGCAAATGAGACCGCGAAAGAGCGCTAGAGACCGTCGCCGTCCTCAACGACGGGCGCGATCGTGCCCTCGCGACGCGCCTTAAGAAATCCCCGAATGAACGGGTCCAGATCTCCATCGAGAACGCGATCGACATCGCCCACCTCTACCCGCGTGCGCAGGTCCTTTGCCATGCGGTAGGGCTGCAGGACATAGGAGCGAATCTGCGAGCCGAAGCCGATGTCAAGCTTTGAATCTTCAAGCTTCTTCGTCGCCGCCTTCTTCTTATCCAGCTCGAACTCATACAGGCGCGAGCGAAGCAGCTTCATCGCGCGCTCCTTGTTTTTGTGCTGCGAGCGCTCGTTCTGGCAGCCCGCAACAAGACCCGTCGGCAGATGCGTGATGCGCACGGCGGAGTCAGTCGTGTTGACATGCTGACCACCCTTGCCGCCTGAGCGATAGGTGTCGATGCGCAGCTCGTCCGGCTTGATGTCAATCACGATGCTGTCGTCGATCTCTGGCGAGACGAACACGCTTGCAAACGATGTGTGACGCCGCTTCGCAGAGTCAAAGGGCGAGATCCGCACCAGCCGGTGCACCCCAGTCTCGCCCGTCAGGAGACCGAACGCGTCCTCGCCTGAGATCGTGAACGTCGCGGACTTGATGCCCGCCTCGTCTCCGTCCTGAATCTCGTTCAACTCGGTCCGGAAACCCTTGCGCTCGGCCCAGCGCAGATACATGCGCATCAGCATCTCGGCCCAGTCCTGCGACTCGGTGCCGCCCGCGCCCGGGTGAACGACGACGATCGCATTCAGCGGATCGGTCTCCTCCGAGAGCAGTGTCTTCGCTTCGAGCGCCTCGGCGTAGGCGGTCAGCTCGCGGATCTCGCGATCGAGCTCCGGCTCGACCGCCTCACCCTCGCGGGCCAGGTCGAAGTAGGCCTCAACGTCGCCCGCACGTCGTGAGAGCTCGAGGTCATCGGCGAGCAGCGTCTCCAGCCGCTTGCGCTCCCGCATCAGCGGCTGCGACCGCGCCGCGTCCGCCCACACGGACGGATCGGCGATCCTCGTCTCGATCGAGGCAAGCTCTCTCTCTAAGCGGGGGCGGTCAAAGATACTCCCGCAGATCGCGCACACGCTCGCGAACCGGGGAGTAGGCGTACTCAAGATCGGTCAACATAGATCTCTATTCTAGATGACCGCGGGAGAGCGAGACCGCTTGCGGCGTAGCAGCACGACGACAGCTGTGACAAGAGTGCAAGCGTAGGCGAAGAGATCGCCATGTCGCACATAGAAGGTCAGGTCGTGTTCGAACGTGAACGGCACACGGATCGCCGTGCGCACGTGGCGCGGGGCGGAGGCGACGACACGGCCCGCAGGGTCGATCGTTGCCGTAACGCCGGTGTTGGTCGCCCGCAGCACCCACCGGTGGGTCTCGATCGCGCGCATGCGCACCATGTTCAGGTGCTGCCAGGGCGCGCTCGTGTCACCATACCAGCCATCGTTGGAGATGTTAACCAGCACCGCCGCGCCGAGCTGCGGAAACTGCCGTATCTCATCGCCAAAGATCGACTCGTAGCAGATGAAGACGCCGTAGGGGCCGAACGTCCGGCGCGCGGCTCCTGGCTCAAATCGGCCGACCTCATCCAGCAGACTTCCGGCGAAGAAGAAGAGCCGTTTATACGGAACGTACTCGCCGAACGGCACGAGGTGCATCTTGTCGTAGCGGCCCTCGAAGGAGCCGCCGCGATCGACGAAGGAGGCCGAGTTGAAGAACTCGCGATCGCTAACCGAACCTGTGTCACCGCCGATATTGCCCGCAATCACCGGCGCGTCCATGGTCTTCGCCAGATTGGCGATCGCGGCACGGAACTCCGGCTGCTGCTCCTCAAACGGCGCCGGCGACTCCGGCCAGATCACGACATCGCTACGCTCGACCAGCGGCCCCGCACGGGCGGCTCCCGTGGCGATGGAGCTGTGATCGAGGCTCGAGGGTGCGCCAGGCCCGAGCAAGACCTCGCGCCGCACCACCCGGGCCGTGGCCGTCTCCGGCGTGCCAGTCAGCAAGAGGGACGATGGCCCCTCGGAGAGTGCCGTGAAGCTCTCGAGCAGATGTGCCTCGCTCTCCTGTGGACCGCTCGCGGCGGCGCCCACCTCCAGGTTCTCCTGCAGCAGCGTCGCTGTCGCTCGTTCGCCGACCCCCGGCCGCGGCTCCGGCCGAAGCCGCAGGGCGACCACTGCGTAGACGGCGATGAGAGCGACGCCCGCCGCCGTCAACGCCGGCCGCGTCCATCGCCGGTCCCGTACCTGCAGCCGCAGCAGCCACAACGCATTGACCGCCGCAATCACGAACGAGAGCCCGAACACGCCGGTCCACGGAGCGAGCTTCGTCAGCAGTGGGTTGTCCACCTGCGTCATGCCCAGCAGATCCCAGGGAAAGCCCGTAATACGCGCCCGCGCAAGCTCGACCGCGACCCATGCAAACGGCGATAGCAGCAACGCGGCCTGCGGCCCGGAACGTAACCGGCACAGGACAAAGAGGGCTCCGAAGAGTGCGTGGTAGAGCCCAAGATAGAGCGCGAACAGTACCAGGATCCCGGCGGCGACCGGGCGGGACAGCCCCCCGTATAGATTCATCGTCTGGAAGATCCAGTAGCAGCTGCCGAGATACCACACCACGCCGGACAGATATGCCAGAGCGGCGCCTCGGAGAATCGGCCTTGACACCGTCTCCGCGCGCAGTGCAAAGAGCAGTGGTACCAGTGCCACCCAGCAGATCTGCGACCGCCACTGCGGCATCGGTCCGGCGATCGGGAAAGGCACGACCTGCAGGACCCCGGACGCGAAGGCCCCCACGATCAGCAGCCACAAGCTACGGTCCGGCCAGAGGCGCGCGCCCAACCCTGTGCGCTCTCGACGGAAGGTCATAGCAAGCGCGAGTCTATCACCGGGCCTCGACCGATCCTCACCGGCCACAACCTCGCGATACAATAGAGATCGTGGTAGACCTGATCGTTCGAATGGTTGCGAAGGTGGTGGTTCCCCTGTTCTTTATCGGCATGGCGGGATCACTGGTCGTCGTCGTCGTGAGCTTTGTGGAAGATCTCAAAGAGCTCCTCGTGGATGAGGACTAGACGTACGTGATCCCGCTAAGGTCCTACCCCGCAGGTCGTCACCTGATCGGCCTTTCTTGGCACTCTCGTCGGCAGAGCACTCCGAGCTTTCAGTCGCCGCTCACCATGCCGCACCTCTGGCATCTTCTAGGTCGCGAGTAAGTCCCCATGACATCCAAGCGAACGCAAACGGTCTCTCCGACACGAGTTCGCCTCGTCGTCGCCTCCTCCGTCATGCTGACGTTCATCTCCTTCTGGCGCGCGGCAGCGATCGTGCTGAACGATCTCGGCTCGTCTGCCTTCTACGCCGGCGGCATCGCCGAAGAGGCGGTCGGCAAAGCGGCTCCCTGGTTCATCCTTGGCGTCATGCTGTTCAGCTTTGCGGTACGCGCCGTCTATGTGGAAAGCTGCAGCATGTTCACCCGGGGCGGTGTCTACCGCATCGTCAAAGAAGCCCTCGGGGGTACCTTCGCCAAGCTCAGCGTCTCCGCACTGATGTTCGATTACATCCTTACCGGCCCGATCTCAGGCGTCTCCGCGGGCCAGTACGTCGTCGGCGTTCTCAACGAACTGGTTCACCTCTTACAAACCCATCACTGGATGACGCAGCTTGTGGCGCACAGCGATGGTAGCCCGCGCACCCTCTCCGTCAATGCGACAAGTGCCTGCATCGCCGCTGTCATTACCCTCTACTTCTGGTGGCAGAACATCAAAGGTATTGAGGAGTCGAGTGATAAAGCACTCAAAGTCATGCAGGTAACAACCGTAATGGTTGTCATCCTGCTGAGCTGGGGCATCTATTCGGTGCTGCACTTTGGAGCGCACCTACCCCCGTTCCCGACTCCCTCTAACCTTCACTTCAGCAATGACTCTCTGGGATTTCTCAGGCACGCCAGCTTCATGCAAACCTTTGGTCTCTTCGGCGTGCTGATGGCGTTTGGCCACTCCGTGCTGGCCATGAGCGGCGAGGAGTCCCTCGCGCAGGTCAATCGCGAGATAGAACACCCGAAGCTCAAAAACCTCAAACGCGCCGCCATTGTCATCGCAATCTATAGCTTCATCTTCACTGGCTTCGGCTCGCTGCTTGCCGTCATGCTCATTCCCGATGCGGTGCGCGTTCCGGTCTATCGCGACAACCTGATCGCAGGCATGGCGATGTACATGGCAGGTCCGCTTGCGCTGCGCATCGCCTTTCGCCTCTTCGTCGTCCTGGTTGGATTTCTGATCCTCGGTGGTGCCGTGAACACCGCGATCGTTGGTTCGACCGGCGTACTCATGCGCGTCGCCGAGGATGGCGTGCTCGCCGACTGGTTTCGCCGCCCGCAGCGCCGTTATGGCACCAGTTATCGCATCGTCAACCTTGTCGCGGGCCTGCAGATGTTCACCATTTTGGTCACGCGCGGCAATGTGATCATGCTTGGCGAGGCGTACGCCTTCGGGGTTATCTGGAGCTTTACCTTCAACTCCCTTGCCATGCTGGTCCTACGCTGGAAGTATCACGGCGAACGCGGATGGAAGGTTCCGCTCAATGTGCGTATCGGCAAGACTGAGGTTCCCTTTGGACTTATCTCGGTCTTTCTAGTATTAGCGACCACCGCCGTCGTGAATCTCTTTACGAAGTCGGTAGCGACCGTAAGCGGCGTGATCTTCGCGGCAGCCTTCTTCGTCATCTTCAGCATCTCCGAGCGCGATAACCGGCGGCGTCACGATCTCACGAAGCGTCAGATGACCGAGCACTTTCAGCTCGAGCACTCAGACTCTGTGGGCCGCGACGCGCTTGCCATCCGCCCAGGCTCCGTCATCATCACCATGCGTGATGCGACGGCTCCGTTCGCCCTCAAATGGGCGCTCACGCACACCGATACCGAGGAGCAGGACCTGGTTGTGCTGGCCGCACGCATGATGGGTGCAGGTGGATCAGAGTTCGTCGACGCCTCAGAGCAGCTCTTCAGCGAGCATGAGCAGATGCTCTTCACGAAGGCAGTCTCGGTCGCCGAGAGCTTCGGGAAACATATCTCGCTGCTCGTAGTTCCAGCCGGCGACATCTTTGCTGCTCTAGTGCAGACCGCCAACTCTCTCGACGCCGCAGCTGTAGTCTGCGGTCTCTCGTCGAAGCTGAGTGCGGAGGAGCAGGCCTACCATGTGGGACAGGCTTGGGAGTCTCTGCCCGAACCAAAGCGGCAGTTCACCTTCTATGTCATTAAGCCCGACGGAGAGTCGCTCAGCTTTCACATCGGCCCTCACGTACCTATCATCCAGCCGGATGAGGTACAGCTGGTCCATCATCTATGGCTACGGCTTCGGCGTGCTCCAGAGATGCATGGACTGCATCACAGCGACATTCTCACCTATGCCATTACTCGCATCGCGCGAGAGTATGCCGAAGATAAGAACGCTCTGCTCGCAGACCTAAGCCGCTGCATTCAGGAGAGCAGCCACCGTGGTCTCGGAACTCTGCCTAATCATCTCCTCGATGACGTGCAGGTCACCTGTTCACCAGCCGATCTGGACGCTGCACTTGAGGTCGGCGATCACGCGCTGACTGGGGAAATTAAGCACTAACATCCAGCTCATTCTTTATCCGCCACACTCTGCATGACTTTGCTTAAGCTACCTAAAGCAACCATTGCTAACTTTATTTGCACCTTACGTGTAGCTTATATATGGTTCAGCTAGTTGATCGCAAACTAGATTGCGACTGCCCGGTGATCACCAAGGAATGGAGGCAAGACTTGGAAGTGAATCGAATTCTTGCGGAGATTGACGCTCAGATTGAGAAGCTGCAGAGTGCGAGAGCATTGCTCGCTGGAACACAAACCGCAAAGCGGCCCGGACCCGGTCGTCCAAAGGGCAGTAAGAGTGCTACAACGACGGCGGCTACCCCTGGTGCGCGGCGCAAGCTCAGCCCCGAGGGCCGAAAGCGCATCGCTGATGCGATGAAGCGCCGCTGGGCCGAGCGGAAGAAGACTCCTGCCAAAGCCTCGTAGCGCTGCTTACTCCGGTCGTATGCAGAGGTATCAAAATGCAGCGCTGCATACGATCGGAAGGAGAGTATGGCGCTTCGACTTATCGCGTCGCAATGACCTCACGCAGATTGTCCTTCGCGAGAAAGAATCGGTAGCTGCTGAAGTCCTTCAGAAGTGCTTCCACCTGACGATTGGTATAGGTCCTTCGCAATGTAAACTCCCCGCCGCGCTGCATCTTGATCGTCTCATCCTGTGTCAGGTGATAGCGGTAGAAAGCCGTTTCGCTCGCCGGCACCCCCGTCGCCTTCGAGTGAAAAAAGCCCAGCAGCAGGCCTCCGGGCTGCATCACTCCATGCAGTCGGTGGAGTAACGGCGCCAACAGCGACTCCGGCAGATAGTCTGTCGCATCCCACAGCAGCACAACATCAAAGCTACGTCCGGCAAAATCTAGGTTCGCTGCCAGGAATCGATCGACTGCAAACGCAGGCGATCCATCCTCCGCCACCGCCGAGAGCCACTCCGGACGCGCCGCCTCTTCGACCAGGTTCGACATGTAAATACTGTGGCCGAGTCCGGTCACGAAGTTGATATTTGCCGAGGAGGTTGGACCGATATCAAGCACGCGAAGCGACTCGCGCGACTGCATCTGCTGATGCAGCTCCTTCCACCCGCTTGAATGACGGGAGGTCTGCTCCCCGGATGCACCCCGGGAGCCGGACGCAGGAACTCCTCCGCCGAAGAAGCCGCGCATAGGTCAGTCTCCTCCCGACTACGCGGTGCGCGCCGCGGGCGGGGTGCGCGACGTTACCGCGGCTCCGGTCAGGTCAGCCCTTCCCTGCACCGTCGCTCCCTCTTCGATCGACAGCCGCGCTGCCACCACATCGCCCAGCAGTCGGGCCGTCTTGCGCAGCTCCACACGATCAACGGCATGCAAGTTACCCTGCACCGCACCTAAGACGATAATCTCCTGCGCTTCCAGATTTGCTTTCACCTGCGCGTTCGCGCCGATCGTCAGGCGACCTCCTGGCAGCTTCACGCTGCCGTCGATCGTTCCATCAATGGTGAGGTCCTCTTCACCGGTCAGTTCGCCGCGAATGACGATCGACCTGCCTACGACAGCGGAGTTAGCGACGGACTGCATGCGTGAGGAACCCCCGAAACAAGGTGCGCGATGGGAAGACGCGCTTGGCCGAACTATACACGCAACGCGACCGCCTCAAACCGCACAGGCTGCGTCTGTTCCGGTCGGCACTGCGTCTACAGTAAAGGAAGCGACCCATGATGCAGCCGTTCGATCTGTTGTCCTGCGCATCCCATCGGCCTGGGTCGAAGGCATCGCAGCGCGTCGTCGCTGCCTCGCTGCTTGCCTGCGGAGCCACCGTTTTTCTTCACTCGATAGCAGCCCGGTCGCAGACTCGCTTGATCACCGCGCACCTGCATCACGACGTGGTCTCGAGCAGTCAACTTACAGCGCACTCCCCGCGCGAGTGGGTCGTCGATGCCTCCAATAACGAGATCAAAGCGCTCACGCACTCCGGCTCTTACCTGCGCTATCGCGTCCACACCGTCGACCATCGAGGGGATCGCGTACGCGACGCCATCGAGACCACCGACGGCTCCGTGGCACGCCTGGTCCTCAAAGACGGTCGGCCGCTCACGCCTGATGAAGACAAGGAGGAGCGCGACCGGCTCGCCGGCCTGCTGGCCACACCCGCGGACTTCGCCAAGCACACCAAAGAGGACACGGAGGGCAAGAAGCTAGCCGCTGACCTGATTCGGATGCTTCCAGACGCGATGACGTATAGCTATACCCCGGGTCAGCCTCAGACATCGGGCGCCTCGGCTCCGGAGGTCGTGCTCGACTATGCGCCTAAGCCCGGCTGGAACCCGCCGACGACCGTCTCCGAAGGTCTGCGCGGCCTGCGCGGACGCGTCTGGATCGATGCGCGCACGCACTATGTCGTTCGCATGGAAGGCGACATCTTCCAGAGCGTCAATCTGGGCTGGGGCATGCTCGCGCACATCTATCCCGGAGGCAAGCTGCTTCTCGAGCAGCGCAGTGTCAAGCTCGGCGCGGGACCCTCTGATGAGCGTTGGATCTACACTCACTTCGCTGATGACCTGAAGGTGCGTGCGGTTCTGATTAAGACCCTCACCGTGCACACCGAAATCGACTCCAGCGACTATCAGCCGCTCGCCACGCCTCCGACCTACCAGGATGCCATCCGCGCGCTGCTCGCGACGCCGCTTCCCCACTGACGGGCGAAGCCGCTACACACCCGATTCTGCCCGCAGGGTCGCCCGCCGGACCGTGAGCGCCTCCACACGCGCGACGTCCACTTCATAGCCCCGTCCCGGTCCTCGCGGCACAACGATCTCTCCGTTTGCGCTTACCGTGACCTCCGGTCGGATGATGTCCTGGGCCCAGTAGCGGCTCGACGCCGAGACGTCTCCGGGCAGCGTGAAGTTCGCAAGAGACGAGAGCGCGATGTTGTGCGCGCGGCCGATGCCGGTCTCGAGCATCCCGCCGCACCACACCGGCACGCCACGCTCCTCCGCGGCATTGTGCACGGCCACCGCCTCGCTGAAGCCCCCAACCCGACCTACCTTGATGTTCACAATGCGGCACGACTCGCAATCGATCGCCGCGAGCGCGTCACGACGGTTGCGGATCGACTCATCCAGACAGATCGACGTATTAATCCGCTTCTGCAGCATCGCGTGAAAGTAGAAGTCATCGAACCAAAGTGGCTGCTCGATCATCAGCAGGTTGAAGTCGTCCCACTGTGCGATGTGGTCGAAGTCGCGCATGCGATAGGCGGAGTTCGCGTCGCAGCTCAGCAGGATCTCCGGCCAGCGCTCGCGAACTGCGCGAAAGACATCTGTGTCCCAGCCCGGCTTGCACTTCAGCTTGATGCGCTGATACCCGGCCGCCAGCTCGCGCTCGATGGTCTCGAGCAGCTGCGGCAAGGTCGCTTTGATGCCGATCGAGACACCACAGGCGATCGAGGTGCGCGTGCCCCCAAGCAGAGCCGACAGGGAGATCTCCTTGCACTGCGCGTCCAGATCCCAGACCGCGTTCTCGAGCGCCGCCTTCGCCATGCGATGCCCTCGCACCTGCCGAAAGAGGTCCGGGCAGTCGCCACCGCCCTCGAGCTCCGCCGCGAGCAGACGCGGTGCCAGTTCGCTCGCGATGATGATCCAGGCCGTATCGATCATCTCGTCGCTGAAGTACGGGTGCTCGCCCGCAACACACTCACCCCACGCGCTGCGGCCCTCGCCCTCGATCTCGATCAGAAGAATGCGGCGCGCTGTGGTAGTACCGAAGCTCGTCTCGAACGGACTCACAAGCGGCAGATGGATCTCGCGAAGATGAATGGCGTCGATCTGAAACATAGGCATCAATCCTAAGTGCGTGAGGATCACCGCGACTCCGGAGAGCCCACGTCGCGAAGGCACAGCGTCTCCACAGTGGGCTCAATGCGGTGGCGGTGCCCCCAGCAGAAATGCTCCACTGCCCTCTCGAGACCGATCGTACCCGACAATGGCCAGGCCACGCCGGAATGCATCCTCCAGCGCGTGCCGGATGTGACCCTGAGCCGCCATCGCGCGAGGATGGTTGCTCCGCTTCCACTCCGCGATCTCGCGCGGCACCTCGACGCGGTCCGTGACTGCATCCGGCGCCACCTCGCCTCCAAGCACGCGCATCACCCGGTCCGAGCGCAGCCACCACTCGGCCCGCAGCCGATCCGTCGGCAGACCGCCCTGCAGAGGGGATGAGCTCGACCCATAGAAGTCCGGCAGGTACACGCGGCTGATCGCGCCCAGACGTGCCAGATTCAGATATCCATTCTTGATCTCAAGCGGATCGAAGGTCCACTCCATGTGGTCGAAGCCACGCGCGATGGCGTCCTCCCGCTGCGCGTACTTGAGCCTCTGCCCCAGACCGCCGTTGCGGTACTCCGGCAGAATCGCCAGCATGTGCGAGTGCAGGTAACTCCGCCCCTCACGGTAGCCGGGGATCGCCATGGCAAAGCCGACGATGCGGCCATCCGTGATCGCCCCGACCACCTGGCCACCAATGCGTTGTGCGAGGAGAAACATCCGTCGCGGCACGACGTCACCGTCGCTGTAGCCCCACACGGCGACCTGGATGTCGACGCAGGCCTGAAACTCGTCGACCTCGGTCAGCTCTCGGATCAGCGTCTGCCGCGACGTCGTCGACGAGCTCATGTAGAGCCGCTCTCCTGTGGCTCTTCGCTGCGGCCGTGCCGCTTCGCCTCCTGCCACAGCGCCTCCAGCTCAACCGTCGAGCGTTCCTCGAGCCCGCGAGCTGCCTCTCTCGCGATCGTCTCCATAGTCATAAAGCGCCGCCGGAACTTGGCATTCGCATCCCGCAACGCCATCTCCGCATCCACGCCCAGATGCCGCGCCACATTCGCCACGCTGAACAGCACATCCCCCAGCTCGTCGGCGATCGCCGCCGGCCGGCGCGCGACGCCAGCGTCGACAAGCTCGGCTTCGAGCTCCAGCAGCTCCTCGCGCACCTTCGCCAGAACCCCCGAAACGTCCTCCCAGTCGAAGCCGGCCTTCGCCGCTGCCGATCCGAGCGCACGCGCCTCTGCCAGTGCCGGCGTTCCGCGCGGAACGCCGGCGAGTCGCGACTCGCTCATCGTCTCTCCTCGGCGCTGCCGCTCGCCGCGCTTGATCTCGTCCCAGTTCCGCTTCACCTCGGCGCTGTCGCGGACCGTCGCGTCGGCGAAGATGTGCGGGTGCCTCCGGATCAGCTTCGCACTCAACGAGCCGGCGACGTCGGTCAGCGTGAACCGGCCCTCCTCTGCAGCCATCTGCGCGTAGAAGAGCACCTGTAGCAGCAGGTCGCCCAGCTCATCCTGCAGCTCCGGCCACGCTCTCCGTTCGATGGCGTCGAAGACCTCATAGACCTCTTCGAGCGTATACCGCCGTATGCTCTCGAACGTCTGCTCCCGATCCCAGGGGCAGCCCGCCGGCGATCGCAGCAGCGCCATGATCTGCTCCACCGCTACGAGCGGCGCCACACCCGCGAGACGAACCAGCTCTTCCGGCGTCCGCGGCCTGTCTTCGGCCACCTGATCGTCTTGCACGTGAGTCATGGCACCACTCTATCGAATCTCCCGCCGCGAGGGCTGTTCCTCCCCTGGACACGCGCGCTATGCTGGATCGGCATGCCGCAGGACATCCATCGCGCCGGACCAGAGCGCACCCGCCGGCCAGGCGCGCGCTGGTTGCTGCTGATCCCTTACGTCGCGCTGCTCTTCCCGCAGCTCTACGCGCGTAACGTGCCTGTGCTCTTCGGGCTCTCCTTCTTCTACTGGTACCAGCTCGCCTGGGTGTTGCTCGCGGCAGCGCTCCTGGGTTTGGTCTATCGCCTCACGCGAGACTAGCCGACACCCGACGACACGAGGGCCGCGCCAAGCGGCGCGACCCCAATCACTCCGCCGTCGTCGGCCCTAGCGACTTCCGCTCGGACTGGCAGACGGCGCCGCGGTACCCGACGTCATGTTGGAAAGCACTCGGACCTGCACCCGCCGGTTCTGCGCTCGACCCGCCGCCGTCTTGTCGGACGCGACCGGCTTGTCCTTGCCGATGCCTACCAGATAAAAGCGGTGCGGTTGGATGTTGTGCGCCGTCTGCAGATAGTTCGCGACCGCGTCAGCACGCTGCTGACTCAACTTGTAGTTGTAATCCGCGCCGCCGACCGAGTCCGTTCCGCCGGTCACCTCGAGGATGTATCCGCGCGCCGTGCTCGCGCTATCCGCCAGAGCGTCCAGCTTCGCCTTATCCGCCTTCGTTAGGTTGTACTTCGCCGTCGCAAACGTCACACTCACATCCGCAACCGGCTTGTAATTATCCAGGTTCGCGACGACACCGGTCAGGCTGTCCACGCGGTTGTAGGCGTCCTGCGCGGAGTGGTTCGCGGCATCAGCGCTCTGCCCGGCAGCCTGCGCATGCTGGTCCGCCGTCCCGGCCGCCCCCAGTGCGCCATTGATGCCCTTCTGCGCGCGGTCATCGGTGTCTGTGATTGCCCGGTGATCGGCCGCGGTCTTCGCATCCAGATCGTTGGTCTGCTGCACGATAGGCGTCACCTGCGACTGGACATACTTCTTACTCGAGCAGCCCGTCGTCGTTGCCAACGCGGCGCCCATCATCAAAGCGATCGAACCAGCCTTCGACCAGAACCGCGACCGGCAGGACATGGGAAAAAGACCGCATTCTTGTTCACGATGCATCGGAAATGTCTCCTTTGGACACAACTCATCCTCGCTATGGGATGCAATTCCGCTTCCAGTCGTGGCCAGAGGAGACAAACGTAGCCCCTGCAAAGAGATGGCGCCCTCTCGCCTGCGCCACACCGCACACCAGACTAGAAGAAATTGACCTGTCGTCCATCGTTTCTTCGCCTTCTCTGCGCGCCGCGCACGTCCACCGCCAACCGTCCTACACTGGAAGTGGATGGACTTGCACGACAAAATTCGCACGATCCCCGCGAAACCCGGCTGCTACCTCTACAAGAACGCCGAGGGCGAGGTCATCTACGTCGGCAAGGCCAAAAACCTCCGCGCCCGCGTCCGCTCCTACTTCCTCGAGGCCTCGCAGGCGAACGCCAAGACCGGCTCCCTTATGCGCGAGGCCGTGGACGTCGAGTACATCACCGTCGACAACGAGCGCGAAGCCCTCGCGCTCGAGAACAACCTCATCAAGCAGCGCAAGCCGCGCTTCAACATCCTGCTGCGCGACGACAAGACCTACCCCTATATCAAGCTCACCACCACCGACCGGTACCCGAAAGTCTTCGTCACCCGCCGCCTCCGCAAAGACGGCTCCCTCTACTTCGGCCCCTACTTCCCCGGCAACCTCGCCCATCGCCTCGTCGACCTCATCCACCGCAGCTTTCTTGTGCCCAGCTGCAAGGTCGATCTCTCCCGCTACCACCCCCGCGCCTGTCTGCAGTACTACATCAAGCGCTGCCTCGGCCCCTGTGTCGACGGCCTGACTACCCCCGATCTCTACCGCCAGACCATCCGTGACGTACAGCTCTTCCTCGACGGCAAACCGAACGAGCTTGAGCATGCCCTCACCGCGCGCATGGAGGCTGCCGCCGAGAACATGCACTTCGAGCTCGCCGCCCGCCTGCGCGACCAGATCGTCACCGTCCATCAGGCGCAGGACAAACAGCGCATCGCCACGGTCGATAACGAGGATGCCGACGTCTTCGGCTTTCACTTCGAGAGCAGCATGCTCGCCGTCAACCTCTTCCACATGCGTGGGGGCAAGATCGTCGACCGTCGCGATTTCTTCTGGGAGGACCTGCCCGACCTGAACGCCGCCTTCGGCGAGTCTCTGAACGAGGGCTTCGCCGACCCGGATGACGCTGAGGCCATGCTCTCCGAAGTCTCCCCATCGGCAGTCTCTCTTGCAACGGGCGATCCAGAGCACCTCTCCGCCAACACTCCCGTGGCCGTCGAGCCCGAGGACCTCCCGGAACTTGAGCCCGACCCCACCCGGCCCGCCCCGGAGTACGACCAGACCGACGATGATCCGGAGACCCTCCCCGGCCGCTCGCCTATCCAGCGCACCGCGCTCGCAGAGCTCGGCCCCGCCTTCTCGCCCTCTGCCTTCTTCTCCGCGCTCCTGAAACAGCTCTACCTCGACCAGCCCTACGTTCCCCGCTCCATATACGTGCCCGTCGACTTCCCCGACCGCGCGCTCCTTGCCGACACGCTCTCCGAGCGTACCGGCCACCGCATCGAGCTCGCCGCCCCGCAGCGCGGCGAGAAGCGGTCCCTCGTCGATCTCGTCTGCCAGAACGCGAAACAGTCCTTCGATCAGCGCTTCCGCACCCTGCTCCCCTCGCAGAAGGCCATCGCCGACGCCCTCCAGCACGCCCTCTCCCTCGCCGCGTCGCCGCGCCGGATCGAGTGCTTCGACATCTCGCACATCCAGGGCGCCGAGACCGTCGCCTCCATGGTCGTCTGGGAGGAGGGCGCCATGAAGAAGGCCGACTACCGCAAGTTCCAGGTCAAGACCGTTACCGGCGTCGACGACTTCGCGTCCATGCGCGAGATCATCCATCGCCGTTACAAGCGCCTCTTTGCGGAGGCGGATCCGGGCCGGGGAAACGACCGCGAGAACTCTGCAAAGTGGCCCTCGCTCATCCTCATCGACGGCGGTCTTGGCCAGCTCCGTGCCGCCTTTGCGGCACTCGACGAGATCGGCATCCAGCCCGGCGTGGGCGCCATGCCCGCCCTCGCCTCCATCGCCAAGCGCGAGGAGATCATCTACGTCCACGGCCAGGAGCACGATCCGGTGGTGCTTGATCGCCGCTCCCCCGTCCTTCACCTCATCCAAAAGATCCGCGACGAGAGCCACCGCTTCGCCGTCAGCTACCACCGCAAGCGTCGCGAGATGCGCGACCGCGACTCCGAACTCGACGCCATCCCCGGTGTAGGCCCGCGTACCCGCCAGCGCCTGCTGCAGCACTTCGGTAGCGTTCGCGGCATCCAGCAGGCCAGCCGCGACGCCCTCACCGCGGTCGTCAGCCCTCCTGTTGCCGAGAAGATTCAGCGACACTTCACCGGCGAGCCCGACGCCGCTGCGTCCCCGCTCGTCGTCCTCAACTAGCCAGTCTCGCCCGCCAGCGACATCGTCTCCGGCATCCTCGTTCGAATCTCCAGTGGATCCGCGATACTGCAGCGCAGCAGGGACGCGCTCGGTCTGCCATTAACCCGCGTTCGTGACAGTGAGCGCGCTTCATACCGATCGGCATGAAATCGATCTACTGTCCATTCGCAAAGGTGTTGCACGCACCCGGACTCCCGCTCTCGAGCCCGCGCTTGAACCACATCGTCCGCTGCGCCGAGCTGCCGTGCGTGAAGTTCTCCGGACTCACCGCGCGTCCGCTCATTCGCTGCAGATGGTCGTCCCCCACCGCCGCCGCCGCCTTCAGCGCCCCCTCGACGTCGTCCTCGTGTACGATCTTGCGCTGCTCGGTCGAGTGCGCCCACACCCCGGCGAAGCAGTCCGCCTGCAGCTCCAGATCGACCGAGAGCGCATTGCGCTCCCCCGGATTGCTCTGCTGCAGTCGTTGCACCTTGGCCTCTGTCCCTAGCAGGTCCTGCACGTGATGTCCGAGCTCATGCGCGATCACATATGCCTGTGCGAAGTCGCCCGTGTCCCCGCCAAACCGCTTCAGCTCGTTCCAGAAGCTCAGGTCGATATACACCTTGCCGTCGCCCGGGCAGTAGAACGGTCCTGTCTCCGCCTGCGCTGTGCCGCACCCCGAGTAGGTCGCTCCGGTAAACAGCACCAGCTTCGCGTGCCGGTACTGCCTGCCGCTCTGCGCGAAGATGCCCGTCCACGTCTTCTGCACATCGTCCAGCACGAACGAGATCAGCTGCGCATCGCGATCATCCCCGGTCGTACCCGTCGCCGTCCGCGTCCCGCCGTACTGCGCCGCGGGTGCGCTCTGCGGCGCCGCTCCTCCGCCGGAGAGATACCCGCCAATAAAATTTCGACCCGTAACGAGGCTGATCACCAGCAGCACCACGAAGCCGAGGATCCCCATGCCGCCGCCGCCGAAGCCGAACCCGCCGCCACCGCCCGAGTCGCCGCGCCGGTCCTCCACATCCGAACTCAGTCCTCCTGGCGTCCAGTCCATCCCTGCCTCCGCTCCCTACGCGGCTATCACCGCGAGTGACCTGCAGACCGATGGTAAACGCTCGCGCCTCACCGCAGCGGAACCTGACAGACACGACTCCCGTACTCTGTCCGCAGCCCCCTGCATCCCCAGCTTCAGGAGAGCTTGATGAACGTCGCTGCGACTACCGTGGTTCGGCCCACCGATCCTGCCCTGCGCCAGGCCGTGCGCCTCGCTCTGCTCTTTGCCGCCGTCAAGCTCGCTCTGCACATCGCGACCAACCTCTGGCAGGCGCACATCGGGTGGGGCTACTTTCGCGACGAGTTTTACTACATCGCCTGCGGCCGCCACCTCGCGTGGGGCTTCGTCGACCACGGCCCGCTCGTCGCCGTACAGGCTCGCCTCGCGGAGACTCTCTTCGGCCCCTCGCTCGTCGGCCTTCGCCTGCTCTCCGCCGCCGGCGGCGCGCTCCGCGTTCTGCTCACCGGTCTGCTCTGCTGGTCCCTTGGTGGCCGCCGGCCCGCGCAGGCCCTTGCCATGCTCGCTGTTCTGGTCGCGCCGCAGTACCTCGGGACCGATGGCTATCTCTCCATGAACTCCTTGGAGTCGCCGTTTTGGATGCTCTGCACCCTCTGTCTGATCACCGGCCAGCGCCGCCTCGAGCAGGGCGACCCCGTGCACCAGGCGCTTCGCGGTCCATGGATACTCTTCGGCCTCTCCGCCGGCCTCGGTCTGCTCAACAAGCCCTCCATGACCTTCTTCCTCCTCGCGCTGCTCGCCGCCCTGCTCCTCACGCCAGCCCGCCGCCTGCTCTTCAACCGCTACGCCGCCCTCGGCGTCGTCCTCCTCGTCCTGATCGCGCTTCCCAACGTCCTGTGGCAGATCCACAATCACTGGCCCACGCTCGAGTTCCTGGAGAACGGCCGCGCCCAAGGCAAGAATCTCGTCCTCTCGCCAGTCGCCTTTCTCGCGGCGCAGATCACCGCCATGCACCCCGCGAACCTCGTCGTCTGGATCCCCGGCCTCGTCTCCCTGCTCGTCGGCTCACTCGCCGCACGCTGGCGATGGCTGGGTCTTACCTTCGTCTTCTTTCTCGGCGGAATGATGGCGCTCCACGCCAAGGACTACTACTGCACCCCCATCTATCCCATCCTCTTCGCCGCCGGCGGCATCGCGTGGGAGCGTCGCTTCGCGGGCCGCCGCTTGGTGCGCGAAGATCGTGTCCTCGCCTTTCCCGTCGCGCAGGCTACCCTGCTCGTCACCGGCCTGCTGCTCCTCCCCATGGCCATCCCCGTTCTTCGTCCCGCAGGCTGGGTAACCTATACCCGTGCCCTGCACCTCGATGCGAACGCCGGCCGCTCCGAGAACACCAGCAGCGGCGTCCTGCCCCAGTTCTTCGCCGACCGCTTCGGCTGGCAGGAGTACGTCGACATCGTCGCCCGTACCTATAACGCGCTCTCACCCGAAGACCGCGCCCGTGTCCTCATCTTCACGAACGACTACGGTGAGGCCGGAGCCATCGATGCCCTCTCTCGCTGGCAGCACCTCGACCTGCCACCCGCACTCTGCGGCCAGAACAGCTACTGGCACTGGGGAACCCACGGCCGCGACCCCGACCTGGGTATCGCCATCATCAGAGACACGCCCGAGGAGATCGCCAGGAAGTACACCTCGGTCACGATCGTCGGCCACATGAGCGCCCCCTTCGCCATGCCGTTCGAGCATCGCAACGTCTATCTGCTACGCGGCCGCCGTACCTCCGCACCCTTCAACTGGGCCGACGAGCGCTACTACTACTGACCTGCAGCCGCACCGTCCCGCCGCGAGCCCTGTGCTAGCCTTTCCCAACCGATGCCCCCTGAAGCGCCGCACGAGCTCCCGCGCGTCCTCAACACCGCCCATGCCACCAGCATGGTCGTCGGCATCATCATCGGCAGCGGCATCTTTCTCGTCCCGCACGAGATGATGGCCGCCGTCGGCTCTGCTCGCATGGTCTACGCCGTGTGGATCGTCGGCGGTCTCCTCTCGCTCTTCGGTGCCATGACCTACGCTGAGATCGCCGCCGGTCGTCCGCGCTACGGCGGCGAGTACGCCTTTCTCCGCGAGGCCTACGGCGATCAGGTCGCCTTCCTCTACATGTGGACGTGGGTGCTCATCGCCAAGCCCGCGTCCCAGGCCACCATCGCCGCCGGATTTGTGCGCGTCTTGGCTACATTTCCTGCCTTCGCCTTCTTCGGCGCGCCCGCCTTCGGCTCCATCCTCTGGGCGCAGCTGGTCGCTGTCGTTATTACCTGGGCCGTCACCCTGCTCAACATCCTCGGAACCCGCGGCTCCGGTAACGTGCAGCTCGCCCTCACCTGGCTCAAGGTCGCCCTCATCGTCGTCATCGCCGGCTGCTGCTTCCTGCTCGCCGGCCCGCACGGCAGCTGGCAGCACTTCGCATCCTCCTTTGCGGGCGCGCGCGGCGGCTTCGCCGGATTTATGACCGCTCTCGTCGCCGCGCTCTGGGCCTACGATGGATGGAGCGACGTCACGCAGATGGCCGGCGAGGTCCAGCGCCCGCAGCGCAGCCTCCCCATCGCCCTCGTCTTCGGCGTCGCCGCCGTCGGTCTCCTCTACATGCTCACCAACGCCGCCATCCAATACGTCCTGCCTGCCTCGGCGATCGCCTCCGTCGACCGTCCCGCGGCCGATGCCATGCGCCTCGTCACCGGCGGTTGGGGCGCCGGCCTGGTCTCGCTCGGCATGGCCGTCAGCATCGGCGCGACCTTCGTCGGCTCCTCGCTCTCGGGCGCGCGTGTGCCCTTCGCCGCCGCCCGCGACGGCCTCTTCTTCCAATCGCTCGCCCACGTCAGCCCGCGCTTCCAGACACCCTCCTCTGCACTCGTCTTGCAGGCCGTCCTCGCCACCCTGCTGCTCTTTGCCGTCGGCCGCTTCCAGGCCCTCTTCTCGCTCGCCATCTTCGCCGAGTGGCTCTTCTACGCGCTCACCGCCAGCACCGTCTACGTCTTCCGTCGCCGCGATGCCGCCGCCACAAGACCCTTCAGCATGTGGGGCTATCCCGCCTTGCCCGCGCTCTTCATCCTCGCCGCCTCGGTACTCCTGCTCTTCTCCGTCGCCGACCACCCGTGGAGCTCACTCGTCGGCGCGGCGGTCGTCCTGCTCGGCATCCCGGCTCACCGTACTCTCCGTCGTCGCACCAGAGCCACTCACGCAGGAACACCCCGACCCACCCAGCAGGTTCAATAAGTGAAGCCCCGCACCAAACCTAAGCTCGGCCAGAACTTCCTTCGCGACACCGACGCCCAGCGCCGGGTCGTCGCCGCCCTCGGCAACCTCTCCGGCCAGACCGTCCTTGAGATCGGCCCCGGCCACGGCGTCCTCACCGATCTCCTCGCGCCGCACTGCCGCCGCCTTCTCGCCGTCGAGCTCGACGCCAATCTCGCCACAGAGCTCCGCCTCCGCTTCGTGGACCAGCCCTCCGTCTCCATCATTGAAGGCGACGTACTCACCACCGACCTCTGCCGTCTGCTCGCCGAGGAGCCGGGCGCGCACATCATCGGCAATCTGCCCTACTACATCACCTCGGAGATTCTGCTTGAGCTCTTCGACGCGAGCGAGCGCTGCCGCCTCGGTCGTGCCGTCCTCATGATGCAGCACGAGGTAGCCGAGCGCGTCACCGCCTCCCCTGGGGTCAGCGACTTCGGTGTCCTCTCCGCCACGGCGCAGATGCACGCGCAGGCCGAGATGCTCTTCACCCTGCCTCCAGCCGCCTTCTCCCCGCAGCCTGACGTCGACTCCACCGTGGTCCGCTTCGAGTTCCACGCGCGCTTCGATGAGCTCGCCGTCGACCGCGGCGGCTTCATCGCCTTCCTGCGCGCCTCCTTCGCGCAGAAGCGGAAGACGCTCGGCAACAATCTTCGTGCCGCCGGTGTTCCCGCTGGCGTCGTCGAAGAGGCCTGGCCGGAGGCACTCGACTCCGCCGTCCGCGCCGAGGCGGTACCGCTCGAGACGATGGCCCTGCTCTACCGCGAGCTGCGTGACCTCGCTCCCAGCGCCATTGCACCGCTGCGCGTCGGCCACAATCGCTGACGCGCGTCAGCGCCTCGGTGCCGCCGACGTCGGTGCAGGCGCAGGCGAAGGGGCAGGCCGGGCCGGAGCGCTCGGAGCCGGTGCGGACCTCACCGGCGCAGACGTACCTGACCCCGCCGCACCCGGCCGGTAGATCGGATATGGCGAGCGCAACGGAGGTGGCGCCACCGGCGCACGCGGCGCACCCGTCGAGGCCGCACCCGCTCTCACTGGAGCCGCGCCCTGCGATGACGCCAGTCCTCGAACCCCCGCCGCTCCGCCAACCCCGCGTCCCGCGACACCTGGCACTCCGGGCCGCCCCGTCACCACCCCTTGCACCGCCACCGGCCGGTCATAGCCGAAGACCGGCGTCCGCGTCGCCACGTTCACCGGAAAGTCCCGCCGCAGCGACGCGCCGACTGCACTTCCGCCCCGCGTCACCGGCGGCTCCGCCAGCGGCCTCAGTGCCACCAGAGTCTTGCCACCCAGTACCCGGGACGGCTGTTCGGCGGCAGGAATGCGCGCCGGCGTCGCCGGCAGCGGCGCCGACCGTGCCGCCACCACGATCGGATGCGGCCGCAGCGGTCCATGCGTCGGCGGTGGCAAAGGCCGCTTCCACCCCGGCGGCACATTCGAGACATTCAATCCGTATCGTCCGGGACGGAACCAACCGCCGCTGCCGCAGCCTGCACCCGGCGACCAGCCCCACCCAAAGCCTCCCGCGTACGACCACGAACCGCAGCGGTACGGCGTCCATCCCCACGCGTAGCCCGATGCCCACACATACCCGGGCCCCGAGAGAAACACCCACGACCCCGAGCCGTACGGGTCGAAGTCCGCCGACGCCGCCTCGTTCGGCTGCCACACCAGATCCTGCCCGGCTCCGCCGACGCCCGCCCCGCTGTACCACGTCCCGCTGCTGTCCAGGTCCGACCAGCCATACCCCTGCGCGCCGGCGTAGCCATCGCGCGCCACCGTGCGGTCCGCGCCCGCGTCGAGCGCCGCCTGTGCCCGCTGCTCATTCCAGTCGTCCCACGAGTCATGCGGGATCGTTCGCGAGAGCGTATACGTCCGCTCGTCCCGCGCATTGCCCTCGATCTGCTCACCCGCCTCCAGATTTATCTGGTAGCCGCTTCCGCCACTCGCACCCGCATGCTCCACCCGCACACTGCCCGCGAGATCGGCGATCGCCGGCGGCAGCTGATCGAAGCTGATCCGCACCGCCGCATTCGCCAGCGGCACGATCGTATCGTCGCCCGCGCTCAGCGCCACGGCGCCGGCGTCCGTCACGCGCAGCTCGCCATAGACCTGGCCGTACAACACGGTCACCAGCGTCTGGGTCCGCATCAGCCCCGCGGCTGCGCCCGCACCATCCGCGGCACCACCCAGCAAGGTCAACGCCACCGCTGTGTGCGGCGTTAACCGCACCACGCTGCCGTCCTCGAGCTCGACCTCCGCCTCGCCGCTGTCGCCCGTCATCAGTCGCGTTCCCTCGACCAGAGGAATGTTCGGCTCGACCGGATCTGTCCCTGTATTGTCGGCGCGCGCCGCCGTCACGTCCCCGGCGAAGTAGCTCAGCCGAGCCACGTGCTCCGCACTGCCCTCCGCCCAGCCCGCTCCGCAGCACCCCATGCACACGGCCAGAAGAAGCCAACCGCCGCCACAACGCCACCACCGCCGGATGTACATGGCCCCCGAACCTCGCGCAGATGCCGTACCGCGCTAGCTCGCCGGAACCGCTGCGGCCGCGCCCTGTAACAGCTCCGCTGCCCGTAATCGTACGCGCTCCAGCAGATCCGTGTCAGAGGCGAGCGACCGCAGCGTCACCGCGATGTTGCCGACCTCAATCGCCCGGCCGTCCCGCACCGATTGCACAAAAGTGCCGAGCTCCGCATCCAGCCCAAGCCGGTCGAAGCGATGCAGGTGGTCGAGCTTCGCCGCCTCCTCCATCGTCATCGCGATCGCCTGAAACGCCGCCGTCGCCTCGGTAATGCGCTTGTCATCAGAGTAGTTGTACCGGCACGTCAACGCCCTTCCGCCCTGCTCCAGTCGCAGCGTCTTCGCACCCGTCTGCGCTAGATGCTTCGCCGTCGTCTCGCACGGCTTGCCCGCGATCAACACCGCTCGCGCCCCCGAGACCCGGCCCATCGCCGCCCGCGAGAACACCAGCGGCTGCGCCTCGCCCGCCGCACCCCGGTATCGTCCCGTTCCGTCGGGTGCAACCGAGATCTCATAGTGCGCCGGCGTCTGCGCCGGCCAGTCAAAGACAAACGTCAGCTCACCCTCCGCTGCCGCGGTCGGCGATCCCGCGTCCTGCACCACGCCACCCTGCCCCGCGGCACTCAGACCGCATGCCGCGCCCGCCGTCAGCGCGCACCACATGGCGCCCAGCAGCCGTGCTCTCAACGCGCCCCGTCGCGCAGCAGCTCTGTCTGCGCCGTGTGGATGTGGCAGATCGCAACCGCGAGCGCGTCCGCCGCGTCCGCACTCTCCGGCGCCCGCTCGAGCGCCAGCAGCCGCGTCACCATGAACTGCACCTGCTCCTTCTGCGCCAGCCCGTAGCCAACAACCGCGCTCTTCACCGAAAGCGGCGCATACTCCGTCACCGGCAGCCCGCAGCTCGCCGCCGCCAGCAGCGCCACACCACGCACCTGTCCCAGCTTGAGCGCCGACTTCGCATTCGCCGAAAAGAAGACCTCCTCGATGGCGACCACCTCCGGCGCGTGCAGCGCCAGCAGACCCGTCAGCTCCGTATACACCTGCAGCAGCCGCTCCGGCGTCTTCTGCTTCTTGCTCAGACGGATCGTTCCCGCGGCCCGGTAGACCAGCCTCGTCATGCGCGCGGAGTCGTCCACCTCGACCACCCCATAGCCGGTGAACTCCGTCCCACAGTCGATCCCAAAGACGCGCATACGGCGAGTGTAGCGGAACGTCCGCAACTCGGCGCTGTCTTCGCCGCTACCTCGCCCCCAGCGACAGCCGTAGCCAGAGGAGCAGGCCGAAGAGACCGCAGGCGTCAAGCAGCAGCGGCATGCCCGCCCCGATCGTAAAGCAGACGGCGGTTCGCAGCCGGTACGCTGCCCGCAGCGCGAAGGTGAGCGTCAGCACGGCTGCGATCTGCAGCGCGATAAAGCCCAGACCGCTCAGCACCGCTATGGATTCAAGGTGCGCGATCGATCGCCCGTCCGCCCCGAAACCGCGCAGACGGCCCGGCTGCGTCGCCGCCTCGTTTGCCTGCATCAGCAGCGCGAGCACGGGCACCGAGACCGCCCACAGCCCAAGCCCGCACACGATGCCGGCGCGCCCCGGCCAGCTCCCGCAGCCATCCGTCATCACCAGCTCACCCCGCTCGCATCGGCTGCTCGCCTCACCACTCGATCAGCGTGAGATCCCTTCCATCGGCGAGCTCGCCGTCGCATACAGCTTCCGAGGCATGCGCCCGGCCAGAAACGCCTGCCGGCCCGCGAGCACCGCGTGCTGCATCGCCTCCGCCATCAGGATCGGATCGCTCGCCCCCGCGATCGCCGTATTCAGCAGCACCGCGTCAAAGCCCATCTCCATCGCGATCGCCGCGTCCGACGCCGTGCCCAGCCCTGCGTCCACAATCAGCGGCACGTCCGTGATCAGCTCCCGCATCATGCGCAGGGTGTGCAGGTTGGCGATGCCGACCCCGGTTCCGATCGGCGCGGCCAGCGGCATCACCGCCGCTGCACCCGCATCCACCAGTCTTCGCGCAAATACAATATCATCAGAGGTATACGGGAGAACCGTAAAGCCCTCCTTCACTAACACTCGCGTCGCCTCCAGCGTCTCCGGCACGTCCGGGTAGAGCGTCTGCTGATCCCCAATCACCTCGATCTTCACCCAGTCCGAGAGCCCCACCTCGCGCCCCAGCCGCGCTGCCCGGATCGCCTCGTCTGCCGTGTAGCAGCCGGCCGTGTTGGGCAGCAGACAGTAGCGCTGGGGAACGATAAAGTCCAGCAGCGACTCGCGGGATCGATCCAGATTGACCCGTCGCACCGCGACCGTCACCATCTCCGCGCCCGATGCCTCGATCGCCGCCTGCGTCTCCGCCCCATCCTTGTACTTCCCTGTTCCAACAATCAGGCGCGATTGAAACGCGCGCCCCGCAATCACCAGCGGCTTCATACCGTGACCTCGACGGCGCCCGAACCACGACATCCGGAACCGGCGCCTGAAACGCAAACGGCCCGCGCTCACAAAGGGAGCAACGAGCCGTCTGGCGGTGATCTGTTGAGATTGACCTGAGGGCATCCGTCTATGGATGGGCCTCGGTGGAGAACATCTGCGAACCACCAGGTCTAGAGCAGGACGCCCTAAGCCTCAGTCACCTCACGTACGTTGATACAACTGCTACAGTCAATTTTCATAGGCTGGACCATCCTCCTTTCCCGTGTAAGGCAACAATACACCGGCCTCCGAAGAGAATCAAACTCGTGTCCTGCGGCACCTTTCATCACGATAAAAACTGGTGCTCGTTATACCGCGGTGCGTCTTGATCGCTTCGTTGACAGCCGTGCCACAGCCTCCATGTAGACTCAAACGCGCCCCATGCCCTGCTCCCTTCGCCTGTCCTGCCTCCTCTGCGTCGTCGCGGCCGCACTCTCCCCCGCGGTCCGGGCCCAGCAGACATCGAACCTGTCCCCGGTCAAGGATGCGCCCGCTGTCACCTCGTCCGCACCCACCATCTTTCCCCACCCCACCTCGGCCCGCTACCTCATCTCCGGCCAGACCAACATCATCTTCCAGTCGCATGGCCCCTTTCACTCGCCCTACGAGGGCGTCAACAGCTTTCTCGGCCGCGGCGAGTACAAGACCTCGCTCCTCGGCACGCTCTATCTCGGCTATCAGCTCCGCACGGCGCCCCGCACCAGCACCGACATCCTCTTCGACGTCGAAGCCTCGGGCGGCCGCGGCCTCTCCCAGGCGCTCGGCCTCGCCGGCTTCACCAATCTCGACGTCGTCCGCAACCCCAACCTCGGCTCCAAGCCCTACATCGCCCGCATCCAGCTCCATCAAACCCTCGGTCTCACGAAGAAGCTCGTCGAGGTCGACCGTACCCAGTTCTCGCTCCCAACCGAGGCCCCCGAGCGCCGCTTCGAACTCCACGCCGGCAAGCTCAGCCTCCCCGACTTCCTCGACCTCAACTTCAGCGGCTCCGACAGTCACCTCCAGTTCACCAACTGGACCGTCGACAACAATGGCGCCTGGGACTACGCCGCCGACACCCGTGGCTACACCTACGGCCTCGTCACCGAGTATGTCGACCGCCTCTGGACCGCTCGCTACGCCATCGCCCTGATGCCCACCGTCGCCAACGGCCCCAACCTCGACTGGGCGCTCCGCCGCGCCAGCGGCCAGAACTTCGAGTTCGAGCTGCGCCATAGCCTCTTCCCGCTGCTACCGGCCAGCCGTACCGGGAAACTCCGCCTGCTCAGCTTCGTCAACCACGCCCACCTCGGCAGCTACCGCGTCGCGAACGAGGCCTTCCTCAACGGCACCGACAAGACGCCTGACATCACCAGGCACGAGGTCTTCAGCTCCATAAAGTACGGCTTCGGCGCCAACTTCGAGCAGCTCGTCACCGCAGACGCCCGCCTCTTCGGCCGCTTCGGCTGGAACGAGGGTCAGCACGAGAGCTGGGCCTACACCGAGGTCGACCAGACCGTCGAGATCGGCGCCGACGACGCCGGCACTCGCTGGCATCGCCCCTTCGACAAGCTCGGCATCGCCTTCGTCTCGAACGCCATCAAGCGCGACCACCAGAACTATCTCCGGCTCGGCGGCCATGGCTTCATCCTCGGCGACGGCCGCCTCAACTACGCCCGCGAAGACATCCTCGAGAGCTACTACACCGCCCACACCTGGCGCGGCCTCTACTACGCCTTCGACCTCCAGTTCGTCGACCATCCCGGCTACAACCAGGACCGCGGCCCCGCCCTCGTCGAAGGCGTTCGCATGCACGTCGACTTCTAGCTCCGCAGAACGTCTCCGCACATCACCGCCGTCGATTCACCAGCGACGTCGCCAGTCATCGGTTCCGCGTCTTCGGCGCGCCGCACTGCCCTCCTGCGTGCCGCCCGTACCTGCTCCATACACGGCTCTGGGTTGGCCCTGCTTCGCTCTCCGTTGTCGTCACTCCGGAGAAGAGTCTGCATTCACCCTGTCACACCGGCGAACTCCCTCGTCGAGAGCACTCGCGTCCCCACCCTATACTCAAGCTCATGCCGTCGCCGCTCGCCCTTGAGCTCCTAGCCGCCCTCTTCGGCCTGCTCTGCGGCAGCTTCCTTAACGTCTGCATCGAGCGCCTTCCACGTGGCGAGAGCGTCGCCAACCCGCGCTCCCGCTGCCCTGCCTGCCGCGAGCCCATCGCCTTGTACGACAACATCCCCGTCCTCAGCTGGCTGCTCCTTCGCGCCCGCTGCCGCCACTGCCAGGCGCCCATCTCGCCGCGCTACCCCCTCGTCGAACTCGCCGTCGCCGCCTGGTTCGCCATCGCCATCGCCCGCCTGCTGCCGCTCTTCCGCGTCACCGGCCCCGCTCCCCTTCCCTTCGAGACCCTCGCCACCGCCGTCCTCGACACCGTCGGCTTCGCCACCGCCGGCTTTCTTCTGCTCGGCCTCGTCGTCATGGACTGGCGCACCCAGCGCCTGCCCGACGCCTTCACCCTGGGCGGCACCCTCCTCGCCTTCCTCCTGCTCTGCTCACAGGCCATCTTCCTCGGTCCCACCGAAGATCAGATCCACCTCACCCGGGCCCCCCGCCTCTCAAGCCCCGGCAGCACCGCCGTCCATGGCAATCTCATCCTCACTGGCCCCGAAGCCCTGCTCGGTGGCCGCCTCGTCGCCATCACGGCCGCCGCCCTCGTCCTGCTCTCTATCCGTTGGCTCTACCGCCGCATCCGTGGCCGTCAGGGCATGGGCCTCGGCGACGTTAAGCTCCTCGCCATGATCGCCGCCTTCCTCGGCTTCGCCCCCGCCATGCTCGCGCTCTTTCTCGCCATCGTCGCGGGCGGCCTCTATGGCTCCGTCCTGCTCGCCACCCGCCGCGCCGGAGCCCTCAGCCGACTTCCCCTCGGCAGCTTTCTCGCCGCCGGTGGCCTCGTCAGCGCGCTCTTCGGCCAGCAGATCCTTGGCTGGTACAAATCCCTCTTCTGATCTCCCGTCCCGCTGAACTCACCACCGCGCGATTTCTTGACACTGCCCAACCCCACCCCTAGTCTCAGAGATGCCTATGCAGAGCTATCCCTATATCTGGAACTATCTGCCGCTGGTGCTGCAGATTCTCGTCGCCCTCGGCATGGCCGTCGGCATGGTCGGCATGAGCTTCTTCATCGGCAAACACAAGAACTCCCGCACCAAGGCCGGCGCCTACGAGTGCGGCATGGACCCGGTCGGCGACGCGCGCGGCCGCTTCTCCGTCCGCTTCTATATGGTGGCCATGCTCTTCATCCTCTTCGACGTGGAAGCCGTCTTCATGCTGCCCTGGGCTGTCATCTTCCGCCGCCTGCCCGCCATCACCGGCTCGCCGCTCTTCGGCTTCTGGGAGATGCTCGTCTATCTCGGCTTCGTCGCCGTCGGCCTCTTCTACGTCTGGAAGAAGGGCATTCTCGACTGGTCGCTCGACAAGGGAGATCTCTAAATGGACGCCCCCGTCACCGGTCTGGATCAGGTTCGCGAAGCCCAGCCCGAACACCCTGCCCTCGCCACCGTCGGCTCGCTCGCCACCGACGCCCGCTGGGACCGCGGCGAGCTCACCCTCAACATCCCCCGCGAGTCCATCGTCGCCGCCGCCCGCGCCGCCCAGCAGGCCGGCTACAACTTCCTCGAGGACGTCACCGCCGTCGATTGGGTTCCGTCCGAGCCTCGCTTCCAGATCGTCTACCACATCCTCTCGCACACGCTGAAGCAGCGCCTCCGCCTCACCGTCCGGCTCGCCAGCTCCGACGCGTCTGTGGACACCATCACCGGCGTCTGGCCCTCCGCTAACTTCTACGAGCGCGAGGTCTTCGACCTCTTCGGCGTCCACTTCGGCGGCCACCCCAAGCTCACCCGCATCATGATGCCCCTCGACTGGGAGGGCCATCCCCTGCGCAAGGACTACCCCGTCGAAGGCTACCGCTAGCACCCCACAGGACACGCCCATGGCCCCGCTCTCCGCTCCTGACATGCTCGTCCCCGACGTCGAAGACGTCGTCGCCGACGCCGGCCGCAACGACGCCGGCTCGGATCCCATCTCCGACCAGACCATGGTCATCAACATGGGCCCGCAGCACCCCTCGACCCACGGCGTCCTCCGCCTCGTGCTCGAGATCGACGGCGAGACCGTCGTCAGCTGCGCCCCCGACATCGGCTACCTACACACCGGCATCGAGAAGACCTGCGAGGCCAAGTTCTACCAGCAGGTCGTCCCCCTCACCGACCGCATCGACTATCTCTCGCCGATGACCAACAACCTCTGCTACTGCCTCGCCGTCGAGAAGCTCCTCGACCTCGAGATCCCCGACCGCGCCCAGTGGCTCCGTGTCCTGCTCAACGAGCTCACCCGCCTCTCGTCCCACCTCGTCTGGCTCGGCACCCACGCGCTCGATATCGGCGCGCTCACCATGTTCCTCTACTGCTGGCGCGAACGCGAAGACATCTCCCGCATCTACGAGAACGTCTCCGGCCAGCGCATGATGAGCTCCTACTTCCGCATCGGCGGCCTCTCGGTCGAGCCCCCGCTCGACTTCTACAAGCAGGTGCAGGACTTCCTCAACCTGATGCCCGCCCGCATCGACCAGTACGAGAACATGCTCACCGGCAACCCCATCTGGATGGGCCGCCTCCAGGAGGTCGGCCATCTCTCTGCCGCCGACGCCATCGCCCTCGGCGTCACCGGTCCCCCGCTGCGCGCCTCCGGCGTCGATTGGGATCTTCGCCGCGACATGCCCTACTCCTCCTACGAGAAATTCCAGTTCAAAGTCCCCGTCTCGGACCGAGGCGACGTCTGGGCCCGCTACACCATACGCATGGAAGAGATGCGCGAGTCCGTCAAGATCTGCCAGCAGGCCCTCGACGGCCTCCCCGACGGCCGCATCACCGCCAACGCCCCCAAGATCATCCTCCCCGACCGCGAAAAGATGAAGACCGAGATGGAGTCCCTCATCCATCACTTCAAGATCGTCACCGA
>CAXTVA010000020.1:0-34777 GCA_964247625.1 uncultured Acidobacteriaceae bacterium
GGACGGCGGGGAGGATGGTGGCGGGGTGGAGGACCTTGGCGCCGAAGTAGGCGAGTTCGGCGGCCTCCTCGAAGCTGATGGTGCGGACGCGGAGGGCATCGGGGCAGATGCGCGGGTCGGTGGTCATGATGCCGTTGACGTCGGTCCAGATCTCGATCGCCGCGGCGTGGAGGCCGCCGCCGATGAGGGCGGCGGTGAAGTCGGAGCCACCGCGGCCGAGGGTGGTGGTGATGCCGTCGGGATTGGCGCCGATGAAGCCGCCGAGGACGGGGGTGTCGCCGCGGCCGAGGTGGGGGAGGATGTGCTCGTGGAGGCGCTCTGCGATGGAGGGCTCGTGCGGGATGGCACGGGTGTAGGTGGAGTCGGTGATGATGCAGGTGCGGGCATCGATGTGGGTGCCGCGGAGGCCGCGATGGGCAAAGGCGTCGGCGACCATGCGGCTGGAGAGGCGCTCCCCGAAGCTGACGACGAGGTCCTGGGTGCGGGGGGTGAGCTCGCCGACGGCGGCGATGCCGCGGAGGAGGTCGTCGAGGGCGTCGAAGTCGGCGAGGAGCGCGGTGTGGAGCGGGGTCACGTGCGAGCCCATGAGCTCGGCGGCGGTATCGATGTGACGATGGCGGAGGCGGGAGGCGATGGCGAGGGCGGAGGGGCGATCGCCACGGCCGGCGGCGGCGGCGGCGGAGAGCAGGAGGTCGGTGACCTTGCTCATAGCGGAGACGACGACGACGCACTCGAGATCGCGGGCGCGGCGACCGCGGACGATCTCGGCGGTGCGGGCGATGGCGCGGGCGTCCTCGACCGAGGTGCCGCCGAACTTCATGATGACGAGCTGCGGGCGGACCGTGCTCATGCGCGAGCGGCTCCGGCGAGCGCGGGCTGAGGGGCGGAGGCGTGGACGGTGGGGAGCCTACCCATGCGGGCGAGGAGCTCGGCGTTGAGGACGGCGGCACCGGCGGCGCCACGGAGGGTGTTGTGGGAGAGCAGGACGAACTTCCAGTCGAGCAGCGCGCAGGGGCGGAGGCGGCCGATGGTGACCGCCATGCCGGCGCCGGCCATGCGGTCGAGGCGAGGCTGGGGGCGATCTAACGACTCGTTGTAGAGGAGTGGCTGATCGGGAGCGGAGGGGAGGTGGTCCTGGGCTAGCGGGGCGAAGGTGGACCAGGCGTCGAGGATCTCCTCGCGGGTGGCGGGGCGGGAGAGCTTGACCGAGACGCACTCGGTGTGGCCGTCCTCGACGGCGACGCGGTTGCAATGGGCGCTGAGGCGGGCGGGGTGCGGCTGGATGCGCTTGCCGGAGACGCTGCCGAGGATCTTGCCGAACTCCTCTTGCATCTTCTCTTCTTCGTTGGCGACGAAGGGGATGACGTTGCCGAGGATGTCGAGCGAGGGGACGCCGGGGTAGCCGGCGCCGGAGACGGCCTGCATGGTCGAGACGAAGATGCCCTCGATGCCGAAGCGGTCGGAGAGCGGTTTGAGGGCGAGGGCGAGGCCCATGATGGAGCAGTTGGGGTTGGTGACGAGGCAGCCACCGCTCTCGCGGCGCCAGGACTGCTGGTCGATCAGGGCGAGGTGTCCGGGGTTGATCTCGGGGATGACGAGGGGGACGTCGGAGGTCATGCGGAAGGCGCTGGAGTTGGAGATGACGGTGCAGCCGGCGGCGGCGAAGCGAGGCTCGAGGTCGCGGGCGGTGTCGGCGTCGAGGGCGGCGAAGAGGATGTGGGGGAGATCGCCGACGGAGAGCTCGGGCAGGTTGGGTTGGACGACCATCGCCGCGATGGCGGGGGGCAGGGGCGTGTCGAGTTTCCAGCGGCAGGCTTCGCCGAAGGTGCGGCCGGCGCTGCGGTCGGAGGCGGCGAGCCAGGCGATCTCAAACCAGGGGTGGCGGTGGAGCAGTTGGATGAAGCGCTGGCCGACGGTTCCGGTTGCGCCGAGGATGCCGATCCTGCGTCGTTCCATAGCGCTTAAGCATAGCGGATGCGGGAGGGGATGGAGCCTGGTAAGTGAGCTTGAGATCTCAGCCGTGGGACGACTCAGTAGTCGTCGCGTCTGCGGCCGCGGCGGGCGCTGTAGCCGCCGGTGCCGCCCCAGACGAGGACCGCGGCGACGAGGTGGATGAGGAACCAGAGGCTGAGGCCTTGGTCGGTGTAGACGAGAAAGAGGATGAGGATGCGCGGGAGCAGGACGGCGATGACAAGGGGGACGATGCCGTGCAGGTGGAAGGGGGCGAGCACGCCCTGCAGCCACGCGACGGCGAGGGCGACGCGCGGCAGGAAGAGGGAGAAGACGAGAAACCAGAGGGGCAGGGTGTGTACTACCAGGAGATCGTGTGTCGACATCGGTCCTCCGTCCACGGTGCGGGCTCGGGCGATTGAGGCCATCGGGCCTCGATCGCGGTCCGTCTTGAACCCGGTTGATTTTACTTCGCGGTGAAGGTGAAGGCGGCTTTGGTGGCGGTCTGGGGGGTGATGTCGAGATCGATGTCCTTCTCGCCGAGTTTTTCGTGGACGGCGGCGAGGGTGTAGTGACCGGCGGGGAGGCTGCGGAGGGTGAAGGTGCCGGTGGCGTCGGAGACGGCGAAGAAGGGGGTGGCGCTGACGTTGATGAAGGCGTTCATCCAGGGGTGGTTGTTGCAGCGGACGGGCAGCATGAGCTCGGGTGCGTTGAAGTGGCGGAGCTGCGGGGCGCCGCCGGGGCCCTGGGAGACATCGATGGTCTCGTTGCCGACGGTGGTGGGCATGGTGTGGATGTTGTGCATGGTGGGATCGGAGTTGCGGAAGTCGACGGTGCCGCCGCGCAGGACGGCGATGACGTGCGGGCGGTACTGGCAGCCCTTCTGATCGAGGATGACGGGTGCGGTCGAGAGCGGAGCGGCGTTCATGGCGGCGGCGGGGCCGCTCTTGACGAAGACGAAGACGTTGGCGAGTCTGCCATGGTCGACGACGAACTGCTCGGAGAGGTTGTCGCCGCCGGTGATGGAGCAGACGGGGTCCTGGCTCATGTCGATGTGGACGCGCGGGGGAGGCGCGCCCGTGAGGCTGACGGTGCCGGTGACGGAGCCGACGGTGGCGGGGTCGACGGGGGTGCCGGTAGGGGTGCTTGCGGAGCTCGAGGCGGCGTTGAGGGGCTCGGCCTTGCGGACGGCGGCATCGGGTTTGCAGCCCGTTAGGGTGAGGAGCGCGACGAGTGAGAGGGGGACGAGGGTGCGATGCAGGAGCGACGGAGGAGGCATAGGGTCCTGTTCAGTGTGTCACGGGTTCAGGGGTGTCCGGGTCGTGCGGGCAGGTTCGGGTGCGTGCGGCGAGGCGGGTGGTGGCGGGAGGGCTACTGCGGAGGGTGGTGCTGGTCGGGATAGATGCCGGGCAGGGGCTGGCGATCGCGGGCGTTGGCGGCGGGGTCGGGCAGGGGACCGCGGGGAGCAGGCTGTCGCGCTGGGCGGCGTTGTAGACGAAGATGGCCATGATGGTCGCGGCCTCTTCGAGGTCGGGCGGGGAGAGACGCTCGAAGGTGTCGAGGTTGGTGTGGTGGGTGCGGGTGTCGTAGTCGCGGATGTCCTGGAGGAACTCGAAGCCGGGGAGGCCGACGCGGTTGAAGTTTTCGCTGTCGATGTTGTAGCGGTGCTGGGGGGAGATGAAGGAGAAGCCGAGGTCGGCGAGGGGCTCGGCCCACTGGCGGAAGACGCTGGCTGCGGCGTCGTTGCCTTCGGTGTAGATGCCGAGGATGCGGCCGCCGCCGGCGTCCACGTTGAAGTAGGCGCTGAGCTGGCGGGACTCGGGTGTGAGCGTGATGGTGGAGGGCCGGCCGGGGGCTGAGGACACTTCGTGATTCGCGGAGGGGGGCGGCGGGTCCTCGACGGTGGCGAAGTGCTGCTCGACGAAGGCGCGCGAGCCGAACTCGCCCTGTTCCTCGCCGCCCCAGAGGGCGACGCGGATGAATCGCCGGGGCTGAAGGCCGAGCACGTGGAGGAGGCGCATGGCCTCGAGCGCGATGGCGACGGCGGCACCGTCGTCGGTCGCGCCCGTGGCGCTGGTCCAGCTGTCGAGATGGCCGCCGAGCATGACGATCTGATCTTTGAGGGCGGGGTCGGAGCCCGGGAGCTCGGCGATGACGTTGTGGCCGTCGACGTGGCTGGCGCCGAAGGTGGCGCGGAGGTTGAGCCTGACCTCGACGGGGACGTCGTGGGCGAGGAGGCGGGCCATGCGGCCGAAGGCGTCGGGCGAGACGACGGCGGAGGGAAGGAGCTGCCGATGGCTCTCGCGATAGACGAAGGCGCCGAGGGCGGAGGAGTCGTCGTCACGAACGGTGAGGGCTTCGCCGTTGGTGCGAAGGACGGCGACGGCGTGCTCGGCGGCAAAGAAGCGACCGACGCGCTCGCGGAGCTCCAGCTGCTGCGGGGAGGGCGGCTCGGGAGGATGCGGGGAGAGCTGGTATTGCGCGCGGGCGGTGTGCCATGCCGCGTCGATCGGGACGAGGGGAGGCGCAGGGTCGGGATGGATGGCGGGCGCGTCGCCGTAGAGGACGACTCTGCTGGCGAGCTTGCCCTTCCACGGGGCGAGCTGCTGCTCGTCCCGGATCTCGGGGACGAGGATGACGGGCGCGGTGATCTCGCCGTCGGTCGGGGGCGACCAGGGTGTGGCCTGGGCGACGAAGGTGGCCGGCGAGGGTCGGGTGAGCTGCAGGCTGGTGCCGATCTGGGTCCAGGCCATGCCGAAGTCGCCCCAGCTCTCTTCGCGGGCGCTGGTGAGGCCGGAGGCTTTGAGCTGCGCGATGCACCATACGGCGGCGCGCTCGAAGCCGGGCGATCCGGTCAGGCGGGCGCCGATGTCGTCGTCGAGGCCGCTCGCGTACTCCATGACGTGGGAGCGGTTCAAGCCTTCGTCGCGGATGCGGGCGATGGTTGCGATATCAAGCGTCTCGGGGGGTTGCTGCGGCGCACTTTGCGGACGGCCGGGGAGAGCGAGGCAGGTGAGCGTCGCGGCGATGGCGAGGGTACGCATGGCTGGCTGTACGAGCGCGTGTACGGCGTGGTTCCTCGGCGCGGTGTGGTGATGCTTGAACGGCGGCGGCTTGCCTACGCGGTGTGAGCGGGTGCGGTGTGGGCGGCGGGCGCGGTCTCCAGGGCGGCGAGGACGGCTTCTTTGAAGGCGGTGGTGCTGCTCTGGCCGCCGACGTCGCGGGTGAGGGTGCGGCCCTCGGCGTAGACGTGCTCGATCGCGTGCTGGACGAGGGCGGCGGTGGGCTGCTCGCCGATGTGGTCAAGCATGAGGACGGCGCTCTGGAGGAGGGCAGTGGGATTGGCGAGGTCTTTGCCGGCGATGTCGGGGGCAGAGCCGTGGACGGCCTCGAAGATGGCGCACTCGGTGCCGAGGTTGGCTCCGGGAACGAGGCCGAGGCCGCCGATGAGGCCGCTGCAGAGGTCGGAGAGGATGTCGCCGTAGAGGTTCTCGGTGAGCAGGACGTCGTACTGCCAGGGGTTCATGACGAGCTGCATGCAGGTGTTGTCGACGATGTGTTCGGCGTAGGCGATCTCGGGGAACTCGGCGGCGATGCGCTGGGCGCACTTGAGGAAGAGGCCGTCGGTCTTCTTCATGATGTTGGCTTTGTGGATGGCGTGGATGCGCTTGCGGCCGAGGCGGCGGGCGTACTCGAAGGCGAAGCGGGCGATGCGGGTCGAGCCTTTTTCGGTGACAACTTTGAGGGCGGTGGCGACGCCGGGAACGATCTCCTGCTCGAGACCGACGTAGAGACCCTCGGTGTTTTCGCGGACGATGATGAGGTCGATGTCGGGGTAGCGGGATTTGAGACCGGGAAGGTTACGAACCGGGCGGAAGTTGGCGAAGAGGTCGAAGCGCTTGCGCAGGGTGACGTTGATGGAGGAGAAGCCGCCGCCGACGGGGGTGGTGACGGGGCCCTTGAGGGCGACGCGGGTCTGGTCGATGGAGTCGTAGAGGGCTTTGGGGATGTACTCACGGGTCTTGGCGTAGGAGTCGGCGCCGGCGTCGAAGCTGTGCCAGTCGAAGCGGACGCCGGTGTGGCGGCCGGCGGCCTCGACGATCTCGACGACGGCGCGGGTGACTTCGGGGCCGATGCCGTCGCCGGGGACGAGGGTGATGGTGTGGGTGCGGGGCTGCTGGTCGGGTGCTGCGGTCATTCGGATGTCTTTCCCCGGCGATGGTCTTTGGCGCTCAGGAGCTCTTCGAGCTCGGCCTTGAACTCGCGGACGTCCTTGAAGTCGCGGTAGACGCTGGCGAAGCGGATGTAGGCGACGGTGTCGATGAGTTTGAGGCGATCCATGATGAGCTCGCCGACGGCACTGGTGGGGCGCTCGCGGTCGGGGGAGTCGAGGACAAAGGCCTCGGCTTCGTCGACGATCTCGCCGAGGCGGACGGCGGGCACGGGACGGCGGGAGCAGGCGTGGAGGAGGCCGTTGAGGACTTTCTGGCGGTCGAACTTTTCGCGGCGGCCGTCCTTCTTGACGACCATGTAGGGGATCTCGTCGATGCGTTCGTAGGTGGTGAAGCGCTTCTCGCAGCGCTCGCACTCCCGCCTTCGCCGGATCGACTCCGCCTCTTTACTTTCGCGGGAGTCGACGACACGATCCTGGAGGAAGCCACAGTAGGGACACTTCATTGAATGACTTAATTTTAGCAGCGTGGATGCAGGGTCCGTGGTGCGTGGTCAGGCGACGGGATCGGGGCTGCTGGTCTGATCGGCGACGTGTGTGAGGCTGATGCCTTCAAGGCGGGCGAAGAGGAGGCCGGCGGGGATGATGCTGAGAGAGGTGACGGCGAGGAGGAGGGCGCCGCAGGCAGTGGCGGCCTCGAGCGGGACGCCGTAGAAGCCGCGCATGGCGGCGGCGGTGGCGGCGATCTGGGTGAACCAGCCAAGGCCCGGAAGCTGAAGGAGCGAGCCGCCGAGGGAGGCGGCCATCAGCAGCATGGTGCGGGAGAAGGAGAGAGTGGCGAGCTCGGGGGTGTGGGCGAAGCTGTGCGCGGTCTGCCAGTAGGCGCCGCCGATGATGCCCCACATGGCGAGCGAGAGGGCGGCGGCAACGGCGAACTCGCGGAGTGAGGAGATGGCGCGGAGGCCGTCACGGAAGCCGAGGATCTTCTCGACGAGCGAGGTGGCGAGGGCGGGGGAGAGGCGGTGGAGGCGGCGGGCGAGCCAGGCGGCGACGGCGTCGCCCTGGAGGCGGACGGCGACGGCGAAGAGGGCGAGGACGAGGGTGGCGGCGAGGCTGCCGACGCCGACGCGCACGAAGCGGTCGCGATGCGCGAGGCCGGCGGGGGTGAGGGCGAGGGCGCTCGAGAAGACGACGGCGGCGGCGCCGAGGTCGAACATGCGCTCGACGGTGTAGACGGCGACCTGCGAGCTGACGGGGAGGCCGACGCGGCGGGCGACGAGGTAGGGACGGGCGAGGTCGGCGAGGCGGCCGAAGAGGGCGACGGCGGTGAAGCCGACGAACTGTGGGCCGATGAGCTCGCGGGCGGTGAGGGGCTTGAGGGTGCGGCAGAACTCCGCCCAGCGCAGGGAGCGAAGCCAGTAGGTCGCGTAGATGAGGGCGACGGCGACGGCGATGTGCGGCCAGCTGACGAAGCGGAGCTGGGCGAAGAAGCTGGGCCAGTCGAAGCGGACGTGGCGGAGAAGGAGGAAGACGGCGAGGCAGGTGACGAGGACGACGATCCAGGCGACGGCGCCGCGGGACTTCACTGCGGGGCCTTTGAGGGGGAGGTGCGGGACATGCTAACGGGCCGCCAGCTTGCGGCGGTTGAACTCACGGACGACGCGGGCGACGTAGGCGCGGGTCTCGGGGAAGGGTGGGACGCCGTGGAAGCGATCGACGGCGCCGGGGCCGGCGTTGTAGGCGGCGACGGCGAGGACGATGTCGTCGTGGTAGCGGGTGAGGAGCTGGTCGAGGTAGGCGGTGCCGCCGGCGATGTTCTGCTCGGGGGCGAAGGCATCGGCGACGCCGAGGGCGGTGGCGGTCGCGGGCATGAGCTGCATGAGGCCGCGGGCGCCGGCGCGGGAGACGGCAAGGGCATGGCCGCCGCTCTCGGCGCGGACGATGCTCGAGAGGAGGTCAGCGTCGATGTGGTGGGTCTGGCCGGCGTGCTCGACGAGGGTGCGAACGCTGGCGTGGGTGGGGCTGGGCTGGGCGGCCGGCGGCGTGGGTAGGGTGGTGTCAGGGATGGGGTCGGGCGCGGGCTCGGTGCGCAGGATGGCGTCGACGGGGAGTTCGAGGTAGTCTGCGGCGCCAGTGCCGGTGTAGAGGCGGACGCGGTCGGCGATGACCTCTCGGCGGGTGCAGTCGAGCTCGAAGCCGTTGCGCAGGGTGATGTGCTCGGCGGCGCGGGCGGACCGGTGGGTCGCGGCGAGCAGGAGGACGGCGGCGAGGGTACGCCGGACCGAGTGATGGCGGAGAGAGCCCACAGAGAGACCCTACACGGTCGGACGGGGGAGTTCCATCCCCCGGCTGGGGGGAAGTCAATGCGTCGCGGTGGCTGCAGCAGCGATTCCTGAGGTTCTTAGATTTGGGGTCAAGCTGCAGATCTCTCGCCTCACGGACGATGGAGCTGTTTCCGCGGTCGAGGTGACACCTCTTGCGACGACACAGAGATCGCTCTGGAGCGGGGCTGATCTGGCGGGTAGAGGCGGTGTGGAGCGAGCGGCTCGAGGCGTGCTGATCGAGCTAGCGGCTGGAGGCGGCGACGGGTTCGGGGGCGAGGAGGGCTTCGAGGACCTGGGCGACGCCGTCTTCGGTGTTGGCGGGGGCGATCTGCCAGTTGCGCTCGGCGGCGCGGGCGAGGAGCTCTGCCGGGGCGTTGCCCATGAGGACGGGGTGGCCGGCGACGCGGAGCATGGAGAGGTCGTTCCAGTTGTCGCCGAAGGCCATGATCTCGGCGGGCGCGATGTCCCAGCCAGCGGCGAGGCGGAGCAGGGCTGCGCCTTTGCTCGAGCCGGCGGGAAGGATGTCGAGCAGGCTGAGGTCGCGGTCGGGATACTCCGTGCGGTGGAGGGTGACGTTCGCGGCCTGGAGGCCGGGCGCGATGTCGCCGTCGGCGGCGGCGATGCCGGGCAGCTCGAGGAGGCGCTGCTCAGCGGCGCGCATGCGGGCGATGGTGCCGCAGAGCATCATCTGGATGGGCTGGCGATGGTCGAGTGCGCGCTCGATGGGCACAACGTGCTCGATGTATGGCTCGTTGGCCGCCATCCAGCGGCCGATGGACTGGTGAAGCTCGGCGAGCTCCTCGATGACGAGGGCTCCGCGGACGTCTTCGCCGTCCGAGCCGACGCAGTCGAAGGTGAGGACGAGGGCGTTGCGCAGATCGCCGAGGTGACTGCAGATGCGGCGGGCGATTGCGGGGTCGAGGAAGGTCTGCGCGATGAGCGCGGCACCGAGGGTGCGGATGACGGCGCCGTTGGAGCTGACGAGGGTCTGCGCGGGGTCGAGGCCGATGGAGCGGAGCTGGCGCATGGCGTAGCCGTGGCGGCGGCCGGTGGCGATGACGAGGCGCATGCCGGCGGACGCGGCGGTGACGAGGGCGGCGGCGGCGCGCGGGCTGACCTGCCCGTCTGCACCGAGCAGGGTGCCGTCCATGTCGAGCGCGATCAGGCGTACCGGGTGCTGGTTGTCTTCGATCCCCACGAGTCATTCTCTCATCCGAAGATCGCACGGCTTGGGCGGAGGTTCCGCACGGCGGCGCGGGGTGCAGGGGCGCGTGCGTTGCGGATAGCATGGTGGGATGCCGCAGATCGCGTTTCTTGAGTGCTCCCGTTGCCACCATCGCGTCTCCGCGGAGACGCCGCAGACGCTCTGCCCGGTCGACGCGGGGGCGCTCTATGTGCGTTACGACATGGACGAGCTGAGGCGGACGGCGCGGCGGGAGAGCCCGGCGCGCTATGCGGCGGAGAGCGCGGCGTCGCTGGGGATGTGGCGGTATCGCGATGTGCTGCCGTCGGTGGAGCCGGTGACGCTGGGCGAGGGGTGGACGCCGATGCTGCGGTCGAAGCGATACCCGGGGCTGCTGCTCAAGGAGGAGGGCGCGAACCCGACGGGGACGTTCAAGGCGCGGGGGCTGGGGCTGGCGGTGACGATGGCGCGGCACTACGGGCTCAAGCATCTGGCGGTGCCTTCGGCGGGCAATGCGGCGGGTGCGCTCGCGGCGTATGCGGCGGCGGCGGGGATTGCGGCGCACCTGTTCATGCCGCAGGATGTGCCGTTCGCGAACTATCTGGAGGGTGTGGTGTACGGGGCCGATGTGGTGCTGGTGGACGGGCTGATCTCGGACTGTGCGCGGCTGGTGGGCGAGCGGATACGGGCACAGAGGGAGGCGGGGACGCCGGCGGCGGAGACGTGGTTCGACATCTCGACGCTGAAGGAGCCGTTCCGGGTGGAGGGTAAGAAGACGATGGGCTACGAGCTGGCCGAGCAGCTGGGCTGGCGGTATCCGGATGCGGTGTTCTACCCGACGGGCGGGGGTGTGGGGCTGATCGGGATGTGGAAGGCGTTTGCGGAGATGGAGGCGCTGGGGTGGATCGAGGCGGGGTCGAAGCGGCCGCGGATGTACGCGCTGCAGGCGACGGGATGCGCGCCGATTGCGAAGGCGTTCGACGAGCACAAGGCGGTGAGTGAGTTCTTCCAGAACGCGGAGACGTTTGCCTCGGGGCTGCGGGTGCCGAAGCCGTATGGCGACGGCATCATCCTCGAGATTCTGGAGGCGTCGGGTGGGCGGGCGATTGCGAGCGAGGACGCGGTGCTGCTCGAGAGCATTCTGGACTGGGCGCGGAACGAGGGGATCTTTCTCTCGCCGGAGGGGGCGGCGGCGACGGCGGCGTACGACCAGCTGCTGGCGACAGGGGAGCTGACGGCGACGGATACGGTGGTGCTGTTCAACACGGGCGCGGGGCTGAAGTATGCCGACACGACGGCCGAGGCGATGCATCTGCGGCGGCCGGCTACGAGGGCGAGGTTGCCGACGAGCTTGCCGGTCGGAGGGATCATCACGCCGGTGTGACGGCGGCCGGCCTTTTAGACGGCGTCGGTGGCGGGCAGGGGTGCGCGAAGGCGGGCGCGCTGGGGGCGGGTCGTGAGGGTGATGGCGGCGGTGAGGATGAGAGCGCCGCCGACCCAGGCGGTGGGTCCGAGGTGCTCGCCGAGGGCGAAGATGCCGAGCAGGCTGCCGACAAGGGGCTCCATGTTGAGCAGGACGCCGGCGCGGGAGGCGGGGACCTGGGTGAGGCCCCAGTTCCAGAGCAGGGTGGTGGTCGCGGTGCAGAGGACGCCGGAGGCGGCGAGCGCGGCCCAGGCGCGCCAGGAGATGCCGTGTACGGGCGGCAGACCATCGCGCAGCAGCACCCAGACGAGCAGCATGAGGGTGCCGAGGGCGAGGCCGTAGGCGGTGATGACGAGGTGACTATGGCGGCGCATGAGGCGCTGGTTGAGCAGGATCCAAAAGAGGGCGATGGAGAGGGAGAGGACGACGAGGAGGTCTCCGGTGAGCGAGGCGCCGCCGGGGGCGTGAGCGGAGCGGCCGGCGAGGGCGATGAGGGTGGCGCCAAGGGTCGAGGCGGTGAGGGCGGCCCAGCCGACGGTGTCCATGCGCTCGTTTGCGAAGAGAGTCGCGCCGACGGCGAGGATGACGGGCATGGTGCCGACCATGAGCGAGGCGTGGCTGACGGTGGTGATGGAGAGTGCGTAGAACTGGATGAGGAACTGGAGCGGAACGCCGAGGAAGGAGGCGAGCGCGAGCAGACGCCACTCGCGGGCGTCGAGGTGAGGCCGGTGGCGCACGAGCACGGGGAGGAGCGGCACCATGGCGAAGAGAAAGCGGTAGAGGACCATGTGGGCCGAGCGCATCTCGGCAAGGGCGATCTTGCCGAAGAAGAAGCCGGTGCCCCAGAAGGTGCTGGCGAGCGCGCAGGAGGCGAAGCCCCAGGCCGGGTGTCGCTGGTGGTGCGTGCGCATGTCTTACTCTCGCACGGCGATGCGAGCCGGCACGAAGGGGCCTGTGTTGCCCTGCGGAACGAGGCTACCAGACGCGACAGCTGCTCACGGGAACCATGGGCGCGCCCTTGCTGCAGCTGAAGGCGGCGGCGAAGCCGGGCTGATTGACGATGGCGCCGTTGACGCGGAAGTGGTCCGGGGCGTGGGGGTCGGCGAGGACCTGGGCGCGAACGCTCTCGGGGCGGGCGTTCTCGCACCAGCTCTGCGCGTAGCCGATGAAGAAGCGCTGGGGCGCGTTGTAGCCGTCGCGCTTGGCAGTGAGGTCGGTGCCCGCCTGTTTGGCACGATCGAGATAGGCGATGTAGGCGAGGACGAGACCGCCGTTATCGGCGGTGTTTTCGCCGAGGGTGAGAGCGCCATTGACCTTGACGTCGTCGACGGCGGTGAAGCTGCTGTACTCCTTGACGAGGCAGTCGGTGCGCTCGGTGTAGTGCTTGATGTCTTCGGGGGTCCACCAGTTGGCGAGGTTGCCCTTGGCGTCGAACTTGCGGCCCTGGTCGTCGAAGCCGTGGGTGAGCTCGTGGCCGATGACGGCGCCGATCTGGCCGTAGTTGACGGCGTCGTCCTCGGTGGGGTCGAAGAAGGGCGGCTGGAGGATGCCGGCGGGGAAGTTGATGTCGTTCATGCTGGGGTTGTAGTAGGCGTTGACGGTGGGCGGCGACATGTCGAACTCGCCGTGGTCGACCGGCTTGCCGATCTTGGCGAGCTCGCGGTCGTTCTCGAAGGCGTTGGCGCGGGCGAGGTTGCCGGCGGGGTCATCGGGTTTGACATCGAGGCTGGCGTAGCTGCGCCATTTGTCGGGGTAGCCGATCTTGTCGGCGACGGCGGTGAGCTTCTGCTTCGCACGCTGCTTGGTGGCGGGGCTCATCCAGTCGAGCTGGTCGATATCGGTGTTCATGGCCTGCTCGATGGCGTGGACGATCTCGAGCACGCGGGCTTTACTGTCGCCGGCGAAGTACTGGGCGACGTAGACCTTGCCGAGGGCCTCGCCGAGGGCGCCGTCGACGGCGAGCGAGCAGCGTCTCCAGCGCGGCTGCTGCTCGGGCTGGCCACGCAGGGTGCGGCCGAAGAAGTCGAAGTGAGCCTCGTCGTAGGGCTTGGGGAGCTGGGTCGCGAAGGTGTTGAGGACATGGAAGCGCATATAGGCCTTGAGGGTGGCCATGTCGGTCTCGCGGATGGCGCGGACGAGCGCGGGGAAGAAGTCCGGAGTGACGTCGTTGAGGTCGGCGATCTCGGGTGAGTGAACGGCGGAGAGGAACTGGTGGAAGTCGGCGCCGGGGAGCCTGTCGGAGAACTGGCGGACGGTCTCGATGTGGTAGGTCTTTTCGGGCTCGCGGAGGTCGACGACGCCGGTGCTGCCGCGGGCGAGGGCGGTCTCGAAGCGAAGGATGGCGTCGGCTTGGCGGCGAGCCTCGGGGGCGGGGGCGCCGGCGAGGGTGAGCACGGAGGCGACGTAGGCGAGGTACTTCTGCCGGATCATCTCGTCGTGCTCGCCGGTGCGGAGGTAGTAGTCCTTCTCCGGGAGGCCGAGGCCGCCCTGGGAGACGGCGGCGATCTGGCGGCTGGCGTCCTTGAAGTCCTGCTGCTCGCCGAAGCCGAAGAAGACGTCGACGCCGTCGCGCTGGAGCTGGCCGATGACGGGGGCAAGCCTGAGCTTGCTCATGGGGCTGCTGCCGAGCGCGTCGATGGTGGCGAGCAGGGGCTCGACCGGGGCGAGGCCGCGCTGGTCGATGGCGGCGGCGTCCATGCAGGCATGGTAGAAGTCGCCGATCTTCTGTTCGTCCGGGCTGCGGCTGGGTCCGCCGGCGGCTGCCTTCTCGAGGATGCCGCGGAGCTCGCCGGTGTTGACGTTCTGGAGGACGTAGGCGGGGCCCATGCCAGGCTGGTCGGGCGGGATGGGATGGTTGACGGAGAAGTGGCCGCAGGCGAACTTGTAGAAGTCGGCGCAGGGGTCGACGGTGGCGTCGATCGAGGTGGTGTCGAAGCCGGGGATGGGCTTCGAGTCGGCTGCCGTGGCATCGTCGGAGCGGCTGGTCTGAGCTCCTGCCTGGGGCGCCAGGGGGATGGCGAAGAGAGCAGAGATGGCCAGCGCGCAGGCGGCGATGGCGGTGGAGTTTTGCCGGATGTTGCTGATCTGCCGAAGGCTACCGCGCACGAGGACCTCGATCATCGCCGTTCCATCTCCTTAGAGAGCCGAACGCCGGGCGCCAGCGGCTCACACCTACCGTACACGGGATTTCGGCTCGCGCCGTCCTCAGCGTCCAGACGTGTGCGGCGCTTGTGTTGGTCGGGCTTCCAGGCTGTAAAGGGGCGCATTGCTGGGTTGAAATCGTCTGTGCCACAGTAGATGGGGCGGCCGCTGCGGCGGACGCGGAAGAACGGGGCATATCGGGCGAGACGTCCGGGCCTTGGAGCGCGTCTTCTGGATCAGCCCTCTCGCGATGCACTACGGATGTGAAGCCATGGTGGTTCCGGTCCTTTTGTACGCTCAGCACGCGTGGCATCGTTGCTGGTCTCTTCTCGCGCTCGGCCTCCTGGCGGCGAGCACGCCGATGCTGGCGCGCGGGCCGGAGCCGGTGGTGCGGATTCCGCTCGAGTCACTGGACTTCCAGGCGTTTCCGACACAGCTGCTTGAGTCCGGGGCGGCGCTGCTGACCGTGCACTACGTGGACGACAAGCACCTGTTGGTGACGTTCAACCGGCATCGGCTGATGGCGCGGCTGCCGGATGATCCGCCGGGCGACTTCGATCGCAATGTGGATGCGCTGCTGGTGGAGCTGCCGACGGGACGGGTGCTGGCGCGGGCGTCGTGGAGGCTGCACGACGTCGGGCAGTACCTGTGGGGTCTCGGGGACGGGAACTTTCTGCTGCGAGTGCGCAACCAGCTGGTGACGTTTGCGCCGCTGCGCGGGCTGCCGGAGGGCAAGGCGTTTGAGGAGCATGTCTTTCTGAATAGCCGCCGGCCAATCGGCGCGGTGCTGCTGGCGCCGGAGCGCACTCTGCTGACGCTGGAGACGGTGGACGAGACTCCGGGGGAGGCGCGCCGGTCTACAAGCCTGCGCACGCGCGCCAACAGCGCGGCGGCCGGCGGGGACGAGGAGCGACCGCTCAAGACGCGGCATCCGGTACAGGTGAACTTCATACGCATTGCGGAGAGCCCGGAGACGGGGCGGCCGATCGCGCAGAGTGCGGGGGGTCTGCGGGCGCCAGGGCTGGCGTTGTTTCCAGTCGACACGGCCGGCTACGTCTCGGTGCTGGACCAAGGACACCAGCACTATGCCTTCGACTTTCACCAGCACACGGGGAAGGTCGATGAGCTGGCGCCGTTCGACTCGACGTGCCCGCCGGCGCCGTTCCTGGTGGGTCCGAGCGAGTTCATCGCCTTTGGCTGTCGCAGCGGAGACCAGCTGCAGATGATCGGCGGGTTCAACCTGCACGGCGAGGAGATGTGGGAGCAGGTGCTGACGGAGGCTTACGTGAGGCCATCGTTTGCGTTTGCACCCGCGGCGGGACGGTTTGCGCTGGGGCGGGTGGTGACGAGTGTGAACACGCCGAGGACCAGCGCCGGGGTGCTATCGGGCGGTCTGGGCACGGCGGCCCCGGGCTCGAGCGGGGTGGATGACGCACAGAGCCAGATGGTGAGCGTGTTTCAGATGCAGACGGGGCGGCAGATCTTGAGTCTGAGCTCGACGCCGGTGCTGCGCGCGGGTGGGAACTTCGCGCTGGCCGACGACGGCAGCGAGCTCGCGATCGTGCGGAATGGGGCGATCGAGATCTACCGGCTGCCGCCGCTCTCGTCCAAGGACAAAGCGGCGGTGGCGCGGGCGGCGACGTACGCGCCGGCGCCGAACACGGCACCGATCCGGCTGAATGCGCACGAGGTCGCCGAGGCGGAGAGTGAGCCGCATCCGGAGTCGGACACGGTGGTGCCGGCGAGTGCCGCGGCCAGCGCGGGGCCGGTGGTGGGCGAGCCGGCGAAGCAGGCCGCGGCGGCGCCCAAGCCAGTGACGGTGCTGGGAGATCCGGTGCCGAGTGAGGCGGGGGCGTCGCGGACTGCGCCGACGCTATACGGTCCGGGAGAGAAGGGTGGTCCTCCGGGGAGTGCGGCACCCGCGGAGCCGCAGGTCAACCAGCCTGCTCCGAAGCAGAGGTAGGCGGTTCGAGCGGGGATCTTAGGGTGGAGCACGGGGACGTTCGGCCGTCGCCGGCGTGCGTGGCGAATCAGGGCAGGTCTGTCGGCCGCGCGGACGTGGAGTTATGCGCTACGGCCGAGACGACGCGCGCATCGGAGAGGACGCCGCTGGTTAGAGACGCGGCTCTCGGTGTGACGGGTCGATCACGGGGGCCTGTCCATGAGGGAACAGGCCTCCGCGCTCCGGACGGGGTGCTAGGCGACTTTGGGAGTCGCGATGGCTTTGACGCGCGCGTTGAGGCGGCTCTTGTAGCGGCTGGCGGTGTTCTTGTGGAGCACGCCCTTCTGCACGCTCTTATCGAGGACGGATGCGGTGGCGCGGAACTGCTCCATCGCGAGCTTGCTATCGCCTTTGCCGATGGCCTCGCGCAGGGCGCGCAGGGTGCCGCGCAGCTTGCTCTTGTTGGAACGATTGACGGCCGTCTTGGTCTCGGTCTGCCGGGCGCGCTTCAGCGAGGAAACATGATTTGCCATGGAGGAGCTCTCTCTTTGCCTGTTCCCAACTGCGTGGGAGGGATGTCGAATGCAGGGTGCCGGAGGACTGGATCCGTGGCTCCTGGCCTGGCTGTGGTGACGGCGGTGGCCGGCCAGCAGCGGGACGGAGCCGTCCCTCTCGACCGCAGAGGAGAGGGGCGCGTGCTGCAACCCTCTGAGTTTACGGGAGGCCTGGCGGGGGGTCAACCGGTGTGGCGGGGCGGGGTGCGTGGAGAAGTGGACGGGATGCTTGCGCCGCGCGCAAATCGGGGCCGAGATTTACTTGACGCTGCCGATGCCGGGAGCTAGTCTGCAGCCATCATTCGCTCGCACCTGGCATCTTCCGCCATCCCGACGAAGCCCCGGCGCTCAGGCCATACGGCTGCCGCGCGACCTCTGCCCCACCTCACTCATCCAACGACTGTGCGCCTGTGCGCCCCCAACCGCGTCATCCCTGACGGAGGTCAGCCCCCCTTTTGATCAGAAAAGTGATTGCCATCACACCTGGTATCGAGACGCTTTACGGCACGCGCGATGAAAACCTCAGGCTGCTGGAGGACGCGCTCCACGTCACCATCGATCTTCGCTCGGACGGTGTTCACGTCACGGGCGAGCATGCCGAGGCGGGACGCGTGCATCAGCTCTTCGCCGACTTCGACGCGCTGCGCAAGGCGGGGATGAACCTGCACAACGGCGAGCTGAACGGGCTGCTCAAGCTGCTGGTGGCTGATCCTTCCGCGACGCTGCGCAGCCTGGTCGACTCCGGACGGCAGCGCTCGGCGGGGGTGAAGCGGATGGTGCAGCCGCGCAGCCCGAACCAGCGCAAGTATGTCGAGGCGATCGAGCAGTGTGACATGACGTTCGGCCTGGGGCCGGCGGGCACGGGGAAGACCTATCTCGCGGTGGCGATGGCGGTCTCGGCGCTGACGTCGAAGAAGGTCTCGCGGATCATTCTGGTGCGGCCGGCGGTCGAGGCGGGCGAGCGGCTCGGCTTTCTCCCGGGATCGCTGCAGGAGAAGGTCGATCCCTATTTGCGTCCGCTCTATGACGCGCTCTACGACCTGCTCGATCAGGACAAGGTGGACAAGCTGCTCGAACGCAACGTGATCGAGGTGGCGCCGCTCGCGTTCATGCGCGGACGGACGCTGAGCGACGCGTTCATCATCATGGACGAGGCACAGAACACGACGACCGAGCAGATGAAGATGTTTGTGACGCGGCTGGGCAACAACTCGAAGGCGGTGATCACGGGCGACCTGACGCAAACCGATCTGCCTAACCCGAAGCGATCGGGCCTGCTCGAGGCGCTTCACGTTCTGGATGGCGTGGACGGTATCCGCTTCTGCCACTTCGATGATGTGGATGTGGTACGGCATCACCTGGTGCAGCGGATCGTGCGCGCGTACGACAGCTACGGCCGGGCGCAGCAGCAGCTGCCGCTGGGAGACGCGCTGCTGGATACGGGAGCGCTGCCGCCGACGATGCCGCGAAGCACGGTGACGAAGACGCAGTGAGCGAGAGAGCGTCGACGGCGCGCAGATCGTTTTGGCGAGGAACGATCGCGAAGGATCTGCGCGGGCGGTGCACCTCTGCGGGGATCTGCGGGGGCAGACCTGTGATGCTTCTCCGATGATCATCGTCGACCTACCACGTAGGCCGCACACGGCGGCTGGTGTGCCGAGCCGAGAGAGCCTGAGTCGTTTTCTCGGGCGTGCACGCGCGTCTGTCGGGCTGGCGGGCGAGGTTGAGGTGCTGCTGACGGGAGACGATGCGATCCGGCGTTTGAACCGGAGCTTCCGGGGAAAGAACAAGGCGACCGATGTGCTGAGTTTTCCGGCGCCTCCGGAGCTGCGCGCGATCTCCGCGGGCGATCTTGCGGTGTCGCTTGAGACGGCGGCGCGACAGGCGGAGGCGCACGGGCACGATCTGGCGACGGAGCTGCGCATCCTGCTGCTGCATGGTCTGTTGCACCTGGCGGGGCTGGACCACGAGACGGACGCGGGCGAGATGGCGGCGCGCGAGGCGGAGCTGCGTGTGCGCTTCCGTCTACCGAACGGATTGATTGCGCGGATGCTGACCCCGGCGAAGGGCGGCGGACGGACGGCGATCGAGGGTAGCGGGGTCGCGGCTGCTGCCGGACGGGTGGGTCGACGGGTACGAAGAGTGGGCCACCCATGAATGCGGTCTACTTCCTTCTGCTCGCGGGGCTGCTGGTTGTGCTTGCGCTGGCGGCGTATGTCGATCGTGTGTACTCGGAGATGGGGAAGTTCCTATCGCGCGAGTTCCAGGACAACATCGATGCGTGGGAGCAGGCGGTGGAGCCGCGGCTGCGGCTCGGGCGGGAGTCGATCGTGTTGTCGGCGTCGGTGCTGCGACAGCTGACGCTGGCGCTGATCGCGCTACTGATCGGCATGCGGCTGTATGCGCACACGCCGTTTGCGCCGTCGCTGGTGGTGGCGCCGAATGTGGCGGCGATCGCGCGCACGATTGCGGAGCTGGTGCTGCTGATCCTGATCTTCGACCGTGTGATCCCGCAGATCCTGTTCGCTCGCACGCGGGGGTTGTGGGCCGTGCGTCTGCGAGTGCCGCTGCAGGTGCTCTTCTATCTGGTGCTGCCGGTGACGCTGCTGCTGGGGCTGCTGCTCTCGATTGTGGCGCTGGCGGAGCCGGAGGACACCGAGCAGCCGGAGGACGCGTCGGAGGCGATGGATGCGCTGCTCGAGGCGGGCGAGGAGGAGGGCATTCTGGAGGAGTCGGACCGCGAGCTGGTGCGATCGGTGGTCGAGTTCGGCGACAAGCTGGTGCGGGAGGTGATGACGCCGCGGCCGGAGGTCTTCGCAGTGCCGGAGATGCTGACGCTGGAGGAGTTCACGGCGGCGATCGAGGAGCACGCGTTCTCGCGGGTGCCGGTCTATGGCGCATCGCTCGATGAGATTACGGGCATTGCGTTTGCGCACGATCTGTTGCAGGTGCCGGATACCGAGGCGGCGACGCGGACCATGGCGGAGATTGTGCGGCCGGCGGCGTTTGTGCCGGAGACGAAGAATGTGGCGGAGCTGCTGCGCGAGATGCAACGCGAGAAGCAGCACATGCGCGTGGTGATCGATGAGTACGGGGCAGTGGCCGGGCTGGTGACGATCGAAGACCTGTTGGAGGCGATCGTCGGCGAGATCGATGATGAGCACGACAGTGCCGAGCCGGACGATGCGGTGATCGAGGAGGCGGACGGCTCGCTGGTGCTCTCGGGAGGGTTCGAGGTGGGACGGCTGCGTGACCTGCTGCGGGAGCAGGCGCGGGAGCGACCGAGCGGGGCGTTGCCCCACGCGGCTGAGCCCTCAGCCGCCGAGAACGAAGGCGAGTTCGACCCCTCGGCGGAGTATGAGGGCAGGGAAGATCCGGCGCTGCACCTAGTGCAGAGCTACGGTGCGACGACGCTAGGCGGCCTGGTCTCGGAGATGGCAGGGCACATTCCACTGCCGGGCGAGGTGGTGGTGAGTGATGGCGTGCGGCTGGAGGTGCTGGCCGCGACCGACCGGCGCATCGACCGCATTCGCGTGACGCTGACCGGTCCGGCCGAGGTGGCGTCTCGCGAGATGCGAGGCTAGTCGATCGAGATCTTGCGGAGGAGCTTGAAGTCGGAGAGCATCTTGCCGGTGCCGAGGACGACGCTGGCGAGCGGGTCGTCGGCGATGGAGACGGGGAGGCCGGTCTCCTCGCGGATACGCTTGTCGAGGTTTTTGATGAGCGCGCCGCCGCCGGTGAGGACGATGCCGCGGTCGGAGATGTCGGCGGAGAGCTCGGGCGGGGTGCGCTCGAGGGCGACACGGATCGCGTTGATGATGGTCGCGATGGATTCGCTGAGGGCCTCGCGGATCTCGGCGTCTTCGATGGTGATGGTCTTGGGGACGCCTTCGATGAGGTTGCGGCCCTTAACTTCCATGGTGAGGGGGCGGTCGAGGGGAAAGGCGGAGCCGAGTTCGATCTTGATCTGCTCGGCGGTGCGCTCGCCGATGAGCAGGTTGTACTTGCGTTTGAGGTAGGTGGAGACGGCCTCGTCCATCTGATTGCCGGCCATGCGCACGGAGCGCGAGTAGACGATGCCGGCGAGCGAGATCACGGCGACGTCGGTGGTGCCGCCGCCGATGTCGACGACCATATTGCCGCCAGGCTCGGTGATGGGCAGACCGGCGCCGATGGCGGCGACCATGGCCTGCTCGACGAGGTGAACTTCACTTGCTTTCGCGCGATAGGCAGAGTCCATGACGGCGCGTTTTTCGACCTGGGTGATCTCGCTCGGGACGCCGATGACGATGCGGGGGTGCACCATCATCTTGCGATTGTGAGCCTTGTGGATGAAGTAATTCAGCATCTTTTCGGTGTGCTTGAAGTCGGCGATCACACCGTCTTTCATGGGCTTGATGGCGATGATGTTGCCGGGGGTGCGGCCGACCATCTCCTTGGCTTCGGTGCCGACAGCCTCGACCTCGTTGGTGTTGCGATTGACGGCGATGATGGAAGGCTCGTTGACGATGATGCCTTTGCCGCGGGCGAAGACAAGGGTGTTGGCGGTGCCGAGGTCGATCGCGAGGTCGCTCGAGAAGAGGCTGAAGAGCGACCGCATGTTGTGGATGCGGGAGTACCGCATCTGAAATCCGTTCGATGACATTGCAGGGATCGGTTTCCTCTTCGGGGAGTCGTCTGGTGGCTAGTGTACTGCTTTTATGCGGCGATCCTATGTGCGCTGGCAGGCTAAGGAAGGCCGGCTCAGGCGCGGAAGGCGTGCGTGTGGGTGCGGAGTTCGGAGTCGTACTCAAAGTGTCGCTTGAGGGTGAGGAAGCGGCGCTCGAAGAGCTGATAGCTCAGCATCGAGACGAGAAAGGTGGTGGCGAGGTTGGTGGAGAGCGCGATGACGCCGCCGGCCGCAAGCGAGTGCACGCGACCGCTGATATAGACCAGGAAGCGGATCCAGGCCGAGCCATAGAGCATGTGGAAGATATAGAAGCCGTAGCTGTACCGGCCGAGCACACGCAGCGGGCGCAGGTGGAAGAGGCGATATGCGGGGCTGAGCGGGCGCAGGGTCATGCCGATCAGGCCGGCGCTGGCGGCGGCGGTGAGGGTGAAGCCGATGGTGAGCAGCCAGGGGGAGTCGTATGCGGGCGAGAGGCTGAGAAGGCTGCCGAGCAGAGCGAGCGAGCCGAGGAGGATCCAGCGGGAGCCCCGCTGCCAGCTCTCCGCGCGTGGACCGCGGAGCAGCAGGGCGAGCACACCGCCGAGAAGAAGAGAGTCCATGCGAAAGGGGAGGGTGCGGACGATCCAGCGCTCTGCGAGAGCGGGATCCAGCCAGAGGACTATGGCGATGCGCAGGACGAGCGCGAGGGCGGAGATGGCGAGAGCAGTCTGCAGCAGGCGCACGCGATTGCGCACACGCCAGACGATGAGCGGCCAGAGCAGATAGAACTGCTCTTCGACGCACAGAGACCAGAGGTGGCCGATGATGACGGTGGCGGCGGGATGGTTCCGGCTGGGTACTTCGTAGAGCGAGGGGTCGGCGTTGGCCCAGAGGTCGCCCATGTAGAGAAGGAACGAGAGCTGCTGGGATCGCCAGGCGTAGTGAAAGACGGGGGTGAGCAGAAGCAGGACAACGGCGACGAGATAGAAGACGGGGAGGATGCGCACGCTGCGCCGGGCGAAGAAGCGCCGGAAGAAGTGCGAGTCGTTCTGGGTGTCGAAGAGGATGCCGGTGATGAGGAAGCCGGAGAGGACAAAGAAGAGATCGACGCCGACCCAGCCGCGCTGGCGGATCTGGTTGAGGATGGTGAGGACGCGGCCACCATGGGAGCCGCCACCGAAGTGATCCGCGAAGACGAGCAGCACGGCGAAGGCGCGAAGGCCGTCGAGCGCGGGAAGACGCACTTTGAAGTCAAGCGGCGGGAAGCGGCTGGAGGCGCTCTTCTGCACCGAAGGATGGGGGTGCTTTGCCACGCTGCCGAGAGTACGCGACCAAATTGGCAGGTGTACAGATTTTGAGCGGCGCAAAGTTCTCTCGATACAATCGCGAGAGCAAGGAGACCCGACCGGCATGGTTATTGGCGTACCGAAGGAAGTGAAAGATCACGAGAGCCGTGTGGGCGTCACGCCGGCGGGGGCAAAGGCGCTGGTCGAGGCCGGTCACACGGTGCTGGTCGAACATGAGGCGGGCGCGCTCTCGGCGATGCCGGATGACGAGTTCCAGGATGCCGGCGCGGAGATCGTCGGCTCGGCCTACGATGTGTGGCGGCTGGCGGAGATGGTGGTCAAGGTGAAGGAGCCGGTCGCATCCGAGTACCGACACTTTCGCGAGGGGCTGGTGCTGTTTACGTATCTTCACCTTGCTCCGCTCACGGGGTTGACGGACGCGCTGCTCGACAAGAAGGTGACGGGGATCGCGTATGAGACGGTGCGCGACCGGGTAGGCACGCTGCCGCTGCTGACGCCGATGAGCGAGGTTGCGGGGCGCATGTCGGTGCAGGTGGGGGCGACGTATCTCGAGAAGGAGCATGGCGGCCGGGGTGTGCTGCTGGGCGGTGTGCCGGGTGTGGCTCCGGCGAGTGTGTGCATCATCGGCGGCGGGATTGTGGGCACGAATGCCGCAAAGATCGCGCTCGGGATGGGAGCAAAGGTTACGCTGCTGGATAATAACCTGAACCGGCTGCGAGAGCTCGACGACATCTTTTCAGGGCGCGTGTTTACGGTCGCCTCGAACTCCTACAACGTCGAGCGCGCCGTGATGGAGGCGGATCTCGTGATCGGCGGCGTGCTGATTCCGGGCGCAGCGGCGCCGAAGATTGTGACGCGGGCGATGGTGGGGAAGATGAAGCCCGGAGCGGTGGTGGTGGACGTCGCGATTGATCAGGGCGGCTGCATTGAGACCGCGCGACCGACAACCCACTCCGATCCGTCGTTTGTTGTGGAAGGTGTGGTGCACTACTGTGTGACGAACATGCCGGCGGCTGTGCCGAATACGTCGACGCTGGCGCTGACCAACGCGACATTTCCATATGTGAGCCGGCTGGCGCGGCAGGGGGCACAGGCGGCGATCGCGGCGGACGCGGGGATCGCCGAAGGGGTCAATACGTTCGATGGCGTGCTGACGTATCGAGCCGTGGCGGAGGCACAGCAGCGCGACTGGCAGCCGGTGACCGAGCTGCTGCACGCGGGGTCGGGCAGGCAAGCCACGCCGGTTGGGTAGCGCACGGAGAGAACACGGGGAGGGTGGAGCGATGACACGAAGCCAGCAGCGGCGGAAGATGATCTCGGTCGCGCTCGGCTCGTGCGTGCTTCTGCTCTTTGCGGCTCTGGCGACGCTGAACGCGTTCAACCTGAAGTTCTTAAACCCGTCGAGCATCTTCCAAATCTTCGTGCTGACGGGACTCTCGACCCTGGCGTTCCTGCTCTTCGTCGCGGTGCTGGTGCTGCTGGTGCGCAATGTGCTGAAGCTGTATGCGGACCAGCGCAGCCGGGTGCTTGGCTCCCGGCTGCGTGTGCGGATGCTGTGGGGCGCGGTACTGGTCAGCCTGCTGCCGATCGCGTTCATGTTCACGTTCAGTTATCTGCTGATGAACCGCGCGGTCGACCGCTGGTTTTCGCAGCCTGTAACGATGATGCGGGACGACTCAAACCGGATCGCACTGCAGCTCTCGCAGTACACGACGGCGAATGCGCGTGCGGAGGCTGAGTCGGTTGCGGCGGCGGTTCCGGAGGGGGAGCAGCGCGGCAGTGCGGTGGGGGGCAGTGGGCGAGGAGCGGTGACACCGGCTGTGATCGAGGCTGTTCTGCGGCAGCACGAGATCACGCTGCAGAGCGGCTTTGCGCTGGTCTACCGTGATGGCCTGCCGGTCGTTCGTTTTCAGGTGCCGCCGGTGAGCCGGGGCGCCGCGGAGATCCGGCCGTGGCTGCCTGAGCCGGCGACGCGGGATGCGGCCGAGGAGAGCGGGCGGGACGGCTCCTCCGGAGGCAACAGCCGCCGGTCGCCACCTTCCCTGACGGGCGGGTCTGTGGAAGGCGCGATTCTGAGTGCCGCGCAACGCGCGGATCAGCCGCTGCTCTCGCTTGGGGACATGGACTACGCGCTGGGCACGGCGGCGCTGAAGGAGGGCGGCACGGTCGTGGTGGCGCTGCCGGTTCCTTACGGCATGGCGACGACGATGGGCCGCCTGAACACGGCTGCGGACGCGTATTGGACGCTGTTTCGCAGCCGCCGGCAGATTCGCAATCTATACACGCTGCTGCTGCTGATGATGACGAGCCTGGCGCTCTTTGCGTGCTCCTGGCTGGCGCTGCACCTGTCCAAGCAGGTGACGCGGCCGGTGGAGGCGCTTGCGGACGCGATGGACCTGATTGCATCGGGAGACTATGCGCATCGGGTCGAGGCGTCGGCGACGGACGAGCTTGGCGATCTGGTGCGGAGCTTCAACCGCATGGCGACGGACCTTGAGAGCAGCCGGCGGGCGCTGCTCGAGTCGACGGTGCAGCTCTCGGCGGCGAATGCCGCAGTGGAGGCGCGGCGGGACGAGCTCGAGACGATGCTTGAGACGATTCCGAACGGTGTGGCGACACTCTCGCCGGATCGCCGCGTGGTGCTTGCGAATCGCGCTCTGAGCGAGATGATGGACCCGGGCGGCCAACGGCGGTTTTTGGGCGCAGAGATCGGAACGCTGGTGCCGGCGGAGGTGGCCGAGGTGCTGGATCGCCTGATCCGGCGCAGTCATCGCATGGGAACGGCGTCGGCCGAGATCGAGATCTCCGCGTCTCCTTCGATCGCGAATCTGCTGGCCACGGTGGCGCTGCTCGAGAGCTCGACGGAGCGCGGGCGCGAGCATCACGGGTACGTGCTGGTGCTTGAGAATGCGACCGAGCTGCTGCGGGCGCAGAAGCAGTCTGCGTGGAAGGAGGTGGCGCGGCGGGTGGCGCACGAGATCAAGAATCCGCTCACCCCGATTGCGCTCTCGGCAGAGCAGACGCTGCGCCACGTGCGTCGCCTGACCGAGCTGCTGACCGCGAACGGAATCGAGTCCAGCTCGCCGGCGGTGATCCGCCGCTGCAGCGAGACCATCGCCTCCTCGGTCGAGAGCATGCGCTCGCTGGTTGACCAGTTCTCTGCATTGGCGGAGTTCCCGACGGCGCAGCCGCGGCCTGCGGACCTCAACACTGTGGTCGAAAATGCGCTGGCGCTGTTTGCGGGCCGGCTGCAGGGCATTCGTGTGATGCGCCGGCTGGCAGCGGATCTGCCGCTGGTGCTGGTGGATCCTGAGGCGCTCAAGCGAGCGCTTTCGAACCTGATCGACAACGCGGCCGAGGCGATGCAGAGCGCGCTGCTGCGCGAGCTGCATCTCTCGACGGCGCTGCTTGAGAACGGGCTGGTCGAGCTGGCGGTGGCGGACACCGGATCGGGTCTGACCGACGAGATGCGCGAGCGGCTGTTTCTGCCGTACTTCTCGACCAAGCAGCGCGGTACCGGTCTGGGCCTGGCGATTGCGGCGAAGATCATCCAGGAGCACCAGGGAACGATCCGGGCGGAGAAGAACTCGCCGGTGGGGGCCCGGTTTCTGATCGAGCTTCGGCCGGCTGCGACGCTCGAGTCTGATCCGCTGATCGCGCCGCGACAGCTTGCATCGCTAGCGGCGGAGCAGGAGACGATGCGTTGAATCATGTGCTCATCGTCGATGATGAGGCGGACATTCGTGAGTCGCTGGCCTCGATTCTGAGTGAGGAGGGATACGCGACGACGACCGCGGCGACCGCTGCGGAGGCGCTTGAGCTGGTGCGCGACGCTGCGTACGACGTGGTGCTGCTCGATATCTGGCTGCCTGATCGGGATGGGCTGGATGCACTGGCCGATATTCGACAGGTGGAGCCGTCGCGCGTGCCGGAGGTGGTCATCATCTCGGGGCACGGCACGATCGAGTCCGCGGTGCGCGCGACCAAGCTAGGCGCCTACGACTTTCTCGAGAAGCCACTCTCGCTCGATCGCACGCTGATCGTGCTAAAGAACGCGATGGAGGCACGCCGGCTGCGCGAGGACAACCAGGAGTTCGCGCGGCAGCTCTCGACGCGGGGAAACGTGACGGGGCAGAGCGTCTCGATCAAGGCGCTGCGGCAGCAGATCAAGCTGATGGCGCCGACGAACGGCCGGGTGCTGATCTTTGGCGAGTCCGGCACGGGCAAGGAGCTGATCGGCCGAGCGATGCACGCGGAGTCGCTGCGGCGCGACCGGCCGTTTGTCGAGCTGAACTGCGCGGCGATTCCGGAGGACTACATCGACTCCGAGCTCTTCGGATACCGGCATGGGGCGTCGCCTGCGGGCGCGAGTGCGCCGCCAGAGAAGCGGGGCATGTTCGAGCGGGCCGATGGTGGCACGCTCTTCCTGGATGAGGTCGGCGACATGAGCCTGAAGACGCAGAGCAAGGTACTGCGGGCGCTTGACGAGCAGCGGTTTCTGCCGGTTGGCGCGACACACCCGGTGCATGTGGACGTGCGTGTGATCGCGGCGACGAACAAGGATCTGGAGGAGGAGATCGCACGCGGCAACTTTCGCGAAGACCTCTTCTACCGGCTGAATGTGATCCCGTTTTTTGTGCCGCCGCTGCGAGATCGCAAGGAGGACATTCCGCTGCTGGCGAAGGAGTTTCTGGCGGAGTTCGGCAAGCAGTATGGGCGGCAGCACGTCGAGATGAGCGAGGACGCGATGGCGACGCTGCGGCAGTACAGCTGGCCGGGCAATGTGCGCGAGCTGCGCAACCTGATCGAGCGGGTGCTCATCATGAACCCGCGCACACAGCGCATCGAACGCCGGCATCTGCCGATGCTGGTTTATCGGGAGCCGGCACGCGAGGTGAGGCCGGCCGATGGCGCGCGCACCTCGGCGCGGGCGACAACGGAGCCGAGTCCCACGCTGATCGAGGCGCGGGAGGCCTACGAGCGGGACTTCATCCTGAAGAAGATCGACGAGCATCGCGGCAATATCAGCCGGGCTGCGGAGTCGCTTGGCCTGGAGCGGTCCCATCTGTACCGCAAGATGAAGGCTCTCGGCGTCAGTGTGAAGGAGTAGCGCCGGCACGCACACGGTGGAGTCACTTCTCTTCGTTGGCCTGTTTGGTGGCGAGGTGTTCCATCTGCCGGCGCCAGTCGAGGTCGTCGACGAAGCCGCGGGAGCTGCGCCACTCCTCTTCGACCTTGACGAAGAGCTCGAGGAAGACGCGCGTGCCGAGCAGGGGCTCGATCTCCTTGCGAGCCGCGGTGCCGATCGCTTTGAGCATGGTGCCGCCCTTGCCGATGAGGATGGCCTTCTGGCCGGTGCGCTCGACAACGATGGCGGCGGCGATCTTGGTGACGGGCAGTTTGCCGTCGGGGCCACGCTTGGTGGATGAGGGCTCCTCCCACCGCTCGACGAGGACGGCGGAGGAGTAGGGCACCTCTTCGCCGGTGAGCAGCAGGATCTTCTCGCGGATGAGTTCGGCGACGAGAAAGCGCTCGGGCTGATCGGTGACCTGATCGCGCGGGAAAAAGCGCTGCCCTTCGCGGAGCTGGGCCACGGTGGTCTCGAGCAGAAGGTCGAGGTTCTCCCGCTTGCGCGCGGAGATGGGGACGACGGCGGTGAACGGATGCAGCGCGCTCCAGTGCGCGATCAGCGGCAGCAGCTCTTCTTTGCGGACGGCGTCGATCTTGTTCAGCACGAGGATGACGGGGCACTCGAGGCGCTTGACGAGCGAGAGAGCGAAGGCGTCCTCGGCCGCACTCAGGGCACGCTTGCCCGCGGTGAACGGTTTGCCGGCGACGGAGCCCGTGGTTGATGAGGGTGCGTCCTCGCTGCTGCTCGCCTGCATGGGTAAGCGATGGGTGACGTCGACGAGGAAGAGGACCGCGTCACGGCTCTCGAGCGCATCGTGGACCTCCTGCATCATGCGGCGGTCGAGCTGGGTCTCGGGCTTGTGGATGCCGGGCGTGTCGACGAGCACGATCTGCGCGGCGGGGCGGCCGGGGACGCCTTTACTTTTTTTGACCGCGGGCAGCTCGAGGACGCCGAGGATGCGGGTGCGCGTGGTCTGCGGCTTGTGGGTGACGATCGCGAGTTTCTGACCGAGCAGCGCGTTCAGCAGCGTCGACTTGCCCGCGTTGGGGCGGCCGATGATGGAGACGAAACCGGAGCGAAGCGCCATATCACATCATCGCACCGCGGGGGCGGGGCGCGTCCTTCACGCCAGAAGCGTGTCTGCTCAGCTACACTCTCCGGCATGATCGCTGTCGTTCGCCTGGCCCTTGTTGTTGCTCTTCTGCCCGCTGCTGTTCTGGCCCAGACTCCGCTCGACCGCGCCACGGCCGAGGTGCATCCCGATCGCACGATCACATTTCACTATCTCGATCCAGCTGCGACAAAGGTTGAGCTTGATCTCGAGGGGGCGGGCGCGCGTCAGCCGATGACGCGGGATGCCCAGGGCCTGTGGACGGTGGTGACGAAGGCGATGGCGCCCGAGATCTACGGCTATCACTTCGAGGTCGATGGGCAGCCGCGGCTGGATGTGCACAACACGCGGTTGACGACGAATCTGCTGAATCTGTCGAACCTGATCGAGGTTCCGGGCGACGCGCGCGAGCCGTGGCAGACGCAGGATGTTCCGCACGGCGAGGTGCATGAGCACGTCTATACGACGACGGCCGTGGTTGGACTGCCGGAGAACCAGTCGAACTTCTTCGTCTACACGCCGCCGGGCTACGATGCGATGGCCAAGAGCGAGTACCCGGTGCTGTATCTGCTGCATGGCTACTCGGATCGCGCGAACGGCTGGATCGCGGTGGGGCAGGCACCGAAGATTCTGGACGCGCTGCTGGCCGAGGGCAAGATCAAGCCGATGGTCGTGGTGATGCCACTCGGGTATGGCGACATGAGCTTTGTGCTCGGGCATGCCGACGTGTGGCACCAGCCGGAGACGGTCGCGCGCAACGTCGACCTGTTCCAGAAGGCGCTGTTGACGGAGGTGCTGCCCCGCGTGGAGGCGGAGTACCACGTGTCGAAGAAGAGAGAAGATCGGGCGATCGTCGGGCTGTCGATGGGTGGGCTCGAGTCGCTGACCATTGGCCTGAGCAACACGGACAAGTTCGCCTATGTGGGCGGTTTCTCGTCGGCGATGCACGACGAGGGAACCACGACGCACTTCGCGAGCCTCACTCCGAAGACGGCTGACCTGCGGGTGTTGTGGGTGGCATGCGGCACGGAGGATCACCTGATCGATTCGAATCGGAAGTTTGTGGCGTTTCTGAGGTCGAAGGAGATGCCGGTGACCGCGATCGAGACCCCGGGGATGCACACATGGATGGTGTGGCGCGACAACCTGATCCACTTCACACCGCTGCTCTTTCAGGGAAAGCAGGGTGGCGAATGACGCACTTCCGCTGGCTGGCAGAACGAGTCTGTGTGGCATGGACGAGGTCTCTCCTCACTGTGCTGTTGGCGTGTTCCGCAGGGGTCGCGCGGGCACAGGCGCCAGTGACGTTCCAGTCCGCCGAGGCGAACGCGGATCGCACGCTGACGTTTCGATACGACGATCCCCCGGCCACGGCGGTGGTGGTCAATCTGGACGGCGCCGAGAAGCCGATCGCGATGCACAAAGGCGGGGATGGGCTGTGGACGACGACGACGGCGCCGCTCGCGCCGGAGATCTACTCGTATCGCTTCGACGTGGACGAGCGGCCTCAGTTCGATCCAAATAACCTGACGCAGATTACCCCGAACCTGGTCTATCGCGGCGATCAGGTGGAGGTGCCGGGAGATGCGCCTGAGCTATGGGATACGCAGGCGGTTCCGCATGGGACGCTGCACCGCCATGTGTATACGACACACGTCGTGAAGGGCTTGCCGGCCAATCAGAGCGAGTACCTCGTCTACACGCCGCCGGGCTACGACGCGCGGGCGGCGACGAAGTATCCGGTGCTGTATCTGCTGCACGGCTGGTCGAACACGGTCGAGACCTGGACGAAGACGCTGCGGGCGGATGCGATCCTGGACAACCTGCTGGCGCAGCGCAGGATGAAGCCGATGATTGTGGTGATGCCTCTCGGCTACGGCGACATGCAATTCATTGGCGGCGATATTGGCACGATCTGGAAGCAGCCGGAGCTGGTCGAGCACAACACCAGTCTCTTCTCGGAGGCGCTGCTGACGGAGGTTGTGCCACAGGTGGAGGCCGGCTACAACATCTCTCGCAAGCGAGAGGACCGGGCGATCGCGGGTCTCTCGATGGGCGGTCTGGAGAGTCTTCAGGTCGGCCTGAATCACACGAACCTGTTTGCGTCGATCGGTGGGTTCAGCTCTGCGGTGCACCTGTTGGATCCGGCCAAGCAGCTGCCGGCGCTGACGGCAAAGTCGGCCGATCTGCGACTGCTCTGGGTTGCGTGCGGGACCGAGGACGGGCTGATCAAGGCGAATCGCAGTCTGGTCGCGACGCTCAAGGCGGACGGCCTGCCGGTGACCGCGGTTGAGACGCCGGGCGCGCACGTCTCCTATGTGTGGCGCGACAATTTGATTCACTTCGCGCCCCTGCTCTTCCAGGGCCGTTGACGTCAGGAGAGGCGGCCCGGTGTGTGTGAAGGTGCGGGCTTCGCGGCGGGGCGGGCGGGAGCGTCGCTTCGCGGGATAATGAAGCGAGCGCACGATGGACTCCTTCTTCCCACGCTTCAAGAACGTGCTGTTCCTGATCACGCTCCTGCTCGCGCAGACGGTCGGGCTCGCGATTCAGGTGCGGCGACCGGTCGAGACCGGTGAGCCGGACAGCCGGCAGGTCACGCTGGCGCGCTCATGGGTGGTCGGCGCGGTGACGCCGTTCGAGCGCGCGACGGCCGCAGTGAGCCACGGGGTGCGATCGACGTGGTCGAACTATCTTGATTTGCGTGGTGCGCGGCAGCAGAACCGCGCGCTGCATGAGCAGATTGCGCAGCTGCGCGTGGAAGAGGCAGCGATCGCCGAGGATGCGCTGCAGGGGCACCGGCTGCAGGCGCTGCTCGCCTTCCAGCAGCACTATGTCGCATCAACCGTGGCAGCACAGGTCGTCGGAACGAGCGGGTCCGAGATGTCGCGCGTGCTGTACCTCGACAAGGGTGCGGCGGACGGTCTCAGGCCTGACATGGCCGTCATCACGCCGGATGGGATCGTCGGCAAGATCCGCGATGTCTTTCCGCAGACGGCACCGCACACGGCGCAGGTGCTACTGATTAACGACCAGACCTCGGGGGCGGGGGTCATTCTGGTCGACACGCGGCTGCGGGCGGTGATCCGCGGAACGGCGGCGGGTCTGGTGCAGATTGGAAACCTGACAGCGGATGATCGCATCAAGCCGGGCCAGATGGTGTTGACCTCGGGCGGCGATCAGATCTATCCGCGCGGTCTGCCGGTGGGCACGGTCGAGTCGGTCGCGCCGGATCCGGATCACCCCCCGTACACCGCCATTCGCATCCGACCGGCGGCGAACCTCTTTCAGATCGAAGAGGTGTTGGTGATTACAGGAGTGCAGAGCTCGCTTCCGCGGACGACACTCGAGGCCCTGAATCAGGGTGCGGCGACGACGGCGGCGGCGCGTGCCGCTGCGCAGCGCGCCGCGGCGGCGCGCGCTGCAGCCGCTGAGCAGGAGCTGCGGGACGAGAACGCGCGCAACGCTGCTGAGATTGTTGCGGATCGCCTGCCCAGCCTGCATGACCCTGCCATCCCGAACCAGAGCGCCGAGGCTGCAGCCAAGGAGGCGGCCGAGGATGCCCTGCACCCGAAGAGCGCCGGCGGAACGGTGCCAAAGCCGCTACCCACGGTGCACTCGGACCGGTACAGCCCGGGAACGACGCCGCGTGCGGATGAGCTGAAGCCAGGAGCGCCGCGCCAGCTGAACAGCAGCGGTCCAGACGCGCCGGCCGCCGGTGGTCAGCCACCGCAATGACGACACGCAGCTACACGTCGCGTCGCGAGCTTGAAGAGCACAGCTTCCACCCGGTAGTGGCATTGCTGGTGCCGCTGGTGGCGATTCTGCTGCAGGCGCTTCTGCCGAAGCCCTTTCCGCGACTGGCGATGCTCGATCTGCCGCTGATCGTGACGGTCTTTTTCGCTGTCAGCCGGAGGTCCCCCATCACGGGTGCGCTCACCGGCGCGATCATCGGGTTGCTGCAGGATGCGCTTACGGGCCAGCCGATCGGTGTGAACGGCCTCAGCAAGACGGCGATCGGATACCTCGGCGCTTCGATCGGGCTGCAGATCGACGTGGACGCGCTGGCGACGCGGCTGCTGATGAACTTTCTCTTTTCGCTGTTGAACAGCGCTCTGCTGTTCCTGATTGTGCGGCACCTGCTGGGGCTCTCGGCCGACCACTTTCTGTGGCGGCATGAGCTGGTGCGGGCGGCTTTGAACACCGGGGTCGCGCTGCCCGTCTTCCTGCTGCTCGATCGGACGAAGCGGCCGCTCTAGTACGAGCGTTGTAGGCGAGTGAAGCGCCGCGTGATGGAGTTGCGCCGGGGTGAGCGGAAGGTACTTCGGTACTGTCTTAGCAGGTTGTTTTGATGGATCGAGCGGCGGGGAGTCTATGGGGAGCAACTCCCTCGCGTGAACGTGATCCGTCTACACTGGAGACCGAGGTCGACCTTCCTGAGCGCCACACCTCCAACGCCCTGGCAGCCCCGCAAGGAGCGGTCGCAGCTCGCCGGCCGGGACGCCTTGCGTTCCTTGCTGCGTCCCGGCCATCGCAACGCGAACAAGGAGGAGAAGCTCTCAGCGGGGAAGCTGCACGCTTCGCAGTACGTGGTTGCGCTGGTGCTTGCCATTCTGATCGCCGGGCTGTACCGGCTGCAGGTGCTCGGCGCGGATAACTATCGCGTGCTCGCGCAGGCGAATCGCATCCGGAAGATCCCGATTCTCGCGCCGCGCGGGCGGCTCCTCGACCGCGAGGGCCGGTTGCTGGTCGATAACTACCCCTCGATCTCGTGCTATCTGCTGCGTGATCAGCTGCGTGAGCGAGAGGGCGATCTGCCGATGATCGCGCAAGGGCTGCACATGCCGGTCGATCAACTGGAGGCGACGCTGCGCCGCTTCAGCGTGGCCAACAATCCCAAGTACCAGTCGGTTCTGCTCAAGCAGGACATCACACCGGACGAGCAGGCCTTCATCGAGGCGCATCGCAACGAGCTGCCCGAACTGGAGACGCGAGACGAGCAACGACGGCTGTATCCGCGGGACGGCTTCGCGGCGCACCTGATCGGGTATGTGGGCGAGGTCTCGGAGCAGATGCTCAACGATCCGCACTACGCGTTCTATGAGTCGGGCGATGTGGTCGGGCGATCCGGGGTGGAGGAGACGTATGACGCGCTGCTGCGGGGAACCGATGGATCGCGCGACATCATCGTCAACTCGCATGGGCGCGAGCTGGGCAAGCTGGGAACGACGCCGGCGATTCCGGGTCAGGATCTCAAACTGACGATCGATCTTGATGTGCAGAAGGCGGCGGAGGCGGCGATGGAGGGCAAGGTCGGCGCCATGGTTGCACTCGACCCGCACACGGGCGAGGTGCTGGCGCTGGTCTCGCGGCCGACGTTTGATCCGAACCAGTTCTCGGTGCGATTGACGCGGAGCTACTGGAACGAGATCCTCAACAACCCGGATCATCCGCTGCTGGATAAGGTGACGCAGGCGCAGCTCGCACCGGGCTCGACCTTCAAGATCATCATGTCGGTTGCCGGCCTGGAGGAGCACGTGGCGCAGACGATGCACGTCGTCTGCAGCGGCGGCGCGAGCTTCTACGGGCACTACTTCAAGTGCGATCGTGTGCACGGCAACGTCGACATCTACCATGCCATCCCGTGGTCCTGCGACACCTTCTACTACACGTTGGCGAACCGGCTCGGGATCGACACGATCGCGCGTTATGCGACGGAGCTGGGCTTCAGCCAGCGCACCGGGATCGACCTGCCGGACGAGGTGGCCGGCACCATGCCCTCGACCGCGTGGAAGATGAAGAACTTCCACGAGAAGTGGTATGCGGGCGAGACGATCTCAGTCGGCATCGGGCAGGGTGCGATCGCGGCAACGCCATTGCAGCTGGCGCGCGCGA
>CAXTVA010000021.1:0-34200 GCA_964247625.1 uncultured Acidobacteriaceae bacterium
CGATGGTGATGGTGCCGGTCTTGTCGAGCAGCAGCGTGTTGACGTCGCCGGCGGCCTCGACGGCGCGGCCGGAGGTGGCGAGGACGTTGTGTTGGACGAGGCGGTCCATGCCGGCGATGCCGATGGCGGATAGGAGGCCGCCGATGGTGGTGGGGATGAGGCAGACGAGCAGGGAGACGAGGACGAAGACGGTCTGCGGCGCGCCGGAGTAGATGGCGAAGGGCTGCAGGGTGACGACGGCGAGCAGGAGGATGATGGTGAGGCCGGCGAGGAGGATGTTGAGGGCGATCTCGTTGGGGGTCTTCTGGCGCTCAGCGCCTTCGACGAGGGCGATCATGCGGTCGAGAAAGGTCTCGCCGGGATTGGAGGTGATGCGGACGGTGATGACGTCGGAGAGCACGCGGGTGCCGCCGGTGACGGCGGAGCGGTCGCCACCGGCCTCGCGGATGACGGGCGCGGACTCGCCGGTGATGGCAGACTCGTCGACCGAGGCGACGCCCTCGGTGACCTCGCCGTCGCCGGGGATCATCTGGCCGGCGGTGACACGGGCGACGTCGCCGGAGCGGAGCTGCGAGCTGGGGATCTCTTCGATCTCGCCGGACCTGGTGACGCGGTAGGCGGTGGTCTCGGACTTCGCAAGGCGGAGGGCATCGGCCTGCGCCTTGCCGCGGCCCTCGGCCATGGCCTCAGCGAAGTTGGCAAAGAGGACGGTGAACCAGAGCCAAAGGGTGATCTGAAGGTTGAAGCCGGTGTGGCCGGTGTGGTGGACGGCGTTGGCGACGAGCAGGATGGAGGTGAGGACGCTGCCGACCTCCACGACGAACATGACCGGGTTGCGGGCCATGGAGACGGGGTTGAGCTTGCGGAAGGAGTTGACGGTTGCGCGGCGGAGGATGGCTCCGTTGAGGAGCGAGCGGTGCGGCCTGATGGAGGCGGAGGTCATGAGGTCCTCGACTTAGAAGGTTTGTCCGGCGCGGAGCAGAAGGTGCTCAAGGAGGGGGCCGAGCGAGAGCGCGGGAAAGAACGTGAGCGCGCCGACGATCAGGATGACGGCCGTGAGCAGCAATGTGAAGAGGGGTGTGGTCACGGGAAAGGTGCCGGCCGAGGCGGGAACGCTCTTCTTCATGGCGAGGCTGCCCGCGATCGCGAGCATGGGGATGAGCATCAGGAAGCGACCGACGAACATGGCGATGCCGATCGAGCTGTTGTACCAGGGCGTGTTCCAGTTCGAGCCGGCGAAGGCGGAGCCGTTGTTGCCGGTGGCCGAGGTGTAGGTGTAGAGGATCTCGGAGAGGCCGTGCGGGCCGTGGTTGGCGAGCGATGAGAGGCCGAAGCTGGGGGCGAGCACGGCGACGGCAGAGAAGCCAAGGATGACGAGCGGAAAGATGAGCAGGTAGAGCATGGCGAGCTGGACGTCGCGGGACTCGATCTTCTTGCCGAGGTACTCCGGCGTGCGGCCGACCATAAGGCCGGCGATGAAGACGGAGAGCACGACGAAGACGAGCATGCCGTAGAGACCGGCGCCGACGCCGCCGAAGACGATCTCGCCGAGGAGGATGTTGGTGAGCGGGACGAGGCCGCCGAGCGGGGTGAAGGAGTCGTGCATGCTGTTGACGGCGCCGCAGCTGGCGTCGGTGGTGACCGTGGCGAAGAGGGCGGAGTTGGCGATGCCGAAGCGGACTTCCTTGCCCTCCATGTTGCCGCCGGACTGGGTGAGCGAGGGGCGCTGGTCGATAGAGTGAGAGGTCGATGTGGTGTGCAGGAGGGGGCTGGGCTGCGACTCCGCCCAGAAGCTGGTCAAGGTGCCGGCGAACCAGAGGATGGCCATGGCCGCGAAGACGGCCCAGCCGTGTCTGGGCGAGCCGACCATCTGGCCGAGGCTGACGGTGAGGCCGGCGGGGATGAGGAAGATCGCGAGCATCTCGAGCAGGTTCGAGGAGGGCGTCGGGTTTTCGAACGGGTGGGCGCTGTTGGTATTGAAGAAGCCGCCGCCGTTGGTGCCCAGCATCTTGATGGCCTCCTGCGAGGCGACGGGTCCCTGGGCGATGGTTTGGGTGGTGACGGTCGTGGTCGAGGTCTTGCCATCTGTGCCGGTTGTGGTTACAGTCTGCGGCTCGAGCAGATGGGCGGTGTCGTAGGCGCGCAGATTCTGGATGACACCTTGCGAGACGAGCGCGAGCGCGAGCGCGACAGAGAGAGGAAGCAGGATCCAGAGGGTGCCGCGGGTGAGGTCGACCCAGAAGTTGCCGAGGGTTTTTGTCTCGCGGCGGGCAATGCCGCGCAGAAAGGCGATGGCGAGGGCGAGGCCGGTGGCGGCGGACCAGAAGTTATGGGTGGCGAGGCCGAGCATCTCGGTGAGATAGCTCATGGTGGTCTCGGGCACGTAGGACTGCCAGTTGGTGTTGGTGGTGAAGGAGACGGCGGTGTTCCAGGCGAGGCCGGGTTCGATGTTGGGGAGGCCCTGCGGATTGAAGGGGAGAAGGTGCTGCAGGCGCTCCACGGCGTAGGTGAGCACGAGGGTGACCGCCGAGAAGACGAGCATGGCGACGAGGTACTCGGTCCAGCGCATCTCTTCTTCAGCATGGATGCCCGTGACGCGATAGAGGAGACGTTCGCAGGGCACAAGCACGGGGTCGAGCAAGGTCCTGCGGCGCTCGAAGACCCGGGTCATGTAGGTGCCCATCGGCTTCGCGGTGACGAGCACGAGCGCGAAGAAGATGGTGATCTGAAGCCAGCCGTTGAGCGTCATGTCACTATCTCCGTTACTTAAAACTTTTCCGGGCGAAGCAGGGCGTAGACGAGATAGACGAGCAGGGCGGCGGCGAGAAGGAGCAGAGAGGCGGACTCAAGCATGCTTCGTCCCTCCCATCAGGCGGTCGCAGCCGTAGGTGTACGCGACGGCGGCGGTGAAGAGGGCGGCGGTGGTGAGGAGGAAGAGCACGTCTTGCATGAGATCTCCTAAGGTCGAGGCTAGAAGTGATAGGTCAGATCGCCGGCGACGATGAACTGCGACTTCTTGGTGCCGAGGTCGTAAGCGGGATGGTTATAGGCATGCTCGAAGCGCATCTCCGGACGGAAGAGGACGGTGGAGCCGATCCATCGGCCGTAGCTGACGAGGTGCTCGGAGTATTTGGTCGGCGTTCCGGTGCGCTGCCCCTTGACGTCGTCGAGGAACTCGTTGCGGATGGAGAGATAGTTGTGGGCGTTGAACTCACGCTCGACGTAGTTGGTGATGGCGGTCGCGGGGGCGAAGCAGGTCTGCTTGCCGGTCGCGCAGAAGGCGCCGTTCGCGCCGGTCTCTGTGGGAATGGGATTGGCGACGTTGCCGGCGATGTTGGGCACCTGGCGCTCGTAGAGGTAGTAGGCTTCGGTGTCGGTGTGCCAGCGCGCGTTGAACTTGTGATACCAGGTCTCGAAGTAGGACTGGATGTTGTTGTAGGCGTACTTTCCATTGTTGAAGGAGTTGGCGCAGGTATAGAGGGCATCCCCGCCCTTATGCCAGGTGTAGTCGACACAGGCGACGCCGGTGGGAGTTGCGTCTGCCGTCCAGGGGGCGACATCGTTGCCGGCGGAGAGACCTGCCTGCACGAGCCAATGGTCGGAGAGCTTGAGGCTGGCCACGATGCCGGTCTGCGTGTAGGGATCTACGGTGTAGAGCAATGAGTGCGAGTAGGTGTAGTTATTGGGCGCGAGCTGGGCCTCGATGTCTGGCAGCGAGATATACCGGCCCACGCGGATGTTGAGACCCTTCGCGATGTGGGGGATGTAGAAGTCGAGGTAATACTGAACCGGGTCGTAGCCGTTCTGGTGATTGCGGGCGAGTAGTTGCTGGGAGAAGACACCCTTAGCGGTGGTGTAGCGGTAGTCCTGGCCGTAGAGCTGGGCAAAGCGGAAGCCATAGTCGACGTGCTCGGTCTGCACGGTGTTTGGAAGGCGCTCGATGTACAGCACCTCCTGATCAGCGGTGATGCGATTGGGGCTGTAGTCATACGAAGCGGGAGAGTTGGCGCCGTTCCCTTTGTTGGACGTACTGACATTGAAGCCGCCGTTGAACCAGCCGTAGACCTTGACGCGGCTCCTGTTGCCGTTGATCGCCTGCATGAGCGGATAGGTCTGGGTGTCGGGCGCGCCGATGACGGAGGTGCCGCCGACGGAGAAGTCAGAGCTGGGGAAGGGCGGGGAGTCCAGCGGCCCGTCGTAGCCGCGGCGGGCGGGTGCGACGGGGGCAGGCTCACCGGGCGCAGGCGGTGTGGGGTGCCAGTCTTCGCGGTAGGCGGCGGCGAGGCGGCCGAAGAAGCTACGGCCGGAGTCTGGAAGAGGATGGGCCGGTGTGTCAGTCGAGGCTGTAGGCGGTGCGGGCGGGGTGGTGTTTTGGTTGACCTGAGCGACGAGCGGGGCCGAGAGGATTGCAGAGAGCAGAACAGCGAGCGCCTTGCGCATGAAGAGTGACGACCTTTCCTCCACAAGTAGAAAGGCCGTAGCTGTAGCAAGTCCGTAGCGAAGATGTTAAGAAGTCGTAGTGATTGAGAGGCCGTCGGGGTCGAAGCGATAGCCGATCCAGGGTTCACTGGCGATGTAGCGCGGGCCGTCGGGGCGCTCGATCTTTTTGCGGAGGTGGGCGATGAGGACGCGCAGATACTCGGGCTGACCGTCGCCCGCCGGCCCCCAGACGGCACGCAGAAGCACCTTATGGGTGAGGACGCGACGCGGATTGCGGGCGAAGAAGAGAAGGAGGTCAAACTCCTTCGGGGTGAGGTGGATGTCGGTCGCGCCGAGCTGCGCGGAGTGGGCTTCGGCGTCGATGGTGAAGTCGCCTTCGGCGATGCGGCTGGCGGGACGCTCGCGGGGCACCTTGCGCAGGTGGGCGCGGACGCGCGCGAGGAGCTCCTGCATGCTGAAGGGCTTAGTGATGTAGTCGTCGGCGCCCTCGTCGAGCGCGGCGACCTTCATCGTCTCCTGATTGCGCACGGAGAGCACAATGATGGGGGTCTCGCCCATGGCGCGGATGGCGCGGGTGAGGGCGAGGCCGTCCATAACGGGCATGGAGAGGTCGGTGATGATGAGGTCGGGGGTCTTTTCGCGAAAGCGGTCGAGGGCTTCGACACCGTTGGCAGCGAGCGTGACCTTGTAGCCGCTGCCCTGGAGCGACATGCGCAGGACGCGGGTGATCTGGGGCTCGTCGTCGACGATGAGGATGCGCATCGCTCAGCGATCCTCCTGGGTGACGATGTGCAGATCGACGTGCGGCGCTTCGGAGGTGAAGCGCTGGATCGAGAGAAAGTAGAGGTACTTGCGAAGGCCAGTGAGGGCGGAGCGGCCGAAGAACATCTGAGTGACACGGTGCTCGGTGGCGAAGGCAGCCGCGGCGGAGGCGACGTTGCGGCCCTTGAGATGAACGACCTGTGCCCCGAGGTTCGACGCAAAACGGACGTTGCTCTCGAGCGCGCGGCTGCGCTCGGGGTCCGTGTCGGACGGTGTCTCGACGTGCAGGACGTAGAACTCGGCGTTGAGGCCGTGTGAGAGGCGGGCGCCGCGGGCGATGAGGTCGCGCGCCGCGGGGTTACTGCTGATGCAGACCGCAACCTTTTCGGCGAGCGTCCAGTGTGCGCCGAGCTGCTTGCGTTTCACGTATTCGTCGAGCGTCTGATCGACGGCGCGGGTGACGCGCTGCAGCGCCATCTCGCGCAGGGCGATGAGATTGCCGCGACGAAAGAAGTTCGAGAGGGCGCGCTCGACGCGCTCGGCAGGGTAGATGTCGCCGCGGCGCATGCGGGTGGCGAGGGCCTCTGGTGTGAGATCGCTGATGACGATCTCGTCGGCGCGGTCGAGCACCCAGTCGGGTACGGTCTCGCGGACGGTGACGCCAGTGAGGCTCTGGACCTGTGGGGTGAGACTCTCGACGTGCTGGATGTTGACGGTGGAGAGGACGTCAATGCCGGCGTCGAGCAGAAGGAAGACGTCCTCGTACCGCTTGGCGTTGCGGCTGCCTTCGACGTTGGTGTGGGCGAGCTCGTCGATGAGCGCGACACTGGGACGGCGCTCGAGGACGGCATCGACGTCCATCTCGGAGAAGAGCGTCCCCTTGTAGTTGATCGTGCGTGAGGCAACGTATTCGAGGCGGCCGGCGAGCTCCGCAGTGCCGGAGCGGCCGTGGGTCTCGACGGTGCCGATGACGACGTCCTCGCCGCGGCCTCTGCGCCGGATGCCCTCTGACAGCATGCTGAAGGTCTTGCCGACACCGGGCGCGTAGCCGAGGAAGACCTTGAGGCGGCCGTGGTGGCGATCAGGTTCGCTGGCGGCGAGCCAGTCCTCGGGCGACTTGCGGGGCTGCTCCCGTCTGGCCTGTTCGCGGGTGAGCACGATCGTAGAATCCTCTGGTGAACTCTCAACGCATTATCGCCTTCGCGCGTGCACTTGCGGTGGGAGCTGGCCTGGCGGGCGTCATTACGGTGTACCACCGTTGGCTGCATGTGAACCCGACGACGGTGGCGCTGACGTTGCTGCTCGGGATCCTTCTGCTCGCGTCGAAGTGGGGGCTGCGATATGCGGTGGCGGCGTCGCTGGCAGCAACCCTGGCCTACAACTACTACTTCCTGCCGCCCCTGGGAACGCTGACGATCGCGGACCCGCAGAACTGGCTGGCGCTGCTTGCCTTTCTCGCGACGGCGGTCATTGCGAGCCGCCTTTCGGCACGCATTCGAGAGGAGGCGGAGGAGGCGCGCAAGGGGCAGCGCGAGGTGGAGATGCTCTTCCACCTGAGCCGCGAGCTGCTGCAGACCGACAATGTGACGGAGCTGATCCACGCCGTGCCGGGGTCGATCGCGCTGGTGTGTCAGGCGGTCTCGGTGCTGCTGTTTGTGGAGGATGGCGGCCGCGTCTACCGGGCAGGCGTGGTCGCGGACGCACCGCCGGACGCGCAGATGCTGCGCGAGCTGATGCGGCTGCCGGCCGCGTCGCGCATCGATGGCCGCCATGGGGTTGCGGTGCCGCTGCGTGCCGGGGTAAAGCCGCGAGGTGTGCTGGTCGTCGAAGGTGTGACGCTCTCGGACGAGACACTCGAGGCGATGGGCGGCCTGGTCTCCATCGCGATCGACCGGGCGCAGGCACTTGAAGACGTGACGCGTGTCGAAGCCTCGAAGGAGAGCGAACGGCTGCGCAGCGTGATGCTGGACTCGATCACGCACGAGCTGCGCACGCCGCTGACGTCGATCAAGGCCGCGGCGACGACGCTGCTCTCGCAGGAGCCGGTGAGCGAGGGCGATCTCCACGAGCTGCTGACGGTCATCGATGAGGAGAGTGACCGGCTAAACCACCTGGTGGCGCAGGCGGTCGAGATGGCGCAGCTGGACTCGCGCGAGATCCAGATGCACTGCTCGCCGCAGAGCGTCCGCGACCTGGTGTGGTCGGCGCGCGAGGGCTGCGGGGCGCAGGTGTCCGTGCGCGAGATCCGCGTGGAGATTCCGTCTGCGCTGCCGCCGGTGCTGGCCGATCCGGCGTGGATCCAGAAGGTGCTGTGCAATCTGCTCGACAACGCGGTGAAGTACTCGCGGGCTGGTGAGCCGGTCGTGGTGAGCGCGGACGTGCGGGAAGAGATGGTACGAATCAGCGTGGCGGATCGCGGGGCGGGCATCGATCCGGTGGATCAATCGATGATCTTCGACAAGTTCTACCGGGCACGCGCCCAGACAGAGCGCGTTCCTGGCACGGGAATGGGACTTGCGATCTCGCGTGCCATCATCGACGCACACCAGGGAACGATCTCGGTGGTCAGCCAGCCGGGACGTGGCTCCGTCTTCACCTTTACGCTGCGCCTCTGCGAGTGATAGGGCGGATCGCCCGCAACGCGGAACGACTCACTTTGCATGCAAGAGATTCTGTCGAATCCTGTAGGCGTGCGGCGCGCCGGTGATGGCGATGGGAAGCACCGTTCCCGCGCCATCCTTGCGGAAGAACGGCGTGAGAGGTTTGAGCAGGAGAGACTTCAAGCCGGTGGTGAGGTGCGAGATGCCGGTCTGCATGCGGAGATCGCCGGCGAAGTTGGCATGCTGGTTCGTCAGGTTGAAGGCGCCGCTCAGGTCGAGGGCGGCTCCGGGAACTTGGAAGCGAAGGCGCTCGGCATGCGCGACGCCGTTGCGGATGCTGACGGTAGCGGTGAGGTTGGAAAGAGCGTCGTCCTGAGCACGGTCATCGATGGGGTGACGTTGCGCCCGCCTGCTGAAGGTGGCCAGCTTCTCTCCGGCGGCCGGGTTGGCCATACGCTCCTTCGGGATGCGAAAGCTGCCGTCCATGCGGAGCCGGTCGAGAAACGTCTGCCGATCTGCGGCGGGGGTGATGGTGGCGTGGCTGTGGAGGAGGACGGCTCCCGTGACGGGAACGGGACCGCGCAGGAAGGGGCGAAGGATGTCCTCGGCGCGGCCATGGGTGACGGAGAGATCGAGGTCGGTACGCTTCGGGTCGTCGACGATGCTGCCCTGGGCGTGCACCGTGGTGTCGCCGGTGTGGGCGTCGAGGGCGTGGATGAAGATATTCCCGTTGAGGGCATCGACGGACCCGGTTGCCGAGACGCTGACGGGGGTGGCATGACCGTGGCCGACGGCGAAGTCCTCGGTGCGGGCCTGTATCGCGGTCTGGATGGCGGAGAGCGTGCCACTGAAGTGTGCGGTGAGCGAGAGCATGCCACGGATTCCGTGCAGGTCTCCGAGGTTGACGGGCGTGAAGGTGAGGTCGCCCAGCACCTGGGTGGAACCGAGTTGTTTGGGCAGGACGGGACCGAAGGTGCCATGGGCCTTGATGACGCCGGAGGGCAGAGCGTTCTGCATGTCGACGTCATAGGTGATCGTCTGGCCCATGCGGAGGTTTGTGATGAGGAGACGGCGGATGGGGTAGGCGAACCGACCGCCATCGTCCCGTTCGATGTCGAGCTCCGCGTTGTTAAGGTCGAGGCGATCGACGAAGGTGGAGGGTCCGGAGAAGTCGGTGCTGCTGCCCGGAGGAAAGTCTTCGTGGTTGGCGCGGCTGCCGACGGGCGGGATGATGATGTGAAGGCCATTGACCTGGACCAGCCTGACCTCATTGCGAAGGTGCAGCATATCGAGCCAGCGGCCCTCGACGCGAAGGTGCTGGGCGAAGCCGACGGGCGGCAGGTCGGGTGCGGAGTTGCGGCGCAGAACGATGCCGTCCGCGACGAAGCCAGGATGTGGCAGGTAGATGCGCCGGTAGTGCTGCATCTGGATGTGGCTGGCGAAGACCCGCTCGAGCAGCGGCTCCATATTGTGATGGCGGAAGGGCCAGTAGAGATCGGTGACGCGCATGCCCGCGGCAAAGAGGAGAATCGCAGTGGCGGCGATGATCAGGGACCGCTTGCGACGCGAGGGGGGAGCAGGGGCGGGCGCGTGTGTGCGAAGGAGGGTCAAGGAGGCCTGCGTGACGGTGGATTCGCTACGGGTGCGCAGCCGAGACCCAGACTATGTCACGGTTAGTGCCGACGCTTCCATGTTTGAAGCCGGGTGGACGAACCGCGCGGCACGGTTGATGGGACAAAGGAGGCCTTTGCTGAGGGTGCGCGAGGCGCGTGCGTCAAGGGTTCGGCGTCGCGGACAAAGGGCCGGGCTGTATCTGCGGGGGTATGGCGGGCGGCGTGGCAGAGGCGCGAAGCTGGATCGCCTGGCGGGGAAACGAGAAGCTTCCGCCGGCATCGTCGATAACGTTGACCTGACAGAGATAGGTGCCGGCGGGCAGGGTCGCGAGAGGAAGGTCGAACTGGAAGCTGATGGCGCCGCGGTCGGGGCTGTTGACGGTGTCGGCCTCGACCAGCGGCGTCTCAAAGACCTTGACGCCGTTGAGCAGGAACTCGACCGAGGTGAGGACGCGAACGGGGCCGGTGGACGGCCGGCGCGCAAGACCGGCGGCGGTTGCCGGCGGGGCAGTGGCCGGAGCGCCGGAGGCCTGAGGGCCGGGGGTGCGCGCGTGAGCGGGGTCGTAGACCTCGTAGAGCAGGTAGAGGTGCTGGTCGGTGCGGAAGACGTGCGCGACGTTGGGGACGAGCTCGAAGCCGTCGCGGATGAGCGGGCTGGTCGAACGCTTGGCGGTCGAGGCGGCGCGCTGGCTCGAGAGGACGATCGAGCTGAGCTTGAGGGGTGCTTTCGTGAGATCGGGGACCTGAAGGTCGGTTTCAAAGGAGCCCATGGCCCCGGTCTGGTTCTCGCGGACGACGAACTTGAGGTGATAGCGGCCGGGGGCGAGAGTGAAGCCGGTCGAGTACTGGATGTTCTTCTGGCGAACCTGCGCGTTGGGGTCGAGGTTCAGTTTGACCGTGTCGCGGATGTTGCCGACGATGATGCCGGCGTGATCCTTGACCTCGCCGAGGATGTCGATGTTGGCGCGGTCGCGGTCGCCGTTCTTGAGGAAGGGGATCTGCGAGCCGGGGACGATGAGCGAGACCGGCACGAAGAAGTGGCCGGGGTCGCTGCGGAAGTAGAGCGCCTGGAGGTAGAGCGTGACGTCGGTCGCGGGGAGGTCGCTGCGGAGCTGGTCGGTGAGCGCCTGCTCGCGATCCTCGGTGCGCTGGTGCTTGAAGTCGGCCGCGGCGTAGTAGCCGGGGCGATAGGAGAGCTTGAGGCCGGCGGACTTCAGGTCGGGCCGGTTGACGCGGATGGTGAGGTGGCGGAAGCGGCCATCCTTGCTTGTGTCGGTCGAGCGGAAGCCGAGGATGTAGTAGGCCTCGGTATCGCGCTGGACCTGCTGGAAGGCAGGGGCGAAGTCGTTGGAGTCGGAGAAGAACTTGCCGCCAGTGTCGGCGGCGAGGGTGCCGAGCAGCTCCTGCGAGCCGAAGTTAGCGTCGAGCTGCGACTGGACGGCGCCGCCGTTGTAGGCAGAGACGCCGCGCAGGGAGCCGGTCGAGGCGTTGCCAACCGGCGGCAGGGCCTCGAGGCCGCGCGAGTCGACCGAGTAGATGCTGAGGTTGGCACGCACGGCGGCGTTGGTCGCGGCGCGCAGGCTGGCCTGGTTCTCGATGCCGTTGCGGGCGAGGCCGCCGGAGAAGTAGAGCAGGCTCTTGCGCTGGTCGACGCGCTCGAGGGACTTGGCGATGGTCTCGATCGCGAAGAGCTCGCGGTCGGTGTTGAGGTTGGTGTACTCGGTATCGTCGGCGGCAAACGAGCTGGCGTCGTCGGCGGTGCCGTCGGTGGAGCCGGTGGTGCCGCCGGCGGTGAAGCCGGTGCCCTCAGTGCCGTTATAGCGGCCGACGGCGCGGAGCAGCGCGGTCTTGTCGGCGGTGAAGTCCTGGTCGAGGGTGAGGCCGGTCGAGAAGGAGGCGCTGGCGACGAGGTCGGCCGGCTGCATCTGCTTGTTGATGTAGTTCTGGGCGGCCTCGACCGCGCGATCGATGTCCTCGGGCTGCATGGAGCTGAGGTCGAAGAAGAAGACGATCAGGCGATGGTCGTGGAGCTGGGCGGTGTTGGCCGCGAAGCGGTTGTTGAGCAGGTCGGCGACGCGGCCGGAGACTGTAGGCGCGCCGGAGGCGTCGTCGGCGAGCTGCGCGGCCTCGTCGACGTTCTGGTAGTCGAAGCTGGCGATGGCCTGAGGCTTGTTGTTCTCGAGCACCGTGAAGTCAGACTGCTTGAGGCCCTTCACAAGATTGCCGGACTTGTCGCGGACGACGACGTTGGTGAGGACGAGGTCGGTCTGGATGCGCAGGGTGAAGGTCGAGTCAGAGGTCTTCTGCGGCTGGTTCGCTGGATCACCTTGGCCGCGGAGTTGCGGGACCACAACGATCAGCAGAAGGCACGTCAAGAAAAGACCGTTCGACCGGTTCAAGAACTCGTCGAGGCGGCCGAGGAAGCATTCAGCGAGAGAGAGAGATGAGCGCATGGGCGAGGTCTAGAAGCGGTAACGGGCGACGAAGAGAAGTCGGCGGGCGTTGGCGACAGCGGAGACCTGGCCGAAGGTGGCAGAGTTGAGGTTGGTGTCGATGCTGCTGTACTGGACGGTGTTGAAGACGTTGTTGGCGGTGACGCGGGCCTCGAACGAGCGCGTGTCCCCGAGCTGGACGGTGCGGGAGAGCGAGGTGTCGATGCCGAGGGTGCCGGGGCCGGCGATCGAATTACGTGAAGCAGTGCCGAAGCCGTTCTGCGGGGCGGTAAAGGCGGCAGGATTGAAGTACTGACTGAGCTTGCCCGAGCCGGCAATCGGCTGCGAGAAGACGCGGTCCGGACGGAGGGTGTAGTTGCCGCCGGCGGCGATCTGCGCGGCGTCGGTCGAGTACTGCGGGGTAAAGAAGGTGCCGCTCTGGAAGGTGAAGTCGCCCGAGAGCGAGAAGCCGTCGGTGAGCTTTGATCGCCAGTCGCCCTTGGTGAAGAAGAGGCGGTTGGGGCCGAAGGGGAGCTCGGCGACCCAGTTGCCGGTCAGGCGATGACGGACGTCGAAGCTGGAGTTCCCCTCCTCGAGGTCGAGCCGCTGATCGTTCTGGACGATGGTCCCGTTGCCGCTGCCGCCGATGGTGGAGGCGTTGTCGATCGAGTGCGCGTACTGATACGTGGCCTGAAGCGAGATGCCCTTCTGCAGGCGTTTGCGGGCGTTGATGGCGAGGGCGTTGAAGCGGGAGTACGCGACCGAGTCCTCGTAGGTGAAGGACTGGGCGTTGGGGCTGGTGACGGCGGAGGCGGTGTGGTTGGGCGAGCGAAGGATGTCGAGGTTGCCGCCGACCGAGCCGTTGTAGCCGACGTTCAGCACGATGTTGAGCGGCAGGGTGCGCTGGATGTCAACGTTATAGACCTCGACGCGGCCGAGGCGGTAGTTGGGGTTGACGGCGTAGTTGTTCTGAATGGCCTGGGTCGAGCAGCCGAAGCCGTTGGCAAGGGTGAGGTTCTGGGGCGTGCAGCCGGTGTCGTTCAGGGCGGTCGAGAGGACGTTCGTCTGGGTGATGGCGAAGGGCGGCTGGAAGGAGAGCGACTGGGCAAAGGTCGCGAATTGCGAGGTGTTGTAGTTGATGCCGAAGCCGGTGCGGACGACGGTGTTCTTGAGCAGCTTGCTCTTGCCCGGGACCCGCCAGGCGACGCCGAGGCGTGGCGAGAAGAGGTTGCGGTCGGGGTTGACGAGCGAGCGAGGGAAGCGGTTGCCGAAGGAGCTGGTCTGCCCGGGCAAGACGGGAGTGACGACGGTGAAGTCGGCGTTGTGGTCAAGATTGACGAGCCGATTGTTCTTCTCGATATAGGGAGAGAAGTACTCGTAGCGCAGGCCGTAGTTGAGGGTGACGGAGGGCAGCACGCGGAAGTCGTCCTGCACGTACCAGTCGTAGACGTTGGCGCGCAGGTAGATCTTCGAGAGGCCACCCTGGATGCGAGTGGACTGGGGCAGACCGAGGAGGAAGTCGGCGATGCCGGCGCCGGTCGGCGGCTGGGCGGTGGTGGTTGTGGCGACGGCGGTCTGCTGGGTGGGAGCCTGGGTATTGAAGCCGGAGAAGATGAAGCTGCCGACGACGTTGTTGCCGCCCAGCGAGTCGGCGTGCACGCGGCGGAGGTCGAGGCCGGCGCGCAGATTGTGCTTCTTGTGGGACCAGCTGATGAAGTCCGAGAAGGAGATGGTCTGGTTGATGGCGTCGCGCGGCGTCTGCTCGGTGAGCGACGAGAAGTTGGAGATGGAGAGGTTCGGCAGTCCGTTGTAGAAGGGCGACTGGGCACCAAGGACGCCGGCGGTCGGGACGGAGATGCCGGCAGCGGCCGCGGGGTTGAGCGACTTGTTGGTGTAGTAGTTGGTGGTGGTCGCGTGCGAGCGGTTCCAGTTAATCGACGCGTTGTTCGTGAAGCGGCCGCGGCCCACCGTATAGCCGGCGGTGATGCCGTAGCCGTCGCTGGCCTGGGAGCCACCGCCTGAGACGATAAGCGGCACAAGGTCCGAGGCACTGTGGGCGTAGCTGCCGTTGAAGTTGATGTTCTGCCGCAGGCCGGGTGGCGGGTTGTTGCGGCCGCCCCCGCCACGGCCGCCGCCGAAGCCGCCCAGACCGCCGAAGGGACCGGAGGTCTGGCCGAAGTTGCGGACATAGCGCAGGGCGGCTGAGGTTGAGTTCTGCCCCTCGGTGGTGACGGTCTGGTAGTTGTAGCCCTGCGGTCCGCGCTGGGGCACGTTGGGCGCGGGGTAAAAGGCGAGCAGGGCGAGAGCCTGCGGGGAGAGGCGTGTCGAGGGGATGATGTTGTTGGCGAAGGGTGCGCCGGTGGTCGGGTCGTAGATGGTGGGGCTCGCGACGGTGCCGCCGTTGACGCTCTGGGTGAGGGCAGAGAGGTCGCCGGTGCGCTCGGCGACGGTGGGCACGGTGCCGTTCAGGTCGACGGGCGTGATGTTGCGTTGACCGGTGACGTTGAGAAAGACGAACTGCTTGTTCGACGGCTTGGTGAGGCCCGGCAGGTAGGGTGAGCCGGTGAGACTGACACCATATCGGTTGTTGCTGTAGGCCGGCTGGATGGGCGTGCCGGAGAGTGAAAAGTTTGTGGCGTCGAGGGCACCGTTGCCACCCTGGTAGAAGATTGCGCCGTGCGGCTGGGTGGGATTGATGCGGCCGAAGCCGCCGCGGCCCCCACCCCCGCCGCGGCCTCCTCCACCTCCGCCGAAGCCTCCGCCCCCACCGAAGCCGCCACTGCCAGGGCCGAGGAGAGCCCCGAGCTGGCCGACGACGGCGTTGGCGAGGTCGCCAGTGGCACCGCCCTGTCGCCGCGCCTGGGCGAGGGCGTCGCTGATGCGGTCACGGATGTCATCTTCGCTGATGCCCGCGAGGCCGTTGGTCTGCCCGAGCTGGCCGGTGACGGCGACAGACTCGGTGGCACTCGTATCGCTGGCGGCGGAGGGCAACCCGGGCGTGCTGCCGGGGTTGGATGCGGCGTCGCCTGCCGCGGCGATGTCGCCAAGCAGGCTGAGGGACTGCAGGCCGGCTCCGCGGGCGACGCCATTGCCTCGTCCGCCACCGTACCCTCGCTGACCGCCGCCTGCGGTCTCGGTTCCGGCGGTGCGGGCCTGGACACGGGAGAGAAGCTCAAGCGAGAGGTCAGCGGTGCGGTCGAGCGGTGCGGTCGCAGCTGCCGAAGGAGCGCCGGCCGGGGCTGGAGCGGTGAGCAGAACCTCCTGCGTGCCCGGCGAGAAGGCGGCGAACTCGGCACGCAGAACGTAGCGACCGGCGCGCGGCACGCGCAGGCGATAGACGCCGGAGAGGTCGGTGCTGCCGGTGACTTTGGCACCGGTGAGGGTGTTGGTCGCGGTGACGGTGACGCCAGGTAGCGGCGTCGTGCCAGAGCGAACCGTGCCGTGGATCGTACCGGCAAAGGTCGTCGGGGCCGCAGCGTTCTGGGCGGCCGGTGTCGCCGGCGCAGAAGCAGGCAGCACTGTGGGCTGAGACGCGGTGGGCAGAGCCTGGGACGCGGCCGGGGTCTCCGGCGTGGAAGCTTGCGCGGGAGTTGTCTGGGGTGGCCCGGTCGGGGCGGCCTGGGGCGGAGAGACTGCCGGGGCCTGCGGTGTCTGCGCCCGGGCTGGCTGCCGCGTCATCGCCAGGGAGAGTACGGTCAGCACCACAAGCCACCGCAGAGGAACGCTCGCATGTCGTGGCGCGGTGGTTGGACAGAGCGACCGCCGGCGCGCGTGGCGCGGCTGTGGACTCATTGTGACGGCGCTCATTGGGGCTGGCCTGCGGCGGTGTGCGCCGTTCGGGTGTCGCCGGCGTGGGCGCGCGGCTCGGAGACGCGGAGGACGGTCGGAACGAAGACGCCATTTTTGACCGCGCCGGTCCCCATGACGTAGCCGCCGGGATGAACGTCGGCAAGGGTCGCGATCTCTCCACTGGCGGGTCCGGCGCCTGGGTCGGGGAGGCTGGTGACGCCGGCGTCCGAGGCGCGGCCACCGCCGCGGCGGAAGGCGGTTGTCTCATCCACGGAGATGGTCTGACGGACTCCGTCGGGGCGCTTGATGGTGAGCTTCAGGTCGTCGATGGCAACCACGACACCGGTGATGTAGGTCTTGCCGAGGTTATCGCGGGCGCGCTTGAGCTCGGCCGGATCGATGACGCTCAGAAAGAGGGCGTGCAAGCTGCGGTTCGGCCCGTCGTAGGTGCCAAAGGCGAGGACAGTCTCGCCGGGTTTGAGATCGCCGGCACGGATGGGCTGGCGGGCGCGGACGACGTGGGTGTTCGGTGAGAGCAGGACCTGAAAGGTGCCCCCGCCGTCATCATCCCGCAGGCTGAGGTGGTCGGCGGTGCCGCCGGGCTGGATGGCGCCGTGAATGGCCTTGCCGCCGGGAATCGCGATCTCCTGGTCGTCACTGCCTCCGGGTATCTGGGCGCGAAGGAACGCAGTGCACGCGAGGGCGCAGCAGAGGAGCAGGCGGCGGGGTCGAGGGAGGAGTCGCATGGAGATGCTAAAGACGGGAGGCGAACAGGCTGAACTGCGCTGCTGTAGAGACGGCAGGAGAGAAGGAAAGTTGCAGGAAGACCTCCCAGAGTGGTGCCCTGCGGCGAGAGCGTGGCCGATAGACTGTAGGGATGGTGGAACCGACCGAGGGTGAGAGCCGGATGGCCGCCCGCGCGCCGAACGTGCACATGGAGCGGCACTTCTCGTCTGGTCCGGTGGTGCGGGATGTGGTCATCGGCATGTCGGACGGGCTGACGGTGCCGTTCGCGCTGGCGGCGGGGCTCTCGGGTGCGGTCGGGTCGACGCATGTGGTGGTGCTGGCCGGCCTGGCGGAGATCGCGGCGGGCTCGATTGCGATGGGTCTGGGCGGGTATCTCGCGGCGCGGGGCGACGCGGAGCACTACGATGCCGAACGCCTGCGCGAAGAGCGCGAGATCATCGAGCGGACGCGGGATGAAGAGGAGGAGATCTACGAGATCTTTGAGCAGTACGCGGTCGATCGTGCGGCATCGGCGCCGGTCGTGGCGGCGCTGCGGGCGCGGCCGAAGCAGTGGGTGGACTTCATGATGCGCTTCGAACTGGGGCTTGAAGCGCCGGAGAAGGGCCGGGCAGAGCGCTCGGCGCTGACGATCGCAGTGTCGTACATCGTCGGCGGCTTGGTGCCGCTGCTGCCATATATGCTGCTTGCCTCGCCGGGAATGGCGCTCCGGGGGTCGGTTGGCATGACGCTGGTGGCGCTGGCAGTCTTTGGCGCGCTGAAGGGGCGCATCGTGGGCAGCGGAGCGGCGCGCAGTGCGCTGCAGATGGTCGTGACGGGCGGGGTCGCGGCGGCGGCGGCGTACGGACTGGCGCGATTGCTGAGCGCCCACACCCCCTGATCGGAGGGCGTCCGCGTTCCAGACCGGAACGCGGCTGACCGGAGAGTTGTACGACGGTGCGGAGGCGATCGGGCCGGCCATGTTCTCGGGTGAAGGCCAGCATGGCATGCTTATGAGGAGACGAGAGCTTCAGGGGCAACAAGCGCACACGGCCTTTGCATCCGAAGTGAATCGGGGAGAACCGCATGTCTGCCAGTCCTGAGAGTCCAGCGCGATCCGCTGCGATGAGTACCTTTTCCCTGCTCGACCGGTTTCAGACGGTGCGGCAGGCGACGACCGACTTTTGTCGACTCCTCTCGCCGGAGGACATGATGGTGCAGTCGTGCGCCGAGGCGAGCCCGGTCAAGTGGCATCTGGCGCACACCAGCTGGTTCTTTGAGACCTTTGTGCTGCGCGAGTTTCTGGCCGGGTATGAGCCGTTCCAGGCCGATTTCCTTTGGCTCTTCAACAGCTACTACAACTCACTTGGCGAGATGCCGGAGAAGAAGCTGCGGTCGTCGTTCTCGCGGCCGCCGCTTGACACCATCCTCGCGTACCGGCGGCATGTAGATGCGCTCATCGTGCAGCTGCTGGAGCGGCCGCATGTGGAAGAGGACGCCGCGCGGCGGATCGCGCTGGGGCTCGAGCACGAGCAACAGCACCTTGAGCTGATTGCGACCGACATCAAGCACGCGCTCTACACGAATCCGCTGCGGCCGGCGTACTGCGACGATGGCTGGATGCCGGCGGCTGCCATTGCGCCGCCGGTCGAGTGGATTGGCTTCGCCGGAGGTCTGGTGGAGGTGGGAATCAGTCCTGAGGCAGCCGATCCGCTAAGCTTCGCCTTCGATAACGAGACGCCGCGGCACCGGGTATACCTCGAGCCGTTTGAGCTCGCGAGCCGCCTCGTAACGTGTGCCGAGTACCTACAGTTTGTGGAAGAGAATGGCTACAACCGGCCGGAGCTTTGGCTCTCGGAGGGATGGACGACAGTGCGCGAGCACGGCTGGGAGGCACCGCTTTACTGGATGCGCGACAGCACGACGCGCTCGGGATGGAGCCTGTACACGATGCACGGCACACGGTCGCTCGACGACCTGAGTGAGACGCCGGTGTGCCACCTGAGCTTCTTCGAGGCCGATGCCTTTGCGCGCTGGGCCGGAGCGCGGTTGCCGACCGAGTTCGAGTGGGAGCATGCCGCGGCCGAGACCGGTGTGACGGCGGACGGGGGCAATCTGCTGGAGTCGGCCAGCCTGCACCCGACGACGGCGGACGCACAGACGGGGCTGCAGCAGATGCTGGGCGATGTGTGGGAGTGGACGCAGAGCCCCTACACGGGATATCCGGGCTACAAGCCGCTGCCCGGCGCCCTGGGCGAGTACAACGGCAAGTTCATGTCGTCGCAGATGGTGCTGCGTGGCGGATCGGCGGTGACGCCGGCGACGCACATTCGCGTGACCTACCGGAACTTCTTTGGCGCGGGCACGCGCTGGCAGATCTCGGGGATGCGGCTGGCGCGTGACGCGCGGATGGGCAGCGCGATGGGGCAGGGTGCGATTGCGTGAGCTCGGCTACGGAGATCAATCAGGCACTCGACACAGCGCATACAGCAGAGACGGAGGCGGTGGCCGACGCGGCGCGTGCAGGCCTTCGCGCACGACCGTATACGTTGCCTGCGTGGCTCTTCTACGACCGTCGCGGATCGGAGCTCTTTGAGCAGATCACGGAGCTGTCCGAGTACTACCTGACGCGGACCGAACGCGCTCTCTTCGATCGGTACGCGGACGAGATGCTGCAGTGCGCCGCGGGCGAGGACGGACGCGAGCTCGCGTTTCTCGAGCTTGGCGCAGGCACTGCCACCAAGACAGGCGTGCTGCTGCGCGCGGCGGTTCAGCGGCAGGGCCAGGCACTGTATGTGCCGGTCGACGTCTCCGCGTCGGCGCTCGAAGAGGCCGAGCGGTCGCTCATGACCTCGATCCCGGGTCTGTCCGTCGAGCCCCAGATCGCAAACTACTTCACTGGACCGATCGATTTCCGGCGGCCAGGCGGCGCGCGCATGCTGGCGCTCTACATCGGATCAAGCATCGGCAACTTCGACCCGGACGACGCTCGGCGGCTGCTGCGGCACCTGCGCGCGCAGCTCAGGCCGGGCGACGCGCTTCTCCTTGGAACGGACCTGGCGCCATCTGATCGGGGAGGCGCCGATGGGTCGGAGAAGGAGGGGAAGAGTGTCGCGATGCTGCTGGCGGCGTATGACGATGCGGCTGGCGTGACCGCAGCCTTTAACCGCAATGTGCTCGAACGGCTTGCGCGAGAGCTGGGAGCGAAGCTTGACATCACCGCGTTCCGGCACGAGGCGCGATGGAACCGGGCGGAGTCGCGCATCGAGATGCACCTTCGCGCGGAGCGGCCGACGGTGATCGTGCTGCCGGGGGGCACCGTGGGCGATGCCGTACGAGCTGAGTTTCGCGCCGGGGAGACCATTCATACCGAAAACAGTTACAAGTACACCGCCGATGCGCTGCGGGAGCTGCTGATGGCGGGCGGCTTCCAGGCGGAGCAGGTGTGGAGCGACGATCGCGGTCTCTTTGCCGTTACGCTTGCGCGGGTGGAGTGACGTCTCGGTCTCGCGCTGCTGCTGCTGATAGCTGGTAAGGGTGCGATCGGCACATGGTTCGTCAGAGTTCAGGCTCGGAGCGCTGATAGTCCCCGCTCTTACCACCGGTCTTCTTGAGCAGGACGACCTCGCGGATGCGAATGCCCTTGTCGAGCGCTTTCGTCATGTCGTAGACGGTGAGGGCTGCGATCGAAGCGGCGACCATCGCCTCCATCTCGACGCCGGTGCCGGCGGTGGTGGAGGCGGTGCTCTCAATGCGTACGCCCCCGGGGACGACCGTTGCCTGCACGTCGACGAAGGAGAGCGCGATGGGGTGGCACATGGGGATGAGGGTCGAGGTCTGCTTGGCGGCCTGAATACCGGCGAAGCGGGCGATCTCAAGCGGGTTGCCCTTGGGGTTTATGGGCAGGGCGGCGAGGACCTCGGGGCGGAGCTCGACGAAGGCCCCGGCGACGGCGGTACGGGCGGTCAGAGGCTTTGCGCTGACGTCGACCATGCGGGCTTCGCCCTCGGGGGTGAAGTGTGAGAGGCGGCCGGGCGTGTCGTCAGGCGGAGTTGAGGTCATCGGCGGCCCTCGGTGCGGAGCAGGTAGGCTCCGGAGGCGATCAGCGCGAGCGCGATGACGGCGAGGCCGGTCAGCGCGGCCCAGGACTGGGTGATGATCTGCGCGGTGAACTGGTGATCGAGCCTCAAGAACGGAACCACCAGGAAGAGCGAGGTGAGAGGCAGGAGGCTGAGCGCCAGCAGGGTCCAGCCGAGTGCGCGCCTTCGATGTCGGAGCCGGGGATCCTGCATAGCTGCCAGAGTACCCTGCCACGACTCAGCGCAGAAGGACGGAGATGAGGTCACCGGCGCACGGCGGTTCGGTGCCGGGAGGAAGGACGGCGTAGCCGTTCGCGCGGGCGTTGGCGGCGAGGTCGCCTGAGCCCTGCCAGGGGATGAGGCGGACGGTGACGCCGGCGTGATCGCCGGTGAGGCGCGCGGGGAGGAGCCGAGTCAGGTCGGAGTTGGCGGCGGCGGGCCCGGTAAGGTGGGCGAGGGCGAAGCGGGTTGCGGGGCTCTGCTCGCCGGCGAGTGCGCGCAGCACCGGTGCAACGAAGCAGCGGAAGGTGACCTCGGTCGAGATGGGGTTGCCGGGCAGACCGAAGAGAGGTTTGTGAGTGGGTTCGGCACTACTCTCCTCCCCGGACTGAGCGGAGGACTGGCTGGCTTTTGGCGAGGTGAGATCTGTCTCGCAGTCCGATGTGGGCAGAGTGCCGAAGACGACTGGCTTGCCGGGCTGCATGCGGACGCCGGTGAAGTGGAACGTCGCGCCGAGCTCGACCAGAACCTCTTCGACGAGGTCATGGCGACCCATGGAGACGCCGCCAGTGAGCAGGATGAGGTCGGCGGCCGCGGCCTCGGCGAGGACGGCGCGAAGGCTCTCGCGAGTGTCGCGGGCGATCGGCAGCCGCCAGGGGTCGCCGCCGGCTTCGGCGACGAGCGCGGCGAGGGCATAGCTGTTCGAGTTACGAATCTGGTGCGCGGCGAGCGGTGGCGCAGCCGGATCAGGCCCGGCGAGCTCGACCAGCTCGTCGCCGGTGCTGAGGATGGCGACCCGGGGGCGGCGCACGACCCGGACATGCGCGGCTCCGGCGCTGGCGGCGAGGGCGATCTCGGCGGGGCCGAGGACGGTACCGGCAGCCAGGAGGACAGCTCCGGCGGTGGCCTCGCGGCCGCGGGGGACGATGTTGGCACCGAAGGCCACGGTGCGGCCAGCGGCGAGGGTGATGGCCGCGGGCGGCGAGGTGGTCGCACTTCGCGGCGTGATGACCGCGTCTTGCGATGCGGTGGTCGCCTTGCGCGATGCGATGGTCACGCTCTGCGGCATGGCGTGCTCCTCGCTGACGTGCTCGATCATGATGACGGCGCCGGCACCGGGAGGGACGGGGGCGCCGGTCATGATCTCGATCGCCTCCCCGGGGCCGAGCGGCGCGCCCGTCCAGCTCTCGCCGGCGAAGAGCTGGCCGAGGACGCGCCAGGTCCTGGCAGCTGCCGCGGGCGCGGCCGGGAGATGGACGGCAAAGCCGTCGCGGGTCGAGCGGTCGAACGGCGGCTGGTCGCGGTCGGCGTGGATGGCGTGAGCGAGGACACGGGCGTGACCGGCGAGCAGCGGCAGATCCTCAGTCCCGGCGACGTGGCGAACTTCCCCGGCGACGCGGAGGACCAGCGCGAGCGCCTCGGGGAACGAAGGGAGGTCGGGGCCGGCGCGGGTTGAGTCGGAGTCTACGATAGCTCGTCTCGGGAGGTGCTATGGGGAACTCTGTGGCGGTTCAGGTTCCCCCCACCCCTCTTTTTCTCGCAAAGTATCCAGAATGTACAACTTAGCTCGATTGGCCACTGCAAAGTATTCGATCCAAAAGACTTACAAGCAAAGTCTTCATTCAACAAGAGATAGATCAAGCAGTCTCTTTATGTGCCATCTTCAGTTTAGCTGGTGCGAGGGGTCGCATACGCCACATCACGCCGCAGCGGCTGCGAACTCTCGATGCATGCTCGCGGTATGGGCAGACGCCGCGCGCTTCCGGGAGCGCGGTCTTTCGAGGGCGTGGTCGACACCACGCCCAGGGTGCCTGCGCGGAGACCCGGACGCGCGGAGAGGCGAGAAAGACGCCGACGGCACGGCCGAAGCCGTGCCGTCGAGGGTGCGAGTGGCGTTTCAGGACTTCTTGCCGGCCTTGTAGCTGGACTTCACCGGGGCGCCGATGCCGGTGAGGATGCTCTTGACCTCTTCGGCATGGGGGTCGTCGGGCGGGGCGAGCTCGAGGAAGCGCTGGTAGGCTTCGACGCAGCCCGGGGGAGCGGTGATCTTGTTGGTCTTGGAGTCGACGGTCGCCTTGCCGATGAGCGCCTGCCCCTTGATGTAGTAAGAGATGGCGCGGTTGGGATCGGCGGCGATGGCCTTGTCGGCGGCGACGGCGGCGTCGTCAGTCTTGCCCGCGTTGTAGAGGGTGGCGGCCTCGTTGAAGAGGTACTGTCCGGCCTTGGTGGGATCGGCCTTGGCAGCGGCGTCGTAGGCGTCCGAGGCACCCTTGGTGTCGCCGGACTTGGCGAGGGCTTGGCCGAGCTGGTTCTCGGCAGCGGCGCCGGTCTCAGGGTTGGGCTTTTTGGAGGCGGTGTTGGCGTCGATGGCCTTCTTGTACGACGAGGCGGCGTCGCTGAAGTTCTGGGCGATGGTGGGGTCGGTCGCGGGCTTGCCGGCGGCTTTGGCGGCCTTGGTCGCGGCGTCTCCCTTGCCGAGCTGGGCGTCGCCGAGGGCGACCCAGAGGATGGCCTCATCCGGCTTCTGGCTGGTGGCCTGGGTCATGGAGGAGATGGCAGGGTCGAAGTTGCCGGCCTTGGTGTCGGCCCGCGCCTGGAGCAGGGACTTGTTGAGGTCGGCAATCTTGGAGTTGGCGGCGGCGGCCTCGGCGTTCTTCTTCTTGTAGTCCTCGAGCGCCTTCTTCTCCTCGGGGGTCATCTTGGCGATGTACTCGGGCCGGGTCTGGTCGAAGTCGACAGTCTTATTTTCGCCGGCTTTGAACTCTTCGTTGTCGAAGAAGTCGACGCTCTTATCGTCGACGAAGACGATTGCGGCGTAGGCACCCGGGGTGATGCCGGTTCCGGTGTAGTTGCCGCTGGCGTCGAGCGGGAAGGTGTACTGGTACTTCCGGGTCTTGGTGTCGCCGGAGCGGTCGTTGGTGAGGCGGATCTCGCCCTTGGTGATGGGCACGCCGGCTGCGTTCTGCACATGGCCGTGCATGGACGCGGGCTGCGGCTGCTGAGCCTGAACGAGGGCGGGTGCGGCGATGACTCCGGCCCAGACAACGACCGCGGCGACGGGCGCCAGACTCCATCCAAAGACTTTCATTCCAATCCTCTTCCCGGCAGCGTGGCCGATGTGTGTCTTCAATCGAGGTACTGCAGTGACACTATGCTCGGATGCGACGGGCGCGTGCAACCGTTTTCTACTGGTGGCCCGGGCACGACGCGCAAGCGGGCCACTGCCCGGTCACGGAGTGTGCGTCGCGTACGGGATGGGATCGTGCTGTCCGGCTTCGCGGAAGGCGCGGAGGCGGAGCACGCAGCTCTCGCAGACGCCGCACGCGACCGAGTCGCCGGAGTAGCAGGACCACGTTACATGGAAGGGCGCGCCGAGTTCAACTCCGCGGGCGACGATCTCGCGCTTGTGCAGGTGAATGAGGGGCGTCTCGACGCGGATGATGCCGTCGCGGGTACCGGCGGCGATGAGCGCGTTGAAGGCCTGGTAGAAGACGGGGCGGCAGTCGGGGTAGCCGGAGCTGTCCTGCTCGACGGCGCCGAGGAAGACGGTGCGGGCGTCGAGGACCTCGGCCCAGCTGACGGCGGCAGAGAGGAAGTTGGCGTTGCGGAAGGGGACGTAGGTGACGGGGATGGAGGCACCGATTGCGGACTCCTCGGCGGGGGCGTCGGGGACGGCGATGGTGGGATCGGTCAGGGCGGAGCCGCCGATACGGCGGAAGAGATCGAGGCGGAGATGCAGGAGGTCGCGCGCGCCGATGTGCTCGGCGACGGCCCGGGCGGCCTGGAGCTCACGGGCCTCGGTGCGCTGGCCGTAGGAGCAGTGCAGGGCGTAGACGTCGTGGTCGAGGGCGGCGATGGTGGCGGTGACGGCGGAGTCCATGCCACCGGAGAGGCAGAGGACGGCACGGGGACGGATGGGTGTGGGCACTGGTGTGATGATAGCGGCTTGGGGTGGACGTCGGCGCCCGCGTAGTGAGGGGAGACGGGCGGTCACAGTCCGCCCATCATGATGCGATGGGCGAAGTGGCCCTAGCGTCGGCGGGTGGGAAGGAACGGATCTTCGTCGGGGTCGGCGGCCTCGGGCAGGATGCCGATGGGCGCGTCGGTCGCGTCTGCGCCGGAGGAGGGATCGTCGAGCGGGTTGTCGTCGTCGCCGGTGCCCTCCAGGAGCTCGTGGGCGAGGGCCTCGTCGGCACGGGCGACGCGGAGCCGGGCGCGGAAGGCCATGGAGAGCATCTGGTTGGCGGTCTCGCCCTGCAGGAAGCTCTCGATGCCATTGGCGCGGAGGAGGCCTTTGGCCATCTGCGCGCGCAGGGGGTTGAGGTAGCGGGCGATGGTGACGAGCGGGTCGGCGGTGTCGGTGAGGGCGGATTCGTGATCGGAGGGGGGCATTACTTCTGTTCGACGCTCTGCAGGTGGAAGGTGATGGTTCCCCAGAAGAGTTTGGCCTGAATCTGCACGGGCATGTGGCGGGCGTCGTCGGTGTACCAGATGCGGATCGTCCCGCGGTTGCGCACGACGCCCTCGGCGGCGGTGGGCTGGACGCGGATGGTCTGGAAGGTGCCGGCGGGGGTCTTGATCTCCTCCTTGCCCTCGATCTTCATGGTGACCGTTACGGTGCGCATGGAGTCCGCCAAGGGAAAGCCGAAGCTCTCGCCGGGCGTGAGGGGCTGGGTGGCGGCGTAGAAGATGCCGGAGAGCGAGTCGGTGACACAGGCGGGGACGTTGGCGGAGAGCTGCTTCTGGGTGCCTGTGACGAGGTTGCGCTCGGTCTGGTTCTGGCGGCCGTGGTTGTAGTCGAAGGTGAGGTCGCTTGAGACTTTGCGGCGGCCCTCCTGAAGCTGCTTCGAGAAGCCGGTGGAGCAGCCGGTGCGGGTGTTGAAGCCGGACTGGAAGCGGTCGACGACGGGAAAGAGCATGGTGACGCCGCCGATGGAGTCAGCGGTGGCGGTGATGTGGAGCTCGGGATCGGTGGGGGTGCCCTGGCGGTCGAGCTGGAAGACGGCGGTGCCGGCAGTGAAGACGCGCCAGTCCACGGTGAAGGTGAGGGTCTGGTGCGCGGGAAAGGAGAGGCCGGGCGAGGGTGGGCGCAGGGTAGGGATGACGACAGGGGGCGGTGCGGGTCGCGGACCGAGCAGCTGGGAGCGAGCGGAAGAGGCAGCGAGGGCGGCGGCGAGCGTGGCGACGGCGACGAGGGCAGACCGCGTATGCAGAGAGAGACTCACCTTCTGAGGACGGACAGAGGACACGAACCACGAACGGTGCCGATGCCACCGGCGACGTCGCGGTCAGGTGTGTGCGAGCAGCAGCCGGCCCAGAAGCGCGGCATAGAGGGCGACGGCGCCGATAGCGGAATTGTACTCGCGATGGCGTAGATAGAGCTCGCGGGAGAAGCGACCGCGGGTGCGCGGACCGGCGGGCGAGGGTGCGGGGGTGAGGCGCGGCAGGAGACGAGGAACGGCGCGGCAGTAGCTTTCAAAGCCAGGGAAGCGGGTGCGGAGAAACTGCTCCTCGGACAGGATAGTGGGCAGATAGATGCTGAGGAAGAGCGCTATGAGCAGCACAGCGAGCACAAGGCTGCGCGAGCTGAGCGCGAAGCCGAAGGCGATGAGCATCGAGCCGAGGTAGAGCGGGTTGCGCGTGTAGGCATAGGGGCCGGTGGTGGCAAGCTCCTCGTTTTTGTTGACGTAGCCGGAGGCGTAGGCGCGCAGCAGAAGGCCGGGCAGCACAAGGGCGAGGCTGCCGGCGAGGCTGGCGGGTGTGGGCCTGGCGAGCAGGAGGAAGAGCGCGGCGACCAGAAAGCCGAGCGGGACGCGGATGCGGCGGGCGATGCGCTGCCAGGCGATGCGCTGGCCGGGGCTGCGCTCGGCGGGGACGCGGTGCGGCGGAGTGGGCTCGCCGGGGGAGGTGGGGGCGGGCGTGCTCACGCGGGCGGCCCGGCGAGGTGGCGGCTCTGCTCGTGGCCCTGGTCGAGAGCGCCGGCGACCGAGGAGGCGCGTGGGCCGGGAGGTGTCTCCGGCGGCGGGGCTGCGGGCCGGGTGCTCTGGAAGGCCGGCACGGTCTGGCTGGTCTGCGGCATGGGGGACGAGAAGGGGACGGGAGGTGTGGCGGGCCTCAGGTCGGGCCTCCAATCGAGGTCAAGCAGTTCGAGCGCGGCGCGCAGGACGTCGTCGAGCCCGAGGCGCAGGAGCCCGGCCTCGGGCGCGCGCCTGCGGCTATGATCCGTCACGCTGCGGGGATCGCGCAAGACGCGGGCGCGGCTGCCGCGTGGGCCGGTGCGTGCCGGGTCGGTGGGGCCGAAGAGCGCGACGACGGGGCAGCCGAGCGCGGCGGCGAGATGCAGCGGGCCGGTATCGCCGGCGACGGTGAGGCTGGCGCGGCGGAGGAGCGCGATGAGCTGCGGCAGGGTGGAGGCGAGGGCGTGCGCGGTCCCGCCGCTGGCCTCGACGACGCTGCGGGCGACTTGGTCGAGCGGGCCGGTGCTGTTGACGAGCGCGGTGCAGCCGCGATCGGTGAGGGCGCGGGCAAGTTGACCGAAGCGCTCGGCGGGCCACATCTTGGCGCCCCAGCCGGCAGTGGGGGCAAGCAGGACGATGGGGCCGGAGGCATGGCCGAGGGCGTCGATCTGCCGGTCCGACCAGACCTCGGCGGCGGGATCGCGCGGAAGCTGAAGAGCGGCGCTCGCGAGCGGGCCGGCGAGGTGCGCATCGGGGCTGAAGAGGTCGGGATCGAGGGGCTGCGGGGTGATGGAGGCGAGGAGGTCGAAGGCCTGATCCACAACGTGCTGGGACGGCGTCGCCAGCAGCTGGCGATAGAGGTAGCGGGCAGGGCGCTCGCGCGGGTGCTCGGGGCCGAGGAAGAGCGGCGCTCCGGTGAGCGCGCCGACGACGCTCGAGCGCACAGTGCCCTGAAGGTCGACGGTGAGGACGTAGGCAGGATCGCGCAGATCGCGACGCAGACCGGCGATGGAGCGCGCGGTCGCGAGGCTGAGCGGCGCACGCTTCCAGGCGCGGGTGGGGACGAGGTGCACGCGATCGACGATGGGGCGCAGAGAGGGGGCGCGCCGGCCGAGGACGTGGGTGTCTGCGATGACGATGGACGCACGCTGCGCCGCGCGTGCGGCGATGGCGGGTATCGGTTCGGGGACGGATCGTCGTCGGTCGGGGGTAGGGAGTGGCGGGCTCAGCTGCTCTGAGCTCGATTGTTCCGGATCTGCCCACCGCGGGTTCGACCGCTCTGGATCGGGCCGCGCCGGGGTGTGGGCGTGCCGGCCTGCGGTGGTCATCGAGGCGAGGCCGTCCGCGGCCGGCGCCGGATCTGCCTCGAGCAGGGGAGCCCAGCGCGGGTCGATGGCCCAGCCGATCTCGGCGGCGGGCTCGGCGCGGCGCAGGGCGGCGACGGCGGGCAGCGCGTGGAGCACGTCTCCCATGGCACCGATGCGGACGATGAGCACACGCAGCATGGCTATCTCCGGCGACGGCGGCGATCGAGACGGCCGACCATGGTGATCATCTGCTCGAGGGCCGCGCGCTCGTCGAGGAGGGTGACGCAGAGCTCGGGGACGATGAGGGGACCGATGCACTCGAGCCGGCTGCGCATGGCACGGGTCAGCTTGACGGCGTCCTTCTCGGTGGTGAAGAAGCCATCGGCCGCGTGCGTGCGAGCTTCGACGAGGAGGCGGTCGACGTCGCGGCCGGTGTAGGCGTGGTGGTCAGGGAAGGGGAGAACGGCGACGGGCTCGACATCCTCGCCGGCGAGCATGGTGGTGAAGCTCTCGGGTCGGGCGATCCCGCAGAAGACGATCGGCCGACGGGGACGGGCGCTGGGGCCTGGCAGCGTGAGGGTGCGGCGGATGCGCCAGAAGACGGGCTGGCCGGAGAGGCGGTGCGCGGCGCCTGTGCGGCCATCGAGCTCGGGGCGGGTGACCACCGAGAGCAGCTCCTCGAGCGACGCGGCCTCCTCCTCTCGAAGGACGATGATGTCGGCCTCGCGAAGGGCGGAGAGCGGCTCGCGGAGATCGCCGGCGGGCAGCAGGATGTCGTCGATGTCCTTGCGGGTGACGAGGACGAGATCGATGTCGCGGGCGAGGGCGCGATGCTGGAAGCCGTCGTCGAGGAGATGAACGATGGTGCCGCTCGGGATCTGGGCGGCAGCGTCCTCCGCCATGAGGCCGGCCTGGAAGCGGTCGGCGCCGACGTAGACGGGCACGCCGGAGCGGCGGGCGAGCAACAGGGGCTCGTCGCCGAAGCGGCCAGCGTCGCCCTCGGGGTCGACACGCTCGATGGCGGAGCTAGAGCGGCCGTAGCCGCGGGTGAGGATGCGGACGGCGTAGTCGCGGCGGCGGAGCATGTCGGCGAGCAGAAGGACGACGGGGGTCTTGCCCGCGCCACCGGCGGAGATGCTACCGACGCTGATGACGGTGCTGGCGAGGGCACGGCGGCGCAGGCCAAGGAGGCGGCGGGCGCGGCGCTCGGCGGCGAGCGCGGCGGCGTAGACGGGCACGAGGGGGAGCAGCAGGCTGCGGCGAAGGTTCACGGAGGCGTGTCTCCGACACTGGCAAGCGAGTCCCCGGGGACGAGCGCGGCGGAGGGAGTGAGCGCGGCGGCTGAGGCGAGTGAGGGGCGGAGGAGCGCGAGGAGTTCATGCACGGTGCGGGCGGTGGCTCCGGTCTCGCGCTCGAAGACGCTGCGGCCGCGCTCGCCGAGGGCGGTGCGTGCGGCGGAGTCGCGACAGAGAGCGAGGACCGAGGGGGCGAGGGTCGCGGCGGTGGTCAGCAGAACTCCGTCTATCGCCTGCATCTTGCTTACGATCTCACGAAAGTTGGCGACGTAAGGGCCGAGCAGGACGGGAACGCCGAAGCGGGCGGGCTCGAGCGGATTGTGGCCGCCGGCATCGACGAGCGAGCCGCCAACGAAGCTGACGGTCGCGAGGGAGTAGACGGCGGCGAGGTCGCCGATGGTGTCGAGCAGAAGGAGGCTGCCAGGGGAGAGTGGGGCCGCGATGGTGGAGGCGCGGGTGAAGGCAAGACCGTGCTCCCGGAGCAGAGCGGCGACGGCGTCGAAGCGCTGCGGGTGGCGAGGGGCGAGGATCAGCACGGCGCGGGGCTCGGCGGCGAGGATCGTGGTCCACGCCTCGAGCAGGAGGCGCTCCTCGCCCTCGAGGGTGCTACCGGCGACGAGCACGGGTGCGCCCGCGGGAAGGCGGTCGCGGATACGGTCGAGAAGGGGGCTGGTGGCTGCAGCCGGGAGGTCGAACTTGAGGTTGCCCGGGGTGCTGATCTGGCCGGGTGTCGCACCGATCTGGCGCAGGCGCGCGGCGGTCTCCTTACTCTGCGCAAAGAAGCGGGCGACGAGAGCAAAGAGTGGACGCCAGAGACGGCGGAGGCGCAGATACCGGGGAAACGAGCGGTCGGAGATGCGGGCGTTAGCGACGGCGACGGGGATGCGGGCGCGGTGGGCTTCGAGGAGCATGTTGGGCCAGAGCTCACTCTCCATCAGGAGGACGAGGCGCGGCCGCAGGCGACGGAGGGTGCGGCGCATGAGGACGGCAAAGTCGAGCGGGAGATAGAAGACCGGCGAGCCGGGGAGGCGCTCGCGGGCCAGCTGCTGCGCGGCGGCGGTCGTGGTCGAGACGGCGATGGTCCAGCCCGGGAGCTCGCGGGTGAGGGCGCGGAGGAGGCCGAGTGCGGCGAGAAGCTCGCCGACGCTGACGGCGTGAAGCCAGATGGTCTCGGAGGAGGGCGGTCTGTGGCGGAGTGCGCGCGGAGTGCGGCCGAGGCGGTCTGGAAGGCCCGCGCGATGACGCGGGCTGAGCAGCATGCGGGCGAGCCAATAGGGCGCGCCGAGCACGAGCGTCGCCGCGAGCAGGGGGCTGTAGAGCAGCCGCAGGGCGACGAGGGCACGGGTTGGTGGTGAGGTGGGCATTGCTGGCGTCGCGTGCGGGGAGGCCGTGGTCACGCAGCGACGGTACGCCTGGCCGGTGCGAGGTCGACCGGGCTTGGCGGGACCGTCACGCATGATGATACTTACTTTCGTGCGCGCGCTACCCGAATCCAGCTTGCGAAACGTCTCTTGTAGCGGGATGAGAGATTTTCGCGTGAAGGCTGTGGGGTTGGTGATGTGTCTGCTGGCAGGCGCGGGGCCGGTGCGCGGGGCGCAGAAGAAGGCGCCGCCGGTCAAGGCTGCCACCGAGTACGCGGCGTTCGACACGCACCCGAACGAACACGTGACCGTCGCGGCGGAGCCGTGTGAGGAGACGAAGGACTGCCCGTTCTTCCGGCTGCCGTATGTGCAGCACGGATTTGTGCCGGTTCGCGTGGTCTTCACCAACGACAGTGATCAGGCGATCGCGCTCGACGACGCACGCATCCAGTTCATCTCGGCGAACAAGGATGTGATCCCGGCGGCGACGGACGACGACCTTGAGCGGCGGCTCTTCACGTTCAAGAGTGTCGCGGGCAAGACGATTCCGCTGCCGGCGCCCTTGCCCTCGATTCACACCAAGGGCAAGGGCATTAACAGGCAGATCCTGGCGGACGATACGGACTTCGGCTTCGCCGGCACGACAGTCAACGCGCACCAGACGATGGGCGGCTATCTCTTCTACGATGTGCGCGGGCTCGATGACCCCGTGTTGAAGCACGCGGAGATCTACGTCAAGATGATGCACACGGCGGACGGCAAGCAGATCTTCGCCTTCACGGTGCCCTTCGACTCGTGGCTGGCGGCGCGGGATCGTGCGGGCAAGACGGACGGCGCCGCGACACCGGCGGCTGCGCCAGGCGCGAAGCTGGCGCGCTGATCCGGGAGCAGAGAGGCGGAGTGCGGACGCGCGGTGGAAGGCCGTATGCTGAGGTCGGGAGCGACCCACGCATGCACACTGAGCCACTCCGAATCCGCCTGGCGGCGCCGCAGGACGTACCGGCCATTCTGAGCTTCATTCACCAGCTTGCGATCTACGAGAAGGAGCCGGACGCGGTGCGCGCGACGGCGGCTGATCTGCATCGCGACGGCTTCGGGCCGGTGCCGCGCTTTCACGTCTTCCTGGCGGAGTGGGAGGGTAAGGCGGCGGGTTTCGCGCTCTACTTTTACAGCTACTCCACGTGGCGCGGACACCACGGCATTCACCTCGAAGACCTGTTTGTCGCGCCCGAGTTTCGCAAGCGGGGGATCGGGCGGGCGCTGCTGGCGAAGGTAGCGGCGGTGGCAGTGGTTGAGGGCTGTCCGCGGCTGGAGTGGAACGTGCTGGACTGGAATCAGCCGGCGATCGACTTCTACCACGAGCTCGGAGCGCAGATCTCGACCGACTGGCGCATCATGCGGATGACGGGGGCGGCGCTGTGCGCGCTCTCGGAGCGGTGCCCATAGTGGCGCGCGTCCGGGTCATCGGAGGCGGGCTCGCGGGGCCGGAGGCGGCGCTGCAGGCGGCGGCGCAGGGCTGCGCGGTCGAGCTCTACGAGATGCGGCCGGGCCGCTCCACGGAGGCGCACCAGACGGAGGACTTCGCCGAGCTGGTGTGCTCGAACTCGCTCAAGAGCGAGAGCGAGTTTTCGGCGCCATGGCTGCTGAAGCAGGAGATGCGGCGTGCCGGCTGCGCGCTGCTGGCGGAGGCGGACGCGTGCGCAGTACCGGCGGGTCATGCGCTCGCGGTCGACCGGGTGGAGTTCTCGCGCAGAGTGGCGGAGCGGATCGCGCGGGAGCCCCGCATTCGTGTGATCCGCGAGGAGGTGACGCGAATCGACGCGGACGATCCGGAGGTGCTGACGGTACTGGCGAGCGGGCCGCTGACCTCGCCTGCGCTCGCCGCGGAGCTCGGACGACTGACCGGGGCGGAGCACCTCGCGTTCTATGACTCGATCTCGCCGATCGTCGATGCCACGACGATTGACATGGATACGGTGTACTTCGCGGCGCGCTGGGACCGCGGCACGGCGGACTACATCAACTGCCCGTTCACGCGCGAGGAGTACGAGCGGTTCGTCGATGCGCTGGCCGAGGCGGAGCAGGTGGAGGCGAAGAGCTGGGAGCAGATTCCGGCGGCGAACGGAACTGTCTCCGCTTCCGTAGACGCGTCTGGTGGTTCGGGCGTCTTCGGCATATCTGTCGCTGACGACGATCGCACGCGCGAATTGGAGACCGATGCGGTTGCATACGCCTCCGCACCTGCATGGGGCGGTGCTGCGGTCGCGGTGGCCTCTGCGACAAGACGGGAGGCGCTCGCGTACTTCGAGGGCTGCCTGCCGATCGAGGAGATCGCGCGACGAGGGCGGGAGACGCTGCGCTTCGGGCCGATGAAGCCGGCGGGGCTGACCGACCCGAAGACCGGGCGATGGCCGTACGCCTGTGTGCAGCTGCGGCAGGAGAACCTGCGGGCGGACAGCTACAATCTGGTCGGGTTTCAGAACCACCTGAAGTACGGCGAGCAGGCGCGCGTGCTGCGCATGATTCCGGGGTTGGAGCGCGCGACCTTCCTGCGTTACGGGCAGATTCATCGCAACACCTACATCGACGCGCCGCGCCTGCTGACCGAGACGCTGGCGCTCCGGGCGCACCCGCGGGTGCTGGTCGCGGGGCAGCTCTCGGGCGTCGAAGGCTACACGGAGTCGATCGCGAGCGGGATGCTGGCGGGACGGTTTGCGGCGGCGCTGACACGTGGCGAGCAACCGGAGCCGGCACCGCGGCTGAGCGCGCACGGCTCGCTGGTGCACTACATCACGCACGCCGACGCGAAGCGCTTTCAACCGGCGAACATCACGTTCGATCTGCTGCTGCCGCTTGCGGAGGAGGAGCGGCGGCGGGTGCGGGATAAGAAGGTGCGGCACCAGATGCAGTGCGAGCGGGCACTGGCGGCGTGGGATGGGTGGCTTGGTCTCAGCGGCTGACACGTACCTTCGTGAAACATTCAGACTGGCTTTCAATAGCGGCTTTTACTTAGCCCCGTCATCTATCGAATTCGACACGTCTGAGTTCGAATATTCTTTGCTGGTGACTGCTGAGCACGTAGCGTCGGGTCATGACCACCTATATGCAGTCTCTTGACTTGGTACTAAGCGACGAATTGCGATACTACCGTCATCACTTCGGCACGCCGGATCTTTCGAACTTTATAGAGCTTCCCTGCGTGATCCGGACTCCGTTCGAAGCTTCCTACGTTCAGCGAGCAATGAAGATGAGTGAAGCTATCGATGCAGTTCTGAAACGAGGCACAGCGCAGGACAAGTGTGACGTGCTCTTTTGGATAGAGGGACCTATGGATGAAGCTCTCACCCTATCTATGTGCTCCGTAGCGGCAATTAATTACGGAGACTAGTCGGCCGCTTTCTTCTTGTTGCGGGAACGGACTTTGAACCAGATGGGACTGCCGATGAAGCCGAAGGCTTCGCGGATCTGGTTGGCGAGGAAGCGCTCGAAGGAGAAGTGGAGCTTGACGTCCTTGTCGGTGAAGAGGACGAAGGTGGGCGGCGCGACGGCGGCTTGCGTCATGTAGTAAATCTTGACGCGCTTGGACATGGGCACCGAGGCCTTCTGGAAGTCGACGCGGTCGA
>CAXTVA010000022.1:0-33195 GCA_964247625.1 uncultured Acidobacteriaceae bacterium
AGCGCCGCCCGCCGCCCCACATCCGGGTTCGCCCCCGCGCCCAGACCGCTCGTCAGCTTCACTCCCAGCTGCAGCTTCACCGCCGCGTTCGACATCTGCAGCGCCTGCGCGTCCGTGTTTGCCGCGATGAACTCCACGCCCTCCACCTGCGCCGAGATCATGCGGTTCACCGCGTTGTTGCCGCCGCCACCCACGCCAATGACCTTGATCCGCGCACCCCGCGGCATCTCTTCGTGGTACAGAATGCGTAAATCATCATCAGCAGAGAAGTTTGGCATCGCGTCAGCGCTCCTGGAAGTGGGGGTCGTGTCGGGTTAATTCTCCCATCAACTCCGCCGGTGACCAGCCCCGCTTTTCCACCACCACGTACCATCGCTGGTTCACCGCCGCCGACGCGCGCAGGAGCCCCGATCTCAGTGCCCCGCACCACCCGCCGCCTTCGCGGAGCGCACCTCGATCTCCGCCGCCCCACCCTCCACCGCCCGCGCCCGAAACATCCCCAGCGTATTAAAGCTCCACACCGGCTCCCCGGCTCCGCGCAGCACAATCACCCCGCCCTCGCCCCCCTTCAGCGCCGGCAGCTCCTGCTGGATCACCGTGTCCGCCGCCGCCTGCACCGTCATCCCGCGGAACTCCACCAGGTCGCACACCCGCCGCGCCAGGTTGAGCCGAATAAAGTACTCGCCCACCCCCGTCCCCGAGACCGCACACGTCCGATCATTCGCATACGTTCCCGCCCCGATCACCGGCGAGTCCCCAACCCGCCCCATCATCTTGCCCTGTAGCCCGCCCGTCGACGTCCCCGCCGCCACATGCCCCGCGCTGTCCCGTGCCACCGCCCCCGTCGTCCCAAACCGGTGCGCCACCGACACCCTCCCCGCCCCACCCATCTTCACTCCCGCATCCCCCTGTAGATCCGCCGACGAGACCGCATCCGCATCCGCCCTCAGATCCGCCGCCGACACCCCCTCCGGCAGCGGCGGCACCGGCCGCCCACTCTTCCGCAACACATCCTCAAGCTCCAGCCACCGCCCCGCCGTCCAGAAGTACTTCGGCGGCTCCTGCTCCAACCCTGCTCTGATCGAAAACGCGTCCGCCCCCGGCCCCACCATCATCACGTACGGCGTCTTCTCCATCACCGCCCGCGCCAAAGAGATCGGGTGCTTCGTCGCCCGCACACTCGCCACCGAGCCCGCCGCCAGCGTCGCCCCGTTCATGATCGCCGCGTCCATCTCGTTCCTGCCCTGCTCATCGAAGGCCGCCCCGCGCCCGGCATTGAACAGCGGATCATCCTCTAGCACCTGCAGCGCCGCCTCCACCGCATCGAGCGAAGCCCCGCCCCGCCGCAACACGGCACCCCCCGCCTCAAGCGCCCGCGCCAGCCCCTCGTGATATGCCCGCTCCGTCGCCGGCGTCATGTGCTCCCACTCCCCCGCCCCCGCCCCCCCATGAATCGCAATCGCCCACCCAGCCCCCGCCTTCGCCGCGTCCACCGACTGCGCCAGCCCTCTAGAGGTGGCCGAGCCGGTAACGTGCAGCAACACGAAACACAATGAAATCACCCGAAGCCTTTTAAGCGCAGACCGCGACCTCATCCCCGCAATCTACCAGAGCGGCCACGCACCACCTCGCTGAGGGAAGCGACACGGTCGTAGGCGAGGCATCACCCGTGATAAATCGGAGTTGTCGTAGCCGATCTACTGCTCCGAACATGGGAAGAATGGTGATAGAGACTCAATCTCCGGTTTCGTGCTGAACATCACAGAAGCGGCAACACGGTGAGAGGATGATGCAGGAGAAGCGATGCGTCAGACGGGGACCTGTGCGCTTTGTCTCAACACCAACCTAGAGCTACAGTCAAGCCACTATCTGCCGGCAGGCGTTTACCGCTTATGCAAGGCCGTGGACACACCTGGCAACTCTAGTCCCCTCCTAGTGACGAAGGGCAAGGTTGTCCAAACCGATTACCAGCAAAAGGCTTTTCTCCTCTGCTCCGATTGTGAACAACGGTTCAGTAAATTCGGTGAAAAGTGGGTTTTTGCAAACGGCATTCAGAAGAAAATGCCTACCTTTCATCCGCTCACGGTCGATGAGAAGACATTTCCATTCCTGGCAAAATTGCAGGCGCTCCAGCCCTCCCAGAGCGGGTTTGGACTCAAGGTCTTTACCAATGGGCAGGTAAGTCCCATTGCGCGTGACGCGCTCGCCTACTTCGCTGCCAGCATGTTCTGGCGAGGGGCAGTTTACCCCTGGACTCCGAAGCGCACCTATCCGGTTAGATTGGGGCCGTACGAAGAGGATTTTCGCCGGTATCTGCTTGGTCAGTCAGATTTCCCCATGAACGCCGCACTTGCTGTAACGGTCCGAGAACCCGGCATGATCTGGAAGCACACGCACAATCCCATCTCGTCGCGGGTAGACCGGGCTTACGTTCACAAATTTGTGATGCCTGGCTTCGTCTTTCACCTGCGGGTAGGTAAAGCCCTGGCGGAGTGGATTCAAGAGACCTGCTTTGTGCGAGGCACAGGCGGACCACTGATGGTTGGTTCATACCTTGAACAAGGCATTGGGGATCTCGCCTCGGGTTTACTGAACGAGGATAATGGCGCAGCAAAGCTGCAGGCACTCGTCCATCGAAATGCGAGGGCCGGGGTTAAACCTCCGCCTCTAGAGGTACGCTTGCTACCACTGAAACGGACGTTTCAGACAATTCCACACATTGCTCATCGGAAGACGTAAATGGAGTCTTCGCCGCGCTAAAACGAGTGCCGGTGGTCTCGGCCATGCACAAGCCCGCCTATGGCTCCATCGAACTCACTATTACCGATCCAGCCAGTCATCTGCTGAAGTTCGTACAGTTCACGCCGGGAGAGCCGCCGTTCACGGCTGGCTCCCTGCCCCCGCGCCTGCACCCCGCCCACCGCTCCCAGAAACTCCACCGTCCGCCGGTCCGCATCCCCCAGATCCTCACCGCCAAACCCATGCCCCTGCTCGGGGTAGAGATGGTTCTCGCACCGCAGCCCCTTCGCCGCGCACAAGCTGATCAGCTGCCGCGCATACCCCACCGGAATCGTCCCATCGCGCTCCCCATGCAGGATCAGCAGCGGCGGAAACGTCCGCAGCCCCGTCCGGTAGTTATCAAAGAGATTGCCGTACCACTCCACAATCCCGTCCACCGGCACCCCCTCCGCACCTGCCGCGAGCGCAATCTCCGCGCCCTGCGAGTAGCCCACCAGGTACACCTTCCGCGCCGCACCCCCCGGCCGCGCCCTCCCCACCATCTCCCGCACCAGCTCCACCCAGTCCTCGAAGCTCCCCTCGCTCTGGTCCTTCACCGCCGCCGCGTCATAGTAGTGCAGATAGAAGACCTGGTACCCCGCCCCTGCAAAGAACCGTCCCTGATCCTGGTAGTACGGCCCACCGGGACCCTCCGACCCATGCAGCAGGATCAGCGCCGGCAGGCTCGCGTCCGTCCCAAACGTCTCGACCGGCACCTTCCGATGCTCCTTCGTCGTCCGGAACGTACTCACGACCTGCGCCCGCAGACCAGCCGCCTGACCTCCCAGCAGCAACATCACCCCCAGCACCATGCGTAGGCCCATCAGGTCTTTCCTCCCCCGCGCTCCACCCGAAGAGCACGAGCAGCGCAGCCAGCCCCGATAGGACTCCACCCTCACCAGCAAGTTACGGCCCCGAACGCCTGCTCAGCCGGCCCGACCGGCCCGTGGCGTAATCACCCCTGTCACCGGCCTACACTAGAGGTAGCACTGCGGTGGCCCTGGCCCAGACAGGCGAGTCAAGCCCTCGACTCGCGTCGAGACCTGGACCGGCACAGGTCCGGACCGAGGTCTAGACTTAAGTGTTCTGATTCGAAGACTTTGCCCACATTTGAGGGGAGGGGGGAGTAGCTCGTCACAACAGCGTGCGCATCGTCGGCTGCACCGTGAGCAAGCCTAAAAGCTTCCCGCGAAGATCGCCTTCAGCTTCGCCCGCAGCCCCTGCTCCTCGCTCGCCCGCCGCACCTGCGTCCGGTGCGTGTACAGCAGCATGCCGATCGCCGTCGCAAACTCCGGCCCCGCCAGCTCCGCCGGCATGCGCGACAGCGGTACCGGATGACCCACCCGCGCCGGCACCCGCAGCAGGCTCTCCGCGTTGTCGAGCAGCCCGGACATCTTCGCCCCGCCGCCCGTCAGCACGCACCCCGCGCCCAGCGCCTCGAGGACCCCCCCGGCGCGCAGGTTGTCGCGCAGCATGGTGAAGAGCTCCCGCGCCCGCGGCTCGAGAATCTCCGCCAGAAAGCGCTGCCGGATCATCCGCGCGCTCTGCCCGCCGCCGGCCAGGCTGCCCACAGAAAGATCGCCGCCGATCTCAATCTCGTTCCGCTGCGGGATCGCCGTCACCACGCAGTGTCCATACGTCTGCTTCAGCATCTCCGCCTCTTCGACCGAGACGTGCAGTCCCACCGCCAGGTCGTTGGTGAAGTGGTCGCCGCCGATCGGCAGCACCGCGGTGTGCGCGACCGACCCCTCGAAGAAGACCGCCAGCTCCGTCGTACTCGCCCCGATGTCCGCAATGCACACCCCGAGCTCGCGCTCATCCGCACTCAGCACCGCCTCCGCCGCCGCGATGCCCTCGTACACCGTGTCTTCCACCTCAAGCCCCGCCCGGTTCGCGCACGTGATCACACTCTGCGCCACCCCGCCCGAGCACGTCGAGATATGCAGGTTCACCTCTAGCTTGTTCCCCACCATACCGACTGGGTCGTGGATGCCCGCCTGATCGTCCAGGATGAACTCCTGCGGCAGCAGGTGCAGCACCTCGCGGTCCGGCGGCAGCGCCACGCTGCGCGCCCGGTCGACCGCCGCCCGCACCTCCTCCCGCGTGATCTCCCGCATGCGGTTGCCCATGCTGATGCCGCCCCGCGAATTCACCCCGCGCACATGCGCCCCACCGACCCCCACCACCACCGACTCGATCCCCGCCCGCGCCGACCGCTCCGCCGCCAGCGCCGCCCGGTTGATCGCCTCCGCCGCCGGCCCCAGCTCCGCGATCAGCCCCTTCCGCATCCCCTTCGATGCCTCGACCCCATGCCCTCGGTATCGCAGCACCCCGTCATGCACCTCGGCCACCAGCACACAGCTCTTCTGACTCCCGGCATCGACCACCGTAATCAGATTCTCCGGCTTCTGATTCATCGCGCCACCGCCACGCCGGCATGCCACTTCGCTCCAGCCGTATGGGCCGCCGCCTTGCTGTGCGCCGCACGCGCTACTAACTTCGTCTTGGCCGATCGCGGCACGAGCTGCACTGCAGGTGAGCCCTGCTTCAGGGCGGCCGCCTGCGGCACGCTCGCTTCGCCCGCCGCTCCGCCCTGCATCTCAAGCACGACCTGCCGCTCGTATCGCATGTCGGCTCCAGCCAGCTTTGGATACTGTGCCCGCCACTCCGGCAGCAGCTTCTCAAACCGCCGATATCGCTCGAGATACTCGCCATCTCCAAAGTGCACCAGAACGTCCGTGCCGCTCTCCGGGATCACCGCCCGGACGTCCTCTGGATTTGAGAGATCCACCTCGCTCAGCTTGGCGCTGATGTGCTCGCCGGTCGCGTCGAGCGCCCCGACGAATTCCGAGTAGATCTTCATCCGCGACGCCCGCACCGACACCGGATCACGCGGTGAGATGCCCGCCACCACCGGGAACGAAAACCGCGCATCATCGCTCGGCGACATCGCCAGCAGCACACCACTCGCATCCACCAGGTCGATGTGCCCTGCGTTCCGCGCGAAGGCAACCGGCGTCCGCTCCACCACGGTCACCCGCAGGTGATCGGGCAGGAGACGCATGACCGTCGCCCGCTCCACCCACGGCATCGCCTCCAGCCGCGCACGCTCCTGCTCCAGCGGAAGGCTGAAGATGTTGTGGCCGGCAACACCGCCGAGCGCGCCCAGAACCTGCCCCCGCGTCAGGTGCTGTATACCCTCAGTCGCCACCGCCTCGGGCGCCGCAAGCACGAAGCGCTGATCGCGCAGCATCAGCCTCTGCGCCAGCGCGCATCCGGCCCAGACCATCGCCGCCATCGCGAGTAGAGCCACGCCCGTCGCCACGCGGCCCCACGCGCTCTCGGGCAGACCACCGCGGAATGTCAGGCGCAGGCCGGCCCGCTTGCGTCCCGTTGTATACCCGCCGTCCACCTCATCGACCGGCTCGGAGTCAAAGTCTCGGCGCGCACGTCGCACACCGCCGGCTACGGCTCTGCGCCGCGGCAGACCGCCGTCTCTCGCGATCGTCTCCTCTGGACTCGCCAGCACCGTCCCCACACCTAATCCCTTCAAGCGACAGACACGTCCGCGCGGCGCGCAGACACTTCGTCACCCACAGCTTCTCCATCACCGCAGATGGTTCCGAACCGACTATATCGCGCTGCTCCGCCCGCACCTCGTCTGATCTGCCCCACGTATCCACTCAGGAACTCACATCGCCGCCGCGGGCCGCTCGCCAGCATCTGCGGTATCATCTCGCGCGCGCAACGCGTCTAGCTCGCCCGCAAGGCCTCAAGCAGCATCGGCCCAGCCTGGCTCACGTTGCCCGCGCCGAGCGTCAGCACCACATCGCCCTCACGCGCCGCTGCAGCCAGTCTCATGACTCCGGCCTCCATCGAGGAGGCAAAGTGCGCCCGACTACCATCTCTGGTCATAATCTTGTCCGCCAGACCGGCCCCGCTCACGCCGGGGATCGGCTCCTCGGTTGCCGCATAGACGTCCAGCACCTCGACCGCGTCCGCATCCACAAACGCCACTGCAAACTCCTCCGCCAGGTCTCGCGTTCGCGTGTACCGGTGCGGCTGAAACAGCACCAGCACGCGGCCGTAGCCACACGCGCGCGCCGCCTCGAGCGTCGCCAGGATCTCGGTCGGATGATGTCCGTAGTCGTCCACGACCGCGACTCCGCGCTCCCGTCCGCGCAGCTGAAAGCGTCGATCCACCCCGCGAAAGCTGTCCAGTCCCGCCGCAATCTGCTCCGGTGGAACGCCAAGCTGCAGCCCGATCGCGACCGCCGCCGTCGCGTTCAACACATTGTGCCGGCCCGGAACATGCAGCCGGAAGACCCCCGCCTCCGCACCTGCAAAGCTGACCGCGAACATCGCGTGACATCCCTCGTTCTTCGTCAGCATCCGCAGCTGGAAGTCCGCGTCCGCACGCTCGCCATAGGTGTACACGCGCCGCCGCACCCGCGGCAGAATCGTCCGCAGCGCCGCGTTCTCAAGACACGCCGTCGTCGCCCCGTAGAAGGGCACTCTGTCCATAAACTCCACAAAGGCCGCCGCCACGTCATCCATATCGCGATAGCAGTCCATGTGTTCGCGATCGAGATTCGTCACCACGCCCAGCACCGGCGACAGCTTCAGAAAGCTGCGATCGCTCTCGTCCGCCTCCGCTACCAGATACTGCGAGGTCCCTAGTCGCGCATTCGATCCCAACGCATCGACCCGACCGCCAACCACCACGGTCGGATCGAGACCGCCACCCGCGAGCACCGCCGCCACCATGCTGGTCGTCGTCGTCTTGCCGTGCATGCCGGCGATCGCGATCCCGTACTTCAGCCGCATCAGCTCCGCCAGCATCTCCGCCCGCTGAATCACCGGAATGCGCCGAGCCCGCGCCGCCACGACCTCCTCGTTGCGCGCATCGACCGCCGAGGTCGTCACCACCACGTCGCAGGCCGCCACGTGCGCCGCCGCGTGACCCTCGAAGATGCGCGCCCCCAGCCCGAGCAGCCGATCCGTCGTCGCGCTCCGCCTCAGGTCTGAGCCCGAGACCGCGTACCCCATCGTGAGCAGGATCTCGGCGATGCCACTCATGCCGATGCCGCCGATCCCGATAAAGTGCACCCTCTGCGTCGGCGCGAAAAAGAAGTGCCCTGGCACAAACATCGCTGGGTGAACCCGCCTGCCTCAAAGGATTGCGGCGCGCCCACCTCCCTCACCGCTCTGGCCCACTCTATAACAGTGCCGTCATGGCCGCCCGAGCGCAGCCGCTCTGACGCACACGCTGCACCTGCACTCGTCCTCTGACAGACAGCGTCTATGCGCTGACCGGCCATCGTACTTCGCGGTTCCGCTCCCTCTTCTCCGAGTCTGCAGCTGCTCTCCGCGCCGTTCGCAGACTCAGCGCAACCAGCACGCCGACCAGCGAGACATATCCCAGGTGATGTCGTGACCCGCTCTCGAAGACACTGTCGATCGCCCATTGGAAGACCTGCGGCAGCACGCACACGCCAAACCACAGCGCCCACTCCGGCGACTGCATCAATCTGGGAACGGCCAGCAGCACCAGCATCCAGGCCAGCAGCCACGCCGCGTTCGCGATCGCCTTTCCCAGCGCATACTCGGCCGCTGGCGGATGCCGGTCGCGCTTCATGCTCTCGTAGATGCCGATGGCATCGTCGCCGAGGTAGACCACCTGCTTGCGCACCATCAGCACCGCAAAGTCGAGCGGATGATGCAGAATCCACCGCTTGGCCGCGCGGTAGCCCTCGGCATCCGCGGCGAACTCATCCGCCGGCAGCGCCTCCTGGCCCTCCGCGGCGTAGGACGCATTCGCCTTCGGATTGTTCGCGCGATAGAAGACGCTGCCGCCATTGGTCGAGATCAGCACCACACGATGGAACTGGAGGTAGTTCCGGACCGTCCAGGGCAGGACCGTTGCCAGCAGTGCCGCCGTGAAGAGCACCGTCCGCCCGGCACTGACCAAGACGGGCGACTGTCGCATCACCTCCGCCAGAAAGATCACCGCGGGAAAGAGCAGAAACGCCGGCTGCGTCAGCGCCGCAAATCCCGTGACCGCGCCCGCGGCCACCATCCAGCCTGCACGAAACGTGCTTGCCTCCGGGTCTGGACCCGAGATCGCCCGCAGATACATCCACATCGCGAGCGGAATCAGCAGCGCCAGCAGCGTCTCCTTACTGTTCACCCCCGCCAGCGTCACGTGACATGGCCATAGAGCCACCATCGCTGCAGAGAGGCGCGCCGCACCCCGGCCGCCCAGCCGCTCCGCCAGCCGGTAAGTCACCAGGCACGTCGCCGCAAACAGCAGGAGCGAGACCAGCAGCGTCACAGACGGTCTTGCTCCAAGCACCGCGAAGAAGGGCGCCAGCAGCAACGAGAAGCCCGGCGGCCAGAAAGCGCCCGTCATCCCATGCTGCTCCGCCAGCTCCCGCGCGCCAACGAAGTACGCCAGACCGTCCGACTTCAGCCGGATGTGGAAGATTGCGGTCCATCCCAACCGCAACACCACACCCACCGCCACGCACCAGCCAAGCCATGCTCTGTCCGTCATCGGCGGGGTCGCGCGCAGTGCGTCGGAGATTCGTCGCAGCAGCGGCTCGCGCAGAGTGAACGCCGCCAGCGCCGTGATCGACACCAGCAGAGCCGCCGCCAAGGCAACGCCAGTCGAGTGCTTCACCAGATAGAGGCTGCGATACGGTACCGCGAAGATCGTCTCCGCACAGAGAACCACCAGCACAGCCGTCGCGATCCGTGCGCGGGAGACCGCCGGCGTGAGCGCTGCGCTCCCGATCGACTCTGTTGCCAGCTCCGCGTCAGAACGCCGGCCCAACCTCGGAGCCGCTTGCTTGATCTGTGTCACTCCCATACCTCGGCGGTCGAGGCACACCACAGGCGGAGGTGTGCACGACGGAATCAGGGCCCTGCGGGGAGTGTGGACAGATGTACCACGACACAGACGGAAGCGCAAAGTGCAGCTTTTTGCGTAGCTTAGCGACAATTTAGGCCTCTGGACCGCCCCCTGCTCCGCTTCAGAGCCTGCGTGCAACAAATGCGCCGCAGCTGTGTCTAATAAGGACAGGGAAGGCAGAAGGCTGCTTCCCGGCTTCTCAGATCGCACCGGAGTCGCGCGAGACAGGCTCGCACACCTTCAGGGCACGATCGGGAAGAGAAGGAACGGACCATGATGATCTTTCGGCAACTTCGCTCACTGCTCGCAACGGCAACGCTCGGCACCGCTCTGTTTGCTGCTCCGGCCGCCGCGAACGCTCGCATCTTCCTGCAGGTTGGCATTGCGCCTCCAGAGATCCCCGTCTACACACAGCCGCCCATCCCGGGTGACGGCTACATCTGGACTCCGGGCTACTGGGCCTACACCGATGACGGCTATCAGTGGGTCGACGGCGCCTGGGTTCAACCGCCGTACGTCGGCGCTCTGTGGACTCCCGGCTACTGGGGATACGGCGGCAGCGGCTATCTGTGGAACGCCGGCTACTGGGGGACGTCGATCGGCTACTACGGCGGCATCAACTACGGCTTCGGCTACTTCGGCACCGGCTTCTATGGCGGCTACTGGGGCGGCGGTCACTTCTTCTACAACCGTGGTTACAACAACTTCGGCGGCTTCGGTGGTCGCTTCCACAACGTCTATGACAGCCCATGGCATGGTGGCTCGGTGCACCCCGGCGGGGTCGGCTTCGCCCGAGCCGGCTATAGTAACGGCTTCCGCGGCTCAACCATCGGCGGCCACAGCTATGGCGGCGGGAGCTTTGGCGGCGGCGCTCGCGGGTATGGCAACACATTCGCCAACTCCGGTGCGTCTCGCAGCGCCTACACCGGCGGCCAGCGTGGTTCGTTCGGCGGCAACAGTTACGCCGGCGGTCAGCGTAACTTCGCCAGCAACGCCTACAGCGGCGGCCAGCGTGGCTTCACCGGCAACTCCGGATTGAGCCGCGGTTATGGTGGCGCGGCGCAGCCACGGGCCAGCGCCGGTGGCGGCTATGCCGGCGGGTCCCATGGCGGCTACAGCGGCGGTGGCGCCTCTCATGGCAGTGGTGGGGGCGGAGGCTTCCACGGCGGCGGTGGCGGATCCCACGGCGGTGGTGGCGGCGGTCATCGCTAAGTCGTAACCCGGAAGACATAAAGAGGCGGAGAGGCTATCCTCTCCGCCTCTTTGTTGCTACGGCACCAACAGCTCGCTTCCCGCGTCGCCGGCCAGGCGAACCACCATCCCCGCAATCTCCCGCAGCGCGTCTGGTCGCGCCAGTGCTCGCGCCCGTACTCCCATCCTCGCCAGCGCCTCGGCATCCAGCAAAAGATCCGTGAGGATCTTGAGCAGCCGCCCCGCCGAGAGCTCGTCCTCAGGCAACAGCACCGCCGCCCCCTCGCGTGCGAACGCCTCAGCATTCTTGCGCTGGTGATCATCCGCCGCCCGTGGAAACGGCACCAGCACCGACGGCTTTCCTGCCGCCGCCAGCTCCGCCACGGAGCTCCCACTGCGGCAGAGCACCAGACTCGCCGCCGCCAGCTCCGGCGCCATCGGGTCGACAAACGCCTCCACTCGCCATCGTTCCGGGTCGGCGCCGCTTGACGCGTAGAGCTCTCGCGTCGCGTCGGCATGACGAGCACCCGCCTGGTGCATCACGGTCAGTCCGGGAACCGCCGCCAACAGGTCCCCAATCACCTCCGGCATCGCCCGGTTCAGCGCCTGTGCGCCCTGGCTGCCGCCGAAGACCAGCAGCCGCGGCGCACCTCCGATCTCCCGCTCGGGCAGATGAAAGAACTCCGGCCGCACCGGGACACCCGTCACCACGGCATTGCGAAAGAAGCGCCGGCTCTCGTCATACGCCACCGCCGCCGCACTCACCCATCGCCCGACGACCCGATTCGCGAGCCCCGGCGCCGCGTTTGCCTCGTAGGCGAGCGTCGGCACGCGCGAGAGCACCGCCGCGATCATCGCCGGCCCCGACGCATATCCACCAACCCCGACCACCACCTGCGGTCGCAGCGCCCGCAGCAGCCTGAGGCACCGCCGTATGCTCAGCGGCAGGTCGGCCGCTGTCCTTGCACGCGTTGCCAGTGAGACATTCTTGAGCGGTCCCACCTCGATCAGCTCGAGCGCAAACCCCGCCTCCGGCACCAGCCGGTTCTCGATGCCCCGGGGCGTGCCCACAAAGCGAATCTCCGCTCCGTAGACGTCGCGCAGCTCGCGGCCGATGGCAAGCGCCGGAATAACGTGTCCTCCGGTCCCGCCGCCTGCGATCAGCACCCGCAGCCTACTCGCCCGCCCTTGGGAGCCGTTCCCCGCCACTCCGTCCGTCAATCAATCTCTCGCGTAATGTTCAGCAGCACACCCATGCTCGCCAGCGTGATGAAGACGCTGGTTCCACCCGACGAGATGAACGGCAGCGGAATGCCCTTCGTGGGCAGCAGTGCCAGGACCACACTCATGTTGAAGAAGGCCTGCACCAGGACTGCCGTCGTTAACCCAAACGCAAGGAAGCGCGCAAACGGATCCGTCGAAAGAAAAGCCGCGCGCAGCCCCCGGTAGCCCAGCACACAGAACAGCGCAACGACACACAGCGCGCCGATCAGTCCCAGCTCCTCGCAGATGTTCGCAAAGATGAAGTCCGTGTGCGGCTCCGGAAGATAGAAGAGCTTCTGCCGACCCTCCATAAGACCCAGCCCGTGAAAGCCCCCCGTGCCCACCGCGATCAGCGACTGCAGGATGTGAAAGCCCGCCCCCTTCGGGTCGGCCTCTGGATTCAGGTACACCATCATCCTCTGCCGTCGGAACTTCACATAAAACAGCATGAAGTAGAGCACCGGCGCCGCCAGCGCACCGGCGATCGCGAAGAACCTCCGCTGCGCCCCGGCCAGATACAGCATCAGCCCTGTCACCGCGGCACACACCAGCCCGGTCCCGAGGTCCGGCTCCTTGAGGATCAGCGCGATGAACAGCAGAGGCGGCGCGACCGCCCGCAGCAGCGTTCCCTGCCAGTCGTCCATCGCGTGGATGCGGGTCTGCAGGAAGTACGCGAGAAACAACACGAGCACCGGCTTCGCGATCTCCGACGGCTGAAAGGTGAACAGTCCGCCAAAGCGAATCCAGCGATGGGTCGCATGCGAGTCATGCATCGCAAAGACCACCACCAGCAGCAGCAGCGTGACCGCGACTGCCGGAAAGACCACCCTTGGCGTGTTGTAGCGGCGATAGTCGACCCGCATCAGCACCGTCAGCGCAATCATGCCCAGCAGCGCCCACAGTGCCTGCTTAGCCACATAACTGTACGGCGAACCCAGCGTCTCCTTCGCCATCACCGCGGAGGCCGAGAACACCGTGACCAGCCCAAACAGCACCAGCAGCAGCACGGTCCCGAAGAGCCACTTGTCGACACCGACCCGCTTTGCCATCGCCTATCCTTCCCACACCTCGTGCCCCGCAACCCGTACACCGAGCTAGAGCGCCTTCACCAGCTCACGGAAGGCGCGGCCGCGATGCTCGTAGCTCTCGAATTGATCAAAGCTCGCGCACGCCGGTGCCAGCAGAACCGTATCTCCCGATCCGGCCGCAGCCGATGCCTCCTGGACTGCGCGGTCGAGCGTCTCCGCCCCCACCATCTTCACCACTCCATCAAGCGCCTGCCGGATCTTCTCCGCCGCTGTACCAATCGTGTAAACAACCCGCACCCGCTCCCTCACCAACTCCCGCATCTGCGTGTAGTCGGAGTTCTTGTCCTTGCCACCAAGGATCAGGTGCACCCCGCCCGGAAACGATGCGATCGCCTTCATCGATGCATCGACGTTGGTCGCCTTGGAGTCGTTGTAATACGCGACGCCCCCTACCGTCCGCACCAGCTCCAAGCGATGCTCGACCGCGTCGAAGCCACGCACCGCCTCGCGAATGTCCTCGTTCGAGACGCCCGCCAGCCGAGCCATCGCGACGCCAGCCAGCACATTCTCGACGTTGTGCGCCCCGCGTAGCCGGATCTCGCTCACCGGCATCACCGGCTCCGCCCGTCCCCCCTCGCGCGGCAGCCACACCAGACTCTCCCCATGCACAAAGGAGCCCCGCTTGATCGGCCGTCGCGGCGAAAACCAGAACACCTGCGCCCGTGTCACCGCCGCTACCATCTGCGCCGCCTTATCCTCCGCATTCAGCACCAGGAAGTCCTCCGCGTCCTGCCGCGCAGTGATGCGCGCCTTCGCCGCCGCATAGCGCTCGAACGTGCCGTGCCGGTCGAGGTGGTCGGGGGTGATGTTCAGCACCGCCGCAATGCGTGGTCGAAAGCTCTCCGTCGTCTCGAGCTGAAAGCTCGAGACCTCGAGTACACTCCACGTCTCCGGTGTGCTCTCGGCGACGAGGTTGATCACCGGCAGGCCGATATTGCCTCCGACCAGCGTTCGCCTCTGCGCGTGCCGCAGCACCTCGCCCACCAGGGTCGTCGTCGTCGTCTTGCCGTTTGAGCCCGTGATGGCAATCACCTGTCCCGCGAGATAGCGCGACGCCAGCTCCAGCTCGCCGATCACCGGCATGCCCAGTGCCAGCACCTGCTTGACCTCGGGTGTGTCGAGCGGGACACCCGGCGAGACGACGATCAGGTCCTGTCGTCGAAAGGTCAGCAGCCCATGGCCACCCGACTCGACCATGATCCCCGCCTCGAGCAGCACCGGCATCTCGCTCGCGAGCGCCGCCGCACTGCGCGAGTCGCTGATCGTCACCCTCGCCCCCCGCTCGCGCAGAAAACGTGCCGCAGCGATCCCGCTCTTGCCCGCTCCCACCACCAGCACACGTCTGTTCTTCAGCTCCATCGTTCCCGCCTCACCGCAGCTTCAACGTCGTCAGCGCAAAGAGCGCAAAGACCAGCGCCAGAATCCAGAAGCGTGCAATCACCTTCGACTCACTCCACCCGATCAGCTCGAAGTGGTGATGCAGGGGCGCCATCCTGAAGATGCGCTTGCCGCCGCGCAGCTTGTAGCTGCCCACCTGCAGCATCACGCTCACCGCCTCCATGATGAAGACGCCGCCGATGAACGGCAGCAGCAGCTCCTGCTTGATCACGACCGCCACCGTCCCGATCGCGCCCCCCAGCGCGAGCGATCCCACATCGCCCATGAACACCTCCGCCGGATGCGCGTTATACCAGAGAAAGCCGATGCTCGCTCCCACCATCGCCCCGCAGAAGATCGTCAGCTCACCCACCAGCGGCATGCGCTGGAGCTCCAGGTAATCCGCAAACACCACGTGCCCGCTCACGTAGGTCAGCACCGCAAGCGCTCCTGCCGCGATGATGGTACAGCCGATTGCGAGCCCGTCCAGGCCGTCCGTCAGATTCACCGCATTGCTCGAAAATGTGATCACTAGCGCCACGAACACGATGAACGGCAGGAACGACAGCCAGAACAGGTGCGGCACGTGCTGCATCGAGCTCACGATCAGGTCCGGTCGAAATCGCTTCAGAAACGGCACGACCAGCCGCGTCGAATACGCGCCCCGGCTCTGCATCCACACCAGCACGAGCGCGACCCCCGTTCCCGCCGCGAGCTGCAGCACCAGCTTCGCCCGCGCCGTCAGTCCCAGGTTGCGCCGGTGCACGACCTTGATGTAATCGTCCGCAAACCCGATCGCACCAAACGCCAGCGTTGAGAGCATCACCAGCCACACATACGGATTCGAGAGGTCCGACCACAGCAGCGTCGGCACCAGGATCGAGATGCAGATCAGCACCCCACCCATCGTCGGCGTTCCGCTCTTCTTCTGATGGCTCTCCGGCCCCTCCTCGCGAATGTACTGGCCGATCTGAAACTCCCGCAGCCGCTCGATCACGTACGGCCCGATCAGCATGCCGATCAACAGCGCCGTAAGGCTCGCAAATACGGTGCGAAAGGTCAGGTAACGAAAGATGCGGAAGAGGCGGAAGTAGGGAAAGAGCTTCTGGTAGAGCAACCAATAGAGCAAGAGCGTCCGCCTCGATCCGCAGTTTAAGGCCGGCACACGCCGCCTTCACATCGCCCCATCTTACTGGAGCGCTCACCGGATAATGACTCACGCGCCTCAGCCATCAAGGCCAACGGGTCTCACCCGGCCGCTGCATCCCCCACCGGCCCAAGTGCCTCGAGTGCTTCCTCAAGCCGCACCCCCCGCGAGGCCTTGAGCAGCACCGCATCTCCGGCCCGCAGCGCGTGCCGCATCCACGCACCCGCCTCCGCTGGCGTTTCTAGGAAGACGGCAGCGGCACCGGCCTCTGCGGCCGCCTCCTTCAGCGCCAGCGCCGCACCCCGCACACCCACCACCAGGTCGATGCCCCGCTCCGCCATCCGTCGGCCGCATCCCGCGTGCAGCTCACGCGAGCTCTGGCCCAGCTCCAGCATCTCGCCCGCGACCACAATGTGACGTTCGGCCGGCATCGCCAGCAGCGCATCCGTCATGGCATCGAGCGCGCTCGGATTCGAGTTGTAGCAGTCGTTGATGATCAACGCTCCGCACCATCGCAGCAGCCCTCCGCGCCGGTCTCCCGGCATCAAGTCCTCAAGCGCCGCCGCGCACTCCGCAAGCGTCAACCCGCTCGCCACGCCTGCCGCGATCGCAGCCGCGGCGTTGAGCACGTTGTGTCGCCCCAGCAGATGCAGCCGAACCTTCGTCTCCGCCGCACGCGCCCGCACAAGGAATCGAACGCCGTCGCTTCCCAGCTCCTCAATCGCCGACACGCGCACATCCGCATCCTCGGCCGTGCCATAAAGGGAGCTCGCCTCTCGCCGCCCCTTCGCAAACCGCCGTACATGGGCGTCGTCCGCGTTTAGAATCGCGAGCCCGTCCGCAGGCAGCGCATCAACCAACTCCCGCTTGGCCCGCGCCACGCCGTCCAGTCCATCCGCAAAAAACTCGAGATGCACTGGTCCCACGTTGCTGACCACGCCCCAGTCCGGCTCGGCGATCGCCGCGAGTGCCGCAATCTCGCCCGCGTGATTCATACCCATCTCGAGCACCGCCACCTCGTGCTCCGGCTCCAGGCGCAGCAGCTGCAGCGGCAGCCCAAAGTGATTGTTCAGGTTGCCCTCCGTCTTCAGGACCAGGAACTTCGCACCCAGCACCGCCGCGATCGCATCCTTCGTCGTCGTCTTACCCGCCGACCCGGTGACGCCGATCACGCGACCGCCCCACTGCCGCCGCACAGCGCGCGCCAGCATCTGCAGCGCATGCAGCACACAGTCCTCTCCCTCCGGAACCCGCAACAGGCGGCACGCGTCCAGCTCGTCTGGTGCAAGCCAGTGCTGACTCACAACCGCCGCCACAGCTCCCGCGTCAAGCGCCCGCGCGACGAAGTCATGCCCGTCCACGCGCTCCCCCCTGACCGCAAAGAAGAGCTCGCCGGCGCCCACCGTCCGCGAATCGATCGAGTACCCAAAGACCTCGCGATCCGTCGTGAAGTCGCCTTCGGCATGGATCCAATCCGCAATCTGTCCCAGCATCAATCGCATCGTTCCCCCCTGGCCCAGCTCAGCGCAGATCGCGCAGCAGATCCTCGGCCACCGTGACATCGTCGAACGCTGTCGCGCCGTCGCGCCCGATCTGCACCCGCTCATGTCCCTTACCCGCGATCAGAACGATGTCCGCCGGCGTCGCCGAGCGCAGCGCAATGGCAATCGCGCCCGCCCGATCCTGCTCGACGACACACGCGGCCGAGCCCTCGCGCACGCCCACGAGAACCTCGTCGATGATCGCAGCCGGGTCCTCTGTTCGCGGATTGTCACTTGTCACCACCACCAGATCGCTGCCTTCAGCCGCGGCCCGCCCCATCTTGGCGCGCTTCGATCGATCGCGATCCCCTCCGCATCCGAACACCGTGATCACCCGTCCCCCGCGCGGGGCGACCAGCTCGCGTGCCAGCGAGATCAGGTTTCGCAGCGCGTCGTCGGTGTGCGCGTAGTCCACGACAACCGTCAGTCCGGAGCCGCCCATCGCCACCATCTGAAAGCGTCCCGGAACCTGCTGCAGCCGCTCCACCGCGCTCACACTCTGCTCAAGCGAGAGTCCGCGCGCATGGGCCGCACCGACCGCAGCGAGCACGTTGTAGACATTCACCCGTCCCGTCAGCGGCGAGTGAACCTCCCGCGAGCCGCTCGGCGTCTGCATCGTAAAGTGCGTCGACCCGGCACTCAGATGAAGCGCCTCTGCGCGAATGTCCCCTCGCTTCAGACCATACGAGAGCACCGAAGCCGGGTCGACCATTGCGGCCACGCGCTGCCCTGCAGCATCGTCCACATTCACCACGGCGATGCGTGGCGGAGCCGTGCCCTGTCCGCGAAAGAGCCTCAGCTTCGCCGCGAAGTAGTGCTCCATCGATCCGTGGAAGTCGAGATGATCCTGCGTGAGGTTCGTCCAGATCGCGACGTCAACCGGCAGCCCCCACACCCGCCCCTGCTCAAGCGCGTGCGAGCTCGCCTCCATCACTGCCTCGGTACAGCCCGCACCCACGCCATCGGCGAAGGTCGCCAGCAGGTCCCGGCTCTCCGGCGTTGTGTGCGGCGAACTGCGCACCTCATCCGCCACACGCGTCTCGATGGTTCCTACCAGAACGCAGCGTCGCCCGGCCGCTTGCAGCATCTGCTCCAGCACGCACGCCGTTGTCGTCTTCCCGTTCGTTCCCGTCACCGCGCTCAGCGCCAGCGCGCGCTCCGGATGCGCGAACACCGCCGCACTCGCCTCGCTCAGCGCTCGTCGGCCATGCTCCACCAGAGCCAGCCCGGCATCGATTCCAGCCGCCTTCAGCCGTGCAAAGACCTCAGGCGAGTCCATGACCAGCGCCGACGCCCCCTCCCGCAGGGCCTTCTCCACATAGCGATTCCCGTCTGCGCTCTCCCCGCGCATCGCGACAAACATGTCACCCGCAACGACACGGCGCGAGTCATACTGCACTCCTGAGATCGCCGTCGGCGCGTCGCCGTGTGCCTCGACGACCGTCATCTCCCGTAACACATCGGCCCACTGCATCCTGCGATTCTAAGCGTCGCCTCTGCCTCGTGCCCGCACCGGCTTAACGCAGGAAGCGCACAACCACCTCTGTACCCGCCGGCACCATCGTCCCCGCAACAGGCGCCTGCTCTCGCGCGAGCCCACTTCCCACCGGCTGCACGTGCAGCCCGATCGCACCGGCCTTTTCGACCACCGTGCGCAAACCCTCCCCGTCGAACGCTGGTACCGCCACGCGCCTGCTCGCGTCCACCACGACGCCTCCCGCGTGCTCTACTACCGGTGTCGGTGCGGCCGCGCTCGCACCTGCGTCACGCGCCGCGGTATCCGCTCCCCCTCCGGCGCGGAACGCTGCCAGCACCTTCTCCGGCAGCAGCCGCATCATCCCATTCGGTGCCGTGCTCGCGCGTACAGGCGCTCTCTGTTCGGCTGTGCTCTCCCCGGACGCCGCAACCGGCGCCGCCGCGCGCAGGGGATCATCCGCCGGAAGCTCACTGACCCCAGCGAACATCGCGTTCAGATCCGCCTGCTCGTCCGCCGGACGGTCGTCCGCAGCAGCGGTTGCGGCCGCGGCCGCAGCCGCCCTCTTATCCTCCAGTGGCTGGTCGTGGGGCACCCCCAGGTACTCGAGCACCTGCTGCGCCACATCCGCAAACACAGGCGCGCTCGCATATCCGCCGTACCGCTGCACATCCGTCCCCTGCGGCGTGTCCATCACCACCGCCACCGAGATCGCCGGGTTGTTCACCGGCGCAAACCCCGCAAAACTCGCCACCAGCTTCGTGTGTGAGTACGTGTGCGTGGCCACGTCGATCTTCTGCGCCGTGCCCGTCTTGCCCGCGGAGCTGTATCCGTTCAGCTTCGCCAGCTTGCCCGTGCCCTCCGTCACAATGCCCTGCATCATCGACCGCATCTTGGCAGACGTCTCCTCCGACACCACCCGGTGCGCCCCATCCGGCAACGTCGCCGGCAGGCTCGTCTCCGGTCGAAACGCAATGGGCTTCAGGCGCGGATCCCCCTTCATCATGTCCACGCTGCTCAGCAGCACGCGCGGCGGCAGGTACACGCCGCCATTCGCCATCGCGCTCACCATCGTCACCAGCTGCACCGGCGTCACCGCGACCTCCTGCCCGATCGCCATCGAGAGAATGCTCGTCGCACCCCACTTCCGCGGCGCCTGCAGCAGACCGCGCGTCTCGCTCGGCAGTTCGATCCCGGAACGGTCCCCGAAGCCAAACCCCTTCATATATCCATAGAACTTCTGCGGCCCCAGCTTCAGCGCCATCTTCGCCGCGCCCACGTCGCTCGAGTGCTCGAGCGCGTACCGCACCGTCACCACACCAAAATGGTCGCTGCGATCGTCATGCAGCGTGCGCCCGTACATCGTCATCGCCCCGCCCTGGCAGTCCACCATGTCCGTCGGTTGCACGCCCGCGCCGTCCATCGCCGCTGCATACGTCACCAGCTTGAAGGTCGAACCCGGCTCATAGACATCGCTGACGGCCAGGTTCGTCAGCACGCTCGCATCCATGTGCCGCTGATCATTTGGATTGAAGCGCGGCGCCACCGCGAGCGCCAGGATCTGCCCCGTGTGCGGGTCCTGCACCACGACCGTTCCATGCGCCGCTCGCGTCTTGGCCATCTGCGCGTCGAGCGCGCGTTCGGCCATGTACTGGATGTTGGCGTCGACCGTGAGCACCAGGTTCTCTCCCGGCAGCGGCTGCTGCTCATCCGATCCCAGCACATGACGCTTCGCATCGAGTGCCGTCAGCATGTGACCGGGCGCGCCGTGCATCTCGTCGTCGAACTCACGCTCAAGGCCGCCAAGCCCGGTGTCGTCCGTGCCCACATACCCCAGAACCTGCGCCATCAGATCGCCGTTGGGATAGAAGCGCTTGAACTCCTTCTGCAGATAGACACCCTTCAGGTTCAGCTCACGCACTCGCGTCGCCGTCTCCGGATCCAGCTTGCGCGCCACCCAGGCGAAGTTCCGCGATGCCTCGAACCGGGCCAGCATCTGCTCCCGGCTCGTGAAGCGATCGCGCGCGTCCGTGTGCACCAGCTTGGCAAGCATCGCCGCATCCTCCGCGCGATTCTCCCCCAGCTCGCTTGGCACCGCGTATACGCTGTCCACGAGCACCGTCATCGCCATCTCACGCAGGTTGCGGTCGTACAACACGCCGCGCCGCGGAGCCACTTCAAACGTCCGCTGCTGCTGCTGCGCCGCGCGCTGCACGTAATAGCCATGCCGCACCACCTGCAACCATCCCAGCCGCAGTGCGATCGCCGACGTCCAGAAGCAGAAGAACAGCGCCACATACGCGAAGCGCACCCGTCGTATGGGTGCTGTCATCGTCTGCCGCGGCGCCTGCTTCATCTCCATCCTTGTCTGCATAGCGCGGGTGCCACCGTGACTCTTCGCGTGCTCTCGTTAGCGCATCATCTGCGGAGCCGTCGCCTGCGCCATCACCGGCGCGCTCGGATCGCTCAGCCCCGGCCCATCCGGCCGCACCACCTGCCCCGGCTGCGGCTGGTCGAGCCCCAACTGCTTCGCCATCACGTCGATTCGGCCCGGATCCGTCAGCTGCGCCTCCTGCAACCGCAGTTGCCGGTTGTCCTCGCGCATCTGCTCTACCTGCGTCTTCTGCGCCTCCACCCGGTAACCGACCTCGATCGAGGTGAAGTGTTGCCACACGTACACCATCACCAGGCAGAACAGCACGCTCATCACCGCCGTAAACTGCCGCATCTCCCGCCGCCGCTCCGGATCGTCCGCCTTCACGATGCGGCTATTGTCGATGTGCTTGGCAAAGAAGACCTCGGGCGTCGGCCCGCGGCGCGCCCGTCGCTGCGCCTCAAACAGGGCTTGATTGTGCTCCGCCAGCGACCGCTTGGGCTGACGCCGCACCGCCTGCGCCTCCGCCATCCCGATCCCCTGCCCTGCCCACGCCGCCGTCGCCATCGCCTTGTCCTCGCCCGCTCATCTCACCAAGAGCTCTCGCTCCGGTCTGCTGCAAATCCCATGTATCCCTTCCCTTGAACACAACCGGGCTGAGGTTGCTAAGGGGGAAGGGAGTTGTGAAACAGAGTTGTCTTTCGCCTGAAAGCACGGTGGGACAACCCCAGCCCGATCTGTTGGCATCATCAGTACATTGCCCTAAAAATGGTGCAATGCAAAGCCCTGTGACGCAAAAATCTAAACTTTTTCTGCCGCCCGCAGCTTCGCGCTGCGACTCCGCGGATTTGATCGCTCTTCCTCCGCCGTTGCGACCACCGGCTTCTTCGTCAGCAGCCTCATCTGCCCTGCCTGCGCGAAGGCTCGGAAGCCGTCCTTCACCAGCCGGTCCTCAAGTGAGTGAAAGCTGATCAGCACCACGCGCCCACCCGGCTTCAGGAGAGACGCCGCGCTTCCAAGCAGCGATCCAATCTCCCCTAACTCGTCATTCACTCGAATCCGGATCGCCTGAAAGGTCCTGGTCGCCGGATGAATCTTCTCGCCTTTCATGGTGTGGGCCGCGGCCGAGACCACCTGCGCCAGCTGCGCTGTTGTGTGGATCGGCCGGGCCCTCACGATGGCTCTGGCGATTCTCCGCGACCTCCTTTCCTCTCCGAATTCGTAAATGAGATTGGCAAGCTCTTCCTCGCCCGCCTCATTTACCACCTGCTCGGCCGTCTCTCCGCTGCGCGGATCCATCCGCATGTCCAGTGGCCCATCGGTCCGAAAACTGAATCCTCTGTGCGCCTCATCGAGCTGCAGGCTGCTCACGCCGAAGTCCGCAAGCAGACCGTCCAGACTGCCCGGTCGTACCGCCTCGGCCGCCTCCGAGAAGGCTCTCGGCTCGAACTCAAGCATCGGCATCTCCGGCCCGAGCTCTTCGGCCACCTCGGCCAGCCTCGCCCGCCCCAGCAGCATCGCCTCCGGGTCGCGATCAAAGCAGATCAGCCTGCCCTGCCCGCCCAGCCGCCGTGCCAGCTCGGCCGAGTGCCCGCCCAGCCCAAGCGTTGCGTCAACCACGACGCCGCCCGGCCGCACATTGAGAAACTGAAGTACCTCTTGGGAAAGAACCGGCACATGTCGCGGTATCGTCATCGTTCGACCGCCTCTGTGCGCCCCCTGGGGAGCTTTCTCTCGACTGCTAAATCCCGAGACTTCCAAGTACTGCCTTGTCTTCGTCCGTCAACTCGTTCGCCCTCAGCTCCGCCTCGTACATCTCGCGGTTTGCCACCTCGAGGTAGCTCTGCGCCCCGAGCACCACCACCTCAGCCGTCACCTTCGCCGCATCCCGCAATACCTGCGGCAGCAGCACCCGGCCTTGAGCGTCCATCTCCGTCATCTGGCCGTAGTAGTTCGTCACGTCCAGAAACTTCTTCCGCGCCGCATTCATGGAAGGAATGCTGGCCAGCTTCGCCTCGACCGCCTCCCACGCCTTGATCGGGTACACCTCGGCCCGTCTGCCATCCCTGCTGGTGATGTAGAAGACCTGCTTCGCCTCCGGTCCACCCTCAAGCAGCGCCTTGTAGTCGGCCGGCAGCTTCAGCCGGCCCTTCTCGTCCACGCGTGCTGGATGATTCCCGCGAAACATCGATCAGACACCCCAAGGCAAACACGACGTGCGCTACACTCTGGTCAGTTTCTGGGCTGTACCGCTCCCTTTGACTCCACTTCTGACCACTTCGATCCACATCATGGCCTGTCACCAGAGTGCACGCAAGTCCAAAATTGCTTGCTCACGTGGAAAAGCTGCGGAGAAAGATGCAATTTCGAGGATGAATAGGGCCGAATCCGCTAAATAGCAGGCAACCTTTTTCTACACACAACCTGTTGTGTTACCGCTCTTGATTCCCCGCCACTCTTGCCCTTGTCGCCGGCGAAGAGTTCTGGTAGGCGAACATGAGGCGAAGATTCACCGATTCTCTCTCAGTCGATGCGACTCGCCGCAGGCTCTGCGACGACGCTGGCACCGCGCTTCCGCCGTAAGAGCCACAGCAGGTACCACAGCACAGCCAGATTGATTAGCAGCAGCGACAGCCGCATCCAGCTCGGCCGGCGGGCTAGCTCGTAGAGCTCCCATGGCAGGAACGAGATCGTCAGGATCAGCGTCAGGTACTCCGCCCAGACCTTCTCCAGCAGCAGTCCCGTTCCCTCCGTCAGCGCAATGCCCGAGTACGCGAAGGTGGCAATGCCGATCTCGCGCAGCCGTCGGGCATCGATCAGGTCGATCTTGTCCAACACCATCGCCACCACCCGGCTCTCCGGATCGAAGCGCAGCGCCGTCGCCAGCCGCACCGCTTCGTCGTTCAGGTCCTTTCCCATCAGGTGGATCGCGCCGACCCCCAGGCAGAAGAAGAACACCGCCTTGGCCAGCTTGAAGATGCCGATCATGAGCAATCCGCGGTCGTATGAGCCGGCGGTCTCGTGAGGCACAGGCAGGCCCCCAGCCGGTTCCGTCGGCCGCAGCGCCTGTCCCTGAATTTCGGTGCGCGAATGCATGCTGAGCCTTCCAGTTGACGGGCATCGCAGGCAAAAGTCAACGCTCGGCTCTCCGCTCTCTCCGCGATCCGCTCCTGGCGCTCGCACGTGGCGCCAACATACCTGCCACTTCTTCAAGGCCCATCAACATCGCGAGGCTGTCGTACCGTCGCGCCAGCATCGCACAAGGTGTTGCAATCCACCCGTGGACCGATCACGTATCCGCTTTGACCCGTAACTCTGTCGATCAAACAGAGTACGGACGGAATAGCTCTTCCTCGCTTCACCTGAGAACGGAAAGGGAACACCACCATGAGAAAGACACTCCTCACGTCGATGGCAGCAGCCGCCCTCGCCATGTCAAGCCTTGCCATGACCGCACAGACGAAGGATCCCGACGTCGGCGGCGCACCGATGTACCCGACGAAGACCGTCGTCCAGAACGCCTCGACCGCACCCAATCTGAGCACGCTCGTCACCGCGGTCAAGGCTGCCGGGCTCGTCGACACCCTCTCCGGCCCTGGTCCCTTCACCGTCTTTGCCCCGACCAACGACGCGTTCAATAAGCTGCCTCCCGGCACCGTCGACACTCTGGTCAAGCCGGAGAACATCGATCAGCTTAAGAAGATCCTGACCTACCACGTCGTCGCGGGCAAAATGGACTCGAAGACGATTGCCAAAGCGATCAAGAAGGGTCACGGCACCGCGACCTTCAAGACCGTCGAGGGCGGAACCCTCACCGCCAAGATGGACGGCTCCTCGCTCGTGCTGACCGACGAGAAGGGCGGCACCTCCACCGTCACCACCGCCGACGTCTACCAGTCGAACGGCGTCGCGCATGTCATCGACACCGTCCTGATGCCCAACTAAGCTCCGCCCTGGCAAAACCGCAAGCTGCCTGCATCAACTCCTGCAACACAAGCACCTGCTCCACAAGGCGCCCTGATCTCCGGGGCGCCTCTTCTCCCTTGCGGCACCGGCACATCCTGTGCCGCACCATCGCGTGCACTCGCCCGGTTCCACCTCACTCGTGATCGTCATCGCACGCGAGCATCACCCGGAATCTGCGTCCTATCACGTATGCCCCACACCTTCCAGGCAGAGCAGTGGCTTCCCTACGACCTCCCGTTCGTCTTCGCCTTCTTCTCGAACCCTGAGAATCTTCCGCGTCTCATGCCGGCTTGGCAGAAGGCGCGCATCGAGGAGGCCGCCTTCGCGCCCCCGCCGGCTCGTCCTGCGGGCACACCCCGACTGCCCGGCGTCGTCGCCGGCGCCGGTACGCGCATGACGATCTCCTTCCGCGCCTTCCCGCTCTCCCCCGTGCGCCTGCCCTGGGACGCCGAGATCACGGAGTTCGTCTGGAACGAGCACTTCTGCGACGTGCAGCACCGCGGCCCCTTTCGCACCTGGAAGCACTGCCATCACCTCACGCCGCAGACACGTCCCGCAACCTCGGCGTCTGAGGCGCCCACACCCGGCACCCTCCTGCGCGACCACGTCGAGTACACGCTGCCCCTCGGCCCGCTCGGCCGCCTCGCGAATCTGCTCGTCATGCGCCGCCAGTTGCGTGCCACCTTCCAGTTTCGCCAGCGCCGCACGGCGGAGCTGCTGCCCCGCTTCATCGCTAGCGTAACGAAGGAGCGCTTACTCGCAACTTACAACAAACCTGCCTAGAGCTTCGCCAGCCGCGCATCGACGATCGCAGTCAGATACGGCCGTACACGCTCCATTGCCGCCTCCGCCGTCAGTCCATACCGCTCGCGCAGCTGCTCCACCTTGCCGTGTTCGATGAACTGATCAGGCCATCCCACGCGCACAACGGGCGTGTTGATCCCCTGAGCGTTCAGGCTCTCTAGGACCGCGCTGCCAAACCCACCGGCGAGCACGTGGTCCTCCAGCGTCACCAGCACCTGGCACCGGCTCCCATACGTCCGTAGACACTCATGGTCGACCGGCTTCGCGAACCGCGCATTGACGACCGCCGTGTGCACGCCCTCGCGCTCCAGCATCTCCGCCAGTCGCTCCGCCTCCGGCAGCATCGCCCCTAGCGCAAACAGAGCAACATCCGTTCCGTCTCGCAGCACCTCTGCCTTGCCAATGGCAAGCCGCGCAGGCTCGGCCTTGATCTGCGTCCCCGGACCGGTGCCGCGCGGGTAGCGGATCGCCGCCGGTCCGTCGTGCAGCATCGCCGTGTACATCATGTCGGCGAGCTCGTCCTCGTCCTTCGGTACCATGTGGACGATATTCGGGATCCCGCGCAGATAGCTGATATCGAAGAGCCCATGGTGCGTCGGCCCATCGTCCCCGCTCAAGCCACCCCGATCCATGCAGAAGACAACCGGCAGGTTCTGCAGGCAGACATCGTGCACAATCGGATCGAAGGCCCGCTGCAAGAACGTCGAATAGATTGCGCAGAACGGCTTGTATCCCTTGGTCGCGAGCCCCGCAGCGAACAGCACCGCGTGCTCCTCCGCAATGCCCACATCGAAGTACCGCTTCGGGTGCTTCGGCCGGAACAGGTCCAGCGCTGTTCCGTTCGGCATCGCCGCAGTGATCGCGACGACCTTGTCATTGCGATCCGCCAGTCGCACCAGGCTCTCCGCGAAGACCTCGCTGTACGTCTTCTGCGCGGCTGATTTTGTCTCGCCCGTCTGCGGATGGTACGGCCCCAGACCATGGAACTTCTTCTGCCCTTCGAGCGCCGGCTGAAACCCACGCCCCTTCTGCGTGATCGCGTGCAGCACGACAGGCTTGTTCTGCCCCTTCAGAAAGCGGAACGTATCGATCAAGAGCGGCAGGTTGTGTCCGTCGACCGGGCCAAAGTAGCTCAGCCCGAACTCCTCAAAGATCATTCCCCGGCCCACGATGCCCTTCGCCGCCTCGTCCGCCAGCCGCGCCACGTGCTTGGCCGCCTTGCCGCCGATCTTCTCCACCAGTCCCACGGCCTTGTCATGCAGGCTGTTGAACGTCGCATTCATGACGATCTTGTGCAGGTACTCGGCGATCGCGCCCACGTTCTTGTCGATCGACCACTCGTTGTCATTCAGCACAATAATCAGCCGCTTGGTCTGCGCCGCGATGTTGTTGAGCGCCTCGAAGCTGATGCCGTTGGTGAACGCCGCATCCCCGGCCAGCGCGACGATGTTCTCGGTCCCGCCGCTCATGTCGCGCGCCACCGCCATCCCCAGCGCCGCGCTCAGGGCCGTGCCCGCGTGCCCCGCGCCGTAGCTGTCGTGCTCACTCTCCGTCCGCAGCATGAAGCCGTTGAGACCATCAGCCTGTCGGATCGTGTGAAACCTCTCCTCGCGCCCGGTCAGCAGCTTGTGCACATACGCCTGATGGCTCACATCGAAGACAAAGCTGTCGCGCGGCGTCTCGAAGACGTAGTGCATCGCAATCGTCAGCTCGACCACGCCCAGGTTCGGTCCGATATGACCGCCCGTCTTCGCCACACTTGTAATCAGCCGTTCGCGTATCTCCGCCGCAAGTTGCTCCAGCTGCGGCAGCGACATCTGCTTCACATCCGCCGGAGACTTGATCCCGCGCAGCAAATTGCTCATGCCCAGACACCCGCTTCAGAGCCCGCAGCCGTGCAAACGAGCACAGTTGCGCGTCGAAGACGCCTCCGTTATTCTACCGCGCACGCGCGACGCGGCCTGAAACCCCTCTCCCGAAGGCATCGATCCGCGTTGCGGTCCAAATCTTCGGGAGCCTTGTTGACCAGACTACTTCCCGTTCGCCTCAGCCTCGCTCTCCTGGTAGACCTGCACATTGGACTTGTCCACCAGCGCCGTCCCCGTATCGATGAACACTGGATACTTCGAGAAGGTATCGACCGCGTAGTTCGTCCGGAACGGCTTCGGCTGGAAGTGGTGCACCTCATCCAGCATCTTGAGCCCGATATAGCCCATCGTGAACGGCTTCTGCGAGACCGTCGCCTCGATCTGACCATCGTTGATCAGGCTCAGCGTGTCCGCGTCTACGTCCATCGCGATCAGCGTCCGGTCGCTCGCCGAGTGGCGCTTCAGCACCTCCGCCACACCTTTACCCGACGAAGCCTCCAGACACACGAATCCATCGATCTTCTGCGGGCCCGTACGTCCGATGTACTTCTCCGCCTGGTCGAACGCCGCCCCGGGATCTCCCTTGATGTCAAAGACCTCCGCGACCTTCATCTGCGGATGGGCATCGATGATGTCCTTATAGCCCTTCAAGCGCTCGTCAAGGTTCGGCTGACCGGCGTTCGTAAAGAAGACGATATTGCCCTTGCCGTTCATCTTCTCCGCCAGCCGCTGGCCGCCCAGGTGGCCCGCCTCCAGATTGGACGTGCCGATGAAGAAGAGGCGCGCCGTCGTTGGCGCGTCCGAGTCCACCGCGACTACCGGAACGCCCGCGTCGATCGCATCGTTGATCGCAGACCGGAACATCACGCCGTCCGGCACCGAGACCAGAATGCCCGCTGGCTTCGCCGCCACCGCCTTCTTGAACTCATCCAGCTCCGCCTGCTTGTCGAAGCCGTCTGGCCCGCGCAGCTGCGCCGTGACCCCGTACAGCGCGGCCGCACTGTGAAACCCCGTGTCCATCGTCTTCCAGTACTGCAGCCTCAGATTATTCGCGATCAGGTAGTAGGTGTCCGACTTCTTGTGATACGTGCACCCTGTCGTCCCTATCAGCGCAGAGGCGCACAGCAGTGAAATCACAGACGTTGGCGTGATTCGCATTGGCTCATCCTTCCCACTCGGAGATGCGCGTCCAGACAAACTCATGTGTGCTGCGAACTCCAGATCGTCAGCAGAGAGCCTCCGGAAGCGAGCCGAATTCTACTCCCAAATTCGTTCACCGTGGCGCAGTTCGAAACTGGCTCGCTCCCTCCACCTGCAGAACTTCCGCCCTGTCGCGCCGCTCTGCCGTCTCTCGCTCTGCACGGCTGCCCCATAGCTCGGCCGTCAGGCGGCTTCTCCACCGCAGACTGGGCCGCTCGACCAGCCAGTACGACGCCTCGGCGCACGCGAACGCAAGCACGATCGAAACCACGCGGCTTGGCGCCCGATAGGGGCTGAGGAACAGCTGCTGCCACAGGAAGAGACTGTAGGAGATCCTCCCGATGTGCCGCAGCGGTGGCGCCTGCAGCAGCCGGGCCACGCGAGCCTCCGGGTGCAGAAGCACAAACAGCAGCAGCACCGCGAGACTGAAGACAGTCAGGTCAACTCCAATGAGACACTCATACCAGATCGGCAGATGATCCCGCAGCACCGTGGAGATCGTAAGATAGCCGCACGCGATCAGGAAGACCGGCGGGGTGAAGATTGCCTCCATTCGCCTGCGTCGCTCCGGGTCGCGAATCCAGAACGCGGCCACGCATCCCACCACAAGCACGTCGGCCGTCCCATGAAACAGCCGCAGATACTGTGCGTCCATGCGATACACCGGAAACAGATACGCGGAGAGCAGTCGAAGGAGCGGACCCGCAAGCAGAACGGCAGAGCAGACCTGCAACATTCGCCGTCGTGTCAGCAGGATGAGCGCCATCGGCCACAGCAGATAGAACTGCTCCTCGACGCTGAGCGACCAGGTGTGGCTCACATACCAACCGCTCGTGAGCGGGTGAGTGTAGAGATAGGGCACGTAATTGGTACAGAAGAGGGCGGAACTCAGCCACGCCAAGCGCGGTACCGGGTGGCCCTGCAGGCTCCCCACCAACACGGCAACCACCAGGAACAGAAAGAACGGCGGCACAATCCGAAGCGAGCGCCGGAGGTAAAAGCGAGAGAGCTCGATGCGCCCCGAACGCTCCATCTCATTCAGCAGCAGCGTCGTGATCAGAAAGCCGCTCATGACAAAAAAGGTGGATACTCCCAGCGCGCCCTGGCCCCCGACCGCCATCGCGGCGTGCACCAGTCCGTGATGCGCGAGCTTCGACCAGCCCTTGTAGTGCGAGAGCATGACCTGCATCACGCATATCCCGCGAACGCCATCCAGCGAAGGAAGAGAGTGCCTGGTGGAAGAGTCCGTTCCGTCAACTCCGCGGAGCTCTCGGCAGATCGTGCTGGCGTTCACGTACTCTCCCCAGGCGCCTGAGGGCGACCTGAACCTGCGGGGGAGGTGAAATCACCGGATCTGCTGCAGATCCTACTGCAACGAGCCCTCGATCACCACTGCATTCGGCCGCTCCGTCTCGAACACACCCTCCCATCGCGCCACCACCACGCTGGCCAGGCAGTTGCCCACCACATTCACCATCGTCCGCGCCATGTCCATCAGCGCGTCCACCCCAAGAATGACGAAGATCGGCTCCACCGGCAGCCGAAACGTCGCCGCCGTCGCCAGCAGCACCACCAGCGTCGCCCGCGGCACCCCGGCGACCCCTTTGCTCGTCAGCACCAGCGTCCCCATCATCAGCACCTGCTCGCCCACGCTCAGGTGAACTCCCCCCGCCTGCGCCACAAAGATGCTCGCCACCGCCAGATACAGCGTCGATCCGTCAAGGTTAAAGCTGTACCCCGCCGGGATCACGAAGCTGACCACTCGCTGCGGCACCCCCAGCGCCTCCATCGCCTCCATCGCCCGGGGCAGCGCCGCCTCGCTCGTTGCCGTCGCAAATGCGATCGTCGCCGGCTCCGCCACCGCCCGGCAGAAGCGTCCCACCGGAACCCGGAACAGCAGCGCCGCCGGTAGCAGCACCAACAGCCCAAACGCCACCAGGGCCCCGTAGAGCGTTAGCAGCAGCTTGCCCAGGTTCACCAGCACCCCCAGCCCCAGGTGCCCCACGGTGTATGCCATCGCCGCACCCACGCCTACCGGCGCAAACCACATCACCACATTGGTGAACCGGAACATCACCTCGCTCAGGCTCTCGGTTAGGCGCAGCACAGGAGCGCGCTTCGCCTCGCTCAGCGTCGCCAGCGCGATCCCGAAGATCACCGCGAAGACCGCCACCTGCAGAATCTGCCCCTCCGCGACCGACTTCGCGATGTTCTCCGGAAATATGTGCAGCAGAAATCCATCCCAGTGCGTCGGCGCAGGCGCTGCAAGTGTGGCCGCCTCCCCCGTTGCGGCCGGCAGCACCAGCCCCGCGCCCGCCTTGGTCAGGTTGATTGCCATCAGCCCGATCACCAGCGCCAGCGTCGTCACCACCTCGAAATACACCAGTGCCTTCACTCCCATCCGCCCCACGCTCTTCAGGTCGCCGTGACCCGCGATGCCCGTCACCAGCGTCGCGAAGATCAGCGGCGCGACGATCGTCTTGATCAGTCGCAGGAAGATGTCGCTGAAGACCCGCAGCTCGGTCGCGAGCCCGGGTCGATCCACGCCCAGCTCCGCCCCGGCCAGCATCGCCCAGAAGATCCAGACCGTCAGGTTCCGTCGCCGCACACAGAGTGTCAGCAGCGTCAGCAGCCCCGCCCAGCGCAGCGCCGCCCCCAGCGCCGGCTCCCTCACCGCCGCCGCCACCACGCCGGCTGCGAGCAACACGGCCCCGCCTCCAGTCAGCAGCACCTCCAGGCGCCCTCGTCTTTCAGTCATGCGGCGAAGCATAGCAGCCCGTCTCCCGCGCGTCGCATCTCGGTTCGCACTTGCCTTCTGAGCGCCTCCTCCGCTACCGTCAGACTTCGACCGAAGACCATCCGCACGAGCACTCCCTAGCGTCCCAGGCTCTCCTCCAAGATCAACGCGAGAACGCATGCCCTCACCTTTCCAGGCGCTCCAGCATCTCCTCACCGCGACTGCACTCGGCCTTCCGTGTGCCGCGCTCGCCGTCGCTCAGGCCCCGCCCGCCCTCGACCCGCTGCACACGCCCGCCATCATTAGCCCGCTCGCGCAGCCCACCGTCACCCCCGGCGCGCTCCTTCTGCTCGAGCTCGAGGGCCGCTTCGCCCAGGCCGTCGCCACCGGCGGTGGAAGGGCCTTCGCCGCTTGGTTCGCCGATGACGCCACCACCCTCAATAACGGCCGCGCCCCCGTCCTCGGCCACGCCGCCATTGCGAGCCAGGCTCAGTGGGACCCCAGGGACTACCAGCTCACCTGGACCCCCGCCGGCGCGCAGATGGGGCCCTCGAACGATATGGGCTACACCTGGGGACACTACGAGGGCCGTGCCAAAGATAAGAGCGGTCAGCCCGTCCTCACCACCGGCCGCTACATCACGATCTGGAAGAAGCAGTCCGACGGTACCTGGAAAGTTACCCTCGACGCCAGCGCCAACGAACCCCCAAATGCCGGCGAATGTTGCACCTTGCCCAAGCCGTAACCCACTTCGCTGCCCCGAAAGTAGCAGTGCGGCCTCTTGCACCTCTCCCATACTCTGGCTCTGCTGCGATGAATGCACTCCTGGTTAAAGACGAGGCTCTCCGGGTCGAAGCCCTCCAGCAGTACGAGGTCCTCAATCCGACACAGGATCCTGTCCTCGACGACATCACACGCCTCGCCGCCCAGGTCTGCGCCACGCCCATGGCCGCCATCACCCTGCTTGGCCCGGATCGCATCTGGCTCAAGTCCCGCTTCGGCGTTCACGTCCCCGAGCTCTCTCCCGGCAGCACCCCCTGCGAGACCACCATCCTCGGCGACTCCGTCTACGAGCTCACCGACGCCCGCCAAGACCCCGACTTCGCCCCCAACGGCATCTACCTCGACGGCAAGGACGTCCGCTTCTACGCCGGCGCCCCCCTCACCACGCCCGGCGGTGTCAGCATCGGCGCTCTCGTCGTCCTCGACGCCCAGCCTCGCCGCCTCACCGTCGCCGAGTCGCAGGGCCTCGCCGTCCTCAGCCGCCTGGTCATCAACCGTCTCGAGCTCAACGCCCGCGTCCGCCAGATCGACCGCGCCGCCCGCGCCCGCCAGCGCGTCGAAACCGCCCTCACCGTCGAGCGTAACTTCGTCTCCGCCGTCCTCGACACCGTCGGCGCCCTCGTCGTCGTCTTTGATACCGCCGGCCGCATCGTTCGCTTCAACCGCGCCTGCGAGATCGCCAGCGGCTACG
>CAXTVA010000023.1:0-32265 GCA_964247625.1 uncultured Acidobacteriaceae bacterium
CCGACTGGGGCATTCCCGCCGCCATTCTTACCGAGTTCCTCGACAGCCGCCGCGTCGAGATCGCCCGCACCGGCGACTACACCGTGCTCGTCCTCTTCTCCGTCGGCACCTCCAAGGGCAAGTGGGGCAGCCTGCTCGAGAACCTCTTCGAATTCAAGCGCCTCTACGACACCGAAGCCCCGCTCGAAGAAGCGCTCCCGGAGCTGATCCAGCGGTTTCCCCACCGCTATCGCAACTCCACCCTGCGCGAGCTCTCCGACGAGATGCACAACGCCATGATCGAGCTCGACCTCGCCGGCCTCGTCAACGCCGCCTGCGACGAAGACTTCGATCCCATCCTCACCCCCGCGCAGACCTACCAGAAGCTCCTGACCAACGAGACCGAGAAGCTGCGCTTCGCCGAGATGGCCGGCCGCATCGCCGCGGTCATGCTCGTCCCCTACCCTCCCGGCATTCCCATGTCCATGCCCGGTGAGCGTCTCGGCGGCCCCGAGAGCCCTGTCATCAAGCTCATCCTCGCCATGGAAGAGTTCGGCAAACGCTTCCCCGGCTTCGAGCGCGAGGTCCACGGCATCGAGACCGACGGCGATGGCAACTACTGGATGCGCGGCGTCATCGAGCCAACCACCGCGAAGAAGAAACGCAACGGCAAGCAGCGTCCGCCCAGCTCCGCCCCGCGCGTCTCCAAGCGCCTTCCCTCCACCCCCGTCCGGCGCTCCACCGAGTAGCCAAGCACTCCCTCGCGCTCTTCTACCTCTCCGCGTGACGCTCGAGACAGGCCTCGCGTGGCACGATCCCCAACCGCTCGATCCAAAGGCAAAGACGCGCCTGCGGCCACACCGCCTGCAGCTCAGCCGTCGCAGCAGCCCTGAACACGCACGAGCCAGTCACCGGCGAAGGCCGCGCGCCAAAGGCTGGTGCGCACAATGTCAGCGCCGGCTTCCACCCATCAGTCCGCCGAGCACGCCTCGAATCAGCTGCCGTCCAACCGTGCTCCCCATCGTGCGCGCCGCAGACTGCACCATCGCCTGCACCGGCGTCATCCTTCGGCTCGTGCCGCTTCCGAGCAGGCCCGTCAGCACCGACCCGCCCACGCCGAGCGCCTCCTGCATCCACCCCGGCCCACCCTGCGGCGACACCGCCGCGCTCGCCGGCGCTCCGCCCGTTCCGACCACAACGCTCGCCGCCGGTGCACTGCTCGCGGACATAGCCGCCTTTCCCTTCAGCCGCTCGTACGCGCTCTCGCGATCGACCGCCGTGCCATAGGCCTTCATCAGATCCGTCTCGGCACCCAGCATCGCCGCCCGCTGCTCCGGCGTAATCGGCCCGATCTGCGAGTGCGGCGGCAGCACCATCGCCCTCTCCACCACTCCCGGCGTCCCCTTCGCGTCCAGCAGCGAGATCAACGCCTCGCCCACGCCCAGCTGCGTGATCACCTCCTCGACATCGATCGCGGGATTCGCGCGAAAGGTCTGCGCCGCCGACCGCACCGCCTTCTGGTCCCGCGGCGAGAAGGCCCGCAGCGCGTGCTGCACCCGATTGCCTAACTGACTCAGCACCGTGTCCGGAACATCGATCGGGTTCTGCGTCACAAAGAACACGCCCACCCCCTTCGACCGGATCAGCCGCACCACCTGCTCGATGCGGCTCGCCAGCACCGGCGGTAGGTCGTTGAAGAGCAGGTGCGCCTCATCGAAGAAGAACACCAGCTTCGGCCTCTCCAGATCGCCCACCTCCGGCAGCTTCTCGAAGAGCTCGCTCATCAGCCACAGCAGAAACGTCGCGTAAAGCTGCGGGCTCTGCATCAGCTTGTCGGCCGCGAGCAGGTTCACCACACCCCGCCCGTCGACCGTCTGCAGCAGATCGTCGATGTTCAGCGCCGGCTCTCCAAAGAAGCACTCCCCGCCCTGCTGCTGCAGCTGCACCAGACCCCGCTGGATCGCGCCCACGCTCGCCGCAGACATGTTCCCGTACTCCGTCCGATACTCCGCCGTGTTGTCGCTCACGTGCTGCAGCATCGCCTGCAGATCCTTCATATCGAGCAGCAGCAGCCCGTGATCGTCCGCGATCTTGAAGACCAGCGTCAACACCGCCGCCTGCGTATCGTTCAGGTTCAGAATGCGCCCCAGCAGCAGCGGTCCCATCTCACTGATCGTCGCCCGCACCGGCACGCCGTCCCTGCCGAACACATCCCACAGCGCCACTGGGCAGCCGCGGAATGCGACCGGCCCTGCCTCGATCGCCGCCACACGCGCGTCAAACTTCGGCGAGCTCTGTCCCGGCTGGCTGAGCCCCGAGAGATCACCCTTCACATCCGCCGCAAATACCGGCACTCCGATCGCGCTCAGCGACTCCGCCATCACCTGCAACGTGACCGTCTTGCCCGTGCCTGTCGCCCCGGCCACCAGACCGCGCCGGTTACACATCGCCGCCTCAAGTCCCAACTCCTCATCGCCAGCCTTGGCAATCGCCGACATCGTCACCATCGCTCGTCTCTCCTCGCGCACTCTCGACGCCAGAGTACACGCGCACTCGACCTCCGTGATCGAACGCGCCTCGCATCCAACCGGAGGTAGCGCGAGCAGGCGCTCTCACGTCGACACTCCCCCCCTCGGAGACCTCCCCATGACGCCATCCACCGGGCCGGCCGTCGCTCTCTTCCGGGCCGAGAACCGCATCTTCTCGCGATGGCTGCAGCGCCGTCCCGACCTCCTGCGCGATGGAGCGCTCGGCGGTCCGCAGAGCACCTACACCATAGAACCCGTGCGCGTCCTCTTTGTCCTCAAGGAGCCCAACGACACCGGCGGCCGCTGGTCCCGGACCGGCGCCGATCTGCGCCTCGAGACCGAGGCCTTCGCCCGCCTCCGCTCCACCTTCCCCGTCACGCTTCTTCTGGCCTACCTCGCCCGCCATGCGGCGGACTCCCCTGCTCCGCCGTTTGCCGCTGCGCGCGCACAGCTTCAGGATCCCTCCCTCCGTCTCCAGCTCCTGCGCAGCATCGCGCTCGTCAACCTCAAGAAGACGCCCGGCGGTGCCGTCTGCAGCGACCGCTCCCTCATCTCTGCCGTCACCGGCGATGGCGACCTGCTGCGCCGCCAGCTCGCGCTCTACCGGCCTCATCTCACCATCGCCGGCGGCAGCATCGTGCACACTCTGCTCGCCCGGTTGACCGGCCAGGCCGTCCGGCCCGCCTCAACGCCACACGCTCGCCCTCACTTCCGCGATCCCGGCCTCGGCCTCTGCCTCTCCTTCTTTCATCCGCAGGCCACCAAGGGATACGAGTACCTCTACACGCTGCTGCACCAGAGCCTTCGCGAGTATGGCCTCACCCTGCCTCCCTACCCGCACCTCTACAATGCAGACAGGATCGCCCCATGACCAGCCCCGCCGACAGATCGGCATCGAGCCGTCCCTTCCGCCTGCAGGACAGCCTCGACGCGATCACAGCGCGCACCCGTGAGCTCGTCCAGGCCGACCGCCTCGCCATCTCCGAGTCCGCCATCGGCCATCTCTTCGCGTCCGGCATCGAGCAGCGCGCCCCCACCGCCGGCGAGACCATGCCCACCTTCGCGCTTGAAGACGCCGTCTCGAGCCGCCTCGTCCGCTCGGCCGATCTCCTTGCCCTTGCGCCGCTCATCATTACCTTCTTTCGCGGTCGCTGGTGCCCCTACTGCACGACCGAGCTCGAGGCCTGGCGCGACCACATGCCCGAGATCCGCCGCCGCGGCGCTCTCCTCGTCGCCATCTCCCCGCAGACCCCGCGCCAGAACGCCTTTATGGCCGACCAGCTCTTTCGCGACACGCCGCAGACCCTGCGCTTTCCCCTCCTCACCGACCCCGGCGCGCAGCTCGCCGCCAGCCTCGGCCTCACCTACACCGTCCCCGAGCGCGATCGCGGCTACTACCGCTCCATCCTCGTCAATATTCCCTTCGCGAACTCCGGCCTGAGCTATGACGTCGCCCCGGACAGCGCATGGCGGCTCCCCATGCCCGCAACCTTCCTCGTCCGCAGCGACGCGACCATCGCCTTCGCCGAGGCCTACGCCGACTTCCGCGTCCGCCCCGAGCCCGCCGACGTCCTCGCCTCGCTCGCCACCCTCACACCCTAGCCCGTCCCTCCCTACTTCTTCGCGCGATACCACTGGATCAAACGGTTCGTCGAGGTGTCGTGCGCGAGCTTCGGCTCGTCCTTGCTCTCGAGCTCGCCCACGATCCGCTGCGCCAGCACCTTGCCCAGCTCGACCCCCCACTGATCGAACGAGTCGATATTCCAGATCACGCCCTGCGTAAACACCGCGTGCTCGTACAGCGCCACCAGCGTTCCCAGCAGCTTCGGCGTCAACACCTCCGCCAGAATCGTGTTCGACGGCCGATTGCCCTCAAACACCCGATGCGGCACCAGCCACTCCGGCGTCCCCTCTGCCTTCACCTGCTCGGCCGTCTTGCCGAACGCCAGCGCCTCCGCCTGCGCGAAGACGTTTGCCATCAGAATGTCGTGGTGCTCGCCAAGCGGGTTCAGCGTCTTCGCGAATCCGATGAAGTCGCACGGGATCAGCCGCGTCCCCTGATGAATCAACTGGTAGAACGAGTGCTGCCCGTTCGTCCCCGGCTCCCCCCAGTAGACCGGCCCGGTCGCATAGTTCACGTGCTCCCCGTCCAGCGTCACGTGCTTGCCGTTCGACTCCATCGTCAGCTGCTGCAGGTACGCCGGAAATCGCTTCAGGTACTGCTCATAGGGCAGAATCGCCACCGTTTGCGCATCGAAAAACTCCGTGTACCAGACCGTCAGCAGCCCCAGCAGCGCCGGCAGGTTCATCTCAAGCGGCGTCGTCCGGAAGTGCACGTCCATCGCGTGAAATCCATCGAGCATCGCGCGAAAGTTCTCAGGACCGATCGCCACCATCGTCGAGAGCCCCACCGCCGAGTCCATCGAGTACCGCCCGCCTACCCAGTCCCAGAAACCGAACATGTTCTCCGTGTCGATGCCGAACGCGGCGACCGCCTTCGCGTTCGTCGAGATCGCAACAAAGTGCTTCGCGATCGCCGCCTCGTCGCCGCCCAGTCCCTTGAGCGCCCACTCTCGCGCCGTGTGCGCATTCGTCATCGTCTCGAGCGTCGTGAACGTCTTCGACACCACCAGGAAGATCGTCTCGTCGGCCGCCAGATCAAGCACCGCCTCGGCGAAGTCCGTCCCGTCCACGTTCGAGACGAAGCGCATCGTCAGGTCGCGTTGCGCATAGTGCTTCAGCGCCTCATACGCCATCACCGGCCCCAGATCCGAGCCCCCGATGCCGATATTCACCACGTTGCGAATCCGCTTGCCCGTGTGCCCCTTCCATGCACCGCTCCGCACGCGATCGGCGAAGCCGGCCATCTTGTCCAGCACCGCATGCACCTCAGGCACGACATCCTGCCCGTCGACGAGGATCTGCTCGTTCTTCGGCGCGCGCAGCGCCACGTGCAGCACCGCCCGTTTCTCTGTGACGTTGATCTTCTCGCCGGTAAACATCGCCTCCGTGCGCGCTTTCAGGCCGCAGTCTTTGGCGAGCGCAATCAGCAGCCGCAGCGTCTCGTCCGTGACCCGGTTCTTTGAATAGTCAAGCAGCAGGCCCGCGGCCTCCGCCGTCATGCGCTCGCCGCGCCCCGCGTCTCCCGCAAAGAGCTCCTGAATCGTCGCCTTGCTCATCGTCGCTGCGTGCGCCGCCAGCGCCTTCCACGATCCGCGCTCGGTCAGCGCCGTTGTCTGCGTCTCCACACCCATTCGTCGTCTCCTGTCCGCTTCGACTTCGCTATGAGTGTAGAGCCCATGCGGCCCTGTCGTCGTGAAGGACCGTCAACACCGCAGCTGTCCCATCGCAACCTCCCGCTCCGGCCCGCGCCTCACCTTCGTATGCTCACAAATCCTGGATGTCCGCTCGCGGTCCGGCTTGAAGCCGGCGATCTGTGCGTTTATCGTAGGGATAGCGCGGCTATCGCCCAACTCTCCGCGCTAGGTGGTCCCAGCCATGACCGCACCCCTCTCCGCTCCGCCGCAGACTCCCCCGCCAACCGCCCTCTCCGCTCGCCCCACACCCGCAGCCAGCCTCGATGTCTACGCGGGCGACCCGAACTTCATGACCTCGCTCGCGCGCGGCCTCATGGTCGTGCAGGCGTTCACCCAGCAGCATCCGCTGATGACCATCTCCCAGGTCTCGCAGCGCACCGGCCTCTCGCGCGCCGCCGTTCGACGCTGCCTCTATACCCTTACCAAGCTCGGCTTCGCCGGTAGCGACGACGGCTCCCGCTACAGCCTCCGCCCGCGCATGCTTACGCTCTCGCACTCCTTCACCACCTCGAACACCCTCACCAACGCCGCGCAGCCAGTCCTCGAGCGCATGTCCGCCCTCCATCGCGAGTCCTTCTCCGTCGCAACCCTCGATGGCGACGACATCGTCTACATCGCGCGCACCGCCGTCAGCCGCGTCATGGCCGTCGACCTCCACATCGGCAGTCGCCTGCCTGCCTACTGCACTAGCATGGGTCGCGTTCTGCTCGCCTATCTCCCCACCGATCAGCTCGAGCAGTACCTCGCCCGTGTGGAGCTCGTCCCGCACACCTCACGCACCGTCGCCTCCGTCGAGAAGCTTCGTCTTCTCCTGCGTGGCGTCCGTCGCAACGGCTACGCGCTCTGCGATCAGGAGTTCGAGGTTGGCCTGCGTTCGCTCGCCGTTCCCGTCCACACCTCCGCCGGCCGCGTCGTCGCCACTCTCAACATCAGCGGCAGCGCACCGCGCCTCTCCGTGCTCGAGATGCAGACCCGCTATCTCGCACCCCTGCGCACGGCGGCCAACGAGCTCGCCGCCTTCCTTCGCTGATCCCCGCCGCAACCCACCGGCCAGCATCGCCGCGCCGCTAAAATCGTTGCAGCATGTCCATGCTCACCCGAGCTCCCGAGGCGCCTGCATCGTCGCCGCTCCGCCGGCCTGCGCAGCCTCGCGCAATCTCCGGCCAGGCTCGCACGCATGTCCTTTATCTCGCGACCGCTCTTCTTCTACCCCTCCTCGCCGTGCCCCTGCTCATCGCCTTCGGACGCTCGGACATCTTCCTCCACCACGGCGCCAGCCTGTGGGTCCGCGCCAACGACCAGGTCTTCGCCACGCGCGATCGACCCTGCGACACCCTGCTCTTCGGCGACTCCACCGCCATGACCGGCCTCGACCCCGAGCGCATCGCCCACCAGAGCGGTGGCCCCGTCTGCAACATCGCCATGACCAACGCCGTCCTCGCCGTCACCGGAGACCTCGCGCTCGACCGCTTCCTCGACCGCAACCCTCGCCCGCGCACCCTCCTCATCCAGCTTAGTCCGGAGAGCTTCAGCACCCGCGCCCATCCGTGGGAGCAGACCGTCTACGCCGAGGGCATGCTCGAGATGCTGCGCTGGAGCGATCCCCACACTGTTCGCCATACCCTCCTCACGCACCCGCGCGAGTCACTCGCCTTCGCCGGTTACACCGCCGGCTTCGCCATCTTCTACGCCATCAAGCAGACATGGGAGCGCCTCACCGGCAGCCGCCTCGGCGAAGACGCCGTCACCGTCCGCAACGGCTTCTTCACCGCGCCCCTGCCTCCGCTGACAGCGTGCACCTACGGGACTTCCCCGCCCGAAAGCGGCGATCGCAGCGCGGCAGCTGCGCTCATCCAGCATCTGCAGCAGCGCTATCGTGGACGCGTCGATCACCTGCTCATCACCGTCAGCCCCATTCCCGACTGCGACCCTGACCTTGCCTCGCTCCGGGCGGAGCTGGATGGCCTCACCGTCAACCCGCTCACCCCGCTGCCCGTCGGCCTCTTCAACGATCAGCGGCATTTCACCGCCGTCGGCGCGGCCTTGCTCTCGGATCGAGCCGCAACGCAGATCCAGGACCAGCGCAGCCCGCCGCGGACCAGCCCGAAGCAAAGCCCACCCGCGAACCGTCGGCCAGCTCCATAGCCTCCTCACTCCTCGCCCCAAGCAAACCGCCGCTCGCCTGTCACACGCTTTGGTACTCTCGCGAAGGCCCGCCACGCATGCTGTTCAACTCTCCCACGTTCCTCTTCCTCTTCTTGCCCGTTGTCGTGCTCGGCTTCGCCCTCACCGGCCGCCTCGGTCGGCGCTGGGTCATCGGCTGGCTCGCCCTCGCCTCCCTGGTCTTCTACGCGGCGTGGAACCCCGTCTTCGTCCTTCTCCTGCTCGGCTCCGTCACGGGAAACTACGCGATCGCGCACCGACTGGCGCACACTGCTCCAGACTCTCCCACCCGCCAACGCTGGCTCCTCCTCGGCGTCACCCTCAATCTGCTCGTCCTCTTCCGCTACAAGTACCTCGCCACCCTGCTCGCCTCGCTGCACCAGGCCGGTCTTCCGGTCGCGCCGCGCCCCGTTCTGCTCCCACTCGGGATCTCCTTCTTCACCTTCACCCAGATCTCCTACCTCGTCGACCTCGCCCAGGGCCAGGCCGCGCTCGAGGACCCCCTCTCTTACCTCCTCTTCGTCACCTTCTTCCCCCACCTCATCGCCGGCCCCATCCTCCACCACCGCGAGATGATGCCGCAGTTCAGCGAGCTCTCTTCCGACGGCAGCCTCCGCCGCTTCCGCTTGCATCTCGACGACGTCACCGTCGGCGCCACCTGGTTTCTCCTCGGCCTCGCCAAGAAGGTCCTCATCGCCGACCGTCTCGCGCCCCAGGCCGACGCCACCTTCCACCACGCCGGCACCCTCCCGCTGCTCTCCGCCACGACCGGCCTCGTCACCTACACGATGCAGCTCTACTTCGACTTCTCCGGCTACTCCGACATGGCACTCGGCCTCGCCCGCATCGTCTCCATCCGCTTCCCGCTCAACTTCGACTCGCCCTTCAAGGCCACCAGCGTCACCGAGTACTGGCAGCGCTGGCACATCACCCTCACCCGCTACATCACCCTCTACCTCTACAACCCCATCCTGCTCCACGTGCAGCGCCGCCGCGCCGCCGCCGGCCGCAGGGTCTCCCGCAAAGCCCTCGCCACCCCCGAGGGCTTCGCCGCCATGATCGCCCTTCCTACCCTGCTCACCATGCTCCTCACCGGCGTCTGGCACGGCGCCGGACTGCAGTTCGTTCTCTTCGGCCTCCTCCACGGCGTCTATCTCACCGCGAACCAGGCATGGCGTCACTTCCGCCCACCCGTCCGCTCCGGACCACCGAACGGCGCCGTCCGCTTGGCTCTCATGCTCGGCGTCTATCTGCAGGTCGCCTTCGCCCTCATCTTCTTCCGCTCCGCCTCGCTCGCCGCCGCCATCTCTCTGCTGCACGATCTCGCCGGCGCCCACGGCCTCGGCCCCGTCTCCACCCTGCTCGACGGAGCACTTGCCTTTGCGCTCTTCCCTGTCGTCCTCTTCCTGCCCAACACCCAGCAGATCCTGGGCCAGGAGCGCGCGCCGGCGCAGCCCTCCCTGGGCCACCACACCCCGACCTCCGATCTCCGCAACCCCGCCGCGCCCAGCCCTTGGCTCACCCGTCTCCGCTGGCGACCCAACCTCGTCTGGGCCATCGCGCTTGCCATCCTCTTCTTCGCCACGCTCGCCAACCTCGACGCCAACGTGCCCTTCCTCTACTTCCAGTTCTGACCGGGCTTGCGTTCGCGACAGGAAAGCACGGCCAGCCGCTTTGTTCAGCAGACGAAACGTCGCGTGCGCACGCCTGATCCGGGTGGGCAACGCTCTTCCTGCTTTCTGCCCCTTATCGCCTGTGGGCCCGATCGGCCAGAGGAGAGACATGCGACACGGACAGAACAGAACAGGAACAACCGCAGCGGCCATCCTGCTCGCCGTCACCCTTGGCGCAGGAGCGCTCGCGCCAGCACACGCGCAGAGCGGCCCCTCAGATCAGGACAGACACTTCCTCGAGGAGATCGCGCAGGACTCCAACTTCGAGATCAAGACCAGCCAGCTCGCTCTGCAGAAGAGCCAGAGCGCCGACGTCAAGCAGTACGCCACCATGGTCGTTCGCGACCACACGCGCCTCAAGCAGCAGATCAGTGCAACCGAAACCGCCGCCCAGGTCAAGCCGGTCTCGGCCGGCAGCCTGTCCGTCGGCGATCGAGCCACCGTCGCCAAGCTCGAGCTCCTCAGCGGTGACGCCTTTGACAAGGCGTACATCAAGGAGCTCGTCAAGGGCAACGACCAGATCCTGAACGACGAGAAGTCCGAGGCCTCCGGCAGTTCACTCGCATCCATCAAATCGCTCGCCGAGCGCAGCGCCACCCTCGACACCAAGCACGCCGAAAAGGCGAAGCAGCTCGCCCAGGCCCACAACATCCAGCCCTGACTTGAGGTCGCCCCGGCCCGGAGCCATCACCTCGATCGGAACAGCCCAACCGGCTGCGAGGGGAGCGATCTGCAAGCCCGCCATCGTCAAGGCTTCCCTCATCGTCACAAAAGGGAGTCGGAGGGGGACCTGCTGCCTGTCCTGTCCTCGCCCACTCGGCCTGAGCCCTTCAGCGCCAGCTCACCGCCAGATGCCACCGCAGCCCGCGATCCGCCGTCTTCTCGAGCACCTCCGCATACTCCCCCAGCTCCGCCAGCACGCGAACTCCCTCGCTCCCCAGCTGCTGCGGCTCCCGTTCGAGCGACGCCCGCAGCGCCCGCACCGTCGCCAGCCCATCCTCGGCCGAGTACCACTGCGGCGGCGGCAGTCGGCGAATCAGCTCATGGTCCCCGGCGCCCTCCTCGATCAGCAGCGCCATCGAGTTCTCATCGGCCGAGAAGTACTCGATCAGCGGCCGCACCCCAAGACTCAGCGCCAGCCGCTCGACCGCATCCTCGTGCCGCGCCAGCGATCGCCCGTTCACAAACGTATTGAACCCCGGGTCCTCACCCTCGACGACGATGTACATCGAAGCAGCCATGCCGCGAGTCTAACCCTCCTCTCGACCGCGCATCCAGAGCAGTTTTCATGAGGGTGCAGCGCAAGGTACAACCCGCTCTCTCGTCGCCTCGAAGAGGTGTGCTCGACCTTCGGTGGTGCACGGCGGGAAGATCGTCATCTCATCGGAGCGGACGATCTCATCATTAAGGAAGACACCTGCATCGTTCGGGGAACCGGCACACCCCGAACGCACGCGACATCCTGTCGACTCGCCAGGAAGCGACTCAGCGCAGCGACAGCCCCTCGTCCCCGGAGCCCTCGCCGCCCCACGTCAGCACACCCGCCCCCACCGCCAGCAGGGTTACCCCGGCCACCGTCCGCAGCGTCAGCGCCGGCCGCACCACCACATATCCCTCAATCACCGTGAGCAGCGGAGTCCAGAGAAACTGTGTCGCATACACCCGCGCCGGCAGCGCCCGCAGCAGCACCGTCCCCAGACCCGCCGTGGCAAGGGCCAGCAGCACCTGGGGCCACATCGCCCACCCAAACATCGCCTCCTCCGCCTGCCCGGGCAGCAGCACACCAGCCGCCGCCAGCACGACCGCACTCGCCCCCGCCGCCACCAGCACCGCCTCCGCCGCGCGCCCTCGCTGCATCTCCTCCGCGCACACAGCCACGGAAGCACCCAGCACCGCCGCCGCGAGGAGACACAGCCCTGTCCCGAGACCCGCCCGGAGCGCGCCCGGCTCTGCCACCGGCAACAGCAGCAGCGCTCCTCCGAGACCCGCCATCGCCGGCATCAGGGACGCATCGAGCGCCGCCCCCCGCATCGCCGCCAGCGCCACCATCACCCACAGCGGAGCCGTGCACAGCGCTCCTGCCGCAAACCCTCCACCGCCCAGCCGACCCGCGATCGCAAACAGAAGCAGCGGAGCCGCCAGCACGCCGACACCCGCACCCGCCAGCCGCCACCGCCCGCCGTCGCCATAAAACGCCGCACCGCGCCACCTCCGTGCAAGCACACCCACAAGACCTGTCAGCGCAACCAGACCATACACACCCGCGGCCAGCAGCAGCGACGCCCTCCCCGTCACACGATCGCCCGGAACCAGCCACGCCGAAGCGCTCAGCCCACACATCGCCGCAAACCCCAACCACGCCCACCGTCTCACCACGCCGCCACACCGCACCGCCCATCCGCAGTCACTCGCGAACCCGCCTCACGTAACGCGATCACGCGACCTTGATGTAGCGAAACGCCATCGTCTCGTAGGGAAAGCTCACGATCTCCCGGTCACGAAGCTCCGGCGTCTCCTTCACCAGCGCCCGCACCTCGTCCGCGACCATCCGCTGCTCGGCTGCCGGCAGCGCCGCAATGAAGCTGATCGAGAGAACGCGATCCACCACCACCTTCTCCGCCGGCCCAAGGTGCGCGTGACGAAACCGCCGCTCGAGCACCTCCCCGAACCCTGCCGTCGGAAACAGTGCGCGCCAGACCCCGCTGTGAAATCGCGGCGTGTCCCCCTCAAACGGCTCGATCAACCTGCTGAGCGCCGCCACCCACGCCACACTCGTATCCCGCACATTCCACACCAGCCCCAGAGCCCCGTCCGGCCGCAGCACCCTGCCGATCTCCCGCATCACCTCGCGCGTCGCGAACCAGTGAAACGACTGCGCGCACACCACGGCATCGACCGACCCATCCGGCACCGGAATCTCCTCCGCCGTGCCCGCCTTCGCCCGCACCGCCGGATATCGTTCCATCAGCTCCCGCAGCATCGCCGCGACCGGCTCGACCGCGATCACCTCTGCGCCCGTCGCCAGCAGCCGCCCGGTAAACTTGCCTGTTCCCGCTCCAAGCTCCAACACCGTCTTGCCCGCACCCAGGTCAAGATCGCCCGCCAGCCACTCCGCGACCTCCGCCGGATACTCCGGACGGCCCCGCACATACGTCTGGGCACCTGCGGTAAAGCCCTGCGCCGCTGCACGATGCACACCCTGCACTCGCCCGCTCCCCGCCTGAGATCCCAGCACCAACAGGAAGACCCCGGCTGCAGGCGCACCGCTTGCCATCGCAAGCCGGCGCCCAGCAGCCGGGGCCGCCTCACAGAGTACCGTCTACTAACCGCCCGCCGGCCGCGGCGCACCGCCCGGGCCTCCCGGACGTCGGCCCCCGCGACGCCGTCGACCGCCGCGGCGCTGCCCGCCCGGCCCCGGCTGCCCGCCGCCCATCGGCTGGCCACCTGCCGGCCGCGCACCGACCGGCTCCTCAGCGCGGTTGAAGTTCGGCTCGTCTTCGCCGTCCTCCTCGTCCTCGTCATCATCGAAGCCGTCGAGCGGCTCCTCACTCTCTACCGGATCAGCCGCAACCCCGGCGCTCGGCCCATTGACGCCGGCCGGTCCACCCTGCGCGCCGGCCCCGCCTGCGCCATCACTCGCCGGATCACCCAGACCGAGCTTTGCCCGCTGCTCCCGCAGCACCGCCTTGCGCGAGAGCTTGATGCGATTGCCCTCGATGGCGAGCACCTTCACCAGGATCTGGTCGCCCTCACGCAGCTCGTCCTTGACCTCCTTCACGCGATGCTCCGCGATCTCGGAGACGTGCAGCAGGCCGTCGGTGCCCGGGAAGATCTCGACGAACGCGCCGAACTCCGCGATCCGCACCACCTTGCCCAGATACGTCTTTCCCGGCTCCGGCACCGCCGTCAGATCGCTGATCATCTGAATCGCCCGGCTTAGCCCGTCCGCATCGCTCGACGCCACGTTCACGCGCCCGCTGTCGTCCACATCGATCTTCACGCCCGTCGCGTCGATGATGCCGCGAATGACCTTGCCGCCCGGTCCGATCAGGTCCCGAATCTTGTCCGTCGGGATCTGGATGGTGTGGATGCGCGGCGCAAACTGGCTCTTCTCCGCGCGCGCGCCCGCCAGCACCGCGTCCATGGTGTCGATCAGGAACAGCCGCCCGCGCCGCGCCTGCTCGAGCGCCTCCCGCATGATCTGCGGCGTGATGCCCATGATCTTGATGTCCATCTGCAGCGCCGTGATGCCCTTGCGCGTGCCGGCCACTTTGAAGTCCATGTCGCCGTAGTGATCCTCCGCACCCGCGATGTCGCTCAGGACGGCGTAGTTCTCGCCCTCCTTCACCAGCCCCATCGCCACACCGGCCACCGCGCCCTTGATCTCGATGCCCGCCTGCATCAGCGCCAGCGACGCTCCGCAGACCGTCGCCATCGACGATGACCCGTTCGACTCCAGAATGTCTGAGACCACCCGCAGCGTGTACGGCGACGCATCCTCGGCCGGCAGCACCGCCTCGATCGCCCGCCACGCCAGTGCACCGTGACCGATCTCGCGCCGGCCCACGCCCGTCATGCGCCCCACCTCGCCCACCGAGAACGGAGGGAAGTTGTAGTGCAGCATGAAGCGCCGCTTCTGCTCGCCCTCGTAGCTCTCCATCCGCTGCGCGTCGTCCGTCGTGCCCAGCGTCGCCGTCACCAGCGCCTGCGTCTCGCCTCGCGTAAACAGCGCCGATCCGTGCACGCGCGGCAGCACGCCCACCTCGATCGAGATCTCGCGAATCTGATCGAACGCCCGGTGATCCGGCCGCAGACGCTCCTTCAACACCTGGTCACGGAAGATCGTCTCGCGCAGCAGCTCGTAGTACTTGCTCAGCTTCTTGCCCGCACCCGCATCGCCCTCGGGCAGATCGCGCTTCAGCTCGTCCTTGATCTCCTTGACCTTCGCATAGCTCTCAAACTTCGGGTACTTCTGCGTGTCGAGCGCATCCTTCAGACGCGCGCCGATCTTGTTCTCGAGCTCGCTCAGGTACGCGTGGTCGACCTCCACCTCACCCGCGACCCGCTTCGTCTTGCCCGCCCGGCCAACCAGGTCCTCGATCGCCGCGCAGATCTTCTTGATCTCGCCGTGCGCAAACTCGATCGCGTCCACCACGCGCTCTTCCGTGATCTCCTTGGCCCCGGACTCGATCATCACGATCCCGTCCTTGGTCCCGACCACCATGATGTTCAGCGTGCTCGCCGCCCGCTCTGCGTACGTCGGGTTCACCACGAACGCATCGTTCACAATCCCGATCCGCACCGCGCCCACCGGCCCGTGAAACGGAATATCGCTCAGCGCCAGCGCGCAGCTCGCACCGTTGATCCCCAGCACATCCGGATCGTTCTCCTTGTCCGCCGAGTACACAAACGCGACCACCTGCGTCTCGTTGCGGAACGCCTCCGGGAAGAGCGGCCGGATCGGCCGGTCGATCTGGCGGCTCGTCAGCACCTCCTTCTCACTCGGCCGTCCCTCGCGCTTGATAAACCCGCCAGGAATCCGCCCACCCGCGTACGTGAACTCGCGGTACTCGACCGTCAGAGGAAAGAAGTCGATGCCCTCCTTCGGATCAGGCGATGCAACTGCCGTCGCCAGCACCACATTATCCCCGCTCGACGTCAGCGCTGCTCCGGAGGCCTGCTTCGCCATCCTGCCCGTCTCGAATCGAATCTGCTTGCCGCCGGCAAGCTCAACTACCACGTCCTGCTTCATGCTCCGCCTCGTCTCTTCTCTCAACTGTTCTGGATCGTCCTCGATGCGGAGCCGCGCAGGCGTGGCCCTTGCCCCCGCCTCAGCAACACGTCGCGGCCTGCAGCAAGGTACACGTCACGGGTCGCCAGCACAGAAGGCCCGGTCATCGGCATCTCACGCGGCGCAACGCCACCGCAGGACGCCGAACCGGGCCGCGGTCGATCGCAACATCACACGTGCGCATGATCGCCTCAGGCTCCCCGGAAATCACGGCTACTTGCGAATACCAAGCTTGCCAATCACGTCCCGGTAGCGGTCCGCGTCACACGTCTTCAGGTAGTCCAGAAGGCGCCGCCGCTTGCTGACCAGCATCAAGAGTCCGCGGCGGGAGCCATGGTCCTTCTTGTGCATCTTGAAGTGCTCGGTGAGCTCGCCAATGCGCTCGCTCAGAATCGCAATCTGAACCTCGGGGCTGCCGGTGTCCGAGTCATGCGTGCGGAACTTCTCAATAATGTCTGTCTTACGGACCGATGCCAACACTGCTATTCACAACTCCTGATCGTCTGATTCACTCACTCGTGTTTCCCAAAAGGATAGCATCGCGCTCGTAACGCGGCAAAACGGCACCTCGCGCATCTACAATCGCGCCCGCCCTCCCGTCAGCCGCTCGACCTCGCTCAGCCAGCGCAGAAACCGCATCACCTGCCGTCGCTCCGTCCACGCCAGCCGCAGGAAATCCCGCGCCCGCACCGTCTCCGCGCGCTGCCCCGTAAAGGTCTCGAGCCGCCATCGCAGATATGGGCTCCGCGCCGGCCGCCACCGATGTCCCCGCGTCGCTCTCCACAGAAATCGCAGCGCCGCCATCATGCCGGACGCTCCGCCCGCCGGCCTCTCACCGGCGCTCCATGCGTGCAATCAACCGCTCCGCCAGCGCCTCCGCGCTGACCGAGTACTCCCCCGCCGCGATCGCCCGCCGCAGCGACTCCAGCCGCTGCTGCTGCGCCTCATCGTTCACCACCGGCACCTCCGCCGCTCGCTCCGCGCCTGTCGGCGTCCTCTGGGACACCCGGCCCGCGTCCGGCTTCGCCCCTCCATCACGATCACGCATGGCGCCGACCTCGAACGCGCAGCCTCAGCCCGTGGCCTCTGCCCCGTCCCGATCGCCTCGATCTGCCCTGCCATCGCCTCATAGAGCGTTCATCGGCACAAACCGCAACAACTTTAGCCCCGTCCCTCACGGATTCTGAGGTCTACTTCACCACCGACTGGAACAGCGGCGAACTCAGCAGACTCGCAAACTGACTATCCGAGCTCGAGTACGCGACCGTCAACGTGCCCGCGCTCGACTCCACCGTCGTCTCGTCGAGCGCCGACCGCTCGAGCGGCGTGCCCGAACTCTTCTTCAGCAGCACCACGCCTTTCATCAACGTCGCCGCCGTCGCCGCCGTCAGCGTGTCCGACATCACGACCGCCATGTCGAACTTCACCCCGTTCTGGAAGTCCATCGTGTAGCGCGAGCTCTTCATCCGGTTCTTCACCGTCTCGTAGTCCGCCAGGCCGGCCGCTTGCCCCAGCACGCCACGCATCATCGTCTGCGTGCCCTTCTGGTCCAGCAGACTCCACACCGCGCGATCGTCCACGCCCGCCATCTCGTTCACCATGTCCGTGTTCGACAGCAGGTTCGGGGCCAGCCCGTCGCGCGCGTCCAGCGCCGCCTTCACAGCGTCCCGGTCTCCAAAGACCATCGTCGTCTGATTTAAAAAGGCCACGCTCATGCCCGCCGAGCCAAGCGGGTACACACTGTTGTTGCGCACCAGCACCGGCTTCGTCTTCTGCTTGGCAAACGTCTGCAGAATGTCATGCGTGCGGAACTGCCCCTGTGCCACCCCGATCGTGCGCGTCGCGTCCCCCGCGCTGCCACCGGCGCGAAACGCCGCAAAGGCCAGCACATCGGCATCCTTGTCCACCTTTAGTCCGGAGCTCTTCAGTGCGCTCTCTAGCCGCTTCAGCTCCGGCGGCAGCGTCCGGTCCTTCAGGCTCATCGCCGCCGGCGAGGCCTGCATCGCGCGATAGTCGACCACAATCAGCTGCTGCACATCGTGCGGGATCGCCGCCCGCCCATCTCCGGAGAGCTGCGCGGCAAAGCCCAACCCCGACGCACTCAGCAGCGCCGCAACCGACATCACCCGCGTCCACGACCGACTCTTCTTCGACACACTTAACAAGGCTGGCTCCATGTCCGATCTTCGTTCCGGACCTATCCCGTCCAACATCCCATTCTTCCGCGAATCCGGATGCACCGCAACCGTCGCTGACCCGTTGGACTCACCAGAACGAGGGATGGACAGCAAACCTCCGCGTCAGGATCTCGCCCGGCCCAGGCTCACGCCCCGTTGACGTCAGAACTCGTCTCACCCGGACCATCGGCCGCCCTGTCCCGCGTCAACCCTTCCCAGGCCACGCCATCGGGCGCTCCAGCCGCCGCTCCAGCACCTTCTCCTCGGGCCGGAACTCCGCTATCTCCCGCAGCCACGTCTCGCCCTCATCGTACGCCTCCGCCGGCAGCAGCCCGATCAGCTCGCCCTCCGCCACCCGCGCCCCATATCTGGCCGCCAGCTCACACACCCTCCGATACACCAGCGGCATCGGCGTCAGCCGCAGATCCGTAATGTTCATGCTCACCTGCGGCCGCCCGTTCGCCATCACCCCCAGCGCCTTCACCCCACCCAGACCGCCGCTCGACGACGCCCGGATCTCCCGCGCCACCGCGCGCGCCGTCGCAATGTCCGGCCCGCCCGCGCCCGTGCCTCGGCTCGCCCCCGCGAGATACACGTTGTACGCCACCAGAAAGCTTCGCGCCCCCACCGCCGTCGCCCCCGCCGTCGGGTGCAGCTCCGGCCCGCCCACGTCCGGTCTCCGCGAGCTGTCCCGGTGCACCAGGTCGCGCAGCCCCTCGAACTGTCCTCGCCGCACATCCTCCAGCTGAACCCGGTCCGGCCGCATCGCCGCCGCGCCGTAGAAGTACACCGGCACGCCATACCGCTGCCAGATCTGCATCCCTGCCTGTCGCGCCAGCACCGCGCACTGCGCCAGCGTGATCCCCCGCACCGGCACAAACGGCACCACGTCCGCCGCCCCGATCCGCGGATGCACCCCGCTCTGCGCCGTCAGGTCGATCAGATCGCGCGCCCGCCCCACCCCGCGCACCACCGCCTCGACCACCGCCCCCGGCGCACCCGCAACCGTTACCACCGATCGGTGATGATCCCGGTCAAGGGACCAGTCCAGCAGATGCACGCCGGGCACCTCCATCGCCGCCACAATCCGCTCCACCTGCTCGGAAGAGACTCCCTCCGAGAAGTTCGGAACGCTCTCGATAATGGGCTCAGGAGCGATGACGGGAAGACCTCGCTACTTCCACCACGTGAACCCCCCGTTGAACTGCACACTCGCGTTCACGCCCGGGTTGCGGTCCCCCAGCGACGCCGACGAGATATGAATCGCGTTCGCGCCAAAGTCGATCGACCGCCGTGGCGTCAGAAAGTAGTGCACCCCGACCCCGCCCTGCGGCGTGAAGTTCCACACGCTCGTATCCGCGCTCGGCCCCGCGTTCACCAGACTTCCATCCGCCGTCCCGAACGCCGGGTACTTGTGGTTGGTCCACAGCAGCCCGCCCGCCGCCTGCGCCCACGGCACCAGCCGCCGCGTTCCGGCGAAGTTCCAGCGCAGGATGATCGGCGTCACCGTCACCCCAGTAAACGTCCCCCCCACCGCATACGGCGCGGAGCACCTGACACCCAGCGCCGTCTGCAGACACGTCTGCCGGTTGAATCGCGGCGTGTACGACTGCCAGAACGGAAACAGCTCCGCCGCGTACTCGAAGTTGCCCCGCAGCAGTCCGTGTCCGATCTCTCCCGTCAGCACCTTGCCGCCATGCACCCCCGCCTGGAGGAACTTGAAGCCGCCGCGATTCTCCGTCAGCCCCACGCCGCCCTGCACCAGCGCGCCCACCTCGATCGGATGCGTGCCGGGATCTGGCCTCGTCATCCCCTCCTGCGCCCCGGCCCCGCGCAGCATCCCCGCTAGCGCAACCAGCACCGCCATCCGCCGCCATCCGCGTCCACTCCGCCTCACTCGACTCCCGTCACGCCTCAACCAGCGTCCCATCCACTCTCTGCGCCGTGCGCGCCCGCAGAAGAAAGCCGCCGGTCCACGGCGGCTCTCGGCAGACAACCGCACACCGCCGCTAACTCGCGACCTCGGCCATGTCCATATCAAAGTTCGAGTACACATTCTGCGTATCGTCCAGGTCCTCGAGCGTCTCCAGCAGCCGTATCATTGCATTCGCCTGGGTCCCTTCAAGCTTCTGGTACGTCGAGGCGATCATCGTCACCTCGGCCACCTCCGGCTTGATCCCCGCCTTCTTCACCGCCTCGTGCACCGCCTCGAAGTCCTTCGGCGTCGTCGTGATCTCCCAGCTCTCACCCTCGTCCGCCAGGTCGTCTGCCCCCGCCTCGAGCGCGATCTCCGTCAGCGTATCCTCCGCCGCGTCCGCCTTCGCGACCACAATCAGCCCCTTCTTCGCGAACATGTACCCGACCGACCCCGACTCGCCCAGGTTCCCGTTGTTCTTCGAGAAGGCGTGCCGGATCTCGCTCACCGCCCGGTTCCGGTTGTCCGTCATCACATCGATGATCACCGCCACGCCGCCCGGTCCATAGCCCTCAAACGTGATCTCCTCGTAGTTCACGCCCTCGAGCTCGCCCGTCCCGCGCTGAATCGCCCGCTTGATGTTGTCAGCCGGCATATTCTCGGCCTTCGCCGCCGCGATCGCTCCACGCAGCCGTGGGTTGCCGTCCGGGTCTCCCCCGCCGCCCTTCGCCGCGATCGTGATCTCCTTGATCAGCCGCGTGAACACCTTGCCGCGCTTGGCATCGAGCGCGCCCTTCTTGTGCTTGATCGTCGCCCACTTGGAATGACCAGACATGCTTTCCCTCTTCGTGTCCGAACCGTGCGTCCAGACCAGTTGACCCGCGAATGTCGTGCCGCTTCATGCCGGCACCACGGCCTGATGAGCCCTCGGCAGCGGCTCCGCGACGAGAGCGAGTTTAGCACGCGGCCGCCGCGCTGCGCCCGGCCCGCAGCCCTCACAGAGACGTCTGTGAACGGCGAGCAACGACCGGCCCGAGCCTCCCGTCACCCACTTGCACCGCGCTCCCCGACCTGCGACCATGCCCTGCATGCAGACCAGTCAGCCAGACTCCGACCTCGTCGCGCGCGTCGCCAGGCTCTGGCCCCATCGCGAGCACGAGGCCAACGGCGCACTGGCCCTGCTCTGTCGCGCCGGGCTGCATCGCTGGCGCAAGTTGGACCTCACCCGGCAGGCACCTGACAGAGACATCGCGCACTGCTTCTGGTGCTCCAAGGTGAGGATCGACGGGACGGTCTACCAGCCCTAGCTCCGGCGCCTTCACCTCCGCTCTCCCCGCACCTGATCCGCCACCGTCTCCCGCCGTCGTACCAGCCGCGCCGCGCCCCTGTCCACCAGCACCTCCGCCGCCCGCCCCCGCGTGTTGTAGTTCGACGCCAGGCTCATCCCGTACGCCCCCGCATCCAGCACCAGCAGCAGCTCGCCTGCCCGCGGCAGCGCCATCCTCCGGTCCCGCGCAAAGAAGTCCCCCGTCTCGCACACCGGCCCCACCACGTCCACCTCAGCCTCGTCGCCGCGCCCCTCCCGCACCGGTACGATCTCGTGGTGTGCCCCATAGAGCGCTGGCCGGATCAGATCGTTCATCCCCGCATCCGTCACCACAAACCGCTTCGCCCCGTTCCGCTTCACCAGCACCACCCGCGTCACCAGCCCGCCCGCCTGCGCCACCAGAAACCGTCCCGGCTCGAGCAGCAGGTGCACCCCCAGCTCCCGCGTCGGCCCCAGCATCGCCGCCGCATACGACCGCACCTCCGCCGCCGCGTCGAACGCCTCGTCCGCCGCATAGCTCACGCCCAGCCCGCCCCCCGCATCGACGTACCGGATCGCGTGCCCATCCCCCCGCAGCTCGCGAACCAGCCCCGCCACCCGCTCCATCGCCAGTCCAAACGGCGCCACCGACCGGATCTGCGACCCGATGTGCACACTCACCCCCGCCGCCTCGAGCCCCCGCATCCGCTTCGCCCGCCGGTACAGCCCCCGCGCCTCCCCGATCTCGACCCCGAACTTGTGCTCGCTCATCCCCGTCGAGATATACGGGTGCGTCTCCGCCAGCACATCCGGATTCACCCGCAGCGCAAACCGCGCCCGCACCCCCGCCGCCCGCGCCCGTGCGGCCACCATCTCCAGCTCCTCGGCCGACTCCACGTTGAACAACAGAATCCCGCCCGCGAGCGCCGCATCGATCTCCCACGCCTGCTTGCCCACGCCCGAGAACACCGCCCGCCCCAGCCCCGCCCGGAACGCCCGCCGCACCCGCTCCATCTCCCCACCCGACACCAGGTCGAACCCCGCTCCCATCTGCCCCAGCAGCCGCAGCACCGCCAGCGACGAGTTCGCCTTCACCGCATAGCACACCGTGTGCTCGACCCCGGCAAACGCCTCGTCAAACAGCCCCAGCCGCTCCCGCATCTGCCCCGCCGAGTACACATAGAGCGGCGTCCCATACTCCTCCGCCAGCCGCGCCACATCCACCCCGTCGCACGCCATCCGCCCCCGCCGGTACGCAAACGGCCGCGCCCCTGGTCCTCCGCTCACCGCTCCCCCGACCGCACCCGCGCCTCTCCTCGCCGCGGCCTTCGCGCCGCGCCCCACCGTCATCGGCTCGCGTCCGGCAGCGCGTTCGGCGCCTCCGGAATCACGATCCACGCCACCACATACGCCGCGACGCCAACCGCCAGCGCCGTCAGCAGTGTCACCACGCCCAGCACAATCCGCACCACCATCACATCCCATCCATAGCGCTGCGCAAAAGCCGCGCACACCCCTGCGATCACCCGCCCCTCCCGCGGCCGCAGCAGCACCGGCGTTCGTGCCTCCCGCGCCGCCCCTCCAGAACCGCTCCAGGGCGGCGGCGGCACACCCATCCCAGCCCTCTGCGCCTCCCCCGCACCGGCCGTCGCCGCTCCGGCAGCACCCTCCACCACCGCCCCGCACGCCGGGCAGTAGCGCATCCCCGCCTCCAGCCGCTTACCGCACGTCACACAGAACATCGCCGCACCTCCACGTCACGCCGCAGCACCCGAGCCACGAGTATCACTCGCTCGAGACCCCCTCGCAACCTGCACTTACCTGCCGTTATACGGTGTCTTCAGATACTTGCGCGCCGCATCCGCCTGCGACTGGTCCCCGCCGCCCGCCGACGCCAGCTGATACTGCGCCACCGCCTTCTCTCTCTGTTGCAGCAGGTCGAACATCTCCCCCGCGTTCAGCTGCGCCCGCCGCCGCAGCCAGTCACTCTGCTGCGGCTGCTCGGAGGCGAGCACATAGTCCCGCGCCGCCCCCGCCGTGTCATTCTGCCCCCGCTCCGTGTCCGCCAGCCCGAAGTACGCCAGCTGCAGCCGCGGCTCATAGAAGAACTTTGGCCGCCGCGCATCGTCCAGCACCCGCCGGTACGCCGCGATCGCCCCCGGCCCATCGCCCTTGTCCTTCGTCAGGTTCGCCTCCTCCAGCCGGAAGAGATAGTCCCGCGGAAACTCCGTCGCCAGCCCCGACTGCACCACCAGCGCCTCCGGATATCGCCCGTCATGCCGCAGAAACAGCGATAGCGTCGTGCGCGCCTCGACCGCATTCACCACCCCCTGCGCCGCGCACTCCTTCAGCAGATCCAGCCCCTTCTCCTTGCTCCCGCTCACCCCCGTCACCCCGATCATCAGCCGCAGCACCCGCGGCAGGCTCGCCACCGCAAACTGCTGGATCCCGATCGCCAGCTTCGCGTCGGCGTACTCCGGATCGAGCCGCAGCACCTCTTCGCTGTCCTTGCGCGCCGCCAGCCCCTGCCGCGCCGCCGCCACATAGCTGTGGTCGACCAGCGTCACGAACGCCGCATGGATCCCGCGCGCATATCCCCGCGCAAACCAAGCGTTCGCGTCCTCCGTATTGGCATGGATCGCCGTATCGCACAGCTCGAACACCCGGTCTGTCAGCGCCTCGATCTCCCGCCGCGTCTCCTCCGGCACCTCCACCGTGCGCTTCGAGCTCAGAAAGCTGTTGTGCGCGTAGTACGTCGTATCCAGCAGGTCCTGGTGATACAGCTCGCGAAACACCAGCACCGTCAAGACATAGTTGTTCGCCATCGCGTCCTCGGGATGCGCTTGCTGAATCGCCCGGAACCGCGTCAACGCGCCGTCATAGTCCAGATCGTAGAAGTGCCGGTGTGCCTCCTTCACCGCTGCCGTCAGATTGATCGGGTCCGTGTGCCCCGCCGCCGCGTGACCCTGCGCCCCCGCCGCCTGCCCCACAGCCTCCTCGCCTCCGCCCGGCAACGTCAGCCCGGCCCACAGCACGAGCGCCACCCCGGCCTGCCCCACCCTGCCCCTCGGTCGCCCTCGCTGACGCATCCGCCTCCATCTCACGCAACCGCGCACAGACCACCGCCTCGGCGAACCGCGAAGCATCTCGCCCCTGCAAGGGCAGGCTTCAGCGTGCCATCCCGGCGGTGACCGGCGCGCACCGTCAGTCGCCGCGGTGGGCTCGGCCGTCAGCAAGCACCGCTTCGGCACCCGTCTTCATTCCAACCGCCCTCGTCTGGCCCATCGTCCGTATCTGCTGCCGATCCGTTAGACGCGCGTCATCACCCGGACGCCACCCGCCGCACACCCCCGGCAATCTGCTCTAAACTACACCTGCGCTCGCATCCCGCGTCCGGTCGTCATCTCCCCATGCACCGACCCCTCCCCCAATGACCCGCGCCGACCTCCTGCTCCTCGTCATCGCCCAGGCGCGCGCCAACGGCTTCGAGTTCCGCCGCTGGTTCACCTCGCGCCTCAACCTCCCCTGGACCACCCCCACCGCCGCCGTCGCCCTGCTCGACAGCGAACGCCGCTACTACGCCCTGCTCTTCGCCCACGACTTCGCCCGCAGCTTCTGGAAGGGCGGCACCGACATGACCCTCGCCGTCCCCAACCAGACCTTCCAGCGCCTGGGCAAGGATGGCGTCACCCTCACCGTCACCCGCAAGGCCTACACCCGCCGCCGCGTTCGCGAGGACGCCTGGCAGTACCACCTGCAGCAGATGGCCATCGCCGACGAACCCCTCCGCTACATCCGCCGCTTCCTGCGCGTCGAAGACGAGCTCACCCTGCCGCCTGACCCCGACCCCGTCGTCATCATCGACGAAGAAGACCTCCTCCCCGAGGACTGAAAGCGGACGGCTGACCGCGAAGCGGCGGACGGGCGCGGCTTCATCAGGGACCGCCTCTCCCACATCCAGGCAGGATCCGCAGGGCGCCGCCCCCGCCGACGTCGCCTGCGACACGACTACCGCCAACCCGGACCCGCCCGGAAACCGCGGCCACCAGCGTGTCCTCTCGACAGCAGCAGACAGGTCGAGCAGGTCGATCGTCCGGCGAAGCGGAGAGATCTGCCGCTTCGTCCAGCCCCGGCGCGCCGCCGGGGTCTCGCCTAGACTGCCTTGCGCTGGAACGACGTCTTCTTCGTCCCGGCAAAGGAGTCCTTCGCCTTGAACGAGGCCACCGACTCGCGCGGCGACGTCTTCACCCCGCTCTTCACCTGTGCCGCCTTCTCGCGCATCGCCTGCAGCTTCTGCGCCTTCCGCCCTAGACCGCCGATCTTGACTCCGCCTGCCTTCGGCGTCCCCTCGGCCTTCGCGATCTCGCCCGTCTTGGGAGCCGAATCACTCGTTGTATCGCTCATAGCGCCATGCTCTCATAGAGAGCTCTTCTCACAAAGGAACGTGGAAAGCCACGGCTTCCACCGTGCCCGCAGTGCCGGCCCGGCATGCGGCTTCAGCCGCTGAGGTCGGCTTAGGGAGAGCTCGTGGGAGCGCTTCGCCCTCACGCAGAGTCTCTCTCGCCGCATCCCCTACTTCAGCTGCGCCAGCGTCCGCTTCGCCTGTTTGGCGAAGTCCCCGTCCGGCTCGAGCTGCAGATACGTCCGCAGCTCCGCCGCCTCCTCGTCCCGCTTGTGCATCTTCTCGAGCACCTGCGCCAGCACGAAGTGGCTCTCAGGATCCTTCGGCAGCGTCTTCACCGCATCCTCGGCCCGCAGATACGCCGCGTGCAGGTCCCCCGAATCCCGGTAGAATCGCGCCACCCGCAGATCCTCATCCACCCGCTCGTCGTCCGTCTGCAGCCGTCGTACCTTCGGCAGCAGGCGACGGGATGGAGCCTCCGCCGGCACATCACCGCTCCCGTCGCCGCCATCGTTCGAGCTCGAACTGCTCGACGAGGACGAGCTCGACGACCCGTCAGAGTCCCCTGGGTACGGAAACGCACCCGGCGCCCCGCTCGGCTGCGCCGGTAGTGCATTGGCCGGCGCACTCGTCCCCGGCGCCACCGGAGCCTTCGCATCGCCCGGAGTCTTCTCCTCCCCTGGAAACGGAAACTGCTGCGCCGCCGAGGGCGCAGGCGTCGCAGGTGCGGTAGGCGGCTTCGGAGCGCTCGGCGGCGCCTGCTGCTTCGGCTCACTCGGCGGCGCCGTCCCCTGGGCCCGCGCGCGCACTCCAACCCCCACCAGAAGCAACGCCAGCGCCGCCCCAGCAACCCCCGTCCATCGCCGCCCGTTCATGGTCAAAGTCTACGCCGGTCCATGCCGCTGAAGGAGCCCCTGCGCCTCCGGTCCGCCCTTCTCTCCTGCACTCCGGGGACAGCAGATCTGTCTCTGCACGCACCGCTGAGCGGTGCCTCCGCTCAATCTGATATCCCCGCCCTGGTCTCAACCGGCCCCACCGTGGCGTAAACACTGGCGTCCACCTTGTAAACTGATAGGAGAGCCAAGAGAGCGCAGCACGGCACCAACCCCGCTACGTGTCTCCGCGGCTCTCCGGCGTCTCTTTCGGCGATCTCGTTTGTGATGAAGATGTCGAAGGCGGAACTCTCGCTTATCGGGACTTTTTTCCTCAAGTCGGCCCGGAGATGGCCCTGAAGTCCGGACCTAAGTCTCACCGATGGAAGACTTTGCGCAAGAAGTAGGGGGGAGGGGGGACCCCAACACACACATGCCGCTGCCCGCCACCTTCAACGACCTCCTCGGCAACACCACCGCCGTCGAGAACCTGCGCTCCGCCATCGCCGCCGGCCGTCTGCCGCACTCGCTCATCCTCGCCGGCCCCGCTGGCGTCGGTAAGTACACCCTCGCCCTCATGCTCACCATGGCCGCCGTCTGCGAGCGCCAGCCGCGCGACCTCTGGTCGAACGGTCAGTCGCTCGCCAGCTTCTGCGGCGTCTGCCGCAACTGCACCCGCATCGCCTCGGCCGCCGACCTTGAGACCGCTGTTGCCGCCGCCGACACCGCCCGCGAGGAGCTCGGCCCCACCGACCGCAAAGACACACGCGTCCTCATCCAGCCCCACCCCGACGTCCTTATCCTTCCCCCCGACCCGCCCCAGCTCCTCATCAAGCTCGGCCAGGTCCGCACCCTCATCGAGCGCGCTCACCGCCTGCCCTCCGAGGCCCCCCGCCGCATCTTCATCCTCACCTCCGGCGCCATGATGAAAGAAGCCGCCAACTCCTTGCTCAAGATCCTCGAGGAGCCGCCCGCGTCCGTCCACCTCATCCTGCTCACCGAGAACCTCGGCGAGCTCCTTCCCACCATCCGCAGCCGCTGTGCCACCGTCCGCCTCGGCGCCATCCCCGCCGAAGAGATCGAGATGCTCCTCACCGAGCGCCGCTCCGAGCTCCCGCCCGCCCAGCGCGCCCTCGTCGCCCGCCTCGCCCAGGGCGCCCCCGGTCGCGCCCTCTCGCTCGACCTCCCCGCCTATCTCGCGGCCCGTGCCGACGCCCTCCTGCTCCTCCGCTCCGCCCTCGCCGAAGGTGAGGCCTCCGGGGAGCTCGCTCGCGGGAGCGGAGATCCCGACCACAGCGCGCTCTTCCGCATGACCGAGGCCTACCGCGCCGGTGCCGAAGGCCAGGCCAAGACCGCCGCTCTCCTCCGTGCGCTCGCCCTCCTGCTCGAAGATCTGCTCCTGCTCGGCGCCGGCACGCCCGAGCTCGTGCGCAACCTCGACCTCCGCCCCGACCTCGAGCGCATGGCCGCCCAGGTCTCCTTCTCCTGGATTGAGCGCGCCCTCCGCGGCCTCGACCAGGTCTACGCCGGCATGCGCCGCAACCTGCTCCGCTCCCTGTCCCTCGACAGCTTCGCCGCCGACCTCGCCGACGCCGCACTGATGCAAGCCCTGTGATCCCACGCCCTACCGCATCGCCGCCTTCAGCAGCCGGTCTCGCAGCGCCGCGTTAAGCCCGTCTCCTTCGGCCGGCAGCGGACACAGGATCACGCTGACCCCTGCCTCGTCGAGCTCCCGCAGCCCGGCAAACAGCCGTCGCGCAAGCACGTCCAACCGCCCCCACGGTCCCCACCGATACACCTGAGAGGCGAGTGCCGCCCATCCATCCGGCAGCATCACCCCTGCAGCCCGGTCCTGACCCTGCCGCGCACACTCCGCGGCCAGCTCCTCCTCGCCCTGAACCAGCAGCAGCCGCGCCCGCGGCGCATAGTGCCGCAGACCCACCCCCGGCGAGGGCAGCCCCTCACGCACCGCCTCCTCGCGACCTCCGCCCGCGAAGCCGCGATAGAGCTCCACCGCCCCAGCCACCTCCGCGATCATCGCCAACGTCACCGCCCCCGGCCGGTAGACGATCATCGGCGACTCGCACACATCGAGCACCGTCGACTCCACCCCGACCGCGCACGCCCCGCCGTCCAGCACCGCATCGATTCGCCCGTCCAGGTCGGCCAGCACATGCGCCGCCGTCGTCGGGCTCGTGTGCCCGAAGCGGTTCGCACTCGGCGCCGCCACCGGCACCCCCGCCTGCGCGATCAGCGCCCGCGCCACCGGGTGCGCCGGCACCCGCACCCCCACCCGCCCCCGTCCCGCCGTGACCACATCCGGCACCCGCCGCGTCCGCGGCAGCAACATCGTCAGCGGTCCCGGCCAGAAGGCCGCCGCCAGCGCCTCGACACGCGATCGAAACCGCTCGCCGACCTCAGCGACAATCTCCACATCCTCCGCCGACGCAAGGTGAACGATCAGCGGATCCCACGCCGGTCGCTCCTTCGCCACAAAGATCCCCGCCACCGCGGCGGCATCGAGCGCATCTGCCCCGAGCCCGTACACCGTCTCCGTGGGAAACGCGACCAACCCGCCGCGCCGCAGCAGTTGCGCCGCCTCCGCGATCTCCGCCGGCTCCTCCACCTTCAGCTGCCGCGTCTCCCACTTCATTTCGGCCCCAAAATCCTCAGCCCGATCGTACCGCGCACCCGCATATACTCCAGCCATGCCAAGCGCCGCCGAGATCGAACTCAAGTTCCCCGTCTCCGACTCCGCCGCTCTCGAGAGCAAACTCCCCGCGCTCGGCTTCACCCTCGTCACCCCGCGCACCTTCGAACACAACACCCTGTTTGACACCGCGGACCGCAGTCTCCGCCAGCGTCGCCAGATCCTGCGCCTGCGCGAGTATGGCGACCGCTGCGTCCTCACCCACAAGCGCCAGCCCGCTGACGTCGACGACTCCCACTACAAGACCCGCATCGAGACCGAGACCACCCTCGGCGACTGCGAGGCCATGCGCGAGATCATCGCGCAGCTCGGCTACCTCCCCGTCTTCACCTATGAGAAGTTCCGCACCGAGTGGTCCGCCCCCGCCGATCTCAGCGATGTCGCCTCTCACCTCGTGCTCGACGAGACCGCGATTGGCACCTGGGCGGAGCTCGAAGGCACCACCGCCTGGATCGACCGCACCCTGCACGCCCTCGGCATCGACCCCGCAACCTGCCTCACCGCCAGCTACGGTACCCTCTTCCTCAGGTGGAAGCAGGAGCAGGACAGCGACGCCGAAAACCTGACCTTCGACGAGGTCGCCCGCTCACGCCAGCACGAGCTCGCCACGCTCCGGCCATAGCTAACCACGAGCGTTAGAAGATCTGGAAGTTGACTTCGACGTTCAACTCCACCAGCACCGGCTTGCCATTCTCCATCGCCGGTTTGAAGCGATACTGCCGCACCGCCTCCATCGCCTTCTCATCCAGCCCCAAACCGACGCCGCGCAGCACGCGCACGTGACTCGGATGTCCCTGCTGATCGACCCACAGGTTCACCAGCACGTTGCCCGCAACCTTCGCCTTCCGCGCCTCTTCGGAGAACTCCGGCTCGACCGAGTAGATCAGCACCGGCGCCGACACGCCGCCGCCGATACGCCGCGGCCCGCCGCCCGTATTGCCCCCCGACCCCGGCCCGATACCCGACCCGTTGCCTGAACCAAGCCCCGTGCCTGAGCCGTTCCCAAAGGACTGCGGTCCCACGACCGGTGAGTTTGGGACCCCAAGCTGCGGCACATTGCTCGCCATCTTGATGTCCTTCTGCACCTCGACCGTCACCGGAATATTGATCTTCGGCGGCTCGAGCGGCGGTGCCTTTGGCGGGTTGATCTGCCGGTCCACAAACTTCGGCGGTGTCCCGCGCGTCACCGGCGTCGGCCCCTTCTGCCCGCCGCCACCGCCCATCGCCACAGCCTTCGGCGGAGCTTTGGGGGGCGACACCGGCAGATCGATCGGCGTCACCAGACGCGTCACCTGCGGCGCTGCCATCTTCACGCCCTTGGCCAGCAGCCACGCGATCAGCGCGATCGCGATCACATGGACACCCACCGCGATCGCCGTCGAGGTCGGGTCGCGCTTGACCGCCATCCGGTCGACCACCGCGATCGGCGTCGACTGCAGCTCCAGCGGTGGCAGCTTCTCTGGGAAGAAGACGTCGCGCACGCTCGAGACGAGCGAGCCGAAGATGCCCTCTTCCTTGATCTCGCCCAGGTTCGGTTCGTCGCCGCCGCGCAGCCGCAGCTCATCCTGCTCGTCCCGCTGTCCGCGCTCCGGTGGTGTCAATAGGGTCATCGCCATAAGCTGCTTTGCCTCGGCAGAGAGCGCTCCGCACACGCTCTCCGCGCCGTCGAGATCAAGCGATCCGTGTTCGGTCTACGTCTCCGGTCTCACGCCGGTTTGGTGACCGTGGCTCGCTGCTGTTGGCTCCATTCACATTCTACAAAGTTTCGCCAGTCGCCGTCTGCCAGCGTCCGGAAAATATCCGCCCGATGGCAGAGAACAAATCCAGTCTTCGAGGAGCGCACCACGCCTTGCTTCACCCGATTAGACGACGCACCGACGTCCGTGGTCTCGTGCCTCTGCCACGTGTGTTCATGCCGCTACAATAGAGGTTTGCGCCGCCCGCGCCACCACCCCACCCTGAGGTCGGAATGCCCGAAGCCAACCAGGTGATCGCCGAGAGCAAGCCGCTCAAGTCCACGCTCAACCTGCCCCAGACCAGCTTCCCCATGAAGGCGAATCTGCCGGCCAACGAGCCGCTCCGCCTCGCCCAGTGGACAGAGGCCGGCCTCTACCGCGAGATCCGCCGTGCCCGCGCCGGTGCGCCCCGCTACATCCTGCACGACGGGCCGCCCTACGCCAACGGCGCCATCCACCTCGGCCACGCGCTCAACAAGTGCATCAAGGACTTCGTCGTCAAGACCAAGACCATGGCCGGCTTCGACGCGCCCTACGTCCCCGGCTGGGACTGCCACGGTCTGCCCATCGAGATCAAGGTCGACGAACAGCTCGGCCGCAAGAAGCTCGATATGGACCCGCTCGCCGTCCGCCAGGCCTGCCGCGCCTACGCCGCCAAGTTCGTCGACCTGCAGCGCTCCCAGTTCGAGCGCCTCGGCGTCTTCGGTCGCTGGGACCGGCCCTACTTGACCATGTCGAACGAGTACGAGGCCGCCATCGCCGAGCTCTTCTTCGACTTCTACGAGCAGGGCTTCGTCTACAAGGGCCTCAAGCCCGTCTACTGGTGCATCCACGACCGCACCGCGCTCGCCGAGGCCGAGGTCGAGTACGCGATGCACACCTCGCCCTCGATCTACGTCAAGTACCGCCTGCTCTCGGACGCCGCCGCCCTCGATCCCGCGCTCACCGGCCTGCCCGTCTCGACCATCATCTGGACGACGACGCCGTGGACCCTGCCCGCCTCGCTCGCCATCGCCTTCAACCCCGAGCTCGAGTACGTTGCCCTGCGCACCGTCGACGGCGAGGTCTACCTCGTCGCCGCCGCACTCGCCGACCACACCCGCCAGGTCTGCGCGCTGCCGGATACGACCGAGATCGCCCGCTTCCCCGGCTCGCGGCTCGACCGCGCCGTCTTCCAGCACCCCTTCCTCGATCGCGAGATCCTCGGCGTCAACGCCGACTACGTCACCACCGAGCAGGGCACCGGCGCCGTCCACACCGCGCCCTCGCACGGCGCCGACGACTTCGCCACCGGCCAGCGCTACAACCTGCCCGTGCTCTCGGACGTCGACGCCTCCGGCCGCCTGCGCAACGGTCTGCCCGAGTACGACGGCCTCACCATCCATCAGGCCAACCAGCCCATCATCGACCTCGTCCGCAGCCGCGGCACGCTCATGGGCTCGCTCGCACTCGAGCACTCCTACCCGCACTGCTGGCGCTGCCACAACCCCGTCATCACCCGCGCCACCGAGCAGTGGTTCATCGCCATGGAGACCTTCATGGCCGCGCCCGACGCCACCGCGAGCACCTTCCGCGAGCGCGCGCTCGCGGCCATCCGCACCGTCACCTGGGACCCGGCGTGGGGCGAGGAGCGCATCTCCAACATGATCGCCACCCGCCCCGACTGGTGCATCTCCCGCCAGCGCATCTGGGGCGT
>CAXTVA010000024.1:0-31139 GCA_964247625.1 uncultured Acidobacteriaceae bacterium
TGGCCAGCATCTGCTCAGTTCTGGTGGTGGGCCTGTTCATTATGACCTTCGTAGCTCAGAATTATGTCATTCCGTCAGGCTCGATGAAGAACACTTTGCTACTAGGCGATCACCTGGTCGTCGACCGGATGACGCTGATGGCGCCTGCTTCGTGGATGCCGCTAATAAGGTATCGCGAGCCTAGGCCTGGCGATATCGTGGTCTTCATCAAGCCCGTTTATCAGCCTGGTATTGATGCCACCGACGCCAACGGAACACCACAATACACTACCCTGGTGAAGAGATTGATCGGCGTGCCCGGCGATCATATTCATCTACACAACGGCATTGTGTTTGTGAATGGCGTTGCACAGCCCGTACGGTTCGCGCAGCCGACAACGACGGATAACTTCAACGAGTTCCTCGACGATTTCCCCGCAGTCCCTCCGGCTGGGGTGCCTGGGTCAACAGAGTCGTGGGCTCTGAACTTCTCTAGTCATATCCAGAATGGCGACCTTGTGGTTCCACCCCGCATGTATTTCATGATGGGCGACAACCGGCACAACAGCCTGGACTCGCGCTTCTGGGGCTTCGTGCCTCGCGCCAACATACTTGGTCGTCCGCTGTTCAATTATTGGTCGTTCGAGGTCGCAGACGGGCAACTTGAACAACCAGGATTCGGCCACAAGCTCTCGTGGATCGGCCACGTACTTGTGCACTTCTTTCCAGACACGCGTTGGAAACGCACTTTCCACGTTGTTCATTGAACCGAAGTTGCGTGGTCAACCTTCCCGGCGAATCGGTTCTTCGGCGGAACCGACCGCCAAGAGCGTCACACGCCAGGAGTTCATCATCGCGCGTTCGTCGGTTGAAACATTCAGGCTGCACTTACGGAACACGGTTTCAGTTAGCCTCGCAACACTAGTCCCGATAGACACCGTCTTCGGATGTGGATGTGGCCTGCGGTTGCGGCGGGAGTCAGGTGCGGGTCGATATCGACTTCGGGTTGTGAACAGTGGGGGAGTCGGGTTGTTTGGTGGCGGGGTCGGGCGCACAGCGGAGGCGGCTGGCGGAGCTATGATCGAGGTAAGGCTGGACTGCCCGGTGGTTTCGGGGTGGGTGATGGTTCGCGTGAGATATCCGCTTTGGGCTTTGGGCGATGAGCCGACCGCTGGGAGCTTTGAGCGCGCGCGAAGGGGAGAGTGTGATGGCGGAGTTGGCGATCGAGCGTGGGGCGGCGGTGGGGACGGTGACGGGGCGGTTTGCGTGGGTGCAGTATGGCCGGGCGTTTGCGGGGCTGTTTGTACGGGACCTGTTTGTGCTGCGGCGGGAGCTGTTTCCGTTCGTGATCCGGGTGTGCATGAATCCGCTGCTGTTTCTGTTTGTATTTACGGTGATCATGCCGCACATGGGAGCGGGCGCGGCGGGGATGAATCCGACGGCGGCGATGGCGGGGGCAAACTTCGGGACGGTGCTGCTGCCGGGGCTGATGGCGGTGGCGATCATGTTCTCGGGGATCGCGGCGGTGGCGCTGCCGCTAGCGCAGGAGTTTGGGATTACGCGGGAGATTGATGACCGGGTGATGTGTCCGCTGCCGGTGGCGGCGGTGGCGCTCGAGAAGGTGATCTTTTCGGCGATGCAGAGCATGATCGCGGCGGCGATCGTGTTTCCGCTGGCGTATTACATTCCGGCGACGCCGGTGGTCGCGCACGTGGCGAGCTGGCCGTTTCTGCTGCTGGTGATGGTGCTGGCGAGCCTGACCTCGGGGGCGCTGGGACTGGTGATCGGGACGAGCGTGAAGCCGCAGCAGATCGGTCTGATCTTCGGAGTGGTGGTGATGCCGATCACGTTTCTGGGGTGCGTGTACTATCCGTGGGCGGCGCTGGGGCACATGCGGTGGCTGCAGATCGGGGTGCTGGTGAACCCGATCGTGTACATGAGCGAGGGTCTGCGGGCGGCGCTGACGAGCGGTACGGCGCACATGCCGGAGGCGCTGGTGGTGGGGATGCTGTGCTTCTTTCTGGTGCTGCTCGGGTGGCTGGGGACGCGAGGATTTCTACGGCGGGTGATCGGGTAAGCAGAGGAGGCGTTTGCCGCTGGGCGGTCTCTGCTGCGTCACGCCCGCGGGACATGGTTGGGGTGTGAGACAGGGCAGAGAGAGGCCCACGCCTGGCGATGCATCTGCGGTGGCGTGGGCGGTGGTTGAGGTGGGTTGCGTTGAGGGTTAGGCGCGGCTGATGGCGGCGCGGAGACGGCGACGCATGGCACCGGCGGTGCCGACGAGGCCGGTTCCGAGGAGCAGGAGCGAGCTCGGCTCGGGGGTTGTGGCGATCGAGCCGGAGAAGTCGAGGCCGGTCGCGTTCGAGAAGTCCTGGTCGACGACGAACTTCAGCGTGTTGACGCCAGAGACGAAGTCAGCGCCGGCGAGGCTGTAGGTTGCGGCGGTCTCGCAGTTCGGGGTGGAGACGGTGCAGTGGGCGGCGGCGACGGGAGCAGCGGCCCCGGCGACGAGGATGTTGTTGAGGTAGACGGAGACGGTGTCGTCGGCGAGAACGGTGATGGAGCCGGAGGAGATGCCGGGAGTCGCGTCGTTGAAGGTGGAGAGATAGGTGTAGCTGCCGTTCGACGCGGTGTAGCTGCCGCCGGGGTAGGAGTTGGCGTTGAAGGAGACCCAGGAGGAGTTGCCGGTGGGCGCGGTCCAGACGCTGCCGGTGGGGATGTCGTAGGTGGCGCCGGAGGCTCCGTAGGTGGTGGCGGTGTTGCCGACGCCTGCCGGGACGGAGGCGGTGGTGCCGTAGCTGGCGAGGTTGATGGTGTTGGCCGAGGCGATGCCGGCGGCGGCGAGGGCGAAGACAGAGAGGGAGGTCAGTCTGGCAATGAGGTGCATGGTTCTCCTTGACCGCCGGTAGGCGGATGTTTCTGGTGCCGAGTTAGTGGTGTGTGTGGCTGCTGGTGTCTGCCCCAGCCTCACGCTTCTGGTAAGAGCACGAGAGATGCCAAAGCTGACACTGCATCGGAATGGGCGGAAGGACGAGGATTTTGCAGATTAGGAGATGGTTTGTGTCCTCTTATGAAGCAGAGCAGGGAGGGCGGTGGTAGATGCTTTCCTTTTGGGTGGGAAAAGCCTGTGATTAGGATTCTCTTATCCGGGAATGACTCGAGGGAGTGCACGCGATCTGCTGGACGGGGGTGGCGCAGGTCGGCTTGGCGACGGGGTGGCGCGGGCCGGCCTGGCGGCGCAGGGTTGCCGGGCGGCGCGGGGCGGGGCGGAGAGCCGAACCGGCTCCTTTGGTTGCAGGATGGCGGTGGTGATCAGATCGGGGTTGCGGTTGCGCATGAGCGCGGAGTAGTTCTCGCCACCGTGGTAGTCGACCGGGGATGTCTTCGATTCGTCGTCGCGCGATGCGGTGAGAAGGATCGGGCCGGCGCTGGTCCTCGGTTGTGAACTGCGGCGGTGAGTCGCTCGGCGGTGTAGGGCCGTTGACGGCGGTCAGCTGATCGCCGGGGCCGGTAGGTGTAGCCGGCTTCGAGGCCACCCGTAAAGGCCTCGACCTCCAACGCGTTGAGCCGAGTCTCCCAGAAGGTCTACCAGTCGTAGGGGACGGTTGTGTTGAGTGCCTGTCTCAGGTCGGGGAAGGTGTAGGGCGGAACGTCGGGTCCAGTGTTCCGCGCCGCCGAACCGGGGAGGAGAGGCGCGAAGGAGAGCGCAGCGACGTCGTCGAGGGACCTGGCGCCGTGGGTGAGCTGCCGCATCTTCACATCGGCTTCGAGCCAGAGCAACGTGCCAGCGTCGTCGTTGCCCTGGCTGAGGCGCGAGCCGGCCCAGGTCGTCGCGCAGAAAGGCGGACGCGGCGGAGGTCTCCTGGACGGATCGCCATCTATGTCCGGGCTGATCGATTCGAAGTGCCTCGAAGTCGAAGATGCTGATGGTCTGCGCTGGCGTTCGGAAGCCGGCTCGCGCGGCGAGACGTCGCCGTAGTACTGGGTGAGTTCTTCGCAGACCCAGAGCAGGTCGTTCTGCATGGGCGTGTGGTAGTCGGGGGTGGCGATGCCAGCGGGACGGCGGTAGTTGCCGCACCAGGAGTGGGTGTACTCGTGGGGAGAAGATAGCCCAGATTGCCGGCGTTCTCCGGATCGGTGAGATCGAGGCTGCCGACGATGTAGTCGGCGGACTGGGTGTGTTCCTCGCTTGAGCCCTGGAGTGCGGGGAGTCGGCGACGAGGAAGTCGAAGTGATGGTCGTGATGGCCGACGAAGGGTCTGGTGGCCTGCTTGACGAGCTCACTCATGTGGGTGAGCAGGGCAGGCCGACGGGCACGGTGATGTGAAACAGGTAGAGGTCCGCGAGGTCGCGACGCCATGGCACGGGTGCGCCCTGCGTCACCGGCGTGGACGACGAGGTTGTCGATGGAGCCGTTGGCGCGTTCGTGGCCGGGGATTGACTGGGGGTAGGCGACGGTGTTTTCGCCGGGGGGTACGGAAGCTGCTCCGCGACGTGGAGGAGGTGGCGAGGGGCGTCCGTGACGTCGACACGGAGGCGGAGCGGGGTCGGCCTTTGCGCGACGGCGATCATGGAGGACAGGAGGACGACCGGAGCGATGTGGCGGTTGGCAGACATCACCCCTTCCCCAGCGGGGCCCGGTCGAGCAGATCGAGTGTAGGGCTTGTCTGCAGGAGCTCCCGTGGGGAGCGAGGAGGGTGAGGTCGGCGGTGTCGACCCGGTTACTCGAGGTTGCGAGGGGCGGCGTGAGCGGCGGCGACGAGGTCTTCGTGGGGTTGCGTGTCGCGGGTCGAGGGGGCTTCGGGGGAGACGATGGAGCGGAGGTGGTCGGCGATGAGGCGGCCGTGGAAGCGACCGTTTTCGATGAAGATCTCGTGGGTGCGCTCGCCGGCGACGATGACACCGGCGACGTAGATACCGGGGACGTTGGTCTCGAGGGTGGCGGGATCGCAGACGGGGCAGTGGTCGTTGGTGGGATCGAGGGCGACGCCGAGGCGCTCGATGAAGGTGAAGTCAGGATGGTAGCCGGTGAGGGCGAAGACCTGGTCGTTGGGGATCGTGAGCTGGCCGCCGGGGGTGTCGAGAGTGGCGCTGTCTTCGGTGATGCGGGCCACGGTCGAGTGAAAGTGGGCGGCGATCTCACCGTTCTTGATGCGGTTGTTGATGTCGGGGAGGATCCAGTACTTGACGTGGCGGTGCATCTCCGAGCCACGGTGGACGAGGGTGACGCGGGCGCCGTGACGCCAGAGTTCGAGGGCGGCGATGGCGGCGGAGTTCTTGCCGCCGATGACGAGGACGTCCTGATCGAAGAAGGGATGGGGGTCGTTGTAGTAGTGGTGAAGTTTGGGGAGGTCTTCGCCGGGGAGGTTGAGCGGGTTCGGGAGATCGTAGTAGCCGGTGGCGATGACGAGCTTGCGGGCGCGGTGGGCGAGGGGGCGGCCGAAGCGGTCGGTGGTGTGGACGGTGAAGTCGCCGTCGGCGCCGGAGACGGAGTGGACGGTCTCGTAGAGGCGGAGGTCGAGGGCGTAGTGCTGGGCGACGCGGCGGTAGTACTCGAGGGCCTCGGTGCGGGTGGGCTTGGGGTTGGGGGAGGAGAAGGGGATGTCGCCGATCTCGAGGAGCTCGGGGGTGGTGAAAAAGGTCATGTGCGAGGGGTAGTTATAGATGGAGTTGCAGAGGCAGCCCTTGTCAAGCGCGAGGGCGGTGAGGCCGGCACGCTGGGCCTCGATGGCGCAGGCGAGGCCGGTGGGACCGGCGCCGATGACGAGGAGGTCGACGGGAGGCTCGAGGGTGGGCACAGCTTGATTTTACGAGACGGGGGCGGCGCCGGGCTCGATGGCGAGAAGGCGGTGTTGGTCCGCCGATGGTGTGGGGGCGGAGTTGAAGGGTGGGGCGCGATTGGGCGCTGCGTGCTGGGTCTCAGGGGCGGGTGGCCCAGGCGAGGCCGTCGGGCTCGGGGCCGGCGTCGATGCGGCCGACCTGGGTGAGGGTGTGAAGGTCGATGACGGCGACGTTGTTGTCCGGGGAGCAGGCGACGAAGGCGCGGTTGCCGTTGGGCTCGAGGACGATGCCGGCGGCGCCGCGGCCGATGGCGAGGCGCTTCTGCTCGGTGCGGGTGTGGGCGTCGTAGACGGTGAGAGGGCTCGATCCCATGCCGGAGATGAGGACGAGACGGCCGTCGAGGGTGAACTTGAGGCGGTTGGCGCCGGTGAGATTGGCGGGGATGGTGGCGACCACGGTGCGGGCGGCGCGATCGATGATGGAGATGCTGCCCTGGCGGGCGTTGGCGACCCAGATCTCGCGGCCGTCGGGCGAGACGTCGAAGCCTTCGGAGCCCTCGCCGACGGGGATGACGGTCTCGTCCCAGTCGCCGCCGGGAGGTCCGTGTGGGGGCGGCGGGCCGGGGTGGTTGCCGGGTGGGGGTGGTGGCGGCTCCACGTGGGCGTTCGGGTCAGCCTTGTTGATGAGGGAGACGGTGGCGGAGCTGACGTTGGTGGTGATGATGGAGTTGAGGTCAGGGAAGACGTGGATCATGTGGGTGCGGTTCTGGCCGGTGCCCATGATCCAGTCGACGTGGGAGGTCGCTGGATCATAGCGGCCGATGGCTTTAGCGGCCTCGGCGGTGAACCATAGCTTGCCGCCGACGAAGGCGAGGCCGTGGGGGCCGCGGAGCGGGCCGAGATCGATAGAGGGCAGGGCCTGGGCGCGGGTGAGATCGACGACGGCGAGGGTGTTGAAGGCGCCGAAGCCGTAGTTGGAGACGAAGGCGGTGCGGCCGTCGGTGGAGGCGATGACCTCGTGGGGATCGTTGCCGACGGGGACGCGGGCGAGGACCTTGAGGGTGACGGGGTCGACGATGCTGAGGGTGTGGGCGCCCTTGGAGAGCACGAGGAGGGAGTCGTGCGGGGTGCTCTGGGCGGGAAGGGAGGAGGTCAGGGCGAGGGCGAGGGCGGCGCAGGCGAGACGCGGGAGGAGCATGCCTGCGAGCTTACCCGAGCCGCGGCGCGAGCGGGGGAGTCGCGGTCGAGGTGTGCCGGATGCAGCGGCGCGCGCCCGGGTTGTGCGTCGCGAAACTTTTCCTGTGCGAAGCGAGATTTCGATGGACGCGCGCAGTGGGGGGTGCGAGGCTGCTTCTGCGCGGTGGAGGGATGCTTCGTCCGACCGCCGTGCGAGACGGGGCGGGCCGATGAGCCCGTCTCGCGGCTTCGCAACTGCTGTGCTGCTGTGCTGATCTCCCGGTCACGGTCCTCCTGGAAGGATGCGGGGAGGAGTTCGTCAACCGGGGACGCTGGCCACAGCGACCCACAGCCCAGTATGCGGAGTGTATCGATGAGCAGCCTCTCCCTTCTCTTCTCTCAGCAGGCGCGTGCGGTTCTGCAGCAGACGCGGCGTCTTGTGGTGCTTGCGGTTGTGGCGGTGACGGCACCGATGGCAGTGGCGCAGGGCGCTGGGTACTGGCACACGAGCGGCAACAAGATTCTCGACGCGAATGGAACGCAGGTGCGGATCGCGGGGATCAACTGGTACGGCTTCGAGACGACGCGCGGCGTGGTGGGCGGCCTGACGTCGCAGGACTACAAGGCAATTCTGCAGACGATCAAGACGCAGGGGTACAACACGGTGCGGATCCCGTTCTCGAATCAGATGGTTGAGACGCCGCAGGTGCCGTCGAGCATCAGCTTCACAAACGCAAGCGGAGCGATCAACACGGATCTGCAGGGACTGAACTCGCTGCAGATTCTGGACAAGATTGTGACGGCGGCGGGTACAGATGGTCTGAAGGTCATTCTGGACAACCACCGGTCGGAGGCGGGGGATTCGGCGGAGTCGAACGGGCTGTGGTTTACGAGCAGCTATCCGGAGTCGGCGTGGATCAACGACTGGACGACGCTGGCGCAGCGGTACGCGGGCAATCCGACGGTGATTGGAATGGACCTGCGCAACGAGCCGCACAACGCGTTCTCGGGCGGGGCGTGCTGGGACTGCGGCGGGACGAACGATTGGCATCTAGCGGCGGGGCGGGCGGGCAATGCGGTGCTGGCGGTGAATCCAAAGCTGCTGGTGTTCGTGGAGGGCACGGACGCGTACACGAGCAACGACTACTACTGGTGGGGTGGCAACCTGGAGGGCGTGGCGAACTCGCCTGTAACGTTGTCGGTTGCAGATCAGATCGTGTACTCGGCGCACGACTACGGGCCGACGGAGTACCAGCAGAGCTGGTTCAACGGGTCGACGACGGCGGCGTCGCTCGATGCGGTGTGGACGCAGCACTGGGGCTTCATTGCGAAGAATGGCGTGGCGCCGGTGTGGCTGGGGGAGTTCGGGACGACGAACGACGCGGCGAGTGCGCAGAGCTCGGTGGCGGGCAGTGAGGGGCAGTGGTTTCAGAGTCTGGTGAGCTACCTGGCGGCGGATGCGACGCTGAACTGGACGAACTGGGCGTTGAACGGGGAGGACGAGTACGGGCTGCTGGACGCGAACTACGACCCGACGCCGGCGAGCCCGACCAAGCAGAGTGAGCTGGCGTCGATTCAGTTTGCGCTCACTACGGGTGGCGGCACGACGACGCCTGCGCCGGCGGCACCGAGCGGCCTGAAGGCGACGGCGGCCTCGGCGAGCCAGATCAACCTGAGCTGGACGGCGAGTGCAACCAGCGGAGTTACGTATTCGGTGTACTTCGGAACGACGTCTGGCGCAACGACGACGGTGATCGCGAGTGGCGTGAGCGGGACCAGCTACGCGGCGACGAGCTTGAACGCGGGCACGACGTACTACTTCACGGTGAAGGCGGTGAATGCCGGAGGAAGTTCGGTGGCGTCGAACCAGGCGAGCGCGAAGACGCCGGCGGCACCGGCGCCGGGAGCGCCTGCGGGGCTGACGGCGACGCCGAGCTCGAGCTCGCAGATCAACCTGAGCTGGACGGCGAGCGCGACGAGCGGCGTGACCTACAGTGTGTACTCGGGCACGAGCTCGGGGGCGACGACGACGCTGGTCGCGAGCAGCGTGGGCGGGACGAGCTATGCGGCGACGGGTCTGACGGCGTCAACCACGTACTACTTCACGGTGAAGGCGGTGAGCGCAGCAGGCGGGGTCTCGGCGGCGTCGAACCAGGCGAGCGCGGCGACACAGGCCGCGGCCGCGGGCGGATGTCACGTTGCCTATGTGGACCAGAACGACTGGGGATCGGGCTTCACCGGAGCGATCTCGATTACGAACTCGGGATCGACTGCGCTGACGACATGGGTGCTGACATGGACGTACGCGGGCAACCAGGCGCTGAACCAGTCGTGGAACGCAAACTATACGCAGTCCGGGCACGCGGTGTCGTTGACGAGCATGAGCTACAACGGCTCGATTGCGGCGGGAGCGACGCTGTCGGGGGTTGGCTTCAACGCGAACTACTCGGGAGCGAACGCGGCACCGGCGGCGTTTTATCTAAACGGGGTGAAGTGCCAGTAGGCACTCTCTTCGGCTGAGACAAGATGGCGTTGGCAGCCTGGGGCGGCCAACGCCATTTGCACGATGAGCACTGTGCCGCGTGCGGGTTACAGCGTGAGGTGCTGCATGTAGTCGGCGTCGATCTTGAGTTCGGGAATGGGTGGGCCGGCGAACTGCTCCTGCTCGACAAAGTAGTGCTTGATGCGGGTCTTGTCAGCGGCGGCGAGGATGGCGTGGAGGTCGACGACGCCCTGGCCGAGGGGGACGGAGTGGGGCGGGGTGGCGGTGAGGGACTGGAAGTCCTTGACGTGGAGCATGGAGATGCGGTCGGCGTGCTGGTGGAGGTACTTGATGGGGTCGGCGCCGGAGACGGCGACCCAGCCACAGTCCATCTCGAAGGTGACGAGGGCGGGGTCGGTGAGGCGGAGGAGCTCATCGTAGGGCACGACGCCGTCGGTGGTGACGAACTCAGGGGTGTGGTTGTGGTAGCCAAAGCGAAGGCCGGCGGCCTTGATCTGCTTGCCGATGCGGTTAAAGTTGTCGGCGTTCCAGTGCCAATCGGCGAGGCTGAAGGGCGGGCGGGTGCCGACGAGGGGCGTGTTGATGTGACCGGGGTAGGCACAGATGATGTACTCGGCGCCGAGCTGCTTGTGAAAGGTGATGATGTTGTCGAGGTTGGCCGAGAGCTTATCCCACGGGTAGTGGCCGCTGACGCAGTGGAGGCCGGCGGCGGACATGGCCTGCTTGACCTCGGCGACGGGGTGATCGAAGAAGCCGGCAGCCTCGACCTCCTTATAGCCGAGGGCACTGACCTGCTTGAGGGTGCCGGCGTAGTCCTTGGGAAGTAGATCGCGAACGGAGTAGAGCTGAAGGCCGAGCGGCAGGCCGAAGGGCGCTGCGAGCAGGCGAGAGGGGCGAAGAAGGGTGGCGGCGGCAAGGGTGGCGGTGGTCTGGACGAAGGAACGGCGAGAGACGTTGGGCATGGTGCTCCGGGCGATCATTGTTGCGGGCCTGTATACCGCTTTGGCGCAGGATAATGCAAGCTCGTGAGCGAAGGGGCGGGATGCAGATGCCTTCGAGGATGACAGATCGAGGCGCCTGCGCCTGCGGACCTTCCTCGGAGGTGCCAGCGAGAGGCGCGGAACCAGAAGAACGGAGCCGGGCTAGTTCTCCAACGTGACAAGTTTGTGGGCGATGGCGAAGAGGGCGAGCTCGAGGCGGGTGGAGACGCCGGTCTTGTCGAAGATGTTCGAGAGGTGGCGCTTGACGGTCTCTTCGGAGATGGTGAACTCCTTGGCGATGTCTTTGTTGGAGCAGCCTTCGACGATGGAGTTGACGACTTCGAGCTCGCGCGGGGTGAGGCCGTAGGTCTTGCGCTCGGAGCCTGCGGCGGCCTTGGCGGTGAGGTCGCGCAGCTTGGCGACGAGGTTGGCGACGCGTTCGCCGCCGATCCAGTAGTCGCCAGACTGTACGGCGCGGAGGGCCTTGGTGAGCTCGCCGACGACGGAGCCTTTCTCGACGATGCCCCGGGCGCCGATCTGGAGAGCCTCGATGATCTGCTGGGTGGAGATGGTGCTGGTGAGCAGGATGACCTTGACGCCGGAGGAGCGGCTCACGATCGCGCGCATGGCCTCGAGGCCGGGCAGGCGGGGCATGGCGAGGTCGAGCAGGAGGACGTCGGGTTCGAGTTCAAGGGTTTGGGTGATAGCGTCGTCGCCGTCTTCGGCCTCGCCGACGACCTGATAGCCGGGATCGTTGGAGAGCATGTTCTTGACGCCCATGCGGATGAGAGCGTGGTCATCGGCGACGAGGATGCGAATGGGGGAGGATGGGGTGCCAAAGCCTGAGGTTCGCTTAGCTGCTGGTGCCTGGTTCATGCGATGAAGTCTCCTGGGGCTCGTGCACTGGGAAGGGCCCGGGCGCGAGATCGATGCCGCGCGAGAGAAGGATACGCTGGAGACGCTCGGCCGCGAGCGGGATTTCGCGAAGCGAAGCGAGATGATGAACAGAGGTGGGGTCGCCGGTCTCGAGCGCGTCGGCGAGCGCGTGGAGCTCGCGTGCGCCAACCATGCCGGTCGCGCCTTTGAGGGCGTGCGCGGCGGCGCGGAAGGCGGCAGGATCGCCTGCAGCGCGCGCGCGGTGCATTGCGACGGTGTGGCGCGCCATCTCGGTGAAGCAGAGGGTGAAGAGCTCGTGGAGCTGTGGCGGCCGCATGAGAGCGACGAGCTCGTGGTGGATGCGGTCGTCGAGGACGAGATCGTCTTTGCGCGCGGCTGTGTCGTCGAGGGCGCCGTCGCGCGGTTCGGTCTCGGCGTTGCCGTCTTCGGCGGCTGCGGCGAGATCTACGATCGAGGAGGCCGGAGCGAGCGCGGCGCGGAGGTCTTCGGCGGTAAACGGCTTAAGGAGGAAGCCGTCGAAGGGAGCGAGCGCGGCGGAGCTGGGTGTGCTGCCGCTCATGACGAGGATGGGCGTTGCAGGAGGGCAGAGGGCGCGCAGGGCGCGGGCGAGCGGCGCGCCCTGAAGACCGGGCATCTGGAGGTCGGTGAGGACGGCGTCGGGCGGGGGGGCACCGGAGCGAAGATGGGCGAGAGCTGCGTCGCCGGAGGCGAACGAGGTGAGGTGAAAGCCGTCGCCGGTGAGGACGAGATCGAGCACCTCGCGGCTGAGGTCGTCGTCGTCGATCAGGAGCAGGCGCATGGTCGGCTCAGAGGACATGGGAGCAAAGGTACCAACGACGCACGCGACGTGCCAGTGGGCGCGGTGAAGAGGGTAGAGTAGGTGCCATGGAGCGAGCGGAGGAAGCGCCGCACGGCGGGGACGCGGCGGCAGCGGGCGCGTCGGGGGTGAGCCTTCTCAGGCAGGGTGCGCTGCTGATGGAGATTGCTTTTGAAGTCCAGCAGGGTCGGGTCGCGATGCGCGGGCAGGGGACAGGCGCGGGTGTGCCGACGATGGACGACCGGGCGTGATGCGGGGATGGGCCATGCTGCTGGGGGTGGGAGTGCTTGCCGCCGGGGCGCCGGATGCCACGCAGTACTTTCGCTACGCACGGACGGTGCCGACGGCGGCTGCGGGGCAGACATGTGCGCCGCTCGACGCGGCAGTGTATGCGCACGCGGAGCCGTCGCTCAAGGACCTGCGGCTGGTCGGTCGCGGCGGCGGCGCGGAGTTTGAGGTGCCGTATGTGCTGACGGTGAGTGAGGCGCAGGCGGTGGCGAGCGAGGTGGCGCGGGTCGAGAGGCTGGAGCGGCACGGGGATGCCGTGGTGTTCGACCTGGAGATGCCATCGCGGGCCTACACGGATGTGGTGCTCGAGCTTGCGGGCAAGGACTTCGTCGGGACGGCGCGGGTGCGTGGGTCTGCGCGCGCCGGTGCGGCGCCGGTCGAGCTCGGTGAGTTCACGGTCTTCGACCTGGCGTCGCAGCATCTGGCGCGCAGCACGACGCTGCATCTCGCGGAGACGACGTTTCCGTTGCTGCATGTGGAGCTGCGGGTGCGTGCGGCAGATGGAAGGGGGGCGCGGCGCGCGACGCTGACGGTGGCGGGAGCGACGGTGCCGCCGAGCCGGGAGGCGCAGACGCTCTACACGGTCGCGGCGACGGAGAGGGCGGTGACCGAGAGCGCGCATGCGACGGTGGCGCGCTTCCGCCTGCCGCCGCGGGTGCCGGTCGAGCGGGTGCGGGTTGTGCTGGACGCGAGTTATCGCGGGAACTTCAGCCGCACTGTGCGCGTGATGAGCCACACCCTGGGCGCGGGTGCGGCGGAGAGCGAGACGGTGGCGGGGCGGATCGAACGCATTCGCATGGAGCGAGATGGCGTCGCGCTCGATGATGAGGTCCTGACCGTACCGGCGACGCTGGGGGCGAACCTGCAGGAAGAGGCGGAGGTCGAGGTCGCGATCGAGGACGGCGACGAGGCGCCACTGCCGGTGCGGGCGGTCGAGCTCGAGATGCGGCAGCGCTCGCTGTGCTTTGAGGCGAGCGCGGCGCGGTCGCTGGAGTTGTTTTACGGGGACGCGGCGCTGGCGGCGCCGGCCTACGACTATGTGCGGACGTATGCGCCGGCGCTGCGACCGGAGATGGTGAGGCTGGGTACAGAGCAGTTGAATGCGGGCTGGCGGCAGCGACCGGAGACGCGGTCGCTCGTGGAGCGGCGGCCGCACCTGGCCTACTACGCGCTCCTAGGGGCGGTGTGTGTGCTGGCGCTGGCGGCGTTTCGGTCGGGGAAGGTGCAGCACTCGCACCGGCGGTGATGATCGTGAGCGAGGTCGAGGGTCGCTGCTGCACTTGCGGAGGACAACGAGGGGAGCAACTGTCGATCTCTTTGGAGGGGGACACAAGGTGGGTGCCTGCAGAGTCCTCCTGGGGAGCAACGAACGACGGTTGAGGAGTGTGCGCCCTTCCGGTCGGGGCAAGCAGAGGGAGGGGTTCGAATGCTGGCGCTTAGCGGAGGGCGGCGTCGACTTCGTTGAGCCACGCGGCGGACTTGAGGAGCTCGCGGGGTTTGGAGCCGTCGGCGGGGCCGACGAGGCCGTCGCGGTGCATGAGGTCGATGAGGTGGGCGGCGCGGCCGTACCCGATTCGTAACCGGCGCTGTAACAGACTGGTGGAGGCCTTGCCGAACTCGAAGACGAGGCGGACGGCGTCGTCGTAGAGCTCGTCGTTGGCGTCGTCGCCATCGCCGGGCTCGCCTTCGGTGGCCTTATCGTCCTTCGGGCCCTCGAGGAAGCCGTGCTGGTACTCGGCCTCGCCCTGGGCCTTCCAGAACTCAGTAACGGCAGCGATCTCTTTTTCGGTTACAAAGGGGGCGTGCACGCGCTGGACGCGGCTGGTGCCGGGCGGGAGGTAGAGCATGTCGCCGCGGCCAAGGAGCGATTCGGCGCCGTTGGAGTCGATGATGGTGCGGGAGTCGACCTTGGTAGCGAGGCGGAAGCTCATGCGGGTGGGAACGTTGGCCTTGATGAGGCCGGTGATGACGTCGACCGACGGGCGCTGGGTGGCGAGCACGAGGTGGATGCCAACGGCGCGCGCCATCTGGGCGAGGCGAGTGATGGACTCTTCGACGTTCGAGCGGTCGAGCATCATGAGATCGGCGAGTTCGTCGATGATGATCATGATGTAGGGCAGCGGCTCCTGCTCTGTGGGGTCCTCGAACATGTCGGGCGTGGCGCTGTCGACCATCTTGTTGTACTGGTCGATGTTGCGGACGTGATGGCTGGCGAGGAGTTTGAGGCGCCGCTCCATCTCGCGGACGGCGTTGCGCAGCGCGTTGGCGGCGAGTTTGGCCTCGGTGATGATGGGCGTGAAGAGGTGGGGTATGCCCTCATACATGCCGAGCTCGACGCGCTTGGGATCGACGAGGATCATGCGCACCTGCTCGGGTGTGGACTTGAAGAGCACGCTCATAATCATGGCGTTGATGGCGACGGACTTGCCGGAGCCGGTCGAGCCGGCGATGAGCACGTGGGGCATGGCGGCGAGGTCGCCGGTGACGATGCGGCCGTTGATGTCCTTGCCGAGAGCGATGGCGAGGCGGGACTTGGACTGCGCGAAGCTCTCGCACTCGACGACGTCGCGCAGCCAGATGGTCTCGCGCTCGTGGTTGGGGACCTGGATGCCGACCGTGGACTTGCCGGCCATGCGCTCGATGAGAATGGACTCGGCGGCCATGGCGAGGCAGAGGTCGTCGGCGAGGCCGGTGACGCGGGAGTACTTGACGCCGGCGTCGGGCTTGAACTCGAAGGTGGTGACGACGGGGCCGGGGTTGATCTGGGTGACCTGGCCGTCGACGCCGAACTCGGCGCATTTCTCGACGAGCACGCGAGCCTCGTCGCGGAGGGCGTCTTCGCGAACCTGGGCGTGCTCTTCGGAGTGGTAGAGGAGCGAGGAGGGCGGCAGTTTGTAGCCGCGCACGCTCTTGGGGGTGATGGCGACGGCCTTGATGTCGGAGTCGGCGCGCTTGCCGAAGGAGATGCTGTTGGGGGAGGAGGCCTCGAGAGGGGCCGAAGCGACGTCCGCCAGATCACGGGCAAAGAAGTCTTTCTGAACGGACGTGTGCGGGGGGACGGGGTCCGCGGTGCGCTCGGGTTCGGCGGCGCGAGCGAGGGCTTCGGCGAAGGGGGCTGCGGCGGCAGTCGCGGCGCTGAGCGCAGTAGCGGGTGGCGCGTCGACGACGGTGCGCGGCATGGCCTCCCAGACGGAGGCGGGCTCGGCGGCGGTGGGGGTTGGTTCGGGCTCGGGGATGACGGGAACGGGCTGCGGGCGGCGGCTGAGCCAGCGGAAGAGGCTGCTGAGGAGGGTGGTCGAGTGCGCGGACGGGAGGGGCGACGTCTCGGCGGGTGCGACGGCGAGGGCGGCTTTGCGGGCTGCCTTCCCGGAGGCTTCGCGGCGATTGCTGAAGCGGGCGAGCTCGCGGGCGGCGGCGCGCTCGGCAACCCGATTGCTGCGATCAAGACGCCATTGGGCCCAGCGGTCCGAAAGGCGGCGGAGGAAGCTGAAGCGGCGGCTGAGCCACGGCCCGGCGGTACCGAAGGTGAAGGTGGTGGTGAGGTACAGCGCGATGCCGACGAGCATGGTGAGGACGACGGCGGCTCCGGGCAGATTGAGGTACTGCACGAGGACGTCAGAGAGGATGAGACCGCTGACGCCGGCGATGGGCAGAGCACCGCGCCAGAGGAGATGTCCGGGGAAGAGGGCGATGGCGGCGGGCGCGAAGAGCAGCCAGAGGAGGACACCCGCGGTCTTCAGGGCGGGGCCGCCGGCGGGCAGGGAGCGCACCCAGCGGACACCGACGCGGGCCGCGATGAGGGGCAGCAGAAAGACAGCGACGCCGAAGGTCTGGAGCAGGGCGTCGGCGACGAGGGCGCCGAGGATGCCGATCCAGTTGTGTGCGGGGCGGCCGACGGCGTAGTTGCCGACGGTGTTGAGCGAGGGATCGGTGGGGGTGTAGGTGGCGAGCGCGAGCAGGAGCAGGGTGGCGCCGACGAGGGCGGCGAGACCGGAGAGCTCGTTCAGGCGGCGGCTGCGGGTTGGACCGATCGCGGAGCGGAGCGTCTTCATAGTCACCGGGTGGGGCGCGGCTGCGGGTGCTGGATCGATGGCCGGCGGGTGCGCCTGCTTGGTGGGCCGAGTGCGCCGATCTGTGAGGACGATTATTCCAGAGGACGCGACGGCAGCGACGTTCATGCGCGACACGGAATCAGGATGCAAACCCGGCCATGCGGCGCGCATCACACCACATGACGACGGGATGCCACTGACGGCATCAACGAGGCGTCGAGCACCGATCGACTGCGCTGCGCGGTGGGGCAGGGGACGGTGAGGATCGCTGGGACTGCGGTCCCAAGGAAAGGTGAGACGAGATATGGCCACAACAGAGGCGAAGTTGAGCGAGACGAAGAAGGTGCTGTCGGGCCTGGTCAATGTGCTGCAGGACAGCCAGAAGGGATACGCGGACATCGGCGAGCACCTGAAGGACGAGACGCTGAAGCGCTACTTTCTGGCGGAGAGCCTGAAGCGGGCGAACTATCGCGCGGAGCTTGAGAACGAGCTGCATCGCGATGGGGTCCACGACGTGAAGGAGAGTGGAACTGCGGCAGCCGTGGTGCACCGTGTCTGGGGCGATCTGAAGGCGAAGCTCGGCGGCGGTGATCACACGCTGCTTGAGACCGCTGAGCAGGGTGAAGACGTGATCAAAAAGGCGTACAAGGAGGCTCTGGAGCAGGATCTGCCGATGCCGGTGCATCAGTTGCTGAGCGAGCAGCAGGCACATATCCAGACATCGCACGACTATGTGAAGGCGCATCGAGACGCGTTGGCGAAGTAAGCTTCTTGGTGTTGCGCTGGTAGGGCGAGGGCAGGCGACTTTTGGGTCGCCTGCTTTTTTGTGTGAGATAGGGCGGCCGGGGATGCGTATCGGGCGGGTGGTGATGGGTGTGGGATATGCGGGAGCCGGCCTGCTGCACTGGCTGGCGACACCGACGTACGCGAATATCATGCCGTCGTACCTGCCCGCCCACCGGGCGCTCGTACTGGTAAGTGGGGCGGCGGAGATGGTGGGCGGCTTGGGGCTGCTCGTCCCGGAGAGTGCCACGGGGCAGCCGCGACGGGCGGCGGCCTGGGGGCTGGTGCTGCTGCTGATCGCGGTGTTTCCGGCTAATGTGACGATGGTGGCCGAGCACGGGCGGTTCCCGCAGGTGCCGCTGTGGGTGGCGTGGGCGCGGCTGCCGCTGCAGGTGCCCCTGATCTGGTGGGCATGGCGCTACACGCGGCGGTAGGTTCCGGCTGGCCGCATCCGTTCAGCGGAGCTTGAGGATCATGTGTTCTTCGTCGACGTACTCCGCGTCGAGCTTGAGCGCGTGCGGCTCTGTGCCGAAGACCTCGAAGCCAAGCCGGCGGTAGAGGCGTCCCGCAGACAGAGTGCCCGCACGAACGCGGAGCAGGATCTGCTCCAGCGAGCCGTCTTCGCGGGCCGTCGTGATGAGGGTAGAGAGCAGTTGGAAGGCCAGTCCGTGGCCGCGATGCAACGGCGTAACGTAGACGCCGTAGATGTGGCCCTTGTGACGCTCCTTGGCACCTGTCTCGCGGAAGAAGGTCGCGACGCCCACCAGGTGGCCGGTGTGGTCGCGTTCGCGGGAGGCGAAGGCGCCGAGGATGAAGGACCCGGGTTGCATCTCGAGCAGGCGGGACCGCGCCTGATCGACGGTGGTGGCCCGGTGTTCTGCGGCGGTGGGTCCGAAGGCGAACGGCTCGGTCTCGACCGCCTCCAGGCGCAGGTGCCAGAGGGCGGAGGCGTCCTCGGGGGTGAGCTTGCGGAGGTATTCGGTCACGGCGGGCGACATGGGCGGTACTCAGTAGCCGAGGTGGTGCAGATAGAAGACGGCGATGGAGGCGATCAGGCAGTAGATGCCGAAGAGGTACCAGCGGCCAGCCTCAAGCCAGCTGGAGAGCCAGCGGAGGGCGACGAGGCCGGCGAGAAAGGCGAAGACGGCGCCGAGCAGGCTGGTGAGGATTGCGGCGTAGAGGTCGATAGGGGTGCCGGTGGCGGCGGCCTCGCGGGTGGCGTGGACGAGGCGGAGAGCTTCGCGGAGGACGACGGGCGGAGTGAGGATGACGGCGAGCGCGAAGGAGAAGCGCTCGGTTCGCTCGCGGGCGGCGCCGGCGAGCATGCCGGCCGAGATGGTGGCGCCGGAGCGTGAGAAGCCGCGGAAGGGAAGGCAGAGGCCCTGGACGGCGCCGATGATGCCGGCCTGACGCATGGTGACGGAGGTGCGGAGGTCGGGGGTGAGGGTGGAGAGGCTGCGGGCGGCCGGAACGACGGCTGAGCGCTCACGGAGGCCGGCGAGGAGGATGAGGAGGCCGGCGGCGAAGAGGGCGGGGGCGATGAGGTCGAGGCGGCCGAAGAGGAGCTCGATCTCGGCCTTCGAGGCGCCGTGGAAGGCGGTCTTCTCGATGAGCTTGACCAGGAGCTCGCCGAGGATGCCGGTGAGCAGGGTGGCCCAGACAAGGCGGATGGCGACGCGCTTGAAGCTGTCGGCAGAGGCGAAGTAGGTGCGCTGCCACTGGCGCCAAAAATAGGCGATGACGGCGAACATGGTGCCGGTATGGAGCATGACGAGGAGGAGCGTCATGGCGGGTGCGGAGGGGTCGAGGCCGAGGAGCTTTTCGGCGACGACGACGTGGGCGGAGCTCGAGACGGGCAGAAGCTCGGCAAGGCCTTGCACGATGGCAAGGAGGATGACCTTCAACAAGATCGGCATGGGGTGATGGTAAACGGCGGGGTCTCTCTTCCTTGATGTCCTGGGTGGGAAGGCTCTGGACAACAGGTACTCCCCTACCCCCGTATCTTGCGCAAAGTCTTCAGATCATTCCGTTTAGGTCTGGACTAAGGTATGGGCGAGAGCACCAAAGTCTCTATTTATGCGGGTGGAGCCGGGCAAAATCTTCGATTGACTGGAGTTAGAGGCCAGAGTGAAAGTTGTGCCTGATTCCGCGTGAGCCGTGCGGAGACACGCGCGAGTTTTCGACGAGGGCTACCTCAAGGATAGCGAAGGGAGACGGGTCACTCCGCCACGAAGGAGAGTCTTTTTGTGCTGCGGGTTCGAGGTCGACCGCGGTCTGCCGAGCAGAGGAAGAGTTACGGGTGGCGGGCACGGAAGGCGGCGACCTTCGCGCGGTTGCCCGCAGAGCTTTATGCTGCACCAGCAGCGGCGCTTCGCCAGTATGAAGTGAGGAGATCAGGCGGGCGGCTGGGCGGCTCTGCCAGTTCGCCCGCCTCTCCGACGGTCTGACGAGGGTGGCTGCTCTGATCCGGTCTTCGAGGTGCGATCCGGAGGCTAGGGTTATCAGTCGCGGTCGTTGCCGTAGACGGCGACGCCCTGCGCGACGCGGAAGGCGAGGGACTGGGTGCGGGCGTTCCAGTCGAGCTGGGGGTTGGCGGGGTTCTGGGTGGGGGACTGGGCGAAGTGGGTGCGGGACAGGTCGGCGAGGGACTGGACGCTGGCGGCGGCGTGGGCGGCTCTCTTCTGGTCGCCGTCAACGGTGTACATGGTGACGGCGACGCCCTCGCGGAAGGCGGCATTGTAGAGAGCCTCGGCGGTGCGGGGGCTGTCGGGGAACTGTTTGGCGTACCTCTCGTAGAGTCCGGCCTCCATCTCGGGGCACTTGGGGAGGCCCTGCCAATCGCCGCAGAGCTTGTTGTCGAGCAGGGCGAAGGCGGCGTGGGCGGCCCAGGGGGTGCCGGGGTAACGCTTGATGACGCGGCGCATGGCGGCCTCCGAGACCTGGGGGCGGAGGGAGGCGTCCTGCTCCTTTGCGGAGGGGAGGCCGTGGACGTCGCGCTGGTCGAGCTGCCAGCGAACGTCGGCGGAGCGCCAGGCGGCCTCGGGGGCGAGGGGGGAGTCGGGGAAGTACTCGGTGACGCGCTGATAGAGAAGCTGGGCGGAGGTGGCGGCGTTGACGGGGGCGTGGGGCTCGGCGGCGGCGGCCTCTTCGCTGGCGGCGGCGCCGAAGAGGATGAGGTCGCCGGACGGGGTGGCGGGGCTGACGACGCCTTTGTCGCGGATCCAGCCGGAGGCGGGTGTGACGTTGGCGTCTTCCTGGAACTCGGGCTGGTCGGGGCTGTTGTGGTCGTCGTTGACGTCCGTGTTGGCGAAGACCTTGACCCAGGGACCGGAGTGCTCGGTGATGACGATCTCGTGGCCGGGGGTGACGAGGGAGACTTTCTGGGAGTCGGGGTCGGCGGTGAGGTAGACGTTGGCCTCGTGGAGGAGGGTGGCGCGGGGGGCGTGGACGTCGGCGGCGGCCGCGGCGGCTTGGTCTTTTCTGGATTGGGCGTGCAAGGGGAGGGTGGCGAGAAGGAGGAGGGTGAGGGCGCGGGGTGTCATCGGATGATTGGACGCTTAGGGAAAGACTTCGGCGAGAGGTTTGCGCGGAAGGTTTACGTGTCAGCCATCGCGATGGGACGGCGAGGGATGGGGCACCCGAGCGTCTGGCTAGGCGTGTGTCTGCGGCGGACTGCTGGTCGGTGTTTCTGCGAGGAGCTGGGTGCGGAGGGTGGGGTCGATGTTGCCGCCGGAGAGGACGGCGACGACGGTGTGGGCGCGGGGGAGGTGGCTCCAGCCGAAGAGGGCGGCGGCGAGGGTGACGGCGCCGGAGGGCTCGGCGGTGAGGTCGGTGGCGTGGAGGATGGCGGCGGTGGCGCGGAGGATGTGGTCTTCGGAGACGGTGACGATGCCGTCGGTGAAGCGGAGGATGTGGTCGAAGTTGAGGTGGCCGAGGGACTGGGTGCGGAGGCCGTCGCCGATGGTGCGGGAGGTGTGCTCGGCGGGCCACTCGACGAGGGTGCGAGTGCGGAAGCTCTCGGCGGCGTCGGCGGCGAGCTCGGGTTCGGCGCCCCAGACCTGGGCGGCGTGTGGGCGGAGCTCAGGGGTGAGGGATCGGGCGGCGAGCTTGACGGCGGCGCTGATGCCGGAGAGCAGGCCGCCGCCGGAGACGGGGGAGAGGACGAGGTCGACGGTGGGGAGGTCTTCGAGGATCTCGAGGCCGCAGGTGGCCTGGCCGGCGATGATGGCGGGGTCGTCGTAGGGCGGGATGATGGTGTAGCCGTGCTGGGCGGCGAGGGCTTCGGCGCGAGCGCGGCGGTCGGAGCTGGCCTTGCCGACGAGGACGATCTCGGCACCGAGGGCGTGGGTGGCGTCGATCTTGATCTGCGGCGCGTTCTCTGGCATGACGATGACGGCTTTGGTGCCGAGGGCGCGGGCGGCGAAGGCGACGCCCTGGGCGTGGTTGCCGCTTGAGTAGGTGATGACGCCGCGGCGGAGGACCTCGGGGGGAAGCTGGGCGACCATGTTGTAGGCGCCGCGGAGCTTGAAGCTGCCGATGGGCTGGGCGGACTCGTCTTTGAGCCAAAGGGCGAAGGGCGGGACGGGGAGGCCGGCGGCGCGGAGGCGGTCGGGTGAGACGGGGATGAGCGGGGTGCGGCGGGCGACGCCGGCGATGCGGGTGTGGGCGGCGCGGATGTCGGCGAGGGTGATGAGGGTGGGCATGGAGGTCTGTTCCAGGGTACGGCAAGGTTCTTATGGGGGTTAGCGGACCGACGTGTCGGAGACGATTGGGCATGAGCACGTGAGAGCCGAAGGGTAGGTGCTCGGAGAAGCATCCATCATGCTTTTCCGCCGGGGTGGAATGTAGCGATGTTAAGGACGGGGAACGCTCCGACAGCCAACGCGAGCACGATGGCGCACGCGATGACGATCCAACTTCAGCCTTACTGGGCGCGCCTGCCATGGCAGAGTCCATGCTCGGGGCGGGTGTTGCAAGAGAAACGCCGCGCCCTCAGGTGAGGCGCGGCGCTTCGAGAGAGTGGTTCTCGTCGTTAGAGCTCGAGGATGACGGGCATGATGAGGGGGCGGCGGCCGGTGCTCTTCTGGATGGCGCGTTTGAGTTCGTTGCGGATCTTTTCCTTGACGACGCCGTAGTCGGCGCGCTCTTCGGGGCTGGAGGTGTCGAGGACGCGCTGAACGACTTGGCGGGCCTCGGCGGTGGTGGCGGGGTCTTCGGCGGCGAAGCCGCGAGTGACGATCTCGGGAGCGCCCTCGGTCTTGCCGGTGTGCTTGTCGATAGCGATGATGGGCATGACGAAGCCATCTTCGGAGAGGTGTTTGCGGTCTTTGATGACGAGGTCTTTGACGACGTCGGAGGCGGAGCCGCCGGAGTCGATGCAGATGCTGCCGACCTTGACCTTGGCGACCTTGGCGGCACGATCCTTCGAGAGTTCGAGGACGTCGCCATCTTCCAGCAGCAGGGTGTTCTCGACGATGCCCATGCCGGCGGCGAGCTCGGCGTGACGCTTGAGGTGGCGGTAGTCGCCGTGCACGGGGACGAAGAACTTGGGCCGGACGAGGTTGATCATGAGGCGAAGCTCTTCCTGGGAGCCGTGGCCGCTGACGTGGATGAGGCCGGAGGTGCCGTCATCGTAGACGACCTTGGCGTCGCGGCGCTCGAGGTGGTCGATGACGCGGCCGATGCCCTTTTCGTTGCCGGGGATGATGCGGGAGCTGAGGACGACAGTGTCGCCGGCATCGATCTTGGCGAAGCGGTGGTTGTTGACGGCGGCGCGGCTGAGGGCGCTCATAGGCTCGCCCTGGGTGCCGCTGATCAGGATCATGAGCTTGTCGGCGGGCATGTCGCGGATCTGGGTGGGCGGAATGATGAGGCCCTGCGGCGGGTCGAGGTAGCCGAGGTCCTGGGCGATCTCGGTCGAGTTATCGATGGAGCGGCCGACGATGGCGACTTTGCGGCCGTGCTTGTGGGCGAGCTCCATCGCGATGCGGATGCGGTGGATCGAGGACGAGAAGCAGGAGAAGAAGAGCTTCTTTCTCGTGCGGGAGAAGACGTCGTCGAGGGCGGGGATGACGGCCTTTTCGCCGGGGGTCCAGCCCTTGCGGTCGACGTTGGTCGAGTCCTGCAGGAGCAGGAGGACGCCCTGTTTGCCGAGGTCGGCGAAGGCCTGGAGGTCGAAGGGCTTGCCGTCGGGGGCGGAGAGGTCGACTTTGAAGTCGCCGGTGTGGAGGATGGTGCCGACGGGGGTGTGGATGGCGAGGGCGACGCAGTCGACGAGCGAGTGCGTGACGCGGATGGGCATGATGGAGAAGGGGCCGATGGTGAAGCGGCGGCCGGGCAGCATCTCGATCAGGTCAGCGTCGTCGAGGAGGCGATGCTCTTCGAGCTTGCCTTCGACGTAGGCGAGGGTGAACTCGGTGCCGTAGACGGGGACGTTGAGGGCGGAGAGGATCCAGGGCAGGCCGCCGATGTGATCCTCGTGCCCGTGGGTGAGGAGGATCGCCCGAACCTTGTGCCGGTTTTCGATGAGGTAGCTGATGTCGGGGACGACGATGTCGACGCCGAGGAGCTCTTCTTCCGGGAACATCAGGCCGGCGTCGACGACGACGATATCGTCGCCGTACTCGATCACCATGCAGTTCATGCCGAACTCGCCCAGACCACCGAGCGGTATTACTCGTAACTTATCGTTTGCCATTCAGAGTTTGATTCTACAGTGCAGGCGGGGGCGGGGCGGCTGGGCGGTGTGCGTGAGGTCGCAGGTTTGGGGGGAAGGTGGGCGTGGTACGCGCTTTTGCTTGCTCCTCACGACGGCGTTCAGGGGAGGCGATTCTCGCCAAGTGTAGATCGTGGGCTCTTGGGTGTGTGCAGCTCCCTGACATGTCTTTACCGTTCCCATGTCTGGAGCTTCATCAACAAAGCGCGTGTTTCGGCGACAACGCGGTCCTGAAAGGTACGGTCGCGCACGAGCGCTGAACCCTGCATCGGGTGGCCGCCTTCGTCGTAGTACATACCGGTCGCGCCGGAGACATCGATCAGGATCCGGGTGAACACGCGGGCCGCTCGCTCCGGCGTGCTCAACACCTTGATAAACGGGAGCAAGAGCGGAACGAGTACCGATGCCAGCACCTTGCGGGAGACACTTAGGTGGTCGTGCAGACCTGTGGCGAGCATGATTCCGGGCTCAATCGCATCGATACGCAACTGTGGGTTTTCGCGCGCAAGCGCCATTGCCGAGGCGATGTTGCACTGCTTCGACGTCGCATACGCATCCATTCCTGCCTTGGTAGATCCGCCAGCCGCCCACTCGCCGTGCAAGCTCGCCTCGGCGGAGACGTAACGGCCACCACGAAAACCAGCTCGCACGGCCGGTTTGCGTTTGGGATCTTCCGTCGCCGAACCGACGAAGAGCACATGCGCACCATCCTCAAGGTGCGGCAGTAATGCCTCCGTCAGCAGGAACGGGCCAAGATGATTCGTCACGAACGTCCTGTCCCAACCTTCTGCTGTCTGTGGCACGCCTGGATTCTGGATGCCCGCATTGTTGAGCAAGCCAACGATCGACAGATTGAGCGCAATGATCTCCGCTGCGGCGCGGTGAACGCTCGCCAGCTCTGAGAAGTCACAGACGACCGGCACTGCCCGTCCGCCCAGTCGTTCAATCGCCTGCTTCGTATCGGCGAGCTTGGTGGGATTTCGACCCACGAGCACCAGTGTGCCAGGCAGTGCCATGTTGAGGGCGGTTGCACGGCCGGCGCCTGAGGTTGGCCCAGTCAGAACATAGGCCTTACTTTTCGTGTTGCCACTGGCTGTTTGCATGTCCTTCTCCTTGAAATGGCTGGCTAGACAGGTATAGAATCATGCAAAAAAGATCACACGATCATGCGCCACACGGCATCGAATCCGGCCTTGCAGTGCTTCTTCGCATGCTTCGGATCTTGGCTCATGAAGTCCATCGTTGCGTCCGCTGCGGAGTTCAACAACATCGCAACGAAAGCCATCGGAACTTTGCTCATTGCTCCTGCTGCACGGCAGTGCTCCATCCATGCTCCGATGGGCCGCATTGCCTTGTGCGCGGCGGCACGAGTCTCCGGCGTAATCACATCGGAGACATTCAGCTGGGTCAAAGCCTTGCGCTTTTCCGAGAAGGAGGTCGCCCAATACATCCAATTGCGCCAGACCTGGTAGAAGTGCTCACGGGTGAACTCACTTTCTTGGACGCCCTCCATCGCAGCGGCCGCCATCTCCGTCTTGAGCTCGAGATAGAGCTGATTGAAAAGGTCTGCCTTGGTCGGGAAGTAAGTGAACAGGGAGCCATTCGGGATACCGGCCTCCTTGGCGATTCCCATCGTCGGCGCGCTCAACCCCTGTGTCACGATCAGGTGGGTGGCTGCGGCCAGAATCGCGCTACGCTTGTCGTCGCTCCGAACCCTCGCCATGATCGAGAGCTTATCTATAAGCGTCTAGCCAGTCAATAAGCGGGCACATGGCATCGCCGGGATCGCGACGATCAGCGTCCATGCACCCTCAGCCTGAGCCCTATTTGCGGTTGTACCGATATGTCGGCCAGCGGAGGTTGACCGCTGGCTTGAAGCGGAGTGCCTCTCTGTGGAGTACGGCGCCGTACGCCGGTGTGGATCGCGCTGCAGTTGGTGGCGACTCAGCGGAGGAGGTCTTCGAGGGCGAGGGAGAGCTCGGTCTTGTCGTCGCGGTATTTGACGATGACGGGGGTGGCGACGGAGAGGCCCCACTCTTTGCCGTGACCGTGGGTGATGGCGCGGGAGCCGGGGACGACGACGGCGTTCTCGGGAATGATGAGGGGGGTGGCTGGTGTGTCCAGGCCCTCGGGGGTGGCGCGGTGGATCTGGCCGGTGACGAGATCGAAGACGGGGGTGCCGCGGGTGAGGATGGTGCCGGCGGCGAGGACGGCGCGGCGGCGGACGATGGTGCCCTCGTAGACGCCGGTGTTGCCGCCGATGAGGCAGTCGTCCTCGATGATGACGGGGCTGGCGTTGACGGGCTCGAGGACGCCGCCGATCTGGGCGGCTGCGCTGAGGTGGACGCGGGCGCCGATCTGGGCGCAGGAGCCGACGAGCGCGTGGGAGTCGACCAGGGTGGCTTCGCCGACCCAGGCGCCGGTGTTGATGTAGGCGGGCGGGACGACGATGACGCCGGGGGCGAGGAAGGCGCCGGCGCGGACGCTGGTGCCGCCGGTGACGATGCGGATGTTCTGTTCGGGGGTGAAGCGGCGGACGGGGAAGGTGTGCTTGTCGACGCAGGAGAGGACGTCGCCGGCGGCGGCGGACTGGAGGTGGCCGAGACGGAAGCCGAGGAGGATGCCGCGCTTGACCCAGGGGTTGACGCGCCAGCCGGTGGAGTGGGCGGCGTGGGGCTCGGCGGCGCGGTATTGGCCGGTCTCGAGGCCGTCGCGAAGCTGGTAGAAGGCGCGTTCGGCGTCGGGGTTGGCGACGGCGGCGGAGCCCTGGGCGAACCAGTGGTCAATCTGCTGTTCGAGGGTGTCAGGCATGGTGTCTTGATCTTCGCCTAGTCGAGGGTCTCCCCGGTGGCGCGCAGATCGTCGACGAGGGTGCGGAGTCTGTCGCGGAGGCCATCGGTGACGGGGACGAGCGGGAGGCGAAGGATCTCTTCGGCGCGGCCGAGGAGGTGGAGGACGGCTTTGATGGGGGCGGGGCTGGTCTCGGCGAAGTGGGCCTGCATGAGGCGGAAGAGGCGGAGGTTGAGAGCGCGGGCGGTGGGCCAGTCGCCGGCGAGGGCGGCGTGGACCATGGTGGAGACCTGGCGGGGAAGGGCGTTTGAGGCGACGGAGACGAGGCCGGTGCCGCCGAGGGCGAGGGTGGGCAGGGCCATGCCGTCGTCACCGGCGAGGACGGCGAAGGTGGGCGGGATCTCTCCCCTGGCTATCGCGGCGAGGACGTCAGTGATCTGCATGACGGAGCCGGAGGACTCCTTGACACCAACGATGTTGGGGATCTGGGCGAGGCGGGCGATGGTGGCGGGTTCGAGGTTGGTGGCGGTACGGCTGGGGATGTTGTAGAGCAGGACGGGGAGCGGGGTGGCCTCGGCGAGGGCGCGGAAGTGCTGGATCTGGCCCTCCTGGCCGGGGCGGTTGTAGAAGGGGTTGGCGGAGAGCAGGCCGGTGAGGCCGGGGACGGCGGCGATCTCGCGGGCGCGGGCGACGAGCTTGCGGGTGTCGTTGTCGGTGCAGCCGGCGAAGACGGGGACGCGGGCGGCGGCGGTCGCGACGGTGAGCTCGATGACGCGGAGGCGCTCCTGCTGGTCGAGGGTGGAGGCTTCGCCGGTGGTGCCGCAGGGGATGAGGAAGTCGACGCCAGAGCGGATCTGGTGGTCGACGAGGGTGCGCAGGGCTGGCTCGTCGAGGGCACCGTCGCGCGTGAAGGGAGTAACGAGAGCGGTGCCGCAACCACGGAGCATCACGAGGTCAGTTTACGCGGTTCGGGTTGTGGAGGATCAAGGTATATTGGCCACAAGAAGCCATGAATCCAGCTACTGTGTCGATCTTAGTTTCAGGATTTGTATCAGTATCGATAGTCGTTCTCTCTGATCGCTTCGGACGCAGACGTGACCATGAAAATGAGTGGCTAAGATTAAAGCTGGAGCGCTACCGAGAGTTCATTGAAGCTTTGTCTGGTGTAGTGCAAAGTGGGCGAGAAGACAACGCTCAGCGTCGTTACGCGAATGCGGTAAACAGCCTCATGCTCGTCTGTCCGCCCTCCGTGCTCAGAGCACTTTACGCCTTCCAAGACGAGATCTCGATCAGCAATCAGTCTAAAAGCGCCGATCGTTACGAACAGCTTTTTTCTACTTTAATCCGGAACATCAGAATAGATTGCCAGCCTAGAGACCCGAAAGATCCTATCAATTTTCCTTTTCGGACTTTGGATATTCCGCGTTAGTAGGCTTACACCCACTCGCCCTGGCGCATGAGGGGTTCGGCGTTGCCGTTGGAATCGAGGCCGTCGACGTTCATGGTGGCGGAGCCGATCATCCAGTCGACGTGGATGAGGCTTTCGTTGGCGCCGCGCCGGGTGAGGTCTTCGGGGGACATGGTCTCGCCGTGGATCAGGCAGGTGGAGTAGCTCTGGCCGAGGGCGATGTGCGAGGCGGCGTTCTCGTCGAAGAGGGTGTTCCAGAAGAGGATGCCGGACTGCGAGATGGGGGAGGAGTGGGGGACGAGGGCGACCTCGCCGAGGCGGCTGGCGCCCTCGTCGGTGGCGATGAGGCGGCGGAGGACGTCTTCGCCGGCGGAGGCGTGGGCTTCGACGATGCGGCCGTTCTCGAAGCGGACGCGGATGTTCTCGATGAGGGTGCCCTGGTGGGAGAGGGGTTTGGAGGCCTGGACGGTGCCGCTGACGCGGTCTTTGTGGGGGGTGGTGAAGCACTCCTCGGTGGGGATGTTGGGCTGGCAGCGGAGGCCGTTGCCGGCGGTGGTGCCGCCGCCGGCCCAGAGGTGGTCGTCGGCGAGGCCGACGGTGAGGTCGGTGGTACCGTCGGCGGCGTAGAAGTGGAGGGCGTGGAAGCGCTGGCTGTTGAGGAGGTCGACGCGGGATTTGAGGGTGGCGCCGTGCTCCTGCCACTGGCGGACGGGATCGGCGGAGTCGATGCGGGAGGCCTTGAAGATGGCGTCCCAGAGCTTCGCCATGGCGATGTGCTCGGGGTCGGCGGGGAAGACGAGGCGGGCCCACTCGGGGGTGGCGGCGGCGACGATGGTCCAGTTGATGGCGTGCCTGGTGATGAGCTCCATGGCGGGCTTGGCGACTTTGCTGGCGGCGACGTTGGCGCGGGAGACCTTGGCGGGGTCCTGCTTCGCGAGCAGGGCGGGGTTGGCGCCGGCGATGGCCATGCGGGCCGCGCCCGCGCGAAAGGCGGTGGCGATGGCGTCCTGGAGCCAGGCGGGGGCGTAGTCGAAGCTGGCGTCGGGACCGTACTGGTAGCGGGCGAGGACGCTGGGGTCGTCGGCGTAGAAGGTGGTGACGAGCAGGGCACCGGCCTTGTAGGCGTGCTCGGTGATGCGGCGGACGAGCGGAAGGGCGTCAAGGGGCGCGGTGAGGAGCATCTCCTGGCCGGGAGCGAGGCCGAGGCCGATCTTGACGGCGACTTCGGCGAGGCGGTCGAGTTTCTCGTCGAAGCTGAGGTCGGCGAAGGTGCGGGTTTGCTCGGCGATGGCGGCCATGGTGTCTCCTCGGGTGCTGTGGTTGGATGCGGGCGATGGACGGCGGCGACGCGGGTGGTGTCTCTGGGTGAGAGTGTTCGGGGTGAGTCGTTGGCCAGGAGCTTCGGCCTGTCGTCAGAGGAAGGTTGAGTTTCAGATCTCGGTGAAGATGTCTTTGAAGTCGAAGGTGCCGGTGCGGGGGGCGAGCCACTCGGCAGCGCGGACGGCGCCCTCGGCGAAGGCGCGGCGGGAGTGTGCGGTGTGGGTGAGGGTGAGGCGGTCGGCGTCACTCTCAGCGGTGAGGGTGTGGACGCCGGCGACGTCGGCCTCGCGGAGGCTGTGGATGGGGACTTCGGCGACGGGGCCGGCGTGCTCGACGGTCTCGCGCAGGGTGACGGCGGTGCCGCTGGGGGCGTCGAGCTTGGTGGCGTGGTGGGTCTCTGCGATGTGGAAGTGGTAGTTCTTGGCGGCGAGGTCGCGGGCCATCTCGGCGGCGAGGCGGAGCATGGTCTGGACGCCGACGGAGAAGTTGGTGGCGAAGAGCAGGCCGGCGCCGCGACGCTCGGTGAGGGCGCGCATGTCGGGGAGGCGGTCGTACCAGCCGGTGGTGCCGATGACCATGCGGGCGCCAGTGGCGAGGCAGGCGCGCATGTTCTGGAGGACGGCCTCGGGGGTGGTGAAGTCGATGACGACGTCGAAGCCGGCGACGAAGGGCGGGGTGAGGGCGGTCGCGTCGCGGTTCTCCTTGGCGTCGAGGACGTGGACGCCGTGGCCGCGCTCGTGGGCGACGTCGGCGACGAGCTTGCCGGTCTTTCCGTGACCGAGGACGAGGATGCGCATGGTGGTATGGGCCTTTCTAGACGTGTGTTGTGGGTGAGTGTTTGTGCGAGCAGTGAAGGAGGGCCGGCGGCCGTTCCGCGGACCGGGCTGCGACTCGAGCCGCACTCGTCTTTGTGTTTGAGACACGGCCGAAGCGGGTGTTCCCTTGAGCGACGACGGTCTGGCGGCAGGATTTCCTCTTCACGTCAATGTCCGATGACTGCGGGGCCTCCTGCGTTCTCGTGCGTGGTGATCCCGGGGGTGCGGGAGGCGGTGTCGAAGACGGTGGGGTCGGGGTTGGTGAAGAAGCGCTGATGAAGGCTCTGCACGGCGCCTTCGACGTCTTCCTCGTCGATCATGAAGCTCATGTTGATCTCGCTTGCGCCCTGGGAGATCATGCGGACGTTGATGTGGCTGATGGCGGAGAAGACCTGGCCGGCGATGCCGTTATGGCCACGGATGTCCTCGCCGACGAGGCAGATGAGGGCTTTGCGGCCCTCGTACTTGACGTCGGCGATGCGGCCGAGCTCTTCGCAGATCTCGGGAAGCTGCTGGTTGGAGTCGACGGTGAGGGAGATGGAGACTTCGCTGGTCGAGACCATGTCGATGGCGCAGCGGTACTTGTCGAAGACGTCGAAGACGGCCTTGAGGTAGCCGTGGGTCATGAGCATGCGGCTGGCGACGACGTCGATGATGGTGAGGCGTTTTTTGGCGGCGATGGACTTGAAGGGGCTGGAGCAGGGCGGGGCGACGGCGGTGATCTGGGTGCCTTCGTTCGCGGCGTCGCGGCTGTTGAGGACCCAGACGGGGATGGACTTCTGGACGGCGGGGAGGATGGTGGCGGGGTGGAGGACCTTGGCGCCGAAGTAGGCGAG
>CAXTVA010000025.1:0-27193 GCA_964247625.1 uncultured Acidobacteriaceae bacterium
TGTTCCCCAGCATCTTCACCATCGGCCTCGAAGGCCTCGGCCCCCTCACCAGCAAGGGCTCCTCGCTTATGGTCATGGCCATCGTCGGCGGCGCCATCCTCCCCGTCGCCCAAGGCTTCCTCGCAGACCGCTTCGGCGTTCACCACGCCTTTATCCTGCCCGTCCTCTGCTACCTCTACATCGCCGTCTTCGGCCTAACCCGCACCTCCAACTCCCTCACCGTCACAACTACCTAGCAGCCGACCGCCAAAAACCGGTGCCTGTTCTCGCCCCTCTTCGACCTCGCCTCCTTTTGACATCGCCCCAGCCCGCCTCACTGACACCCGCGAGATCGTCTGCGATCAACTCGCCGCCTCCCTCACTGGCCGCCACGAGTACGCGCGCTCGCTCCTCCACCTCGCCTCTCTGCTCCTCGTCGAGCCCCCGCTCACCGCACCCCACGCCATCGGAATCCTCGATGCCCACACGTTTGAAAGGAGACTTATGCACCTCACCGAAACCCACCCGGAGCTCCCTCGCCTCCGTCGCGTCCTCACCCTCTCCGCCACGGCTATCTTCACCTTCACCGCCTGCACCACCGCGCTCGCCCTCAGCGTCAACGTCAACTCTGCTAGCGTCAACGCGGAGACTCCAGCAACCCCAACCGCTCACACCGTCAGGGTCTCTGCCGGCGTAATGGCCGGCAATCTCCTCACCCACGTCAATCCCACCTATCCCCAGGCAGCACGCGATGCCAAAATCCAGGGCTCCGTCGTCCTCCACGCCGTCATCAGCAAAGAGGGCACCGTCGAGAACCTCCAGGTCATCTCCGGTCCCGCCGATCTCCGCGCCTCCGCCCTCGACGCCGTCCGCCAGTGGACCTACAAGCCCTACATCCTCAACGGCGAGCCCACCGCCGTCGAAACCACCATCACCGTCAACTACTCGCTCGCACCCTAAACCAAACCACGCCATCAGGAGGACGAGCCCACCCTCGTCCTCTCACCCCGCCGCACTCTCCCGCTCCGGCAAAAACTCCACCACCACCCCCGTCTCTCGCGCCACCGCCGTCGATCCCCGCGCCACCAGCTCCGGATCCACCACAATATTTCGCGGCGCCCCGGCTCCCTCCGCAATCTGCGCCAGCACCGTCTCCGCCGCGATCAGCCCCATCTGCCGCAGCGGCTGCCGTACCGTCGTCAGCGCCGGATGCTGAAACGCCGCCGACTGCACGTCATCAAACCCCACCACCGACACATCCTCGGGCACCCGCAATCCCGCCTCGCGCAGTCCCCGCACCGCCCCGATAGCCGACACATCATTGAACGCAAACAGCGCCGTGAACCGCTCCCCCGTCGCCAGCAGCTGCTGCGTCGCCTCGTACCCCGACATATGCGACGGATCCTCTCCTTGCAAGACCGCCGTCAGCTGCGGTTCAATCGCCACGCCCATCTGTGCGGCCACCTGCCGGATCCCGCGCCATCGCGCCTCCGTATCCGAGGAGAAGCTCTGCCCCTTGATGAACGCAATCCGCCTGTGCCCCAGCCCGACCAGATGCTGCAGTGCCAGCTCCGCCGCCATCCTGTGGTTCAGGCTGATCTGCGTCACCCCGAGCGGCTCATGGTGGCCAGAGACCGCCACCGTTGGCACCGGGCACTCCCGCTCGAGCAGCGTGTCGATCGCAATCACACCCTCCACCGCCCGCTCCAGCAGCAGCCCCTGCGCCCGCGCAATCGTCTCCGGCCGGTGCCTGTGGCTCACCAGAAAATAAAAGTACTCCGCCTCCATCAGCCGGTCTTCAATTCCGCTCAGCACCAGCGTCGCGTACCCTTCACTCATCTCCGGCACCAGCACCCCGATCGTCTGGCTCCGCCGGTTCCGCAGCGACCGCGCAAACGGATTCGGCCGGTAGTTCAGCTCCTTCGCCGCCGCAAAGATCCGGTCCTGCGTCGCCTTCGGAATCGATCGCGCCTCCGGCGTCCCATTCAGCACCCGCGACACCGCCGCCGACGACAGCCGCAAGTGCTCCGCCAACGCCTTCAAACTTGTTTGCCCCGTCGAAGTTTGCCCTCGAGCCACCAGTGCTTCTCCCCAAAATCGCCGCGCTGGAATCCGTCGCCAGAATGGCACAGTACCCCGGAGGGTACAAGCGTTCATGCCGTAATTGACAGCCCTATCGCGAGAAGAGCACTATCTTTCTCGGCTTAGGCAATCGATTGCCCCGGAACTCCCCAGATGCCGCCGCTCGATCGGCCCGCGGGGGCTCCGCCCCCACACTGAACTCCCTTTCACCCTTTGGAGGCTGTAAATGAAACGTTCGTCCCTTCACCGCATCAGGCGCATCAGCCTTGAGGCCGGCCTCGCCGCCTCAGGTCTGGCCCTGCTCGCCACACCCGCGTCCGCCCAGTTCCGCGCCTCCATCCAGGGCACCGTCACCGACTCCACCGGCGCCATCGTCCCCAACGCCACCCTCACCCTCCTCGATACCGACACCAACCGCACCATCACCGCCACCTCCAACGACAGCGGTACCTACAACTTCAACGCCCTCGCCCCCGATCACTACACCCTAACCGCCACCGCGGCTGGCTTCCAGAAGCAGGTCATCGGCAACGTTCAGATCAACCCCGAGCAGGCCAACGCCGTGAACGTCGTCCTCGCCGCCGGCGGCACAGACACCATCGTCAACGTCCAGGGCGATCTCCTGCCCACCCTCGACACCGAAACCGCCACCATCTCCGGCAACGTCGACTCCAACCAGATTCAGCACCTCCCCTCGGCCGGGCGCGACGTCTTCCAGCTCGTCCAGCTCGCCCCCGGCGTCTTCGGCGATGGCGCCCGCGCCGCCGGCGGCGGCTCCAGCCAGCTCCCCGGAACCCAGGGCCCTGGCGGCGCCGGCAACGGCATCTTCCAGACGGAAAACGGCCCGCAGGCGAATGCCAACGGCGGCCAGTACGAGACCAACGGCATCTCCATCGACGGCATCTCGACCGTCTCCGCCGTCTGGGGCGGCACCTCGCTCATCACCCCGACCGAAGACTCCGTTGGCAACGTCAAAGTCGTCTCCAACGCCTATGACGCCGAAAACGGCCGCTTCTCCGGCGCTCAGGTGCAGATCACCTCCAAGACCGGTACCAACGACTTCCACGGCAGCGTCTTCTTCCGCGCGCAGCGCCCCGGCCTCAATGCCTACCAGCGCTGGAACGGCGCCAGCACCTACGACACCGGCACTCCCACTGAGCGTGGCCTCATCCGCGAAGCCGCCCGGGCGAATCAGTACGGCGGCTCCATCGGCGGTCCCATCTGGAAAGACCGCATCTTCGCCTTCTTCGCCTATGAGACCCAGCGCGATAACACCGCCGTTCCCACGAACAGCTACTTCGAAACCCCCCAGTTCCGCAGTGCTGCCGGTGGACCCATCGCGGCAACCTACAACAACTTCTCCGGTGCTGCCCCTGCGGGCGCCACGCTGCTTAACCAAAACTGCGCTGCGGCCGGCCTGAACGAGAACCCCGCGAACGGTCCCGTCACCTGCCACACCATCGCGGGCGGCGGTCTGGATATTGGATCTCCCTTGACCTCCGCGCGCGGCACCCAGGATCCCACCTACCAGAGCGCTCAGCAGCCCGGCGTCGGCAACGGCTTCGACGGCATACCCGACATTGGCTTCTACCAGACCCTCAATCCCACCACCCAGACCGCCGATCAGTACAACGGCCGCCTGGACGCCGATGTGACCAAGAAGGATCACGTCGCCTTCGCCATCTATTGGGTGCCCCTCAGCAAAACCAACTTCAACGGCACCGCCCGCAGCTACAACCTGTACCACCACGACCAGATCAACGACGCCTACTCCGGCATCTGGAACCACGTCTTCTCGCCCTCTCTGCTGAATGAAGCACGCGTCAACGATGCCGGCTTCCGCTGGAACGAAATCGCCAACAATCCACAGGAGCCCTTCGGCCTGCCACAATCTCAGGTCGATGCCATCGGCAGCCTCACAGGCTCCGGCTCTGGTGCGCTCTCCTTCTTCGGCGCTCCCGGGCCAAGCATCTACAACCAGCACTCCTATACCTACAAAGACATCGCCACCAAGGTCGTTGGCAACCACACCATCAAGTTCGGTGGTGAGCTCGATCGCCTCTACTACCTCAATAGCCCAACCGGCTCCGCGCGTCCCAGCTACACCTTCTATAACATCTGGAACTTCCTCAACGATGCGCCACATACAGAATCCGGCAGCTTCGATAACAGCACCGGCACCCCTTTCGCGAACCGTCAGGACAATCGCGAAAATCTCTGGGGCGGCTTCGTGCAGGATGCTTGGAAGGCCAAGCCGAACCTTACCCTCAACTTCGGCATCCGCTACTCCTACTTCGGCTCCTTTTACTCGAAAGAGAACAACCTCGGCGTCGTCCAGTTCGGCAGCGGAGCCAGCACCTACACCGGTCTCTCTATCCGTCGCGGCGGCAACCTGACCAACCCCCAAACGGGCAACTTCGGTCCGCAATTCGGCTTCAGCTTAGCTCCGGAGACCTTCCATAACAAGATGGTCATCCGCGGTGGCTACGGTCTCAACTTCAACCAGACCGAGATCGCCATCACCGGCAACGTCGCGAACAATCCACCCAACGTCTTTAATGCCAACTTTGCGGGCTCCACCCCTACCAGCGCAGATCCGCGAATCCAGTACAACGTCGCCAGCAACCCGACGTCTCTCTTCGGGTATCCTTCAAACCCGAATGCCACGACCACCATCAACGCACAGAACCTGCCCACGGTCGGGGGCGCTTCGGCCGTCTCGTATCAACAGAATCAGCCGACCATCTACACCCAGCACTTCTCGCTCGATACCCAGGTTGACCTCGGTCATCAGCTGGTCGCCACCGTCGGCTATCAGGGAAGCATGACCCGTCACCTGATCGTTCAGTCGCAGCTCTATGTCAACGCCTTCGCCCAAGGCCTCGCCCAGAACCCGCTGCTCAACAACGTCAGCATCTTCGCGAACACGGGCAACTCCAACAACAACTCGCTCCTTGTCGGCCTCAAGCATCAAATGGCCCACAACTTCCAGTTCGACGCCGAGTTCCAGTACGCCCGCACCATGGATACCGGCTCCGGTCCCTACTACCAGGATCCCTACCCCTACGAGCCGCGCCTCGCCTACGGTCGGTCTGACTTCAACTTCGGCAAAGCCCTCAAGATCTATGGCCTGTGGCAGCCAAAGTTCTTCGCTGGACACGGCTTCGCCACCACCCTGCTCGATGGCTGGTCGGTCTCCGGCATCTACAACATGCACTCCGGCTTCCCCTTCAGCCCCACCTACAACGTCCCCGGTGGCAACCTCTACTACTCCGCCAGCAACTACAACACGCTTCGCCCCTCCTCCTACAACGGCTCCGCTGGCAAGATCCGCAGCAACGATGCTTACAAGAACAACGGCGGCATCAAGAACCTCAACTTCCCCACCGCCGGCGCCAACCAGACCTACTTCGGCATCCCTGTAGCGCCCGTCGCTCAGGCGAACGGCTTCGCGACCGGCCTTCCCACCCTTCCCGGAGTCTCCCGGAACTCCTTCGATGGGCCCGGCTATCTCGACGTCGACGCCACCGTCTCTAAGAACTTCGGCCTCCCGCACATCCGTGGTCTTGGCGAAGCCGCCGGTCTGCAGATCCGCGCCGACGCCTTCAACCTCTTCAACAACGTCAACCTGAACTCCTCTTCCATCAACACCAACATCCTCCAGTCCACCTTCGGCCAGGCCTCATCCGCACTCTCCGGCCGCACCGTCAACCTCCAGGCCCGCTTCAACTTCTAAGCGAGACCCGCAAAACCCACGACTGCGTCACTCTCCAAGAGGGTGCACCTTCGGGCGCACCCTCTCTCTTCGCTCCAGGCTCCCCTTGCACCGAATCTTCCGTTGGCGCAACAGCATCGCTCCACCCGTTATTCTTAAGCTCGAAAGCAACAAGCCCTGCCTCTCCGTTCCACCAGCGTGTCACCTGACGATGGGGGCTCCCGCTCTACCGCACCTGCCATCCCCGGGATCTGCTCTTCGGGCGGCCTCGCCACTTTGGACTTCAGATAAGATCCAGACCCAAGTACCGTGTATTGAAGATCTTGCGCAAGAAAGTACGGGGGCTGCCCCGATATCAGAGAGAGATCCCATGCTGAAGCTCCCCTATCGCCTGCTCGCCTCCACTCTCCTCATCGCCCCCGTTACTATTGCCCAAACCAGCAGCCCGTCCGCCGAGACCATCACCGTCGACGCCCACGCCCCCACCACCCCCTTTCCCCACGTCTGGGAACAGACCTTCGGCTCCGGCCGCGCCATCCTCTCCCTCCGCCAGAGCTACCGCGATGACATGCGCACGGTGAAGCAGGCCACCGGCTTCAAGGCCGTCCGCTTCCACGGCATCTTCAACGACGACGTCGGCCTCTTCGACCCCAATGCCCAGTACAAAGACCCCGGCCTCGCCGCCACCAAGGTCGAGCAGGCCAGCCCCTACAACTTCTCCTACGTCGACCAGATCTACGACGGCCTCCTCGATCTCGGCGTGAAGCCCTACGTTGAGCTCTCCTTCATGCCGAAGAAGATGTCCTCCGACCCCAACGCCCTTCACCCCTTCTGGTACCACCCCAACGTCTCTCCTCCGAAGGACTACGCCGAGTGGGACGCCATGATCGTCGCCTTCGCCCAGCACCTCGTCACCCGCTACGGCATCGAGGAGGTCTCCACCTGGGACTTCGAGGTCTGGAACGAGCCCAACCTCGACTTCTGGGGCGGCCGCCCCAACATGCCCACCTACTACGAGCTCTACGACCACACCGCGCTCGCCCTCAAGAAGGTCTCGAGCCGCCTCCGCGTCGGCGGCCCCTCCACCGCGCAGGCCGCGTTCGTCGGCGAGTTCCTCGCCCACTGCAAGACCAAGAACATCCCCGTCGACTTCACCTCCTCGCACGTCTACGGCAACGACGACTACAAGAAGATCCTCGGCTCCGACACCCCCATTCCACGCGACCGCATGGTCTACCTCGCCGTCAAGAAGGTCCACGACGAGATCCTGGCCTCGCCCTTCCCGAAGATTCCCCTCTTCTTCTCCGAGTACAACGCCAGCTACTCGAACGAGCCCGACGTCACCGACTCCGTCTACATGGGCCCCTGGCTCGCCAATAACATCCGCCTCTGCGACGGCCTCACCGAGCAGATGTCCTACTGGACCTTCTCCGACGTCTTCGAAGAGCAGGGCGTCGTCCGCACCCCCTTCTACGGCGGCTTCGGCATCATCGCCGAAGACGGCATCCACAAGCCCGCCTTCAACGCCTTCGCCATGCTTCACCAGCTCGGCGACCAGCGCCTGAAGCTCACCTCCACCACCGGCTCTGAGCCCATCGCCGGGGCAGAACCAGACGACATCCTCGCCACCCGCGTCGCCAACGGCTCCCTCGTCCTCGCCCTTTGGAACTACGTCGCCCCCTTCGGCGAAGGCGCGACCTACACCCCACCCCCCGCCAACCCCGGTCCCAGCAAAGACTTCGCCCTGAAACTCTCCGGCGTCAAACCCAACGCCGTCGTCATCGTCACCCGCCTCGATCCCGATCACGGCAACGCCGTCAAGGCCTTCGACGCTATGGGCCGCCCCGCCACCCCCTCTCGCCAACAGATCGCCGATCTCCGCGCCGCCGGCATGGCCGCCCCACCTGAAACCATGCACCTCACCCACGGCGAGCTCCACCTCACCCTTCCGCCGCAGGCCCTCGTACTCCTAAAGGTGCAAGCGCCGCAGGCCCTCGTACGACCTAAGGGGCAAAGCGCATCTTCAGCACATTAGGGATAATGAAAGGTAACTCTGCCGCGCCGCATCGTCTGCGACCGGCTGACGTCTTATCTGCCATGGAGTCCGTGATTCGTTGAGTGAGGATGCGCTGAGCCGCCGTGAGGCAGTCAAACTTTTAGGAGTCGCGCTCCTCGCCGGGTTCACGGCCGAGTCACCCGTCGTCGCGCAACAAAAACGCACCCCCGCAAAGCCCGCGCAGCCCCAGCAATCCACCGACGACATCGACGAGTCCTACTCCGACCAAGACGACGTCGTCCCGCCCGAAGGCCTCACCGCCGAGGACAACGCTTTCCTCATGGAGATGCAGCAGCGCGGCTGCCTCTACTTCACCGAGCAGACCGACCCGAAGACTGGCCAGGTCCTCGACCGCGCCATCAACCGCCGCTCCACCGGCGATCGCGACGAGCGCACCACCGCCTCCATCGCCGCCACCGGCTTCGGCCTCACCGCCCTTTGCATCGCCCACAAAGAGGGCTATATCGCCTCCGACGCCGTCCAGCGTCAGGTCCTCACCACGCTCGACTTCCACCTCAACCACATGCAGCACGAGCACGGCTTCTTCTACCACTTCAACCACGTCTCCACCGGCAAGCCCACCAGCTGGAGCGAGGTCTCCTCCATCGACACCGCTATCTTCCTCTGCGGCGTCCTCACCTGCCGCGCCTACTTCAACGATGGCCGCATCAAGGATCTCGCCACCCGCCTCTACGAGCGCGTCGAGTGGCCCTGGATGCTCAACGGCGGCACCTCCTTCGCCATGGGCTGGTACCCCGCCACTGGCTTCATCAACACCCGCTGGGACCACTACTGCGAGCTCATGATGCTCTATCTGCTCGCCATCGGCTCCCGCACCCATCCCGTCCCGCCCAGCACCTGGGACGCCTTCTCCCGCCCCCAGGTCCGCTATCGCACCTTCGACTTCATCTCCGGCCGCGATCCCCTCTTCGTCCACCAGTACTCCCACGCCTGGTTTGACTTCGCCCGCCAGCGCGACAACTACACCAACTACTTCCAGAACTCCGTCACCGCCACCCGCGCCCACAAAGCCTTCCTCATGACCCTCAAGCGCGGCTATACCGACGACTTCTGGGGCGTCACCGCCTCCGATTGGCAGCACGGCTACACCGCCTGGGGTGGCCCACCCCTCATGGGCCCCGTCGACGGCTCGGTCGTCCCCGCCGCCGCCGCCGGCTCCCTTCCCTTCCTTCCCAAGGAGTGCGTCCGCACCCTCCGCTCCTGCTACGAGCGCTTCGGCCGCGACGCCTGGGGCCGCTACGGCTTCTGCGACGCCTTCCACCCCGAACAGTTCTGGTACGACCCCGATTGCCTCGGCATCGACGTCGGCATCGGCGTCATCATGGCCGAAAACCTCCGCACCGGCTTCGTCTGGGAGATGTTCATGCGCAACCCCGAGACCGCCACCGCCATGGCGGCCTGCAACTTCCGCGACGACGACACCGAAGACACCCCCGACACCCCCAAACCCACCGCCCGTCGCCGCTCCCGACGCCGCTACGCCACCCCCGCCGACACCAGCCCTACCACCTGACCCTAGCATCTGGCGCGATCCCAACGCGGGCGCAGTTGCATCCTTCGTTGTCATTCCGAGCACCGCGAGGAACCTGCTTCTCCATCGAAAATCGTCCGTATCCGCCCGGAACAATCGTCCAACCACGTCTGCTCGCAACCGGCATCTCGAGCGCAGCACGCTCCACGCCATCGCTTATCAAACCATCGCAACCCACCCTCGCATCCAACCCTTGAGAAAGCGAGAAATCAAATATGATTGATATCAACACCATCGAAGAGCATATGGAAGTTGTCGGCTCCGACGGCGCTCACGTAGGATCCGTCGACAACATCGGCATCAAGCTCACCAAGAACGACCCCGCCGCCCACGGCCAGCACCACTACATCAAGCTGAAGTACGTCGACTCCGTCGAAGGCGGCAAGCTCAAGCTCAACATCCCCGCCGATCAGGCCATCGAGAAAGAAAAGGCCGTCGAGGACTAGTCTACGAGACGCCGTGTCTGCCTTGCGCCAACACGCCGAGGCAGACAAATCGTCTTACTCACCTGCCCGCTCCCGGAACACCTTTCTCGCGGTCTCGATCGCCTCCCGATGCTCTTCCGCCCAGATCCACACAGAGCAGAACGCCGCACCCAGGCTCAGTCCCATCCCCGTCAACTCGTACTCCACCCGTGGCGGAACGACGGGATAGACCGTTCGTGCCACCAATCCATCCGCCTCCATCTGCCGCACCGTCTTCGTCAGCATCTTCTGGCTAATCCCGCCGACCAGCTCGCCGAGCCTCGTAAACCGCAGACGTCCGTGCTCCTCCAGCACCTCCAGCACCAGCATCGTCCACTTATCTGCCACTCGCCCGATGATCTCCTGCACCAGGAGCTCCAACTCCGGATCGAGCTCCTCCGCAGGCGGAGTCGATCGTGGTCTGGCCGGTGCAGCAACGAGTTCACGTCGCACTCTCGATCCGCCGCTCATCTCACACTCTCCTTCGGGTAAGTATCGAACTTTCGGGTGCCTACTTTACTTTAGTCTGCGCCCACCTAAGATAAGTCAACAGGAGTAAACACCATGCAAATGACAGGCAACACCATCCTCATCACCGGCGGCGGCTCCGGCATCGGCCAGGCCCTCGCCAAAAGCTTCCACGATCTCGGCAATCAGGTCATCATCACCGGCCGCCGCCAGAGCGCCCTCGACGAAACCACCGCCGCCAACCCCGGCATGCAGTCCGTCACCCTCGACATCGAAAACCACCAGGCCATCCGCGACCTCGCCGCGCAGCTCATCAAGGACTTCCCCGCCCTCAACGCCGTCATCCACAACGCCGGCATCATGCGTCCGGAAGACCTCAAGACCGGCTCCACTGACAACATAAAAGACGTCGTCGAGCCGACGATTAACACCAACCTGCTCGGCCCCATGCGCCTCACCGAAGCCCTGCTTCCGCACTTCCTCCAGCAGCCCCGCGCCACCATCCTCACCGTCAGCTCCGGCCTCGCCTTCGTCCCCCGCCAGGATCACCCCACCTACTGCGCCACCAAGGCCGCCATCCACTCCTACACCCAGACTCTCCGCTACCAGCTCCAGGGGTCGCCCGTGCAGGTCATCGAGCTCGTTCCGCCCTACGTGCAGACCAACCTCACCGGCGAGCATCAAGCCAGCGATCCCCGCGCCATGCCCCTCGCCGACTACATCTCCGAGACGATGCAGCTCCTCACATCCTCGCCCGACGCTCACGAGATCCTCGTCGATCGCGTCAAACCGCAGCGCACCGCCGAACAGAGCGGAAACTACGATGGCTTCTTTAAGCAGATGAACGAGACCATCGCCGCCGCTCAGGCCAACCGTAAGTAAGCTGACGTCCCAGGGCGAGCCCCGCTCTAAGGACGTCGCCTCACACGCAGCCCCGCTCTCACCCAACCTCACCAGCCCATCGTCCCCGGCGCCCCCTTAAACGGTCCCGTCACCCAACTCGTAATCCACCCGCCGTAGAAGTCCCCAGCCTGCGCCTTCACCCGCTCGTCATCCACCCAGCACTCATCCACCTTGCTCGCGTAGATCGCCAGGTAGTCTTTCAGCCCTGCATACGCCTTCGTCGGCGCCGCATAGCTCCATGCGACCGCCGGCACTACCGGCACGCCCTCAATCAGACTGCCGTCCGCGCGGTGCGCTCCATTGACATCAAGGTTCCAGTAGCTCGCCACTCCCTTGAACTCGCAGAAGCTCCCTCCTCGCGCACTCGGCCGCATCACCTGCATCGCCACATCCTCAGGCGGCAGGTAGTACACCGGCGGATGGCTCGTCTCGAGCACCCGCACTCCTCGCCGCGTCTCCGCAATCATCATTCCGGCATGCACCACCCGCAGCCACCGCTCCGTTCGCTCCAGCCGCGGCGGTCGAGGATACTCCCACACTGACTCCTGCTTTTCACTCATAGTCATCCCTCCCGGCAACTTCAAAGCCTACGCCCACTCCCGAAGCCCCCGCGCAACCAGTAAACTCCAGTCACGCCCACGGAGCCACCCATGCCGCCCCTCACCACTCCCAGTCCCGACAAGCCCCTCGACCAGATGAACCGCCTCGGCGACATGGCCCACTTCCCGCCGCTCGTCAACGCCGGCGCCACGCTCAACATCCTCGTCACCATCACACTCGTCTTCTTCCTCGAGCACTGGCTCCCCACCAGCCCTCTCTCCGTCACCTTCCCTGTCATGCTCCTCACCACCCCGCTCCTCATCACGGCTCTCTTCCTCATCCTCAATCTCGCGCCCGTTGTCCTCCTCCGCGCCATCGACAAAAACCAGCGGCCCATCCCCACCCTCGCCCGTATGGACTTCGTCCACGACCAGCACCGCTTCTCCTCCTGGGTCTATCTCGCCGCCTCTGCCAACATGGCCTTCTGGATCCTGCTCTCCTGGTCCATCTTCCTCTTCTTTCCCTCCGTCCTCGCGCTTCTGCTCACCCTGGCCGCCGCCTTCCTCGTCACCTTCTCCCCGGTCCTCCTTCGCCGCCGCTCCTAACGGCCCTACCTCATGGAGAAGCGCACATCGGTGCGCCGTCCGTGCTCATCGCCATACTTCTTGTTCCATTTCCCGTAAAGCCTGGGAACAGCACTTCCAGCCAGGGCCAGAACGCGCCTTTAGCCCGATCGCTAGTGGCATCTAACTCCTAAGGAACGTCATCCCAAGCCTCCCCGGAGCCCCCATGAAGCAGTCCGCCGTCATCGCCCACATCGCCACACCTCTGCTCGGAGTGAGCACCGGCCTTCGTTCCTTTACGCCTCTAGCCGTCGCCGCGTGGTTCGCCCGTCTCGGCAAGCTCCCCGTCACCGGCACCTGGGCGTCCTGGATCGCCCATCCCGCCGCCGTCACGGCCTTCACGGCCGCCGCGGTCGGCGAGTTCATCGGCGACAAGCTCCCCAACACCCCCAACCGCACCGCGCCTCTGGGCCTCGTCGGCCGTCTTGCCCTCGGCGGCTTCGTCGGCGCCATCGTCGCCACGGCCTTCCGTCGCCCCATCGTCGGCGGCATCGCTCTCGGCGCCCTGGGTGCCGCCGCAGGAACCTACGGTGGCTTCTATGCTCGTCGCGGCCTCACACAAGGCGCGGGCCTCGCCGATCTCCCCGTCGCCATCACCGGTGATGCGGCCGCCGTCGCGCTCGCTATCCGCTCCCTCCGTCGGCTCACCGCATAGTGAAAAAAGAAGCCCACCTGCGTCGCCCGCAAATCGGCAGGCGGCGCGGGCAGCATGGCATCATCGTGTATGCGCGTGCTGGTCGTTGAAGACGAGCGTCGTCTCGCCGAGAACATCGCAACCGGTCTCCGCGAGGGCCCCGGCTTCGCCGTCGATGTCACACACGACGGCGACGACGCCCTGCAACTCTGCGCAGCCAACGAGTACGACCTCGTCGTGCTCGATCTCATGCTCCCCAAGACCAGCGGAGAGGAAGTCGTTCGCAGGCTGCGAGCCGCAAAAAACGCCTCGCCAGTTCTCATCCTCACCGCCGTCCAGTCGACCGGCAAAACGATCGATCTGCTCGACACCGGCGCCGACGACTACATGACCAAGCCGTTCGATCTCGGCGAGCTCATCGCCCGATCCCGCGCGCTCATCCGCCGGCGCAAAGGCGTCAGCCACGCCCGGCTCACCTTCGGAGCTCTCAGCCTCCACACCGGCGAGCAGTCCGTCCGCTTTCGCGAGACCCCCATCGCCCTCTCACCCACCGAGTACCGCATCCTCGAGGTCCTCCTCTACCAGCCGCGCGTCCTCGTCGGAAAACGCCAGCTCCTCGAGTCCATCTACGACTTCACCTGGGAACACCACTCCAACGTCATCGAAGCGCACGTCTCCCACCTACGAAAGAAGCTGCGAAGTGTCGCAGGAGAAGATCTCGTCGAGACCGTCCGCGGGCGCGGCTACCGGCTCTCTCAGGAACACCTCTCCCAGGATCGGCTCTCCCAGGAACATCTCTCCCAGGAACAGCCGTCTTGAAGACACGCTCCATCGTGCTGCGCGTCGTCGCCATCGTGCTCCTCGCGGAGATCGCCGCCGCGATCGCGCTCTCCGTCACCATCTTCTTTCATGAGCAGAGAGCGGGCCGTCGCTCTCTTGACATCGCCCTCCGCGGACGAGCCGACTCTCTTCTCGGTGCCGTGCAGGATGCCGAAGACCCCGGCGACCACATCTTCGTCGACCCCAACGAGCTTCGCCTCCCACCCGACGATCGTTGGGTCGTCTTCAACGCCGATGGCAGTCTCGTCGGCCACTCGGCCAACAGCGACGATCTCCCCGAGTTCCGCCAGCCGGAAGACGGCATACGCGACCAGCGCCTCGCGCGAAGACCCTTCCGCGTCCTGCAACGTCACGCCCTCCGCATCATCGATCGCGACGAGACCGGCGGTCGCGGCATCAGTCGCCCCGTCCTTCTGCTCTACGCCACGCCCAAGTCTCACCTCCTGCATGAGGCCTTCGAGAGCGCCAGCTTCTACATCCTCTCCGCGGTCCTCGTCAGCGCGCTCACGGCCGGCATCATCGCCATCGTCCTTCGCGTCTCTCTCCGCCCCGTCTCCGAGCTCGCCGCCGCCGCCGAGCGTCTCTCCCTCCCCGACCTTCAGTTCACGCCGCCCGAGTCCGTCGAACGCATCACCGAGCTCCGCCCACTCGCGCTCACTCTCTCCGTCGTCCTTGAAAACCTGCGCGAAGCCTTTGCGCGCGAGCAGCGCTTCGTCGGCGATGCGGCCCACGAGCTCAAGACCGCCGTCGCCGTCGTCCGCTCCACCATCCAGGTCGTCATGCTCAAGACCCGCACCCCCGAGGAGTACCGTGCCGGTCTCACCCGCGCGCTTGAAGACACCGAGCGCCTCGAATCCCTGGTTCAGCAGATGCTCAGCCTCGCCCGCATCGAGGACGCACCCCAAAGAGACGCGCCGAACATCGACCTCTCCGACTCTGTCGATCACGCCATCGAAGATCTGCGCTCCATCACAGCCTACGCAGGCGTACAGATCGATTCCTCTTCATCTGAAGGCACACGCATCGCGCTCTCTCCGGATCACGCACGAACCCTCATCACGAATCTCGTCCTTAACGCGATCCAGCACAGCTCTCCGGAGACCGACGTCAACGTCTCCGTCGATTGCCAGCCGCAAGCCGTGATCCTCACCGTGCAGGATCACGGCTGCGGCATTCCCTCCGAGGCCCTCCCTCACCTCTTCGAGCGCTTCTTTCGCGTCGACCCCTCCCGCGCCCGCGAAACCGGCGGCACCGGCCTCGGTCTCGCCATCTGCAAGTCGATCGTCGATCAAGCCGGAGGAACCATCAGGGTAGCCAGCGAGCCTGCCGTAGGCACCACCGTCACCGTCACCTTCATCGCCGCTTAAGCTCCGCTGCTGGATACTCAGGGCGTCTCGAAAGGACTCTTCGCTATGCACCGCTTCCTCCTTCGCACCGTCGCCCCCGGCGCACTCTCGATCGCGTCCTTATGCGCCGCGGCGCAAGCTCCCTATAAAGTCATCGACCACTGGAAGATCGGTGGCACGGGCGGCTGGGACTACCTCCTTGCCGACCCACCCCAGCATCGTCTCTACGTCACCCACAACGCCCGGGTCGAGGTCATCGACACCACCACCGGCAAAGTCGTCGGCTCCATCACCGATCTCAAGGGAACCCATGGCGTCGCCCTCGATCCTGCCGGAAACTTCGGCTATATCAGCGACGGCGGAGCGAATGAAGTTGTCATCTTCGATCGCAAGACACTCGCCACAGTCGCGAAAGTGCCCACCGGCGTCAACCCCGATGGCATCGCCTTTGAGCCCTCAACGAAAACCATCTGGGCCTTCAACGGCCGAAGCAAGAGCGTGACCGTCATCGACGCGCAAAGCCGCTCCGTCGCAGCCACCATCGAGCTTCCCGGCAAGCCCGAGTTCCCGCAGGTCGGCGCGGACGGCATCGTCTTCGTCAACATCGAGGACCGAAACACCATCGTCCGTCTCAGCGCCGCCGACAAGAAGATCACTGCCACCTGGCCGCTACCCGGCTGCGAGTCACCCTCAGGCATGGCCATCGACACCGGCCACGCGCGTCTCTTATCCGTGTGCGATGGCAAGACCATGGCCGTGACCGACGCCGCCTCCGGCAAACAACTCGCCCTCGCTCCCATCGGCGACGGCCCCGACGCCGCCGGCTACAGCAAAGAGCACGACCTCGCCTTCAGCAGCAACGGCGATGGCACGCTCACCGTCGTCGACGCGCGCGCCGGCTACAAGGTGCTTCAAACCCTGCCCACCATCAAGGGCGCCCGGACCATGGCCTACGACGCCGGGAGCGATCGCATCTATCTCTCATCCGCCAGCTATGGCCCCGCGCCCGCAGCCACTGCCGCCACACCGCACCCGCGTCCCGCTGTTCTCCCGGACTCCTTCACCATCGTCGTCGTCGGTCGCAAGTAGCGCAGCGCCTCTCCCACCAGGGGCCCGGATCCTCGGGCCTCATCCCACCTTCAAGACACCGCCGGCGTTGTGACTTCGTCGTCCTTCGTCAGGAAGTAGTACACCACCGGCGTCACCACCAGGCTCAACACCATTGAGAGCGCCAGCCCGCCGATCACCGCAATCGCCAGCGGCTGCAGCATCTGCGATCCCGCGCCCAGCGCCAACGCCAGCGGCAGCATCCCGGCAACAGCCGCCACCGCGGTCATCAGAATCGGTCGCAGCCGCCGCTGCGCCGCCATCATCATCGCCGCATGCGCCGTCTGCCCCTCGCGCCGGAATCGCTCGTCCGCATCCAGCAGCAAAATGCCATTCTTCGCCACGATCCCGATCACCATGATCAGCCCCATGAACGACGCCACGTTGAACGTCATTCTCGTCACCAGCAGCGCCGCCACCACACCGCCGATCGACAGCACCGACGAGGTCAGGATCGCAACCGGCGCCGCAAAGTTGCGGAACTCCGTCAGCAACACGCCGAACACCAGCGCCAGCGCCAGCAGCAGCACGCGCAACAGATCGCCGAACGACTTCTGCTGCTCCTGGTACGTGCCCCCATACTCCACCCGCACCCTGGCCGGCAGATGCATCGCCTGCACCTTCGACTGAACCCGCTTCACCGCGCTCCCCAGGTCCGTCCCCTCCAGCTGCGCCGTCACCGTCACCACCCGCTGCAGGTTCTCGCGCCGGATCTCGTTCTGCGGAGGCAGCTGCGTGATCGTCGCCAGCGCGCCCAGCGACGCCGTATGACCTGTACTCGAGTTGAACACCGTGCTCTCGATCGTCTCGAACGACCTCCGCGTCTCCGCTCCCAGCCGCACCCGCACGGTGTACGGCCTCCCATGCGCAATCAGCGGATCATTCACCGTAACCCCATCCAGAATCGCGGTCGCGTCCTCCGCCACCTCGGTCGGCGTAAACCCCATCCGCCCCGCCAGCTGCGGATCCACCGCAAAGTTTGTCGCTGGTCCGCTGATCGTGTTGTCGATCCCGTTCTCGATGCTCACCACACCCTTTACCGCCGCGATCTCGGTCGCAACCCGTGGTGCCACCTGCTGCAGCAGCGCGAAGTCCTCGCTGAACAACTTGATCTGGATCGGCTCCGGTGCGTTCGAAAGATCGTTGATGTTGTCCTGCAGCACCTGGATGTACTCCGTGTCGAGCTGCGGCTGCGTCGCCTTCACCTTCGCCCGCACCTCCGCGATCACCTCGTCAATCGCCCGATCGCGCTTCGCCTTCAGCTTCACCGTCATGTCCCCGGTGTTCGCCTCCGTCACCGCCGCCAGCCCCATCTGCAGACCCGTCCGTCGGCTCACACTCTCCACCTCCGGCGTGTCACGAAGAATCTGCTCCACATGGGCAAGCACTTCATTCGTAGACGCGAGCGAGCTCCCCGCCGGCATGATGTAGTCCAGAATGAACCCACCCTCATCCATGCCCGGCAGCAGATCGGAGCCAAGCGATCGATAGGCAACAAAGGTCCCCGCCACCAGCCCCAAGCAAATCAATCCTAGCCACATCGGCCGTGCCAGCGACCACACCAGAGCCTCGCGATGCCATCGCATCACCCTCTCCAGAGCTCGTCCCGGCACCGCCTCCTCGGTGGTCCCGACCTCCCCGGCATGCGTTCCCAGCAGCAGGATCGCCAGTGCCGGCGTAAACGTCACCGCCAGCAGAAGAGACGCCAGCAGCGCGATCGTCATCGTGATGGCAAGTGCGCGAAAGAAGCTCCCCGTTACGCCCGTCACCGCGATTAACGGCAGAAACACCACCACCGGCGTGATCGTCGATCCAATCAGCGGCCGCACAATCTCTCTGAGCGCACTCCGCACCGCCGCACTCCGCCCCTGTCCCGCCTCTCGATGCAGCACGATGTTCTCGACCACCACGATCGCATCGTCGATCACCAGCCCGATCGCCGCCGCCAGTCCGCCCAGCGTCATCAGGTTGAAGCTCTCTCCCATCACCCACAGCACCAGCACCGTCGTCGCCACCGTCACCGGAATCACCAGTCCGGCAATCAGTGACGCTCGCCAGTCGCGCAGAAACAAAAACAGAATCACGCACGCCAGCACCAGCCCGATCAGGATCGCGTCGCGCACACTCCGCACACTCTCCCGCACGATCTCCGACTGGTCGTAGTACGGCTGGAGCGTCACGCCATGCGGCAGCTTCGTCCGCAGCCGCGCAACCTGCGCCGCCACATCGTTCGCGACTGCCACCGTATTGCTGCTCGGCTGCCGCGTCACATTCAGCAACACCGCCGGCCGGCCATCCGCCCGCACTGCCGTGTACACCGGCATCGTCCCCGGAATCACCTCCGCCAGATCGCCAATCCGAACCGCGGCTCCCCCCGCGGAGGTCTTCACCGTGAGCTGCTTCAGCCCGTCAACGTCATGCGCCTGCGCGCCAACCAGCGCCAGCACCAGCTGATGATCCTGCTCATACAGCCCCGGCGAATCAATGATGTTCGAGACCTGTATGGCGTTCGTCACATCCAGGATCGTCACACCCGCCGCCTGCAGCTTCGCCATGTTCGGCACAATGTGAAACTCGGGAACCGCTCCGCCCTGGATCGTCACCGTGCTCACACCCGTCACCCGATTCAGAGGCGGCTTCAGCGTGTACGTCGCGAGCTCCCATAGCTGCGTCTGCGAGAGCGTCTCCGATGTCAGGCTGTAACCAAGAATCGGAAATGTCGCAAAGGTCAGCCGATTCGTCGTCAGCTTCGCCGTCGCCGGCAGACTCTGCTGCACTCTGCTGAGCGCCGCATCCACCAGCTGCAACGTCCGAAACATATCGACCGACCAGTCAAAGAAAAGGCTCACCTCCGCCGATCCCCGACTCGTATTCGATCGCACCGTCACCAGCCCCGGAACACTGTTCACCGCGTCTTCGATCGGCTTCGTGATCGTCACCTGCATCTGCTCGACCGGCATCACACCGTTGTCCACACCGATCACGACCCGGGGAAAGTTCGTCTCCGGAAACACCGCCACTGGCGTCTGGAACATGGCATACGCACCCGCCACCAACAGCGCCGCCGCCAGAAACAAAATGGTCCGAACAGAGCGTGTCAGCCAGTAGCTCTGCTCGCCCTCACCAATCCCTGCGATCTGCGCTGCCGGCGCCATCAATCGGTCTCTCCGCCCGCGGCCGGCTTCCCGATCGTCACCTTCGTCTTGTCGTCGAGGCCATACCCGCCCGTCGTCACCACCATGTCATTCGCGGACAAGCCCGATACCACCTGCACCGCCCCCGTCGTTCGAATCCCCGTCTTGATCGCTCGTGTATGCGCCACGCCATCCGCTCCCACAACCATCACGGCCGTGCCGCCATCCTGTGTCGGCAACACCGCCGCCGGCGGAATCAGCAGCGCCCGCGGCACCGCGATCCCGTAGATCAACGCATGCACCGGTGTTCCCACCTTAAATCGCCCCTCCGCATTCGGCAGCGCAAGCCAGACCTCCACCGTGGCCGATCCTGGATCGAGCGCCGGGCTGATAAACGACACCGTCGCCGCAACTGGTTCGTCCACTCCAGCAAACCGTATCTCGGCCCTTCGCCCCACCTCCAGCTTTTGTGCCGCTGTCTGTGACAAATGCAGCTTCGCCAGCAACGACGAAGTATTCATCACCGTGATCAGCGTCGAGCCCGCCACCGAAGTCTCCCCGGGAAATAGGGGCCGATCCGTTACCACGCCATCAATCGGACTTCGCAACTGCGCATAGCTCTCCTGTGCCCGCGCACTGATCAGCCGCCCTCGCGCGGAGTCCAGCTGCCCCTGCGCACTCTGCTGTGTCGTGGCGCCCGTCGTCTTCACCACCGAGCTCAGATGTTGTCTCGCCAGAGCCAGCGCCGCCTCCGCCTGCACCGCAGCGGCATACGCTGTATCCGCGTCCCGCCCTGACAGCGCCCCTTGTTCAAAGAGCCTTTTGCGCTCCGTCGACGCCCGATCCGCAACGTTTCGCGCCGCTTCTAATTGCGCCACCTCGAGCTCCGCCCGCCTCTGCTCCTCCGGAACCGTGGCATTCGCCGTCGCCGTCGCATTCGCCCGCGCCGCGGCCAGCGTGCCTGCACTATCAAGCGCGCTCCCTCGCAGATCGCCGTCCTCAAGCGTCACCAGCAGCTGTCCTCGCCGCACATGCGCCCCGCGCTGCACGTACTCCGCCCGTATCGGCGCACTGATCCGTGGCGCGATCGCCGCCTGCGATAGCGGTGCAAGAATCGCGTCCGCGGAGATCTCCTCTGCAATCGGCCCCTCTGTCGGATGCGCCGCCTGCACCGCCACGGCAGCCTCCGGAGCCTCGTCCTGCGCCTTCTTGCAGCCAGCAGCCGCCAGCATCATCACGCCGGCCAGCGCGCATCGAAGCGAAGCCCATCGGCGTCGTTGCATCATCAAAGCCTTCCTGTCAGCGTCTGCAGATTCGCCAGAGCCAGCCGGTACCGCACCCGCCCGTCGATCTGCGCCGTCTGCGCCATCAGCAACGTGTTCTCTGCGTCGACGACCTCGAGCACCGTGCTCTCACCATCCACATACCGCAGCTTCAGCAGCCGCAGCGACTCGCGAGCCGTCTGCACGCTCGCATCGAGCGACGCCATCTGCCGGTTCGCCACGTCAGCCTCCGTGTAGAACTCCGCCAGGCTCGCCAGCAGCCGGCGTTGCGCGGCCGTCAGCGCCACGCGCAACGCGCCTTCGCGTACCTTGGCCGCCTTGATCTTGCGCTCCGTCGTCAGCCAGTCCCACACCGGAATATCCAGCGCCGCACTCATCGAGTACCCCAGGTTGCGAATGCCATCCGGCCCATTCACCCCGAAGTTCGTCGCATCGATACCGTAGCTGAAGTTCAGCGCCAGGTCAGGCAGCAGCGCGGCCTTCGCCGCATACGTTCCCGCCTCACTCACCTGCAGCGCGGCAAACGCACTGCGCAGCTCCGGATTGTTCTCGCGCGCGACGGCCTCGATGCCTGCGCGCTCCGGCAGCACCGCCGGCTCCGCGGTCTTCACCTGGTACGCCGTCACCGGATCCGGATACAGCAGCACTCCCAACTCAACCCTCGCCTTCACAAGCGTCGTCTCCGCCTCCGTGAGCTCTCGTTGCCGTTGCTGCTGCTGCAGCTCCGCCTTCAGCACATCCGCATGCGCCGCCTCGCGCGCCATCTCGCGCTTCTTTGTCAGCTCCACAAACTGCTCCGCCTCGGTGCCCGCATCGCGTGCTACCTCCACCCGCTCGCCGCCAGAGGCCACGCCATAAAACAAATTCACCACCGCAGCCACCAGTCCGCGTCGCGCGATCTCGTACTCCGCCGCGGCCCTTACCGCCGTGGCACTCGCCGCGCGAATGCCCGCCACTTGCTGAAACCCAATCGTCTCGTTGAACAATCCCTGGCTCGCGTACTCCCGAATCGCATTGTTCGCAATGAAGATCGGCGATGGCGCTCCCGTCACCTGCCCAATGCGGCTCGCAGGAATCCCGTTCGGCTGCGTGTAAATCGCTTGGTTGTGATACGTTGTCGTCGGCAGCAGAGCGGCCTTTGCATCCGTTCGCTCGAGCGCCGTCGCGCTCTTCTCAGCAGCCGCCGCGGCAAAGCTCGGCTCATTCGCCTCCGCCCGCGCGATCACCTCATCCAGCGTCAGCGTCTCGCCCATCGCGGCCTGCCCGACCGCTGCCTGATCAGCGACTACCTGACCAAACACTCCAGCCGTCGCGAAGCCCAGCATCATCAGGGCACTCATCGCTCGCAGTTGCCGCAAGTACCCCATGTCTCGAACCTACCTCTCCACGCCTTAAGAGAAACTGAAGACCCGCCGCATCGTGCACGTGCGAAGCTACGCCACCGCCTTCGGCCCATTCTCGAGCAGCTCCAGCAACCCCGCCTCATCCAGCACCGGCACTCCCAGCTGCTCCGCCTTCTCGAGCTTCGACCCAGCCTCTTCGCCTGCCACCACATAGCTCGTCTTCTTCGACACCGAGCCCGACACCCGTCCACCCGCCGCCTCGATCCGCTCCTTCGCTGCCTCGCGTGTCAGCGTCGGCAGCGATCCTGTCAGCACAAACATCAGTCCCGCCAGCGTGTCCGTCGTCACCCGCTTCTCCGCCGTCATCGTCAGCCCCGCCGCCTTTAGCCGCTCCACCAGTTCGCGGTTCCGATCGACCGCAAAGAAGTCCGCAATCGCCTCGGCAACCTTCGGCCCCACCTCGTTCACCGCCTCCAACTCATCCTTGTTCGCCGCCATCAAGGCATCGATCCCGCCAAACTCAGCCGCCAGCAGCTGCGCCGTGCGCTCCCCCACAAACCGTATCCCAAACCCCAGCAGCACCCGGTTCAGCGGCGCCGCCTTACTCTTCTCAATCTCCGCGATCAACGCCGCCGCCGTCTTCTCCCCGATCCGCTCCAGTCCCATCAGGTCAGACTTCGTCAGCTTATAAAGATCCGAGATCGTCCGCACCAGCGGCCCTTTTGCATACGTAACCGAATCAGGCACGATCTTGGCACCCGCCCCAGCCTCGTTGTCTCCGCCTTTCTTGTTGTCTTCCCGTAGGGATCTGCTTCTCTTCCCCTGCAGTGCGGTCCCATCATGCGCTCCCGCCGACGCATCTCCTGCACCCGTAGCCGCCGACTCCGCCTCGAGCACCGCCGCGACCTCCTCACTCGCCTCATCCTCCTCCACATCCACTGCCGGCGCCTGCCCCAGCAGCTGCCGCACAATCGCATCCCCCATCCCGTCGATGTTCATCACCCCGCGCGAGGCAAAGTGCAGCAGCTCTTCGCGCAGCCGCGCCGGGCAGCTCGCGTTCACGCACCGCCAGTCCACCTCGCCCTCCACCTTCACCAGCTCCGCCGCGCACACCGGGCAAGCCGCCGGAAACACAATCTCCCGTCCCTTCCGCCGCTTCCTCCCCGCCTTCTTCGCCGCGTCCGAAAGCACCGCCCCCTCCGGCAGCACCGTCTCCTCCGTCACCACCTGCACAATCTTCGGGATCACATCGCCGCCGCGCTCCACCTGCACCAGGTCGCCGACCTTCACCCCGAGCCTCGCAATCTCGTCCGCATTGTGCAGCGTCGCCCGCGTCACCGTGATCCCGCCAATCCCCACCGGCGCCAGCGCCGCCACCGGCGTCACCTTACCCGTCCGACCCACCTGGAACAACACATCGTCGAGCACCGTCACCGCCGCCCGTGCCGCGAACTTGTACGCGATCGCCCACCGCGGCGCCTTCCCGGTAAACCCCAGCCGCCGCTGCTGCGCCACTGCGTCCACCTTCACCACCACCCCGTCAATCTCGTACGGCAGCGTCTCCCGCAGCGTCTCCGCATGCTCAATAAACTTCCACACCGCGTCGATGTCTTTCGCCGGCTTGCCATGCTGGTTCACCTTCAACCCGCACGCCTTCAGCGCGTCCAGCGCCGCCGTCTGCGTCGGGAGCAGCGGCTCTCCCGCCGCGTTCAGTAGGAAGTACGCGAACAGCTCCAGCCGCCGCTGCGCCACAATGTTCGGCTCGATCGTCCGAATCGTCCCCGCCGCCGCATTCCGCGGATTCGCCGCCGCCGCCTGCCCCGCCGCCTCGCGCTCCGCATTCATCTTCAGAAACGCCGCCTGCGGCAGCACCACTTCCCCCCGCACCTCGAACCCCTCCGCGAGCGCACTCGCCGGAAATCCCGCCGCATCGAGCGTCGCCCCGCTCACACTCAACGGCACCGACCGGATCGTCCGCACGTTCGAGGTCACATCCTCACCCGTCGTCCCGTCCCCCCGCGTCAACCCCCGCAAAAGCGCCGCAGACCCACCAACCTCTCCAGTACCCGCGCCCTTTCCAGCAGCCCCGACATCGGGTGCCCCATGTCTCGCATTTGAGACATGGGTTTCCGTACCCCCATACGTCAACGCCAGCGACAACCCGTCCAGCTTCAGCTCACACACATACTCCACCCGCTCACTCGCCGGCAGACCCGCCCGCACCCGCTCCTCCCACTCCCGCAACTCCCCTTCGTCATACGCGTTATCGAGCGACAGCAACGGCCGCGAGTGCCGCACCTTCGCGAACCCATCCTTCGGCTTGCCCCCCACCCGCTGCGTCGGCGAGTCCGCCGTCACCAGCTCCGGCCGCTCAGCTTCCAGCCGCTTTAACTCGTTCATCAGCGCGTCGTACTGGGCATCCGAAACCTCTGGAGAGTCCTCCACGTAGTACAGATGTTCGTGCCGCCGCAGCTCTTCCCGCAGCGCCTCCACCCGTGCTTCCACTGACTCCGTACCCCGGCTCGCCATGCCCCCGATTATAGGAGCGGCACCCCGTCAGGTATCCTCAGCCAGAGCTCTCATGGACCCTCTGACGCACTGCCTCACCGGCGCCTGCCTCGCCCGCACCGGCTTCAACCGCCGCTCCGCCTACGCCACCCTCACCATGGTCCTCGCCGCCGAGGCTCCCGACCTCGACACGATCTGGTCCCTCCGCGGTCCCATCGCCGGCTTCACCCATCATCGCGGCTGGACCCACACTTTCCTCGGCCTCCCCATCGACGCCGCTGTGGTCCTCGCCGTCGTCTTTGTCTGGCACCGCTGGCGAAGCCGCCGCGAGCGCGATCCCGGCCACGTTCCCCCCGGCACACCCCAGCAGCACCGCGAGCGCAAGCGCCGCCTCCTCCCCGTCCGCTGGGGCCAGCTCTATCTCTTCGCCCTCGTGGCTCTTCTCAGCCATCTCCTGCTCGATTGGACCAACAACTACGGCCTCCGTCCCTTCTTTCCCTTCAACCCCCGCTGGTACGCCGGCTCCTTCGTCTTCATCATCGAGCCCGTCATGCTCGTGCTCCTCGCCATCGGCCTCCTCGCCCCCGCGCTCTTCGGCCTCATCAACTCCGAAATAGGTGCCCGCCGCGACTTCTTCCGCGGCCGCGGCTGGGCCGCCTTCGCCCTCATCGGCATCCTCGTCCTTTGGTCTGTCCGCGGCTTCGAGCGACTCCACGCCGAAGACCTCGCCCGCGCCGCCGACTACGGCAACGTCGAGATCCAGCGATCCACCGTCAGCCCCTATCCCATCAACCCCTTCCACTGGCACGGCGTCGTCGAAACCCCCAACTTCTTCGAGCTCTCCACCATCGACAGCCTCTCCGGCCACGTCGCCACCAGCGAGCAGGATGACCTCATGTACAAACCGCCCGAGACCCCCGCCACCCTCGCCGCAAAACGGAGCCCCCTCGGCCGCGCCTATCTTGACTGGTCCCCCTTCCCCATGGTCACCGAGAGCTCCACTCCCACCTCCGAGGGCTTCACCGTCGTCACCTTCCGCGACCTGCGCTTCCTCTACGACACCGTCGGCATGCACGGCCGCGAAGATCCGCCCATCAGCGGAGAGGTCCTCGTCAACGAAGAACAGGAAGTCGTCCGCATGAGCATGGAAGGCAAACCCGGTAAGTGATCGCCGTCACCGAAGACTCAGAACGGCTCCACGCAGGCCACGCGCAGTGCAGCACGACCGTCCTCGAAAGTTTGTCATCCTGAGCAAAGCGAAGGACCTGATTCAAGTTCAAGCTGTCGCGAACTTCCCGAACAATTCTGTCATCCTGAGCAAAGCGAAGGACCCGCTTCTCGCCCAAATGCCAAGAAACTCAACGTAAACAGCTCCAGCATCATCGTCTCCACTATGTCCGCTTACCTCATCCTCTTCGTCGCCGTCCTCAGCCGTCTCTTCCCGCACGCCCTGCACGGCGTCGGCCTCAACGTAACGGCCGTCGGCGGCAGCCTGCTCTTCTTCGGAGCACGCCGGCCCCGCCGCGAGATCCTCTTCGCCGTCGCCGCTCTCGCCGCGACCGACCTCTATCTCACCACCGCTGTCTTCCACTACCCCTTCGACCTGCGCGACTACGCCCTCACCTGGCTCTGGTACGCCGCCGTCCCGCTGCTCGGCCGCGCCCTGCTCAACCGGACAGCCACCCAAGACCGGCCAAAGTGGCTGCACTGCCTCGCCGCCGTCACCATCACCGCGACCAGCTTCTTCCTCCTCAGCAATCTGGCCTTCTGGGCACTCGGCACCCTCTATCCCCACACCGTCGCTGGCCTCGCCGCCTGCTTCGTCGCCGCCCTGCCCTTCTACCGCAACGACCTCGCCTCAACCACCATCACCGCTGCGTTCCTCTTTGGTCTGCCCGAGCTCGCCCGCAAACTGCTCCCCGAGAGCCCCCGCCCGCACACGCCTGCCTGATCCCGCAGCCGGCCCTTAAACCTCTTCCTCAATCGGCAGCGCCGTCCCTCGCCGGCGATCAAAGATGCGCCGCACCACAAAAAACGCCACCAGCAGCACAATCAATCCAATCCCCGCCACCACCAGGCCCAGATGGTCGTGGAACGCCTCTCCCACCGTGTGCACGATCGCCGGTCCATACCACCGCGTAATCAGCGCAAACGCCAAAAACCGCACGAACTTCCCCGCAAAGATCGCCGAAGCAAACAGCAGCGGCTTCATCTCGAACACGCCCGCCGCCAGCTCAAACAGCTTCAGCGGCATCGGCGGTGGCACCATCGCCGGAATCATGATGACCAGAAACTCCTGCTTCTCGAACCGGTTCCGCAGCTTCTCGTACCGCTCCCGGTTGATCCGCTTAAGCAGAAAAAGCTCACCCCCGGCCCGCCCAATGTAAAACGGAATCAGGCTGCCCAGCGCCGAGCCCAGCGCCGCCGCAAACGAGTACAGCAGCAGCTTCGCCGGGTCCGCCGCCACATAGCCCACCAGCACCAGATCCATCGTCGGCGGCACCGGAAACAGACCGCTGTCGATGAACGACAGGCCGCCAAGCCCCCACACACCCAGCGGTTTCAGCACCGCCAGCATCCACGCGCTTCCCTTGTGGAACCAGATAACAGGATGAA
>CAXTVA010000026.1:0-24120 GCA_964247625.1 uncultured Acidobacteriaceae bacterium
ACCACATCGCCGTCCGCCGCGGCTGCGACGTCGACCAACCCAGAAACCTCGCCAAGAGCGTCACCGTGGAGTAATGCTGACCAATTGCCGGCTGCTAGCTGAAGTCACTTTCAATTTCCGTGTTGGGAAAGACCCGGGTAAACATTCTTAGGAGTCTTGAGATGGATTCAGTGCTTGCGGCGAATTCTACAAAGACGCCATTTTGATTAGTGATTAGCTTTGCTTCTACGACCTCAGGATGACTTTCAATTTCTTCCCGTATTCTACGGTTCGCTGCTCGGTCCGCTCCATCTAGCTTGAGGCGTCCTACTACGATGCGAGTCTGCTCTGTCACTGACAGTCTGCGACCTAGTTGAGAGTGCCTCAGAGCGTTAAGGTTTTCACGAATGCTTCTGAGCTCTTCGATGACATACTCTTGACTAGACACTTCTTTCCGATCTAGCTTCGCAACAACAAACTCGCCAAAATGCTTGAGAAAGGTTGTGTAACTAGGATCGGTTGCGGCCGCCACACTTGTCGCCTTGAGCTTCTCCGTTAGCTTGAGCTTGAAGTCCACGATAGCGCCAAACCGCAGATCCCTTGGATAGGGAAGGTGCTCAATGCCCCCAATGTCAAAGGAGTAAGCCGTTTTATCATCCTTGATGATGACGGTCGGCTTGTCGAAAGCTAATCTCATCCCAAGTTCAAACATAACGTTAGGGTTCTTGCAGCTAACGTCGCAGACGACGATGGGATTCTCGTAGATGTTCTGAACAATTCTCTTATTTATGAAGCCGACTTCATCTGCATCGCTAACCAGATTGGGTTCGAAACCTGCAGCCTCAACTGAACTACGGACAATACCTAAGACCTCAGTCCAATGGTGCTCGGCGCACCCTTCGATTGCCGAGATAGGCATGACAATGCCGCATTTGGGTTTCGCCTCGGATGTAACACTCACCGACAGATCTTGCTTTGGATGTGTGTTCGGTACCATTTATGAGCCTCAGGTGCCAGCTTACCGCTGTACTTATCACAATACGAATCGAGTGGGAGATAGGCCGGCTGTTGGCCCAACTCTTCGCCGACTTGAACCTCTCGGTGGCTCCTTTCTTCTTACGCCTCACATCGAAAGGGTTGGGCAGAAAAAGTTCAGACCACGTGGTTGAATTACATACGTCTAGTACCCGTCAGACCTCTGATCTTGGCATAGACATCCTAGTCAAGGCTTAAGACGCAGGTATCGTTTCCCCATCTACATGGACTAACGGGCAAAGCTGATGACTGATTAGATTGCTAGTTGTCGCTTAGCTGAGCTGAAAGTAAACCCGACAGGTAGTCTGACAGTTCGGATACGTCGAAATCGCCCCGGTCCCAACTATCATCAGCAGCCTTCAAAGCTGCGTAGTAGGGTGCTCGATTCTCACGTATACGTTCTGGAACAATTCTCTTACCAGGAAGGAGGGAACCTGCCTTTAAGCAGATTAGGTAGTAACACGCAGCGCGCGCTGTTCGGCCGTTGCCCTCAACAAAAGGATGAATCCAGTTAAGACGCCAAAGCGCATAGGCGGGAAGCATCATCAAGTTCTCACCTGTAGACCAGTTCTCATGGACGAGAGCAAAGAAACGGTCCATCTCATCAGGCACATCTCTGAAGTGCGGTGGTTTGTGATTGCCGACGTAGATTGGTTCTTGGCGATATCTTCCGCCGAATTGTGCTAGATTGGCCACCGCAGCAGCATTCAAAGACCAAAGTGTGTACTTGTCAAAAGACTCGATTCCTTTTTCCAGTCCAATCTCGATGCAGTTAAGTAACAAGTCATACTGCCGAAACAAATTCTTCTCAAGGACACGTGAATACAGCGTTGGGTTATCTTTTTCACGAACGACCATTTTGCTCCTGATTACATAGAAAAGGCCCGCTTGTGCGGGCCTTTTCTATGCCTTGAGGCGGGTATGTTGAGACGAATGTCGAACGCTGTCCTTGGTGACACCTTCTTTGTTCAAGGCATTACCAAAGGCGAAGCTTATTCGCTGCTCCTGTAGCTCCTCTTCGCTCACAGTCACGCTCCGGGCTCGCTCAATGAGCCGAACGAGCTCAGGGTTTGCTTTCGACCCTTCTAAAAATTGCTTACGATCTGCCATGTGTCTCCCCTTTTCAACGCTTGGTAAGCGCTGCGTGCGCGCGAAATGACTACGCTCCCGATTGAGCGTTAGTCGCCGGTTCTGCCCGACCAGTTCAACTTTTCCACATACGATATCGGACTCACGCACGTGTTAAAGGAACAGTATCACTAAGCATCGACGGGTGTTCCACAGGATAGTGTACCGCATTATGTACCTGTTATCCACAGAGCAGTGGTGAGCATGAGTGAGTAATTTTGCCGCGATTGAGCGAATCGCCCTTCCTATCGCGGCGAGGAACAAACCCACTCCCACCCCGTACTCTCCCTTACACCGGAGAGCCACACACCTGCCCCACCCCCTCATCACCACCTTGTCCCCCCTCCTCTCCGCCACCCTCCTCCCCGCCCAAGCCCAAACCCCACTCGCCCTCGCCGACATCCACTGCCAGCCCGAGCTCGAGCAAACCATCCGCTCCCTCGACACCGCCCTCTTCGCCGCCTACAACAGCTGCAACCTCCCCGCCTTCTCCGCCCTCGTGGCCGACGACGTCGAGTTCTACCACGACGGTGGCGGCCTCACGCTCGGCCGCGCCGCCTCACCGACTCCGTCCGCCGGAACGTCTGCGGCCCTGATCGATAACCAGCCACCCGCCAACTCATCCCCGGCTCGCTCAGGGTCTACCCCATGAAGAACCTCAGCGTTTGCCGTCGAGAGGTGCACCCACCGCTTCTTCGAAAACGGCAGCCGGACCCCCTCCCGGCGAGGCCGACTTCGTCCATCTCTGGCTCTGGAAAGACAACGCCTGGCGCCTAGCCCGTGTCCTCTCCTTCGACCACCACACCCTAGCAACCAAGGGGCCCGATGGCGCAATCACCGTCCCGGCCCCCGTACACTAAGAACCAGAAGTAGAGCTTCTCTCGGCCACTCTCCGCCCACCCCTGCCTGAGATCGAGATCCCCAAGCGGGAGCCTATCTCCGGTCCAGACCTAACTCCTTTGTCGCGAGGATTTTGCGCAACAAACAATACCAGGGCCCACCAGATCCAGCCTCGCCAGCGTCTTCCCGAGACCGGCACGCACCGATCTCCCGTCCTGCAAGCCACGTAATAGATCTTGTAATTTCAATACGCGGTGCTACCATGGCCACCTCTGCCCAGCAGACCCCCGCACCCCGGCCCCTATCCCTGTCTGCCCGCAGAGCACAGGAGGTAGTCATGGCAACCGCAGCGATCCGCGCCACCTCGCCCCCGTTCTCCGCTCGTCACTCCCGCACTCCACCGCGGGGCCCTTTCGAAGACAAAACCAGCAGTAAAGATAGCGGCGCGGCCACCGGGGCTCTTATCGGCGCGGGCGTCGGGCTTGCCGCTGGCGTCTACGTGTTTGTCGTCTCAACCGGAATCGTAACCGTCGGCTCGGCGCCCGTCACCGGTCCAGCCGCTCCTGCTCTTGGGACCGCCTCTGGCCTCGCCGCCGGAATCGGCACGTGGGCTGCTCTCACCGGCCTCGGCGCCGCCATCGGCGGTGCCATCGGCACCCTCGTCGGCGACGACGACCCGACACCGCCTCCCGCGACAAACCCTGGCGCTTCCGGAGACCCCGGCGGTTCCATCGGGATAGGTCCTTTCACCACCGGCGATGGCACCCAGGGCACTTCGGACACCGGTCAACGCGGCGGATCCGACAGCGGTCAAGACGGAAATCAGGGAAGCTCCAGCAGCGGCGGCGGACCCTGCTTCCTCGGGGGCACCCCTGTCATCCTCGCCGACGGCTCCACCCTGCCCATCGAGCAGATCCCCCTCGGCGCCCTCGTCGTCGCGCAGGATCCCGACTCCGGCGACGTCACCGCGCAACCCACCACCGCCACCTTCACCCACCACGTCCACTCCACGCTCCTCCTCCACCTCTCGGACGGCTCTACCCTCCACACCACTCGGCAGCACCGCTTCTTCGTCCCGGAACACGGCTTCCTCGCAGCCGGCCGCCTCACTCCCGGCATGTCCGTCGTCACCCTCAGCAATCACTACCTCACGGTCCTCGGCAGCACGCCCGTCGAGAGCGACGCTGTGGTCTACAACCTGGAGGTCGCCCACGCCCACACCTACTTCGTCGGCAAGCAGGGTGTCTGGGTCCACAACGAGAAGATCGACGATCCGCCAGACTAAAGTCCGAGGCTGAAGATCAGCCTTGATCAAGCGAATCGGTCATGCACTCCGGGAGGACGCGGGCTGTGTCCTCCACAACCACCCGCCACAACCCTTCAATCGCAGATTCGGAGATCCGCCCAATGCCCGCACAAGCCCTCGCCCAGGCTGAAGGAAGCTCTGCTTGGCATGCGTCCCGGGGAGTCTCAATCGTAAACGGCTGCGGAACCTGACTACGCCATCACAGTCCCCTTCGCATCACACCAGCGCCCCGGGTCAAGGAAATCTGCACCCATCAATCCCCAGCAATGGCGCAACCGATCCAACGGCTGGCCTACTCTGGACTCAGGCCACTCCTCGTGAACTTGCCGTGAAGAGGGAACCTGCTCCGTAGGTCCAGACCTAACCTGAATAGATCGAAGATTTTGGATTGAACTTGCCCCGGTGGGAGGGGCGCTCGTTGAACAACTATCGAGCGACATCCAACCCGAACAGTCACGTTACCCCTCTGACAACCTGTAACCCTCGCATCCTGCCAGTGCAGATGCATCGCTGACCGCAGGTATCGATCCGCACGTCAGCCGTCCTGGCCACTCACTCGCTCTCGTTCGCCCGTCCTCCCCGCGGCCCGTAACAGACCCAAACCACGCACCCCCACACCGCACGCACATAAGGAGAACGACTCGCATGTTTATCATCTGGTGGATCATCGTTGGCCTCATCGCCGGCTTCATCACAGGCAAGCTCATGAAGGGCTCCGGCTTTGGCACTCTTGGTGACATCGTCGTCGGCATCCTCGGCGCCATCATTGGCGGCTACATCATGCGAGCCGCTGGCTTCGCCGGCCAGGGTGGCCTGCTCTACACCATCCTCGTCGCGGTCGTCGGTGCGGTGATCCTCACCCTCCTTCTCCGCCTGGTCACTGGCAACCGCACCCGTAATCTCTGATCGCAACCATCACAGGCAACACCGAAGGCGAGGGGCCCAGACTCCTCGCCTTTCGCTTGCCCTCTCCACGAAAATGAATGCCCGATGACGATTTCCCAAGCGCCCGGCAAAGACTTGCGGTACAGTCTAAAAACCATCTGAAAATCAGTCGTCGTCCCGGAAGCCCTTCACGAGCGGAGTCTCTTCACCGTCCTCGCAACAGCGCCTCTTCGGATCCGCCGCACCCAACGCTGTGCCTCTTCGGCACCTTGCCGAGGCACACCCCATCGTTCCCCCACGAGAGGTGTCGTTTGAGTGGATGTAGCAGACGTGACTTCATCGCCCGAGTCGGCCACGCGGGCGGCTTCAGCGCAGCCTTCCTGGCGATGCAATCCTTGGGGCTCGCTCCCACCAGCGGCGCGCACGCTCAAACCGTCTCTGCCACCCCCAACGTAGGCAAAGGCACATCCGTCGTCGTTTTGGGCGGCGGCATCGCCGGCCTGGTCGCCGCGTATGAGCTTCGTTCCCTCGGCTATCACGTTACCGTTCTTGAAGCACGCGAGCGCCCGGGCGGCCGCAACTACACCGTTCGCCCCGGCGACACCATCACCCTGAACGACGGCTCCAAGCAGCAGTGCGACTGGGAGCCCACGCACTATCAAAACTTCGGCCCAGCCCGCCTGCCTTCGATTCACCCGACCATCCTCGGCTACTGCCGCAAGCTCGGCGTCGAGTTGCAGGTCGAAGTCAACACAACTCGTTCCAGCTACCTGCAGAACGACGCCGCCAACGGCGGGAAGCCCGTCGTGCAACGCCGCGTTGTCAACGACACCCGCGGCCACGTAAGCGAACTGCTCATGAAATCCGTGCAGGGTGGAGCCCTCGATCAGGACGTTTCCGCACAGGACAAAGAGCGAATGCTCGCGTTCCTGCGCATGTACGGTCCACTCGACAACGCCGGCAAGTACGTCGGCAGCGATCGCGCCGGATACACGCGAACGGCCGGCGCCGGCGACGACACCGGTGTGCTCGAGAAGCCCATCGACATGCACACGCTGCTCGATGAAGACTTCTGGCAGGGCATGCTGTTCGATGAGCAGTTCGACATGCAGGCAACCATGTTCCAGCCAGTCGGCGGCATGGATCGCATCCCGTACGCGTTCGCCAAGGCACTCGGCGACACCGTCACGTACGGCGCGCCCGTCACCGAGATCCGCAAGTCCGGCAAAGGCGTCAAGATCGGTTACAAACAAAAAGGTCAGGCCAGGTCAATAGAGGCTGACTTCTGCATCTGCGCCATGCCGCTGACGATCCTGAAGCGAACTCCGAACGACTTCAGCGCGCCCTACAAGAAGGTGATCGAGGAGTGCACCTACTCCCATGCCTACAAGATCGCGTGGGAGAGCCGCCGCTTCTGGGAGCAGGACTACAACATCTATGGCGGCCTGGAGTTCGTCAACACCGGCTGCAGTCCGATCTGGTTCCCCTCGGCCGGTCTCTTCTCTCCGCGTGGCGTCCTGGTGAGCGGGTACACCGATGAGCGGGATACACCGTTCCAGAAGATGAGCACGCAGGCGAAGTTTGAGGAGAGCCGCAAGTCCATCGAGCGGCTGCACCCAGGGCATGGCAAGGAGCTCGAGAAGCCCATGTATGTCTGCTGGGGCAAGATGGAGCACAACGAAGGCTCCTGGATCAGCTCGTACGCGCCGGAGCTGGATCATGCGCCGGGCATGTCGCTGACCCGCCAGACAGGCCAGGCGCGCTCGGCCGGAAGATCGCGCACGGAGACCAATCCCAACTACGAGGTGCTGATCCAGCCGGATGGCCCGATCTACTTCGCCGGCGACCATGTAAGCCACATCGTCGGTTGGCAGGAGGGTGCGGCGCTCAGCTCGCTGCGCGCGATTCAGATGATCTCGGACGTGGTGAAGACGAAGCAGGCCTGACCGGCGGCAGTGTGCCCCGGTCAGAAACAAAACGAGGAGAGTCTGATGATCAGAAGTGGACGAATTGGTGTTGCGAGCCTCGCGTTGTTTGCGGCGGCGCAGATCGCAGGTGCGCAGGTGACGGTCAAGCATCTGCAACCAAACGAGAAGAGCCCCATTGCCAATGGCGTCTGGGCGGGCGACACGCTGTACCTCAGCGGCCAGCTGGCCAGCCCGGTCACGCCGGCCGACGCCGCCAAGGGCACGGAAGCCGTCTACGGTGACACCAAGACGCAAGCCGGGAGTGCTCTCGTCAAAATCCAGACGCTCCTCAAGGAGCAGGGTCTGGACATGAAGGACGTCGTCAAGATGACGGTCTTCCTTGCGGGCGATCCGGCCAAGGGTGGCAAGCTGGACTTCGCCGGTCTGCAGGCCGCGTATACGCAATACTTCGGCACCGCGGATCAACCCAACAAGCCGGCCCGCAGCGCCATGCAGGTGGCCGCGCTCGCCGCGCCCTGGGCTCTGGTCGAGATCGAAGTGATCGCGGTGAGGACTAAGTAACATCCACAGCTACAAATATTCCAACGAGCAGCGGACCGAACAGACCTGAAGAAGGGGAAGGCAAAGTGCCTTCCCCTTCTTGTTCAGCCTGCACCGGAGCGCCAGCTATCCCATGGACGCGAAGAGCTCGTCCTCATACCGACCCAGACGCGCATTCGCTGTCACGGGCTGATCCATGACGGCCTTGAACGCCGTCTTGAACTGCGCCATCTCGGCGGGCGTCCCCACGGAGACGCGCACCATGGTCGGCCAGATAGGCCATGTACGGCCGATCATCACATTTTTGGCCTGCATAGCCTTGATGACGTCCCGGCCATTGCGGCCGGTGTCGATCATGAAGCAGTTCGAGACGGACGGGATAAACGTGTAGTGGTTCTCCGCGAGCCAGGCGAAGGTGTCGTTGCGTGTGTCCGCGATGATCTTCTTGCGGGTGGGAACAAGATCGGCCTGGAGCAGACTGACGTTAGCGGCGACCGAGCCGGTGATCGGCATCGCATTCTGCCCAAACGGCTGCAGACGCGCGAGCAGGTCCGGCCGGCCCAGCGCGAGACCACAGCGAATTCCCGCCATTCCATACACCTTCGAGAACGTGCGCAAAACAATCAGATCCTTGTCCGCGGCGACGAAGTCGAGAACGTGCGGTGAATCAGAGAGATGGATGTACGCTTCGTCGACGAGCAGAATCGAGCCCTTCGGCTTGTTCTCGAGCGCCCAGGCGATGTCTTCCTTTGTGGTCAGGGTTCCCGTTGGATTGTTCGGATTACAGATGTAGATCACGCCGGCGTTGGGGTCAGCGGCGACCATCGCCTTCACATCATGCGCGTGGGTTGAGGTGAGAGGTACCTTCGAGATCTTGGCCTTACTCGCGGCAGCGGCCATCATGCCGGCCTCGTACGAAGGATCAGCAGTGACAAAGCCGCGGGTGGGCGAGGTGAAGGCAAGGACGGTGTAGTGCAGCGGCTCCGACGAGCCGGCGTAGACCGCGATGTACTCCTCTTTCAGGTGGTTCTGGCTGGCAAAGGTCTTGGTCAGCTTATCCGTCTCGCCGAGCAGATCGTAGCGGCCGCCCTGGGGAGCAATCGCGGCAATCGCGTCGCACGCTGCCTTGCAAGGTCCCAGCGGATTCTCGTTCGCGTTGATGAGCACAGCGTCAGCCGGCATCGGCGTTCGCTTGCGGCGCGCCTGCGGCGAGGTCTTGGCAACATCCGCGCTGGCAGATTGCAGGGCGGCGTAGGCAAAGTGGGCCTCCGTCAGGATGGGGGCTGAAGCGGCGAGAGAGGCGAGCCGCAGGAAGGATCTGCGGGAGGACTGAGAGGCACGTACCGAGCGGGTGGGCATGCAGTGGCTCCTATCGAGATAGAACGACAAAAGACGGAACGGCGGAGGCAACCGGTGGAGGACCGGTCGTGATGGGCGGGCAGTGATCCGGTGATCGTGCGCGCGCATCAAGCGTTGCAAGTGGGGTGCGTGGGCTTACTGTACCGCAGGATTTCACTCAGTTTTGATCTTTTTTGCGAGGAAAGTGGATCGGCTGGAAAGTCGTTCCGGCTTATCGCTCAAAGACGACACGATGCTTCGTCAGCCACCAGCAGGCCTGGTTGCCGCCCTGCGGAAAAAGCGAGTGGCTGCAGGGCATGTTCTCGGTCCCATCCATGTAGTATTCCTCGCGGCTGCCTTTGAGCGGTGCCACCACCATCCGTGTGACCTGCACGTCTCCCATGCCGGTGCCCCGGGCGACATGCAGCCGCCAGAGCAGCCAGTCACCCGCGTAGGTGAGCAGAAGCAGCCCAACCAGCCCGAGGAACGTTCGACCCGCCCATTGCTGCCATCGTTGCCACTCGGTCATGGAGGAACTTTCCCGCGGAGTTCGGGTCAAGAAAGATGCCGGAGACGCCCCGGAGACTCATGGTACGGCAGATCGGGTTACGGCAGGTGAGATCGTGGCGACCGGCAGGGTTGCCATTGAAGGTCGCATCGGGAGAGAGTAGAGCAAGGAGAGATCGGCATTCTGGCTCATCCGCTGGAGCCGGAGATCTCGCCTGACGGCCATGAGGTTCAGTATTTTGACGAAGCTGCGAACGCACTCAACAGGCAGGATCCTTCTTTTAGCGGCACTGGCGATCGTGCTCTCGGGCGGCCATCGGGCACAGGCACAAAGCGACGCAACCGCCGTGCAGCCGCTCGCGATCTCGGCCTTTGGCATGGGCACTGGAACCTGGACGGATGTCCTCGGAGGTCGGAATCTGGGCGTCACCGCAGGCGCGGACCTCGCCTTTCTCACATATCGCAAGCTTCGGCCAGTTGCCGAGATTCGCGGCAACTATCCCTTCTACGAGGGCCAGGTGGATCGGCAGAAGAGCTTTCTCGGCGGCCTGAAAGTGGAACGGCAGATGGGTCCGCTCCGGCCGTACGCCAACTTCCTCATCGGACGGGGTGAGGCCGACTACAAGAATGGACTTCTCTTCGGCAGCCTGCTGTACCTCAAGACCGTATCGACGGTGTACTCACCCGGTTTTGGGGTGGAGTACGACGTGACACCCCACTTCTCGGCGAAGGTCGACTTCCAGTATCAGTACTGGAACACACCTGCAGTCGCGAGTGGGACGATTCACCCCAAGCCGCTAAGTGCCGGGGTCGTCTACCGTTTTGACTTCAATCACCACTACAAGGTTCGTCGCCGCGATCGCTAGAGGTTGAAGAGGTCTCGCAGGCGGCGGGTCTGCGAGCGGCTGACCGGGATCTCCGTCTTCTTCGGATCATCCATCCGAAGTTGATAGCTGGACTTGAACCACGGAACGACCTCGCGGATGTGCTGGATGTTGACGATGAACGAACGATGCGCCCGCCAAAACGCTTCGGGATCAAGCAGGTCCATCAGCTCTTCGAGTGTGCGGCAGTTCGACAGGCCTTCCACGGTTGCGGTAACCACACTGATGGCGCCCTCCTCGATCGATGCGAAACAGATCTCGCGCTGATCCACCAGGAGCAGACGTTGATGGGCGCGGACCACGATCTTTCCGGTGTGGCTCTGCGGCTGGGCGGAGAGGCCCCGACTCCCGCTGGCCTGCTCTTCGACCAGGCGAAGGAGAGCGTCGAGCTTTGCCTCGGTGCTGGCGTCCGGCGCTAGAGGCTCGCCGTTGGGCGGCTGGGGCTCGGTCTGTCGCGCCCGCTGCGCCTGTGCCTTCTCAAGGGCCTGGAGGACGCGCTGCTTGTCGAAGGGCTTCAGCAGGTAGTCGACAGCGTTCACTTCGAAGGCGCGGACGGCGTACTGGTCGAAGGCGGTGGCGAAGACGACCTGCGGCATGGGGGTGTGGCGATCGAGCAGCTTCTTGAGAACCGCAAAGCCATCGAGGCCGGGCATCTGTACATCGAGGAAGACCAGATCGGGCTGATGGCGGCGGATCAGGTCCACGGCTTCGATGCCGTTGGTGCCGTGCGCCAGGATCTCGACGCCGCCGGCATCTTCGAGCAGGAACTGGAGCTCCTGCCGGCTGAGAGGTTCATCGTCGATGATGAGGGCGGTCACGCTTTTTACTGTACGCGCGCGTTGCTAGTCACTGTAGGCGCGGAGACGCGCGGGCGAGTGGTCTTCGGCCAGATCGTGGCCGCACTGCGTGCAGTAGATATCGGTGATCTTGACGCCGCGGAAGCAGCGGCCGCACACCGGGGCCATCTGGAACTGGCACTGCGGACAAAAGTGAAAGCTGGCCGCGATCTCCGTGCTGCAGTGCGCGCATCGCCGCTGGATGGGCTGCCGGAGGAGGAAGTACACCACCGCGCCGATGCCGCCTGGCATGAGGACCACGATCAGCATCCAGATGCCGGCGGACATATTCCGCCGCTTCACGTCGCGGCTGACATACCCGACCAGCAGAACGTAGCTGGCGAAGGCGGTTCCCCACGAGTAGCCCATCAGCAGTCGAAACGGGAGCATCTCGTGCTTGTGGTGGGGCATGACGCCGTGGAAGAGGTACTGCACGCCGATGAAGACGAGGATAGAGAGCGCGATCGACCAGGCAGGGATGACGCTGAGGTCATCCTGACGACTGGCCACCGTCTGTTCGGTTGCAGGCATCTCTGACGGGTTCTGTTCCGAGAGGAAGTTCATTCCGTGGACTCACGATCGCCGTGGGCGCGGCGGGCCCAGGCCAGCGCCAGGATAGCGGCAGAGACAGGAAAGAACCACACAAGAAAGATAAAGATCTGGCTGCTGGCATCCGGGATACCGGTCGGCGCCAGGTCGTACTGATCGAGCAGAGACCAGATGGCGGTGGACAGAATCAGGACGAACGCAGCGCTGATGGCCATGGGGATCCAAAGGCTCCGGCCGAGAGAGCGCTGTGACTTGAGCGCCTGGGCGCGCTCGCGCACGATGCGGTGGGTCCGGTTGACCAACTCGACCCGTGCCGCTGTGGAGGCGCCTTCGGTTCCGGGCAGGGAAGCATTCGTCTGTGCCTGCAATCCGGCCTGGTCTTCGGGGCGCATCATGCCGGCACCTCGTTCGGGCGGAGGGAGCGAAGCCTGGCGAGCTCCGGCTTCACCGAGGCGAGCCCGCGATAGAGTCGCGACTTCACGGTCGAGAGAGGAGCGCCGGTGATGGAGGCGATCTCCTCGAGGCTCAGCTCTTCGTAGAAGCGCAATACCAGAACCTCGCGGGAGCGGGGCTCGAGGCTGACCAGCACCTGGTGAACCTCGGCGCGATCCTCACTGGAGCGGAACTGATCGAGCGGCGAGGGCTCATGGTCGACGATCTCGAACGGCCGCTCGTTGTCGCCGCCTTCACTCATCTCGTCCAGGCTGGCCATGGTGCGCTTGCGCGAGAGGTCGATGACGAGGTTGCGGGCGATGGTGAACAGCCAGGTGTCGAAGCGGGACTTACCATTGAACTGCCCGCCGCGCAGAAGCACGCGGATCCAGGTCTCCTGGAAGAGATCCTCCGAGACCTCGCGGTTGCCGGTGAGAAATAACAAGTAGCGAAGCAGGCGATGCTGGAACTCTTCGATCAGGCGATCGAGCAGCTCGGGATCCTGGCGCTTGAGGCCCTGCGCGATGACGAGGGTATCCGCCTGGGCCTGGGCAGCGGCGGCAGCAGACACGTTGGACATCGACATCGCTCGCATATCTGGTAAAGACGCTCTCTTTCCGGAAAAAGTCTCTCTGCGACGGCCTGCATCTTCAGTGTAGACCCCGGTACGCAGCCTGGCTCCTCCCGTCTCCGTGTTTTCGATCGCAAAATATTCGATCGAGGGGACTTAGGTCTGGACCGGCATCTGGATCGGGATGACGTATGCGGAGGCTTCTCCCCGAATGCTCTTGCGCCTCTCCACGCGTGAGCCTCAGATCCAGTATGGCGGACCGGACGGGGTGGTTGCGCCACAGGCGGGGTGTACGTTGCTTCGCTCCGTCGGCTCAAGGCGGAATGCGGGTTTCTTCCGCTTCGCTCAGAATGACAAGTCGAATTGGGAGGCTCTGCGAGAGAGGACCAGGTGCGATGCCGGGGACGCAACGGAGGGGGCTTGCGGAAGGCTGCGCGATAAACTGGCGGGATGGATGTTTTGTATGGGCTGCACCCGATCGAGGAGGCCGTGCGGGCGAATCCGAAGTCGCTTGATCATGTGCTGATCGCGCGGGAGCGGAAGGATGAGCGGCTGGAGCGGCTGGCACGACAGTGCCGCGAGGCCGGGGTGCGGGTGATGACGGACTCCCGCCAGCAGCTGACGCGGGTTGCGGGAACGGAGACGCACCAGGGGGCGGTGGCCATGGTGCGGGAGCGCAAGTTGCTGGCGCTCGAAGATCTGATCGGCCGGCCCAACACCACGCCGCGTCCCGAGGCCGGACACCAGTTTCTGCTTGCTCTGGATGGCGTTGAAGATCCGCACAACCTGGGCGCTCTGCTGCGGACGTGTGATGGGGCTGGTGTGAACGGCGTGGTGCTGACGGAGCGGCGATCGGCGCCACTTTCGGCAGTGGCCGCCAAGACCTCAGCCGGGGCGATGGAGCATGTGCGGATTGCCCGCGTGACCAACCTGGTGCGTGCGCTCGAGCAGGCCAAGGAGCGGCACTTCTGGATCATCGGCCTCGACGAGCGCGGGTCGATGGACTACACGGAGTTCGACTTCCAGACCGACTGCGTGCTGGTGCTGGGCAGGGAAGGCGAGGGCATGCACGACCTGGTGAAGAAGACGTGCGACCACCTGCTGCGCATTCCCATGGCTGGCCGGGTCTCTAGCCTGAACGTCTCGGTGGCCGGCGCCGTGGTGATGTATGAGGCAGTGCGGCAGCGGCGCGGGCAGGCGGCCGCTGTCCCTGCATCCAAGCCTAAGAAACTGAAAGGTCTTGGTAGTTGACGCGATTGCTGCTTCCGCTCGTCCTTGCCGCTCCGCTCCTGTTGCTGCTGTGTCCTGCCTTGGCCGCGCCGGTCTTCCCGCAGCAGCCCGCGCCCACGACACCCGCGCAGGCTGAGCCCACGACGCCAGCGCAGCCCGCGCCCACGACACCAGCGCAAGCCGAGCTCACGACACCCGTGCAGGCTGAGCCCACGGTGCCGGCGCAGGCTGAACCTACCCCGGCCCAGGCCGCCGCGGCGCTGAAGGATGCGGAGCGCGAGGCGATGACTGTCACTCGGTACGATCTGGACCTGCACATCACACCCGCGGAGAGCCGGTTGAGCGCGGTCGCTCGGCTGAGCCTGCGCAATGATGGCAAGCTGCCGCTCTCGCACATTGCGCTCGAGCTCTCGTCGACGCTCGAGTGGGAGGCGATCTCCGGGCAGGACGCGACCGGCGCCTCCGGCAAGCTGCCGTTTGAGCACCATCGGCTCGACACCGATACGGACCACACGGGCGCCGAGAACGAAGCGGTGATTTCGCTGCCGCGCCCGCTCGCGCCCGCCGCAACGATTGAGCTGACGACGATTTACTCCGGCAGCCTCGCCCGCTCTTCGGCGCGGCTGGAACGCAGTGGGGCGCCGGCGGCCGACGCCGAACGGGCGGACTGGGACGGCATCGCCGCCGACGGCACGTACCTGCGCGGCTTCGGCAACGTGCTGTGGTACCCGGTGAGCGCGCCCCAGATCTTTTTGGGCGATGGCGCCCATCTCGCCGAGACGTTGGGCCGCCAGCGCGAGCGGCAACGGACAGCGACGGCAAGGGTGCGGCTGCAGATCGAGTACACCGGCAAGCCGCCGGCCTCGGCCTTCTTCGCTGGCAGAAGCGAGCCGCTACGGCCGCTCGAAGAGGATGCAGGAGCGTCAGAGAGTCAACCTGTCGGCATCGCTCTGGCGGAGTTTGCCGCCGCGCCGCTTGGCTTCGGTACACCTAGCCTCTTCGTTGTGGGGACGGCGCCGCAGCTGGAGGGCCGTACAGTCGGCATCGTTACGGATGACACCGGGTCCGCCGAGCGCGTCGAGGGTGCGGCGAAGGCATCGCTGGCAGTTGTGACGGACTGGCTGGGCGCGCTGCGGGAGCGACAGCCGATTCTGCTGGACCACCTAGGCCAGCCGTTCGCGCAGGGCGCCCTGCTGGTTGAATCGGCGGACGAGGCGGACAACTCGTTCGCGATGACGCATCTGCTCAGCCATGCATGGTTTGCCTCGGACGAGGTGTGGCTGGATGAGGGCGTGGCGCAGTTTCTGCCGCTCGTCGCGATGGAGCGGGAGCATGGCCGTCCCGCGGCCCTGGCGCAGCTGGAGGATCAGCGGCCGGCGCTGGTGCTGGCGGAGTCAAGCGCGGGCGACGCCGCGGCTGGCGGCCTCCCGACGGCGACCCGCGAGGTCTTTTATCGCAACAAGGCGGTCGCCGTGCTGTGGATGCTGCGCGGCCTGGCTGGCGATGATGCCATGAAGAAGGCGTTGACCAACCTGCGCAGCCGGCCGCCGGCGGAGCGGGACGCCAAGGCATTTCAAACCGCGCTTGAGGGTGCGAGTGGCAAGGATCTGACGTGGTTCTTCAACGATTGGGTGATCGCGGATAAGGGTCTGCCGGAGTTGTCGATTGTGAGCGCGGCGGCGCGGGTGAATCCTGGGCGGCAGGGAATTGGCGAGGGCTACCTGGTGGCGGTCGAGGTGCGCAACGAGGGCGCGGCCGTTGCTGAGGTGCCGATCACGGTGCGCTCGGGTGAGCTGACCGCGACCGAGCGTCTGCGGATTCCGGGCAATGGCACGGCTTCGACGCGGATCGTCTTCCAGGGCAAGCCGCAGCAGGTGGAGGTGAACGACGGAAGCGTGCCGGAGGTCGGCTCCAGCCGGCATCTGCAGGATCTCGCGCCTTAGGCGCTCGTGCGCTTTAGCGCCGTCGGTGGGCCGGGCGAGAGGAGCGCGGCGGAGGTGGCGGCAGCGGGCGGGTGAGAGTGTCGGTCCACACCTGCGCGCCTCCCCAGGAGCGGTGCGCGGTGAGGTCGAGGCGGGTTGGACCGGGGGCGCGATTGCGCGGCAGAACGTCGACGAGGCCTTCGCCGAACTGCGGGGCGGTGGCCGCGAGTGCGAGCAGGCGCGGGATGGCGATGAGGCCGGCGAGATGGAGGGTGTAGCCTTCGGCGTTCGCCGAGCCCTCGAGCACGGCTGGCTCGTGGGCGCCGAGCGAGAGGTCCACCGGGGACAGTGTCACGATGGCCGAGCCTGCCGGCGCCGAGGTCATCGCGAGGGCCGCGTCGCCGACGGTGAGCGGCGCGTCACCTAGATGGCCGCCGGCGAGGGTGAGGCCATCGAAGCTGGCGTGGCCTTCCCAGGTGCCAGGGGCGGCTCCCGGGAAGTGCGCGGTGGCCGCGAGCCAGCCGTCGGCGCGCGTATCTGCCGGCAGCCGGAACGACAGGACATGCGCCCAGGTCGTGAGCACGGAGGCGGGCAGGCGCGCGGTGCCGATCTGGAACTGCGCCGAGCGGCGGAGGCTGAGCACGTCGGGCACGACGCCGGTGAGGGCGACCGTGGCGCCTTTGCTGTCCGGCACGGGCCAGCTGCAGCGAAGATCCCCAAAGGAGTGGAAGACGCGGGTGGCGAGCGCGGTGCACTCCATGTCGACGAAGAGCGAGTGATCGGGGACGAAGTCGGCGCGATGGAGGCTGTCGATCTGTGTGCGGACTTGGAGGCGCGCGGAGGAGAGCTGGCCGGAGAGGTGCGCCGAGAGATTCATCTGGCCGCGCACACCGGCGTCGGTGCCGGTGAGGAGGCGGCTGGTGGCGCCGAGCGGGGCGTCGGTCCAGGTGGCGTCGGCGGTCAGCGGGACTTCGTTGAGGGTTGCGGCGCGCTCGAGCGCTGCCTCGATCTGCAGGGTGCCGGTGTCGGAGACGCTGATGTCGGTGCGCGCCGGCTTAGCGGCGATGCGCATCTTCCATTGGCTTGGCTTCGGCAGCCAGAGGGCGAAGTCGGCTTCGGTGAGCGAGAAGGGGGTCTTCTCCTGCCCGAGCTTCAGGTTGATGCGGGCGCCGGTGGCCTCGATGTAGGGGAAGCGCGGGGCGTCGCCGGCACTGGTCTGGGTTGTCGGCGCGGCGTCCAGGTGCGAGGCCTGCAAGAGGATGCCGGAGAGGTTCCATCGGCCATCCGGCAGATGGACGAGGTTGACGCTGGGGTCGGTGAAGGTGATGCGGGAGAACTCGACGCGGTGGCGCCAGAGCGAGCCGATGCGCAGACGGGCGGTGACGGTGTTCGCGCGGATGATGGGCTCCGCACCGAACGGCGGCGCCTCATCGATGACGAAGTTCTCGAGGGTGAAGCTGGGCAGCGGCAGCAGGTTCAGCGTGATGTGGTCCAGATGAACCGGGCGGCCGAGGACCTGCGACATGCTGGTCGTTACGCGGCGCTGGTAGCGATTGAGGCTGACGAGCGGCGGCACCACGGTGAGCAGAAGAAGCGCGGCGCAGGCGGCGATGGCGGCCGTGATGCGCGGCGTCGGCCGGCGGAGACGAACCTGCGGCCCGGGTTGGGGCGGGAACGGGGATCCGGGCGGGGACGCGTGCGGGAAACCGGGCTGGGGCTCCGGCCCGGCGCTCTCCGTCATCGCGCCTGTGGGATAGGTCTCCTGCTGCATGGCTCTCGGTGTCAGGCGGGCGTCGATCGGCTCGCCTGAAGGTGGGGTGCGAACACGCTACTTGATGAGATGGAGGGTGCGGGACCAGCGGGTCTGATCGAAGATGTGAAGGAGCACATGGCCCATGAACGAGATGCGGTCGCCGATGCCCTGCTTGTTGATCTGGTTAGCCGGCGTCTGGAAGGACCAGTAGACGAAGAGCGGCCGGCCGACGATGTTTTCGCGGGGCACGAAGCCCCAGTACCGGCCGTCGAGGCTCTCGGTGCGGTTGTCGCCCATGGCGAAGACCTTGCCGGGGGGCACCACGAGATCGCCGCCCTGGATGAACTTCGCTTGCTCCTCGGCCCATAATGCCGTCACGTTGCCGTCCATCGATCCGCCGGTGGGGAAGTCGTCACGGTAGGCGTCAAAGGCGTGCTGGGGGTTGCCATCCTCGACCGGTTTGGCCGCGTAGGGCTCATCCTGCGCGATGCCGTTGAGGTAGACGATACCGTTGTGCAGGTGGATATGATCGCCCGGAAGACCGATGGCGCGCTTGACCAGGAAGAGGTCCGGGGTCTCCGGATTGGGCTTCAGAAAGACAATGACATCGCCGCGGCGGACGTCGCGATAGTGCATGAACTTGGCAATGACTGAGGGCGGGGCGAGCGAGATGCGGTCGACCAGAACATGGTCGCCGATCAGCAGCGTCTTCACCATGGAGGCGGAGGGGATCTCGAAGTTCTGAAAGACAAAGGTCATGACGAACAGACCCACCGCGAGCACGGTGGAGATGGACGCGAGGGACTCGAGCGGAGTCTCGGTACGATCGTCCTTGGTCGAGGCGGTCGTGGGGCCGTCCAAGGCGGGGCTGGCGGGCGCCTTCGGTTCGTTTGGCTCGGAAAGCGTGGTGGTCATCAGATCTCCGGATGTCAGTGTATCGCCCCTCGGGGCGGCGGTGCTCAACGAACGATGTGCAGCGCCCGATGCCAGCGGGCCAGGCTGCGCAGGTTAGCCAGGACTCCCGGCTGCTTTGCCGGGCGGTCGGCCAGGACGTTGCGGTCGTCCGTCTCCGGCTCGCGCAGGGAGAGGTAGACCAGCAGCGGCTTGCCGATGATCAGCTGTGCCGGCACCAGACCCCAGTAGCGGCTGTCCTCGCTGTTATTGCGGTTGTCGCCGAGCACGAAGTAGTGGTCTGCCGGGATGCGGAGCTCGCCGTGGTCTTCGAGATGCCGCAGCTGCATCCACCAGGCGCTGTCCACGTCCGGATCGGTCGAGGTGAGGCGCGGGAAGTTGTCGCGGTAGTTGTCGGGCGGGGAGGGGCGGTAGACGGCGTAGGGCTCATCGAGCGACTTGCCGTTGATGAAGACCTGATCGTCGTGCATGCGCAGACGCTCGCCGGGCAGGCCGATGACCCGCTTGACCAGATGCACGGACGGGTTCGACGGAAAGTGGAAGACGACGACATCGCCGCGATGGATCGTGCCCGGTGCCAGTGGCGGCAGATCGCGGTCGGCGGTCTGCTTGTCGACCAGCAGGAAGTCGCCGACCAGCAGCGTCGGCACCATGGAGGCCGACGGGATCCGGAACGGCTGCACCGTGAAGGTGATGATGAACATGGCGACGATGATGATGGAGAGCAGCGCCTGCAGCGCGAGCAGCAGGGTGTTTTCCGCGGCAACAAACTCCCCCGCGGCGGCCTTCTTTGGGGTCGGCGCCAGAGGCGGTATCGCCTCTTCCATCGGAGGGATCTCGGGCTCCGTCGTCACATGGCCCCCTTGGCCGCCGCTGCCTCAGCATCGCCATTGCCGGACCGATCGAGAACCAGCAGCGCGAGCCGCGCGGCCTCCTGCTGCGCCCGCTTCTTGGTTGAGCCTTCGGACTCCGCAAGCGGCGTGGTGCCGCCATCCGCCGCCTGGATCTCGACGGCCACACGGAAGAGGCGCTTGTGGTCCGGCCCGCTCTCGTCGACCGGCACATAGCGCGGCTGCCCCATGCCCGTGGCTTGCAGCCGCTCCTGGAGCGCCGATTTGTAGTCACCGATGGCCGCACCGGCGGCGAGTGCCTGCCGCAGCTCGGGCATGGCCGGCGAGAGCACCTCACGCTCGATGAACGCGGCCGCCGCCGGCAGGCCACCGTCAAGATAGAGCGCGGCGATGACGGCCTCAAGCGCGTCGGCCAGCAGAGCGGGCTTGCGCCGGCCGCCGCTGCGATCCTCCCCGCGACCCAGACGAAGGTGCTCGCCGAGCCCCAGCTCTTCTGCTACCGAGGCCAGGTGCTTGCTGCTCACCACCGAGGCCCGCAGCCGCGTGAGATCGCCTTCGCGGGCCGAGGGGAAGTCACGAAACAGAACCTCCGCCACGACCAGGCTCAGCACCGCGTCGCCCAAGAACTCCAGCTGTTCATTGTCCGGCGAGGGATCGGCCGGATCACCGCCGCGCAACGAGGGATCCTCATGCAGCAGTGAGCTGTGGGTCAGCGCCATGGCCAGCAGCGAGGCATCGCGAAAGGTATGCCCGGTGCGAAACGTCTCCGCCGCGCTGCGAGGCTTCGCCGATCGCTTCCGAGTCGCCGCGGCTTCCGGTCTGCTGCTCGTCACTCTCTGGGCCTCCGGCGGCGATGCGTCTTGCTTCCTCTACCCTCCATACGCAGCGGAAGGGCCTACAGTTTACCGCTCGGGTTTATACGAGTCCTTTTCCGCCTTGCCGCTGGGGTCGATCGCGTCCTCGGCGGGCGCCGGGGCCGGCTGCTTGGGCAGCGCAAACGGCGTCTTCAGGCCGGAGGCCGCCGCCGCGCGCGTATCGGCCTGGGCTCCGTTAACTGCCAGGGCCGCCTGGTACTCCTCAAGCGCCTTGCGGCGATCCGGCTGCACGTCATAGAGCCGTCCGAGATAGATGTGCGACCACGCGACGGTACCCGGGTTGCGCGCGCTCGAAAGCGTCGCCTGAAAGTGTGTCATTGCCTCTTCAGGCTGTCGCTGGAGCAGCGCGATCCGTGCCAGGATGTAGTTTGCCTCGGCGTGGTCGCCCGCCGGATCAGCCAGGGCCTTGTTCGCCAGATCTTCCGCGCCCGGCGCATCCCCTTGCATCAGCTTCATCTCCGCCAGCCGCAGGCCGGTGGGCGGCAGCGAGACACGGCGCACGTCGTCGTGCGTGGTCTCGGGCAGGAAGACGACCTGCCTGGCCTCGTGCGCCTGCCGATCCACATCCATGCCGTAGACCATCTGGCCGATGTTGTCCTTGAGGCTCACGTTGTCATGCTCTTCGACGATGAGCTGGCCATAGAAGTAGTCCGTCAGCACCCAGCCGTGGCGTGTGGCGAGATCGGCCGCGTTGCGACGGACGGCCTCGGTCTGGCGTTCAAACAAACCCTTGGCCGCGTCATATTTCTCGAAGTCCACGCGCTCGCGCATGCCGGCCGGCTTCGGCGGCGGCGTGAGGCCGGTGTCCATGGTGCGGGCTTCGATGGCTTTGATCAGGCACTCGGTGATGAGCGAGACGATGTCGGACTTGTGCGCGAAGTCGATCGGGGCTTCCTGCACCGACTTGAGGATGGGCTGCAGCCGCTGCATGGCGGTCGCCCGCGCGTAGATCATCGGCTCTACCTCGTAGTGCAGGTAGGTGTGGCGAATCTGCTCCATATGGAACGAGCCGGTCGCGGAGGGGGAGACGGCGATGATGTAGTTCGAGCCGTAGATGCGCGCGTTGACCGCGGTCGGCGCCAGCATGGGCTCGAGCAGCACCAGGAAGCGGCGGCCGTCGTAGCTCGAGACCGGCTCCCGCAGATAGATGTTCGTGTTCAGAATCATCTTCGTGAGCGGATCGTGCACGCGTTCCGTGATGGCGGTGTACGCCGGCCGGTTCTCCACCCAGATCGCGTGGAGGTGGATTGCGTCCGCGAAGTTGTGGAGCAGCGGCAGGATGTTCAGGATCTGCGTGGAGTCCGGCGGCAGCTCGGTCTCGTCCGCCGTAAGGGTCAGCTCCGGCGAGGTGTAGAGCGCCAGCGAGACGTACTGCGCGATGTTCAGACCGCGGTCCGCGAGGCTGTGCTGGTGGATGTAGGTGCACAGCGCCTGGCGGCTCTTCGCCGCCTCGGGTGAGGCGGCGACGGCCTCGGTCACCTGCCCGCGCACCACGGCGCGCACTGGGCTCGACTCCGCCAGATCCGCATCGTAGCCGCAGGTGTTGAGCGCGACCGCCAGATCAAAGAGCGGCTCGCTGGTCTCGAGCGTGATTCCGGATCCGGTGACGTCGGCCTGCTGCGGACGCTGCGCGGGCTCCTGGCCGCCGCTACTTGAGGAGGACGAGCCGAGCGTCTGGCTGGGCGCCTGAGCGGCACTCGGGCGTGCCGGCGCCAGTGGTACCAGCAGGAACGACGCCGCGATCAGAGCGCGCAGAGGCTGCAACGGAGCGGATCTGCGGACAAGCGACAACAAAGAGGGAACCGCGCCGGAGGGGCAGCCGGCAGGCAAAGACATGATGGGGTTTCGACGCACCCATGGAGTGTAGGAGAGCGCGAGGACCGCGCGCAAGCTGGCCCGCCGCGTGGCTAAGGTTTGTTCATCGTGGGTGCCGAGTGCGTGGAGAGAACCGCGCTAACCGTTAACCGAGACGCCAGCGAAGGCCACCAGGACGTGCCCCCGCACCGGAACGCCGAAGACGCTCGCGGGCTGGAAGACGCTGGCCAGCAGACGCTCCGCGACCTGATTGCGAACCGCGGAGTCCTGCGGTCCCGAGACGATGCGGTAGTCATAGACCTCGCCACGCGCGTTGATCGCCGCCTCGACCACGATGGTGCTGTCCTCCACTGTTGCTACGGGCTGAATGCCCGCCACGGAGTACAGGTAGTGCGGCGCCGTCATCGCCCCCAGCGGCTCGTCGTTGGCCATGACCGGGTTCGCGGCACTCATCGCGCCGAGCAGGAAGAGGATGGAGCCGAGAAACAGCACGGCGGCCGCGATCCCGGCGCACGCCTGCATCACCACTGGCCGGAAGGCGTTCTGCCACTGGAGGGTGAAGCGCTCGAGGCGGCTGGTCCAGCTGCGCCGGCCCTCGTGCGAGATGGCGAGCCGAAGCCGCAGGCTCAAGTCTGCCGGCACCTTGGGCGAGCCGAGAACGGCGAGCGTCTCCTGCATTCGGCGCGTCAGCGCAAACTCGGCGGCGCACGGGGTGCAGCCGTCCAGATGTTCCGCGATCTGCCGCATCTCAACGCCAGTCACGGCACCGTCCAGGTACTCCGACAGGGAGCCACGGACGTCGAGGCAGGCGGGCGGCAGGGTCGTGTCCATGGGAGTCAGGGTCGTCATGCGGACCTCCGGACAGCGATTGCGGCAGGCTCGGAGCGCGCCGGCTTGAGGCAGGGGCGCAGCAGGTCGCGCAGCAGATGTCTGCCGCGAGTCAGGCGGCTCTTGACGGTGCCCAGGTTCACGCCGAGGACTTCGGCGATCTCCTCATAGGCGAAGCCTTCAATCTCGCGGAGGACGACTACGGTGCGGAACGCCTCGGGAAGCTCGCGGAGCGCCTGCTCCACACTCGCCCGGAGCTCGCCCTGCTCGGCGTGGTCGAGTGGCGTGCCGTGCGCGTCCGCCAGGATCATGGCGAGGGTTGGCGCGTCTTCCTCGGCCTCGGTGGGCGGCGTGTCGAGCGTGATCTCCCGGCGCTTGTGGCGCGACCACCAGCGACGCTGGTTCGAGGCCTCGTGCAGCGCGATGCGGTATAGCCAGGTACGCAGGCTGGAGCCACCATTGAAGCTGCGGATCGAGCGAAAGACCTTGATGAAGACTTCCTGCGTGATGTCCGCGGCGTCCGCCGGGTCATCCAGGCTGCGGGCGATCAGCGAGTACAGCGGCTGGTGGTACTGCGCGATCAGAATGGCGAAGGCGTCCTCGGAGCCGGCCTTGAGGTCGGCGATCAGAGTGGCTTCTTCTGTGGAGAAGCCGATCGCACTTGCCAGATTTCCCACGAGAGTGCCCGCCTGGATCATTGAGGTGTCCTCTAAAGTACGACCAACAGCCGATCACGCGCAAACCACGAGAGTAACTACGCCGCCGGCGGCCGAGTGCTCGCTCACTCTACAGGACTTAGACACCGGCCCGACCGCAAAGGTTCCCACGGGATTCGGGCCGCGCGCCGCGCCGCGCATTGACGAATGGGCGTCCGTCCCTGAGAATGAAGAGGTCCTTCCCGAAGTGTGGGCCTGTGGCGCAGCTGGGAGCGCGCTTCCATGGCATGGAAGAGGTCATCGGTTCGATCCCGATCAGGTCCACCAAACAACCCCATCAAAATAAAGCAGTTGCAGGAAGCGGGCTAACCCCCTCTCCTGGTCGTTTGGTGTCATTTGGTGTCAAACGCGCAACTGCCTTGCGCCGACCCACAACGACCGCGCCGGTTTGAGCCGACTTATTGAGGCTTGGAGCCATCGAACTGCGCAATTCTCTGTTGATGGAATTGATGGTCGACTG
>CAXTVA010000027.1:0-13575 GCA_964247625.1 uncultured Acidobacteriaceae bacterium
TGCCGTGCGCGGAGATCAGGTAGGGGATGCGCCGCTGACGAGCGCTGCGGGCGGCCACCAGGGTGCTCTGCTCCCATAGACCGTGGATGTGCACGCCTTCCACCGACTCGAGAAGATGCTGAAAACGCGGAAGAAGGGAGCGCTGACGCAGCCAGGCGGCGCGACCCGCGGGCCATTCTGTCAGTGTGAGTTCCGCAAAGCTGGCGGGAGAGTAGAGCTCGCCGGGGGTACAGAAGGCGGCGAGCGACATCCCGACGCCACCGCAAGAGGCGACGGCGGAGCTGAGCTGGGGGACGACGGCGCTGAGTCCCCCATAGCGAGGGTCCAGATGCGTGACGACGCTGAGCCAGCGGCTGCGTGGCATGCTCTTCGTCTCCCGCGGGAGATCAACGGCCTGGAGTGTGGCGTGGTGAGGCAAAGCTATGTCCTAGCTGGGTAAAGGTGCTGTAACCGGGCAAAGTGAGGCGTGCCGGAACTCACAGGTAACGCGCTAATCGGTACAAAGGTTACGTACTGGGTGACTGAACCGGAGCGGTGTCATACCAACTCTGCCCGCTCTCACGGAGTACACGTGCAATTTCCTGACCGAAGCGCTGTGGAGTGTACGCGGAGATGATCCGCGCAGATGTCTCGCCCATGCGTTTGCGGGTCTCGGGGGCGAGATCGGCGATCTGTTTGAGCCTTGCCGTCAGCTCGGGGACCGCTGCGGGGTCGAAGCAGAAGCCGTTCTGGCCATCTTCAACGAGATCGTCGGCACAGCCACACTGCGAGGAGACGAGCACGGGCAGACCGGCGGCCATGGCTTCGTTGACGACGAGGCCCCAGGGCTCGCGGGCGCTGGGAAGGACGAAGCAGCCGGCGAAGGCGTAGAAGGGGGGCAGCTCACGCGAGCCGCGGAGACCCGGGAAGTGGACATCGGCGGCAAAGGCTGAGGCGCTGGCCTGCTCGCGCAGACGGGCTGCGAAGGGACCATCGCCGACGAGCATCAAGGGCCAAGTGCCACCAGCCTCGCGGAAGGCGATCCACGCGCTCAGCAGGAAATCGATGTTCTTCTCGGGCGCGAGCCGGCCGACGTAAAGGAAGTAAGGGCCTGAGGGCAGGCCGAAGGCGCTGGCGTCACGGGTACGTGCGTCGGCGACGGCGTCGGCGATGGCGTGGTTGTTGACGACGTCGTAGGCCTGGGCGACGCGGTTCGTGGGAAAGCGCAGCTGCTCGAGGTAGCGACGATGCGCCTTGCCGCCGGTGACGGCCGCGTCGAAGAGCAGACGGAGAAGCAGCGACTTCGCTTGTTCCTTCCAACCGACGCGAACGTGGTCGAAGGCTGTGCTCTCGGTCATGAGGATGCTGACGCGGTGATGGGTGCGAGCCCACAGGGCGGCCGCGATGGCGGGGAGCGTGTAGTAGCCGGGGACGAGGACGGCGGCGGGATCGAGCCGGGTGAGGTGCCGCCAGACGCGCCGCGCGAGATCGAGCTTGCTGACGTGCTGCCAGCTGGCGTCGGGCAGGAGAGTCTCTACGGGAAGATGCGCGGGCAGATCTTCGCGGAACTTGAGGCCGGCGTGCACACCGACGCCGCCGACGAACTCCACGCCGGCGACGCGGCCGGAGAGCTCGGGATGGGAGAGAAGCCCCTCGAAGCGAGCGACGTGGTAGGCGTACCAGTCGATCCAGAGAACAGCGAGCTGGAGCGAGGGCGCGGCGGAGCGCGAGGCGGTCTGCTGGTTGAGGTCAGACAAAGTCGATGCTCCTGCGGGCGCCCTGCGGCTGCGGGGAGATCGATCTCGAGCGCGGCAGCCGGCCCTCCTGTACCTGGGCCTTTAGAGCCCATCGCCAGGTGAGCCAGCACGGGACGGAGAGCAGGATGGTGCGGAAGATGACCGCCTCCATGGTCTGCATGACGAGGTAGATCGACAGGGCGGAGAGGATGATGTACTGGCTGGTCCACGGGCCGCCGCGAGTGACCGCGCGACGCCAGACCCAGCCGTAGGCGAAGCCGAGCACGGCCATGGCCGGAACGGCGAGCCACCAGAGCTCGACCCAGAGATCGGCGACGATGCCGGGGGCCGAGCCGGCGGCGCCGACCCAGCCGAGGGCGTCGCTGATGCCTTCGCCGGTGCCGGCGTTGTGCAGGAGCTCGGGGACGCCGAAGTCTTCGTACTTGGTGGGCCAGATGGCGGACGGGATGGGGCGAACCATGACCTGCGCAAGATAGCGCCGCATCCAGAAGTAGTGGTCGCGACGCTCGGCGGCGAGCACGGTGCCCGAGCCGTAGATGTACTCGTTGCCGGTGTCGGACTTTTCGACGATGTTGCTGACGTCGGTGGTGACATCGAAGCTGGAGCCGAGATAGATGCTGCTGCGATTGGTGACGAGGAAGAGCACAAGCCAGCCCAGGCATCCGCCCAAGAGGGCGACGGCGAGGATGGGCGGCCGCTTGCTTCGATTGAAGTACCAGCCCATGAGGACGACGAGCACAAACGCAAAGGTGGGGCCACGCCGCGCCATCAGCAGCGCCTGCGAGAGCCAGGGTGTGCCGAAGAGCGCGATGACGGCGAAGCTCCAGGAGCGCGGCGCGCCCACCGAGAGAGCGGAGACGGCGAGAAGGACGCCGGTGAGCAGGAGCAGGCTGCCATCGCGGACGTAGCCACTGTCATCCCAGCCGCCTGAGTAGGAGGAGCTGTAGGCGTTGACGAAGCCGCCGACGTTGACGATGGTGATCGACCAGCATAGCAGGCCGAGGGATCCGGCGGCGGCCCCACCGATGAGGAGGCGCTGGGCAACACGCGGCGAACGCGTGGCGGAGACGTCCTTCGCGCGAGCCCCGACCCGAACTCCGGCGGCGAGACAGGCGACCACAAAGGCAAGCACGCCGAGGACGAAGAGACGCTGCACGCTGAGGAGCTGATCGCCGTCGAGGTATTGCTCGAGACCACCCGCGCTCTGAAGCTTCCAGGGCATCCAGCCATAGAGGAAGGCGAACATGGGACCGATAAACAGGAGCGGATGGAAGACGTCGTGGCTGCCATCGAGCGCGATGACGGCTCCACCGATGGCGATGAAGACGGCTGCGGCGAGAAGAAGTTCAAAGAGCATGGGAGGCGCTCCTTGTCTGCGGACTCACGGCGTACGGGAGGGTCGCGTCGCCTTCGAGGAAGCTCTGGCGCACGGCCTCGACGACACCGTGGCGGAAGCGCCGCCAGGTGAACTGCTCGGCGAGCTCGCGCGCCTCCGCGCGCATGGCGAAGAGCTCGGCGCGGTGCGAGAGCGCCCACTCGATGTGCTCGACCAGCTGCGCGGGGCGGCGCGGTTCGACGACAAAGCCTTGCCGGCCAGACTCGATGAGGTCGGGCGCGGCGGTATGGGTGGTCGAGAGGATCGGCAGACCGCAGGCCAGGGACTCGAGCAGAACCTGGCCGAAGCCTTCGGCGACGGACGGGAAGACAAAGAGATCGGCGGCGCGGTAGGCGGCGAGGAGCTCCGCGGCGCTGACGTCCGGGCGGATGACGACGCGGTCTGCGAGCGGCCGGAAGAGCTCGAGGTCGTCGACGACGCGGCCGCAGACGGTGAGCTCGACCTGATCGGTGGCGAGCCCGCGCATGGCTTCGAGCAGATACTTGATGCCCTTTCGCTGGTTGATGCGGCCGACAAAGAGGAGCCGCAGTTTACCGCTGTTGGGCGAGCGACGCGCGGGATCGGGTGTGAAGCGGGTGCTGTCGACGCCGTAGGGAACGACGTGCACGGCCTCGGGCGGCGTGCCGTGCTCGACGAGGGTGGATCGGGTGAAGGAGGAAGCGGCGAGAAAGGAGCGCGCCATGGTGGTCTCGCGCACAAGATGCTCGAAGTCCGCTTCGGGCAGCGCGAGCTCCCACTCCTGACTGAGCGAGGAGGCGCAGTCCGGATGAGCGGCGAGCTCGTCCCCAAGGATGCGCCGCATGCTGGCGGGATGGGGGTGCAGCTGGAAGAGCATGCCGCTGCCGCGGAAGCGCGAGAAGGCGTCGAAGCCGTAGTAGCTGTAGCTGAGCAGACCGGCGTTGCGGCGATTGGCCACGCGACCGGCGGTCTGCCCGAGGGTGGCGTCGGCGTGCCGCATCACCCGCCGGCGGGTTGGCAGCGGGACGTGGCGCAGCTTCTCGAGCAGGAGGGTGAGCGCGCCGGTGACGGCGCAGAGGTGGACCGCCGAGGACGGCAGACGCGGCTCGCTGCGCTGCCGTAGCATGGCTTGAAGGCTGGCGGGGAGATGGCTCGCCAAGCGTTGCGCCCAAGGGCGATCGGCGGGCCAGAAGAGATCGGTGACGAGCGCTTCGAGCAGACCTGCTTCGGCGAGCGCGAGGGCGACCTGGTAGGCATCGCGCGCGCCACTCTGAACCACCACCAGGCGCGCCTGCGCGATCGCGGCGGTGGTGGCGTCGGCAGCGGGAGCGGGTTGGGAGAGCAGGGTCGGGGTCATGGGTAGGCGCCGTCGGTTAGAGCAGAGAGCTGAAGTGCTGCCGGAGCTGGGCAGCGGAGCGTTCCCAGGTGAAGCTGAGGGCGCGAGCGCGGCCACGGCGGCAGAGATCGTCGCGGAGGCTGTCGTCGTCGAGCAGGGCGAAGAGCTTGCCCAGATGATCGCCGGGATCGGCCGGGTCGGCGAGCAGGGCGGCATCGCCGGCGATCTCGGGCAGCGAGGAAGCGCGGCTGGCGACGACGGCGGTTCCTGTGGCCATCGCCTCAAGCACAGGCAGGCCGAAGCCCTCGTAGAGCGAGGGAAACCAGACGGCGCGCGCGGTGGCGTAGAGCGCGTGCAGGGCCTCGTCGGGGACGAAGCCGAGCAGACGGACGCGGGGCCCGAGGGCGGCGGCACGAGCGGCGTAGACCGGGTTCGAGTGATTGACGACAGCGAGCAGGAGGTCGGGGTAGCGCTCGAGCAGGGCCGGAGCGGCGGCGAGGATGAGCTCGGCGTTTTTGCGGAAGTGGAGACCGCCGGGAACGAGAACGAAGGGGCGATGGCGGAGGCCATGCTCCTCAAGGAAGTGCATGCCGGACTCAGGGACGGCCACGAAGAAGTGAGGCGTGACGGCGTTGGGGACGACGCGAAGACGCGGGCCGAGTGCGGGAAAGTGGTGGGCGATGCGGTCGGCCGAGAACTGCGAGACGGTGTGGATCATGTCCGCGCGGGCGGAGAGCCGGCGGAACAGGAGCGACCACTTCAGCCGTTGGCGCCAGAAGGCGGAGTTCTGAAGATGCGCCCCCTGCTCGAAGTAGGCAGCGTCGTGAACGGTGACCACCAGGCGGGCTTTGGTAGCGGGCACGTAGGATTCGCCGGTGCAGAAGACAACGTCGGCGTCGGCCCAGAAGCTCTCTGCCTTGGGAGAGTTGAGCGCGAACCAGCGCGCCTGCTGGCGCGAGGTCTCGGCCGCAAAGGTGTGGTAGCGGAAGCTCTGCCAGGGCTCACCGACGAGCGGCAGGATGCGCTGCTGGTCACCGGCGTCGGCGAGGATGCGGAGAGCGACATCGTCGCGCTGGGCGAGATGCTCGGTCAGCTGGCGCGCCACGCGGCCGGCGCCGGTCGACGCATGGATGTTGCGCAGGTGAACGTACGCGAGCAGGTTGAGGGGACGCCCGCGCGGTGACGTCGGCTGCTGCAGGGTTGCGGGCGAGAGGGTTTCCGGCTCCGGGCGAGTTCGAAGTGGGTCGTGTGCGAGTTCATGCAGCATGCGATCGCCTCCGGAGGATGGAGCGGAAGGATCCGGTGACGTAGTGCGTGAGCCGCTCGACAGAGGCGCGGCTGGGCAGCCAGCGATGGCGGCGGCCGAGAGCCAGCAAGCTGCCGAGAGTTGCGATCGTGAGCAGCAGCATCGCAGCGGTGAGACTGCCGGTCCGATCGGGCTCAGCCGCTCGCAGGGCAGCAAGGGCGGCGAGGGCGACCGTGCTCCCGGTGGCGAGCGAGAACATCAGCGGAAGGCCGCGGGGCAGCGAGTCCTTGCGGGCGAGAACCAGAAGCACGAGGGCCGACGATAGCGCGTGCGCGAGCAGGTAGATCACCATGGCCAGGGCAGCGCTGCCGCCGCGATGCAGCATGAGCAGCGTGCCGACACCGGCGACAAAGCAGGCCCAGACGGTGTTGATGATGCCGCTCGCACGAATGGACACGATGCTGAGCCGGGCCGAGGCCGGTGCATTGCCCATGTGCATAACCGCGAGCGCGAGCGCGATGGCGACGGTGACGGACGCGCTACTGTAGGCCGAGGTGTAGAGCAGCCGCAGCATCCAGGGAGCGACGATGATGCCGACCGACGCGAGGACCACGGCAACAAGGGTGGAGGCAAAGCTAGTGAAGCCGAGCACATGCTGCGGGGTTCGCGCGTCTTCGCCGTCGGGATCGGCCATGACGGCGTAGCTGCCTTCGGTAAGCAGGCTGGGAGCGAGCCCGACGATGTTGCGCAGCTGGCTGGCCACGCCGAAGAAGCCCATCTGCACCAGCGATCGATCGGAGCGTGCGACCAGCGTGATGAGCCACCAGCCCGCGACGTTGGAGCCGACCAGACCGGCGAGTTGCACCATGCCGAAGCCCCACACCTCGCGCAGCATCGGCGCAAAGGTCTGGGTGGGGCTCGCCGATCGCGGTGAGAGCAAGCCCAGCGGACGGGCGAGCAGCAGACACGCAACCACGGCCGTGAGGGTGATCGCACCCTGCGAGATGATCATGCGCACCGGGCTGTGGAGATGCGCGGCCAGGGGCAGCAGCGAGAGCATGCCGGCTCCGACGACGAGCGACAGCAGGACCAGCGCGCTGAGACGGCGCTGCCCGACAAAGAAGCCGCGCGCGCACTCGAGCAGAACGATGCCAGCGGCGGAGAGAGCCGCCCAGTGCAGCAGACCGGTGAGATTGCTTTGGCCGAGCAGACGGGCGATGGGGGCGGCACCGAGCCATAGACCTAACGCGGCCGCGGCCGCGGAGACGACCGAGACGAGCGCGAGGACACGCGCGAGCGTGGCATACCCGGACGAACCGTGCTGGTACTTGCCCGAGAACCTGGCGGCGGTCGACCCGATTCCGGCAGCGGCGTAGGTAGCGATGTTGTTGGCGGTCGAGATGGCGAAGGAGTACGCGCCAAAGGTGGCGAGACCGCCGAAGCGCGCTGCGAGGATATTGGCGACGAAGCCGGCGCCGCGCTCGATGACGACCCCGAGACCGAGCGCGGAGGTGCCGCTCACCAGATGGCGCATGACCTTGCTGGGCGCGGCAGCCTCGGCGACCATCGCCGAGGTGCCCGATCCGGTCAGCGTCTCATCCCCGAGGGACGCCGGAACCGGCGCCACGCCCTCCATCTCGGAGGGGTCGGGCAGGAGCGCGGAGCTCATAGACCCACACCAGCCGCTTCGGCCGCTTCGATCTCTTCCTTGTACCGGTAGTACGACTGGTAGTAGCCGCTCTGGCCCTCGCGTACGGGGTTGAAGTCGTTGAGGATGGTGCCGATGAGCGGAACCTGGTCGTTCTCGAAGAGATCGCAGGCGTTCGCCGCTTGATCGCGGCTGGTAAGGCCGGCGCGGAGAACCAGCAGAACGCCGTCCGATTGCGCGGCCAGGATGCGCGCGTCTGCCATGTGCAGCATCGGCGGCGTATCGATCAAGACGACATCGAACTCAAGCGCGAGCCGGTCAAGGAGCCGCGTGATGGCGCTGCCGGAGTGCAGCAACTCGACGACCTCTTCCCTTCCCGTGCCTGAAGGAATCATGAAGAGATTGGGGACGACGGTCTGCTTGCAGAGCTCCGAGAGCGGCGCGGTGGCGACGCTGACCTCTTCGCGAAGGATGTTGCGCAGCCCGAAGTTGTTTTCGACCAGCAGATGCTTGTGGAGGCCCGGCTTGCGAAGATCGCCATCGATGAGCACCACGCGCAGCTTCGCCTTGCTGAGCGCGACACCGAGGTTGGTGGTGACGGTGGTCTTGCCCTCGCCGGCGTTGGGGCTGGTGACCACGTAGACCCGCGAGCGACGACGGGCCACGCCGGCCAGGAGGATGGAGTGCGTGGTGTTGCGGTAGGCCTCGGCAACGATCGAGAAGGTCTCATTCCAGCACGTCAGTGCGGGCGCGGTTGAGGCCTCGAGAACGGTCACGCCGGAGCCGGCGCTGCCGCGCAGGACAGGCAGGATCAGACCGCGACGCGAGGGATTGGCCGATGGGATGACGCCGAGCTCGTGCACGTGCAGATGACGCTCCGCCTCGCCGGGGATGCGGAAGACATTGGCGTGACGGTCCTTGAAGAACGCAAAGCAAAGGCCGCAGAACGAACCGAGAAGCACGCCGACACCGGCGGCGACGCCGCGCCGCGGCGAGATGGGCATCGTAGGGGGAATGCCGCGATCGACGACGCGAACGGTCGTGGCCTGCATGGCAGAGGCAAAGCCGGCCTCCTTTGCGCGCTGCGAGAGCGTCTGGTAGAGCGCCTGCTCGCTCTCGACCTCGCGCCGCAGCAACGTCACGCGCGCCGTCTTGCTCATGTCGCTTGAGACGCTCGACCGCAGGGTCGCGTAGGCGGCGTTCAGCAGATCTTCATGCCGGCGCGCGGACTCAAACTCGTTGCGCATGCGATCGGTCGTGACGGTGTGCTCCTGCGCCATCGCCTGCTGGATCTCGCGGATCTCGGAGCGAAGATGGATCACCTTGGGGTTATCTTCGGTGAGTGGTGGCACCAGCTCCGCGACGCGTGCGTTCAGGTCGGCGAGCTTCTGCTTGTAGTCGCGAAACGCGGGACTCTCGATGGCGGCGGGCAACGCATCCGCGGCGGCGCTCGAGGCGATACGCGCCTGGGACTCACGCTCCATGCGCTCAGCCTGCGCCCGGATCAGCTCGCCCTGCAGCTGCCGCAGGCGATCTTCGCCGATGCTGTTGCTGGCCTCCGAAAGCGCCAGACCGTCTCCGCCGGTAGCCGCCTCGAGCTGCCGCTGCGAGTCTTCGGCCTTCTTGCGGACGTCGGCGACCTGCCGGGTGAGCCACTCGCTGGTCTTCTGCGCCTCGGTCGCCCGGGTCTCGAGATCGACTTCCTTGAACTGTTCGGTCAGCGTGTTGCAGAAGCGTGCGGCAAACTTTGCGTCCCAGGAGTCGCAGGTGACCTCGACCAGGCGAGTGATGCCGAGCGGCTTCACCTTGACGCGTTTGGCCGTATCGTCCACCAGATCGGTGTAGGCCAGGTCCTGTCCGTGCGAGAGATGGAGCCTGCGGCGAAGCTTCGACACCAGGTCCTGACGATCGATCGACGGGGGATGCGGCTCCGCCTTCAGGTGATCGATGGTGCGATCGAGCAGCGTCGTACTTTGGAGCAGCTTGATCTGGGTCTGGACGTACGACTCGTTCGAGAAGGCCCCGTTGTCGCCCGTGGCGGCGACATTGCGCATATTGAGAAAGTCGCTGTTGACGCTCTGGATGTCGAGCGAGGTGCGCGCCTGATAGAGCGGCAAGACGTCGAAGTTGAACAGCAGGCTGAACAGGCCGCCGATCAGCGCGCAGCAGAGAATCGCGACGCGCCAGCGCGAGACGGTCCGGACGTAGTCCATCAGAAGGTTCGCGTGCGGTTGCGGGCGAGTGGGACGGAACTCCGGGGAACCATCAAGATCCGCTCGCGCCGAAGATGCCGGGAGGGTGGTCTGTTCCCGTCGATAGAGTGGAGACGTCTGCTTCATACGGTGCTCCTGGGGGTGTGACTCAGTGCAGTGCTGCATGCGTACTTCGGCGTACCGTTCAGCGACGGTAGATCACGACCCCGGTTGCGACCTGAAGAACGGCCTCCGCGGTTCGTTTTACGCCGGCTTTGACGTAACTGTTGGGGACGTAGAGCACATCATTGGCATAGAGCGCCACGTCCGGATCCTTGCCGGTTTCGATCCGGTTGATATCAACTGGAATCTCCTTGACCTTGCCTTCGCCACCCGGCGGCGGCCGGAGAATACGGGCCTTGCTGGCGGCCGCGTCATGATCGAGCCCTTCGGCCAGCGACAACGTCTGCAGCAGCGACATGGAGTCTTTGGACGCAAGCGGAAAGCCGCCCGCCTTACGCACGGTGCCGAGGACGTAGACGATGTCCGCCTTGGGGATCGAGATCACGTCGCCCGGATCGATCAGGATGTTCTCTGCTGGGGTGGTCGCGCTGAGCAGACCTTCGACGGACAGGGTCGCCGTGCTGTAGGTGCTGCTCGGATCCATCTTTGCCTGGGCGAGTGGAAGCTCGCCCCAGCGCGCCTGGCGGGTGAGGATGATGCGCGATCCGGCGTCCGGCTTGACCCCGCCGGCCATGGAGATGACCTCGATTAGGCGTCGCGGGCCTTCGAGCGAGTGAACGCCCGGGTTGTTGACCGAACCGATCACGGAGACAGAGCGGCTCTGGTTCTCGATCAGGTTAATCGAGATCTGAGGCGAGTTGATGTACTTCGCCAGCCTGGTGCGGAGTTGATCGCGCAGCTGCTCGATGGTGAGGCCGCCGGCCTCGACCCGGCCGATCAGCGGGAGATCGATGAAGCCATTGGGATCGATCCGCAGGGGCTTGTCGGAGATGTCGTCGAGATCGACGACGTGGAGGCTGATCTGATCTCCGGCGCCGAGGATGTACTCGGAGACGGCGGGCGGCTGGCGGACGATGAGAGGTTTCTGGGCGCTGAGTGGCGCAAGGCTGCTGCACGCGAGAATCAAAGTGCAGAGGCGACGGAATGGGCGGAGTTTCTTCACTGTATTGGTGACGAGTTTCCTGCGGCCCTGGATGTAATGCCGCGCGACCGAGCCCGACTTCTTCCCAAGTGTACGGCGAAAGACCCGGGGTGCCAAGCATAACTTACAGAAATAACTAGACTTAGCCGCCACTAATAGGAAAGAGAATCGCCACCTTAGAGCATTTTGTTGCAGGTCGCTCGGCGAGAGACCAGATGTTGCGCGCTCTCAATGCCTTAGCGGAGCCATCGCGGGGCAGAAGGTGGAATTTGCCTTCCCAGGAGCTGATTTCTGTGGAGGTGCGGGCCTGATTGGTTGAGGTGACGACCGGTTTCGCGTAGGTTCCTGATCGAACGAGGACAACTACGGACTAGGAACGTGCCGGCAGCAGAACATAGAGCCCTACGAATCCGTTCCAGGCAATCTGCACACCGATGCAAAGCAGGATGAAGGCGATTACCCGGAGGATACCATGGGCGGTCGAGGGTGGAATGGCCCGGGCGATCTGCGGCGCGTAGGCGTAGCAGAGATAGACGAGGGCGCAGAGAACGGCCGACGCGAGGAAGATGCCGAGGTGCGCGAGCACGCTGCCGGCGATGGTGCCGCGAGGGACGTGGGCGCTGAGGGTGAGCATGGTGACGATGGTTCCGGGGCCGGCGGTGACGGGGAAGGTGAAGGGGTAGAAGGTCTTTTCGCTGAGGCCGCCTTCGCGTTCCGCGCTGAGGACGTCGACCCTGCTGTCGAGCTGCCTCCTGGAGCTTTGACTGTCGTCGGAGTTGAGAAGGGTCCAGGCGATGGCGGCGATGACGAGACCACCCGAGACCTGGACGATGGGAAGCGAGACGCCGAAGAAGCTAAGGATGGTGGAGCCGATGATCTCGATGATGGCGAGGAAGAGGATGGTGTTGAGGGCGATACGCCGGGCCAGAGTCTTGTAGACCGGGGACGGCACGATGCCGACAAGACCGAGGAAGACGAAGGCCGAGCCGAGGGGATTGATGAGCGGCAGGAGCGCGGAGAAGGCGAGGGCGAAGAACTCCCAGAGCAGGGGCATGGCGGTTCCTTGGCAGCTGGTTTCGGCTTAGGTCAGGGTACATGGTGCGGAGGTGAGGGAGCTTGATGGTGCGGTACTGAGACTATACGTTGTCGCGTCGCTTCGCTCCGTGGTTAAGGACGATGCGGGGAATCCTCGCTGCGCTCGAAATGACAGGCAAAAGGCCCGCGGGGGTTCAAAACGGGATGAGGGCCGTGGGTCAGGAGAGTCGCGGGCGCGGGGATGAGCGGAGCTTTTTGAGGGCGGCGTAGGCGAGGCGGGCGGCGAGCAGGAGGAGGAGGATGGCGGTGACGCGCCAGGGGGTGCGATTGCCTGTCTTAACCAGCCACCAGAAGTGGATGACGGCGGCGAGGGCGGCGACGTAGACGAGGCGATGCAGGCGCTGCCAGGCTTTGCCGCCCATCGCGCGGAGGACGACGGCAGGGCTGGTGGCGGTGAGCGCGAGCAGGATGAGCCAGGAGAGGAGACCGACCTGGATGAAGCGGCGCTTTTTGAGATCGTCCCAGATGGTGGGCCAGACGAGACGCCACTGGGTGAGGAGCTCGCCGGGGTGGCCGGCGGCGGTGGCGTGGAGGGCGCCGGGTAGATCATATCCGGAGAAGAGAAAGACGTAGGTGGCGAGATGGAGCGTCGCGTAGAAGAAGGCGTAGAGGCCGATCATCCGGCGGAGACGAATGAGGAAGCCGAGACGCGTGGCGAGGCGGCGGACGGGCGTGATGGCAAGCGAGCCGAGCAGGATCCAAAGCGCCCAGTTGCCGGTGAAGTGGGTGATGTAGTTGACCGGATCGGCGTTGAGGGCGAGCGAGCCGTTCTTGAAGATGTAGAGCAGATAGAGGAAAGGCGCGAGGAGACCAAGGTGGACGATGGCTTTAAGGGTGAGGAGAACTTGCTTGGGCATAGGGGCGATCGCTGCGAGTTTCAGTGTAGCGGGCGAGCTCGAGTCGCGAATGGATCTGTGACTTTCAAAAACAGAGAGTTTGCGATAAAGCGGGCTTCGCGACGGAACGGATCTCTCTCCCTGGCTGCGCTTCGGTAGAGCGGATGACAGTGGATGTGAATGGGTGTGGAGTGGAGCGCTGGGGATTACGGGAGGGAGCGGCGGGCGCGGGTCTTCCGTTTCTGACGAATCCGGCGATTCTTCTGCATGCGTTGCTGTTGGGCGGTGCTGTCAAGGTGTTTGAGGAGGTTGAGGTAGTGGCGGCAGAGCAGGAGGGGAAGAGCGCAGGCGACCGCGAATGCGGCGTTGACGAAGCGCCAAAAGACGGGGATGCCGCGGAGCGGGCCGGCGATGAAGGCGAGCAGAAGGATGCCGGCGCAGGCGATAAGACCGAAGTTGATGACCCACTGGTTGCGGACAGGATCGCGATAGGGTCCGAAGAAGAGGATGGCGAAGAGGAGATAGGCGAGCGCGAGGGCGTCGTTGCGGTAGGCGAGGAACGGTGCAGTCACGGCGGTTGCGGCAAGGGCGAGGTGAACGCGGAGGATCCACTCAAAGAGCGGGCTGCCGGCGCCGAAGTGGGCGGAGCGGGCGAGGAGGTCAAGCAGGGCCTGGGTCTCCCGCACCAGAGGAAAGCTCGCGAGGCCGGTCACGAGGAGGCCCAGGATCAGAAGAGCGAGACAGAGGCGGATGCGCGTGAGGACGCTGGTGCTTTGGGGAGGGCTGACCTGAGGAAACGAGGACATACCGGTGGGATGCTGGAGGTGGGATGGGTGGTGAGAGAACGATCTTGATGGGACAGAAGCTGGCTTGTGAGCGAAGGCTCTGGCCGTAGCAGTCAGGACGACTTCCCCTGAAGTTTGCTCCTGTTGATCGCTAGTGGGCCTGGGTTCTTTCTCGGTGAACG
>CAXTVA010000027.1:13675-15919 GCA_964247625.1 uncultured Acidobacteriaceae bacterium
AGTAGTTCTTGCGCAGGTCCATGCCGTTGTAGAGGCTGGCGACCTGGTCGGAGTAGCCGTTGAACATCTGAGTGGGGACAGTGTGGGGGAAGGCTGAGGCGTCGATGCGGCGTTCGCGGGCTTGGGACCAGCGCGGGTGATCGACGGTGGGGTTGACGTTGGCGTAGAAGCCGTACTCGTTGGAGCCGATGTCGTTCCAGGTGGTGTGGGGCTGCTTGTCAGTGAAGTGGATGCGGACGATGGATTTGCCGCTCTTGAAGCCGTACTTCCACGGGACGATGACGCGGACGGGGGCGCCGTTCTGGTTGGCAAGGGAGTTGCCGTAGGCGCCGAAGGTGAGCAGGGTGAGGGGGTTCATAGCCTCGTCCATGCGAAGACCTTCGGTGTAGGGCCAGTCGTAGCCGCTGGCAGCGTCGGGCATCTGGTGCTGGTCGAAGAAAGAGGTGAACTGGACGTACTTGGCCGAGGGCAGAGGCTGGCAAAAGTTGATGAACTCGGAGAGCGAGTAGCCGTCCCAGGGGATGACCATGGACCAAGCCTCGACGCAGCGGAAGTGGTAGACGCGGGACTCGATGGGGCGGTAGGCGAGGAGATCATCGATGCCGACGGTTTGGGGCTTCTGGACCATGCCGGTGACCTTGATGGTCCAGGGCCGGGTGTGGAGGGATTTGGCGTTGATCTGGGGCTCGCCCTTGTCGGTACCGAATTCGTAGAAGTTGTTGTAGCTGGTGGCCTTGGACTCGGGGGTCTGGGAGTCGGCGACGGTGTACTTGCTGGGGACTGTTTTGAGGGCGGAAGCAGCCTCGACCGTGCGGGGGTGGAGGAAGCCGGGGAGGTTGCGGGCGAGGCCGTAGCCAGCAGCGGCGGTGGCGGCTCCGGTGAGAAAGCGGCGGCGGGTCTCCCTGGCGGTATGGAAAGCGGCTTCGGGGGTGATCTCGGAGGATTTCGGTTCGGGGCCCAGCTTGCGGGTGTCTTGGATGTGCATGGTGTTGGCTTCCCTTCCCGGATTGGTCTGGCGCGATCTGCGGCAAGACTCCGCGGCCCGGGAACCGCTCTTTAGTTAGACGCTTCCGGGAGGGAGGCGGATTGAGGATCAGGAGGCGGGTTGGGCGGATCGTTGCGACGGAGGAGGAAAAGCGCGGTGCCGACGAGGATGAGGACGAGGGCGAAGAGGAGCTCGCGGGAGAAGTTGGGGCGGGCGAAGAGGAGGTAGGTGAAGCCGGCGATGGCAGCGAGCGGTGGGAGGGGATAGAGCCAGAGGCGGAAGGGACGGGGGAGATCGGGCTGCGAGCGGCGGAGATAGAGGACGCCGATGTGCTGGAGGAGGAACTGCAGGAGGATGCGGAGGATGACGAGGGCGGCGATGACGTCGGCAAGGGAGAAGAGGCAGAAGACGCAGGCGGCGGCGCCGAGGGTGAAGAGCGAGACGATGGGGTACTTGCCGGTGGGGTGAAGGCGGGCGAAGGGGGCGAAGAAGGCGCCTTCGGTGGCGGCGGCGAAGGGGATGCGGGAGTAGCCCAGGAGAAGGGAGAAGACGCTGGCGAAGGCGGTGAGCATGATGAGGGCGGCGGCGACTTTGCCGAGGAGGGTGGCGGCGTGGGGGCCGACGAGGGGGGTCCAGGCGGCCACGGTGAAGACGGCGATGAGGGCTCGGCGAGCGGAGAGGTTGCCGGCGGCGAGGAGGCCTTGCCACGGAAGGACGGAGAGGATGGCGAGGTTAAGAGCAAGATACAGAGCGGCGCAGATCGCGATGGAGAGAAGGATGGCGCGGGGGATGGTGCGGGCGGGGTCGCGGACCTCGGCGCCGAGGAAGGTGATGTTGTAGTAGCCCCAGTAGTCGTAGGTGGCGACGAGCATGGCGGTGGCGAGGCCGGCGAAGAAGGCCGGCGAGGGATGAAAGGCTCCGGGCGGAAGGACGAAGGCTTGGCGGATGTGGGTGGCGGGGCTGATGAGGGCGGAGACGAGGACGGCGGCGATGGTGGCGAGGACGACCGTGACGATGACGAGCGAGAGGCGGGCGATGTGGTCCAGGCGGCGGGCGAGGAGGATGACGGCGAGGAGGACGGCGAGGATGGCGACGGCAGTCGCGGGCCCGAGGGAGATAGCGGCGGCATAGGGGCCGAGATGGACGGCGTGGTGGAGGGTGTGAGTGTTGAGCGCTGGGGCGAGCCAGCTGGCGTACTGGCTGAGGCCGATGGCGCCGGAGGCGACGGAGAGTGGGGCGGAGATGAGGAGCTGGAAGAG
>CAXTVA010000028.1:0-15673 GCA_964247625.1 uncultured Acidobacteriaceae bacterium
TTGTGGGCGCGGATGTCGCGGCCGGGGAAGACCTCTTCAAGGTGCTTGAAGAAGGCGGTGTCAATCGACATGACGTCTTCAAAGTGGCCGTGGATCGGGCAGTCCTTGACCATCAGGATCTCGCCATCGCGCTCGATGATCTGGGCCTTGATCTCGCCGACCTTTTCGTTGAGCAGGATTTCGTGCGGCAGCTTGCCGTCGACGATCTGCTGGCGTATCTCAGGGACGCAGCGGGGACAGAGCGAGTCCGTCGTCCGTGGCCAGCCGAGAGGCGGCTTCTCCTTCTGATAGCTCTTGAGCAGCGGCTTGTCGGACCACTTCGGGGTGAAGCTGGCGTTCGGGCTGATCGAGTTCAGCTTGTTATAGACTGCCCAGCCGCCCTTCGCGGCGTATGTCAGTGCTTTTTCGGCGAGCTTCGATGCCTTGGCCATGATGTTGTTCTCTCTCCTGAGATCCATCGTGTAGTGCGTGCGAGCGATGATGGTTACAGACTCTGATGCTATCGCCGACGTTCGCTTGCCACGAGTATGTGGCGAGGTTCGGCCGATGTCGCGTTCCATCACAACTTCGCTAAGGCTACGCCCGGGAGGCGGTGATCGAAAGACGAACGGGTCGAACGGTGATTCTGTGCAGCGAACGGGGATCCAGACAGGGCGTTCGGTAGCGTCCGTCACGGCTCACGGAGCGGACGGGCTGGCGTTGAGGTTATTGAGGATCTGCTGGAAGAAGACGATGCGGATATGGAGGCGCTTGGCGACGTCGGGCAAGAACTCGCCGATGAGGGCGTCGGAGGGGTCGCTGAGCAGGCCAAGGCCGATGCGCGCGGCGGTAGAGCGAGGGTCGGTATGCAGCCCGGGAACGTAGAGGTTGCTGATGACGGCGGTAATGGGGTAGGTGCCGAGGATGGAGTAGTTCGGGATGGGAGTGCCGTTGTCGCTCTGGCCGATGATGGTGTGGGAGACGGCGTGGAGGATGCGGCGGGGTATGGGCTTGCCGGGCATGCGGAAGTAGCGGGGGTCCTGATGGGCGAGCGCCGGAATGGCAAAGGTGCCGAAGAACTCGCCGGTCGCGTCCTGCGAGAGGGAGTAGCCGACATTAAGGCCGAAGCCCTTCCAGCCGGGGCCGTAGTCGCTGTGCGGTGTCGTGGCCACGTAGTAAGCGGAGCTGCCGACCAAGGTGAGAAGGTTGCCGACGTCAATCAGGTTCGTCGCGGCGACGAATCCCTTCTCCGACGAGGTAAGGGGGACATGAACGCGCTGGCCGAGGAACTGCTGATCGGAGAGGATGCGCGAGCGGTCCAGCTGCAGGCGTCGATACAGACTGGGATCGGTCTCGATCTTCCACAAGGGTTGGCTGCTGGAAGGGGCGACAGGGCGTGCGCCCTCCGCGCGAAAGCTCTCCTCGGCGGTCTCGACGACGCTCTCTTCGGCGACGGTGGAGGGCGCGTCGGGAAGCGACGGCGCGGCGCTGGGGGAGCTTCTGGGTGGGATGCCCGCGGGCAGCGGCGCTGTTTTGGTCGTGCCGGGTGCCGGAGAGGTGGGCAGCAGGGACGGTGCCTGCGCGACACAGCACGAGGAGAGAGCGATCCACGTGAGGGCAGCAGTTGGCAGGCTACGAGCGATGAAGACGGCTCCTGACACGGGTTGGCCCCGCACGGCTGCTCAGGGCCCTCGATTTAGCGCAAGTGTACCGCCTGCAGGACCTGAGGAAGAAACTCGTGGACGAGGTTGCCGAGAGCGGAGCCACCAATCGAGGTGCCGAAGGTGGTGAGCACCCGCCCGAAGTCCTGGTCGCCTCGCGGGTAGTAGACGGGCGTGAGCGCAGCCGCGCCGAAGTAGCCGCCGAGCAGAGCCAAGTTGGGAGTACGCCGGCCGTCATCGGTGCGGGTGATCAGCGGGCGGGTGATCGCGTAGACACCCCGGTTGAGCGTCTTGTGTGTGCGGCCGAGCTGATAGTAGCGAGGATCCTCGTGCAGAACGGGGGCGAGGACACCGGTGCTGAAGATACTCTGCGAGGTTCCGCGGGCGACGGCGGCACCGAGTCGCTGCGCATAGCCGGTGCCATTCTGGCCGTAGTGCGGGGTGCTGTCCGCAACTTGCGAGTAGCTCGCCGCGATGACCTCACCGATGAACGAGAAGGGAGAGACAGAGGTGCGCAGGGCGCTGAGAACCTTATCGCCGGCGTTTTGCGGAGGAGCGATCTGCCCGGCGGCGATGACCAGCTCGGTTGGCGAGACGTGCCGTGGCAGGGGCGAGCCTGGCTGGCCGGGCATGGGGGTCTTTTCTGGCGCGAGTGGGTCTGCCAGGGAGGGCTCCGTATCGCCGACGGTGGTGGACGAGGAGCTCGCGGAAGGCTCGCCGGGTGCGTCGGGGAGTGCGGAGGCGACGACCGCGTCCGCAGATGGCGTCGAGAGCACGTTGAGGGTGTCTAGACTTCGGGCGGGACGGGAGTCGCCGGGCGTCGCCGCAGCGAGCGCCTGTGCCTGTGATGTCGGCGCGTAGAGGACGAGTGATGCAGCAGCAAGAAGACCAGACGTGCAGAGGCGAACGTACCGTGGTGTGGCTGTCGGGAAGATCGTGCGCAAGCGTGCTCCTCGTAAACGTAAGGTTAGGATGCGGTGGAGACGAGATCCGGCGAGGGAACGGAGCCCGCATCGTCTCTCGCCGCGCGAAGATCACCGGATCGGTTTGAGGAGAGATGGAGATCAGACGAGTTGCAGCAGGAAAACGATGCGGGCGTGATCGCATGCGGGGGAGAGCGTTGCTGTGGCTGGTCCAGGCAGACGTAACCAGCTCGGTACGGCGTTAGGGGGGAGGTACGCCGTCATTGATCCTATAGTTGTGCATCGAAATAGGGTGGAGGAGGGGATCTGTGAGCGACGGAAGACGGACGTGGGAGGAGACGATCGAGGGCGCGGGAGTTCGTGTGGAGGCGGAGGTGCGCCGGGTGATCGGGTATATGAACGACGAGGTGGTGCCGGAGGTCCGGCGCAACGGATCCAAGGCGCTGCGGGCGGCGGCAGCGGAGCTGGACCGGCTAGCCCAGCTTATGGAGGAGCGCACGCCGCCGGGATCGCCAAGCGCAGCCGGCGGCGATGAGCGGTAGAGATCGAGGGCGGAGCGTTGCGGCACTTCGAGTCGTAGCGGCTGTGCTGCTGGCCGGGGCGACAGCGGGATGTCACCATCGGGCGCGGAGTGCGGGACCGCCTGCTCCGCCAGCAACGAGTCTGGGCTCCGGAGCCGGCGATGTGGACGGGCGGGTGGTCGGCGACCGGGAGCGGCCGGGTGCGACGACAGGAACGCCGCGCAGCTCTGGAGCGGCGAGCTCCGGTACAGCCAGCGGCGTGCTGCCGCCACTGGAGGTGCACGGGACGCCCTTTGCGACCGAGACCGGACTGGCAAGCTGGTATGGACCACCCTATGCGGGCCGCAAAGGTGCCGATGGGCTGGTCTACAACCAGAACGCACTGACAGCCGCTCATCTGACGCTTGCGCTGGGTACGGTGGTGCGAGTGACCAACCTGGTAAACGGGCAGAGTGTCGTGGTGCGGATCACCGATCGGGGCCCGTTTGTGCGTGGCCGGATCATCGATCTCTCCCTGGCGGCGGCGAAGGCAACGGGCGTGTATCGGGCGGGAGTGGTGCGGGTGCGGGTTGAGGCATTCAATGCGCCGGCGCCGAAGCCGAACTCCTATCCGGGCGGCCGGTGGTGTGTCCAGGTGGGAGCGTTTTTGACGGAGGCGGATGCAGTGCAGGAGAGGCTGGAGCTGTTGGGCCGTTATCCGGATGCCAAGGTGATCGAGTTCGCCGGGCCGACGGGCTACTGGGTGCGGATCAACCCGAAGATCGCCGACCGGGCGCACGCGGCGGAGGTCGAGTCGCGAATTCATCTGCCGGACGAGGCGCAGCCGTACCTGGTGCGGACAGATTGACCGATGACGGGCTCTGGATCAGGTGCTTAGGCGCTTGCCGCTGCGGCGCTCGAGCTCTGCGCGAAATCGGTTGGAGGCCGCGTGGTTGAAGCCATGGGTGATGGTGACGCGATTGGCACCGAGAACACGGGTGACGCTGCCACCCCGCGCAGAGGCGTAGATCGTCATGATCTCCGAGTAGGGGATCACGCGATCAGAGCGCAGCCAGAAGTGCTGCTCGACGGCAGTGGATGTGAGCAGGATCGTCCCAGGAACCTGGAAGATGGCGAAGAGTACCGACACGAGCAGAAGGGCGAGCAGCCAGAGAGGAATGGAGCGCTGCGAGATCCAGAGAGGATAGGCGAAGAGAAGAAAGTAGAGCGGGAGCGCGACGCCGCGTGCAAAGACGACGAAGGGCTTGAGCGGAAAAGCGACGCCACGGGATGTCTCGCGGGCAGAGCCTTTGGAGAGGCGCGAGACAAAGATGAGGCCGAAGACGACGACGATGGCGGCGAGCTGGAGGGAGTGGAGGTCGAGGTGCATACAAGGGTGCTTTGGGAGGAGGATTTCGTCCCGGGCTTCTGATACAGCCTAGCGCGAGGGTGAGGGCGGCGGGTAGTAGGGAAGCTTCTGCTGCTCCTCGACGGCGCGTTTCACACCGATGTCGTCGAAGAGCAGCGAGGGGGCGATGGTCGTCTCGGGCACGGGGCCCAGCATGTTGTTGACATAGGGCGTCCCACCGGCGGCGACGATCGAGGAGCGAAGGGAGCGGTTATCGAGCTCATCAAAGGAGGCGCCGCGGACGAGGGTTCGGGAGCCGTCCGGATGGACTAGGTAGAGCAGGCGCGGCGCGAGCTCGGAGAGGGTCTCAACGGCGTAGACATCGCGCTTCTGCTCGCGGGCGAGGGCGAGCAGCTGCTGCGTCATCGCAGCGTCAGAGAGCGGGTGCGACTCTGTCGAGGCGTCGGTCGCGGGTTTGAAGACGATGACGCCGGCCCGGGGATGCGCGGACTGTGCGACCGGAGCGCGACCATGCCCGTTCGAGGCGGGAAAGTCGCGGACGGGCTCTCGGCCGATAAGGAAGTTCTCGAGCTTGCCCTGAAGGACGACATCGATCGGGACGGCCGTGACGCCCTCATCGTCGACGGCGTAGGAGCCCAGCAGATGTCGGTCGGCAAAGGTGGTCATGAGCGGGTCGTCGGTGACGCTCATGAGAGCGGGAAGGACGCGGGCGTGGAGTGACGAGCTGTAGGCTCCCTGGGTGCGCGCGGTCGTGCCCGGTTCGGGACGATCGGCTTCGATATCGGGAACGAAGAGGCGGTTGAGGATGTCAGAGCTCGCATCGCCGGAGAAGAGGACGGGGCCGTGGTAGTCATCGGCAGAGACGAGGGGCGCATTGCGAAGTTCGTTAAAGCTTTGAAGGTCAGTAAGGGCGCGCAGATGGAAGGCGGCGGCGGACTCGAGTTCGTCGGCGCGGGCGGCGACGGTGCCGTTATCGCGACCAAGGCGCATCCCGTCGTCGGCCTGTCCGCCAACCGAGATGTTGGCCACATAGCCGGTGTAGCCGGTACGGGTCTCCGTGCCTTCACTGTTGAGGAGGTAGCGATTGAGGGCGAAGGCGCGCAGGTTGGCGGTGGAGTACTCGACGTGCGCCGCGAAGGCCTGCACTTCGGGTGTGGTGCGGTAGAGGCCGCTCGCGTCGACGAGGCGGCGCTTCCACTCGGCACGGTCGAGGGTAATGGCGTGGAGCGGGTCAAGATGATGCACGGCGGGGGACTCGGCGAAGTCATGCTCCGTTCGCTGTGACTCGAAGCGTTTGGTGCTGGCCTGCTTGGCCGAGAGCTCACGCAGGGCGTTTTTGTACGCATCGTCGGTCGCGAGCCAGAGGGCGTAGCGGATCGCCTGCGGACTGTCGTCGGTGGGCGCGAGCTGCACGGAGCCGTCGCCGCGGGCGCTCGAGTTATCGGCCGTGTAGGATCCGACGCGCACGGTGACGCGCGCGATGCGCTGATGGGTGTCCTCTTCGCGAGCGAGCGCGCCGTAGTTGGCGACCACCTCGTAGCTGGCGACGTCGTCGAGACGGTACTCGATGAAGTAGGGGTGCTGCATGCCGGGAAGGACGAGGGCGGCCTGCTCGCGGGTGAGCTCGGCGTGCATGGCCGCAAGGATGGGATCGGTGATCTGCTGCGCCTTCGTCTGCTTGGGCGCCAGGAGGGGCAAGGTGGTCAAGAGCATTGTGGCAACGAGGCTGTGAGGACGACGACCGATGTCGGACCGGTGCACTAGCGGACCTCCGAGGAGGCTGTCGAGGCGCTTGGGGTTGAGGAGCTCACACTCGCCACTGGAGTCGTTGCGGGTGGCGGCGGCAGAAGGGGCGGGCGGGTGTTGCCCTGGGCGAGGCGCTGGGTCTCGATCTCCGAGACGAGCATGGCGGGAGCGACGGCGGAGACGGGGATCTGCCCAGACTCGGCGCCGCAAATACCATTGAAGATGTCCTGGTGATCGCCGGTGGCGAGGATGCGGTTGAGCGCGGCCTGCGGGGTGCCGACGATGGAGACGCCGCGGACAAGCTCGTCGGGGCGGCCGTCGACGAAGACGCGATAGACGACGAGGGGCATGACGGAGAAGGCCTGCGGGCTGCGGCGGGTGGTGACGGCGAAGCCAGAGGAGATGTCCTCAAAGAAGAGGCCGTAGGGTTTGCCCTGCTTCTTCGCCTCGTCGATGAGTAATTGCCGAAGTTGCTTCTCCGAGACGGTCTTGGTCGAGGTGACGATGAGGTTGCCCTGCCGACCGGTGGGCATGTGACCGGACTCTGCGCGGCCGTGGCCATTGGAGGTGCTGACCGAGGCGATGGGCAGGCGAGACATCAGAAAGGTATCGAGGACGCCGTCTTTGATGAGATCGACGCGGCGCGCGGGCTGGCCCTCATCGTCGACGCTGTAGTGGCCGGAGAGCGAGTGACCCTCGAAGGTGGTGAGCGTGGGGTCGTCCGCGACGGAGAGGAAGGTGGGCAGAATGGGCTTGCCGAGCAGCTTGGTGAAGGTCTGGCCTTCCTCGTCGCCGCGCTGGCGCTGGCCTTCCAAACGGTGGCCGAGGACCTCGTGAAAGAAGACGGCAGATGCGCGGCCGGAGAGGATGGCCGGGCCGTTGAAGGGCTCGGTAATGGGAGCGATGCGCAGAGCCTCGAGGTTCTTGGCCATGGCGATGGTCTTGGCGGCGAGGGTCTTCTGGTCAGGCAGGTGGGCGAGCGTGTCCGCCTCGAAGGTCTCCGCGCGGAAGAGCTCCATACCGTCTGCGGCGCGAGTACGGGCGACGATGACGAGGCGGGCGACATGGGTGGGCGTGGCGATGCGGGTGCCTTCCGAGGAGACGAAGTAGTCGGTCTCGGTCGAGGCCTCGAGGGCGGCGGTGTTGAAGAGGATATCGGGGTACTCGATGAAGAGGCCGGAGAGCTCGCGCAGGCGCTGCTCCCAGGCGGCACGGACCTTGTCGCCGGCGTCGAGCGGGGGGCTGGGTGGAAGAAGGATGTGGGCCGCGGGCTCGGTCGAGAAGTCGGCAGAGACATCTTCTTCGCGGGCGCGCACCTGCTGCTCGGTCTTGACCTTCAGAAAGCTGTCGAGGGCGCGGGCGTAGCCGCGGTTGGTGGCGAACCAGAGCGAGCGTGCGATAGCGTCAGCGTCATCGGTGAGCGGTAAAGGAACGGTAGTCAGGGCGGAGTTGCGGTGATCGCCGTGGGTGTTGTCTTCTGCGGGCGCGCCGAGGCGGACTTGTACATCGGCGATGCGGCGGTGGCTCTGGTGCGAGCCGGTGATGGCGCCGAAGCTACTGGCCATCGAGAGCTGGTCGGCGTCGGAGACGGAGTAGGAGAGGAAGTAAGGTCGCGGAGTGGGCTGCGGCAGCGAGGCGATGGCGTCGTCGAGCGGGCCCTTATGTTTCGTTGTGGCGGACAGCGGCGTGGCGGTCTCGGAAGCAGGCTGTGCGTTGGTACCGAGGGACTGCATGGCGCGCGTGAGCTCGGTCTGCATGGTGTCGAGCAGGGCCGAGTCGGGCTTGGCGGCTGGCTTCGCGGGAGGCGCGGCGATGAGGGTGCTGGGCGTGACGAGCAACAGGAGAAGGGCCGGGGAGAGCAGCTTCATGCGCGTGAGGAACCTTGGCGGGCCTGGGATGGACGGCCTTGAAGCGAGTGTACCGGATGCTCTGCTCGCCGCTCTACGAGGAGTGTGGGCGGTATCAGGCCTGGAGTTGTGGCGCAGCTGCCGATGCGCGGAGCGGCCGAAGTGGAGCCACGTGCTCTGGTCGAAGGCCAAGGCCGATGAGGCGGCCAGGCAGGCGGCGGAGCAGGGGCAGGCGGGAGACGAGGCGAAGGATCCATGATGGGCGTAGCGGGCGCGGGTTGCCAAGATAGCGATTCAGGAATCTATGCACCTGGATCTGAAGGAACTGGGTGAGGCGTGTGGCAAGCTCGCGCCGACGCTGCACGCGGGCGAGGGTCGCTTCGGGGATCGTGCGGTTGTGTGTGAGATGACGAAGCGGCGCAGCGAGGAGGTTTGCAGTGGCGACTGCGTCCTGGATGGCGAGATTGATACCGATGCCGCCGACCGGCGACATGGCGTGCGCTGCATCGCCGATGCAGAGCAGACCAGGCGCATGCCAGCGGCGGAGCCGGTTGACCTGAACAGTGAGCAGTTTGAGCTGGTCCCACGCGGTGAGCTCGTCGACGCGGGAGTGGCCGTCCGTGCCAGGCTGCGCGAGGATGGGGGCGAGCTCTCCGAGATCGCGGCGAAGCTGCGCGAGGCCGGCTGGCTGGATCACGTCGGCGAAGCTGCCCTTGCGAATGATGTAGCCACACTGGAAGTAATCGCCACGGTTGATCAGAATCAGCATGCGGCCGCAGTTGAGGTAGCCGAGCCCCTCCTCCGGGTCGTCTGGCCGGCGGCTGATGCGAAACCAGAGCACATCGATCGGAGCGCCGCGCTCAATTTGTTCCAGATGCGCGCAGTCGGTCGTGACGGCGTGGCGGCCGTCGCAGCCGACGGTGAGTGCGGCGCGGACCTCGACCGTACCTTGGGAGCTCTCGGCGCGCGCGCCGACAACGCGGCCGTGTTGCTCGATGAGCTGCGTGACCCGGTGCTCCATGCGCAGATCGAAGGTGGGATACTGACGTCCCTCCGCGGCGAGGAAGTTCAGCAGGTCCCACTGCGGCATGAGCGCGATGAACGGCGCGTGCACCGGAAGGCGACTGAAGTCCGCGATGGGGTACTCCGTTCCTCCCAGGACACCGCTGACGCGGTCGATCCGCTGGTGAGGGAGACGGAGGAGCGAGGGAAGCAGGCCAAGCTCGTACATGATCTCGAGCGTGGCGGGATGAACGGTGTCGCCGCGGAAGTCTCGGTTGAAGTCTCTGTGCTTCTCGAGCACGGTGACCGCCACGCCGGCCCGAGCAAGCAGCAGGCCAAGCATGACGCCTGCGGGACCGCCGCCGACGATGCAGCAGGTGGTGACAACCTGAGACGCGCCGAGCTCCTCGTTCATGGAGAGCACTGTACGCCAGTTCCGCAGCGCGCGGTAGTCACGTTCCGGGCTTGTATGAGCAACGCGGGGGCGTCTGTGGCGGTCTGATCACACCGCGTACTGCTCGATCTCGGCGAGCAGGGCGAGCTTGCGTGTGGGATCGAGGAAGCTGGCCTCCACGGAGTTGGCGGCGAGCTCGCGAAGCTGTTCGAAGGAGAGCTCGAAGTGGGTGTGAGCGAGCAGGTACTCGTCGAGCAGGTTGGAGCCAAACATGGGCGGGTCGTCGGAGTTGAGGGTCACCATGAGGCCGGATTCGAAGTAGAGGCGAAAGGGGTGACTTTCGATGACAGGACAGCATCCGGTGCGGAGATTCGACGTGATATTGAGCTCGAGAGGGATCTGCCGCTCGGCGAGGATGTGGAGGAGCTCAGGGTCGTCCTGCGCGGAGAGCGCGTGGCCGATGCGTTCCGCGCCGATGTTGATCGCGGCCCAAATCGACGCCGGCCCAGTGGATTCGCCGGCGTGCGCCGTGAGGTGAAGGCCGGCCTCTTTGGCTGCGGCGTAGCTCTCCCGGAAGCTCTCAGCCGGACCGCGAGCCTCGTCGCCTCCGATGCCGATGCCGACGACTGAAGGGAAGTCGCGGCGGAGGCTCGCGGCCTTCTCGAAGACGCGGCTGGCCGCCTCCGGACCGAAGTGGCGAACGGCATCGATGAGCCAGAGGACGGTGATGCCGAAGTCGTGTTCGGCGCGGGTGCGCCCGTGCTCGGCTGCGGCGAAGACCTCGTCGGTGTCGAGGCGGCCGAAGTGGTAGAGGATGCCGATGGAGAGGTAGACCTCAGCGTGGCGAACTCCCTGGGCGTCGAGGTCGCGGATCATGTTGTAGGTGATGAGCTCGTAGTCGGCAGGGGTGTGAAGGCGCTCGGTGATCGCCTTAAAGCTCATCAGAAAGCTTGGAAAGTCGGTGTACTGGTAGAGCGTCGCGGCGCGTTCCGGGGTGAGGGGGGTGGGGTCGTTGCGGTGCGAGAGCTCGACCAGGGTCCCAGGTGTGATGGAGCCCTCGAGGTGCAGATGCAGCTCGGCCTTCGGCAGGTGGAGGAGCCAGGTACGCGGGTCGGGCGGCGCACTCTTTGCGCGTTTCGGCATGGTTTCAGTGTAGCTAGAGCTGCTGCCGGACACCGGCTTCGGTGTAGACGCGATCCATCTGTAGCTGCGCGTCGCCTTCCATGGCGGCGCGAGCGTCACCTCGGCGAAAGGTCATGGCGAGGGGCTTTCCGTAGACGTCCTCCAGCAAAAAACCGAGGCCGCTATAGAAGGCGAAGAGTCCGAGCAGCAGACCAAGCACAGCTGCGACGGTCGGAGCCGCGCGGTGGACGCCGAAGGCTACGACGGCTCCGGCACTCGAGCGGAGAAGCGCGACCGAGAGCAGAGCTCCGAGGAGCGGCTTTCCGGGAAAGCTGGCAATGGTGAGGATCAGCAGACAGGTGGCGAGCAAGGCGAGAAAGAAGCCGGCAGCCGGGCTGGCCGAGCTGGAGGGCGAGCGCAGCAGCTCGATGCCTTGTACGACCCAGGCCATCGAGAAGATGCCCATCGCTGTGGCTCCGCCAGCGTCTCGCGCGAGAAAAGCCATGAAGCACGGGATGAGCTCGAGAGGAGCGACGAAGACCAGCAGCATGATCGCGAGCAGCGAGCTCTCCGAGGTGGGAATCCAGTGCAGTGAGAACGCTGCGTAGAGTACGTTACCGACCCCGAAGGCGAAGCATCCCAGCGGGAGCGAACTGGCGAACGGTCGAACGACCACGCGAACTGCTGGTTGGGCAGGAGCCGGCGCCTGATCTTCGCCCGATTGCATCTCTCGTGCCATCTTCGCTCCATGTGTCGCAGACGATCGGCGTCAGCTTGCCCGGCCTGGCCGCCCTGGCTTCAGGGTGAGATGGTCCAGGAGACCCGGGAGGAGGCGGTTGGAGTGTCTTCGCATTGGGCGGGTACCGCAGCCCGGGTTTGGCAGATGATCCGCTGAAGGTTGATCTGCTTCCATGCTCAGCGCGGGTCGTAGAACTCGGAGCGTCTCCGGCTGTAGAAGGCGTATATAACGAGGCCGATCACGAGCCACGAGAAGAAGCGGACCCAGGTAATCGCGGGCAGGCCGGCCATCAGCAGGCCACAGAAGAAGACGGAGAGTACGGGAATGACGGGGCCGAAGGGAACGCGGAACCCGCGGCGGCGGCCGGGATCCTTGTAGCGAAGGACGACGACGCCGATGGAGACCAGAACGAAGGCGAAGAGGGTGCCGATGTTGGACATCTCGGCGAAGGTGCCGACATCGAAGAGACCGGCGGGAATCGCGACCAGGATCCCGGCAACCCAGGTCGCGAAGGCGGGAGTGCGGAAGCGGGGGTGGACGCGGGAGAAGGCGCTCGGCAGCAGTCGGTCGCGCGACATGGCGAACCAGACGCGGGCCTGGCCGAGCTGGAAGACGAGGATCGACGAGATCATGCCAACGATGGCGCCGAGCAGGACGATGAGGCGCACCCAGTGCAGCGGACGGCCATCGGGGGTGAGCGAGACGCGCTTCAACGCGTTGACGACCGGGGCGGCGTCGCCGGCGATCGACTGCCAGGGAACGAGGCCGGTGAGCACGACAGCGACACCGATATAGAGCACGGTGCAGACGACGAGCGTGGCGAGGATGCCGAAGGGGACGTCTCGCTGTGGTTGCCGGCACTCCTCGGAGGCGGTCGAGACGGAGTCGAAGCCGATGTAGGTAAAGAAGATGATCGAGCCGCCGGCGAGGACGCCAGGAAATCCGTTTGGCGCAAAGGGGTGGTAGTTGCCGGGGTGAATGAAGGAGATGCCGGCGAAGCAGAAGATCAGGATAGCCGTGATCTTGACCAGCACCATAATGTTGTTGGTGCGTGCCGACTCGCGAATGCCGCGGACGAGCACGATCGTGAGCAGAAGGACGATGAGGAACGCCGGGATGTTGAAGCCGGAGTGCCAGCCGGAGGCATAGATATCGCGACCCTGCAGGTCCTGCAGGCCGAGTGGCAGATAGGCGGGGGAGAGCCACTTGGGGTTAAGTGGCAGGCCGAACCAGTCTAGGAGATCGACCACATGGGCGGCGAACCCGACCGAGACACTCATGTTCGAAAAGGCGTACTCGAGGATGAGGTCCCAGCCGATAATCCAGGCGACGAGCTCGCCGAGGGTCGCGTAGGTGTAGGTGTAGGCGGAGCCGGCGATGGGAATCATGCTGGCGAGCTCGGCGTAGCAGAGGCCAGTAAGCGCACAGACGATGGCGACGAGGACCAGCGAGAGAGCGAGGGCGGGACCCGCGCCGGGACGGCCGGCGACCGCCCCATGGTGCAGGAGGAGATCGATGATGGGCGAGCCCTTCCAATCCGCGATCTTGGAGGGATTGCCGCCGATGGCCGTGCCGATGACCGTGAAGATGCCCGAGCCGATGACGGCGCCGACGCCGAGCGCGGTGAGTGAGATGGGGCCAAGAGTCTTGCGAAGCGCGTGTTCGGGGCGCTCAGAGTCGGCGATCAGCTTATCGATCGACTTGGTGGCAAAGATCTGTCGGGCCAAACGACGATCGCTCCTGATGTGAACGCATCCTGTGCTGTGTGAGTCCTACGTTACAGGACAGAGGAGGATCGCAACGCGAAAGTTTGGCGGGAGGCGAAAGTCTGGCGGAGGGTCGAAAGATCTCTGCGGACCACGACAGGCCAGCGCAGAGTTGACCTGATCGGAAGGTGCAGTGTGGGTGTGAGTGCCGGGAGGAGCGAGAGGAGAGGGCGAGGCGCGCGGGCCGGCGCCCTCCTGCCTAGCGCTTCGACTGCCCGCGGGAGGCCTTCTTGATCTTGGCCTTGTTTTCGCCTCGTGCGCCGGTGCGGGGGGCTTTGGGGGCTGCCTTCTTGCGGGCGGCGCGCTTGACCTTCTTACGCTCTTCCGTATCGGTAATGCTCTTGGTGTTTGCCATCGCTTCTTTCTGATCGCTCGCGAGTGGGTCGCGGCGTGGGTTTACAGACGCTCCAGCTGGGCGAACTTCTCCACCAGCTTTTTCACGCCGTGCAGCTGAAATTGTACTGTAAGCTTCGCGTCTTCCCCATCGCCCTCGCGTTGCACGATGGATCCTTCACCGTATTTGGGGTGACGGACGCGCGTTCCTTTGCCCAGTCCAGTGCGTCCGGTGGGCGTCGGAATGTCAAGTTTGGGGCGGCCGGGCTTTGCGCCGCGGCCGGCAAAAAAGCTGGCGACGTTGTCGAGCGGTCCTGAGCCCGCGCGGTTGAAGCCGGGACGGCTGCGAGCGGAGGTCGATGAGCTGCCGGGGCCTGCCTGACTCTCATCTTCATAGCTGTAGTGCTGCTGGCCAGCGTCGGCGTCCGTGCCGGCTGGCGCACGAACGCCGCGCGGGTAGGGCGTGCTGTACCGACCGCCGTAGGAGCCGCGCGCATCGTCGTAGGCGCCGAACTGGGTGCGGGCGGGAGGGCTCCCGAGATCTTCCACGAGACGGCTGGGCACCTCTTCAAGAAAGCGTGAGGCGATGGACGCCTCCGGCATATCGGAGCCGTAACGGCGGCGGTAGCGGGCGCGGGTGAGGATGAGGGTATCCATCGCGCGCGTCATCCCGACATAGCAGAGGCGGCGCTCCTCTTCGAGGCCGGGTGGGTCCGTGAGCGTGCGGGAGTGGGGAAAGAGGCCCTCCTCCATGCCAGCGAGGAAGACGAGCGGGAACTCGAGACCTTTCGCGGCATGAAGAGTCATCAGGGTCACACGAGCCTCAGCGGAGTACTGGTCGGCGTCGGAGACGAGAGCGGCGTGGTCCAGAAACTCCGCCAGGGACTCTCCACGAGAGGTGGCATCCTGGGCGGCGTTGGCGAGTTCCTTCAGGTTCTCGATACGGGAGAACGACTCCGGTGTGGCTTCGTCCTCAAGGGCGCGAATGTAGCCGGAGCGGTCGTTGAGGAATTTGATCAGTTCGGGAAGTGTCGCGGGGTCGCCGGGTCTGCGGAAGCCGTCTTCCGGAGTGGAGGCAGCCTCGCTGGCCACCTTCTCACTCGAGGACGAAGCCGCGGCTCTGGCCTCTTCGCGCTTGGAGCGGGCCGAGCCCCTGAGGGGCACAGGCGCGAAGGGGTTGAAGCTGGCGATATCGGCCTCGGGGCTCTCCTCGGCATCGGCGCGAGCGGCTGCGTTTTCGGGAGCGAGCGTCGAGATCTCCTCGGAGGGACCGAAGTCGAAGCCGAAGTTGAACGAGGTGTCAAAGGCGGTATTCGCGCCGTTGCCCTCCTGCGGGAGAGAAGGTACCGACTCCGCGATGAAGGTGTCGGGATCGAAGCCGATGTCTTCCCCAGCCTCGTCTGGGACCTCTTCGGCTGGGAAGTCGACAGAATCAGAGCGCTCCTCGCCCGTGGAGCTCTGCGCCGCGGCCGTCTCTGGGACGATGTCCCCAGAGAGCTTGTCAGCGAAGCCGGTGCCGAGCATAGCGCGGGCGTCTTCGATGAGGCGGCGGAAGCCCTCGAGGGCGGTGAGCGCGCGCTGCGGCAGAAGTCGGTCGCGGATAGCGGCGCCGACCGCATCCCACGTGCTGACGCCGGTCGCAAGCGCCATGCGCTCGAGGGTCTCCATCGTGGTCTTGCCGATGCCGCGCGCGGGCGAGTTCACGACTCGGGCGAGCGCGATCGAGTCGTGCGGGTTTTGCACCAGCTTCATGTAGCTGAGGATGTCCTTGACCTCGGAGCGGTCGTAGAAGGAGAAGCCGCCGACCATGTGGTACTGGATGCCGTAGCGGCGCAGCGACTCTTCGACGAGGCGTGACTGCGAGTTGGTGCGGTAGAGGACGGCACAGCGCGGCAGGTCCTCCTGCTGACCAGCCTCGCGAATGTACTTTTGAATGCGGTCGGCGATGAACAGAGCTTCGTTTTCGCCATCCGGCGCCTCATAGTAGCCGATCAGGCTGCCGCCCTCGCGCGAGGTCCAGAGGTTCTTGCCCTTGCGCTGCAGGTTCTGCGCCACGACTGCGGAGGCGCCTTCGAGGATGACCTGGGTCGAGCGATAGTTCTGTTCAAGGCGGATGGTGCGCGTCTCCGGGAAGTCTCTCTCGAACTCCAGGATGTTGCGGATATCCGCGCCGCGCCAGGAGTAGATGGACTGATCCTCGTCACCGACGACGCAGACGTTGCCGTGCGTGCCGAGCAGCTTCATCAGCTCGTACTGCGGCCGATTGGTGTCCTGGTACTCGTCGATCATCAG
>CAXTVA010000029.1:0-14230 GCA_964247625.1 uncultured Acidobacteriaceae bacterium
GAGGACGTCGTGGACGCGGCGGTGGAGGATCTCGGGCGGGGCGAAGAGGGTGATGGGGTCGAGGTTGCCCTGGACGGCGGTGCGGTAGCCGAGGGCGCGCCAGCCCTCGTCGAGGGGGATGCGCCAGTCGAGGCCGATGACATCGGCGCCGGTGGAGCGGAGGGCGGGCAGGAGCGAGGCGGTGTCGACGCCGAAGAGGATGACGGGGACGCCCATCTGCTGGACGGCACGGACGAGGGTGGTGGTGGCGGGGAGGCAGAAGTCGGTGTAGTCGGCGACGGAGAGGGCGCCGGCCCAGGAGTCGAAGATCTGGATGACGTCGGCGCCGGCCTCGACCTGCTGGCGGGCGTAGGCGATGAGGACGGTGACGAGCTTCTCCATGAGGAGGGGCCAGGCGGCAGCGTCAGGGGAGTGAAGCGGCGATGCGGCAGGTTCGCCGGAGGTGTCCACCCATGACGATGGAGATGCCAGAGGCGGGGCGCCCGGCTCTGGCGTCGCTCTCCCGGAGGCGTACATGAGGCGTTTGGTCTCGACGTAGTTGCGGGAGGAGCCGCCTTCGATCATGTAGCTGGCGAGGGTGAAAGGGGCGCCGATGAAGCCGATGATGCCGAGGGTGTCTTGCGAGGCTGGGATGCGGGTGCGGTTGTCGGAGAGGTGGGCGCGGTCTGGTGGGGCGGGAGGGACGCGGGTGCGGAAGTGATGGGCGACGCGGGCGATGGCGTCGGCGACGTAGCGGAGGTCGTCGGTGCGGTCAGTTTGAAGGGCCTGGACGTGGGCGAGCGAGCGGACGGGGGTGTGAACGACGGGGCCCTCGCCGGCGATGAACTCGAGGTCGAGGCCCATGGGGGTGAAGGGGAGAAGAAGGTCGGCGAAGATGATGGCGGCGTCGACGCCGAGGCGCTCGGCGGCGGTGATGGTGACTTCGGCGGCGATCTCGGGGGTGCGGCAGATGTCGAGCAGGGAGTGATGCCGGCGGACGGCCATGTACTCGGGCATGTAGCGGCCTGCCTGGCGGAGAAACCAGACGGGGGTACGGTCGACAGGCTGGCGGAGGCAGGCGCGGACGAAGCGGCTGGCCGGGGCGGCGGTCGAGATGGTGTCGTCCGTTGGGGTGAGGACGGGTCGGGTGGGGGGCAAGGGAACTCCTGGCTTAAGGCTAGCACTGGAGCGGTACGGGCTCGTGGCGGGACGGGAGCCGGGGGGCAGTCTTGGAAGCGTGGCAGGAGATGCTGTGGTGGCTGGACGGGCTCGCGACGCCGCGGGAGTGCGGATCCACGCTGAAGTCAGCGGCGGAGGCGCCGACCATGGCGCCTGGGTGGCACGGCTGAGGTGTTGCCGGGGGGGGGCTGATCAGGGCGAGCTGCGAGACTGACCGGGGGTGAGCTGTTGTGTCGGAGGGTGGAGTCTTATGGGGGCCCGTTCGGGATGCGGGATCAGGTCTCGAGACGGAAGGTGTACTCCTCGATGACGGGGTTGGTGAGGACCTCGCGGGCGATGCGGTCGACCTCGTTGCGGGCGGCGACCTGGTCGGTGCCGTCGGTGAGGGTGAGGAGGAAGTACTTGCCCTGGCGGACGTCGTCGATACCGCGATAGCTCATGCGGGCGAGGGCGTCGGCGATGGTCTTGCCCTGGGCGTCGAGCACGGTGCGCTTGAGGGTGACATAGACATGGGCCTTCATCGTGTCCGATTATAGTCAGCAGCGATGCGCGCGCTTCGCCCTGGGCCGCGGGCCGAGAGACCGGGCGGGTAGGACGACGGGTCGTTGACGCTATGAGACCCGCGCTGCGCACGACGCACTCCAACCACGATCCATGCACGTTCCTTTAGAGAGAGCCAGAGTCCATGCCGAACTATCTTGAGCTACCTGTCGGGGCGAAGTCGCCTGAAGTGATCAATGCCGTCATTGAGATTCCGCTCGAGGGGATCAACAAGTACGAGTACGACAAGAGCCTGCACGTGTTCCGGCTGGACCGGAACCTGTACTCCCCGGTGCACTATCCGGGGGACTACGGGTTTATTCCGAGCACGCTCGGGGATGATGGCGATCCGCTGGATGTGCTGGTGCTGGTGGATACGCCGAGCTTTCCCGGGTGCGTGATGGAGGTGCGGCCGATCGGGTTGCTGGAGATGCTCGACCAGGGGCTGGGGGACGAGAAGGTGCTGGCGGTGGGCAAGGGAAATCCGCGGTACAAGGACGTGTGGAATTTTTCGGAGATCTATCCGCACATGCTGCGGGAGATCACGCACTTCTTTGCGATCTACAAGGATCTTGAGGGCAAGCGGGTCGAGGTGAAGGGGTGGCGCGATGCGTCGTTTGCGCGGGACAAGGTGACGGAGGCGCAGAAGAACTTCCTGGCGGAGAAGGCGAAGCTGGCGGGAGAGCCGGTGGGGGCGCGGTAGGAGTTTACGGTGGGGAGCCGGGGCGGCGAAGCCTGCGGGTGAGAGTGTAGGCGACGGGGCCGGCGGCGGCGATGAGGGTGGCAAAGAGGAGGGCGGAGATGCCGGCGACGCGCTCGTCGCGTGCGGCCCAGAGGGCGTAGGCGATGAGCAGGGCGGGGGCGAGGCCGAGGGCGGCGGCGACGGCCGTGCCGCCGGGGATGCGGAAGGGGCGGGGGAGCTCCGGGGCGCGCAGGCGGAGCAGGACGAGAGCGGCGAACTCGAGCAGGAGCGAGGCGCCGTAGAGGACGAGGTCGAGGGTGATGAGGCGCTCGAAGGTGAAGCCGAGGGCGAGGCCCCAGGCGGCGCCGAGGACGAGGACGCTGACCCAGGGGACGTCGCGGGCGGATCGGCGGGCGAAGATGCGGGGGAGCAGGCCGTCGAGGGCCATGGCGTAGGGCAGGCGGGTGTAGGAGAGCACGAGCGCGTTGAAGGCGCCGAGGCCGTCGATGGAGCCGGCGAGGACGACGGCGAGGGCGAGGGCGGGGCCGCCGAAGAGGCGGGCGGCGTCGACCCAGGCGCCGGTCGAGAGGCGCTCGGCGGAGAGGCCGCCGGCCCAGACCGCGAGGGTGGGCAGCAGATAGACGGCGGCGACGAGGGCGACGGCCGAGAACATGGCGCGGGGGTAGTTGCGCTGCGGATCTTCGACCTCCTGGGCGACGGTCGAGGCGTTGTCCCAGCCCATGTAGTTCCACAGCGTGACGAGGATGGCGGCAGAGAGGCCGGCGTGGGTGGGGTTGGTGGCCGGGGCGAGCGGGCCGTGCGCGTGGCCTGAGGCGTGACCGAGGGCGACGACGATGAGCACGGCGAAGGGTGAGAGGGAGAGGAGCATCAGGCGCACGGAGCCATGGCCGACGGAGGCGGCACCGCGGAGGTTCCAGATGACGGCGAGGGCGACGATGAGGAGCTTGAGGAGCAGGCCGCGATGGCCGACGGTGAGCGCCGGCAGGAGTCGCTCGAGGTAGAGCACGAAGGTGGTGGGGTAGATGGCCATGTCGAAGATGCTGGCGGCGAGCGAGAGCCAGGCCTCCTGGAAGCCCCAGAAGGGACCCATGGCCTCGCGGACCCAGACGTAGAAGCCGCCGTCCTGGGGGATAGCGGCGGCGAGCTCGCCGACCATGAGGGCGGTGGGGACGCTCCAGAGCAGGGGAACGGCGAGCAGGAGGAGGACGGCGATGGGATAGCCGGCGCCGCCGATGATGTCCTCGAGGCCGTAGGGGCCGCCGGAGACCATGTAGTAGGTGGCGGCGACGAGGGGCAGAAGGCGGAGCCGGGAGGCGCGGGGTCGCGGCAGGGCGGGTCTCTCCTCGTGCAGGGTGCCACGCGCGGCACCGGGTGCGGGCGCGGCGGACGGCTCTCAGCAAATCTACGCGAGACGGTGGGGCGTGCGCGGTGCGCGCTATAATCACCGCAGCCGGAGCAGGGCAGCGCGGAGAGTTGGCCGAGTGGCTGAAGGCGGCGGTTTGCTAAACCGTTATAGGACCAAAAGTTCTATCGGGGGTTCGAATCCCCCACTCTCCGCCAGTACATTCCTCCTGTGTCCTCGAGAGACATTGAGTGAAGCAGACGACCTCGGTAGGTTCTGAGGTCGTCGCATCGTTGCGTCCAGCGTGCTGCGGTCAACGCGGGGTTCGCGCCGGCAGCATCTCCGGACGAGCCGGGTGCTTCTTCCCGCATGCGGTCTGACGTGCAGGGGTGCCCTGAGCCTCCTTTCGCGGCAGCAGGAACACGCGCCCTCCGCGCCATGCATCCGACGCAGAGGAGAACCGACATGGCAGACAGCCGTTTGAAGATGCAGGATCCGCGCACCCAGTATCCGAAGCCCCCGTTCAAACCACAGCACCAGACGCAGCCGGGACTGGCGAAGACGATGAACCCGCAGCCGGATAGCGGGGAGTCCAGCTACATCGGCCATGGCAGGCTTGCAGGGCGGAAGGCGCTGATCACCGGCGCGGACTCAGGTATCGGACGAGCGGTGGCGATTGCGTTCGCTCGTGAGGGCGCGGATGTCGCGATCAGTTACCTGCCCAGCGAGGAGCCCGATGCCAAGGAGGTGCTTCGACTGATCGAGAAGGCGGGCGTCAAGGCGATCGCCGTTCCCGGCGACCTCACCGAAGAAGGCTTCTGCAGGGCCATGGTCGAGCAGGCGGAGAAGAAACTGGGTGGCCTCGACATTCTGGTCAACAATGCGGCCACGATGCTTAGTCATGACGACCTGCTCAAGGTGACGCCTGCCGAGTTCGATCGCCTCATGAAGACCAACGTCTACGCCGTGTTCTGGACAATGCAAGCAGCGATTCCCCTGCTCAAGCCCGGCTCGTCGATCATCAACACGACTTCGGTGCAGGCTTACGAGCCGAGCCGAGGCATCGTCGATTACGCGATGACGAAGGCGGCGATCGTGGCGCTTACCAAGGGTATGGCGACGCCGTTGATGGAGCGGGGCATTCGCATCAACGCTGTCGCTCCGGGACCCTTCTGGACGCCTATTCAGCCCACAGGGCAACCGGCTGCGAGTCTGGCGAAGCTGGGGGAGGAGGTGCCGTTCGGCCGCCCGGGACAGCCGGTGGAGATTGCTCCGGTCTACGTGCTGCTTGCGTCCCAGGAGGGGAGTTACATCACGGGCGAGATCTACGGTGTGACCGGCGGCAAGGGCATCGCATAAGGCCAGGCCGCTTCTCTCGGAGTTTTGTTTAAGGAGCGGAGCATCGATGGCGTGCTCGAGATGCGGCGTCTCTACGCCGTCTGCTGGAGGTAGTGGCGCAGGGTCGTGGGGACGTCGTTGGTCGAGAGCATCTTGAGGGCGCTCTCGACGGCTTCGACGAAGGCGGGCTGGGCGGGCAGGCGGTCGCCGAAGATGGAGGCGATGGCGAGGACGGGGCGTGGGTCCTGGCCGGCGGCGCGGGCGATGCGGGTGAGTTCGGCGGAGCGGGCGTCGATGATGTCGAGTGGACGGTTGTGCTGGTCGACGCCGCGGCCGAGATAGAAGATCCAGCTGGCAACGACGAGGCTGAGCAGGCGGATGGAGCGGGGCTCGCCGATGGGCGCTCGGTCGCGGGAGTTGCCGTCGCTCAGGTTCCGGTCGAGCAGCTCCTGGATGGAGGGGAGGAGCCACTTGGGGATCTTGGCTGAGCCTTCGGAGCAGATGCGGGTGACCTGATCGTTGATGGTGGGGTTCGCGAAGCGCTCGAGGAGGGTGCGTTTGTAGTCGGGGATGGAGGTGCCGGGGATGGCGGGGACGACGGGGGTGACCTCCTCCATGAAGCGCTCGATGAAGGTGGTGAAGAGGGGGTCGGCGAGGATGTCCTGCACGAAGGGGAAGCCGTGGAGAGCGCCGAGGTAGGCCATGGCGAGATGACTGCCATTGAGCAGGCGCATCTTCATGATCTCGTAGGGGGCGATGTCGGTGGTGAACTGGGCGCCGACGCGCTCCCACTGCGGGCGGCCGCTGGCGAAGGTGTCTTCGATGACCCACTGGCGGAAGGGCTCGGTGACGACGGGCCACGCGTCGTCGATGCCGAAGTGGGTGGAGAGCCAGGCGATGTCGGCGGGGGTGGTGGCGGGGGTGATGCGGTCGACCATGCTGTTGGGGAAGGTGACGTGGTCGGCGATCCAGCGCTCGAGCGCGGGGTTCGCGAGGTGGGCGAAGGCGCGCAGGACGCGCTCGATGACGTGGCCGTTGCCCTGGAGGTTGTCGCAGGACATGACGGTGACGGGCGGGAGACTGCGCTGGCGGCGACGGTCGAGCGCGGCGGCGATAAGGCCGAGCGAGGAGGCGGGCTCGGCGGGGTGAGCGAGGTCGTGCTGAATGGCGGGGTGATCGGCGACGAAGGCACCCGTGCCTTCATCGATGAAGTAGCCGCCCTCGGTGATGGTGAGGGAGATGATGCGGGTCTCGGGGGCGGCGAGGCGTTCGATGGCTTGCTCGCGGTCGTCGGGGGCGAGGACGAAGTCGACCAGCGAGCCGATGACGCGCGCGGTCTGCTGGCCGGCGCTGCGCTCGGCGACGGTGAAGAGGAGGTCCTGGGCACGGAGGGCGTCGCGCATGCGGCGGTCGGCGGGGAGGACGCCGAGGCCAGCCTCGCCCCAGCGTTCGGTGTCGTCGAGGGCGAGGAGGTCGTCGAGGTAGACGGCCTGGTGGGCGCGGTGGAAGCCGCCGACGCCGAGGTGAACGGTGTGCGGGAGGAGCTGGCGGCGGTCGTAGCGCGGGATCTGGACGGCGGGGGGCAGATGGGGGAGGGAGGCGGTGGTGAGGGGTGTGCTCTCGGGCATGGGGTGCGTCTGCTTTCTAAAGCTGTTGTGGTTCGGAGCGGGATGGCGAGGTGGCGTCGGGGCGGTCGGGCTGCCGGAGGTTGTTGCCGTCGCTGTCGAAGAGATGAAGGAAGTCGGGGTCGAGGCGGAGGTGAAGGTGCTGGTCGGGAAGGATCTCGGTCGAGCCGCTGACGCGGACGGTGAGGCGATCGCCGGACGTGGTGTCGAGGTGGAGATAGCTCTCGCTGCCGAGATGCTCGACGAGCTGGACCTGGACGGGGAGGGTCTCGGGGCCAGCCGCGGCCGGAAGAAGGTGTTCGGGGCGGACGCCGACGGTGAGCTTATCGCCGAGAGAGACGGTGGACGGCGCCGGCAGGGTGAGGGTGGTCTGGGCGCCGATGGTGACGGTGATGGCAGACGGACCGGCGTGGGTGACGACGGCGTCGAGGAAGTTCATGCGCGGCGAGCCGATGAAGCCGGCGACGAAGAGGTTGCGGGGGTGGCGGTAGAGATCCATGGGAGAGCCGACCTGCTCGACGATGCCGGCACGCAGGACGACGATGCGGTCGGCCATGGTCATGGCCTCGACCTGGTCGTGGGTGACGTAGATCATGGTTGCGCCGAGCTGGCGATGGAGGGTGGTGAGCTCGAGACGCATGCGGACGCGGAGGGCGGCGTCGAGGTTGGAGAGGGGCTCGTCGAAGAGGAAGACGCGGGGGCTGCGGACGATGGCGCGGCCGATGGCGACGCGCTGGCGCTGGCCGCCGGAGAGCTCCTTCGGCTTGCGGGTGAGGAAGGTCTCGAGGTTGAGGATGCGGGCGGCCTCCATGACCTTGGCGTGCCGCTCGGCCTGGGGGATGCCGGCGAGCTTGAGGCTGAAGGACATGTTCTCTTCGACCGACATGTGCGGGTAGAGGGCGTAGCTCTGGAAGACGAGGGCGAGGCCGCGGCGGGAGGGATCGATCTCGTTAACGCGCTGGCCGTCGATGAGCAGGTCGCCGGAGGTGATCTCTTCGAGGCCGGCGATGAGGCGGAGAAGGGTGGATTTGCCGCAGCCGGAGGGGCCGACGAAGACGGTGAGCTCGCCGTGACGGATGGTGAGGTCGACGCCCGGGATGACGTCCGTGGCGCCGAAGGACTTGCGGATCTGTTTGAGCTCTACGGTGGCCACGGCGGTGCTCCTGATTGCGACATGACGACGAATGCGAGTTGATGGCGCTTGCGACAGGACGACAGTTTGCTATTTGACGGCGCCGAAGGTGAGCCCGCGGACGAGCTGCTTTTGACTGAGCCAGCCGAGGATGAGGATGGGGGCGATGGCGAGGGTCGAGGCGGCGGAGAGCTTGGCGTAGAAGAGGCCCTCGGGGCTCGAGAAGGAGGCGATGTAGGCGGTGAGCGGCGCGGCCCTGGCGGCGGTAAGGGTGAGGCTCCAGAAGGCCTCGTTCCAGGAGAGGATGATGGCGAGCAGGCCGGTCGAGACGATACCGGGCAGGGAGAGCGGAAGGAGGAGATCGGAGAGCTCGCGAAGCGGGCTGGCGCCGTCCATCTTGGCGGCCTCGAGGATCTCGCGCGGAACCTCCTTGAAGAAGGTGTAGAGCATCCAGACGATGATGGGCAGATTGAGGAGCGCGTTGACCAGGAGCAGGCCGGTGCGGGTGTCGAGCAGGCCGGTCTCGCGAAAGATGAGATAGATGGGGACGAGCACGCCGACCGAGGGCATCATTTTGGTCGAGAGCATCCAGAGCAGCGTGTCGCGGGTGCGGCGGGTCGGGTGGAAGGCGAAGGTGTAGGCGCACGGGACCGCGAGGAGAAGCGCGAGGAGCGTGGAGCCGAGCGAGACGATGATGCTGTTGGCCGCGAAGTGGAGGTAGCTGGCCTGCTCTTCGATGTCGCGGTAGTTCTCGAGGGTGGGAGTGAACCAGAGGTGAGGGACGCGGGAGATGGCTTCGGTCTCGGTCTTGAGGCTGGTGAGGGCCATCCACAGGACGGGAAAGGAGAGCAGGAGCGCGGCGGCCCAGCCGAGCAGCGTCATGATCCATTTATGGCGGAGCTTTGTGCGGGGCATAGGTGAGCTCCTAGGTATCCAGGTTCTTGGCAAAGGAGCGCATGAGGACGAAGGCCAGCAGGTTGGCCAGGACGACGGCGAGGAGGCCGGCGACCGCAGCGCCGCCGATGTCGTACTCGAGCAGGGCGTAGCGGTAGATGAGGAACGAGAGGTTGGTCGAGGCGAAGCCGGGTCCGCCGGAGGTAGTGACGTAGATCTCGGCGAAGATGCCGAGCAGGAAGATGGTCTCGATCATGATGGTCGCGGTGACGGCGCGGCCGAGGTGCGGCCAGATGATGTAGCGGAAGAGGGCGATGGGGCCGGCGCCATCCATGCGGGCGGCCTCCTTGCGCTCGGGATCGAGGGACTGCACGGCGGTGAGCAGGGTGAGGACGGCGAAGGGCAGCCACTGCCAGGAGACGATGAGGATGATGGAGGTGAGGGGCGCGACCGCGAACCAGTCGATGGGCTTGAGGCCGACCGAGCGCATGAGGAAGGCGAGGACGCCGTTGTCCGGGTGCAGGATCATGTTCTTCCAGACGAGCGCGCTGACCGTGGGCATGATGAAGAAGGGAGCGAGGACGAGGAGACGGGCGATGCCGCGGCCAAAGAACTCCTGATCGTAGAGGACGGCGAGCACGGTGCCGAGGCCGATGGTGATAACGAGCACGGAGGCGACGAGCAGGACGGTGTTGCCGAGGGCCTGGACGAGGCTGGGATCGCTGAAGAGATAGCGGACGTTGCCGAGGCCGTCGAAGCCGGTGTGATCGGGCTCGAGCAGGTTATAGCGACGTGCGGAGAACCAGAGCGTCATGACGAAGGGAACGAGCGACCAGACGAGCAGCGAGGCGATGGCAGGCAGCTTGAGCGCGGACGCGGAGAGGTGGCTCTGCCAAGTCGGGGTGGAGGCGCGGTGCTGGGTGGACGGGGTCATAGGGGTGCGGTGGTCTATTGCGGGATGCCGGTGCGCTGCTCGACGCGCTCGGTGGCGGCCTGCGCCTGATCGAGCGCCTGATCGACGGAGAGGCTGCCGACGAGGGCTGCGGCGATGATCTGGCCGACCTGGTTGCCGATGGTGGGGAAGGCGGGGATGACGACGCACTGGATGCCGGTGTAGGGGACGGGGTCGCGGGTGGGGTGAAGCGGGTCGGCGGCGAGGATGGAGTGGACGGTGAGCTCGGCGAAGGGAGCGGCGGCGAGGTACTGTGGCTGCTCATAGGTGCTGTGGCGGGTGCCGGGCGGGACGGCGGCCCAGCCTCTCTCGTGGGCGACGAGCTCGATGTACTGCTTCGAGGTGGCCCAGGTGATGAACTCGAGGGCGGCGGCGGCGTGGCGGGAGGAGGCAGGCACGGCGAGTCCCCAGAACCAGAGCCACTGCGAGCCGCGCGGCGTGACAGCGACGGGCGCGGGCGCGAAGCCGACGGTGGCGGCGACCTTGGACCGGCGGGCGTCGACGAGGGTGCCGGCGGCGACGGTCGCGTCGATCCACATGGCGCAGCGGCCGTTTTCAAAGAGTGTGAGTGACTCGTTGAAGCCGTTGGAGCTGCTGCCGGGAGGCCCGTAGTGCTGGAGGAGATCGACGTAGAGATTGACGGCCTGGTGCCACTCGGGGGAGTTGAGCTGCGGGCGCCACGCCTCATCGAACCAGCGGCCGCCGAAGGTGTTGGCGACGGTAGAGAGGTAGGACATGTTCTCGCCCCAGCCCGGCTTGCCGCGCAGGCAGACCCCGTAGGTGTCGTGGGCGGGGTCGTTGAGCGCTTTGGCGAAGCGAGCGATGTCGGTGTAGCTCGGCTGGGCGGGCATGGTGAGGCCGGCATGGGCGAAGAGATCCTTGCGGAAGTAGGTGAGCGAGCTCTCGGCGTAGAAGGGCAGGGCATAGAGCCGGCCGTTGACCGAGGCGGCGTCGCGGATGGGCTTGAGGAGGTCGTTGACGTCGTAGGCGGGTGGGAGCTTGTCGTCGAGGGGAAGCAGCCAGCCGCGGCGGCCCCAGATGGGGGTCTCGACGGGACCGATGGTGACGATGTCGAACTGACCGCCGTGCGCGGCGACATCGGTGGTGGTCTTCTCGCGCAAAATGTTTTCTTCGAGGAAGACCCAGTCGAGGTGGATCTCGGGGTGCTGCTGCTCGAAGTGGCGCGAGAGGCGCTGCATGAGGATCATGTCGGCGTTGTTGACGGAGGCGATGGTGAGGGTGGTCTGGGCGCGGGCGAACAGCGCAGATGTGAGCAGAAGCAGGAGGATGATGCCGACGCGAAGCGGGCGGTGAGGCGTCAGTGGGAGGGCTCGCCTGCGGTGTGCTTGCCTGCGGTGATGGAGTTCGCGCAGCGCCTGCCTCCTGAACCGTGATCGGTACCGATGATAGACCGGCGTCGTCCTCCTGGGCGAGGAGGCGGGATGTGGGTAGCGCGATCCGGGCACGTGGCTTAGCGGCCAGCGGCAAAGATGGTGCTGAGCTCTTCCGGGGGAACGACCTCGAGCTGGGCGTAGGTGCAGGTGGCGGGGGTGCGGTCGGGGCGCCAGCGCTGGAGGTGAGCGAGATGGCGGAAGCGGGAGCCCTGCATGTGCTCGTAGGTGACCTCGGCGACGAGCTCGGGGCGGAGCGCCTGCCAAGAGAGGTCTTTGGTGCGGTTCCAGCGGCTGGGGCTGCCGGGCATGCGGTGCTCGCCGCCGTCGGGGGTGGCGGCCTGCTCGGGTGAGGCCCAGGAGGCCCAGGGATGGTTGGCGAGAGCGTTCTCGCGGTAGGGGGCGAGGAGGTCGACGAGCTCGCGGCGTTTGGCGGCGGTGAAGCTGGCGCAGACGCCGACGTGCTGGAGACCGCCGTGGGCGTCGAAGAGACCGAGCAGGAGGGAGCCGATGGCGGTGCCCTCGCCGTCCTTGTGCCAGCGGAAGCCGGCGACGACGCAGTCGCAGTCGCGGCTGTGCTTGATCTTGAGCATGGAGCGCTTGTCCGGGGTGTAGGGGCCAGCGAGGGGCTTGGCGATGACGCCGTCGAGGCCGGCGCCCTCGAAGCGGCGGAACCAGCTGGCGGCGAGGGCGTGGTCGCGGGTGGCGGGGGTGAGGTGAAGGGGTGAGGCGACGTCGGCGAGGAGGCGCTCGAGGCGGCTGCGGCGGATGCGGAAGGGCTGCGTAGCGAGGTTCTCGTCGGCCTCGGCGAGCAGGTCGAAGAAGACGATGGAGGCGGGGGTCTGGGAGGCGAGGAGTTTGACGCGGGAGGCGGCGGGGTGGATACGGAGCTGGAGGGAGTCGAAGTCGAGGCCGCGCGGGCCGGCGATGACGATCTCGCCATCGAGGACGCAGCGGGTGGGGAGCTGGGCACGGATGGGGTCGAGCAGCTCGGGGAGGTAGCGGTTGAGGGACTTGGTGTCGCGGCTCTGGAGGAGGACCTCGTCGCCGTCGCGGAAGATGAGTGCGCGGAAGCCGTCCCACTTGGGCTCGAAGAGCCAGGTGTCGTCTTCGGGGATGACGTCGGTGCGCTTGGCGAGCATGGGCAGGACGGGCGGAGGGACGGGAAGGTTCACGCGGTGATGGTACCGCGTGCCGGGTTCACGGGCGGAGAGGGGAGCTTCGATGACGGCTGTGAGCGACGAGCGACACAAGGCGGCGGACTGTGTCTTGCGATCGCGAGGGAAGCCTCAGGTCTCCTCGCGGCGCAGATCATAGAAGCGTCCTCTTCGGTCGAGGTGACACTCTCTCGCGACACGCACGCCGCCAGGAGGTGTGAGGTCTCAGCGAGAGGTTGGGGTGAGTTGGTCGAGCGCCAGGTTGAGGTCGAGCACGTTGACGCGAGGCTCGCCGAGCAGGCCGAACTGACGCGGGGTGATGTGGTTCTGGACGAGGTTGGTGACGTCGACGGCGGGCAGCCTGCGCTCCGCGGCGACGCGGTCGACCTGGAAGAGGGCGGCGGCGGGGGAGATGTCGGGGTCGAGGCCGGAGGCGGAGGCGGTGACGAGATCGATGGGAACAGGGCCGGTGCCCAGCTCGGCGGAGACGCTGGCGTGAATGCGGTCGAGCAGGGCTCTGCTGGTGGGGCCGAGGTTCGAGCCGGAGGAGTTGGCGGCGTCGTAGCCGGTGCCTGCCGAGGAGGGGCGCGAGTGGAAGTAGCGCGGACCGGTGAAGGGCTGACCGATCAGGTGCGAGCCGATAAGGGTGCCGTTCCGGCTGAGGAGCTCGCCATTGGCTTTGGCGGGGAAGAGGACGCGGGCGAGGACGGTGACGGTGAGCGGGTAGACGAGGCCGAGCAGGATGGCGGTGACGGCGGTGTAGAGCGATGCGGTGAGGAGGTGCTTGCGGAAGTTCATAGTTCCTCTGCGCGTTTAGGCGAGGTGAATGGCGGTGATGAGCAGGTCGATGAGCTTGATGCCGACGAAGGGGACGATGATGCCGCCGAGGCCGTAGACGAGCAGGTTGCGTTGCAGCAGGGCGGCGGCGGAGCTGGGCCGATAGCGGACGCCGCGAAGGGCGAGCGGCACGAGCACGATGATGATGAGCGCGTTGAAGATGATGGCGGAGAGGATGGCGGACTCTGGCGTGCGCAGGTGCATGACGTTGAGCGCGTTGAGCACGGGGAAGACGCCGGCGAACATGGCGGGGATGATGGCGAAGTACTTGGCGACGTCGTTGGAGATCGAGAAGGTGGTGAGGGCGCCGCGGGTCATGAGGAGCTGCTTGCCGATGGCGACGATCTCGATGAGTTTGGTGGGATCGGAGTCGAGGTCGACCATGTTGCCGGCCTCTTTCGCGGCCTGGGTGCCGGAGTTCATGGCGACGCCAACGTCGGCCTGGGCGAGGGCGGGTGCGTCGTTGGTGCCGTCGCCGGTCATGGCGACGAGCTTGCCTTCGGCCTGCTCGCGGCGGATGAGGTCCATCTTGTCCTTGGGTTTGGCCTCGGCGAGGAAGTCGTCGACGCCGGCCTCGCGGGCGATGGCGGCGGCCGTGAGGGGGTTGTCGCCGGTGATCATGACGGTGCGGATGCCCATCGCGCGGAGCTGGTCGAAGCGCTCGCGCATGCCGCCCTTGACGATGTCCTTGAGGTGAATGACGCCGAGGGCGCGGGCGTTCTCGGCGACGACGAGGGGCGTGCCGCCGGAGCGGGCGATCGCCTCGACGGAGGCGCGGACCTCGTCGGGCAAACGACTGCCGCGCTCCTGGAGGTAGGCGGCGATGGCGTCGACGGCGCCCTTGCGGATGGAGCGCGGCGTGTCGTCGCGGAGAAGGTCGATGCCGGACATGCGGGTGGTGGCGCTGAAGGGGACGAACTGGAGGTCGGAGGGGGCACCGAGTTGGGTGAGGTCGCGGCCGCGGAGGCCGTATCGCTCTTTCGCGAGGACGACGATGGAGCGGCCTTCGGGGGTCTCGTCGGGCAGGGACGAGAGCTGGGCGGCATCGGCGAGTTCGGCGTCTGTGACGCCGGGGGCGGGGACGAACTCGGAGGCCTGACGGTTGCCGATGGTGATGGTGCCGGTCTTGTCGAGCAGCAGCGTGTTGACGTCGCCGGCGGC
>CAXTVA010000030.1:0-7624 GCA_964247625.1 uncultured Acidobacteriaceae bacterium
ACGCGCCGTTCCGCCTCAACGGACATGACCTCGTCGACGGTGGCGTGCTCAACAACCTGCCGACATCCACGGTGAAGGACATGAAGGCCGACGTCATCCTGGCGGTCAGCCTTCCACTCAGCCCGCTCAAGCAGGGCGATCTCGGCTCCATCCTCGGCGTGCTGCAGCGCAGCTTCTCGGTCGCGATCGAAGGCGAGGAACGGCGCGAGCGAACGCTCGCAAACGTCGTCATGACCCCTGACATCCAGGGCTTCACCCAGACCGACTACCTCAAGACAGCCGATCTCGCCCAGCGGGGATACGCCGCCGCGGAACAGCAGAAGGCCGCGCTTCTCGCCTATGCGCTACCTGACGCCCTGTGGCAACAATACCTCACCGATCGCGCCGCCAAACGCCGCGGTCCCGCGGGCAACATCCTCCGCGTCCGTGTCAAGGCACCCACCGAGAGCGCGCAGCGAGCCGTCGAACGCAAGTTCATGCCCTTCATCAACCAACCAGTCGACACCAAGCAACTCGATCGCGTGCTGGCCGAGATCCGTTCCGACGGCCGCTACAACGCGGACTACACCGTCGGCTACGAAAGCAAGCAGACCGATCGCCCCGTCATCCTCGTCACCGTCGCTGACAAAGCCTTCGGTCCGCCCTTTCTCACCGTCGGTGCCAACGTGGAAGCTCTCGGCGGCGGCGTCACGCGCGCTACCGTCGAGGGCATCTTCCTCCAGCAGGATCTCGGCGGCTACGGATCAGAGTTCCGCGGCATCATCAAGGCCGGCTGGGAGACAGAGCTGAGCGGAGAGTACGCCCGCCGCCTTCGTAACACCGGCCTCTCCGGCGGCTTCTTCGCGGCGCCGCAGGGCACCTTCACCCGCAAGCCGTATAACATCTTCGCCAATCAGGTCCGGCTCGCTGAGCGCAATCTGCAGACTGGCGGCGGCGGCCTCGATCTCGGCTGGACCGACTCGCGCACCCGCGAGCTACGGCTCGGCTACCAGCTGGCTCACATCTCCTGGACCCGCAACGTCGGCGACGACGGAGCTCCCGACATCTTCGGCAATACGCAACGTGGTCGAGTACGTTTCGCTTACGACACTCAGGATCGCGCTCTCGTTCCGCAGTACGGTGCCCGAGTCGTCATGGAGGCCGCCTATCTGCACTCGACCGTTCGCAGCCCGGACGCCCCGCAGCTCTCCGCCCAGATCTCACTCGCCCACGCCGTCGGCAAGAACGACTTCATCCTCGCCGCGGAAGGCGGCACCATGTTCAATCGCAACGTCGCCCAGCCGTTCCGTTTCACCCTCGGCGGTCCCCTGCGTCTCACCGCCAGCAACATCGATGAGTACCGCGGCACGGACTACCTCCTGATCGAACCCGCGTATCTGCGTCGTATCGCCCAGCTGCCGGCGCCCCTTGGGCAAAGCATCTATCTCGGCGGAGCGTATGAGATCGGGCAGATGCGTGCGCCGGACCAGAGCACCATCACCCGGCAGGACGTCTACTTCGGCGTCGTCGCGGAGACACCCCTCGGCGTCATCACGCTCGCACCTGCCATCGGCACAGACGATCATCGCAAGTTCGTCTTCACCCTCGGTAAGCTCTTCTAACCCTGCAGCCGGGCGCTTTGCCGCATAGGATAATCAGCCATGTCTTCTTTGTGGACACCAGTCAGCTGGACCGATCGACTTGCGGAGCTCGAAGCGCAGTCACCGGAGATGAAGACGGCCCCGCTTCGCCGCGACGTTCGCTCGCTCGGCGTGCTTCTGGGGGAGGTCCTGCGCGAGCAGGCCGGCGACGACCTCTTCGACGCCGTCGAAAGCCTCCGCCGCACCGCCATCGCTCGTCGCGAGGCCGACTCCGCCCCGCCATCCGATGAGTCGCAGGCGCTCTCGCGCTCTCACATGCAGCAGGCCTTGCTCAGCGTCCACGCCCTCACCAACAACTTCAACACCTCCTACCAGCTCGCCCGCGCCTTCAGCTTCTACTTCGAGCTCATCAACCTCGCCGAGACCAACCACCGCAAGCGCCGCCGTTTGGCGACCCAGCTCTCCGCAGATGCACCCCCGCAGCGCGGCAGCCTTCGCGGCACATTGCGCGCGCTCAAAGCAGCAGGCCTCACTCGCGCTGAGGCCTACAAGCTCCTCGAGCAGGTCTGCATCTCGCCCATCTTCACCGCGCACCCCACTGAGGTCGCCCGTCGCTCCGTCATGTTCAAGCGCCGCCGCATCTCGCTGCTGCTCGAAAAACTCGATCGCATCCCCGTCGCCGCCACGGCGCTCGAGGCCCTCGAACACGACATGATCGCCGAGATCACCGCCCTCTGGCAGACCGATGACGTCCGCGTCGCCCGGCCCACCGTTCGCGACGAGATCCGCATGGCGCTCGACTACTACGAAGCCAGCCTCTTTGACACATTGCCCGTTCTCTACACCGAGGTCGCCTTCGCGCTCGACGAGCAGTTCCCGTTGCCTGGATCAGCCGGCATCGTGGACGCCGTACCCTCCCTCGCCACACTGCCGCAGCTGATCAGCTTCGGCTCCTGGATCGGCGGCGATCGCGACGGAAACCCCTTCGTCAACGCCGATACGACCTGTGACGCCCTCACCACCGCACGCAATCTTCTCTTCCGTCACTACCGTGAGCGCCTGCAGGTCCTCTTCGATCAGCTCGGCAGCTCCACCCAGCAGATCGCCGTCACACTCGAGGTCGAGGCCCGCATCGATCGCTACCTGCTCCAGCTGGAAGGTGACGCGGACAGCGCCGGCAGTCTCGCCGCCACTCTCAGCGAGCGCTTCCAGTTTGAGCGCCTCCGCCTGCTGATCGTCTGCATCATGGCGCGCCTCGGCTTCACCACCGCCCTGTCGATCCCCGCAGCGGCGCCGCGCCTGCCGCAGTACACGCGAGCCGCCGACCTGCTCGCCGATCTCACCGTCCTGCGTGACTCACTCCTCGCCAACAAGGGCGAGCGGCTCTCCGCTCTTCTGGTCGATCCCCTCGTCCTCGAGGTCAGAACCTACGGCCTCCACCTCCAGACACTCGATGTCCGGCAGCACGCACGCGTACACGCCGCCGCGCTCGAAGAGCTGGCGCATTTCCAGGAGGGCTCAACTGCGCTACCGGCGCCGCTCTCCGCCCAGACCGCGGAGGTCCTCGCAACCTTTCGCGCCATCGCCGACCTCAAGCACAGCTTCCCGCCCGAAGCGATCCGTCAGTACGTCATCTCCGGCGCCGCCCGGGCAGAAGACGCCCGGAACGTCCTTCGTCTCGCTCGTCTCGGCGGCGTTCAAGTCGAGGGAAGCGAGGCCACGGCGGATCTCCCGGCCGACCCCGGTCTCCAACCTGTTCCGCTCTTCGAATCGATCGAAGATCTGCAGCACGCGCCAGCCATCTGCCGCGAGCTGTGGACCTCGCCCGACTACCAGCCGCTGCTCAGAAGCTGGGGCCGTCGCCAGGAAGTCATGCTCGGCTACTCCGACTCGAACAAGGATGGCGGCATGATCGCCAGCACCTGGGAGATCTGGAAGGCGCATCGCGCCCTCCACGTCGTCGCCCGCGAGTGCGACATCTTCCTTCGTCTCTTCCATGGCCGCGGCGGCACCGTCGGCCGTGGCGGCGGCCCCACGCATCGCAGCATCTTCGCCCAGCCCGTCGACGCCTTCACCGGCGAGCTGCGCCTCACCGAGCAGGGCGAGGTCCTCAACTGGAAGTACTCCGACGTCGTCCTCGCCGAGCGCAACCTCGAGCTCATGATCGCCGCATCCCTCGACGCGCTCGCCCGGCCCGACACCCGGCTGCAGACCCCGGGTAGCCCACCCCACCTCACCGGCGAGATCCTGCCCGCATGGGAGGCCGCCCTCGACCAGCTCTCCGCCACCTCGCTCGCTTTTTACCAGGAACACATCCTCAACAATCCGGAGACCTTCACCTACTTCGAGCAGGCCACGCCCGTCGCCGAACTCGAACACGCCCGCATCGGCTCGCGTCCGGCCAAGCGGAAAGACGCCAGCGCCTCGCGACAGCGCACCATGGCGGACCTCCGCGCCATCCCCTGGGTCTTCGGCTGGATGCAGTCCCGTCACCTCGTGCCCGCCTACTTCGGCGTCGGCTTTGCCATCGACCAGTTCATCCGCGCCGAGCCGGGAAATCTCGATCTTCTTCGCACCATGGCGCGCGACTTCCCGCTCTTCCTCGACATCGTGCGCAACGTCGAGCTCGCACTGGCCAAGGCTGACTTCGGCATCGCCCGCCTCTACGCCGCTCTGGTCGAAGATGCCGCTCTGCGTGATCGCGTCTTCTCGGTCCTCGAACGCGAGTTCCGCCTCACCCACGCCATGATCCTCGAGGTCACCGGCCAGACTGAATTGCTCGAGACCAATCCCGTCCTGCTCCAGTCCATCCGGCTCCGCAACCCGTACGTCGATCCCATGAGCCTGCTGCAGGTCGATCTCCTTCGCCGCAAACGCGGTCTCCCCGCGGACCAGCCCGCGGACGCAGTCCTCGACCGTGCCATTACCGCTACCATCAACGGGATCGCCGCGGGTTTGCGTAATACAGGCTGATCCCAGCGCAGCCGGCCCTGGATTTCGGTATCCTCAGACTCTATGCTTGACACTTCCACCGAGACCAGCACACAGGATAGCGCTCGTCTGGACACAGGGATCGCAGGTCTCAATGAGATCCTCAATGGCGGCCTTCCGCCAGGCCAGATGTACCTTCTTGAAGGCGACCCCGGGACCGGCAAGACCACCGTTGCGATGCAGTTCATTATGGCGGGCATCGCGCTCGGCGAGAAGGCACTCTACATTACCCTCTCTGAGCCCCGGACCGAGCTCGAGGGCTCCGCTCGCTCGCACGGCTGGGATCCCGCCCTCATTCCCATTGCAGAATTCGTTCCAGAAGAGGCCTCGCTCTCGCCCGATCAGCAGTACACCGTCTTCCACCCCAGCGAGGTTGAGCTCGCCAGCACCATCCAGAAGCTCACCGACATCATCGATCGCGAACGGCCCGATCGCCTCGTCATCGATTCTCTCTCCGAGCTCCGCCTCCTCTCCGACAACGTCATGCGCTACCGCCGCCAGCTGCTCGCGCTCAAGCAGTTCTTCGTCGGCCGCGATACCACGGTGCTCATGCTCGATGACCGCACCGCCGACGGCAACGATCTGCAGCTGCAAAGCATCGCCCATGGCGTCATCCGCCTGGAAAAGATCCAGCGATCCTACGGCCTTACGCGGCGTCATATTGAGATCGTCAAGCTGCGCGGATCGGCCTACCGCGAAGGTTTTCACGACTACACCATCAAGGTCGGCGGCGTCCTTATCTATCCCCGGCTCGTCGCCGCCGAGCACGACGGCGACTTCCCGAGCGACATCGTCTCGAGCGGCGTTCCTATCCTCGACAATATGTTCGGCGGCGGCATCCGTCGCGGCTCCTCGACTCTCATCCTCGGGCCAACCGGCGTCGGAAAATCCACCATCGCTATCCAGTACGCCGTCGCCGCCGCACGCCGGAAGGATCGTTCCATCGTCTATGCCTTCGACGAAGTCCGGCGCACGTTGATCGAGCGCGCAGAGGCTCTCGGTCTGAACGTACGGACCGAAGTGGAGCGCGGCACGCTCTCTATCCGGCAGGTCGATCCCGCGGAGCTCTCCCCCGGAGAATTCATCGCGCAGATCCGCGAGGAAGTCGAGCAGAACGACACCCGCGTCGTCGTCATCGACTCCCTCAACGGCTTCCTGAACGCCATGCCGGGCGAACGCGACCTCATCCTGCACCTGCACGAGCTCCTCTCGTTCCTCAACCAGCGCGGCGTGCTTACCATCCTTGTCCTCACCCAGCACGGAATCGTCGGCAGCATGCACGCCGATCTTGACGTCAGCTACCTGTCAGACGCCGTCCTGATGCTGCGTTACTTCGAGGCCGAGGGCGAGATCCGCCAGGTCGCCTCCGTGCTCAAACAGCGATCTGGCCGTCACGAACGTGCTCTTCGCGAACTCACCTTCAGCGCCGACGGCATCACCGTAAGTGAGCCGCTCCGTAGCCTCCACGGCGTGCTTACCGGCGTCCCCGATGTATCCAGGAACCATGAGTAACGACGCTGCGCCGATCGGGGCAGGGCTGAACGAACACATCGTTCATGTCGTCGCGCCCAGCGGCCGCGATGCGGACCTGATCGTCTCCACGCTCCGTGACAAGGCCGTCGACGCCGATGTCTGCGCCGATCCCGCCGCGCTTCTCTCCGCCTCAGGCCCCAGCGCCATCGGGGCCCTCGTGCTCACCGAGGAAGCCCTCAGCGCGCGACTCATCGAACATCTCAGCGTTTTTCTCTCGCGCCAGGAGCCCTGGTCCGACCTCCCCATCATCCTGCTCACCACCGGCGGCCGTGAAAGCCTTCGCAGCCGTGAGCTGCAAGAAGCTCGTCTCACCCTCGGCGAACCCATCCTGCTCGAGCGGCCTATACGCACGGAGACGCTGCTCGCCACCGTTCGCGCCGCGCTTCGGGCCCGGCAGAAGCAATATCAGATCCGTGACGCCCTCCGCGTCCGCGATCAGGCCCTTGATGAGCTGCGTGTGGAACGTGAGACCCTGCAGAGCATCCTCGACAGCCTTCCCATCGGCGTTCTGATGGCCACACCGGACGGCAACATTGTGCGTGGCAACCGCGCCGTCGAACGCATCTTCCGTCATCCCCCGCTGCCAACTCCCGACATCCCGTCTCACAGCCAATGGATCGCCTTCCATCCCGACGGCCGGCGCATTCGGGGCGACGAATACCCGCTCCCGCGGGCCATGAAAAGTCGACAGGCCGTTCCCACCGAAGACGTTCTCTATCAGCGCGGCGATGGAACTCTTGCCTGGGTCTCACTCAACGCCGCCCCCATCCTCAACGACCAGGGAACTCTTCTCGGCGGCGTCGTCGCCATCTCCGACGTAGACGACCAGAGGCGTGCCTCCGAACAGCTGCGCAAGAGCGAAGAGCGATTCCGCAGACTCATCGAGGCCGCCACTGTCGGCCTTCTTATCGGCGACCTCAAGGGCGGCATCGCCTACATCAATCCAACGCTGCTCCGGCTGCTGGGATACACCAGCGACGAGGTCGCCAATGGCACCGTTCGTTGGAGCGAGCTTACACCGCCCGAGTTTGCCAACCGTGACGCCGTGGCCGTCGCGCAGCTGCAAACATCCGGCACCGCAGACCCCTACGAAAAGGTCTACCTCAGCAAGGATGGCCGGCGCATTCCCTTGCTCGTCGGCGCCACCATGATCTCCGCGCCGGATGGCTCAACGGACACCAGCATCGCCGTCTTCCTCACCGATCTCTCCCAGCAAAAGCTGGCCGAGGGCGCCCTGGTGCAAAGCGAAAAGCTGGCCGCCGTCGGCCGTCTCGCCGCCTCCATCTCGCACGAGATCAACAACCCGCTCGAGGCCGTCACCAACCTCCTCTTTCTCATCAAGCAGGAATCCCTCCCCGAGCAGGCCGCTGCCTATCTTCAGCTCGCCGAACAGGAACTCGCGCGCGTCTCGCAGATCGCCGGCCAGACGCTACGCTTTCACCGCCAGGCCACCCGCGCCCGCGCTATCACACCTCTCGAATTGCTCGAGCCCGTCCTCGCGCTCTATCGCGGCCGGCTCA
>CAXTVA010000030.1:7724-9338 GCA_964247625.1 uncultured Acidobacteriaceae bacterium
ATCACACCTCTCGAATTGCTCGAGCCCGTCCTCGCGCTCTATCGCGGCCGGCTCAACAACTCCAACATCAGCGTCCGTCTTGACCAGAAAAACACCCGTCCCGTCGTCTGCTTCGAAGGCGACATACGCCAGGTGCTTAATAACCTCGTCTCGAACGCCATTGACGCGATGCGCACCGGCGGTGTGCTCACCCTCCGCATCCGCGAGAGCCGGGGAGGACACCAGGGTCAGAGCGGCGCCCGCATCACCATCGCCGATACCGGCCACGGCATGCCGGAAGAGACACGCCGCCACATCTTCGAGCCCTTCTACACCACAAAAGGCATCAACGGAACCGGCCTCGGTCTCTGGATCTCACACGGCATCGTCCAGAAGCACAACGGCACCCTCTCCGTCCGCTCCAGCACAGACCCCGTCCGGCACGGCACGGCCTTCTCGCTCTTCCTCCCGACTGGCAACACAGACTAGCCTGCCACTCCAACACACAGCCGGGACAACCGTCGCATCATTGGTGCGGCATGATCGCCGTCGCCTTGTCCTTCACAAAGATCACATCCATCGGGTGCCCCAGGTTGCTGAACATCACGCGCCGGTTTCCGTACTCGTTGCTCACGCTGTCGCTCACCTGTCCCAGCGCCATTTGCACCTGCGACTCACTCATTCCGAGCGTTGCCTTGTGATGATCAATCGCATCCCACGTCGCCGTTCCCCAATGCTTGTAGAGCTGGTGCGGGTCGTCATAAAAGAAGATCTCATCCGTCATGAACGTGTACTGTCCAGCCTCGTGATAGCCCACTGGCACAGCGAACCTCGTCTCGCCCTCGCCCGGTCCCTGCGCACTTGGTGGAATCTTGAACGTAAGCAGCACCTGCCGGTCACCGCCAGGAATCCGGAACGTCGCCGCCTTCGGCGCCACTTGCTCAATCGCGCCATCCACCGCAATCGGCTCCGCACCCAGCAGGGTTCCCGCCTTCTTGCCGTAGTCCGCACGCTGCCCGTGCACCGGGTAGTAATCCATCTGCCCGCCCGCGCTTACCCACACTGTCGTGCCGTCCAGCTCTTTCAAGTCCGCCATCGAAGAGGGGCGCTTCTTCTTCAAAAACACGAACGCATCATCCGGCAGCCTCGCCTGCCGCGGCGCCGCAACGGGCGCCGCCGTTGCATGCCGCTCCCGGTAAATTAAGCCCACCCGAACTCCCACCGCCAGCACCGCCACAATGGTCGCTCCCAGTGCCGCCTTCTTGCCGTTCTCCATACGCCTCCCTCGATCCCCTTTTCGCCAGATCTAGTTCACCGGCTCCGCATCGCTGAACTCTTCATTCCCGGCCCGCAGACTCTCCGCCGTCAGCGCGTCAGCCTTCCGCAGCGCAGGGAACAATCCCGCGGCGCTCGCCGTCACCAGCAGACTGCCGACGCCACCGATCACCACGGCCCGCACTGCCCCGAACCAGTGCGCCGTCAGGCCGCTCTCGAACTCGCCAAACTCATTCGACGCCCCGATAAACAGCCAGTTCACCGCACTCACCCGGCCCCGCATCTCCGGCGGCGTCGCCAGCTGCAGCACGCTCGATCGAATCACCACGCTTACCATATCGCTTGCGCCCACCAGCGTCA
>CAXTVA010000031.1:0-8995 GCA_964247625.1 uncultured Acidobacteriaceae bacterium
GCGGCGTTTCCGCTGCTGGTGAAGATTCTGTTTCCGGCGGACAAGCTGTCGGTGCAGGTGCATCCGGACGATGCGCAGGCACAGGCGATTGGCGAGCCGCGCGGAAAGACGGAGTGCTGGTATGTGCTCGAGGCTGAGCCGGGCGCGGCGGTCGCGCTGGGCTTGAAGCATGGCGTGACGCTTGAGGATGTGCGGGCGGCGATTACAGATGGAACGCTTGAAGAGAAGCTGGAGATGGTTCCGGTCAGTGTGGGCGATATGCTGTTTGTTGATGCGGGAACGGTGCATGCGATCGGGCCGGGCGTGGTGCTGCTGGAGACGCAGCAGACCAGCGATCGGACGTACCGGATGTTTGACTATGGCCGGCCGCGCGAGCTGCATGTGGAGCAGGGGATTGGAGTGACGAAGCTGGCCACGCGTGCGGGCAAGGTTGCGCCGCGGGTGATGGATGGGTTCACGCGATTGATTGAGGAGACGTATTTCTCTGTCGATCGCTTTGAGCTGGCGAGTGGCAGCTTGACGGTGACGATGGAGGGGCCGGGATGCCTGGTGGGGCTGAACGGGTCTGCCAGTGTGCGGTTGGCCGCGGGTGAGGTGGAGTTGCTTAAGGCCTCGGCGGTGGTAGTGCCGGCTGGAGCTGAGGTGCGGGTGGAGGCGAACGCCGGGCCTGTGAGTTTTGCCCGGTGTATGGCTCCGCGGTAAGGGCTGCGGCGTTCAGCGCAGGGTGTAGATGCGGTAGGAGAGCGGACCGTTGGAGCCGGGCGGGAAGCTGCGTTGCTCGGTGAGGGTGTACCGGGTATTGAGGAAGGTCGCGAAGTCTGGCCAGAGGGCGAGCTTCGCGTAGTTGTCGAGGCCGGCGGGGTGAAGCCAGCCGGTAACGACGATGAGCTTTGGGGGACGCGCGTTGATTTCGCTCCAGAAGGTGGAGCGCGCTCGGCGGACCGCCGGTTCGGTGGGTGGGCCGAAGAGGAGAAAGTCTGACAGCATGCCGGTCTCCTCGGGAAGATGCATGCGATAGAGGACGGTGTTGCAGCCGGAGATGGAGTCGATGCACTGGAGGTTGCCGGCGAGGGATGAGCCGCCGAGCCGGGTGAGGTCGGCCTGGAGGCTGTCAAGGAGCGGGTTGCTCCAGGTGACTCGGCTGGCGCGGACGAGACTGAGGGGCGCGACGAAGAGGCTGGCATAAAGGAGGCCTCCTGCGCCCGCGACGCGAAGGAGGGCGGGTGTTTGCAAGGCTTGCGCGCACTCGATGGCGGACCAGAGCAGAAGGAAGGCAAGCGTCGGATAGCGATGGTAGAGGTAGCCCTTGCCTTGGAGGAAGAAGGAGGCGAGACCCCAGGTGACACCGGTGACGAGGACGGTCCGCTCCCAGGTCCAGCGGTGGCGCTGAGTGACGGCAAGGAGAACTGCGATGACGAGGAGGACGCGCATGGGGGTGGAGAGACAGTCACGCAAGAGCTCGCCTGTGCCCTGTCGGCCGAGGCGCGCGTAGTACGGGGTGACTTCGGTGAGGGAGCGGAAGAAGGCTGTCAACGCGTGATGGTGCAGAAGGAAAGCTATGGCCGCGGCCACGGGCAGACAGAAGGCTATGACGGTGATGGTCGGCGGTGTGGTGAGACCTGTTTCAGCGTGTCGATTATGGGTGAGTGCGACGGTGAGGATGAGAGCGGAGAGGAGAAGCGAGTCAGGCTTGATGGTTACCGCGATGCCGGCGCAGAGGGCGGCGAGCGCGAAGGGCCCCTGCGATCGCGAGCGGACAGCGTGGAACGCGGACGCGGTGACGAGGAGCAGCAGGGTGGCTTCCATCAGGTCGCGCTGGCCGGTCTGGCCCATGCCGTCGCGAGCGTGGAGGAGCCAGAAGAGAGCGGCCGCGGCGACGCCGGCGAACCAGTCGTACGGGAGAGCGATGACGAGCATGGCGAACGACGCGGCGAGCATAAGGAGAGCATCGAAGACGCGCCAAGCGATGGGGCCGCCGCCGAGGGCGTGGACGACGGTCCAGTCGATCATGAGCGAGCCCGGCAGATTCATGTCAGAGATCTGGCGGAAGGGCGCGAGACCGCTATCCATGAGGAAGCTGATGTAGTGCTGAAGGGCCCCGTCATTGACGAGCGGCCAATGGCGGGTGAGGACGAGACAGGCGATGACGAGGGCGATGAGCCAGAGCGCGAGCGCCACTTTGGTGCGGTGGATCCAGCGTGAGTCCGGGAGGGCAGGCGATGTGTTGCTGTCGGTCAAGCCTGTACCTCGGCGTGCTGTGATCTGTGGCGATGGAGCGGTGTGTCAGGGCTATTCTAGGCGCAGCGATCGACGCGCGCGGAGGTGATGTGATGGCACGGCAGGTGGCGCTTCTGCGAGGTGTGAACGTGGGCGGCAAGAACAAGATGCCGATGCGGGAGCTGTGCGAGGTGTTCACGAAGACTGGATGCGTGGACTGCGAGAGTTACATTCAGAGCGGGAATGTTGTCTTTCGATCGGACTGGGCGGCTGCGGAGCTGCAGACGACACTCGCGGTAACAATTGAGAAGCGGTTTGGGTTCGCGGTGCCGGTGGTGGTGCGGTCGGCGGCAGAGCTACGGTCGGCCTTGAAGCGGCACCCGTTTGCTGATGTTGCCGAAGAGCGGCTGGCGGTGATGTTTCTGCGGGATCGGCCGACGGCTGAGGCTTTGGCGCGGCTGGAGGCGGAGCGATTTCTGCCGGAACGGTTCTGCATTCTAGGCGGAGAGATCTATCTCGACATGCCGAATGGGGCGGGGCGATCGAAGCTGACGACGGCGTACTTCGATTCGCGGCTGAAGACGGTGGGAACGGTGCGGAATCTGAGGACGATTCGAACGCTGGTGGAGATGGCGGAGGCGGTGTGAGGGTTCAGGGTCTAGCGGAGGAAGACGCTTAGCTCGTTGGCGGCGGCGCGGAGGTGCGGAAGAAAGCGGGTCTGCATGTCGAGGGTGGAGAGGCGCGGCGCGGAGCCGGAGAGGTTGAGCGTGGCGACGACACGGCCGGTGGGAGCGTGGACGGGGACGGCGAGCGAGCGGAGGCCAACCTCGAACTCCTGATCGCAGAGTGCCCAGCCGTTGCGGCGGATGCTGCGCAGCATGACGCGGAGTTTGTCGACCGAGACGATGGTGCGCGGAGTGTGAGCGACGAGATCGACGCGGGCCAGGTAGGCCTCGAGCTGATCGGCGGGCAGATGCGCGAGCAGCATGCGTCCCATACTGGTGCAGTAGGCGGGGAGACGCGAGCCGATGTGGAGATCGACGCTCATGACGCGGGAGACGGTGGTGCGGGCGACATAGACGATGTCGTCGCCATCGAGGGTGGCGACGGAGAAGCTCTCGTGGTGCTGGGCGGACATGCGCTCGAGGATGGGCTGGGCGGCGGTGGAGAGGGTGTTGGAGGCGGTGAAGGAGTGCGAGAGGGTGAGCATGCGCGGACGCAGGCTGTAGCGTGAGCCGTCTTCCGTGCCGGCGAAGCCGAGCTTGGCGAGGGTGTAGAGACAGCGGCGAACGGCGGCCCGGGAGAGGCCGGTCTTGACGCTGAGCTGCGAGATGGTCATCTGCTGATGCTGCTGGGTGAAGGCCTGGACGACGTTGAGGCCGCGAGCGAGCGACATCATGAAGTTGGGGTCGCCGGCGAAGGCGTCGAGACCAGCCGCTGTCGGAGTGCGCTGTGGAAGTGAAGGCGCGGCGGACGAAGCGGCAGAGGAGAGGTCCGCCGGGGCGAGTGGTAAGGGGCGAGCGGGGAGGGCGTTCATGGAGGGTCAGCCTCTGGCGACCGGGGTGGACGCATGGCGAAACGCCGATGCACGTCGATAGTCGCCTACGTATGACGATAAACGCACAGCTTCAACGCCGCAAGTGTAAATGAACGGAGTTGAAGCACGGAGGATTGGGAGATGTTGCTAGAGAGAGCGGAGGACGTTCAGGACGTCTTCCGGCTCGGGCCGCACGCGGAAGTCGGCGTGCGCTTCGGCGAAGGCGACGGTGCTGTCCTGGCGAAGGATGAAGGTGGCCGGAAGAGGCAGGCGCCATGCAGTATCGGGAGCCTTGTCGTAGCCCTCGCCGGAGTTGGCGAAGGGGATGTTGACGAGGATCGAGCGGAAGTAGGCGCGAGCTTCAACAGGGACGGTATAGGTGATGCCGAACTGATCAGCGAGTGCGGCGTTGCGATCGGTGAGCAGAGGGAAGGCGAGGTGGTGCTGCTCAACGGCGAAGTTATTCTGCCGCTCGGTTTGGGGAGAGATGGCGACGAGAAGGGCGCCGGTGCGGCGCAGTTGCGGAAGGAGGTCGCGCCAGGTTTCTAGCTCGGTGACGCAGTAGGGGCACCAGCGGCCGCGAAAGAAGTTGATGACAAGCGGACCGAGGGCGAGGAGATCGGCGGAGGCGATGAGCTTGCCGGTGGCGGCGTCTGGCAGGCTGAAGGACGGGGCGATGCTGCCGACGCGGAGCAGGCGATCCTCGATGCCGGTAGCGAAGAGCTCTTCGGTGACGCGCTCGGAGACGGCGAGGCGATCCGCCTGCACGAGGTGCCGGGTGCGGGCGGTGATGGCGTCGAGCTTGTCTTGAAGGCTGGTCATGCGCGGCTTAAATGGGCGAGGTGAAGCTCTATTGTATGGGGAGTCGCGCGGGAAAGCGGTGGAGGAGCAGGCTTTCGCGAAGGAGGGTGAAGAGATACTCGTACCCCTTGGTGGCCTGCGGATGGAAGAAGGAGAGGCAGAGGCCGAGGCGGGGGTCCGCGAAGAAAGGCCGCGTGTTGGGTGTGGCGGCGGGCTCGATGACGCGGCCGGCGAGCTGCGCGAGGAGCGTGTGAACGCTGCTGCCGCCTGCGATCGTGAGGTGCGGGTGATACAGAGCGAGCTGGCGGAGGAGGAGATCGCCGTCGCTTGAGACGGAGGTTGCGAGTGAGCGGTCGTTGCAGACAGGGCCGCCGGGCGTCTTCTTCAGGTTAACGAGGGCGATGCTTTCGAGGAGCGCGATGCGGCGGTTGCGATCGCGGAGCTGCTCGCGTGCGGCGTTGAATTTGAGCTTGAGGGCGGGATCGATGGAGGCTTGCTGGGCAAGGAGGGCAAGCAGTAGAAGAACGGGGAAGGTGGAGTGTAGATTGGCGAATGCTGCGGTGTGCAAGCGCAGGTCGGCACCGTTGCCGGACCAGCGGCCACCGGAGTCGTTGGGCTCCTTAAGCACGAAGAGGATGCGAAGGGGTTGAGTGAGGTAGGTGCTGTGTTCGCCGCCGAGCGCGCCATCGCGCAGGAGGGTGGGCTGGCGCTGCTGCCAGAGCGTGAACAGGCGGTTTTCAGCTTGCCAGAGCTGGCGGGCGGTTGTGGGACGGGTCATGGCGGGTTACGTGTTCGCTGATGAGAGTTATGGCGGGCACTAGTGTTTCGCGCGGAGTGATCAGTGAACAGCGATGGAGGGAGTCGCGAGCGTCATTCGTGACGGCTCTGCGCTTAGAAGCCTTCGAGGACGATCTTGCCTTGAGCTTTGCCGGACTCGACCTGGCGGTGGGCCTCCTTGAGGTTAGCGGCGTTGATGGTTCCGAGGGAGGAGGTGTGGGTGGTGCGAAGGGTGCCGGCGTCGACCAGGCGGGCGACTTCGGTGAGTAGGTGGTTCTGGGCGATCATGTCGGCGGTCTCGAAGACGAGACGGGCGAACATGAACTCCCAATGGAGACTGGCGGCCTTGCGCTTGAGCGGCTTGGCGTCGAGGGTCGGCGGGTCGTCGATGATGCCGATCTTGCCTTGCGGCGCGAGGATCTCGACGACGCCCGGGTAGTGCTGAGTGGTGCCGGTGAGACAGGCGATGTACTCGACCTGTGGGATGCTGATGGCTTCGAGCTGCGGCTTCATAGGTTGAGAGTGGTCAATGACTTGGTGGGCACCGAGCTGGCTGCACCACTGGCGAGTCTCCGGACGGGAGGCGGTGGCAATGATCGTGAGGTCGGTGAGTTGGCGCGCGAGCTGGATGAGAATGGAGCCGACGCCGCCAGCGCCGCCGATGACGAGGATCGATGCGGATGCCGGCACCGTGGCGTTGGCGGGAGCGGGGTGAAGACGGGCGGCGGCGAGGTTGGGTGACGTGAGGCTGCTGCCGGTCCGCACAATGTTGAAGCGATCGAAGAGGAGCTCCCAGGCGGTGATGGAGGTGAGCGGGAGAGCGGCGGCCGCGGCGAAGGAGAGCGTGGCGGGCTTGCGGGCGACGATGCGCTCGTCGACGAGGTGCAGCTCGGCGTCCGTGCCGGAGCGGGCGATCGAGCCCGCGTAGTAGACTTCGTCGCCCGGCTGGAAGAGGGTGACTTCCGGCCCGACCGCTTGGACGATGCCGGCGGCGTCGTAGCCGAGGACTTTATAGATCTCACCATCCGCGGGCTTTGCGGAGGCACGGACCTTGGTGTCGACCGGATTCACCGACACGGCTCTGATCTGGACGAGGAGATCGCGGCCGGACGGCTGCGGGTCAGGAAGGGTAATGTCGAGCAGCGAGTCGGGGGCGTCGATGGGTGAGGGGGTCTGGTAGCCGACGGCTTTCATGGTTGGTATAGATGCCGGGAGGAAGAACTGCGCTTCGTCTGGAGAGGAAGAGAAGAGCCCACCTGCGTGGCGATGAACTGCGCTGCAGGTGGGCTGCGTGAGCTATGCGGTGGTTAGGGGGCGAGAGAGCAGCTGGTGCTGTCCTGTGCCTCAGTGAGGATGGATGCGTTGGCGGCGAGGGTGCGGGCTGTGCAGTTATGCTGCGCGTCCTTGGCGCCGAAGCTGGCGGTGGCAGTGTTGTTGTCGTGGTTGATGAAGGCGAAGCTCGGTGTGTAGTGGAGTGTGTCCGTGGTCTCGATCACTTCCTGGCTGACGACGGGATTGGGACTGTTGGCGCCGATGGGGCTGCGGAGAGCGTCAATTTTCTGCTGCTTGACCGAGGTGGTGATGGCGTAGTTGCCGGTGGAGTCTGGGGCCTGGTTGTAGTCGACTATGAGCGGGTAGGAGACGTTGTGCTGCGTCTGCACGGTGCCTGCGCTCGAGGTCGTGGTGGTGAGCTCCTGCTGCTCGGTGTCCTGGGTCAGGTTCTGCTTGAAGATGGTGCTCGAGACCTTCTCATCCTGCATGTTGCCGAAGGAGTTGGTGGCCTGGATGGTGGTGTCGACGCGGCCGTGCGAGGTGTTGATGTAGCCGGAGATGGTCCAGGCGCGGGCGGAGGTGACGTTGACTGGCCCGGAGACGGTTCCATCGGCGGCGGTGTTGAGGCTTTCTTCGATCTTTGGCGAGGGAGCCGCGGTGAGGGTGTCGGTTAACACGCCACCGGTGGTGACGGAGCCTGCAGGACCGGTGTAGAGGAGCAGGGTTGAGGCGACGTCGAAGCCACTGTCGGCGTTGAAGACGGAGACGGCGACGCTATGCTGTTTGCCATCGGCGAGGACGCCGGCGAAGGGCGTGAGATCGACGCGGTAGGGCTTGAGGTTGAGGGTCTGGACGCCGGGGATCGGTTCCCAGAGATAAGGATCGATCCCGCCGGTGTAGATCCATGGATAGACGGGCGCGACGCCGGCGGGCTTGCCGTCGATGGAGACTTCGGTCTCGCGAAAGGCGGAGTTGCCGCAGTTCTCGAGCTCGCCGGCGACGTCGGACGGAACGCAGGTGTACCAGAACTCGTCAGAGGATTGCGACTGCGAGATGACGTCAAGGTAGACGCGCTCGAGGTTCTTCGGGAAGGTGAAGGTACCGGTGGAGGTGTCGGTCGTGGTGCTGACGCGGTTGGTGTCGTTGGTGGGAAAGGCGAGGACGGCGTTCGGTACCGCGGGGGCGAGATTGGCGGCGTTGGCGGGGTAGAAGTCGAGGCGGGCGTTGGCGTAGATGATGCCGTTGTAGACGGTGCCGCTGTCCGTGCCGACGAAGTTACCGAGGATGGCCTGGCCGACCTGCGCGGTTTTGAAGAGCGCGCTGAGATCGGTGATGTCGCGTTCGACGTGCCAGGAGGGGCTGAGGGTGGCGCGGGGTTCGGAGGTGGTCCCGAAGTAGATGTTGGCGCCGCCGAGGAAGAACTTGGCGGTGCGATCGAACTGGCGGCCGGCGGTGACGGTGAAGTCAGCGGAGAAGACGACCTTGGCCCAGGGGCCGGCGCAACCGGTGGGCGGTGTGAAGGTGAGTGGCTTGTTATCGAAGTTGGCGAAGGCCTGCTCGGAGAGCAGGGTGACGGAGCACGGCTTGGTGGAGGGCTTGGCGATGGGCGGCTCGATGGGAGCGGGCTGCGAGGTGCCGATCTGCGGAGTTGGGGGAGTGACGACGACCTGTGCCAGACCGGCGGAGGATGAGAGCAGGGCGAAAGGGAGTATGGCGAGCAGAGATCTGCCGCGACGAGGCGTATTGCAGGAATGCATGGGTGGGCCTCCGAATGGAATGGGCGGAGGATAGCATGTTGTCCATGTCTCTTTCGAGGGATGTTGTGCAATCCCTTGATCGTTTAGGCGGAGTTGTGTCACGGGTCTGCTCAGGTGGTGTGCGTGCGGTGAGACCTGTGGATGTTGACGCCGCCATGGGAAGCGGACGGGTGATGGTGCGTGTTGTACCCTCAGCGAAACGGGAGTGTGGACGAGCATGGTTGAAGTTCCGGTGATAGCAAAGAGCGGGGACGAGGAACTACGGCTGCAGGCGGCCATGACGAACCGGCATGGGCTGGTTGCGGGTGCGACGGGCACGGGCAAGACGGTGACGCTGCAGGTGATGGCGGAGGCACTGAGCTCAATTGGTGTGCCGGTGTTTGCCGCGGATGTGAAGGGAGATCTGTCGGGGATCTCGCAGCCGGGAAAGAGCTCGGCGAAGTTCGACGCGCGGGTGCAGGCGATGGGGCTGGGAGCGATAGAATTTTCGGAGTGCCCGGTGGTGTTCTGGGATGTCTTCGGCAAAGAAGGGCATCCGGTGCGCGCGACGGTGAGCGAGATGGGGCCGCTGCTGCTGGGGCGCATTCTGAACCTGAACGATACGCAGGCGGCGGTGCTGACGCTGGTGTTCAAG
>CAXTVA010000032.1:0-7543 GCA_964247625.1 uncultured Acidobacteriaceae bacterium
CTCCGCCCTCGCCCCCGCCCTCGATTGGCCCCTCTACTTCAAGACCCAGGACGCCGCGGTCAGCGGCAAGCTCAACGTCTCGCAGCCCGACTTCCTTAAGACCGTCCAGGCCGAGCTCACCACCGAGCCCGTCGACGATCTCCGCACTTATCTCCGCTTTCATCTGCTCGACGCCGCCAGCCCCTTCCTCGCCCATCCCTTCGAGCAGGCCCACTTCGACTTCTTCGGCCACACCCTCCGTGGCATCCCCGCCATGCTCCCGCGCTGGAAGACCTGCACCCGCGGCGCCGACCGCTACCTCGGCGAGGCCCTCGGCCAGGAGTTCGTCCGCCGCACCTTCTCAGCTGACATGAAAAGCAAGACGCAGCGCATGACCGAGCAGATCGAGACCGCCATGCGCGCCGAGATCGAGACCCTCCCCTGGATGACGCCCGCCACCAGGCAGGAGGCCCTCCGCAAACTCACCGCCATTCGTAACAAGATCGGTTACCCAAACACCTGGCGCGACTACTCCGCCCTCACCATCGCCCCCACCGTCTACTTTGACAACGTCCTCCGCGCCAGCCTCTTTGAAGACCAGCGCCAGTGGCATAAGCTCGGCAAGCCCGTCGACCTCAATGAGTGGGGCATGAGCCCGCCCACCGTCAACGCCTACTTCAACCCGCAGATGAACGACATCAACTTCCCCGCCGGCGTCCTGCAGCCACCGCTCTATGACGTGAAGCTCGATGATGCCCCCAACTACGGCAACACCGGCGCCACCATCGGTCACGAGCTCACCCACGCCTTCGACGACGAAGGCCGCCAGTTCGACGACAAGGGCAACCTCCGCGACTGGTGGACCCCCGCAGACGCCAAGGGCTTTGAAGACCGCATCAACTGCGTCCGTGACCAGTACGCCACCTACATCGTCGTCGACGACATCCACATCAACTCCAGGCTCACCAGCGGCGAAGACGTCGCCGACCTCGGTGGCACCTTGCTCGCCTACATCGCCTGGCAGAAACAGATCGAAAACGAACGCCTCAAACCGGTCGATGGCTTCACCCCCGACCAGCGCTTCTTCATTGGCATGGCCCAGTGGGCCTGCGAGAACGAGCGCCCGGAGAACCTCCGCGTCAGCGCCATCACGGACCCTCACTCGCCCGGCTTCGCCCGTATCAACGGCGTCGTCTCCAATCTCCCGCAGTTTCAGCAGGCATTCTCCTGCAAGGCCGGCCAGCCCATGGTCCACACCCCCACCTGCAAGGTCTGGTAAACCTCTATGCCGCGTTTCCTGCCTCGCGGTCTGATGGCCACGCCGCTACAATCAAAGGCGACGCCGTTCCCGCGAGGCACCATCGCCGCAGCGCTCGGCAACGCCGCTCTGACTCGACCATGAACGATCCGCAACCCATGCCAGCGGCCGCCGACGCGACCACCTCCCGCATCCTGGGCACCGGCCTCATGCCCGATCTGGTCAGGAGCTTCGCCTGGTCCCGCACCCCGCTCGGAGCGATCGAGCGCTGGTCCGATACCCTCGTCGCCACCGTCAATCAGCTGCTCTTCTCCCCGCTCCCCGCCACCCTCCTCTGGGGTCCGGAGCTCGTCTTCTTCTATAACGAAGCCGCCATCCCCACCCTTCAGGAAAAACACCCCTCCGCTCTCGGCGGTTCCTATCGTCACGTCTTCCACGAGGCCTGGCACCTCGTCGGCCCCGACATCGAAGCCTGCTTCGATCACGGCCACACCGTCGTCCGGGAAAACGTCCTCATCCCCATCCTGCAGGATGGCAGGGTCCAGGACTGCTATTGGACCTACTCCCTTATCCCCATCTTTGAAAACGGCCGCATCGCCGGCGTCTTCGATCCCTACCAGAACAACACCGAAGCCGTTCTCGCCGCTCGCCAGCGCGACGCAGCCACCGCCCAGCTCTCTCAGGTGCTCGCTGCCACCAAGGATGCCGTCGTCAGCGTCAATCGCGACTGGCGCTTCTCCTATCTCAATGCCACCGCCATCACCACCTACGGCGTCGACCGCGACCTCGTCGGCAAACATCTCTGGACCGAGTTCCCCGACGCCGTCTACGAGGGCTCACCCTTCGTCGAGCACTACACCCGCGCCATGAACGAAGGCGTCGCCGGCTCCTTCGAAGCCCACTACCCCGATCCCCTCAACATCTGGATCCAGCTCGAGGTCTACCCCACGAGCGATGGCATCGTCACCTTCTCCCGCGATATCTCAGCGCGGCGCCTCGCCAGTCTCGCCCTCATCCAGAGCGAGAAGCTCGCCGCCGTCGGTCGTCTCGCCTCCTCCATCGCCCACGAAATCAACAACCCCCTCGAGGCCGTCACCAACCTCCTCTACATCGCGCGCCACTCCACCGACCTGCCAGAGATCGTTCGCATGCTCGACATCGCCGACCAGGAGCTCCGTCGTGTCGCCATCATCACCAACCAGACCCTCCGCTTCCATAAGCAGAGCTCCCGCCCACAGTCCATCACCTGCCTCGATCTCTTCAGCACCGTCCTCTCCATGTACGAAGGCAAGATCAAGAACGCCGGCGTTATCGTCGAAAAACGCAAGCGGGCCAACAAACCCGTCCGCATCTTCGAAGGCGACATCCGCCAGGTGCTCAATAACCTCGTCGGCAACGCCGTCGACGCCATGCCGCGCGGTGGCCGGCTCCTCGTTCGCAGCCGTGAAGGCACTCATTGGACCACCGGCGCCAAAGGTCTGGTCCTCACCATCGCCGATACCGGCATCGGCATCGCTCCCGCCCTCCTTGGCAAGGTCTTCGAAGCCTTCTTCACCACCAAGGGCATCGCCGGAACCGGCCTCGGTCTCTGGATCAGCAAAGAGATCGTCGACCGCCACCACGGCGCCCTCCGCCTGCGCAGCTCCGAGCATCCCTCCCATCACGGCACAGCCTTCACCCTCTTCCTCCCGTTCGACAATCCCGCCACCGCCGAAGACACGCGCGCCACCACCACTCTCTAACCAGCCACCCCACCCCTGTCCTCCCGACCGCAGTCGAGAACCCTGCCGTGAGCTCGTCGGAGGGGACCCGCTTTCCCTCCCGCAATCCCAAACCTGTCATCCCGACCGCAGTGGAGGGGACCCGCCTCCCTCGCCTACCCCAAATAGCCGCGCCCTGCCCACGACCTCACTCCGCCGGATGCTCCTTCAAAAACTTCTGGTACGCCGCATCCAGATTATCGATGAAGGAGTTCAGCAGCAGCAGCCGCAGCTTGACCATCCCGATCCGCTCAATCGTCGTATCCACCTGCGCCGGCGTCGGCTGTTCGGTCTTTCCCTGCGTCACGATGATGGACGCCGCGCGCATCGCGTCCACCACAATCTCGCGCTGCTCCCGGAAGAGCTCATCCTGCTGGTTATAGATCTTGGAGTACTCCGTCGCATCACCGTACGGCATCAGCGCCAGCGCTCCTGTTGTCTGCGCCGTCCTCCACGTCAGATCGTCAAAGCCCTGCATCCGGAACGTAAAGTCAATGTCCTCATGCTTGCCGCCAGGATCAGCCTTTGCTCGCTTCAGCACGTCGACGTCCCCGTCCAGCTGCCCCTGCTGGTCGGCTACCTGCTTCCGCAGCGAGGCGATCCCCTGTGCGTTCTCCGCAATCTCCCGCCGCATCCCCGCCTCCGCCTCGTGCACCACGTGGCGATGGTGCTGCCGCTCCACGCATCCTTCCAGGCCCAGCGCGATCAGCAGCCCGACCGTGATCGTAAACAGGTGCAGCAGGAAGTCCCGTATCCCGTGCATCGACCCGTGCGGCGGATGAACATCCAGCATGCAGCTCTCTCCCAAACTCCCTCACAGCATAGCAACGCCCTCGCTCTCATGGACCACACGCCACGCACGGACGAGAACCACACCCGTCCAGCCTGATCCCGTGCCGTAAACGAGAAGCGGGCCGCGCCCTTGTCGGCGCGACCCACGCTCATCGTTCCCTGCAGGATCTGTCTACGCGATCTCGATCACATTATTCAGCGTCCGGCGATCTGCCGCCTCCACCGCAAGCTCCCGGCTCCGCAACCACACATTCGCCCGCCACTTCCCAACAAACGGTGCCACCACAATCGATCCCAACGCTACGCCCAAGGCAACATGCATCGTTTCATCTCCCCAGTTCATCCCGGCCGGCCACCGCGATGGATGACCCGCTCGTTTCACCCGTCGCCCACCTAGTCTCAGCGGTGCTCAGGCTGTTTCTGTAACTATCCTTTGAAGGTATCCGCTTCGACATCCCACCCGATCACCCTGCTCTACAACCTCTGTGTGATTACCGCGCCGCATCTCTCCCTCAAGGCCGCACCACATCCTGCATAACAACCAGAAACTTCGTATCCGGACCCAGCCGCAGGCTTCGGTCCGCCTTCGTCAGCAGCGCGCTGCACGCAGGCCCACTGTCCGGCTGCAGCGTCAGCGTCGGTATCCCCCGCACACTCCCGGCACGGATCACCGACGGCGTTCGCTCCGGACTCAGGTTCTGGTCATCCCCCAGATCCTGCGCCGCCACCGCGTCGCCAATGTGTCGCCCCATCCCGCCGCTGCTCGCCACCGGAATCGCCGTCTGCATCCCGATAAACTCGCCCGGCGCCGCCACCACGCTCACCACCTTCAGCGGCAACGCCTTCTTCTCCTGCCCAAAGCAGTCTGCCCGGTCGAACGCCACCGCCAGCTGCGCCTCGCCCTGTCCCTTCGGCACCGTCGCCGCCATCACATGCCCATACACCAGCGCCCCTGCATCCAGCTGGCAAGCCGGCGCCGCCCAGGAGTGCACCACCTTCGCCGTGACCGCCTGCCCCGCCTTCATCCGCCCCGTATCCCACAGCCCCGTCGTCTTCAGCTCAATCGCCGCCGCCGCCGGCACATCCGTCGCTGCCCCGTGCTCACACGCGTCATCCGCATTCGCCGGCACACCTCCCTTCGCTATACGCGTCGCACCCCCCGCCGGCACCGCCTCCCCATCCGGAAACTCCACCTTGATCAGCCCATCTCGATAATCCAGGTGCAGCACTGCCGTGTGCAGCATGTCGAACCCCAGCATCCCGCCAATCGCCATCTGCGCGTGCTGCTCAATCACCGCCGGATCAAACTGGAGCAGCCCCGTCCGGCTCGGCAGCCTCAGCTCCGCAAACTCAAAATCAAACGCATCCCGATACACCTGGAACGTCGCTCCCGTCGTCGTCTTCATCGGATTCGTAAAGTTCCGCTGCGTCGAGCTCACCAGGTGCGCCACCGGCAGTGTCATCGTGCTTAGCCGAATCCCGCTGTCCAGCACAAATAGCCGGCGTTCCTTGCCGTTCACCGTCACCGGCACCATCAGGTACTGCAGCCGGTGGTACACCGGCGAGTACCCCCGCAGCGCCGCCTCGCCGGTCAGCCGATCCCCCGGCACATACCCCTTCACCGCCGGCAGCGGCTCGAGCGACAGCTTTGCCTCCGGAAAGTTCAGCGTCACCAGCGAGCTCGCAAACAGGTCCGTCCCCACAAACCCCGCCGCCTTGCCCGGAAACGCCGCCTCACTCACCCCCACCACGCAGTCGTGGAACCGCAGCGGCCCCACCTGCACCGCCTCCGCATGCACCGTTCCCGCCGGATCTCCCGCCCGCGCCACGAGCCCATTCGCCTCCGCCAGCGCCCGGCTCACGTACAGCCCCGACGCCGCCGTATCCACCCCCAGCATCGCCTTCGTCTGCCCGAACTGCACCTCCAGCCGGTACCCATCCACATGCTTGCCGTCCTGCATCGAGGGCACAAGCGGCAGCGTCACCGCCGCCTCCATCGTCGGAACCCCCTGGCACGTCTGCGACGTCTCCGACAGCAGCGGCAGCATCGCGTGCACAGACGCCTCCGCCGCCTTGCGCAGCTCCGGATCCACCGTCTTCTCGGACGCCAGGTACTCCTCCGCCCCGTTGATATCGTTCGCCGGCATCACCGTCTGGTTCCACGCCCGCTTGATCTCCGGATCCTTCGCGTCCAGCGCATACGCCGCCTGCACCTCCCGCCGCTCGGTCGCATACATCGAGTCCAGCCGATCGATCCGGCTCCGCACCAGCGCCACCCGCGCGTAACACGGGTCCGCCTCCGCCGCCGCATCGAGCGTCGTCCGCGCCCGCCACGGCAAACCCTCCCGCAGCTCCACCTCCGCCCGCGCCGTCAACAGCGCCGCCAGACCTCGCCCATCCACTCCAGCTGTCTTCGGCGCCGACGCCTCCGCCACCCCGACAGACGCCGGCCCATCGGCCACCGTCGCAGCCGCCATCCCGACAGACGCCAGCCCATCCGCCACCGTCGCAGCCGCCTCCGCCACCTTGCCCTGCCGCAGCCGCGCCCGCGCCAGCCCCGCCGTCATCTCCGCATCCTTCGGCGCCTGCACCAGAGCCTGCTGGTACAGCACCTCCGCATCCCCAAAGTCCCCCTTCGCATACGCCATCGCTGCCGGCACCGGCGCCACCGCCGCCGCACACGCCGCACCCTGCCCTGACGCCCTCACCGGAACCATCAACCCCGCCATCGCCGCCATCCCCGGCAGCAGCCGCCTCGCACCTCGCATCCCCAGACACCATCTCATCGCGACCAGAATCATATATCCCGCCGCCCGTGCTCGCCCTCATCCCCTCCCCACCTGACCTGTCATCCCAACCGCAGTGGAGGGACCTGCTTTCCTCGCGCCCGCCCCCCCAAACCTGTCATCCCGACCGCAGTGAAGGCACCTGCCGCCTCACAACCAGATCCCTTTAGCCATGGCGATCGACCATCGCGCCGGCAGGACCACGGTATTGGTGAACTGGGGATCTCATTGGGAGTACAAGCAGTTCCCGGACAGGTAGCGCTCGCGGGAAGCCAGACCTCGGCAGCGAGTCACCCCGCATCTCGCCTAAAATAGCCTCATGTCCCACACCTACGCCGAGGCCCTCGCGCACCTCGCCCATCTCGGCCCCGAGCTCGCCCCCTCCACCCCCGGCGCGCCCGCCCGCAAGTTCGATCTCGCCCACATGCGCGCCCTCATGGCCGCCCTCGGCAATCCGCAGGACACCGTCCCCTCCATCCTCATCGCCGGCACTAACGGCAAAGGCTCCACCGCCGCCACCCTCGCCAGCATCCTCGCCGCGGCCGGCTACCGCACCGCCCTTTACACCTCGCCGCACCTCGTCCGCGTTAACGAGCGCATGCAGCTCTCCTCGCCCTCCATCCCCACCGAGTACGCCTCCGCCGACAATCCCGCCACCCTCGGCCCCATCGAGCTCCACCCCATCCCCGACGACGACCTCGCCCGCCTCTACTTCCGCGTCGACGACGTCGCTACCGGCCTCGTCGCCGAAACCACCCTCCCCCACACCCCGTCCTTCTTCGAGCGCCTCACCGCCGTCGCCTTTCTCTGGTTCGCCGAGCGTCACGCCGACATCGCCGTCCTCGAAGTCGGCCTCGGCGGCCGGCTTGACGCCACCAACATCGTCACCCCGCTCCTCTCCGTCATCACCGACATCGCCCTCGACCACCAGGAGTACCTCGGCAACACCCTCGCCGAGATCACCCGCG
>CAXTVA010000033.1:0-6215 GCA_964247625.1 uncultured Acidobacteriaceae bacterium
TGCAGATGCGGGAGCGGATGGAAGAGATGAACCGGCAGATGCAGGGGTTTGTGGATTATGTGCGGACGGAGATGCTGAGCCGGATGCAGGGGTACGGGCAGGTGCAGGAGGCAGGTCTGGTGCCGGTGGGACGGCCGATGGTGGTGCCGCCGATCGCGACCGGCGTGGCGGCCAAGGGATCGGTCGTGAAGGCGGTGAAGGTGACGACGGTGAAGGCCGCAGCGGCGAAGAAGCGGACGGTCCGATAGGCGATGCGGCGGGATTCGGGGCTGGCGAAGAGTTTGTTCTGGGCGGCGGCGATCGGCACGGTGACGTCGACGATCTACAGCGCGATGGTGATGGCGGCGGCGGTGCAGTTTGGACGACGGAAGCGACGGGAGGATGCGCTGCCGGCGACGTACCTGCCGCCGGTGAGCGTGTTGAAGCCGCTGCATGGGACGGAGCCGGGGCTTGAGGAGAGCTTGCGGCGATTCTTTCAGCAGGACTACCCGGAGTATGAGGTGCTGTTCTGCGCTCGGCAGGAAGAGGATGCCGGGATGCAGCTGGCGCGGCGAGTGGCGGCGGAGTTTCCGGAGGTGCCGTCGCGGTTTCTGGCGTGTGGGGAGCCGCAGTTTCCGAATGCGAAGATGTGGTCGCTGGCGGCGCTGGGGCAGGCGGCGCAATACGAGACGCTGGTGACGAGCGATGCGGATGCGCGGGTGGCGCCGGACTACCTGCGGCGATGTGTGCAGGTGCTGGCGGACGGGCGGACGGAGCTGGCGTCGTGCCTGTATGTGGGACGGACGGAGGGTGGGCTGGCGGCGCAGCTGGATGCGGTGGGGAAGAGCGTGGAGATGACGGGCGGCATCCTGGTGGCCGACATGGTGGAGCGCGGGACGAAGTTCGCGCTCGGAGTGACGATGATCCTGAGGAAGAAGGCGTTTGCGGACGCGGGCGGCTACGAGGATCTGGGGCAGTACTATGCCGAGGATTTTGTGCTGGGGAACCGGCTGGCGGAGCAGGGTCGCGGGGTGCGGATGGCAAACCATGTGATCCGGCTGATGGTGCTGCCGCAGGGGCTGCGGGCGTCGTTCAACGACCAGCTGCGATGGATGAAGAGCACGCGGCGGTCCCGGCCGGCAGGACATCTGGGGACGGGGCTTACGTTTGCCGTGCCGTTTGGGGTGTTGGGACTGGCTTGGGGTCTGGTGGTGGCGGCGCCGGGTACGGGATTGCTGTGGGTGTTAGGGACGTGCGTGGACCGGTGGTTGATGGCGGCGGTAGTGCTGTGGGCGCTTGAGGATGAGCGGGCGGCTTGGCCGACGGTGATCTATCCGGTGCGGGATCTGCTGGGAAGCGCGGTGTGGATAGCGAGCTATATGGGGAGCCGCATGCGGTATCACGGTGGGGCGTATGAGCTGGATGCGGGGGGGCAGTTTCGGCCGGTGTAGGGAGTGTGGTTTGCTGCTAGACGCAGCAACGGCCCGAGATCTCCCGGGCCGTTGTTGTGTGTTCAGCAAAGGTGTTTAGCTGGCGACGATGGTGCCATTGAGGCCGTTGGGGAAGAAGCCGCCCTTGCTGATACCGGTCTGACCAGCGGCACCGTAGACGATGCCGAGGACCTGTGAGGTGGTGCGAACGGTGTAGAGGCCGGTGGTCGGGCTGGTGTTGAAGATCTGGGCAGCAGTGGGCGGATAGTCGGCTGAGTCAACGGCCGGCGAGGTGACGTTGAGCGCGATGCAGAGCTGGCGAAGGAAGCTCTCATGCTGTGACTCGGTGTCGAGGATCTGCGAGGCGTAGAGGACCGCCGAGGTGTTGGAGACGAGGTACTGGGCGCCACCGGCATAGGCGCTGACACCGACGGTCTCGAGTTGACGGGCGGCGGTGAGGAAGGTGGCGTCGCTGGTGACGGCACCCATGGCACCGAGGTTCAAGGCCGGAAGATCGACGGGAGTTCCGCCTACGGCGGTGATGGTGGAGCGGAGGAAGGAGACATGCAAGGTCTCATCGTTGGCGAGCTGTGCGGCAACGCTGGCGACCATGGGAGTCGTGAAGGTGACCTTGGCGCCGCCTGTCACTGTGCCGGGGCTGGTACCCGTGAGGCTGCTATCGAGACCGTTGCCGGTCGCGATGTAGCTGTAGAAGCTGGCCTCGAGATACTCAAGGTTGAGGGCGAAGTTGAGGACGTCAAGTACCGACGGGGTGGACGAGGTGTTCTGAAGCGGGCCAGCGTCGCTGCAACCGGTGAGGGCGGCGGTTCCGGCGAGGGCGCCAACGGCACCGAGCGAGGCGAGGAAGCCGCGGCGATTGAAGGACGAGCCAGCTGGCTGCGCGGCTTCGAGGGGGGTCTGGAGGAACTTGGACATTGTGATTGCCTCCCGGCAACGGGTGTAGTGCGTGGTTCAGAACGTGAGGTGGACGCGGAGCTGAGCGCCGGAATCTAGGTCGACTTGATGTTGCCGTTGACGCCGTTCGGGAAGAATGCGCCCATGGTGACGCCGGTCGCAGGGGTGGTTGTCGTGGCAGTCGATGCGCCATAGACCACGCCGAGAACCTGGCTGGTGTTGCGCGCCGGGGACAGAGCCGCGGCGGGCAGAACCGTGAAGTAGTTCGAGGTCGTTGGCGGAACATCCTGCGCGTCGACGGCGGGGCTAGTGACGCCCTGAACGATGCACTGGTAGTTGAGCGCACCGCCATGCTGGCCTTCCGCGCCGAGGATCTGGGCGGCGGTGGTTAGGACGCTGGGGCTGGAGACGAGCAGTTGCGCGCTGCCGACGTACGCGGAGTTACCGACTGCGGTGAACTGACGGGCCATGGTGAGGAACTGAGCTTGCGAGGTGACGGCACCCATGGCGGCGTAGTTGATCAGCGGCTGAGAGATCGGGGTGCCACCGAGTGAGGTGATGGCAGTACGCAGAAGCTCAACGTGATTCTTTTCATCGAGGGCAAGCGCAACGGCTAGAGCCTGCGTATTGGCGTCGAGCGGAAGTTTGCCGGGTGCGCCGGTAGGGGCGACCGCGCCTGTGCCCATGTCGGCCGTGGAGAGACCGGTGCCGGTGGAGGCGAAGGCGTAGAAGTTGGCTTCGAGGTACTCGAGATTGAGGGCGAAGTTGAGCACGTCGACGATTGGCGGGACGGCGGCGGTCTGCGCGTGAGCAGAGCGGCCGGAGATGGCGGTCGCGGCGAGGGCGGCACCGGCAAAGGCGGCCATGAAGCCACGGCGGTTCAGGTGCTGCAGCGAGCGATCGAAGGCGATAATGCGGCGATCGGTATCGAGCTGCTCTTCTGAGACGAGGTCTGCGGGACAGAGAAGAGAGGGGAAAAGTTTCTTAGACAAAGGAGCCTCCGCGGGTGAGCCGGGGCCTGTGAGGTCCGGTCGAGCCGACGTGTGTGGGATGAGAGTGGAAGTCGATCCTTGCCAATACTTACGGCATACCGACGAAGGTGCTATATGGGTAGAGGAGTGTCACGGGACGAAGGTTGGCTCTTCCCGATGCGAGCTTTCACAGCATCAACTTCGGATGACTCCCGCCCCATAGAGCGTACGAAGGTGCTGTGAGTCATGGCCCTGCGGCGAAACCTTTCGCTGGTGAGTGGGGTTGCTAGCGGAGCGGGTTATCGCGGCTGATTGGTGAGGATCGCCTTGCCCCCCGAGGCTCGCAGGATGCGAGTGGGAGCGATGCGGGAGAGATCGGCGAGGCGTGCGCTGGCGGAGTCGGTGAGGAGATAGAGGCGACGGGGGCCGGCCCAAAGATGATGGAGGCTGCTATCCGTCTCGAAGATGGGCGGGGTGTCGGGCCAGAAGGAGCCGTACCAGGGGCCGTTGATGCGCCCATCGACGAGGTGAACGGGTTGCCGAGTGTAGAAGAGCAGGGTGGAGCCGGAGGTGAGCTCGCCGTCGATCAGGATGAGGCTGGATGTGGCGTTGGCGTGTTGCTGCTGGTCGAGCAGGATGCTTTGGGCGAGGGCTTTGGAGCCGAGGGTTGGATAGAACTGCACGAGCCCGGCGTGGATGGCGAGCAAGAGAGCGACACTGGCGGCGGCGAGGGTGAGGTTAGCGGCGAAGGTGCGGCCGGCGCGGCGGAGCGCATAACAGACAGGGCCGATGACCAGCATGGCGACGGCGCAGAGGGCGAGCGGCAGACGGAAGAGGCCCATCGCGGTCGGGGTGAGATCGGCGAGGTGGCTGAGTGAGAGGTTGTAGCTCGCGGCGGAGTGAGAGAGCAGGGTGGCGATGTCGGTACCGGGAGGTGCGGTGCGGGCGGTGAGGGCGAAGAAGGCGCAGGCGGCGGCGAGGACGGAGCCGAGCGGGATGAGGAACCAGCGGGACCAGACGAGGGCGGAGCGGCGGGCGCGATGATCTTCGGGAGTCTGGTTGCGATCGGCGCGGGCGAGCAGGCCTCCGATGAGGAGAGCGAGGGCGGGAAGGGCGGGGAGCGAGTAGTACTCCTGCCGGGCGGAGAGGGTGAAGAAGCCGAGGACAAGGACGATCCAGAGGGGAAGAGCGATCGCGGCCTGATGGCAGCGATGGCTGGCGGCGTCTGCGCGGAGATCGCGGATGCGGCCGGCGATGGCGCCGGGCAGAAAGGCGACCCAAGGGATGAGCCAGACGGCGGCGAGGGCGAGGAAGAGCGGGATGGGGACCTGGCCGTAGTCGTGCGGGATGCGGCGGGAGAGGAAGCGGGCGATGTGCTCGTTGTAGAGGTAGAACCAGGCCCATCCGCCGGTGGCAGGAAGACCTAGGCCATAGGGGAGTGGGATGGCGGGGTTGCGGATGGCGGCGAGGATGTGCCAGGGAAGAGCGAGGGCGAGGAAGAGAGCTGTGGCGGCGGCGAGATGGAGGTGTTTGAGGAGGCGCAGCTGGCGGGTGAGCGCGAGGTAGAGGAGAGCGAAACCGAGAGGGAAGATGAGGCCGATGAAGCCCTTGGTGAGGAGGCTGGCGGCGAGAGTGGCGGCGAAGGCGAGGCTGGGGAGGAGGGAGGATTGGGCTGGGGTGTTGGTGGGACGGAGCTGTGGGAGGGCGGTGGCTTTTTGAAGGAAGGGATCTCTCCGCCGCGCGCTACGCGCTTCGGTCGAGATGACGGTTTGGTGGGGGTGTTGCGGTTCGATCGAGGCTGCGGTGCTCTGGGCCGAGGCGCGGTCTGCGGCGATGAGGAAGAGGTGGATGGCGAGGGTGAGCCAGAGGGTGACGGCGATATCTGGAATGAAGAAGCGGGTGTACAGAAAGGGGCCGATGGAGGTGCCGAGGGCGAGGGTGGCGTAGAGGGCGCCGCGGTCGGGCGCGTGGGCGGGTGAGATGGCGGCGAAGAGGCGCAGGCCGAGGGCGTAGGTGGCGAGAAGAAGGGCGAGAGTGAGGAGGGCGAGCGGGAGGCGGGCGGCCCAATCTCTTGCGCCGAAGAGATGCATGCTGCCGGCGGCGAGCCAGAACATGAGCGGCGGCTTGTCGAAGAAGCGAATGCCGTCGATGTACGGAGTGACGAGGTCGTGACGGACGATCATCTGTCGGGCGATCTCGATGTAGACGGAGTCGACGTCGTCGAGCAGGCCGGGGGAGAAGAGGCAGCCGATGTGGAGGATGAGCCAGGAGAGGACGATGAGGGCGACGGAGGCGGATCGCCAGCGCGCGGATGGTAGCGGCGGGATCGTAGTGGCCGGGGTGCTGGGGGCCGGGGTGCTGGTGATCAGCGCAGTCTGCTGCAAGGCGGTGTTCGCTCCTTAGCGGTTGTGCTGTTCATCAGAGGCGGTCTCCAATGGTCGATCGGTATAGAGGACCTTGCCTGAGGTTTCCTGGAGAAGGATAGCTCGCGCGTTGAGGTGGAGGCGATCGAAGTCGTCGCGGCGCTCGAGGGGAACGAAGAGGAGCTTGCGGGGCCCGGTGCCCCAGGCGCGGGCGAGATCGGCGCCGGTAAGGAAGATGTGTGGGGCGTCGGGGAAGGTGGAGCCGAAGAGCATGGAGGAGGAGCGGCCGTCGACGAGGAGAACCTGTCGGCCGAGATAGAAGGGAATGGAGGAGCCGTAGGACTGGTCGCCAAAGAGGAGGACCTGGAAATCGGGCTCGACGGCTTGGCTGGTCTCGAGGTGGTGGATGGTGTCGGCGAAGTTTTTGGACGAGAGCATGGTGCCGAAGCGGATGAGGGCGAGGTGCGCGGCGATGAGGAAGACGGTGGAGAAGAGGGCAATTGAGACCGTGGCGGCGACGTGGCGGCGCTGCTGGCGGGAGAGCCAGGCGAAGGCGG
>CAXTVA010000034.1:0-5725 GCA_964247625.1 uncultured Acidobacteriaceae bacterium
CCGAAGAACGGCACGACCTACAACATCGTGGCGCAAACGCCGCAGTACCAGATCCAGTCACTCAACGATCTGAAAAATATCCCGATCACTTCGCCGACGGCGCAACGGCCAGAGATCCTCGCCGATGTTGCGAGCATCAGCCGCAATCACGAGGTTCAGGTCGTCAGCCACTACAACATCCGCACGACGCTTGATATCTATGGCAACGTGCAGGATCGCGATCTGGGCTCAGTTGAGAAGCAGATCAATGCGATTGTGAAGGACTCCGAGAAGCAGCTGCCGCGTGGCAGTTTCGTGCATGTGCGCGGGCAGATCCAGACGATGGAGAGCTCCTATACCGGCCTGCTGGGCGGGCTTGCCTTCGCCATTGTGCTCGTCTATCTCCTGATCGTCGTCAACTTCCAATCGTGGCTTGATCCCTTCATCATCATTACGGCGTTGCCGGCCGCGCTGGCAGGCATCGTGCTGTTTCTCTTCATCTCGCGCACAACGCTTAGCGTGCCGGCGCTGATGGGCGCGATCATGTGCATGGGCGTTGCGACTGCCAACTCGATCCTTGTGGTCTCGTTTGCGACGGAGCGATTTGTCGCTACTGGAGACGCGCTCGCCGCTGCTCTCGAGGCCGGCGCAACGCGCTTCCGGCCGGTATCGATGACGGCGCTCGCCATGATCATCGGCATGATCCCCATGGCTCTCGGCGTCGGCGATGGCGGCGAACAGAACGCACCGCTTGGCCGGGCTGTGATCGGCGGCCTGATGCTTGCCACCGTGGCCACACTGCTCTTTGTCCCGGTTGTCTTCGGGCTCTTTCACAGTCGGCGCAAACAGGGTTCCGTCGCTTCCACTACGACAGCAGAGCCCATGACGACGCGGGCCTGATCCGCGCTTCCGCTTAGGAGATTTATGTCAAACGAAACCAACGCCACCATGACCTCTCCCGCAATCGAGCGCGGTCAGCCTGCTGTCACTGCCCGAGGCGGCGTGCCGCGCGCGGTCTGGGTCGTGGTCGGCATCCTCGCCATTGTGCTTCTGGTCGTGATCGTTCTCGGCATCCTCAGTCGCGCCGCCGCCGAGCACTCGCTCAAGACCAAGACTGACGCCGCCGCGGTTCTCGATGTCGCCGTCACTCATCCCACCGTCACCAGCACCTCACCTGAGATTGCGCTGCCCGGAAATACGCAGGCCTACGTCGATACGCCCATCTATGCCCGCACCAACGGCTATCTGCGCAAGTGGTTCTTTGACATCGGAGCCCACGTCAAGAAGGGTCAGCTCATGGCGACGATCGAAACGCCTGAAGTGGATCAGCAGTTGCAGGTGGCGCAGGCCGATCTCAAAAGCGCACAGGCCAATCTCAATCTCGCCAGAAGTACCTCTACCCGCTACGTCAACCTGCTCAAGCTGGACTCGGTCTCGAAGCAGGAGACCGACCAGGCCGTCAGCGACGAAGCCGCCAAGACCGCTGCGGTTGAGGCTTCCATGGCCGCGGTCCGCCGGCTGGAGCAGCTGCAATCCTTCGAACGCATCTATGCGCCATTTGACGGAATTGTAACCGCGCGCAATACAGATATCGGTGCCCTGATCGATGCCGGGGCGGGATCTGCGCAGCCACGCGATCTCTTCCGTCTGGCCTCAACCGGCCTCATCCGCGTCTTCGTTCCTGTACCCGAGGCGTACGCGCCTGACATCACCGATGGCGGCAAGGCGTACCTCACACTCGACGAGTTCCCGAACAAACGCTTCGAAGGCACGATCACGCGCAACTCTTCCGCGATCGATCCGCTCTCGCGCACGCTGAACGTCGAGGTGGACGTGCCAAACGCGCAGGGTCTCGTGCTGCCTGGCGCCTATGTCTTCGTGCACTTCACCACGCCCGTCCACGCCGACACCGTCTCGATCCCCGCTAATACGCTGCTCTTCCGTGCGCAGGGCCTGCAGGTTGGCGTTGTTCGCGACAACCATGTCCACCTGCTCCCCGTCTCCATCGCGCATGACTCGGGTGCCACGGTGGAGATCCGCTCAGGGCTATCGCCCAGCGATCGCGTCATCCTCGATCCTTCCGACTCGCTCGCTGAAGGCCAGGAGGTTCACATCACGGAGAAGAGCAAGGCGGGTGCGCAGTGAGCCACACACACCGCGCTCTGGCTCTGTTCGCGTCACTTCCCACGGCTCTGCTGCTGGCCGGCTGCATGGTGGGTCCCAAATACAAGCCGCCAACCGTGCAGGCGCCGCCCGCCTTCAAGGAGCCGCTTCCCACATACAAGGAAGACGGCCCTTGGCATACAGCGCAGCCGGCGGATGAGTTCAGCAAGGGAGACTGGTGGCTGATCTTCCACGATGACGGTCTGAACCAGCTCGAGCCGCAGATCGCAACCGCCAACCAGACGCTGCGCCAGGCCGACGCAAACCTGCAGGCCGCACGCGCGCAGATCCGCATCAATCATGCCGCGCTCTATCCCACCATTGGCGCCGCCCCCTTCGCCGGCGGCGTCCGCCTCTCGGGCGATCGCCCGTATGCCGGCTCCGTGCCCGCCGGTGTTGGAACCTCGGATTATCAGCTTCCCGGCCAGATCAGCTGGGAGATCGATCTCTTCGGCCGCATCCGCCGCACCGTCAACATCGCCCGCGAAGAGACGCAAGCCACTGCCGCCGACCTCGCCAACACGCGCCTCTCGCTGCAGGCCGAGCTCGCCAACGACTACTTCGAGCTCCGTGCCGCCGATGCGCAGCGCAAGCTGCTGCTCGACACCGTCGCCCAATACCAGGACGCCGTCCGCGTTACCAACAATCGATTCCTCGGCGGCGTCTCCGCCAAGTCCGATCTCACGCAGGCGCAGACGCAGCTGCACGCCGCGGAGGTCCTCGCCTCCGACATCGACGTGGCCCGCGCGCAGTTCGAGCACGCGATCGCCGTGCTGGTTGGTAAAGCGCCCGCAGAGTTCTCGCTCCCTACCGTTCCTCTCAACACGATGCCGCCCGCCATTCCACCAGGCCTGCCCTCGGAGTTGCTTGAGCGCCGTCCCGACATCGCCGCCGCGGAGCGTCGCACGGCGGAGGCCAACGAGCGCATTGGTATCGCGCGCGCCGCTTACTTTCCGTCGCTCAACCTGGCGGGTTCTATCGGCTACGAGAGCATCGCCGCGTCCAGCCTCTTCGCCGCGAATAGCTTTATCTACGCCGTCGGCCCGACACTGTCGCAGACCATCTACGAGAACGGCAGGCGTCGCGGCGCCTCGGAGCAGGCCTTTGCTGACTTCAACGGAGCGACGGCGAACTACCGACAGGTTTCGCTTACCGCGTACCAGCAGGTCGAAGACAATCTCGCGGCGCTGCGCATCCTCTCAGACGAGGCTGAGCAGCAGCACCAGGCTGTCCTGGCCGCGCAGGAGTCGCAACGGATCTTCAACAACCGCTACGTTGGCGGGGTCGACACCTACCTGCAGGTCATCACCGCACAGACTCTCGCACTCAACAACGAGCGCAACGAGATCGACATTCTCCGCCGCCGTATGGACTCGAGTGTGCAGCTCATCCGCGCGCTGGGCGGCGGCTGGGATGTGACGCAGCTGCCGCGCAACTGATACCCGCCAACATGCAAGCAGCCGCCTGCTAGCATGTTGGCCCATGAGTGATCTCTCGTCTCGCGGGCGTCGTGACCTTCTGAAGTTCGGATCTGCTGCCGGCTTAGTCGGCGCATCGTCTTTCGCGTTCGCCGGAGCACCGCATCCTTCTGGCGCCCCGGCCTTCTTTGACGTGCGGACCTTCGGCGCACTCGGCGATGGCAAGACCCTGGACGCTCCTGCGATCAACGCCGCCATCGAGGCCGCATTCGCGGCGGGCGGCGGCACCGTGATCTTCCCTGCCGGCACGTATCTCTGCTTCTCGCTGCATCTCCGCAGCCGTGTGCACCTCTACCTCTCCCAGGGCGCGACGATCCTCGCCGCAGACTCGCCAAAACCTGGTGAGGCCACCGGGCACAATGGCGGCAAGTACGATGCTGCCGAGTCCAACGCCCCGTGGGAGGCCTTCCAGGACTTCGGCCACAACCACTGGCACAACTCGCTGCTCTGGGGCGAGAACCTCGCCGACCTCTCCATCACCGGCCCCGGTCTTATCGATGGACGCGGCCTCAGCAACGGTCGCGGCGATCACGATCCGCTCAACAATCCCTTCCGCGCTGAGCAGCCCGGCGTCGGCAACAAGGCCATCGCCCTCAAGAACTGCCGCAACGTCCTTCTCCGCGACCTCCGCATGCGCAAGGGCGGCCACTTCTGCCTGCTCCTCACCGGCGTCGACAACCTCACCATTGATAACCTGCTCATCGACACCGATCGCGACGGCATGGATCTCGACTGCTGCCGCAACAGTCGCGTCTCGAACTGCACCGTCAACTCGCCGTGGGACGACGGCATCTGCCCCAAGTCCTCCTTCGCCCTCGGCTTCGCCCGCTCCACCGACACTCTCACCATCACCAACTGCTTCGTCACCGGCACCTACGAGCTCGGCAGCGTGCTCGATGGCTCCTTCCGCAAGTTCGCCGCCGACGCACCCGGCGCCTGGCGCACCGGCCGCATCAAGTGCGGCACCGAGTCGAACGGCGGCTTCCGCAACATCACCATCTCGAACTGCGTCTTCGAGGGCTGCCAGGGACTCGCGCTCGAGTCTGTCGACGGCGCCCTGATTGAAGACATCGCCATCTCGAATATCACCATGCGCGACATCGTCTCGGCCCCACTCTTCTTTCGGCTCGGCGCCCGTCTGCGCGGACCGAAGGACTCCACCAAAGTCGGAACGCTGCGCCGCATCTCCGTCTCAAACCTCACGTCATCGAACGCGGGCGCGTCTATCTCGTCGATCATCAGCGGGATCCCCGGCGGCGTGATTGAAGACCTGCACCTCGCGAACATCTATCTGCACCACGCCAGCGGTACAACGGCCTCGCAGTCCGCGCAGGATCTTCCTGAGCTCGAATCCGCCTATCCCGAGCCCAACATGTTTGGCTCGACCCCCTCGCAGGGCTTGTTCCTCCGCCACGCCCGGCGTGTCGATCTCAGCCACATCGAGATTGCCTCCGCCGCTGCCGATCCTCGCCCCGCGCTCGTCCTCAGCAACGTCGACCGCATCGACATTCTTGCTCTCACCGCGCCTTCCGCCCCGGCGATCGCCTTGCACAGCGTCACCGATCTGCGTGTGTTGCTCAGCCGCGCCGCAAAGGATATCGTCCTCGCCAGCGCCGATCGGCAGACGATCTGATCGCCGCGAAATCTTTTCGTTGTCTCCCTGCGTGTGCCGTGTTTTCATTCTCGGGACACACCGGCTCCGATCTGCGCAGCACAGACCGTGCAGACGAGCAGACCGGGCGCGCGTACAGGAGCCGTCATGCAATACCACGTTGCACGGAATGGCCAGACTTATGGCCCGTACACCCTTGAAGATCTCCGGCGGTATGTCGCCTCAGGAAATGTCCTGCTTACTGACACCGCGAAGAGCGATGAAATGGCCGACTGGGTCCCCGTCTCGCAGCTGCTCGGCGGTGCCGGGGAGGGTGCAACCGGTGTCCCTTTCGGAACGGCGCCTTCTGCCAACGATTCCGCAGCTCAACCCGCTTTCGGCGCTCCCGTTGCGGGCTACAGTGCGCCCGTCACCGCCTATGCGCCCGCGATCGGTGTCGAGGATCCGCCGAACCTCAACTGGGGTCTCCTGCTTCTCTTTGGCCTGCTCACCT
>CAXTVA010000035.1:0-5168 GCA_964247625.1 uncultured Acidobacteriaceae bacterium
AAAAGATGAAGACCGAGATGGAGTCCCTCATCCATCACTTCAAGATCGTCACCGAGGGCTTCGCCGTCCCCGCCGGCCAGGTCTTCCAGGCCATCGAAAGCCCCCGCGGCGAGATGGGCTACTACGTCGTCTCGGACGGCACCGCCAAGCCCTACCGCGTCCACATGCGCAACCCCAGCTTCGCCACCCTCCAGGCCCTGGAAACCATGTGCAAAGGCCGCCAACTCGCCGACGTGGTGGCCGTCATCGGCTCCATCGACATCGTCCTCGGAGAGATCGACAGATGAATCGAAGTGGAGATTTTCTCAAGGCATCTTTGACCCGCCTTGAGTACATTTTCAAACGCAATCGCCTCTGCCCAAGACTTTTAGGTGTCGTACTTGTCAGCTTTGTCTTGTTCTTTACATGTGGCGCGGGAACGATCGAAGCGCAGCAACCGGCTGCCGAAACCATCTTCGGCGAACGAGGCGTCAATATCTGGGGCCGCTGCAATGTAGCCGAGAAGGACTCATATGATTTCGGTTCATGCATGGCATACATTGCAGGCATTATCGATGGGAGCACCGTAATGGGACACGGCAGCAGCAAGCCATATCTTGTCTGCATACCTCACGATGTAACGCTGGGGCAGCTAGCGCTCGTAGTGAAGAAGTATGGGGACGACCATCCCGAAAACCTGCACTGGCCAGCGGTTCGCTTTGTCAACACAGCACTGCGGGCAGCCTTTCCGTGTCACGGGCTATGAGCACCGCAGATAGGCCGGCCGATCTGTGACGACCGCGAGCCTCCACCGCGAACTCTGGACCTCCTGGGCCTCCCTGCTCCGCGCCTACACCGGCGCCCACGGCCTCAACTCCCCCCACCACGCCGTCGTCGAGGTCGGCCCCGACGAGATCCTCCTCCGCGTCGACACCCGCTGGCTCCGCTTCACCCACACCGCCATGTCCCCGAGCAACGGCGAACCCCTCCCTTTTTCACTCCAGGAAAACGGAACTGTTAAGCTAGGCGAAGCGACCGAAGAGATGGACCTCGCCGCAGAGCGGCTCGCCCGGGAGATGATGCAACCGTGAGTGCAATCGCCAACACGATCTTTTCGCCGGAGCTCGCCACCCGCTTCGACAAGCTGCCCACCCTCTATCCGCTCAAGCGCTCCGCCCTCGTGCCCATGCTGCTCTACGCGCAGGACGAGGTCGGCTATATCTCCGACGCCGTCGTGCACGAGATCGCCGCGCGCCTCGACCTGCTCGAGCTCGATGTCCGCAACGTCCTCAGCTACTACTCCATGCTGCGCACCAGGCCCGCCGGCCGCTACAACGTGCAGGTCTGCACCAACATCTCCTGCATGCTGCGCGGCGGCTACGAGATCCTCGACCACTGCCGCGCCACCCTCGGCATCGGCCACAAGGAGGTCACCCCCGACGGCCTCTTCTCGCTCGAAGAGGTCGAGTGCATCGGCGCCTGCTGCTGGGCGCCCGCCATCCAGGTCAACTACGAGTTCTTCGACGACCTCACCCCCGCCAAGGTCGACGAGATCCTCACCCAGTACCGCGCCGGTCAGGGCCCGGACGTCAAGTAGCTGCGCTCCGCTCACCGCCGCGCCGCCAACGCCTCTGCCTGCATCTCTTCAGTCTCGGCCGTCCGCTCCCGCCGGAGCCGATCCAGCATGCGGGCGATGTCGAGCAGCAGAACGCCCTCGAGTGGCATGCGAAATCGCGGATCCGCATTCACCAGCACAAACGGCGCCACATACAGCACCGCCATCGCGACGACGAGCGCGCTGCCCAGCCGCAGCCGTCGCCATCGTGAGTACCCCAGCAGGCCGCACCACAGCGGAATCACGCAGAGACCGGCGATCTTTGCCGCAGCCGTGACCGCGAAGAAGAGCCGCCCTCGATGCTCCCGGTTGTCGAAGCTCTCCCGCAGCAGCGTCACCAGCCTCCATCCAGAGAGCCTCACCACCGCACCGGGATGTGTCCGGATATACGCCGCGCTCTCCTCCGCGTAGAGCCGTGCATATCGCGCATCGCGCGAGTCGTCCACCCCTGGCGTATCCGGCTGGCGGCTCCAGTCCAGCTGCGTATCAATCCCCCGATCCGCCAGCGCGGGCAGAATAGAGTTCTCCGCATTCCGGTACCGCCGCAGGGCCTCCGCCGTGTGAGCGTTGTACCCGGCATAGAGGTTATACGGCCCGTTGCGCGGCACGAACGGGCGGCCATGGACCGCCGTCGTCACCAGCGCATACACAAGCCCCGCACTCACCCAGGACATCACGACCGTCCTCGCGGCATCCCTGCGCGCCATCGGCCACACCGCCCATATCGTCAGCAGAGACAGGAGGAGAAGGTTCGGCCGCACCAGAACCGCCGCCGCCAGCGCACATCCGGCAAGCATCCCGCCGGCCAACGTCGCCCGCTGCCGCAACCGAAGCAGCGTCAGCAGCAGCGCCATCAGCGCCACCAGCGTCAGACTCGTGTCCGTGATGCTCTTCACAAACGTCAGCAGCTGCGGATCGAGACCGATCCCGAGCGCCGCCGTCGTCGCAAAGCGCGCCGAACCGTAGCGCAGCAGCACCGCGCGGCTGAGCGCGACCAGCACGACCATCAGACCGATCTGCAGCGTGAAGATACCCGCCGTCGGAGTCCTGCCCAGCGCGGAAGCCGCCCTCTCCGCCCAGCCCAGCAGCGCGGGATATCCCATCGGCAGAAAGGTCGATTGGATGTGGCCGGTCGCCACTACCTCCCGTGCCCCCAGCAGGAACTGCGTCAGCGCCACATCGAGGGCTTTGTGTCTGCAGACGGCGCCTGCCGCGATCGCCTCCGTCGCGAGCGCCAGCGCAAAGAAGAGGGCTGCGTGCTCGCGAGCGAGCCGCCACAGCCTGAGACCGGTTCGCGACATGCAGCCCTCTCCCCCTTCACTCGCGTCATCCGTTCCCAGCGTGATCTCACGGTGCTGTCGACGTCTCGTGTTCGCGCCGCAAACACGGCTCTTGTTCGCGAAGGTCTGTGACGCTCTAGAATAAGCTTCATGCCTCGCCTCGTGTCCCATCCCGAAGAGACCATTGTCCTCAAGCGCCGCTTCGGTCAGGGCGCCACCGCGATCGACAAGTACCTCGAGCTCGATGGCTACAAGGCCGTCCAGATGGCCCTCGACAAGGGCGTCGACGCCATGCCCGCCTGGATCATCGACACCATGAAGGCCTCGGGCCTGCGTGGTCGCGGCGGCGCCGGCTTCCCCACCGGCATGAAGTGGTCCTTCGTCCCCAAGCAGTCGGACAAGCCCAAGTACGTCCTGGTCAACGGCGACGAGTCCGAGCCCGGCACCTGCAAGGATCACGTCCTCTTCCTGCACGACCCCCACGCCGTCATCGAAGGCACCATGATCGCCGGCCTCGCCATCGGCGCCAAGATGGGCTTCATCTATCTGCGCGGCGAGTACCGCTATCTGCTCAAGATCGTCGAGCAGGCCGTCGCCGACGCCTACGCCAAGGGCTTTCTCGGCAAGAACATCTTCGGTCGCGAGGGCGTCGACTTCGACATCGTCACCCAGACCGGAGCCGGTGCCTACGAGGTCGGCGAGGAGTCCGCGCTGATGGAGTCGCTCGAGGGCAAGCGTGGCGTCCCCCGCATCAAGCCCCCCTTCCCCGCCGTCGTCGGCCTCTACGGCGGCCCCACCGTCATCAATAACGCCGAGACCATCGCCTCCGCCCCGCACATCCTGCTCATGGGCGGCGAGGCCTACGCCAAGCTCGGCTCGGAGCGCAACGGCGGCACCCGCCTCTTCGGCATCTCCGGCCACGTCGAGCGCCCCGGCATCTACGAGCTGCCCATGGGCTATAACCTCAAGCGCGCCATCTTCGAGGTCGCCGGCGGCGTCAAGGATGGCAAGCAGATCAAGGCCGTCGTCCCCGGCGGCAGCTCCTGCCCCGTCCTGACCGCCGACGAGCTCGACGTCGGCCTCGACTTCGACCAGATGGGCAAGGCCGGCACCATGCTCGGCTCAGGCGGCATCGTGGTTCTCGACGAGACCGTCTCCATCGTCGAGTTCGCCCTGCGCACCATCAACTTCTACCAGCACGAGAGCTGCGGCTGGTGCATCCCCTGCCGCGAGGGCACTGACTGGATCAAGAAGACCCTCACCCGCGTCTACCATGGCGGCGGCTCGAAGAAGGACGTCGACAACGTCCAGTACCTCGCCGAAAACATGATGGGCCGCACCTTCTGTCCGCTCGGCGACGCCGCCGCCATGCCCACCATCGCCTTCGTCAAAAAGTTCCGCAAGGAGTTCGAGGACTACATCGCCGGCCACCGCGCCGGCATCCCCCTTATCACCGAGCAGGAGCTCATCGGAGCCAGCCACTGAACCAGCGCGCGCTGCTCTCGGCGCTTCTGCTCCTGATCGTCGCGTTCGCGCTGGTGCTTGCCTGGCGCCATGCGCATCATGACAGCGCCGATCAGCAGATCTTGATCCAGAAGTCGCACCAGCACTAGACGTCGCAAATCGGTGAGCGTCACCATCGCGCCGCCAGGAGACTCGAGAGATGCCAGACGTAACCTTCACCGTAGACGGCAATAAGATCACCGCCCCTGCCGGAACGCTGCTCATCGAAGCCTGCAAGACCGCCGGTATCGAGATCCCCGCCTTCTGTTACTACCCCGGCCTCTCGCTCCAAGCCGCCTGCCGCATGTGCGTCGTGCGCATCGAGAAGATGCCCAAGCTCCAGACCGCCTGCACGACGCCCGTCGCCGAAGGCATGGTCATCCAGACCGAGACCCCTGAGATCGCCCAGGCGCGCAAGGCCACCCTGCAGCTGCTCCTCGGCAACCATCCCCTCGACTGCCCCGTCTGCGACGCCGGCGGCGAGTGCGAGCTGCAGGACATGACCTTCAAGTACGGCGCCGCCGACAGCTTCTACGCCGAGCCCAAGAACCATCGCGAAGAGCAAAAGTGGTCCCCCGTCGTCTACTTCGATCGCCCCCGCTGCATCCTCTGCTACCGCTGCATCCGCATGTGCGGCGAAGGCATGGACGTCTTCGCGCTCGGCATTCAGAACCGCGGCGCCGCCTCCATCATCGCTCCCAACATCCCCGCCTCCGAGTCCCCTGACGACCTCGCTCACGTCGACTGCGAGCAGTGCGGCATGTGCATCGATGCCTGCCCCGTCGGCGCCC
>CAXTVA010000036.1:0-5109 GCA_964247625.1 uncultured Acidobacteriaceae bacterium
CCCACTTTTGGGAGCAGACCTTCGGCTCCGGCCGCGCCATCCTCTCCCTCCGCGATGACTACCGCAAGGACATGCGCACCGTCCACGCCGTCACCGGCTTCAAAGCCGTCCGCTTCCACGGCATCTTCAACGACGATGTCGGCCTCTTCGACCCCAACGCCGAGTACAAAGACCCCGGCCTCGCCGCCACCAAGATCGAGCAGGCCAGCCCCTACAACTTCTCCTACGTCGACCAGATCTACGACGGCCTCCTCGACCTCGGTGTCCGGCCCTTCGTCGAGCTCTCCTTCATGCCGAAGAAGATGGCCTCCGACCCCAACGCCCTCCATCCCTTCTGGTACCACCCCAACGTCTCCCCTCCGAAGGACTACGCCGAGTGGGACGCCATGATCGGCGCCTTCGCCCAGCACCTCATCGACCGCTACGGCATCGAGGAGGTCTCCACCTGGGACTTCGAAGTCTGGAACGAGCCCAACCTTGACTTCTGGGGCGGCCGCCCCAACATGCCGACCTACTACGAGCTCTACGACCACACCGCGCTCGCCCTCAAAAAGGTCTCGAGCCGTCTCCGCGTCGGCGGCCCCTCCACCGCGCAGGCCGCCTATGTCGGCGAGTTCCTCGCGCATTGCAAGACCAAGAACATCCCCGTCGACTTCACCTCCTCGCATGTCTATGGCAACGATGACTACAAACACATCCTCGGCACCGACACCCCCGTCCCGCGCGACAAGATGGTCTACCTCGCCGTCAAGAAGGTCCACGACGAGATCCTCAGTTCGCCCTTTCCCCACATGCCGCTCTTCTTCTCCGAGTACAACGCCAGCTACTCGAACGAGCCCGACGTCACCGACTCCGTCTACATGGGCCCCTGGCTCGCCAATAACATCCGCCTCTGCGACGGCCTCACCGAGCAGATGTCCTACTGGACCTTCTCCGACGTCTTCGAAGAGCAGGGCGTCGTCCGCACCCCCTTCTACGGCGGCTTCGGCATCATCGCCGAAGACGGCATCCACAAGCCCGCCTTCAACGCCTTCGCCATGCTTCACCAGCTCGGCGACCAGCGCCTGAAGCTCACCTCCACCACCGGCTCTGAGCCCATCGCCGGGGCAGAACCAGACGACATCCTCGCCACCCGCGTCGCCAACGGCTCCCTCGTCCTCGCCCTTTGGAACTACGTCGCCCCCTTCGGCGAAGGCGCGACCTACACCCCACCCCCCGCCAACCCCGGTCCCAGCAAAGACTTCGCCCTGAAACTCTCCGGCGTCAAACCCAACGCCGTCGTCATCGTCACCCGCCTCGATCCCGATCACGGCAACGCCGTCAAGGCCTTCGACGCTATGGGCCGCCCCGCCACCCCCTCTCGCCAACAGATCGCCGATCTCCGCGCCGCCGGCATGGCCGCCCCACCTGAAACCATGCACCTCACCCACGGCGAGCTCCACCTCACCCTTCCGCCGCAGGCCCTCGTACTCCTAAAGGTGCAAGCGCCGCAGGCCCTCGTACGACCTAAGGGGCAAAGCGCATCTTCAGCACATTAGGGATAATGAAAGGTAACTCTGCCGCGCCGCATCGTCTGCGACCGGCTGACGTCTTATCTGCCATGGAGTCCGTGATTCGTTGAGTGAGGATGCGCTGAGCCGCCGTGAGGCAGTCAAACTTTTAGGAGTCGCGCTCCTCGCCGGGTTCACGGCCGAGTCACCCGTCGTCGCGCAACAAAAACGCACCCCCGCAAAGCCCGCGCAGCCCCAGCAATCCACCGACGACATCGACGAGTCCTACTCCGACCAAGACGACGTCGTCCCGCCCGAAGGCCTCACCGCCGAGGACAACGCTTTCCTCATGGAGATGCAGCAGCGCGGCTGCCTCTACTTCACCGAGCAGACCGACCCGAAGACTGGCCAGGTCCTCGACCGCGCCATCAACCGCCGCTCCACCGGCGATCGCGACGAGCGCACCACCGCCTCCATCGCCGCCACCGGCTTCGGCCTCACCGCCCTTTGCATCGCCCACAAAGAGGGCTATATCGCCTCCGACGCCGTCCAGCGTCAGGTCCTCACCACGCTCGACTTCCACCTCAACCACATGCAGCACGAGCACGGCTTCTTCTACCACTTCAACCACGTCTCCACCGGCAAGCCCACCAGCTGGAGCGAGGTCTCCTCCATCGACACCGCTATCTTCCTCTGCGGCGTCCTCACCTGCCGCGCCTACTTCAACGATGGCCGCATCAAGGATCTCGCCACCCGCCTCTACGAGCGCGTCGAGTGGCCCTGGATGCTCAACGGCGGCACCTCCTTCGCCATGGGCTGGTACCCCGCCACTGGCTTCATCAACACCCGCTGGGACCACTACTGCGAGCTCATGATGCTCTATCTGCTCGCCATCGGCTCCCGCACCCATCCCGTCCCGCCCAGCACCTGGGACGCCTTCTCCCGCCCCCAGGTCCGCTATCGCACCTTCGACTTCATCTCCGGCCGCGATCCCCTCTTCGTCCACCAGTACTCCCACGCCTGGTTTGACTTCGCCCGCCAGCGCGACAACTACACCAACTACTTCCAGAACTCCGTCACCGCCACCCGCGCCCACAAAGCCTTCCTCATGACCCTCAAGCGCGGCTATACCGACGACTTCTGGGGCGTCACCGCCTCCGATTGGCAGCACGGCTACACCGCCTGGGGTGGCCCACCCCTCATGGGCCCCGTCGACGGCTCGGTCGTCCCCGCCGCCGCCGCCGGCTCCCTTCCCTTCCTTCCCAAGGAGTGCGTCCGCACCCTCCGCTCCTGCTACGAGCGCTTCGGCCGCGACGCCTGGGGCCGCTACGGCTTCTGCGACGCCTTCCACCCCGAACAGTTCTGGTACGACCCCGATTGCCTCGGCATCGACGTCGGCATCGGCGTCATCATGGCCGAAAATCTCCGCACCGGCTTCGTCTGGGAGATGTTCATGCGCAACCCCGAACCCACCACCGCCATGGCCGCCTGCAACTTCCGCGACGACGACACCGAAACCACCCCGGACACCCCCAAACCCACCGCCCGTCGTCGCTCCCGCCGCCGCTACGCCACGCCCGCCGACACCAGCCCGACCACCTGACTTATCTCGAGCGAGCGAGCGCCCGGAACGTCGTCATCTCGACCGAGCAACCAGGGTCCAACGAGCGATCTTGCTCGCTGGACGAACGCGAATGGAGAGACCGCCGTATTTCTCTCCCCTCCCGGAACCGGTCATCTCGACGGAACCCCGCCCCATCTCTTAATCAACCGCTCCCGCCACCCTCGCATCCAAGCTGAAGGAAAGCGAGACAACCCACAATGATCGACATCAACACCATCGAAGAGCACATGGAAGTGGTCGGCTCTGACGGCGCACACGTCGGCTCCGTCGACAACATCGGCATCAAGCTCACCAAGAACGATCCTGCCGCCCACGGCCAGCACCACTACATCAAGCTGAAGTACGTCGACTCCGTCGAGGGCGGCAAGCTCAAGCTCAATATCCCCGCTGACTTGGCTATCGAGAAAGAAAAGGCTGTCGAAAACTAGCATTGCCTGATCCGTATGCCTGCTCCGCGTTCGCGTCGGGGCAGGCAACAGATCACCCACATACACCGCCTTCCTCACCCACCTCTTTGTCTTTCTGCTCTGCCCTCTTGTTTTGAGTTCTGCTTCCCCTCTGTTCGTTCCCGCCCGTGTCGTCCCAGTCAGCACCACTCACAGCCCACCTAGGAACCCTCCATGCAGATGAAAGGCAACACCATCCTCATTACCGGCGGCGGCTCCGGAATCGGCCAAGCCCTCGCGAAAGCCTTCCACGACCTCGGCAATCAGGTCATCATCACTGGCCGTCGCCAGAGCGCCCTCGACGAGACCACCGCCGCGAACCCCGGCATGAAGTCCGTCACACTCGACATCGAGAGCCCCAACGCCATCCGCACCTTCGCCGCGCAGCTCATCAAGGACTTCCCCGCCCTCAACGCCGTCATCCACAACGCCGGCATCATGCGTCCGGAAGACCTCAAGACCGGCTCCACTGACAACATAAAAGACGTCGTCGAGCCGACGATTAACACCAACCTGCTCGGCCCCATGCGCCTCACCGAAGCCCTGCTTCCGCACTTCCTCCAGCAGCCCCGCGCCACCATCCTCACCGTCAGCTCCGGCCTCGCCTTCGTCCCCCGCCAGGATCACCCCACCTACTGCGCCACCAAGGCCGCCATCCACTCCTACACCCAGACTCTCCGCTACCAGCTCCAGGGGTCGCCCGTGCAGGTCATCGAGCTCGTTCCGCCCTACGTGCAGACCAACCTCACCGGCGAGCATCAAGCCAGCGATCCCCGCGCCATGCCCCTCGCCGACTACATCTCCGAGACGATGCAGCTCCTCACATCCTCGCCCGACGCTCACGAGATCCTCGTCGATCGCGTCAAACCGCAGCGCACCGCCGAACAGAGCGGAAACTACGATGGCTTCTTTAAGCAGATGAACGAGACCATCGCCGCCGCTCAGGCCAACCGTAAGTAAGCTGACGTCCCAGGGCGAGCCCCGCTCTAAGGACGTCGCCTCACACGCAGCCCCGCTCTCACCCAACCTCACCAGCCCATCGTCCCCGGCGCCCCCTTGAATGGCCCCGTCACCCAGCTTGTAATCCACCCTCCGTAGAAGTCCCCTGCCTGCGCCTGCACGCGCTCGTCATCGACCCAGCACTCATCTACCTTGCTCGCATAGATCGCCAGGTAGTCCTTCAGCCCCGCATACGCCTTCGTCGGTGCCGCGTAGCTCCAGGCCACCCCCGGCACCACCGCCACACCCTCGATCAAGCTGCCATCCGCCCGATGCGCCCCATTCACATCCAGGTTCCAGTAGCTCGCCACCCCCTTGAACTCGCAAAAGCTCCCGCCCCGCGCACTCCGCCGCATCACCTGCATCGCCACATCATCAGGCGGCAGATAGCACACCGGCGGGTGGCTCGTCTCAAGCACCCGCATCCCCCGCCGCGTCTCCGCCACCACCATCCCCGCATGCACCACCCGCAGCAGACGCTCCGTCCGCTCCAGTCGCGGCGGCCGTGGATACTCCCATACTGACTCCCGCTTCGCCTCATCCATGTCGC
>CAXTVA010000037.1:0-5068 GCA_964247625.1 uncultured Acidobacteriaceae bacterium
GCGACATGGATGAGGCGAAGCGGGAGTCAGTATGGGAGTATCCACGGCCGCCGCGGCTGGAGCGGACGGAGCGGCTGCTGCGGGTGGTGCATGCGGGGATGGTGGTGGCGGAGACACGGCGGGGGATGCGGGTGCTTGAGACGAGCCACCCGCCGGTGTACTATCTGCCGCCTGATGATGTGGCGATGCAGGTGATGCGGCGAAGTTCGCGAGGCGGGAGCTTCTGTGAGTTCAAGGGCGTGGCGAGCTACTGGAATCTCGATATGAATGGGGCGCATCAGGCGGATGGCAGCTTGATCGAGGGTGTGGCGGTGGTGCCGGGGGTGGCCTGGAGCTACGCGGCACCGACGAAGGCGTATGCGGGGCTGAAGGACTACCTGGCGATCTATGCGAGCAAGGTAGATGAGTGCTGGGTCGATGACGAGCGCGTGCAGGCGCAGGCAGGGGACTTCTACGGAGGGTGGATTACAAGCTGGGTGACGGGGCCATTCAAGGGGGCGCCGGGGACGATGGGCTGGTGAGGTTGGGTGAGAGCGGGGCTGCGTGTGAGGCGACGTCCTTAGAGCGGGGCTCGCCCTGGGACGTCAGCTTACTTACGGTTGGCCTGAGCGGCGGCGATGGTCTCGTTCATCTGCTTAAAGAAGCCATCGTAGTTTCCGCTCTGTTCGGCGGTGCGCTGCGGTTTGACGCGATCGACGAGGATCTCGTGAGCGTCGGGCGAGGATGTGAGGAGCTGCATCGTCTCGGAGATGTAGTCGGCGAGGGGCATGGCGCGGGGATCGCTGGCTTGATGCTCGCCGGTGAGGTTGGTCTGCACGTAGGGCGGAACGAGCTCGATGACCTGCACGGGCGACCCCTGGAGCTGGTAGCGGAGAGTCTGGGTGTAGGAGTGGATGGCGGCCTTGGTGGCGCAGTAGGTGGGGTGATCCTGGCGGGGGACGAAGGCGAGGCCGGAGCTGACGGTGAGGATGGTGGCGCGGGGCTGCTGGAGGAAGTGCGGAAGCAGGGCTTCGGTGAGGCGCATGGGGCCGAGCAGGTTGGTGTTAATCGTCGGCTCGACGACGTCTTTTATGTTGTCAGTGGAGCCGGTCTTGAGGTCTTCCGGACGCATGATGCCGGCGTTGTGGATGACGGCGTTGAGGGCGGGGAAGTCCTTGATGAGCTGCGCGGCGAAGGTGCGGATGGCGTTGGGGCTCTCGATGTCGAGTGTGACGGACTTCATGCCGGGGTTCGCGGCGGTGGTCTCGTCGAGGGCGCTCTGGCGACGGCCAGTGATGATGACCTGATTGCCGAGGTCGTGGAAGGCTTTCGCGAGGGCTTGGCCGATTCCGGAGCCGCCGCCGGTAATGAGGATGGTGTTGCCTTTCATCTGCATGGAGGGTTCCTAGGTGGGCTGTGAGTGGTGCTGACTGGGACGACACGGGCGGGAACGAACAGAGGGGAAGCAGAACTCAAAACAAGAGGGCAGAGCAGAAAGACAAAGAGGTGGGTGAGGAAGGCGGTGTATGTGGGTGATCTGTTGCCTGCCCCGACGCGAACGCGGAGCAGGCATACGGATCAGGCAATGCTAGTTTTCGACAGCCTTTTCTTTCTCGATAGCCAAGTCAGCGGGGATATTGAGCTTGAGCTTGCCGCCCTCGACGGAGTCGACGTACTTCAGCTTGATGTAGTGGTGCTGGCCGTGGGCGGCAGGATCGTTCTTGGTGAGCTTGATGCCGATGTTGTCGACGGAGCCGACGTGTGCGCCGTCAGAGCCGACCACTTCCATGTGCTCTTCGATGGTGTTGATGTCGATCATTGTGGGTTGTCTCGCTTTCCTTCAGCTTGGATGCGAGGGTGGCGGGAGCGGTTGATTAAGAGATGGGGCGGGGTTCCGTCGAGATGACCGGTTCCGGGAGGGGAGAGAAATACGGCGGTCTCTCCATTCGCGTTCGTCCAGCGAGCAAGATCGCTCGTTGGACCCTGGTTGCTCGGTCGAGATGACGACGTTCCGGGCGCTCGCTCGCTCGAGATAAGTCAGGTGGTCGGGCTGGTGTCGGCGGGCGTGGCGTAGCGGCGGCGGGAGCGACGACGGGCGGTGGGTTTGGGGGTGTCCGGGGTGGTTTCGGTGTCGTCGTCGCGGAAGTTGCAGGCGGCCATGGCGGTGGTGGGTTCGGGGTTGCGCATGAACATCTCCCAGACGAAGCCGGTGCGGAGATTTTCGGCCATGATGACGCCGATGCCGACGTCGATGCCGAGGCAATCGGGGTCGTACCAGAACTGTTCGGGGTGGAAGGCGTCGCAGAAGCCGTAGCGGCCCCAGGCGTCGCGGCCGAAGCGCTCGTAGCAGGAGCGGAGGGTGCGGACGCACTCCTTGGGAAGGAAGGGAAGGGAGCCGGCGGCGGCGGCGGGGACGACCGAGCCGTCGACGGGGCCCATGAGGGGTGGGCCACCCCAGGCGGTGTAGCCGTGCTGCCAATCGGAGGCGGTGACGCCCCAGAAGTCGTCGGTATAGCCGCGCTTGAGGGTCATGAGGAAGGCTTTGTGGGCGCGGGTGGCGGTGACGGAGTTCTGGAAGTAGTTGGTGTAGTTGTCGCGCTGGCGGGCGAAGTCAAACCAGGCGTGGGAGTACTGGTGGACGAAGAGGGGATCGCGGCCGGAGATGAAGTCGAAGGTGCGATAGCGGACCTGGGGGCGGGAGAAGGCGTCCCAGGTGCTGGGCGGGACGGGATGGGTGCGGGAGCCGATGGCGAGCAGATAGAGCATCATGAGCTCGCAGTAGTGGTCCCAGCGGGTGTTGATGAAGCCAGTGGCGGGGTACCAGCCCATGGCGAAGGAGGTGCCGCCGTTGAGCATCCAGGGCCACTCGACGCGCTCGTAGAGGCGGGTGGCGAGATCCTTGATGCGGCCATCGTTGAAGTAGGCGCGGCAGGTGAGGACGCCGCAGAGGAAGATAGCGGTGTCGATGGAGGAGACCTCGCTCCAGCTGGTGGGCTTGCCGGTGGAGACGTGGTTGAAGTGGTAGAAGAAGCCGTGCTCGTGCTGCATGTGGTTGAGGTGGAAGTCGAGCGTGGTGAGGACCTGACGCTGGACGGCGTCGGAGGCGATATAGCCCTCTTTGTGGGCGATGCAAAGGGCGGTGAGGCCGAAGCCGGTGGCGGCGATGGAGGCGGTGGTGCGCTCGTCGCGATCGCCGGTGGAGCGGCGGTTGATGGCGCGGTCGAGGACCTGGCCGGTGCGGGGGTCGGTCTGCTCGGTGAAGTAGAGACAGCCGCGCTGCTGCATCTCCATGAGGAAGGCGTTGTCCTCGGCGGTGAGGCCTTCGGGGGGGACAACGTCGTCTTGATCGGAGTAGGATTCGTCGTCGTCGTCGACGGGCTCCTGGGGCTGCGCAGGCCTGGCCGGTTTTGCCGGGGTGCGTTTCTGCTGGGCGCGAGCCGTTGGCTCGGCCGTGAACCCGGCGAGGAGCGCGACTCCTAAAAGTTTGACTGCCTCGCGGCGGCTCAGCGCTTCCTCACTCAACGAATCACGGACTCCATGGCAGATAAGACGTCAGCCGGTCACAGAGGATGCGACGCAGCAGGGTTACCTTTCCATTATCCCTAATGTGCCGAGGTTGCGCTTTGCACCTTAAGCAGTACAAGGGCCTGCGGCGAAAGAGTGAGACGGAGTTCCCCGTTGGTGAGGTGCGTGGTTTCAGGCGGCGAGGCCATGCCGGCGGCGCGGAGGTCGGCGATCTGCTTGCGCGAGGGTGTGGCCGGGCGACCCATGGCGTCAAAGGCTTTGACGGCGTTGCCGTGGTCGGGATCGAGGCGAAGAACCGTGACCGCAGCGTTGGGTTTGACGCCGGCGAGGTGGACGGTGAAGGACTTAGCGGGGACGAGGTTGGCCGGTGGCGGGGTGTAGCTGGCGCCTTCGCCGTAGGGGGCGACGTAGTTCCAGAGGGCGAGGACGAGAGCGCCGTCCGCAGAGCGGGTGGCGAGGATGTCTTCGGGCTCGGGGCCGGTGGTGGAGGTGAGCTTCAGGCGCTGGTCGCCGAGCTGGTGGAGCATGGCGAAGGCGTTGAAGGCGGGCTTGTGGATGCCGTCTTCGGCGATGATGCCGAAGCCGCCGTAGAAGGGGGTGCGGACGACGCCCTGCTCTTCGAAGACGTCGGAGAAGGTCCAGTAGGACATCTGCTCGGTGAGGCCGTCGCAGAGGCGGATGTTATTGGCGAGCCAGGGGCCCATGTAGACGGAGTCGGTGACGTCGGGCTCGTTCGAGTAGCTGGCGTTGTACTCGGAGAAGAAGAGCGGCATGTGGGGAAAGGGCGAGGCGACGATCTCGTCGTGGACCTTCTTGACGGCGAGGTAGACCATCTTGTCGCGCGGGACAGGGGTGTCCGTGCCGAGGATGTGTTTGTAGTCGTCGTTGCCGTAGACGTGCGAGGAGGTGAAGTCGACGGGGATGTTCTTGGTCTTGCAGTGGGCGAGGAACTCGCCGACGAACGCGGCCTGCGCGGTGGAGGGGCCGCCGACGCGGAGGCGGCTCGAGACCTTCTTGAGGGCGAGCGCGGTGTGATCGTAGAGCTCGTAGTAGGTCGGCATGTTGGGGCGGCCGCCCCAGAAGTCAAGGTTGGGCTCGTTCCAGACTTCGAAGTCCCAGGTGGAGACCTCCTCGATGCCGTAGCGGTCGATGAGGTGCTGGGCGAAGGCGCCGATCATGGCGTCCCACTCGGCGTAGTCCTTCGGAGGGGAGACGTTGGGGTGGTACCAGAAGGGATGGAGGGCGTTGGGGTCGGAGGCCATCTTCTTCGGCATGAAGGAGAGCTCGACGAAGGGCCGGACACCGAGGTCGAGGAGGCCGTCGTAGATCTGGTCGACGTAGGAGAAGTTGTAGGGGCTGGCCTGCTCGATCTTGGTGGCGGCGAGGCCGGGGTCTTTGTACTCGGCGTTGGGGTCGAAGAGGCCGACGTCGTCGTTGAAGATGCCGTGGAAGCGGACGGCTTTGAAGCCGGTGACGGCGTGGACGGTGCGCATGTCCTTGCGGTAGTCGTCGCGGAGGGAGAGGATGGCGCGGCCGGAGCCGAAGGTCTGCTCCCAAAAGTGGG
>CAXTVA010000038.1:0-4897 GCA_964247625.1 uncultured Acidobacteriaceae bacterium
ACATGATCGCCACCCGCCCCGACTGGTGCATCTCCCGCCAGCGCATCTGGGGCGTGCCCATCGCCGTCTTCCTCTGCGAGAGCTGCGGCACGCCGCTCGCCGACCCCGCCGTCAACCGCTCCGTCGTCGGCCTCTTCAAGGCCGAGGGCGCCGACGCCTGGTACCGCCGCTCTGCCGCCGACCTGCTGCCGCCCGGCACCACCTGCGCCCACTGCGGCACCCGCGACGACTTCCGCAAGGAGATGGACATCCTCGACGTCTGGTTCGAGTCCGGTGCCAGCTGGCACGCCGTCCTCGAAGCCGACCCCGAGCTCCGCCGACCCCTCGACGAGGCTCCCGCAGACCTCTACACCGAGGGCGGCGACCAGCATCGCGGCTGGTTCCACTCCTCCCTGCTCACCTCGGTCGCCGTCCGCGGCCGCGCACCGTACAAGATGGTCGCGACCTCCGGCTGGACGCTCGACGAGCAGGGCCGTGCCTTCTCGAAGTCCCTCGGCAACGGCGTTGACCCGGTCGACATCGCCAACCGCCTCGGCGGTGAGATCATCCGCCTCTGGGTCGCCTCCGTCGACTTCCGCGAAGACGTCGCCGCCAGCGAAAACCTCATGCAGCGCGTCTCCGATAACTACCGCAAGCTGCGCAACACCCTCCGCTTCCTGCTCGGCAACCTGCACGACTTCGATCCCGCGACCAACGCCATCGCTGACTTTGCGAAGCTGGAACCTCTGGACCAGTACATCCTCACCCGCCTCGCCGAGCTTGACCGCAAGGTCCGCCGTGCCTTCGACACCTTCGAGTTCCACCGCGCCTACCACGCCATCAACGAGTTCACCAACACCGATCTCTCGGCTCTGTATCTGGACGTCCTAAAAGATCGCCTCTACACCTTCGCCCCCAACGCGCCCGCCCGCCGCAGCGCCCAGACCGCCCTCTGGCACATCGCCGAAGCCCTCACCCGCCTCATCGCCCCCATCCTCAGCTTCACCGCCGACGAGGTCTGGCAGCTCCTGCCCCACGTCGCCGGCCGCGAGCCCAGCGTCCACGTTGCCCTCTTTCCCGATCTCGCCGCCCTGCTCGCGGACAGCAGTCCGTCCCTGCCGTCCGACTGGGAGCAGCTGCTCAGCGTGCGCGAGATGGTTCTGATGTCCCTGGAAGGTCTGCGCGCCGAGAAGAAGATCGGTAAGTCGCTCGAGGCGGAGGTCGTCGTCGAGCGGCTCGACGCGCCCGGGCTGCTCTCCTTGCTGCACCGGTACGCGGCAGCCCTCCCCGAGCTCTTCAACGTCTCTCACGTGGATCTGGCCGACCCGCCGCACGAGCTGCCATCGGCGGAGGCACACAGCGGCCCCTTCGTGACCCTCACGCAGGAGCACCACCTCTTCTCCGTGCGCCGCTCCTCACACCCCAAGTGCGAACGCTGCTGGCGCTACGTCCCCGATGTCGGCAGCGACCGGGACTTCCCCACCGTCTGCCTCCGCTGCGCCGACGCCCTCACCGCCATCCACTATCCGCCCTATGAACGTCCCGAGGAGCGCCCATGAGCACCTCGCGCTACGAGTACCCGCCCGCCGGCATCGCCGCCGATCGCGCGCGCAACCGCTCCGCCGTTCGCGATGCCCGCCCGTGGCTCTTCGCCCTCGCCGCCCTCGTCGTCCTCGTCGACCACCTGTCCAAGCGCTTCGTCACCCATCACGTCCTCTCCGGCCACGGACACACCCTCATCCCCGGCGTCCTCCGCATCACGCACGTGCTCAACACCGGCGCCGCCTTCAGTGTCTTCGCCGACTCCACCTCGCCCGAGACCGTTCGCTACGGCCTCATCGCCTTCTCGCTCGTCGCCGTCCTCGTCGTCGCCGTCATGCTCTGGCGCTCCGGCCGCGCGCTCTCCGTCTCCGCCGTCGCCTTCGCCCTCATCCTCGGCGGCGCCGTTGGCAACCTCTACGACCGCGTCCGCTTCCACTACGTCGTCGACTTCATCGAGGTGCATATCGTCCACTACCACTGGCCGGACTTCAATGTCGCCGACTCCGCCATCGTCATCGGCGCCTGCCTGCTCATCCTCGAGATCTTCCGCCCACAGCCCGCGCACTCCGAGTAGCCCACGTGAACGACCAGATCACCATCCGCGGCGCCCGCACCCATAACCTCAAGTCGATTGACGTCGACATCCCGCACAACGCCCTCACCGTCGTCAGCGGTGTCTCCGGCTCCGGCAAGAGCTCGCTCGCCTTTGACACCGTCTACGCCGAGGGCCAGCGCCGCTACGTCGAGTCGCTCTCCGCCTACGCCCGCCAGTTCCTCGAACGCATCGAGAAGCCTGACGTCGACTTCATGGACGGTCTCGCCCCAGCCATCGCCATCAAGCAGAAGAACCAGACCCGGAATCCGCGCTCGACCGTCGCCACCGCCACCGAGATCTACGACTACATGCGCCTGCTCTACGCGCGCTGCGGCACCGTCACCTGCCTGCACTGCGGCGGTGTCGTGCGCCGCGACACCGTCGACGAGATCGTCGCCGCCCTCCTCGCGCTTCCGGCGTCCACCCGCGTCTACGCCCTCTTTCCCATCCTCCGCGCCGAGATCAAGCTTGAGCCGATGCAGATGCCCGCCGGCACCGAGCCCGATCCCGCACCCGCACCGCCCAGGCCCGTTGCCAAAAAGCGCACCGCCAAGAGCAAAGCAGAGCCGCCCGCACCCGCCTTCAATCTCGCCGACTCCCTCCGGGATCGCCTCCTTGAGCTGCGCGGCCGCGGCTATAACCGCCTCTACCAGCCCTCCGCCGATGGCACCTGCCTCGGCACCACCGTCGAGTTCTCCACTCCCGAGAGCCTCCTCGAGCTCAACTTTGCCGACACCGCCCGGCGCCCCATCTTCGTCCTCATCGATCGCCTTGCCCTCGCACCAGACATCCGCTCCCGCCTCGTCGATGCCATCGAGACCGGCTACCGCGAGGCCGGCGAGATCCAATTCCTGACCCTATCGAGGCAAGAAAACGAGAACGGTACGAAGTACCGGTACTCCGCCGCGTTCGAGTGCGCCTCCTGCCACCGCGCCTACCGCGAGCCCGAGCCGCGCCTCTTCTCCTTCAACAACCCCTACGGCGCCTGCCCGCGCTGCCAGGGCTTCGGCAACACCATCGACTTCGACCCCGACCTCATCATCCCCGATAAATCCCGCACTCTCGACGGCAACGCCATCGCCCCCTGGGCCTCGGGCAAGTACCGCCCCATGCACGGCGAGCTCAAGCGCTTCGCCCGCGCAAACAGCATCCCCGTTGACAAACCATGGTTCGACCTCACCGATGAGCAGCATCGCCTCATCGAGGACGGCCAGGGCACCTTTCCCGGCATCCGCGGCTTCTTCGCCGACCTCGACCGCAAGAAGTACAAGCTGCACGTCCGCGTCTTCCTCTCGAAGTTCCGCGGCTACGCGACCTGCCCCGACTGCCGCGGCCAGCGCCTCCGTGCCGAAGCCCGCGCCGTGCTTCTGAGTAACAGGAATATCTGTGAGGCCGCCGCCCTCACCATCACCGAAGCCTCACGCTTCTTCGACGACCTCCAGCTCTCGCCCGCCGAGACCGAGATCGCCGGCAAGATCCTCGAAGAAGTCCGCCAGCGCATCGGCTTCCTGCGCGAGGTCGGCCTCGAGTACCTCACCCTCGACCGCCTCGCCTCCACCCTCTCCGGCGGCGAGTCGCAGCGCATTCAGCTCGCCACCTCCCTCGGCTCACGCCTCGTGGGCGCGCTCTACGTCCTCGACGAGCCCTCGATCGGCCTCCACACCCGCGACACCGCCCGTCTCATCCGCATCATGGAAGAGCTGCGCGACCTCGGCAACACCATCCTCGTCGTCGAGCACGACCCCGACGTCATCCGCGCGGCAGACTACCTGCTCGACCTCGGCCCCGGCGCCGGCGAGCTCGGCGGCCAGCTCCTCGCCGCGGGCACCGTCGCTGAGGTCACCGCCAACCCCGCCTCCATCACCGGCCGCTACCTCTCCGGCCGCAACGCCATCCCCGTCCCCCGCCACCGCCGCGAGCCCGGCCGCGAGCACCTCCGCCTCTCCGGCGCGCGCATTCATAATCTGCGCGGCGTCGACCTCGACATCCCGCTCAACCTGCTCTGCTGCGTCACTGGTGTCTCCGGCTCCGGCAAATCCACGCTCGTGCATCAGGTCCTCTATCGCGCCCTTCTTCAGGCCCTTCATCAAGACGCGCCGCAGTCCGAGTCCGCCCTGCCCGCGCACCTCTTTCGCGAGCTCTCCGGCGTCCAGCACCTCAACGAGGTCATCCTCGTCGACCAATCTCCCATCGGCCGCACGCCGCGTTCCAACCCCGTCACCTACATCAAAGCCTTCGATCTCATCCGCGAGCTCTTCGCCGCCCAGCCCGACGCCAAGCGCAAGAGCTTTGGCGCCGGTATGTTCAGCTTCAACGTGCCCGGCGGTCGCTGCGATGTCTGCGAGGGGGACGGCACCGTCACCGTCGAGATGCAGTTCCTCGCTGACATCGAGCTGCCCTGCGAGGAGTGCAACGGCACCCGTTACAAATCCTCCATCCTCGAGGTCAAGTACCGCAACCGCAGCATCTACGACGTCCTCAACATGACCGTCAAAGAGGCCCTCGTCTACTTCGCCGGCCACCCCCGCATCCTCGACAAGCTCCAGGTCCTCGACGAGGTCGGCCTCGCCTACGTGCGCCTCGGCCAGTCCGCCACCACGCTCTCGGGCGGCGAGGCTCAGCGTGTGAAGCTTGCCTCGCACCTCGCCGCCACCCGCAGCAGCTCCAGTCGCATCGCCAACGCGACCGACGCCTCGAAGCGAGCCGCGAGCCGCACCCTCTACATTCTCGACGAGCCCACCACCGGCCTCCACTTCGACGACGTCGCCAAGCTGCTCACCG
>CAXTVA010000039.1:0-4074 GCA_964247625.1 uncultured Acidobacteriaceae bacterium
GCGCCGCCCGCCGGTACGCATACAGCCCGATGTGCTTCCAATACACCGCCCCGCCTGCTCCATCGCGATCGAACGGAATCGTCGCCCGCGAAAAGTAAAGCGCCCGCCCATCCGTCGCCGTCACCACCTTCACGGCATTGGGATTGCCCTCATTCTCGGCCGTGCACCGCACCTTCAGCGTCGTCACATCCACCTGCGGGTTGCGGAACGGCCGCAGCAGCGCCCGCACATGCTCCGGCCGCAGCATCGGTTCGTCCCCTTGCACATTCACGTAGATCACCGCCGGGATCCGCCGCGCCACCGCGTGTAGCCGGTCGGTCCCGCTGGCCAGCTCCGGGCTCGTCATCTCGCACGGCCAGCCCTCGCGCTCGCACAGCCGTTGCACCTCGTCCGCGTCGGTCGCAATCACCACGCGATCGAGCTCCGGGCACCGCAGCGCCGCCTCATAGACCCACGCCAGCAGCGGCCGCCCGGCCACCTCGCGCAGCACCTTGCGCGGCAGCCGCGTCGACGCCAGCCGCGCCGGAATGACGCCCAGAACCCGCAGCCCCGGCGCCCCCGCTTGGTTTTCCATTGCGCTCGAATCCGGTATGATTGGGTCTGTCGCTGCCGTAGCGCCCTCGCGTGTGCTTCGTATCTCTCGTCTTGCGGCAAACAAAGCGTCTTGCGGCGATCTCGCGGCAAGAGACACACACCCGGCGGTGTAGCTCAGATGGTTAGAGCGACGGACTCATAACCCGTAGGTCAGAGGTTCGATTCCTCTCACCGCCACCAAACGCGTCAAAAACTCCGCCCAATCTCTGCGAGCTCCCTCAAAAGTGCCACGGAGCTCCGGGCTGCCGGTAGCCTGCCGTCCCGTCCAAAAGAGTATCATTCTGCTCACAAGCTACGTCTAACCGATGTCGCCTCCTGGAGCGTCTGCCTGCATGCCCAAGCTGTCTAAGATTCTTCTCCTCGCCGCCTCCGTGGTTCTTGTTCTGTCCGTCTTCCTCGGCGTCAACTCCAGCGGCGTCAGCGCCGCGTCGGACGATCCGCAGGATGGCGCCTACCGGCAGATCAACGTCTACAGCGAGGTACTCCGGCACATCCAGACCGACTACGTCGAAGATCCCAACATCAACTCGGTCACAGCCGGCGCCCTGCGCGGCCTGCTTGAGTCCCTTGACGCCGACTCCAGCTATCTCAGCCCCGCCGACTACAAGATCTATAAGGCAGCGCATCTCGGCAAAGCCCAGGTCGGCATCAACGTCTCGAAGCGCTTTGGCTATGCCACCGTCGTCTCTGTTGTCCCCGGCAGCCCGGCTGATAAAGCCAACATCACCGACGGCGACGTCATCGAGTCCATCGGCACGGAGCACACCTACGATCTCTCGCTCGCCATGATCCAGCTCCTGCTCGATGGGCAGCCCGGCAGCCAGCTTCCTCTCGCGGTCGTTCGCCCCTCGCACCGCGCTGATCCCGAGAAGATGACCCTCACCCGCGTCGCCGCCGCGCTTCCTCCGGTCACCGAGAGTTTCTACGAAAACGCCAGCATCCTCTATCTGAAGCCGGTAGCCCTCGATCACGAGCACGTCCAGCAGATTGAGGGCAAGCTCAAAGGCATGTCCCGCCTCAACACCAAGAAAGTTCTCCTCGATCTGCGCGACGTCGCCTCAGGCGACATGCCAGAAGCCGTCCGCACCGCCAACTTCTTCCTCAAGAGCGGCACCATCGGCGCGCTCGAAGGCCAGAAGGTCGCCAAGCAGACCTTTACCGCCGAGTCCTCAAAGGCCATCGCTCCTAACGCGCCGCTCGTCGTGCTGGTGAACCGAGGCACCGCCGGCCCGGCCGAGCTCGTCGCCGCCGCCCTCCTCGATAACAAACGTGCGGAGATCGTCGGCGAGCACACCTTCGGCGAGGGATCGCAGCAGAAGACCTTCGAACTGCCCGACGGCGCCGCCCTCATCCTCTCGATCGCCAAGTATGAGGCACCCTCCGGCAAGAAGCTGCAGGATGAAGGCGTCACCCCCGGCGTCCTCGTCGCCTCCGCCCAGCCGGAAGCGGATGACTCGGACGACGACACCCCCCCGACTCCCGCACCCGGCGCCGCCCCGCAGAACAAGCTGCCCTCGGTGCAGAAGGCTCCCGTCACCGTCGACGATCAGCTCTCGAAAGCTCTCGATATCCTCAAGGGCAAGGCCGCGTAGCCTCAATGCTACCGTAGAGGCGCTGTGGAGAGCCTGCTCACCCCCAAACCGAAGCGCGCGACGTCCTCCCGACGTCCCACCCGCTCAGCCGCTGTTCCCGACCCCTGGTGGCGGCGGCCCATTCGCTTTAAGCTCCGCCGTTCCGCCCCCGTAGCCCCTCATCACCAGGCCTCGCGCACCATCTTCGCCGCCCTGCTCGGCCTCTCCGCCATCTTCGGCGCTCTGTGCGGCCTCGCGCTCGTCTACTCCATCGATCTCCCGCAGATGGACGACCTCACTCGCTACCGCCCCAACACCACCACTGAGCTCTTCGACATCCACGGCAAGGTCTTCGGCTCCTTCGCGCTCGAGCGCCGCGTTGTCGTTCCCTACACCGCCTTCCCGCCCGTCCTCCGCGAGGCCATCCTCTCCATCGAGGACAAGAGCTTCGAGTCCAACTGGGGCGTCAACCTCGTTCGCGCCGTCGGCGCCGCCTACCGTGATCTCCACTCGAGCGCCCGCGCCCAGGGCGCCAGCACCCTCACCATGCAGCTCGCCCGCAACCTCTTTCTCTCCTCGCAGAAGACCTTCGGCCGCAAGCTGCAGGAGGTCTTCCTGACCGTGCAGATCGAGCGCCGCTTCACCAAGCAGCAGATCTTCGCCCTCTACGCCAACCAGATCTATCTCGGCCACGGCACCTACGGCTTTGAGGCCGGCAGCGAGTACTTCTTCTCGAAGCACGCGCAGGACCTCACCCTCCCCGAGGCCGCCCTGCTCGCCGCCCTGCCCAAGGGCCCCGAGGCCTACTCGCCCATTCGCTACCCCGAGCGCGCCCTCCGCCGCCGCAACCTCGTTCTCGACGAGATGCTGCAGGACGGCAAGATCACTCAAATCCAGGCCGACGCCGCCAAGGCCACGCCGCTCGGTCTTCGCCTCGAAGTGCCGCCCAACTCCATCGCCCCCTTCTTCGTCGAAGAGGTCCGTCGCCAGCTCGAGCGCGAGTACGGCGTCGAAGAGGTCCACGGCGCCGGCCTCCGCGTCTACACCACCCTCGATCTCGACCTCCAGAAGGTCGCCAACAAGTCTGTTCTCGACGGCGTCGCTACCTACGAGCGCCGCCGCGGCTGGAAGGGCAACCTCCTCAACGTCTCCGCCATGGAAAACGCCGGTGCCGACTACCGACACCCCGACTGGTCCCAACCCATCGAGCTCGGCGCCTACTTCCACGCCGTCGTCACCTCCGTCGCCCGCACCAAAGTCCAGATCCGTCTTGCCGACTACGACATCACCCTCAACCAGCCCGATTGGGCCTGGGTTCAGAACTCCGCCGGCTTCCTCGACGGCACCCGTCTGCTCGCCCCCGGCGACATCGTCTACGTCCGCATCGAGAGCATCTCGACCGAAGGCACCCTCCACGCCTCGCTCCAGCAGGACTCCGGTGCCCAGGGCTCGCTCATGGCCGTCGACAACGCTACTGGCGAGGTCCTCGCCATGGTCGGCGGCCGCGACTACGCCCTCTCGCAGTTCAACCGCGCCACCCAGGCCCAGCGCCAGGTCGGCTCCTCCTTCAAGCCCTATGTCTACACCACCGCGATCGAAGCTGGCGCCAAGGCCTCCGACATCGTCGTCGACGCGCCCACCAGCTTTCCCACGCCCTCCGGCTGGTACACCCCGCACAACTACGAGGGCGACTACCGCGGCGCCATGACCCTCACCTCCGCCTTCGCCGAGTCGCGCAACATCCCCGCCCTCAAGCTCGCCCATCAGGTCGGCATTCAAAAAGTCATCGCCACCGCCCATCGCTTCGGCATCACCTCCAACATCCCCGCCTTCCTCCCCATCGCCCTCGGCTCAGCCGACATCACCCTCGCCGAGCAGGTCGGCGCCTACACCGTCTTCCCCAACGACG
>CAXTVA010000040.1:0-3626 GCA_964247625.1 uncultured Acidobacteriaceae bacterium
GGTCTCGGAGGTGACGACGATCTCGGTGGGGCCGGCGGGCATGTCGATGCCACAGGCTTGGCCTTCCGGGCCGCAGGCGCTCGAGACGGCGAGCTTGGCGGCGGTGACGAAGAGGTTGCCGGGGCCGACGATCTTATCGACGCGGGCGATGGTGGCGGTGCCGTACGCGAGGGTGGCGATGGCCTGCGCGCCGCCGATGCGGTAGAACTCGGTGACGCCGGCGAGGTGGGCGGCGGCAAGGGTTTCGAGCGCGGGTCTGGGCGAGCAGACGACGATGCGCTCGACGCCGGCGACCTGCGCGGGGGTGGTGGTCATGAGCAGGGTGGAGGGCAGCGGATAGCGGCCGCCGGGGACGTAACAGCCGACCGAGCCGAGTGGGCGAACGACCTGGCCGGTCTCGATGCCGGGGCCCTGCTGGGTGCTCCAGCTTTTGGGCAGCTGGCGCTCGGCAAAGGCGCGGATGTTGGCCTGGGCGACGAGCATGGCGGCCTTGAGGTCGTCGGGGATGGCGTCCCAGGCGAAGCGCATCTCTTCGCGCGACACGCGGAGGCCGGCGATGGTGGTGCCGGTGAAGCCGTCGAGGCGGGTGGCGTACTGGAGCAGTGCGGCGTCGCCGCCGGTGCGGATGGCGGCGAGGATCTCGTCGACTACGGGCGCGACCTTCGCGGTGTTGGTGTCGCCGCGATGCTCGATCTGGCGGATGGCGGCTTCGGCTTCGTCGCGGGTGGGGCCGAAGGTGTGGAGTAGCTTCATGGTTCCTGCTTTGCGGTTGCGATGGGAGACGTCAGCGAATCTTGTTGATGGGGGGTTGGTAGCCGGACTGGGTGCGCTGGTGGAAGCGGCGCGGGTTCTTGAGCTGCGCTTTCATGAGCTTCTGCTCGGTGCGGGAGCCGGTGAGGGTGACGCGTTTAGCGGCTTCGGGTGAAGCCGGGTAGATGCGTTCCGGCTTCTGCGGGTCGACGACGATGATCAGGCTCATGTTGGGGGAGATGCGCTGGCCGGGTGGAAGGCGGGTGCGGAGCTTGACCTCGCGCGGTGCTTTGGCGGGCTCCTGGATGCGGAGCGCGATGTCGAAGAGGCCGAGGTATTTGAGCCAGCCGACGACCTGTGCGGACGAGAGGACGGTGCCGTAGAGCACGAGGCCTTCGGCCTGGATCTTCGCCTGGGCTCGGCGCTGGCGGAGGTAGTTGATGCCGGAGGCAAGAGCCAGAATGGCGAGGATGCTGAGCGTGATGATGGCGGAGAGCTTCATCGGGCGGGTACCTGTGAGTTTAGAGACGTTTCTGGCGGATGCGTTTGCGGTAGAGAAGCAGATCCCTACGGGATGACAACAAGAAGAACGGACAACAGGAAGCGAAACAGAAAAACGGAATAGAGAGGTGAAGACAGAAGAGCTTACAGCTGCTTTAGAGGACGACCTTGCTGAGCGGGTACTCGACGATGCCGGTGGCGCCGGCCTCTTTGAGCCTGGGGATGACGTCGCGTACGGTGCGTTCGTCGAGGATGGTGTTGAGGGCGACCCACTCGGCGTCGGAGAGCTGGGAGATGGTGGGGGAGTTGAGCGCCGGGAGTACATGGAGGATGTCGGTGAGGTCGGTCTTCATGACGTTCATCATGAGGCCAACGCGGCCCTGGGCGGCGATGGCGGCGTTGAGCATGAGCGAGAGGTTCTCGATCTTTTTGCGTTTCCAGTCGTCCTGGAAGGCATCGCGGTTGGCGATGAGCTGGGTGTCGGACTCCATGAGAGTTTCGATGATGCGGAGGCGGTTGGCTTTGAGCGACGAGCCCGTCTCGGTGACTTCGACGATGGCGTCGGCGAGGGTAGGCGGCTTGACCTCGGTGGCGCCCCAGGAGAACTCGACTTTGACGGGGATGTTCTTCTCGGCGAAGTAGCGCCTGGTGTATTCGACGAGTTCGGTGGCGATGATCTTGCCGGCGAGGTCTTCGGGGCGCTGAAAGGGCGAGTCTTCAGGGACGGCGAGGACCCACTTGACCTTGGTGCGGGACTGCTTGGAGTAGGTGAGGGAGGTGATGCGCTCGACGTCGGACTGGTTTTCGAGGATCCAGTCGTTGCCGGTGAGGCCGGCGTCGAGGGCGCCGTGCTCGACGTAGCGAGCCATCTCCTGCGCGCGGACGAGCATGCACTCGATCTCGTCATCGTCGATGGTGGGGAAGTAGGAGCGGCCGTTGGCAAAGATGCGCCAGCCGGCGCGCTCGAAGAGGGCGATGGTGGCGTCCTGGAGCGAGCCTTTGGGGATACCGAGGCGGAGTTTCTGCTGGCTCACTGGGCGACCTCTTCTGTGATGGCAGCGGGTGCCTCGAGACTGATGGGTTTGGTGAAGCAGGAGACGGTGCCTTCATGGCAGACGAGGCCGTCGCCCTCGACTTCTACCTTGAAGAGGAGAGCATCGTTGTCGCAGTCGGTGGCTGCGGAGAGGATGCGGAGGCGGTTGCCGCTGGTCTCTCCCTTCGTCCAGAGCCTGGAGCGGGTTCGGCTCCAGAAGGTGACGAAGCCGCTCTCGAGCGACTTTGCGTAGCTGAGCTCATTGAGGAAGCCGAGCATGAGGAGCTCGCCGGTGGCGGCGTCCTGCACGATGCCGGGGACGAGGCCGCCCATTTTGTCGAAGTCGATGGCGGGAGTGGAGGCGGTGGTGGTCATGAGTTCCTTCCGGAGGTTTGCTGGGCGGAGGTTCCGAGCGGGTGGCAGAAGAAAGGCCCGCTCGCGGTGGACGCGTTGGCGGGCCTTCTGAGGTCGTGAGAAGCGATCTGCTTACTTCGCCACACCAGACTCCGCCACCATGCGAGTCGCATGGGAATGGGAATGTCCGTGACGGGGGAGGTTAACGCTCATCAGACTCAACGGTAAAGGGTGGGCGGGGTGGTGTCAAACGGCTGCACGACTCGACGGATCGTGCACTTTCGCCTTGCGCGCGCTTCTATGCGCCTGAGAGGATGACTGCCGTGAGCGTACCGAGCGAAAGACTGCCCGATTCAGAGCTGGCCCGCCGGGTCGCGAAGGTGTGGCCTCATCGAGAGCACGAAGCCAATCTTGTGCTGAGCCAGTTCTGCCGGGCCGGGGTGCATCGCTGGCGCAGGTTGGATCTCACGACGCTTGTTCCGGGACGAAATATTCTCCATTGCTTCTGGTGCTCCAAGATCAAGATCGACGGGATCGTGTACGAAGCCAGCTAGAGGCGATCAGGCCGTCGGCTTGAGCGCTATGGCGTTGACCTGTTCGCTTCGGTCGTCTAAGCTTTGGTCGCGTTTACTAACCCTTAGCCCTACTCCGAGGAGAGATCTATGACTTCTGTTCGCCGCCTTGTCGCCGCCGCTATCCTGTTCGCCGCTCTTCCCTTGCTGCATGCACAGACCTCCGCGACGTCGCAGACCTCGACGGCTGCAAAGGCGCAGGCCGCTGCGGCGACCACCGGCGACAAGCTGGACATCAACACGGCGACGGCCGATCAGCTGAAGGCGTTCAACGGGATTGGAGACGCGTATGCGAAGCGGATCATCGATGGGCGGCCGTACACAATGAAGACGCAGCTGGTGAGCAAGGGTGTGCTGCCGCAGGCGACGTACAACAAGATCAAGGACAACATCGTGGCGTCAAAGGTGAAGAAGTA
>CAXTVA010000041.1:0-2107 GCA_964247625.1 uncultured Acidobacteriaceae bacterium
CGATCGCGCTGGGGGTGATGGCGGGCGAGGACCCGCTGGACTTCAGGACGGAGGGATCGGCGGCGAAGGCGCAGGGCGAACCGTACACGCAGTATCTGAAGGCGGACGCGCTGCGCGGGAGGCGATTCGGGGTACCGGCGTTTGTGTTTACGAGCACAGGCACGGCTCTGCGGCCGGAGACGAAGGCGATGCTGCTGCGGACGGTAGAGCTGGTGCGGGCGGCGGGGGCGGAGGTGGTGATCGACGACACGCTCCTGCCGAACAGCTTTCTTGAGGCGGAGAAGCGGGTGGAGACGGGGCCGTACCGGCGGGATGGGGCGATGCAGTGGCTGCGGGCGTTTGGGCCGGCGGAGTTTCACAATGATGTGGAGTACAAGGCGGCGACGGGGCGATCGCTGCCGGGGGTGTTTACGGGGGTGAGCGGCTTGCTGGATGACCTGGTGAGTGTGAGCCAGGCGAGGTCTCCGGCGGGCGTGATCCCGGATGCGGACCGGATGCTGGATCTGCCGCCGCAGGTGGTGTTGAAGGACGACCCGAGGGCGCAGGCCTTGTACTTTGGACCGCGCGCGGCGATGCTGGCGCAGTATATGGAGGCGCTCGACCGGCTGCACCTGGACGGGCTGATCTACCCGAGCGCGCAGATGCCGCCGCCGGACGAGACGATGCCGCAGGCGGGAAAGGTCTCCGGCGGACCGCACTCGGAGACGGGATGGGTGAACAAGATCGGGGTGCCGGCGATCACGGTGCCGGCGGGCTTTTACCCGAACGGGATGCCGTTTGGCCTCGAGATCAGCGCGCGGCCGTGGCGGGACGGCGATCTGCTGGGATGGGCGTATGGATTTGAGCAGGCGACGAAGCTGCGGCGGCCGCCGGTGCTGGTCGAGGGTGGGCTGACGACGGCGGGGCCGTACTGGCAATAGGCGCTGCGCGAGGTCCGCATCGCCAGGGCCGGCGATGCGGACGGCTCAGAACGGGTGACGCGAGACTAGGCCGTTCCCTCGGTGGGGAAGGATGACATCATGTCCGCGGCGACGCGGAGGGAGATGCTCTGGATCTCGTTGCCGATGACCTCGCAGAGCATGATGGCGTTGTTGTCTGGCCCGTTCTCCGTTGCCGTGAGGAAGCAGGATAGAAGGCGGGTGGGTTGGGACGGGGTGCCTGATTCGTTGTCGGCTGCCATGGTCAATCCTCCTTCGTTGTGCCGGGCCCGCTGGGGAGAGGACGGGGCAAACGCCTGCAAGAAGTGTGTCGCGTGATCTCTGTGGCGAGGATGCCACAGGCGGGGCAGAGGGCTGACACGAAGCATGCAAGGGCGCAACCAGATGGTTATGAGGGGATGACTTAGTGGGGCTGACTTAGTGGGGCTGGGGACGGGAGACGGAGACGGGCGTGAGCAGACCCTGGTCGCGGAGCCACTGCTCGAGGAGGATGGGCCAGAGGTCGAGGGCGGCGTTGCCGGAGCCGAGACCGGAGCCGTGGCCGCCGTGGCGGAAGAGGTGCATCTCGACGGGGGCGCCGGCGTGCTGCATGGCGTCGTAAAACTCGGTGCTGGCGCGAACGGGGACGACGGTGTCGTCGGTGGTCGAGAAGATGAAGGTGGGTGGGGTGTGAGCGGTGACGTGGAGCCTGGGCGTGTAGGCCTGGACGAAGGCGGCGCACTGGGCGGGGGTGGCGGTGTGGATGAGCGAGCAGTAGGTGATCTCTTTGGCCTGCTGGGGCTCCATGGCGTTGAGCCAGGGGTAGCCGAGGACGACGAAGTCGGGGCGGTCGGAGAGGGCGTTGACGTCGGTAGCTGCTGCGGAGGCTTGGGCCGGGTGGTAGAGGGTAGCGGCGGCGGCGGCGAGATGGCCGCCGGCGGAGAAGCCGACGATGCCGATGCGATCGGGAGAGACGGCGTACTTCGCGGCGGAGGCGCGGACGAGGCGGATGGCGCGCTGGGCGTCGTCGAGCGGAAGAGGATAGAGGTTGTTTGGGCCGAGGCGGTACCTGAGGACGAAGGCGGTGATGCCGCGGGCGGCGAACCAATCGGCGACCTGGCGGCCTTCGAGGTTAGTGGAGAGGTTGAGGTAGCCGCCGCCGGGCGCGACGATGACGGCGGTGTGGCTGT